>NZ_KK211040.1:0-367191 GCF_000619885.1 Balneatrix alpica DSM 16621 | reverse complement strand
CGTAGCTCAGCTGGATAGAGTACCTGGCTACGAACCAGGCGGTCAGAGGTTCGAATCCTCTCGGGCGCGCCATTTGGCTTCTTCCTTATTCCCTGCCTTTTCATAGTTCGCTCCCCTTTTGTTGTTCTGTTAGAATACGCGGCTTTATTTTGGCGCCTGCCCTCAAGCCTGGCTCGGCGTTATTCAGCTTCTCTCGCTAACTGTTTCGCTCAAGAGTCCAGAAGTCGCACTATGAAGTTTATTGTTAAGCTCTTCCCGGAAATCACCATTAAAAGTCGTTCGGTTCGTCAGCGCTTCGCTAAGCGTTTGGCTTCTAACCTGAAGATTCAGTTGTTGCGTCTGGACTCGCGGTTGTGGATTAAACCCCATTGGGATTTTATTGAAATCATTGCGGAGCAGGCCGATCCTGCCTTTGGGGAGGCGATTAAGGATGTATTGGGGCGTACCCCTGGTATTGCCTCTTACTCAGAAGTCAGTGAGATCCCCTTTACCACCTTTGATGCTCTGCTGGAGCCCTTGGTCGAAATTAATGCGGCCCGTTTGGCTGGCAAAACTTTCGCAGTGCGGGTGAAGCGGGTGGGGGATCATGATTTCACCTCTATCGATATGGAACGTTATCTTGGTGGGGGCTTGCGTGCCCGTACCCAGACGGCAGGTATCGATCTGTCCAAGCCTGATGAGGTGGTGCAGGTTGAGCTACGCCATTCTCGTGCCTTTATCGTCACAGATCGACGCCAGGGCTTGGGGGGCTTTCCCCTGGGAACCCAGGATGATGTGTTGTCGCTGATTTCCGGTGGTTTTGATTCTACGGTAGCGACCTATCAAACCATGCGTCGTGGCTGCAAAACCCACTTCTGCTTCTTTAATCTGGGTGGTCTGGCCCATGAGGTGGGGGTGCGTCAGGTGTCTCACCATATTTGGCAGCGCTACGGTTCGGCTGCCAAGGTAAAGTTTATTTCCATTCCTTTTGAAGAGGTGGTGGGTGACATTCTGGAGAATGTGCACCACTCGATGATGGGGGTGGTACTCAAGCGGGTCATGCTGCGGGCAGCGAATAAAGTGGCCTGGCGCTTGGGGGCTGGGGCCTTGGTTACTGGGGAAAGTATCGCTCAGGTTTCCAGCCAAACCCTGACTAACCTAAATGTGATTGATGAAGCCAGTGAAGTGCTGGTATTGCGTCCGCTGATCGTCACGGATAAGCAGGACATCATCAATCAGGCCAAACAAATTGGTACCTATGATTATGCTGCCTCTATGCCGGAATATTGTGGCGTGATCTCAGACCGTCCAACGGTGAACGCTTCTTTGGCGAAGGTAAAAGAAGAAGAGGCCAAGCTGAGTGAGGAGGTCTTCAATCGGGCACTGGATCGTGCCACGGTACGTAAGATCGACCGCATCCTAGAGGATTTGCCTAATCTGGATGAGCTGGAAGCGCCAGTATGCCAGGTAGTACGGGCACAGCAGGATGTAGTTATTGATATTCGTCATCCCGATGAGCAAGAGCAACAGCCGCTGGATTTGCCAGGGCAGACAGTGCTGCATATTCCTTTTTATAAACTTAATGCTGCCTTTGCCGAGCTGCAGCAAAATCGCCAGTATCTGCTCTATTGTGAGCAAGGGGTAATGAGTAAATTGCATGCCGTGCATTTGCGTGATGCAGGCTTTGATAATGTGGGTGTGTACCAACCCTGAAGGCTACCCTTTATCAGTATCAACCCAGGCTTGCCTGGGTTTTTTTATGGTGTTTTTCGGCTAAAAAAAATCAAAAGGGTAATTTGCAACTACTTATATTTGTTCTGCTAGGGGCGGTTAAGGAAAGGTGTCGACACTTGTTTGGCTACCGCCTAGGTCTAATGGCATTTGTTGCTGTCTGTGGCAGACTTGCTGCAGGTCTGTTTCGTTGATTGTCGACAATTTTGTTGCGAATGTAAGGGTTTTCCTCTAGGTAAAAGCGGGGATTCCCTTGTCTAGCCCGGAATGCTTGGGGTAGAGTAACGAAGTTTTGCACTACTGATACGGTGTAGGGCGTCCTCTTGACGAGCTTTACGGAGGGCAAACTGCGGTAGTGTGTCGACACTTCACCCTCGAGGAGCTTCCGATGGATGCCGCTAATCTATTGAATGAAGGTTTCATGCTGATGGTATTTGGCATGGGCTTCGTGTTTGTGTTCCTTTCGTTGCTGGTGGTGGCGACCCAAAGAATGAGTGCCCTGGTTGGTCGCTTCCTGCCAGAGCCTGCCCCTAAAGCAAAAGCCTCTAAGCGCCCATCCGTGGCGCCTGCCCAAAATAATGACCAGGATGGCCAGGTGATGGCTGTAATCTCTGCAGCTGTGCATCACCATCGCACGCGTCAATGAGTCGAACGATAAATTACTAAGGGCTGTTTTCTATGACCAATGCAAAGAAACCCTTGGGTATCACCGATGTCGTACTACGGGATGCGCACCAATCACTGTTCGCTACCCGGATGCGTCTGGATGATATGCTGCCCATCGCGGAAAAGCTGGATAAAGTCGGCTTTTGGTCGCTGGAGAGCTGGGGTGGTGCCACCTTTGATTCCTGCATTCGCTACCTGGGAGAAGATCCCTGGCAGCGTATTCGTGAGCTGAAAAAAGTCATGCCCAATACTCCGCAACAAATGCTGCTGCGGGGGCAAAACCTGTTGGGTTATCGTCATTACGCCGATGATGTGGTGAGCAAGTTTGTTGAGCGTGCGGCGGTCAATGGCGTAGACGTGTTCCGGGTGTTCGATGCCATGAACGACCCGCGTAACCTGCAAACGGCCATTCAGGCTGTGCTAAAGCAGGGTAAGCATGCCCAGGGCACCATTTCCTATACCATTAGCCCGGTACACACCATCGATATGTGGGTGGACCTGGCCAAGCGTATTCAGGACATGGGCGCACACTCGGTCTGCATTAAAGATATGGCGGGCCTGATTAAGCCCTATGTGGCTTTTGAGTTGGTGAGCCGCTTGAAGGCTGAGTTGGAGATTCCGGTGCAGTTACACTGCCATGCCACCACGGGTCTATCGACTGCTGCCATTGTGAAAGCCGTGGAGGCCGGGGTGGATCATGTCGATACCGCCATTTCCTCAATGTCGATGACCTATGGCCATTCCCCCACCGAGTCTGTGGTATCTATCTTCGAAGGCACCGACCGGGATACCGGGCTGGACATTATCGCCCTGGAAGAAATTTCAGCTTACTTCCGTGAAGTGCGGAAAAAATACAGTAAGTGGGAAGGTTCTCTGAAAGGGGTGGATTCCCGCATTCTGGTGGCGCAAGTACCTGGCGGCATGCTGACCAACATGGAAAGCCAGCTTCGTGAACAGGGCGCTGCCGACCGCCTGGATGATGTGTTGGCTGAGATTCCCCGCGTACGTGAAGACCTCGGCTTTATCCCCCTGGTTACCCCAACCTCCCAGATTGTCGGTACCCAGGCAGTTTTGAATGTCCTAACTGGTGAGCGCTACAAGTCCATCTCCAAAGAGACCCAAGCGGTACTGCGTGGCGAATACGGTAGTGCCCCTGCTCCCTTTAATGCGGAACTGCAGGCACGTGTACTCGATGGGGCGGAACCTGTGACCTGCCGTCCAGCGGACTTGCTGGAGCCGGAAGTCGAGAAACTGACCGCTGAGCTGCAAGCTTTGGCCGAGAAGGAAGGCCTGCGCCTGGAGCAGGGCGAACGTCTGATTGATGATGTATTGACCTATGCACTCTTCCCGCAGATTGGTCTGAAATTCCTGAAAAACCGTGATAATCCCGAAGCCTTTGAACCTAAACCTGGCCTACAAGAGGAGAAACCCATGGCTGCAGCGAAATCCAATGGCGGTCCTGCTGTTTACACCATCACCGTTAATGGTCAGCGTTATGTGGTTGAGGTTGCTGAAGGTGGTGAAATCTCCCAGGTTCAACCCGCTGCCGCCGCTCCTGTTGCAGCGCCGGTAGCGAACGAAGGGGAAGAGGTTGGCTCTCCTCTGGCCGGTAACATCTGGAAGGTACAGGTCAGCGTGGGTCAGATGGTCCAAGAGGGCGATGTGCTGGTGGTGTTGGAAGCGATGAAGATGGAAACCGAAGTTCGAGCTGCGCGTGCCGGTAAGGTGGTGAGCGTAGAGGTAAAAGAAGGGGATGCCGTGGTCGTAGGCGATACCCTGGTTACCTTGGCATAAGGGCGGGCTTTCATGGAACGCTTAATGACACTCGTGACCAGCTCGGGTTTATATAACCTGAGCTGGGGACAGACGGTGATGATCATTGTCGGTCTGATGTTGCTCTATCTTGCCATTCGCAAGAACTTTGAGCCTCTGTTGCTGGTGCCCATCGGTTTTGGCGGCATTCTGGCCAATATCCCCCAGGCGGGTATGGCCTTCTCTGCGGTCGAACAGGCCATTTATATGGCGAATCCGGACGTGCTGGCGGCGATGGGGCAAGTGCTGGGTGTGGCCTCAGATAACGCCAAAGAGTTGCTGGAGGCCTATCATTCGGCTTCGGCAGCGGTACATCAGGCAGCCATTAACGTGGCCAATGATGCGGGTTATGGCAATGGCATGCTCTATAACTTCTATTCCGTGGCGATTGCCAGTGGCGTAGCGCCCCTGGTGATCTTTATGGGAGTGGGAGCGATGACCGACTTTGGTCCGCTGCTGGCTAACCCGAAAACCCTGTTCCTCGGTGCTGCGGCGCAGTTTGGTATCTTCGCCACCGTACTGGGTGCAGTGGGATTGAGTGCGATAGGGGTGATGGACTTCAGCATTGCTGATGCTGCCGCCATCGGCATTATCGGTGGGGCAGATGGTCCCACCGCAATCTACGTAGCCAGCATGCTGGCACCGCATTTACTGGGTGCGATTGCCGTTGCTGCCTATTCCTACATGGCCTTGGTGCCTCTGATTCAGCCGCCCATCATGCGTGCACTGACGACAGTGGAAGAGCGCAAGATCAAAATGGAACAGCTGCGTCACGTCTCTAAGACCGAGAAGATTATGTTCCCGATGGTATTGCTGTTGATGGTCGCCCTGTTGCTGCCTGATGCTGCACCCTTATTGGGGATGTTCTGCTTCGGTAACCTGATGCGTGAATGTGGTGTGGTGGATCGCCTAAGTGATACCGCGCAGAATGCGCTGATCAATATCGTCACCATCTTCCTGGGTTTGTCGGTGGGCTCCAAGTTGAGCGCGGATAAGTTCCTGGACGTGACCACGCTGGGGATACTGGTACTGGGTATTGCTGCCTTCTGCATCGGGACCGCCGCCGGGGTCATTATGGCCAAACTGATGAATAAACTGCCGGGTAGCAAGGTTAATCCCTTGATTGGTTCGGCAGGGGTATCTGCGGTGCCGATGGCGGCGCGGGTATCGAATAAGATTGGTTTGGAGGCTAACCCGCAAAACTTCCTGCTGATGCATGCCATGGGCCCTAATGTGGCGGGTGTGATAGGTTCAGCGGTGGCTGCGGGGGTGATGATCAAGTTTGTGGCGGGGGCTGGCTAAAGCACTGCCTAACTTGTTGGAAAATTGTTTGCATAACACTAAAGCCCTCAAATGAGGGCTTTAGTGTTTTTAGCCTACCTGGAAAAGGCGAATGCTTTTAACTGTTTTGCAGGGGTTTTAGCAAAGCTAGTTTGGCTGCAAAGGCGATAAAAACAGTGCCGGTGACTGATTTAAGCCATTGGGTAAAGCGGGGGCTGGTGGCCAGTTGTTTGAGGCGGGCCAAGAGTAAAATCATGGCACTAAACCAAACTAAATTGAGCAGCGCATGGAGGCTAACCAGCAGGTAAGCACTGCTGGCGCTATCTGTAAAGGGTACAAACTGGGGGAAGGCCGCCAGGTAAAACATGGAGACTTTGGGATTTAGCAGGTTGGTCAGTAGACCTTCAACAAAAGCACTCTTTAAGGAAAAGCGCTTGCCTGTCACCGGAGGAGTAGCTGGGTTGGGCAGCTGGGGTTGGCGCCAGGCCTGCCATAACGCTTTGCCACCAATCCAAGCCAGATAAGCCGCCCCCAGCATTTTGAACACGAAAAAGGCCTGGGCAGATTGCAGCAAGAGTACTGAAATGCCAAGAATCGACAGGCTGCCATGTAGATAAAACGCTAGGATAAAACCGGCAATGTTAGCAAAGCCGGCGGCTTTACCGGCACTGGGTACGGTCTTGGCGATGAGGACGCCATTAGGGCCAGGTGAGATGACTAGTAAACTGGCAACCAGGATAAAGCTGAAGATCTGCACGGCTTCCATAATGGGCCTACATGGGGCAAGAGCGAGGAGCCTAAGCCTAGTGTCGATTCAAGAGGCAGGCAAGCCTAGTCTGGCCATTGCCAGGGGAAGGTTGGTTGGCGGTATAGCGAATCCGCTGAGTCGAAGTTCTCCTTGTGCGCTTAGGGCAAGTAAGCGCAGGGTACGGTAGAGATTGGACTTGCCACAGCCGTTAGCGCCGCTAATCAGGTTCAGCCCGGTTAAGGGTAAAGTCAGATTGAGCAAGGAACGGTAGTTCCCTACCGCTAAGGTGGTTAGCATAATGGCTCCCTGCGTGAATTCAGTTGCTAAGGATAACCCTAATGGCGTGGAATGCTTACCCGCATCTTCTCCCTGCATTACGCTGTTTGTCTGGCTTGGCGGAACTGGGGCAGGCACCCTGGCAGGCTATGCAGTCCGCTCACTGTGTTTCTGCTCAGGAAACTGAGGCGTATCCCTTTATTAGTTATGCATTTTTACAGGCTTTGGAAGAATCGGGAGCGGTCGCCGCGGCCACGGGGTGGCAGCCTGCACATCTTTATTGGCAGCAGGCACAACAGGCCGCGGCTTTACCCTGTTATCTCAAGCAGCACTCCCGTGGCGAGTACGTCTTTGATCAGCCCTGGGCAGAAGCCTGGCAACGGGCGGGTCAGAGTTATTATCCGAAAGGGGTGGTATCCATTCCTTTCTCGCCTGTGCAGGGGCCGCGTTTACTGGGGGATCGTCAGGGCTTCCCATTGCTTGAGCAACAACTACGCCACTGGGTGGAGGAGCGGCAACTTTCCAGTGTGCATGTACTCTTTAGTGCAGCAAGTGAACAGGATGTGTGGCAATCCGCAGGTTGGTTGCAGCGGTTAGGTTGCCAGTTCCATTGGTATAACCGTGGCTATCAGGAGTTTGCTGACTTTTTGACGTTATTGCAGGCGCGTAAACGCAAAAATATGCGTAAAGAGCGCGAACAAATTAGCCAACAGGGGGTGAGTGTTCGTTGGCGCGCGGCGGTAACCCTGGATGAGCAGGAGTGGCGACAGTTTTATCAGTGTTATGCCAGTACCTACTGGCGTCGAGGGCAGCAGCCTTATTTACCCTTGCGTTTTTTTCAGCTCCTGGCGGCACGCTTGCCGGAGCAGGTACAGCTAGTACAGGCGCTCCATCAGGGACGCTGGGTGGCCTCTGCCCTGTTTTTACAGGATCAGGATTGTCTCTATGGACGCTATTGGGGATGCCTGGAGCACTACGACAAACTCCACTTTGAATGTTGTTTCTATCAAGGGATGGAGCGTGCAATAGCGACAGGGCTCAAGAGCTTTGATGCCGGTGCGCAGGGGGAGCATAAATTGCTACGGGGCTTTGAACCGGTTCTGACTCATTCCTGGCATTGGTTGCAGCCTGGGTTGCAGCAGGCGGTGGCGGACTTTTTGCAGCAGGAGCGTCCAGCTGTACGGGCCTATGCACGGGAAGCGAGCAGCTATTTACCCTATAACCAAGCTTGGATTGAGCGTTTTGCCCCTGAGGGGGCGGAGGTATAAGTGAGTTTAACGACCTGTGTATGTGGTAGTGGCCGGGATTATCAGCATTGCTGTGCGCCGCTGCACCGTGGGGAACAACGGGCAACCAGCCCAGAGCAATTGATGCGCTCGCGTTATGCGGCTTTTGCTTTAGGTGGGTTAGGGGCGTATTTGCTGCGCACCTGGCATCCCGTGCAACGGCCCGGCCTTACCGAAGCAGAGTTGGATCAGTCAGAGACGGATTGGCAGCGACTCGAGATTGTGCAGGCGCCTTCTCCGCAGGGAGATGAGGGGATAGTGGAGTTTCGCGCCTACTATCAAGAACAAGGACGGTTGGCCTGTCTGCATGAGCGCTCTATCTTTCGCTATAGTGCTGAGGCGGGCTGGCAGTACCTGAGCGGCCAGATTAATCCTCCTGCCCAGCAGTTAGTCAAGGCGGGGCGCAATGATCCTTGTCCCTGTGGTAGCGGTAAAAAATATAAGAAGTGTTGTGGGGGGTGATCGGCCCGCCAGCCGACGGGCCGGAAAACCGGCCTGTCGGGGCTGCCTAGTGGCAACTAGTAAGCGCTGAGGTTAGTCGCAGAGTGCATCCAGCTTTTGCTTGAGCAGTCCTTGTACTTGGCCTGGGTTAGCTTTGCCTCCGGAGGCTTTCATTACCTGCCCCATAAAGAAGCCCAGCATCTTGCCACGTTTGTCAGGCTCGGCGGCGCGGTACTGTTCAACCTGAGGGGTACAGCTAGCGATCACCTGATCAATAGCTGCTTCCAGCGCACCGCTGTCGGTCACTTGTTTCAGGCCTTTGCTCTCGATGATGGCATCGGGAGTGCCCTCACCATTCCACATCGCTTCAAATACGGTTTTGGCAATCTTGGAGGTGATGGTGTCATCCAGTATGCGGCTGATCAGCTGGGCCAGATCAGCGGCAGGTACTTTCAGCTCGCTGAACTCCATACCGGCCTGATTCAGGTATTTGGACACCTCGCCCAACAGCCAGTTTGCCGCCTGCTTGGCATCGCCACAGCCTTTTACGACCTGCTCGAAGTAGTCCGCCATGTCGCGGTAGGCCGCCAACAGGCCAGCATCGTAGTCATTCAGGCCATAGTCCTGCATAAAGCGCGCTTTGCGTGCGTCGGGTAGTTCAGGCAGGGTCTGGCGTACGGCATCGATATAGACATCATCAATGACTACCGGCAGTAGGTCGGGGCAGGGGAAGTAGCGATAATCGTTGGCTTCTTCCTTGGAGCGCATGGAGCGGGTTTCGTTTTTGTCTGCATCGTACAGGCGGGTTTCCTGCACAACGGTACCGCCATCTTCGATCAGGTCAATTTGACGCTCGATTTCATGCTGAATCGCCTTCTCGACAAAGCGGAAGGAGTTGACGTTTTTGATCTCGGCGCGGGTGCCAAACTTTTCCTGCCCTTTAGGACGTACGGAGACGTTGGCATCGCAGCGGAAGGAGCCTTCTGCCATGTTGCCATCGCAGATGCCGAGGTTGGTGACGATAGCGTGGATCTTTTTCAGATAGGCTACCGCCTCCTTGGCGGAACGCAGATCCGGCTCAGAGACGATCTCCAGCAGCGGCGTGCCGGCACGGTTGAGGTCGATGCCGGTCATCCCCTGGAAGTCTTCATGCAGGGATTTACCGGCATCTTCTTCCAGGTGGGCACGGGTCACGCCGACTACTTTCTTGCTGCCATCATCCAGCTCAATTTCGACCTGGCCTTTGCCAACGATAGGGAACTCAAACTGGCTGGTTTGGTAACCCTTGGGCAGGTCTGGGTAAAAGTAGTTTTTACGCGCAAAAACGGAGCGCTTGCCAATTTCTGCCTCAATGGCCAGGCCGAATTTGACCGCCATGCGCAGGGCTTCTTCATTCAGCACCGGCAAGGTGCCGGGCAGAGCCAGGTCAATAGCGCAGGCCTGGGTATTGGGCTCAGCACCGAAGGCGGTGCTGGCGCCGGAAAAAATCTTGGATTGGGTGGCCAGTTGGACGTGAATTTCCAGGCCGATCACAGCTTCCCATTGCATCTTTTATACCTCTCAAGCCTGGGTGGGACGGCGCAGGTGCCAGTCAGTCACCTGTTGGAACTGATGCGCCACATTAAGCAGACGGGCTTCATCGAAGTGCTTGCCGATGATCTGCATGCCGACCGGTAAGCCATCAATTAAACCCGCTGGCACTGACATGCCGGGCAGGCCGGCCAGGTTGAGTGACAGGGTGAAAATATCTTCCATATACATGGCAACCGGATCGTTGGTTTTTTCACCCAGTTTAAAGGCAGGGTGAGGAGTAACGGGGGCCATGATGACATCCACATCAGCCAGCGCAGCGAGGAAGTCTTGCTGAATCAGGCGGCGGATACGCTGTGCCTTGAGGTAGTAGGCATCGTAATAACCGGCAGAGAGGGCATAGGTGCCTACCATGATGCGGCGCTTGACTTCAGTGCCAAAACCCTCGGCACGACTACGCTTGTACAGATCCTGCAGGTCTTGTGGGTTGTCACAACGATAGCCGTAACGAACTCCATCAAAACGCGACAGGTTAGAAGAGGCCTCGGCGGGGGCGATGATGTAATAAGCCGGAATCGACAGGGCAACGTTAGTCAGGCTGATTTCTTTCAGGGTCGCGCCCAGCTTTTCATATTCACGCAGGGCGGCCTGCAGGGTATCGGCCATTTGCCCATCCAGATTGGCACCGAAGAACTCTTTGGGCAGGCCAATCGTCAGCCCTTGCAGCGGCTGCTCCAGGTTGGCGCGGTAGTCCGGTACTTCACGATCCAGACTGGTGGAATCTTTGCTGTCAAAGCCGGCCATGGCATTGAGTAGCAGGGCGCAGTCTTCTGCGGTATGGGCCATCGGGCCGCCCTGATCAAGGCTGGAGGCATAGGCTACCATGCCCCAGCGTGACACCCGGCCATAGGTGGGTTTGATGCCAGTAATGCCGCAGAAAGCAGCAGGTTGGCGGATAGAGCCGCCAGTATCGGTGCCGGTCGCAGCGGGGGTGAGGCCTGCGGCAACGGCAGCAGCAGAGCCGCCGGATGAACCACCGGGCACGCGGTTACGATCCCAGGGGTTTTGCACCGGGCCGTAAAAGGAGTTTTCGTTGGAGGAGCCCATGGCGAACTCATCCAGGTTGGTTTTGCCCAGCATCACCATGCCAGCCGCTGCCAGTTTGTCGACCACGGTGGCGTTATAGGGGGCGATAAAGTTATCCAGCATTTTGGAGCCACAGCTGGTGCGCACGCCCTGGGTGCAGAAAATATCTTTATGGGCGATAGGCAGACCGGTCAGGGTTTCGGCTTGACCAGCGGCACGACGCTCATCCGCTGCTTTGGCTTGCGCCAGTGCCAGCTCTTCAGTCAGGGTGATAAAAGCATTGTGTTGGTCTGCTTTAGCGCGGGCCAAATAATCTTGGGTCAGCTCGACGCTGGATAGCTGACCGGCTTCGAGCTGACGTGCCAGCTCGGCAAGGGTACGGATTGTCATGACAGGTATCCTGTGAGTCGAGGCGCGTTATTCAATAACCTTGGGGACCAGGAACAGGCCGCGTTCTGCCGCAGGGGCATTTTGTTGCAGCTGTTCGCGCTGGTTGGGCTCGGTTACCTGATCAGGGCGTAAACGCTGAACTTCATCCAGCGGGTTTGACAGGGGCTCGACCCCATCGGTATTGACGGCCTGCATCTGATCGACCAGTTCCAGAATGCTGGAAAGGTCGCGGGCATAAGCGCCCAAATCCTCACTTGCAACTTGCAAACGAGCCAGATGGGCGATTTTTTCCACATCGGAATGTTGTAAAGCCATGTGCCTTTTCCATAATCCGCTGTGCCTGACCCTAGGCTAAGGCGTTCGGGTCGGCTAGAATAAGCCGCCCGGACAGCATCTAACACGACACCGCCAGGGGTCAGGCGGGCTGCTCAAAGCCCCGTAAGGTAACATATTTGCGCCTTGCCCAAAATCCCTGCCGTTGCTAGAGTTTAGCGGTTTACTGCTGCCGGTTTTCGCCACGCATTTTCGCCTGCTAAAGAAGCTACGAGTCTCATGTTCAAACGAATTCGCGGACTGTTCTCAAGTGATTTGTCCATTGACCTGGGAACGGCCAATACCCTGATTTATGTACGTAACAAAGATATCGTCCTGAACGAGCCCTCCGTCGTGGCTATCCGTCAGGTCGGTAACCAGAAGCAGGTCGCCGCCGTGGGCCTGGACGCCAAGCGTATGCTTGGACGGACGCCAGGCAACATCACCGCTATTCGTCCGATGAAGGACGGGGTGATCGCCGACTTCCATGTCACCGAGCGTATGCTCCAGCACTTTATCCATAAAGTGCATGAAAACTCCTTCATTACCCCCAGTCCCCGGGTACTGGTGTGTGTGCCCTGCAAATCCACTCAGGTGGAGCGCCGCGCGATTAAGGAATCGGCACTGGGCGCAGGGGCTCGTGAGGTCTATCTGATTGATGAGCCGATGGCGGCTGCCATTGGTGCAGGCCTGCCGGTTGGGGAAGCAACGGGTTCGATGGTGGTGGATATCGGTGGTGGTACCACTGAGATTGCTATCATTTCCCTCAACGGTATTGTCTACGCCGAGTCAGTACGGGTCGGTGGTGATCGTTTCGATGAGTCCATCAGCACCTATGTGCGTCGTAACTACGGTAGCCTGATTGGTGATGCCACTGCCGAGCGGATCAAGCAGGAGATTGGCTGTGCCTATCCCAGCGCAGAAATCCGTGAAATTGATGTGCGTGGTCGCAATCTGGCGGAGGGGATTCCCCGTAGTTTTACCCTTAATTCCAATGAGATCCTGGAAGCCCTGCAGGATCCGCTCTCTACTATCGTGCAGGCGGTGAAAACCGCGCTGGAGCAATGCCCACCTGAGCTGGCCTCTGACATCGCGGAAAGCGGTATTGTGTTGACCGGTGGTGGTGCGCTGCTGCGCGATATCGACAAACTGATCAGCGAGGAAACCGGCTTGCCGGTAATCGTGGCGGAAGATCCTCTGACCTGTGTCGCCCGTGGTGGTGGCAAGGCGTTGGAGATGTTGGACAGCCGCGGACTTGAGCTGTTGTCGGCCGAATAATTAGAACCAGGGGCGCAGGGTGCGTTTAATTTTTCGCAGTTCCTCATCCCGGTTCTGGTTCTGGTTGTTGGTTGTGCTGTCACTGGCGATGCTGGTGGCAGACCGCTATTGGAGTGGGATGGAGCGGGTGCGCTCCGCCCTCACCGTACTGACTGCCCCGTTGCAATGGGTGGTGGATACTCCCAACCAGCTCTGGTCTTTGGCGGATAAAACCCTGGCGGATCGTGAACAACTGCAGGCGGAAAACACCCGTTTGCGTTCACAGATGCTGGTGTTAGAGCGCCAGGCGCAAAAAATGGCGGCCATTACCGCCGAAAATGTGCGCCTGCGTGAGCTACTCAACGCCAGCCAACGGGTGGATGAAAAAGTTCTGCTCGCCGATCTAATCGGGGTGAATCCCAATCCTTTCCAGCTGCAGGTGGTGCTCAATAAGGGTAGTCAGGATGGCGTATTCCTTGGTCAGCCGGTGCTGGATGCCGGTGGCATCATGGGGCAGGTGATTGAGGTAGGGCCTTATACCAGCCGGGTCTTGATGATTACCGATGCCTCCCACGCTATTCCGGTACAGATTAATCGCAATGGTTTGCGCTTTATCGCGTTTGGCGAGGGTGTGCCAGGGGTGTTGAGTCTGGAGCACGTACAGGATACCGCCGATATTCAGGAGGGAGACCTGTTGATCAGCTCCGGCCTGGGGGGGCGCTTCCCCTATGGTTATCCAGTGGGGGTAGTCACCTCGGTGGTGCATGATCCGGGTGAGCCCTTTGCCTTGGTAAAGGTCAAGCCCAGTGCTCAGTTAGACCGTAGTCGCCATGTGCTGTTGCTGTTTGGTAATGAACCCGCCACCCAGGAATCACTTAATGCACCCTTGGCGCCAGGGCAGACACAGCCTGAGCCAGTGGATGCCCGTACTGCTCCGGCGAAAAAGGATGCCTCGCCATGAGCCAACCCGCCCGGGGTGGTTGGCTGATTCTGGCCTCCTTTCTGTTGGCCCTGACTTTAAGCACCATTCCCATGCCTGAGTTGCTGCAGTGGTGGCGGCCTGAATGGGTTGCGATGTCACTGATTTACTGGGTGATGGCGGTGCCAGAGCGGGTCGGTGTTAAAACCGCCTGGTTCTGTGGATTGGTGTTGGACTTGCTCGAATACAGCCCCCTGGGGGCGAATGCCTTGGGGCTGACGGTAGTGGCCTACCTAACCTCGTTATTACATCAACGCATGCGGATTTTCCCGGTATGGCAGCAGGCCTTTGTGGTGTTGATGCTGATCGGGGTGCATCAAATGGTTCGCCACTGGCTGCAGCAATGGTTGGGTGGCAGTGCGGAATCCTTAATCTTTATGGTGCCGTCTTTAATTAGCGCGCTGCTGTGGCCCTGGTGGTTTGTGATGCATCGCGATTTGCGCCGGTTATTTATGGGTTGATATGTCTCGTTTGATTCTTGCTTCGCAATCGCCTCGTCGGCGAGAGCTACTGATGCAGCTGGGGGCGAATTTTAGCGTTGCCAGTGCGGACATTGATGAGAGTGTGCTGGTGGGAGAGCAGGCCGAGGCCTATGTGTCACGCCTGGCGCAGGCCAAAGCCAGAGTGATTGCCCAACGCCATCCGGCGACCTGGGTGCTGGGCTCAGATACCACCGTGGTGGTGGAGGGAGAGATTCTCGGTAAACCCCAGGATGAAGAAGACGCCGTGCGCATGCTGATGCGTTTAAGTGGGCGTTGCCACACGACTCTGACCGCTGTGGCGTTACTGCGGATTGAAGGTGAGGTTGAGCAGTGTCTGAGTCAACGTGTGGCTACCCAGGTACGTTTTCGCCCCTTGAATGAAGCTCTGTGTCGCCGCTATTGGGCTACGGGTGAGCCGGCGGATAAAGCCGGTGCTTATGGTATTCAGGGATTAGGGGGAGCCTTGGTAGAGTCCATTGAGGGGAGTTTCTCTGCTGTGGTGGGATTGCCCCTATGCGAAACTGCCCAACTGCTTGAGCAGGCTGGACTGGCAACCTGGTTGGCAGATGCCTAATAGACGGCTAGTACATTCCTGACTATAGCAACAAGGGCTCACAGGAGCCCTTGTTCGTTTAGTGGCCAGGGGTTATTGCTGGGCCTGCTGGCGGATCAGTTTTTTATTAATTTTGCCGACACTGGTTTTGGGTAAGTCTTCGACAAAAAGGAAGTGCTCAGGAATAGCCCACTTGCTCAGCTCGCCGGCTGTCACATATTGCTGTAGATGTTGCTGCAGCTGTTCGGCGGTGAGACTGTCCTGACGTTTGACTACCAGGGCATAGGGGCGTTCCCCCCAACGCTCGTCAGGGATACCCACCACAGCCACAGCAGCTACCTGGGGGTGTTGACTGATGAGATTTTCCAGGGCGATGGAGGAGATCCACTCACCACCGGTTTTGATCACATCCTTAATCCGGTCTTTGATTTCGACAAAACCATTGGCATGCTGGCAGGCCACATCGCCGGTGTGTAGCCAGCCATCCTGCCATAGTTCGGCACTTTTCTCCGGCTCCTTCAGATAGCCCTGGGTCAGCCAGGGTGCCCGTACTTGAACCTCACCCATGCTACTGCCATCGGCGGCGACGACTTTCCCCTCGGCATCAACGATGCGCAGGTCCACCATATTGGCGGGAATACCGGTCAGTGTGCGCAGCTGTAATTGCTGATCGGCGCTGCTATGGCGCTCCTCAGGGCTTAAATGCGTAATGGTGAGCAGCGGACAGGTTTCTGACATGCCATAGGCAGAGTAGATATCAATGCCGCGCTCCTGTGCGTGTTTGGCTAAGCCACGGGGGAAGGCGCTACCACCAATGAGGATTTTCCACTGACTTAAATCGGCTTGTTGCCCGGCCTCACAGCCTAGCAACATCTGCAAAATGGTGGGCACGCAGTGGGAGAAGGTGACCTGCTCCTGCTCAATTAATTGCACCAGCGCATTAGGTTCATAGCGACCAGGATAAACCTGTTTGACGCCTAGCATGGTTGCTGCATAGGGCACGCCCCAGGCATGGACATGGAACATCGGGGTGATCGGCATATAAACCGAGTCAGAACGCAGTAACGGCAGCGCATCATAGCTACCGAGCATGCCGACCATGTTAAGGGTGTGGAGCACCAGTTGACGGTGGCTGAAAAACACCCCTTTGGGATTGCCCGTGGTGCCGGTGGTGTAGAAGGTGGTGGCAATGGCATCTTCACTGAAGTCGGCAAACTCGCTCAAGGGCGTGGCGGCATCCAGCAGTTGTTCATACTCCCCCAGATAAGGCAAATCGGCCACCTGACTGCTGTCATCATCACTCAAACGGATATAACCACGCACCTGGGGGAGGCGGCTGTGCAAGCTGCTGAGTAAGGGAGCAAAGTCGTCATGCACCAGCACCAGGGTGTCTTCTGCATGTTCCATGGTGTAGTGAATTTGTTCGGGGGAAAGGCGCACATTGACATGATGGAGTACTGCGCCAAGCATCGGGATGGCGAAGTAACACTCAAGGTAGCGATGACTATCCCAGTCCAGTACCGCCAGGGTATCACCGGCCTGCACCCCTGCCTGCTGCAAAGCGGCAGCAAGACGGCGAACCCGTTGACAGAATTGCGGGTAGCTAAAGCGATTTGTGTTGCGGTAGCAGATTTCTTTGCCAGCACCAAAGCGTTCAGCGGACATGAACAGGCGTTTGATCAGCAATGGATAATCATAGGCTTGTGGGGTTTTGGGCAGTAATTTTACAGGCATGGTCGACATCCTTGATTGTTATTGTTGGACCTTCAAAGTGACAAGAGGGAGGCAAATACTCAATCACTTGGCTAAGCTGGGATAACAAAATGGCGCATAAAGACAAGGCTATTGATGGGCGGATGGCACCATGCCTGAGCGCTAAAGGCAGCGTTAAATGGATGTGGTAAAAAGGATAGTACGATGGCGATTGAAGCAGGGGTGCTGGCCTCCTGGCTTGGCGTAGTCAGCCAGGGTATGAGTTTGTGTGGAGTGGAGCCCGGGCGATTACTGGAATATCGAGGGTTGGAGCAGCAGGGGTTGGTACCAAAAGGCTTCAATTGGGGCGGTGGTCATGAGCGCGTCAGCCAGCGCTTACTGAGTCAAATGTTGGTGAAAGGACGCCAGTTGAGTCAGCGTGAAGACTTTATTCTGGTCGTGGCCAAGCAGGTGCGTCCTCCCTCCTGGTATGCGTTGGGCTTTGCCATTTGGGCCAGCTCTTCACTGTTGCAGGCATTGGAATTGCTGCGTGATTATGTACGGGTGTTTGCCGATGCTTACCAGGTTGAATTGCAACTTGAACAGGACCAATTGCGCTTGCAGATTGGTGGTGTGCCTGGGCTGGCGGATGCCTTAACGGAATTAGATTGGCAGCTATTGGCGGCCACCATTGCTTTGACCGTGCGCCACTTACATCCGCAACGTTTACGCCCCACTCAGGCTGCTCTGCCGGGACACCCCCCCAGCACAGAGAGTGTCAAACAAAGCTGGCAACGGGTGATGGGTAGTCAGTTGCTGTGGCAGTCTGCACAGGGAGTGGAGTTGGTTTATCCGTTGACCGCTTTGCAGCAGCCGCTATCCGGTGCAGACCCCCAGTTGCAACGTATTCACCTGAATTTGTTGCAGGCATATTTGGCGCAATTGGACACTCAATATTGGGGCAAGCGCCTTTACCTGGCCCTTCTGCAGCAAAGTCAGTGGCCGCGTAACTTGCAGACCCAGGTGGCGCCACTACTAGGAACGTCAAGACGAACCCTGCAGCGGCGCCTGCAGCAGGAGGGGCTAAGTTTTCAGCAAATCGCTGACCAGGCCCGCTATGCATTGGCTTGCCGCTACTTGCAGGAGGCGCGGCTCAGCATGGGGGAAATCAGCTACCAGCTTGGCTTTGCCAACACTGCCAACTTCTATCGCGCCTTTCGGCGTTGGAGCGGCTTGGCTCCTGGGGCTTATCAAAGCCTGAGGCAGCGCATCCAGGGGTAGACAAGGTGTGCAGTGTTGATGGGGATGCTAGTCGCTGACAGTAAACTGGCCCATCATGCCCATGTCTTCGTGCTCTAATAGGTGGCAATGGTACATATAAGGGAAACGGTGGTTGGCTAAGTGAGGAAAACTAACCAGCACTTCCGTCGCGCCACCATCGTCCACTACCACAGTGTCTTTCCAGCCCTGCATATATTCAGGGGGAGGCGCGCCATTTACACGGAGTATCCGAAAGGAAGTGCCGTGGATATGCATAGGATGCACTTCGTCCTCTGAGGTAAAACGCCATACTTCCATTTCCTGGCGCTTAATCTGCTCATCTATCCTGGTCATATCGAACGCTTTGCCATTAATGCCCATGCTTTGTTGGTGTGTACCCTGCAGTTGATGAAGTGCAGCGCCCAGATTCATATTGAGTACAAAATTACGCTGACGAAGCGCAGTGCTGGCATCCGCAGGGGGAAGGTGTATAAGCCGCTGTGGGAGGTGGGCGGACGAGGCTACCGGCAGCAAGGGATCTTGGATGAAGCGTATCAGTAATTTGCTAGGCAAGCCTATGCCTCCGGTTGCCATCAAATCAGCAAAGTCAGTTTCATCTTCTTCTGGTTCTGTTTCTTCGGCTTCCGGACCCTCTTCAATTTCCAGTACCGACAGCAAATCAAGCGTGGTGGTGTTTGAGCCGTCAAGAAGAACTTCGTACCGTTCGCCCGCATGGATCGCCAGGCCGGCGACTTCAACGGGCTGAGATAGAAAGCCTCCATCACTGGCAATGACCCACAGGGGGGCTTGATCAGCTAATGCAATACCAATGGAGCGTGCATTAGAGGCGTTCAGAATGCGTAAGCGAATCCACCCACGCGGAGTCTGTGCACTTACTCCAGATCGCACGCCATTGACGAGTAGAGTGTTGCCTGCAAAACCTTCTAATAGCATTTCTTCGGTCAGTTGGTAGGACATTTTGCCTTGGTCATCGAACATTTTGTCTTGCAGGACGATGACAAAGTCATCAACGCCATAGGTATGAGGAAGGTCCGTTGCGAGGCTGTCGCTATCTTCGACAATCAAAGGGCCAGCCAGGCCTTTGTATACATGTTCTGCGGTTTTTCCGCAGGGGTGAGCGTGGTACCAGTTGAAGGATGCCCGTTGTTTGATTTCGAGGGAGGGGCGCCAGGTTGTATTGGGAGCGATCATTTGCTGAGGCCCGCCATCTACCTCGCCAGGGACATGCAAACCATGCCAATGCAGTGTGGTGCTCTCGGCGAGTAGATTCTTAACGTTTAGATTAACTGCTTGTGCATTTTTGAGCCTGATGAGTGGGCCTAGATAAGTGCCGTTAATGCCAAAGGTGGTGCCAGATAACCCCTCGCCAAAGTGATGATTAGATTCGCGCAGAATAAGGTTAACGGTTGCCTCAGAAGAGGCTGTCATATCAATAACCCGTGGTATGGGTAATGGCCTCAATGTGCTTTGAGCTCGAAGGCTGAGGGGAAACATTGATGCCATAACGGTGGCACTGCTCAGTGCGAGAAATTGACGTCTGCTGATGGTGTGCATGGCACCCTCCTGATCAATAAGTCATTTGATTGGCAATGTGGAGGGCAAATCTGAAATAAACCTTAAGGTAATAAAGACTAAGGTTGGTGCCATACTGTGCATTTACTGCGTAATGGCTTGTGTGCAAAACCGTTAGCCCCTGCTGTTTAGGCGCGAGGATGGCTATAATGGCCTTTCATTTCCAGCGGGCCGCCTCAGCCCGCGCCAGCACAAGGTTCGAGCTGTGATGAGCGAAGAGATTCTGATCAACTTCACCCCGATGGAAACCCGGGTGGCCGTAGTGGAAAACGGTATGCTGCAAGAGGTGTATATCGAACGGGCGGCGAAGCTCGGTATTGTCGGTAACATCTATAAAGGCAAGGTGGTCAGGGTGCTGCCAGGGATGCAGGCCGCTTTTGTCGATATCGGTCTGGAACGTGCGGCCTTTATCCACACTGCCGATATTCGCACCAGTAAAGAAGATGAGAATAAGCCCATCAGTCAGCTGTTACGTGAGGGACAGGCGCTGGTGGTGCAGGTCACTAAAGACCCGATCGGCTCCAAAGGGGCCAGATTGACCACGCAAATTTCCATTCCTTCCCGTTATCTGGTGTATATGCCCTACTCGGAGCATATCGGTATTTCCCAGCGCATTGAGGATGAACAGGAGCGTGAGCGCCTGCGCAACTGTGTACAGCAGCACCTGGATTTGCTGCGGGAAGGCGGCCAGACCGATGTTGGCGGCTTTATTGTGCGTACGGTGGCCGAAGGGGCGCGGGAGACGGACCTGCTCAAGGATTTGAAGTATCTCCACCGACTATGGCAAAACCTGCAACAGCATATGGAAGCGGCCAAGCCGACCACGGTGATCTATGAAGATTTGCCGTTGTATATGCGAATCCTGCGTGATCTGGCGACGCCGGAGGTGGAAAAAATCCGCATCGACTCCCGTGAGACTTATCAAAAGGCGGGTGAGTTCGTTAGCAAACTGATTCCGGAAATCGTCGACCGCTTGGAGTATTACCCTGGTGAGCGGCCTATTTTTGACCTCTACAATGTCGAAGATGAAATCCAACGTGCGCTTGGTCGAAAAGTGCCGCTGAAATCCGGCGGTTACCTGATTTTCGATCAGACTGAGGCGATGACCACGGTAGACGTCAACACTGGTGCTTTCGTTGGTCACCGCAATCTGGAAGAGACCATCTTTAAAACTAATCTTGAGGCGGCGACTGCGATTGGCCGACAGCTGCGCCTACGTAATCTCGGCGGCATTATTATCCTCGACTTCATTGATATGGAGGATCCGGAGCATCAGCGTCAGGTATTACGTACCCTGGAGAAGGTGCTGGAAAAGGATCACGTCAAGTGCAAGGTTACCGGGGTGTCGGAGCTGGGGCTGGTGGAGATGACCCGCAAGCGAACCCGCGAGAGTTTGGAGCAGGTGCTCTGTGAGCCCTGTGCGGTGTGTCAGGGGCGGGGCATGTTAAAAACCCCGGAAACCGTCTGCTATGAGATTTTTCGCGATATTCTGCGGCAGCACCGTGCTTATAACACCGAGTCTTACTTGGTGTTGGCCAACCAGGCGGTGGTCGATAAGTTATTGGATGAAGAGTCTGACCGGGTAGCTGAGTTGGAAGCCTTTATCGAAAAAACCATTCGTTTCCAGATTGAACCTCTCTACACCATTGAGCAGTTTGATGTGGTGCTGCGTTAAGCGTTGATGATGACCAAGGCAGGTAAGCTAATGCGCCCTCTAGGGCATCTGTTGGTATGGCTGTTATGGCTATGGCTGGGTTTGTTGGCGCTTTTCGTCGCCGCCTGGCATAGCCTGCCCTGGTGGGCTCCGCTGTTGCAGGCACAACTGGGGGTCAACCTCAACTGGCAGCGCCTGCATACCGGCTGGCAGGGAGGGCGTTTATCCTTACAGTTACAGGGCTTGCAGTGGCAAGAGCAACAGTTAGAGCAGCTGTGGTTAGAGTGGGATGTGGTGCGCAGCCTGTACTCATTCCGCCCCATCTTTACCAGCTTGCAAGTGCAGGGTGCTGATCTGCAGGTTACTGCCGGACAGGATGCTGCAGGGTTGCAGCTGAATTGGCCTGCAATGGCGCCTTGGCTGCTGGCGGTGCCAATTCAGCTAGAGCGGGTGCAGTTCACCTATCGTGGCCAACGCTGGCAATTGCAAGGCTATCAGCAGCCATTGGCTGAGGGGCAGAGTGAAGGGCGTATCCAGTTAGCTTTGGCTGGTGCCCAGGCACTTGAGTTGCAATGGCAGGGCAATGCCAAGCAGGGGCAGGGCTACCTGCGTTTACCCGAGCAATCCTATCACAGCTGGTGGCAAGCCTATCAGCAACAGTGGCCGGCGTTGGCGCAGTGGCAGCTTAAAGGTGGAGCTGAGCTATGGTTTGATTGGGCCGATAAGCAACTGCAAAGTGCCAATGGTTTTGTCGATTTGTCGCAATTACGTTGGCAGTCTGCGCAGAATCAGGTCAATTGGCAGCAGGTGCGCAGTCAAGTGGTGTATGACGGCCACCGTCAGTGGTGGGGATTGCATCAATTAAACTGGCAACAAAGTGTGGGGCAGCAGACAACACCACTGAACGTGACTTGGGAGCAAGGGCGTCAACGCCTCACTATCAATCAAGTGGAGTTGGCTGGGGTGTGGCAATGGTTGGCGCAGCAGCAGTTTGCCGATGCGCAGGTTAGCCAGACCCTGATTCCGTTAGCGGCCCGTGGCCATCTGCGTAATCTGTTGTTGCAATGGCAGCAGGAATGGTCATTAACGGCGGACCTTGATCAAGTACATACCCAGGCTACGCAGAATATTCCGCAGCTGCAGGTTGAGCGGGCCAGCCTCTGGCTGACGGAGCAGGGTGGCCAGGTCAGTCTGGATGGCGCTCCCTTTGCGATGGCTTTTCCTGAACTCTATACCCCTGGTTGGCGCTTTGAGCAGGCTCAGGGGGTAATTGGTTGGCGGATGCAGGAAGATGGGGTCTGGCTCAATACCAGTGCACTGCGCCTGCAGCGTCCAGGACTGGATGCCAAGGGGCGTTTTGCCTTGAGTATTCCCAAGGACGATGCTCCCTCTCACTTTAGCTTGGTAATTGGCCTACAAAATGCCGAAGGCAGCCAGGGACTGGAGTTGGTGCCGGACAAACAGATTGATCCGAGTCTGTGGCAATGGTTGCAGCAGGGGCAAATAGATGCCCAGGTGCGGCGCGGGGCCTTTATTTATGATGGTGTTACCCGGGAAGATCCGCAGTGGCTAGCCCATGGGATGCAGCTGTATCTGGAGCTGGCCCAGGCGCGTTTACAGTTCTCGCCGCAGTGGCCGGCGTTAGAGCAGGCAGGCTTACAGCTCTACTTGCATAATGATGAACTGCAGGTGAGTGCGGACCGAGGCCAGTTAGGTGGTTTGGAGTTGCAACAGATCGCCGTGCGTTGGCCCTTGGCGGAAGGAGACAAGCGGTTAGGTATTGATAGCCGCTACCAGGCCAGTCTGCCCCAGGTGCAGGCGTTTTTGCAGGGTATGCCCATTAGCCCCAAACTGGATGCCTTAGCTCAGCTTAGTCTGGAGGGGCAGAGTCAGGGGCAGGTGCAGTTGGCATTACCTTTATTGAGCGATACCAAGCCATTGGAATTGGCGGTCGAGGCACAGGTGGATGCCAAGCGCTTAGCCTTGCCACTCGCCAACCTCAACCTCAGCCAGGTACAGGGGCAGTTGTACTATCAGCAGGATAAGGGCCTCTATACCCGCCAGCCATTGCAGGGGAAATGGTTGGACAATACGGTCAATGCGACCTTACAGCCAGGGCGCCATCAGGCCATTAGCCTGCAGGTGACGGGTCAACATGAATTGCAGCAGTTAGCCAAATGGTTGGACTGGCCATTACCGGAATGGGCCAGGGGGCCGCTTGCCTGGCAGGTGGAGAAAAACTTCTGCAGTCACGAAGATTGTGAAGCGATTCAGATCAGTTCCGATTTGCAAGGCGTGGAGCTGGCGCTCCCCTCTCCCCTGGGTAAAACAGCGCAGCAAAGTCGTGGTTTGAATATACGTCTGTGGCCAGAGCAACCACTGCGGGTGGCTTTGGATGCTGAAACCCTGAGTGCCCGTCTACGGATGGGCGAAAAGGGATTACAGCAGGCAGAGGTTAAACTGAATGCCGGGGTGGCGCAGTGGCGAAAAGCGGAAGGTATTAGCCTGGAAGCCAAACTCTTGCAGTGGCAACCCGCGCAGTGGTTAGCGTTAAGTTGGGCGAAGGCACCGGGCTTGCCCAGTTTGCCTGTGCAGGCCAAAGTGGAAACGGCGGCCCTGCTGCTAGGAGAACAGGACTGGGGTAAGCTGGCTATTGAGTTGCAGCGCCAGGACAACCGCAGTCAAGTGAGTTTGCAGGGAGAGCGTATTGCTGGCCAGCTCAGCTTCCACCCTCAGTTGTGGCAAGCACATCTCAGCCACCTGTGGCTGCCAGCCCCCCCTGAGACTGACAACAATCAACCGCCTGTTTGGCAGGACCCTTGGGCGGAGTGGCGCCCGCAGCAATGGCCGGCAATGCAAATTGAACTGGGGGATTTTAAGCTCGGGCAATGGCCGCTTGGTCAATGGCAAGTGCAGGGACAGCCGAGCGAGCAGGGTTACCGCTGGCAGAAAATTCGGGCCGATTGGCCTCAACACCGTTTGGATGCGCAGTTGAGTTGGCAGGCGGGGCAAGCCGCTAATTCCAGTGTGATGCTAAATCTTGCCGGCAAGGATGTGGGGCATTGGTTGGAGTCCGCCGGCTATGCTCGCTCTCTCACTAGCCAACAGTGGACGTTACAGTCGGACCTAGGTTGGAGTGGATCGCCAGCGGCTTTTGCCCTGGCTTTTACTGACGGTAGCTTGGATTTGCAGTTGCACAAGGGTGAAATTCTGAAAGTCGGTGCAGAGAGCCAGGCACTAAAAATATTCAATATCTTTAACTTCACCCAGATCGGGCGCCGTCTAGCTTTTGATTTTCGCGATCTCTTTAGTTCGGGAATCAGTTATGACCGTTGGCGTAGTTTGTTGCAAATGAAGCAAGGAGTGCTTTTTACCAGCGAACCCACTTTGGTGGAGGGGCCTGGGGCCAAAATTGCTGCCGAGGGCAGTTTGGATTTGGTTAAGGACGAAGTGGACCACCGGGTGACCCTGGCTTTGCCGCTCACCAGTGCATTGCCGCTTGCTGCACTCTTGGCTGGAGTGCCACAAGTAGGGGGAGCGCTCTTTGTCTTGGATAAGCTTACCGGTGATAGTCTGAGTAAATTAACAACAGTTAGCTACAGTGTGCAGGGTAAGTTAGGGCAGGAAGAAATTAAACTGGTAGGCGCCACAGGGTTTCCGGAGGGTGGGCAATGAAAGCAGTTGCTGTGATTCAAATGGTCAGCAAGCCGGATGTGACGGCGAACCTGCGGCAGGCTGAACAGCTATTACGCTGGGCAGCGAAACAGGGGGTTGGGCTGGCGGTATTGCCGGAGAATTTTGCCGTCTTTAGTACCGGTAAGATGCTGGAGTATGGCTGGCAGGAGCGCGATGCTGATGGCCCTATTCGCAGCTTTTTACGGGAGCAGGCACGTAAACTCAACCTATGGATTCTGGCTGGAACGCTACCCTGTGCTCGGCGCCCAGATGGCAGTGTGATTGAGGGACGGGTGCGAGCAGCTAGTTTGTTAATAAGTCCGGATGGGGAAGAGGTTGCTCGCTACGACAAAATCCATCTGTTTGACGTACAGGTAGCGGATGCACAGGGTAGCTATCAGGAGTCCCGTGAGATAGAACCGGGTGATCAGCCTGTATGGGTGGATACTCCTTGGGGGCGTCTTGGTATGGCAGTCTGTTATGACTTGCGTTTCCCTGAACTGTTTCGTTACTACCGCCAGCAGGGGGCGAGCTTGATTGCCTTGCCAAGTGCTTTTACTAAACGCACGGGGGATGCCCACTGGGAGGTATTAGTCCGTGCCCGTGCCATTGAGACTCAATGTGTCCTGTTGGCGGCTAATCAGGGTGGTGTGCACACGGAAACCCGCACGACCTCTGGCGACTCCATGGTGGTGGATGCCTGGGGACAGGTGTTGAACCGCTTGGCACAAGGGCCTGGGGTGGTGGAGGCGTTACTCGACCCTGCTCGTTTGCAGGAAGTAAGGGCGCAAATGCCGATTATGCAACACCTGCGTTTGCCGACTTTTTCAGTGGAAGGCTGTTCAGTGGAAGATTGATAGTAGCGGGGTGCAGAATCAGCGTGTAGGGGTAACCATGGCTACCCCTAGTTTTTTCAGTTTGAAGTCTGGGAATTATTCCGCCGCTTCGATCACTTCACGCAGATACTGAAACAGCTTGCGCGCACTGGCTGGCGGCTTATTGGCTGCTTGTTCGCGTTGAGCATTGCGAATGAGCTGGCGTAAATGCTGGGCTTCAAACGCTGGGTACTGTGCTAATAGCTCGGCGGTGGCCTCGTTGCCTTCACTCAGTAAGCGATCACGCCAGCGTTCAAGGCGATGGAAGTGTTGGGTGTAGGCTTGGGACCCTGCTTCAAAGCGTTCAACGACTAGAGTAATGGCCTCGGCATCTTCTGAGCGCATCACCTTGCCAATATATTGCAGGTGGCGCCGCTTAGCTTCCCCTTGCTTGAGGCGTTTATGCTCGGCGACAGCCTTGGCCAGGGTGTCGCTCATAGGCACCTTGGCCAGTTGCTCGTTGGGCAGGGTGGTGAGCTTTTGCCCCAGTTTTTGCAGGGCCTCCATCTGGCGCTTTAGCTCAGATTTGGTGGGGCCTTCGTCTTCTTGATCGTGTTGTTGCCAGTCCTGCATGTCTTATCCAAATCAGGCATAGAAAAGGGTGGCCAGTCCTAGAAAGGACATAAAGCCAACCACATCGGTAATGGTGGTTAAGATTACACTGCCAGCCAGGGCGGGGTCGATATTCCAGGCTTTGAGTAATACCGGCAGCAGGGTACCGGCCAGGGCGGCGGCAATCAAGTTTATGACAATGGCAGCTCCGATTACGATGCCGATGGTGGTGTCTTCAAACCAGAGAATGGCAGCAATGCCAATCACAATGGCCCAGAGGATGCCGTTCAAACTGCCAACAATGAGTTCGCGATTGAGCAGCCAGCCGGCATTGGAGCGTTCCACCTGGCCGAGTGCCTGACCGCGAATGATCAACGTTAGGGCCTGGCTACCTGCAATCCCCCCCATGCTAGCAACAATGGGCATTAGTACCGCCAAAGCCACAACCTGCTGAATGGTCGCTTCAAAAATACCAATCACAGCGGAGGCAATAAAGGCAGTGATTAGGTTAATGCCCAGCCATACGGCCCGGCGTTTGGTGGTTTTGAGAGCCGGGGCAAAGGTATCTTCATCGTCATCCAAGCCCGCCATACTCATCATGGAGTGTTCGGCATCTTCACGGATAACGTCGACCACGTCGTCGATGGTGATTCGGCCGAGCAATAGTTTGCTTTCTGGATCGACTACAGGCGCAGAGACCAGATCGTGTCGTTCGAATAGTTTGGCTACTTCGGTATCAGGGGTATCGGCGGAAATGGTAATGGCATCGGTATCCATTACCTCTCGTACCATCATCTCAGGGTCACTGACCAGGATTTTTGCTAGTGGCAGCACGCCGATAAAAGCATCTTTACGGCTGACGACAAAGATACTGTCCGTCATAGAAGGAATTTCATCATGACGGCGCAAATAACGTAATACCGTGTCCACACTGATATCAGGACGGACGGTAATGGTATCTGTATTCATTAGACCGCCGGCAGTATCTTCCGGATAGGAGAGTACCTGCTCTAGTCTCTCACGGTCTTGTTGGTCCATCGAACGCAGCACTTCTGCCGTCAGGGTACTGGGCAGGTTTTGCAGCATGTCGGCAATATCGTCGATATCGATATGCTCAAGAGCGGCAACCAGCTCTTCTGCATTCATTTCACTCAGGAAGGTCTCTTGCAGGTCATCGCTGAGATACTGGAGGACTTCCCCTTCGTTTTCCTGGTCAACCAGGCTCCAGAGTACACTGCGTTCACGTGGTGGTGAGGACTCGAGTAGGTGGGCAACATCGGCGGGTTTCAGGCTGACATTGAGCAAGCGCCGGACTTGTTGTAGCTGGCCGGCTTCTAAGGCTTCATTGAGAATGTCGAGATGACTCTTTGCCAGCGTCGTTGCCATGGGAAGTCCTTTCAATACAGCGGGTGGTCAAATGCATGCCTAGCCTGCATAGGGCGTGCCCATTATATGTAAGGCTGGCGGGGGAAGAAATCTAGCCGCGGCAAAGCGGCGATATTTGGCGTGTTAGCAGGGGCGGGGTGAGATTACTCTTCTTCACCAAAGCGTTGCAGGATGATTTCCTCAATGGCTTGCCAGGCTTCAGTCTCGTCGTTGCCTTCGATCTGGAAGTACAGTTCGGTGCCTTTGCTGGCAGCGAGTAGCATCACGGACATGATGCTTTTCGCATCCACCAGGCGATCTGGGCTACGGCCCATCATAATTTTGCTACTGAATTGGGTGGTAACATTAATCAGCTTGGCAGTGGCTCGGGCATGCAGGCCAAGTTTATTAATTAGCGTGATGCGTTGTTCGAGCATGTCAGTCTAACTCCCGATGTCTGACCTGAATATTGGGGCGTTCTGCAGCGAAGTGAGCAAAAAGACGTTCCGCCAAAAATACTGAGCGATGTTGCCCGCCAGTACAGCCAATAGCCACTGTTACATAGGCGCGATTGTTTTGCTCATAGGAGGGTAACCAGCTGGTTAAAAAATGACACAGGTCTTGCTCCATTTTGACCACGGCGGGCTCGTGGCTGAGATAATCTATCACCGGCTGCTCTTTACCGGTATGACCACGTAGCTGAGGAATCCAGTGGGGGTTAGGCAAGCAGCGTACATCGAATACCAAGTCGGCATCCAAAGGAACGCCGTGCTTGAAGCCAAAAGATAAAAATAGCACCGCCAGTTCTTGTTCCCGGGCGGCAACGCGAATGCGCACCATATCTCGCAGGTCATAGAGCGTCATGCGAGTAGTATCAATGGTCAACGCAGCACAATTGGCAATCGGTTGTAGTAGCTGACGCTCTGCTCGTAGTGCTTCTTGTAAGCTGCGCTCAGGAGTCGACAGCGGATGCTTGCGACGAGTAGCGCTAAAGCGTTGTAGCAGTACGCTTTCTTCTGCATCCAGATAGAGCACCTCAACCTGTACACCCAGATTTTCCAATTCAGGTAGTAAACCTGGTAACAGCTTCAGGCCGGCATGTAGGTTGCGCGCATCAATGCTGACTGCCAGTAGGCGTTTTTCTTCGCTGGCGGAGTTTTCCTTATCGCGACGAATTTGTTCGCAAAGAGGGAGTAACAGTTCAACCGGTAAATTATCAATACAGTAGTAACCCAGGTCCTCGAGTACATGTAGTGCCGTACTTTTACCGGAGCCTGAGCGACCACTGATGATAATTAAGCGCATTAAGCTAGCCCTACCGCGGTACGATAAAGGTGACTGTCACTGTCAGCACGACGCAGTCGTGCCCGGTTGTCAGCACTTTGCATCAACGATGCCACACTGGCTAATGCTTGTAGATGGGAGTCATGGGCTTGTTCTGGGGCGATTAAGACAAATACCAAGTCAACAGGTTGACCATCGCGGGCGTCGAAGTCGACTGGCTCAGCCAAATGGATTAATGCCCCTATGACTTGTTCGCAGCCTTCGAGACGGCAGTGAGGAATGGCAATGCCATCACCCAGACCAGTACTCCCTAGGCGTTCACGACCAATCAGGCCGTTGAAGATATCATCCAGATCAAGGTTGGGATATTGAGAAGCCAGCAAAGAGCTGGCTTGTTCGAGGACACGTTTTTTACTGCCCCAGGCTGCACCGTTTAGGGTGCAGCCTTCACTGAGGATGGATTCAAGTTGCATAAAGAAGAGTTAGCGCGCCATGGCACCTTGCATACGATCTTGGTTTTTCTCTTTGTGCTTGAGCAGTTGACGATCCAGTTTGTCGATTAAGCCATCAATGGCGGCATACATATCAGCTGCTTCGTTGGTGGCAAACAGCTGGCCGCCAGCGATGTGCACATCCGCTTCCGAAATTTGACGCTGCTTTTCTACGGTGAGGGTTACCTGCACGTTGGTGATGTTGTCGAAGTGACGCTCCAGCTTTTGAAATTTGGAGTGCACGTAGTCAGTGAGGGCTGCGGTGAGTTCCAGCTGATGGCCAGTAATATTGATCTGCATAGCACTCTCCTGAGTTGCTGGTGGGTGATCCCTAGTTAGTCTCTATATAGCACCAACTCCTGGTGCTCCGTCAACCCCGCTTTATGGGGTTAAATCAAACGTTTGCGTTCATTTGAAGGTGGAATGTTCATTGCTTCTCGGTACTTGGCAACGGTGCGTCTGGCGACGTTAATACCTTGTTTTTCAAGTAATGTTGCTAACTTGGCGTCACTGAGCGGTTTTTTGGGCGGTTCTTCGGCGATCAGTTTTTTGATCATGGCGCGAATCGCGGTCGAGGAGGCCTCGCCTCCATCGCTGGTACCTACATGGCTGGAGAAGAAGAACTTCAGCTCAAATACTCCGCGCGGAGTATGCATGTATTTTTGGGTAGTGACGCGTGAGATGGTTGATTCATGCATTTCGACGGCTTGGGCAATATCTGCCAGTACCATCGGTCGCATGGCCTCCTCTCCTTGTTCAAAAAAGTCGAGTTGCAGTTCAACAATTTTGGTTGCCACTTTGAGTAGAGTGTCATTACGACTTTGTAGGCTTTTAATAAACCAGCGAGCTTCCTGCAGCTGGTTTTTTAGATAGGTATTATCACTGCTGTTATCGGCGCGACGGATCAAGCTGGCATAGCTGTGATTGACTCTGAGCTTGGGCATGGCATCTGGATTGAGTTCAACATGCCAGACATCCTGTCGCTTGCTGACCACCACATCAGGCACTACATACTCTGAGTCGCCACTTTCTATGCTGGCGCCAGGGCGGGGATTGAGGGATTGAATCAACTGAATGACTTCAGCTAGCTCGGCTTCGCTGAGCTTGGTGCGTCGGAGTAAATTGGCATAGTCCCGGGTGCCGAGTAGCTGTAAATGCTCTGCCACAATCTGCATCGCTTGCTCACGCCAAGGAGTATCCGCAGCCAGTTGACGTAGCTGGATTAACAAACACTCACCCAGGTCACGAGCTGCTACCCCTGGGGGGTCAAACTGTTGGATACGGTGTAAGACCGCAACAACTTCGTCAAGCTCCAGGGGGTCTTCATCTTCCGGATCGTGCAGGCTTTCATGTAGATCTTCCAGACTGGAAGTGAGATAGCCTTCAGGAGAAATGCTGTCGATGATGGCCGTGGCAACTAGACGGTCGCGATCCGTCATGGGGGTAAGGTTAAGTTGCCACTCCAAATGGGACTGCAAGCTTTCTGCGGTACCAGTGCGAGATTCAAAATCATAACCTTCACTATCGTGACTGGCAGGTAAGCTGCTGGTGAAGGTGTCTTCCCAGTTGCTGTCTACCGACAGTTCGTCAGGGATATCGTTCACCCAATCACTATCGGTTTCACTTTGATTGCCTGGTTCTGCGGCGCTGAGTTGTTTGTCCAGTTCTTGCAGGCCTTGTTCATAGTCAGGCGTGGCTGCGGCATAGTCCTGCTCTTCTTCCAACTCAAGAAGGGGGTTGCTGTCCAGGGCGGCCTGAATTTCCTGTTGCAAATCCAGGGTGGAAAGCTGCAGAAGCTTGATGGCTTGCTGCAGCTGGGGGGTCATGGTCAGCTGTTGGCCGATTTTTAGTTGTAGAGCGGGTTTCATAAGGATGGAAGATGCTACTCAACTCTTCATCGAATTCAGGGGTCTTTGCATTCTAGTGGCCCTGGCTAGGAAAAGCGATGCTCCGGCAGCGCTGTTCTTAAAAGCGGAAGTGTTCGCCCAGATAAACTTGGCGTACTTGCTGGTTATTGAGGATCGCTTCGGCATCGCCTTCCGCCAGAATAGTGCCTTCATTGACGATGTAAGCATGATCGCAAATAGCTAGAGTTTCACGGACATTGTGGTCAGTGATCAGGACGCCTAGCTGGCGGGCTTTCAGGTGCTGAATAATTTTTTGAATATCCGCCACGGAAATAGGATCCACGCCAGCAAAGGGTTCATCCAGCAAAATAAAACTGGGATCAAGTGCTAGGGCACGAGCAATTTCTACCCGGCGTCGTTCCCCCCCTGACAGGCTCATACCCAGGCTGGACTTGAGATGGGTAAGGTGGAACTCTTCCAGCAGTTGTTCTAACTGTTGCTGGCGTTGCTGGGGGGAAAGGTCGGTACGGGTTTCCAGAATGGCAAGAATGTTATCGGCCACACTGAGCTTGCGAAATACCGAAGCTTCCTGGGGTAAATAGCCAATGCCGGCTTGGGCGCGTTCGTGCACTGGGCTGGCGCTTAGGTCACGTCCATCAAGGCTGATGCATCCCTTATCGGCTGCAACGATGCCCACCATCATATAAAAACAGGTGGTTTTGCCTGCGCCATTGGGGCCAAGCAGGCCAACTACTTGGCCTTGCTTCACCTTGAGCGAAACGTCTTTGACTACCTGCCGCTGTTTGTAGCTTTTACCCAGGTGCTGGGCGTGTAGTTCGCGCATGGTTAATTCTTTTTCTTCGGCTGAAGGACCATTTCTACCCGTTGCCCACTCTGTTTGCCGCTATAGGCATTGACCAGCCCCTTGGCAATATCGTAGTGGATACGGGCGCCTGTAAAGGTGTCTTGGTTTTGGGTGAGCTTGGCTTGGCCATTGGCGGTGAGGGTATCTTCTTTCACCTTGTATTCAATGACATCGCCATAGGCGTGGGTTAGGGGATCTTTGGCTTTTGGCTGTTGTTGATAATGAGCCGGTTTGCCAAAGGCTTCAGCTCTAACCAGTTCACCCTGCTCAAGGTATAACACGGCTTTATCCGCTTCGATTTTGAGGCTGCCTTGAGTGATGAGAACATTGCCGGTGTAGGTAACGATACCCTTGGCATCGTCCAGCGCGGCTTGGTCAGCGGTGATATGCACCGGCTGTTCACGGTCTTCCGGGAGCGCTTGGGTCAAGGCTGGAAGCAGGCCTAGTAGCAGCCCCAGAGCTTTAGTGTTTAGTTTCATAGCGGGCACGTACCTGTGAAAGGAGTTCAAGTTGTTCGCTTTGCCAGTTTAGGCGCATTCCGATGGCTTCGGTAATGCCATTGGCATCAGTGAGCGTGACCTCTCGGTCACTATGCGCAAGTTTGTTAGGTGGCTCTATCGCTAACCAAGGTGTACGCAGGCGCGGAGGAGTAGAAGTGTTATCCAGGCGCTGAATGTCCACTTCGTCAATCAGTTCCAGCCAGGAACCATCATCCCGGTAGCGACCATGCAGGGAGGTAGCTTGCCAGAGGTTCTGTTCACCGTAGCTGAGGAAGCGCGGAGTTTGTAACAGGCTGAGCGCTTGGCCTGCAAAGTGATCTATCCGCGGGCTATGCAGCTCGGAACTGAGTTTGCCTTCGGTATCAAAGCGTTGACTATGTACGCTAAGCAGGTAGGCGTCAGCGGTTTCCCCATCCAGTGTTTGTAAGCTGAGTATGGGTTGATCGGGGCTTCTGAGTTCAAAACGCAGTAGTGCCATCGCTGCTAGGAGCATGGCCAAGCCAAGGATCAGGCGGTTTTTCAGCGACATCACGCGCGCTTACTCCAGGTAAGGGGCAAGGCTGGCATTCAGTTTGTCTTGCGCAGCCAGGATGAGTTCGCATAATTCACGCACTGCACCACGTCCCCCCTGGCGTTGGGTGCAGCAGTGGGCGTGCTCAAGTAATGCCGGCGCCGCGTTAGGCACCGTGACTCCCAGGCCGACGCGGCAGATAATCGGCAGATCTGGCCAGTCATCGCCAATATAGGCAATTTCATCCAGGCTGATTTGCAGGTCTTCCAGTAACTCTTCCAAGGCGTTGAGCTTGTCTTCTCGGGCTTGGAATAGATGGGGAATGCCCAGATCTTTGGCCCGTTTAGCCACCAGGGCAGAACGCCGCCCAGTAATGATGGCAGTCGCAATACCAGCTTGATGCAGCATTTTGATGCCGTGGCCATCCAGGCTGTTAAAGGCCTTAAGCTCATGACCTTCATCGGTGAAGTAGAGGCTGCCATCGGTGAGCACACCATCCACATCCATAATGAGGAGTTTGATCCGGCTGGCCCGCTCACGTAGGGCGTTGTCTGGAATGCTCATGCTTAAACGACTCCGGCTTTGATGAGGTCGTGAATGTGGATAACCCCAACGGGGCGTTGTTGTTCTACCACGATCAGCGCGCTGATGCTGTATTGCTCCATCAGGTTCAGGGCTTGGGCGGCCAGCATCTCCGGTGAGGCCGTTTTGCTTTGGCGGGTCATGACGGCGTCAATGTGCAGGCTGTGCAGGTCTAACTGTTGATCCAGCGTGCGTCTAAGGTCACCATCGGTAAAAATGCCGCACAGTTTACCTTGCTCATCCACCACGGTTGTCAGACCTAAGCCTTTACGAGTCATTTCCAGTAAGGAATCGCGCAATAGACTTCCCGTGCGCACCTGGGGTACGCGTTCTCCTTGATGCATGATATCCGCCACCTTGAGTAGCAGCTTACGCCCTAAGCTGCCACCGGGATGAGAGAAAGCAAAATCTTCCGCGGTAAAGCCCCGTGCCTCCAGCAGGGCAATCGCCAGGGCGTCACCCATTACCAGAGTGGCGGTGGTGCTTGAAGTGGGGGCCAGGCCAAGTGGGCAGGCTTCTTGCGGTACACTGATATTGAGGTGGGCATCGGCTGCCAGGGCCAAAGTGGATTGGGGCGCACCGGTCATGCTGATTAAAGGTATGTGTAGGCGCTTGATTAGCGGCAACAGGCTGATGACCTCGGGGGTCTCTCCGGAGTTTGAGATGGCCATGACCACATCGCTACGAGTGATCATGCCTAGATCACCATGGCTGGCCTCGGCAGGGTGGACAAAGAAAGCAGGTGAGCCGGTACTGGCCAAGGTGGCTGCTATTTTGCGGGCAATATGACCTGATTTGCCCATGCCGATGACGACGATGCGTCCCTGGCAGGCTAATAGGCGCTGGCAGGCTTGGTTAAAGTGCTCATCCAGCAGAGTGGAAAGATTGGCAATGGCCTCTTGCTCCAATGCAATAGTGCGCTGGGCGCTGGCGAGGAAGTTAAATGCGACTGTCATCAGGTGAATACTAAACTGGCTGCAAATCGAAAGTGGCCAGGATCATAGCACGCCTTGGCAAGCGGGCTGAATAATTGTGTATGCACAGGTAAGCCCTTGTATAAGAAAGTATGGGCTGGCTAGGGAGGATTTTGAGCCTGCCCAGGTCATGTTATAGTGTGCGCCTTTGACGTGTTGGAGACAGTACCAGATGGCCGAGCAACCCATGGAAGCCATTGTGAAGGTGCGGGGGATGAGCTTTTATCGCGGTGAGCGTCCGATTTATGCGAACGTTGATCTCGATATTCCCAAAGGACGCATTACAGCCATTATGGGCCCCAGCGGTACCGGTAAGACAACGTTGCTGCGCCTGATTGGCGGGCAGTTGAAGCCGGATGCGGGCAGTATCGAAGTGGCGGGGCAAGATATTGCTCGGCTGAAGCGTCACGAATTGTTTGCAGTGCGCTCACGAATGGGAATGCTGTTTCAATCAGGGGCACTGTTTTCGGACTTAAGCGTATATGAGAATGTAGCCTTCCCATTGCGGGTGCACACTGAGTTGCCGGAGGAAATGATCCGTGATTTGGTGTTGTTAAAGCTGCAGGCCGTGGGGTTGCGTGGTGCCAGTCAACTGATGCCATCGGAGCTGTCAGGGGGAATGGCAAGGCGAGTGGCGTTGGCGCGGGCAATTGCGCTAGATCCCGATATTGTGATGTATGACGAGCCCTTTGCTGGGCAGGATCCTATTGCCATGGGGGTGGTGGTTAAACTGATTCGTCAGCTCAATAAATCACTCGGCCACACGGCGATCGTGGTGTCTCACGATATTCCGGAAACTTTCAGCATTGCAGACTACGTGTACGTTATTTCAGACTCTAAAGTAATTGCCAAGGGTACCCCAGATGAGCTGCGGGCGGCTCAGTCAGAGCAGGTGCGTCAGTTTATTAAAGGGCTGCCGGATGGACCGGTACCTTTCCACTATAAAGCACCGTCATTGGCGGATGACTTGTTGCGGCCTCAAGGAAACTAAGCCTGATGATCAACTGGATTGGACGTTTGGGGCGCCAAGGGCTAGATGTGGCAGCTGCACTGGGACGCTCAGGCATGTTCTTGCTGCAAGCCCTTATTGCGCGACCTGCCTGGGGGGCGCAGTTCCCTCTCTTGTTAAAACAGTTGCACTTTGTCGGTGTCCTGTCACTGGTCATTATTGTAGTGTCTGGGCTTTTTATCGGCATGGTGCTAGGGCTGCAGGGTTATACCATTTTGGTTGACTACGGCACTGAACAGGCAGTGGGGCAGATGGTGGCTTTAACCCTGACCCGTGAGCTCGCGCCTGTGGTGACGGCTTTGCTATTTGCGGGGCGAGCGGGTTCTGCTTTAACCGCTGAAATTGGCTTAATGAAAGCGACTGAACAACTGTCCAGTATGGAAATGATCGGAGTCGACCCGCTACGTCGAATAGTTGCTCCGCGTTTTTGGGCAGGGTTTATTTCTTTACCACTGCTGTCGATGATTTTCTGTGTGGTGGGGGTATGGGGCGGTGTATTGGTCAGTGTGGATTGGCTGGGCGTTGATGCTGGGGCCTTCTGGAGCAATATGCAGGCGGCGGTTGAGTTTAAAGAAGATGTACTCAACGGCATTGTGAAAGCCCTAGTATTTGGCTTTGTGGTGACTTGGATCGCGGTGTTTCAGGGATATGACCTGGTACCGACTTCGGAAGGGATTAGTCAGGCGACAACTAAAACGGTCGTTTACTCCTCTCTTGCCATTCTTGGTTTGGATTTTGTGTTGACCGCGCTGATGTTTGGAGACTTTTAATATGCGCATGCGAACCCTGGAAATTGGTGTCGGCGCTTTTATGCTGGCTGGTTTTGCGGCTTTATTGGTGTTGGCGTTGCAAGTGAGTGGGTTAACCTTTGCGGCTAATGAGCCTACCTATCAAGTCCATGCTCGCTTTGATAATATCGGCGGCCTTAAAGTGCGCTCTAAAGTCACTCTGTCCGGTGTTGTAATAGGGCGGGTGAGTGCGATTGAGCTGGATCCGAGTGATTTTCGCGCTAAGGTGACCCTGGATGTGTTTAAACACGTGGATTACCTTAGCCAGGACAGTTCAGCCATGATTCTGACCTCTGGTTTGCTGGGTGAGCAGTACATAGGTATCCAGATTGGTGCGGATGAAGAAACCTTGCAGGATGGGGATGAAATTGAGTTCACCCAGTCTGCGTTGGTCTTGGAAGACCTGATTGGCAAGTTCTTGTCCAGTCAGGCAAAACAGTAAAGATCGTGAGAAACGGATGAGACAGATGTTGAAAGCGGTTGGCCGTTTGCTGGTAGCGGTAGCGGCATTAGGGTGGGGAGTCTCCCAGGCGGAAGTTCGCAGTGAGGCTGAACAAGTCATCGTCACAACCACTGAATCTTTGCTGGTGGTGATGCGTAATCCGGAAATGCGTAAGCCTGCGGCATTCGACCAGGTTTATCAGCAGGTGGATGATGTGCTGACCCAGGTAGTAGATTTTGACTCCATTGCTAAAGGAGTAATGGGGCCACACTACCGGCGGGCGGATGCCGCTCAGCGTGAAGCTTTCTCTGCGCAGTTTAAGACCACGGTAGTACGCACCTTTGCCAAAGCGGCCCAGGCATTTGAGCTGTCAGGCTATCGTTTGCTGCCGACCTTGGGTAAAGACAAGGAAGGTAAGGCCAGCATTCGGATGGAGATGTCCTCTGCTGATGGCAAGGTCTATAGCATCGATTACAGCCTGCATAACAAGAATGGTGGTTGGCAGATTTATAACGCGGTGATTGATGGTATTAACATCGGTTTGAACTTCCGCAATCAGTTTGCTGAAGCAATGAATCGGGAAGGTAACGACATGGATGCCGTGATTCGTAACTGGACGGTTGCGGTTAAACAGTAAGGAATGGCGATGCTGGTTGAGGCGCAAGGCGATACCTTAGTGCTTGAAGGCGCAGTCGATGTACACACCGTGCAGACTTGGCGCAAACAAGCGGAGCAGGCTTTGGCCCAGATGGGTGACAAGGTCTTAGTGGATGTGAGCCGTTTGAGTGCCTCAGGCATGGTGGTATTGTCATTACTGTTGTGTGTGATGCGAGCAGGTCAGGCTCGGCAACAGCAAATCCTTTTTTCGCCACTGCCAGCCCCTTTGGCGGCTATGGCAGAATTGGCAGATTTAGATGAAGTCCTGCCTGTGCATGTATGAGCAGGCGGTGAAGAGGTAAAAATGCAGGCGTCAGAAGTTAAGTCAATTATTGAGGCGGGTATCGCTGATGCCCAGGTATTGCCTGAGGGTGAAGGTTGCAACTTTCAGGTGGTGGTGATTAGTCCCGCATTCGCAGGCCTGAGCCCCGTCAAAAAACAGCAGATGGTGTATGCCACCCTGGCTGAGCGTATTGCGGATGGCAGTATTCATGCCCTCACCATCAAAGCCTATACCCCTGAACAATGGCAGGCCTTACAAGGTTAAGTCGGAGCCCTCTGCATGGATAAATTAATGATCACCGGTGGGCAGCCCCTACGCGGTGAGGTGCGTGTTTCTGGCGCAAAAAACTCTGCGCTGCCTATTTTGGCCTCGACCTTATTAGCGGACGGCGTGGTTAAAGTCTGCAATCTTCCTCATTTGCATGATGTCACCACCATGGTGGGTTTGATCCGCCGGATGGGGGTTGAAATCGTCATGGATGAAAAAATGAATGTGGAGGTGGATGCACGTACGCTGGAAAACTGCGTAGCTCCTTATGAGCTGGTAAAAACCATGCGTGCCTCCATTCTGGTACTGGGTCCCTTGGTAGCACGTTTTGGTAAGGCGGAGGTGTCGTTGCCAGGTGGTTGTGCTATCGGCAGTCGCCCGGTCGATCTGCATTTGCGCGGTCTGGAAGCGATGGGGGCCAAAATTGTACTGGAGGATGGCTATATTCGTGCTTCGGTGGAAGGGCGTTTACGTGGTGCGCACATCTTCTTTGACACCGTGACGGTGACCGGCACTGAAAACCTGCTGATGGCCGCTGCGTTAGCGGAAGGCGAAACCGTGCTGGAAAATGCAGCGCGTGAGCCTGAAGTCGTCGACCTGGCGGAATGCTTGATTGCTATGGGCGCGAAGATTGAAGGTCATGGTACAGATACGATTCGGGTCCAGGGTGTGCCGTCCCTGCACGGCTGTACTTATCATGTACTGCCTGATCGTATTGAGAGCGGTACATATCTAGTGGCAGCCGCTGCAACGGGTGGGCAGGTGCGCCTGCGCGATGCCCGCCCGGATACCCTGGATGCCGTGCTGCATAAGCTAATTGAAGCGGGTGCCAAGGTAGAGTGGGGTGAAGACTGGATTGAGTTGGATATGCAGGGTAAGCGCCCTAAGGCTGTCAGTCTGACGACCGCACCCTATCCTGCCTTCCCTACTGACATGCAGGCGCAATTTGCTGCGATGAATACCATTGCTGAGGGCACTGGGATTATTCGTGAAACCATCTTTGAAAACCGTTTTATGCACATGAATGAGCTAAAGCGGATGGGGGCGCGCCTAAGTATTGATGGTAATACCACGGTGATTGAAGGGATTGAGCAATTGAAAGCTGCACCCGTGATGGCAACGGACTTGCGTGCTTCGGCCAGCTTAGTGATTGCTGCATTGGTCGCCCAAGGTGATACCGTGATTGACCGGATTTACCATATTGATCGCGGTTATGAATGTATTGAAGAGAAACTCCAGCGCTTAGGCGCCAAGATTCGTCGTCTGGCTGGTTAATCCTGCTGTTGTTGACGACTGACTATGGAAAATAGCATGAAGCAAACATTGACTCTGGCTCTGTCGAAAGGGCGTATTTTGGACGATACCCTACCACTGCTGGCGGCGGCTGATATTCATCCATTGGAAGATATCCGTCGTAGCCGCAAGCTGATTTTCGACACCAACCATGAGCATGTGAAGCTGATTGTGATTCGTGCGACCGATGTGCCGACCTATGTAGAGTATGGCGCGGCAGATCTGGGTATTGCGGGTAAAGATGTGTTGATGGAGCAGGGGGCTCAGGAGATGTATGAGCCCCTGGATCTTGAAATTGCCAAGTGCAAGCTGATGACCGCCGGTGTGGTGGGAGCGGCTCCTGCCCAGGGACGGCGAATTCGGGTTGCCACCAAGTTTGTCAACGTAGCTAAGGCTTATTTTGCTGAGCAGGGTATCCAGGCTGAGGTAATTAAGCTCTACGGTGCGATGGAGTTGGCCCCTCTAATGGGCCTGGCAGATAAGATCGTCGATATTGTCGATACGGGTAATACCCTTAAAGCGAATGGCCTTGCACCCGAGGAGCTTATTGCTCATATCAGTAGCCGTTTAGTGGTGGGTAAGGCTGCGATGAAGATGAAGCATCGCTTGATTGAGCCTGTGATTGAGGCAATGGCGGCGGCAGTGGTGGCGCGTCGGCAGGAGGCTAACTGATGCAAGTACGTCAACTTAGTACACAGGATGCAGATTTCTCCAGTCGTTTGGATGCGCTCCTGGCTTGGGAATCGGTTTCGGATCCTCAGGTGCAAGCCCGTGTAGAGGATATCCTTACCCAGGTGCGCACGCGGGGAGATGAAGCGTTAATCGCTTTTACCCAGCAGTTTGACCGCAGCCAGGCACGCCAGATGAGCGAGTTGGAAATCAGCCAGGCGCGTTTACAGCAGGCTTTGCAGGGTTTGCCTGATGCTCAGCGGCAAGCGTTGGAAACGGCGGCGGAGCGGATTTATCGTTATCACCAGCGGCAACGGCAAGAATCCTGGAGCTACCAGGAAGAGGATGGCACTTTGCTTGGTCAGCAGGTCACGCCTATGGACCGGGTAGGAATCTATGTGCCAGGTGGTAAGGCTGCTTACCCCTCGTCTGTATTAATGAATGCGATTCCGGCCAAGGTGGCCGGCGTGGCTGAAATCATCATGGTGGTGCCTGCACCCGGTGGTGAGCTAAATGAGTTAGTGTTGGCCGCCGCTGCTCTGGCCGGCGTTGATCGGGTGTTCACGGTTGGGGGCGCCCAGGCCGTGGCTGCACTCGCCTATGGCACTGAAACTGTGCCTAAAGTGGATAAAATTGTGGGGCCGGGCAATATCTACGTGGCTACGGCTAAGCGGGCCGTATTTGGCGTGGTGGGGATCGATATGATCGCCGGCCCTTCAGAGATTTTGGTTTATTGCGATGGTCAGACCGATCCGGACTGGATTGCGATGGATCTGTTCTCCCAGGCGGAGCATGATGAACAGGCACAGTCGATCTTGATTAGTCCTGATGCTGCTTTCCTGCAGAAAGTGCAGGAAAGTGTGGCGAAGTTGCTGCCGACCATGGAGCGTCAGACAATTATTGATACTTCTTTGCGTGACCGGGCAGCGTTTATTTTGGTGCGCAATGAGACTGAGGGTTGTGAGCTGATTAATCGCATTGCGCCGGAGCATTTGGAACTGTCGGTCGCTGATCCTCAGGCTCTCCTGCCACAGATTCGCCATGCCGGTGCTATCTTTATGGGGCGCTATACGGCGGAGGCCCTGGGAGACTACTGTGCAGGGCCTAATCATGTGCTACCTACCTCGGGTACGGCTCGTTTCTCTTCCCCGCTGGGGGTATATGACTTCCAGAAGCGTTCTTCGCTGATCATGTTTTCAGCAGCAGGAGCTAGTGAAATGGGTAAGGTTGCCTCGGTGCTGGCGCGTGGTGAACAGTTAACTGCCCATGCCCGTTCGGCGGAATATCGTATTCTGCCCGACTAGCGCAGTGGGGGTGTTAGAGAGCGGCTTAGGCCGCTCTCTTGCTTTAGGCTTAGGTTCCGCGTGCGGGGCGCCTGCCTACCCGTAACTGTAGTTCCAGCGGTTGGCTTTCCCTTAGTATGCGCAGTTTCATTAGTGTGGTGGGGGGGGTGCGGGCAACCTCGTACAGTGAATAGTTATTGCCCATGACCGCTTTGCCATTTAAGTGAGTAATGATGTCGCCGGGCAGTAGGCCAGCTTGATGGGCGGGACCATTACGATAGATGCCGGTAATCAGCAGGCCCTCGCCTGATTCTGTTTTGAGTCCCTGTACTTCACGTGTTTCGACCCCTAGCCAGCCGCGAATGACTTCACCGTGTTCAATCAGGTCTTGTACGATCTGGGTGACCATGGCGGCCGGAATGGCAAAGCCGATACCCTGAGATCCTCCGGAGCGGGAAAAGATTGCGGTGTTGATACCCAGTAACTGCCCTTGGGCATCAATCAAAGCCCCACCCGAGTTACCAGGGTTAATGGCGGCATCAGTTTGGATAAAGTGCTCATAAGTACTTAAGCCAAGCTGACTACGCCCAAGAGCGCTAATAATCCCCATGGTAACGGTTTGGCCGACGCCGAAAGGGTTGCCGATGGCAAAGACAATGTCGCCGATGCGGGCATTCTCACCGTTAAACACATCGATTTGTGGCAGGTTGGGTAAATCAATCGCCAGTACCGCCAAGTCAGTATCAGGATCGCTACCTACTAGGCGAGCAGGAGCTTCGCGACCATCACGTAGCGCGACGGTGATTTCGTCGGCTTGTTGGATAACGTGGTGATTGGTCACGACATAGCCGCGTCGATCAAAAATAACCCCCGAGCCTAAGCTGGACTCCATGCGCTCCCGGTTGGGGAGGTCGGGTATATTAAAAAAGCGACGAAAAAAAGGATCTTGCAGTAGTGGGTGATTGGGTTGGCGTTGATAGGTGCGGGTGTAAATATTGACCACCGCAGGTGCTGCCCGTTCTACCGCATCGGCATAGCTGCTTGGCGGGCTGGGGAGTGTGGCGGCCAGAGCTGGATTAGGTGAAAGGGGGCTGCCCTGTTGCCAGCCAAGTAAAGCAGCGCCCAGCGCAATCCCAGCTAGTGCAGGCCAAATATAGGGTTTGATTGGGGTGAGGCGAATGCCCATAACGCCTTCCTCGTGTAGGCTAGGTTAAAGCTGAGAATACAATGGGTGCTATCAGGGGAGATTCAAGAGTATGAGTGAGGTGTTAACCATTCAGACGGTGGTGGCGCAGGCGGATGCCTGGTTAGAGCCCCAAGCCTTTAAAGACTACTGCCCTAATGGTTTGCAAGTGGAGGGTGGGCGGTCAGTGCGAGTCTTGGTGTCGGGGGTGACGGCTTCCTTGGCGCTAATAGAGGCTGCCTTGCAGCGTGGGGCTGATGCTATTTTGGTACACCACGGTTATTTTTGGCGCAATGAACCTTATCCCATTGTGGGCATGAAAAAACAGCGCTTACAGCGTTTGCTGCAGGCGGATGTCAGTCTGCTTGCTTATCATTTACCACTTGATGCACATCCTGAGTTTGGTAATAACCAGGGTTTGGCAGCGGCGATGGGCTGGCAAGTGACAGGGGGGATGGAGCCGGGTAATCCTCGTTCGATTGGTTTGCAGGGGTATTTACCTGAGCCTCGGACCACCGTGCAATTGGCACAACAGTTGGCTCAGGTATTAGGACATCCGCCTTTGCATGTGGGGCGGGGGCCACAGCAAATTAAGCGTATTGCTTGGTGTACGGGGGCGGCCCAGGGAATGTTGGAACAGGCTGCCGCGCTAGGGGTGGATGCTTTTGTCAGTGGGGAGATATCGGAGCCGAGTGTGCACATCGCTAATGAGCTGGGTATTCACTACTTTGCTGCGGGTCATCATGCGACGGAGCGCTTTGGAGTGCAGGCGTTGGGACAACGCTTGGCTGATCACTTCAGTCTTGAACATCACTTTATTGACTTACCCGTGCCGGTTTAAATAGGTGGTATTACTGGGCGGGTTAAGGACTGTGGTGTCAGTACAAAAATGGGCGCTTGTAGCGCCCATTTTGTTTAGTCTGCTCGCGGTGTGACCACTGAGCTATCTTCTTCCTCTTTTTTCTTTTGCTTAAGGCCATAGCCTTCGGTCAGGGTGCCAGGTTCATCCTGCTTGTGTTTCGGTGCATAGTCCCGTGGAGGATCAATAAAATCGGGTGTTTCCGGCTCAGCGTTGACACTGTCCGCTGCGGGTTGATTGGGAGTCGCTATACCTGCCACTTTTACTGGGTCATCACAGAGCTCTAGAGTGGCTTGATGTAGCTGTTGCTGCAATGCGCTGTAGTTGGCATGTAACTGATTGAAGAGCTGTACGCTGGTATTTAGTTGGGTCTCGACACTATGACGATAACTGATTAATTCCTGCTGCAGGCGTGTGCTGTCCTGCATTAAAGGTGGGGTGTTGGTTGGGGCTGAGCGTCCGCCAAGGCTGCGGCCAACCAGGATACCTATTACAAAGGCAATCACAGCAATCACCAGAGGTTGAATCAAATGCTCCACAAATTACTCCTACCAACGAGATCTATCCTGGGGCCTATCATATTGCATGCTAAGGCTAGGCTCCACCCACAGAGCAGGATAAAACAATTGATCTGACTCCAGGCTTTTGGCGTATTGGCATCCCAGTTGGCTTCTATTAAAGTACACGCCCGTTCTATGACCTGCCTACCGGAATATATAAGCATGACTCCGCTGGAGAGATATCGTCAGGATCTGACCCGCCCCGACTTCCTCTATGACCCTGCCCAGGAGCAGGCGGTAATGCACCTGCAACGGGTCTATGAAGAGCTATTGGTGCGACAACACCAGCCCAAGTCGGGGTTGTTACAACGACTCAGTACTAAGTTTGCCAAGAAGCAGGTGGAGCCTGTTAAAGGGCTGTATTTTTGGGGGGGCGTCGGACGGGGTAAAACCTATTTGATGGACACCTTCTATGACTGTTTGCCGTTTGAGCAGAAGTTGCGTCTGCATTTTCACCGCTTTATGCAGCGGGTGCATGAAGACTTGAAGGCTTTAGCGGGTACGCCAAATCCGCTGGTTGTGATTGGGCGTAAGTATGCGGCGGAAACCCGAGTGCTCTGCTTTGACGAGTTCTTTGTTACTGATATCACGGATGCGATGATACTCGGTGGCTTGCTGGAGCAGCTGTTTGCCAATGGTGTGACCTTGGTGACCACTTCTAACATCGTTCCTGATGGTTTGTATAAGGATGGCTTGCAGCGTCAGCGTTTTTTACCGGCCATTGCCTTGCTTAATAAACATACAGAAGTCGTGAATGTCGATGGTGGGGTAGATTATCGTCTGCGGGCATTGGAACAGGCAGAGCTTTATCACTGGCCTCTGGATGCCGCTGCGGATGTTAGTCTGAATGAAAGTTTTACTGCGCTCGTGCCTGATATAGAGGAGCTGGAGGAGGCGCCCGTTTTACAGATTAATGGGCGTGGCATTCGGGCACGAAAAATTTGTGAGGATGTGGCTTGGTTTGATTTCGTCGAGTTGTGTGATGGTCCGCGCAGTCAAAATGACTATATCGAGTTAGCCAAAGAGTTTCATGCCGTGTTGGTTTCGAATGTTCCCCAGTTGGGGGGGAATAAAGATGACCAAGCTCGCCGCTTTATCAATTTGGTCGATGAGTTTTATGACTCTGGGGTGAAGCTTATTTTATCCGCTGAAGTAGCATTGCATGAGCTATATGCGGGAGGGCGCCTGAGTTTTGAGTTTGAGCGTACCACCAGCCGCTTGCTGGAAATGCAGTCCAAAGAGTACCTGGCGCGAGCCCACCGTGCTTAATGTTTAGCCTTTGCATTAGAGTGGAATGTCGCTATAATGCGCCGCCTGCCTCTAGGGGTGGGTGTATTGTGTTGTAACCGGGCATGTTCGGGTTACAACGAATAAAAATAGGTAGCCGCATCATCGTTGATGCAGGCTGGATAGGAAGAAAGCGATGAAAACTCTGAGCGCTAAGCCAGACGCTGTACAGCGTGACTGGTTTGTGGTGAACGCCGAGGGCAAGACCCTGGGTCGTTTGGCCACCGAAATTGCCCGCCGTCTGCGTGGCAAGCATAAGACTGAATATACTCCTCACGTTGATACCGGTGACTACATTGTAGTAGTGAACGCTGCCAAGGTGCGCGTAACTGGTAACAAGGGTGCGGACAAGATGTACCACCGCCACACTGGTTATCCTGGTGGTTTGAAGTCCATGAGCTTTGACCAGCTGATCGATCACGCGCCTGAGCGTGTTATTGAGCTGGCCGTACGCGGCATGCTGCCCAAGGGTCCTCTGGGTCGCGCCATGTATGCCAAACTGAAGGTATACGCTGGTGCCGAGCATCCTCACGCTGCCCAGCAGCCCCAAGAACTGAATGTGTAAGGGAAGGTAGCCATGTCTGTGACTCAATACTACGGTACCGGTCGTCGCAAGACCTCTTCTGCCCGTGTGTTCCTAAAGCCGGGTAGTGGTCGTATTCTGATTAACAAGCGTACTCTGGAAGAGTACTTTGGTCGCGAAACTGCCCGCATGGTAGTACGCCAGCCTCTAGAGCTGGTAGATGCGACTGAAAAGTTTGATGTGGTAATCACTGTTGCTGGCGGTGGTAACTCCGGTCAGGCCGGTGCTATCCGTCACGGTATTACCCGTGCGCTGATGCAGTATGACGAGACTCTGCGCTCTGCACTGCGTAAAGCGGGTTATGTGACTCGCGATGCTCGTGAAGTTGAGCGTAAGAAAGTGGGTCTGCGTAAAGCCCGTAAGCGTCCTCAATTCTCCAAGCGTTAATCGTTTGGGATTGGCAAAAAACCCCATGGATTCCATGGGGTTTTTTGTTTCTGGAGTTAGACTAAAACCTTATTTGCATCAAGGTTTTTGCCTTGTGTTGGTCGCGTAATTTCATTACCATTTGCGGCATTTCCGTGATTTGGTGCCGTGCACAAGCATTCCGTTTTATTCGCTGAGATGGGCAGCGGGTAAAGTATGCGTATATGGGAGAAAACCTGTAATGAGCAATGACGGCGTGAATAAGGGACGTCGGCGTTTCCTGGTCGCCTCAACCTCCGTAGTCGGTGCGGTTGGAGCGGTCGGCGCTGCAGTACCCTTCGTAGCCTCCTGGAACCCCAGCGCCAAAGCAAAGGCGGCCGGTGCTCCGGTAAAAGTCGACATTAGCAAGCTGGAAGTTGGTCAGCAGATGATTGTCGAGTGGCGTGGCAAGCCAGTGTGGGTGGTGAAGCGCAGTGACGAGATGATCGCTAATCTCGAAAAAATGAACGAGGTTGTGGCTGATCCGTTTTCTGAAAAGCCGCAGCAGCCGGACTATATCCCCAAGGAGGCAACTCGCTCCTTAAAGCCTGATGTGGCAGTAATGGTGGGGATCTGTACTCACTTGGGATGTTCTCCTACTTATCGTCCTGAAGTTGGGCCAGCAGACTTGGGTAGTGATTGGTTGGGTGGTTTCTTTTGCCCATGCCATGGCTCTCGTTTTGACTTGTCCGGTCGGGTTTATAAAGGGGTTCCTGCCCCCACCAACCTGGTAATCCCCCCCCATTCCTACCTGGATGACAATACCATTGTCGTGGGTGTTGATAAGGAGACTGCCTAATGGGTAACCCGAACCGCAGCAAGGCGTCCGGTGGCCTGATGGGCTGGATTGATGAGCGCTTTCCCGCTACCCAAATGTGGGAAGATCATCTGTCCAAATACTACGCGCCGAAAAACTTTAACTTTTGGTATTTCTTTGGCTCCCTGGCACTTTTAGTGCTGGTTAACCAGATCCTGACAGGTGTTTGGTTGACTATGAGCTTTAACCCCAGCGCCGAAGGGGCTTTTGCTTCCGTTGAATACATCATGCGTGATGTTGAATACGGTTGGTTGATTCGCTATCTGCACTCTACTGGCGCTTCTGCCTTCTTCGTTGTGGTTTATCTGCATATGTTCCGTGGCATGTTATACGGCTCGTACCGTAAGCCGCGTGAGTTGGTGTGGATTTTTGGTATGACAATTTACCTGGCGCTAATGGCTGAAGCCTTCATGGGTTATCTGCTGCCTTGGGGACAGATGTCATACTGGGGCGCTCAGGTAATTATTTCCCTGTTTGGTGCCATCCCAGTTGTAGGTGAGGATCTGGCGCAATGGGTGCGTGGTGACTTCCTGATCTCTGGTATTACCCTGAACCGTTTCTTCTCGCTGCATGTTATTGCGTTGCCTATCGTGTTACTGGCACTGGTAGTACTGCATATTATTGCGCTGCATGAAGTGGGTTCTAACAACCCCGACGGTATTGAAATTAAAGCGAATAAAGATGAGAACGGTATTCCTGTAGATGGTATTCCTTTCCATCCCTACTACACCGTGAAAGACATTGTAGGTGTGGTAGTGTTCCTGATGGTGTTCTGTACTGTGGTGTTCTTCTTCCCGGAGATGGGTGGCTATTTCATCGAGAAGCCTAACTTTGAACCGGCGAACCCATTGAAAACCCCTGAGCATATCGCTCCTGTGTGGTACTTCACTCCTTTCTACGCCATGCTGCGCGCAGTTACCTATCCATTATTTGGTGTGGATGCGAAATTCTGGGGTGTGGTTGTGATGGGGGCAGCGATTGCGATTCTGTTTGTGCTGCCTTGGCTGGACCGTTCACCAGTTAAATCCATCCGCTACAAAGGCTGGTTGAGCAAACTGTGGATGGTAATCTTCGCTGTCAGCTTTGTGATTTTAGGTGTATTGGGTGCACTGCCTTCTACTGGTGCTCGTACTGTGGTCTCTCAGATCTGTACTACCCTGTATTTCGCCTACTTCATTCTGATGCCGTTCTACACCCGCATGGAATCCACCAAACCTGTACCTGAGCGAGTGACCGGATGATGAAAAAGCTAATTGCCTTCTTATTTTCCGCGTTACTGCCAGTGATGGCGGTCGCGGCGGGTGGCCCTGCGATTCCACTCGACGAGCATCGTACTGATTTGCACGATACGGCTTCTTTGCAGCGTGGTTGGGCAGCATTTAAAAACTACTGCCTGAGCTGTCACTCTGCTAACTATCAGCGTTATGAGCGTGCAGCTCAGGATCTGGGTGTGCCTGCAGATATTGTGGAGCAGAATCTGCTGCTGCCAGGCCATAAAATTGGTGAGCAGATGACCATTGCCATGCGTGCAGAAGATGCGAAAGCGTGGTTTGGTGCGCCTCCTCCTGACTTGACTTTGGAAGCACGTCTGCGTGGTGCAGATTGGTTGTACACCTATCTGCGTGCATTCTATGTTGATGAGAGTCGTCCTTTCGGTGTGAACAATACCGTGTTCCCCAATGTGGGCATGCCGCATGTGCTGATGGAGCTTCAGGGTATTCCTGAAAAGACCTGTAAGCCTGTAGCGGTTAAGGACGAGAATGGCAACACTAAGGTTGATCCTTTGACGGGTAAGGCCTTTGAAGAAACTCAGTGCGATGTCATTGGCATTCGTCCTGAAACGGCGAAGATGACCACTGCGGAGTATGACCAGTTTGTTTATGATCTGGTTAACTTCATGGTCTACATCGGTGAGCCCTCTAAGCTTGAAAGTCAGCGCTTGGGTACCTATGTGTTGATCTTCCTCGCTATCTTCTTTGTGTTTGCCTATGCACTGAAACGCGAATACTGGCGTGACGTGCACTAAGCCATAAAAGTTAGCTTGTTTTACGCGGCTCCCCAGTGGGCCGCGTTGGCATTTCTGCGTTTTTAATTGATAAAGAGGTTAACGACATGGGTGTTGTGGCTAAGCGTTCTTCAATGACCTTTTTCTCGCATGGTGAAGATCATTACAGTCACCGTGTTCGTATCGTGTTGGCGGAGAAGGGGGTTACTGTAGATGTGCTGGACACTGATCCGGATCATTTGCCGGAAGATGTCACATCCCTGAATCCTTATAACTCCCTGCCCACGTTGTTGGATCGTGATTTGGTGCTCTATGAAGCCAATATCATGATGGAGTACCTGGATGAGCGTTTCCCCCATCCGCCCTTGTTGCCCGTATATCCTGTTGCCCGCGCCGAAAGCCGTCAGCTGATGTATCGTATTCAACGTGATTGGTGTGGCGATGTTGACACGATTCTGGCCAATAAAGATGCCGCTACGGTAGAACAGGCTCGACAGAACTTGCGCGACAACCTGATTACAATCGCGCCGATCTTTAATGAGCTGCCTTACTTTATGAGTGAGGAGTTCACCTTGGTGGATTGCTGTGCTGCACCTATTTTGTGGCGTTTGCCAGTGCTGGGGATTGAGTTGCCAGAAAAGTCAGCGAAGCCTCTGCTGAAGTATATGAGTCGAGTGTTCGAGCGCGAGTCTTTCCGCCTGAGCCTCTCTGAGGCAGAGAAGGAAATGCGCAGCTAAGCGTGCTGATTGGAGCAGGCTAGAGGGGGCATAGGCCCCCTTTTTGTTGGTGTAATAGTATGGTCGTGCTTGGCCAAGTAAGAGGTAATGCATGTTAGCAAGTCGTCCGTTTTTGCTGCGCGCACTCTATGAGTGGGTGCTGGAAAACCAAATGACACCGCATATTGTGGTGGATGCCGAGTGTCCTGGGGTGAGGGTGCCGCGTCAATTTGTGCAAGAGGGACAGATTACCTTGAATGTCGCTCCCTCCGCGGTACAGGGGCTGCAAATGACTAATGCCGATGTTACTTTTTCAGCCCGTTTTGGTGGGGTGCCGATGCAGGTCGTTGTGCCAATTGCGGCGGTCTTAGCGATTTATGCGCGAGAAAATGGCCAGGGAATGGGCTTTGGCTTTGAGCCTGGTGCAGAAGAGTTGGATGCTATCGCAGCAGGGCGAGAGGCTGGTGAGGGTGTAGCAGAGGATGACGGGGATGAGCAGCCTGACCCCACCCCGCCTAAGGGTAGAGCCAAGCTAAAGGTAGTGAAGTAAAGCTTACTGAATATATTCAAACACCTTAACAACTTGCTGGACTCCGCCAACCTGGCGGACCAGCTCCACGGCGCGATCGGCAACCTGGGGCGTAACCAGGCCCATTAGATAGACGATGCCCATTTCGGTGATCACCTTGACTTTGCCACTGGGGACAAGGGGGTCGCCGAACATCTTGGTTTTAATTTGTGTAGTAATAAAGGTGTCTTGGCTTTGTGCCATTAGGCTGGCGCTAGGGGCAATGCTCAGCATGTTGTGCACTTTACGTACTTTGCGCACCTGACTGACAATATTTTGCGCTTCTTGCTTGGCCTGTTCGTTAGGTACCTGGCCTGTCAGTAATACCACACCATTCACGCTGGTAACATTAATACGTGCATGGGTAACCTGGGGTGATCCCTTGCTAATATTGACGTTGGCCTTGGTTTCGATGATCTCGTCATCAATGGCACTGCCGGTGGTGGGAGTGGTGTAGTCTTCTTCAATCGGGCCTTCCCGGCCTGCACTAATCAAGTTTGAGCAACCTGATAGCACTAATGAGCAGGCAAAAAGCGTGGCTAGGGCGCGCAGTTTCATGCTTCTCCTCCAAATAATTGATGATCAAGCAGATCACATAAGCAATGAATAATCAAAGTATGAACTTCCTGGGTGCGTGCGGGTGCTTCTGAGGGCACGCGAATCTCGACTTCTTCTGGGCGTAACAAGGCTGCAATATCGCCTCCATCGGCTCCCGTAAGGGCGATCACCATCATGTCGCGATCATGGGCGGCCTGAATGGCTTGCACAATATTGGCAGAGCGGCCCGAGGTAGAGAGTGCCAGTAGGATGTCACCTGGTTGGCCTAGAGCACGGATTTGTTTGGAAAATATATCGCTATAGCTGTGCTCGTTAGCAATGGCAGTGAGGGTGGCTGCATCGGTGGTCAATGCCAGTGCGGGTAAGCCAGGGCGATCTCGCTCATAGCGATGGAGTAACTGCGTGGCGAATAGCTGGGCATCAATGGCGGAGCGGCCATTACCACAGCAGAGGATTTTGCCGTCACTCAGTAAACAGTGCAGCATCATTTCGCTAGCGTGGGCAATCAGCGGGGTTTGGGTTTCCACCGTGTGCACCATGATGTCGATGCTATGGTGGAACTGCGCAATAATGCGGTCCTGTAACTCCATTGGGTACCTTAAGATCAGGAAAAAGCGTTGCTGAGCAGTTGGTAGTGAAACTGCTGGTTGGTTTCAGTGACGCATACTACATCAAAGCGGCAAAAATGCTGCTGCCATTTTGGATTGGCTTGTAAAAAAGCCTGGGCGGCATGACGTAAGCGCTGTTGTTTGCGCGCATCCACAGCACTAGCGGGATCGACTAAAGCTTGTTGCTGGCGCAGTTTGACTTCGATAAAGACCAGGGTTTGGCCATCCAGCATGACTAAATCAAGCTCCCCGTCCGCCAGACGCAGGTTGCGGCCTAGTAGCTGCCAGCCGCGTTGTTGTAGAAATGCTAGGGCGCGGTCTTCACCACTGCGCCCCCGCCAGAAAGCGTGCATGTTAGTCCTGAGGCTGGTTAGTGAGTAGCGGATAAGGGGTGCCGCTACGCATTTTTACGAAGCTCAGCTCCCGTTGAATTAAGGGCGGCGTGAGCCAGAGGTTCCCTGATTCGCCATAAACACGACTGCTGTGGTGCTCCTGCATTAGGGGTAAACGCATGAAGAGTTCGAAGGCATCCTTACCCATAGCGTAGAAAGTGAGCAGGTTGGCGGGCATTTCCGGTACATCGCTGCTGCCTTCTGCTGCCTTGAGCAGGATGGGCATCAGGGTGAAGTGTACACCGTTCAGGTCTTGATCAAGTTGTGGGTTGGGCTGGCCTGAATAGATGTGCGAAGTAGCATAAACGGGCAGATCGCTGGCAAAGTTAAAGGCTAAGGCAGGTAATAATTGGCGTGCCGCCTGGGGTTGGGCCACGGTAAAGATCATGTCGATGTCCTGGCGTCTGCCGGGCAAGACGCTGCCACTATTACGCTTCTGCAGTGCCTTAATTTGGCTAACGCTATGGGAGAGTTGTAGCCAGTCTTTGACTCGCTCGACAAAGGGCTCATCGGCATTGAACTGATACTTATCCTGGATTTGCCCGCCCAATTCCTGCCAGCGCTGACTAAAGGCATCGGCTGCACGCTTAGCCCAGTCGGTTTGTTGGATCAAGAGGAGAGGGCGGCGCTGCCCTGCTTGCCAGGCCTGATCAGCTAATTGCTTGGCTTCATCCTCAATTTGCAGACTGTACATAAAGAGTTGATCGGGGTAATAGGGGGCATCCACTTGATTGAGTGCCAGAGTGGGGATGCTGAGCTGATCAACCTGTAGGAGTTGTTGTAGTTGTTCTTTGCGCAGGGGGCCAACGATGAACTCGACTTCCTGGCTACGCAACTCATCATAGAGTGAAAGTAGATTGGGGTAGTGCTCACTGTCCTTCATCAGTACTTCTGGTGTGGGAAGTCCACTTTGCTGACGCAGAAAGTAGGCTTGCATAAAGCCTTGCTGAATGGCTTGGGCGACACTGGCGTACTGACCAGAGAAAGGCAGTAATAGCGCCACTCGGGGGGGGAGACTCAGATTGGTTTGCAGTAGTGAGGCTAACTCCCCGGGTAACTGGGTGCTTGCCGGGTGCTGAGGATAGTTGCGCTTCCAGTTAGTGACCTGTTGTAGTTGTTGCGCCAGATCGCTGCTTTGGCGAACGAGTAAGGCAAGTTCCAACCAGCCTTGGCTATGCTCATCCAAGGCTTCGCGGCGGGCTTGTTGTAGTTCTGTATCGCGGCTCTTATTGAGGTTGCTCCAAATCAGGTTGTGCTGAGTTTGCCGCTGTTCTCCCTGTAGCAAGGCTGCCAGGTTAATCCGTTCTTGCGCTGCTAGGAGCCACTGCTGGCTCATTTCATGTGCCTGGGCACGTAATTGATGCAATAACTGGGCGTCGACGGCGCTGAGTTGGATGCGTTTGAAAATAGGAGAGTGCAACCAAAACAGTGCTTGCCCGGCATCCTGACGATTGATTTCGAGCTTAGCGCGCAGGAAGGCGTATTCCAGTTGCAGCTCTGCATCGAGTTGTTGGGCGTCAACTAAATCGGCGAGGCGACTAGCTTCGCCAGGGCGTCCATCCGTCATCAATTGTTCTGCGTTGAGTAATAAAAACTCGGCGCGTTCACCGGCCTCCATCGTGGCGGCTTGTTGTTGCACATGCTCAATGGACTGCCAGTTGTTAGTGTTAGTGGAAGAAGCACTTTGATTTACTGAGGTGCCGGTAGAAACACATCCAGACAGTGTTAAGGAAGCTGCTATGGCCAGGGCAAAGGCCAGGCTCTTATAATGGCGCACGCTCACAGTCGATCCTTGTTTGTTAAAAAAGTGACCAGGCATGCTTGAACACGCCCTATATATAGTTGCAACGCCCATAGGCAATCTTGGCGATATTACTCCCCGGGCCCTTGAGGTACTACGTTCCGTGGATGTTATCGCGGCTGAAGATAAGCGCCATAGCCAGCGCTTGTTATCTCATTTTGATATTCGCACCCCTATGGTGGCGGTGCATGATCATAATGAACGTCAGCAAACCGAGGCTATTGTACAGCGATTAACGCAGGGTGAAAGAGTGGCGATTATCTCGGATGCGGGAACGCCACTCATCTCCGATCCTGGCTTTTATCTGGTGCGTGCGGTGCGCCAGGCTGGCTTTAAAGTAGTGCCGGTGCCGGGGGCCTGTGCACTAATCGCGGCGCTTTGTGCCAGCGGAGTGCCAACAGATCGCTTCATTTTTGAAGGTTTTTTACCTGCTAAAGCACAAGCTAGAGAGCAAAGTCTGCAGGCTTATGCGCAGGAGTCGCGGACGCTTGTGTGTTATGAAAGTCCACATCGTATTCTGGCGACCCTGGAAGCCATGCACAGTGTTTGGGGAGGCGAACGTCACCTTGTTTTAGCGCGCGAACTGAGTAAAACCTTTGAAACTTTTCTGTCCGGCCCAGTTGCTGAGGTGTTGGCTCAGGTGCGTGCCGATGCTAATCAGCAAAAGGGTGAGATGGTGCTGATTGTGCAGGGAGTGGAAAAGCCTGAGCAGACAGGTATTTCTGCTGAAGGTGAGCGGGTGATGACAATTCTATTGGAGTCGATGTCGGTGAGCCAGGCCGCGGCAGCGGCGGCAAAAATTACGGGAGAGTCACGCAAAGTGCTCTATCAGTGGGCCTTGGCACAACAGAACGGCGCATCCGTATAAGACGGGGGCTTGTCAGGCATATTTGGCATGGTATCCTTGCCGCCCTGAGTTCGCCGGACAGTCGCCGCCTGCATGCAGGGGGAGGAAAGTCCGGGCTCCATAGGGCAGAGTGCCAGATAACGTCTGGGGGGCGTGAGCCTACGGAAAGTGCAACAGAAAGGACACCGCCTAAGCTCGTAAGAGCCGGTAAGGTTGAAAAGGTGCGGTAAGAGCGCACCGCGTGGGTGGCAACATTCCACGGCGATGGTAAACCCCACTCGGAGCAAGACCAAATAGGGATCCATAGGCGTGGCCCGCGCTGGATCCGGGTAGGTCGCTTGAGGCTTGTGGTGACGCAAGCCCTAGATGAATGACTGTCCAAGACAGAACCCGGCTTATAGGCGAACTCAGCCTCTTCTTCTTTATTTTCCTTTACGTACTCATCACAGCTGGAGCGCTGTAATGCGCTACTGCAGGGATGCGCTTGCATTTGTGTAGGCTGATTCCTATAGTTCGTGGGGGAAAGTGGGATAAAGTGGGGCATATTGGTGAGCGAGACCGGTCTGCGTGGCTTAGCAAGCTTGAATCTCGATGATAAGGGGCGAATGACGCTCCCTAGTCGCTATCGTGATTTGATGCTGGAGCTGGCTGATGGGGCGCTGGTGCTGACCATTGACACAGAAGACCCCTGTTTGCTGCTTTATCCCTTGTCTGCCTGGGAGCGTATCCAGGCGAAGTTGCAGGCATTGCCCAGCTATAACCCGGCAGCGCGTCGGATCCAGCGTTTGCTTATTGGTCACGCAACCGATGTGCAAATGGATAAACAGGGGCGGGTATTACTACCAGGATTACTGCGTGAGTACGCAGGGCTGGATAAACAAGTGGCCCTCATTGGCCAAGGCCAGCGTTTTGAGCTTTGGGATGAAAATTGTTGGCGCCGTATGCGTGAAAGTTATCTGGCGGCTCCCAAAGAGCTGGCCGAACTACCAATAGAATTGACCGAGCTGGCACTATAGGCACTTCAATGACACAAGAGTATCGGCATGTAACTGTGTTGCTCGAGGAGGCGGTTGAGCAACTGGTGACCGATCCGAATGGTTTCTATGTAGATGGCACCTTTGGTCGGGGTGGGCATAGTCGCTTAATCCTTTCTCGCTTAGGGCCGCAGGGGCGTCTTTTGGCTATCGATAAAGACCCTGAAGCGATTGCCCATGCTGAGCGTGAATTCGCCCATGATCCCCGTTTCGAAATTGCCCATGCATCCTTCGCTGACTTAGCACAGTTAATCACTGAGCGCGATCGTCAGGGGCGAGTGCAGGGTGTTTTGTTGGATTTGGGAGTCTCCTCACCTCAGCTTGATAACCCCGAACGCGGCTTTAGCTTTCAGCATGACGGTCCCCTGGATATGCGCATGGATACCAGTCGTGGTATGAGTGCTGCACAGTGGCTGGCCCAGGTCGGTGAAAAAGAGTTGGCGGACGTGCTCTTTACCTATGGTGAAGAAAAGTTTGCCCGACGTATGGCCCGCGCCGTGGTGGAAACCCGTCAAGAACAGCCATTGGAGCGTACCGCGCAGTTGGCGAAGCTGATTGCGGCGGCTAATCCCAAGTGGGAAAAAGGTAAGCATCCCGCTACCCGTGCGTTCCAGGCGATTCGTATTTTTATCAACCGTGAGTTGGAAGATATCGAGACCTGTTTGGCCGCTATCCCACCGGCTTTATGTCAGGGTGGCAGGATGGTGGTGATTAGCTTCCATTCTCTGGAAGATCGTCTGGTTAAACGTTTCATTCGCAAAGAGTCGAAAGGGGAGGAGTTGCCTCGGGACTTACCCGTTCAGCACAGTGCCCTCAATGTTACCTTGCGTCCTCTAGGAAAAGCCTGGAAAGCCTCCGATGGTGAGGTGGATGACAATGTGCGTTCTCGTAGCGCCGTGATGCGTGTGGCGGAGCGGATCTAGCATGACGGCTTGGCGCTCTCATTTGCGCAAGTTAACACGTGGCAGTGGCCTGGATACGAGCTTGCATCCAGTGTTGCAGTTGCCCTGGGGATCATGGCGTCTCAGGCTGCTGAGTGTGTTGGTGGTGTTGCTGTTAGGTACGGCGGTGGCTGTTATTTTAAATGCTCACTGGAATCGCAAGTTGTTTGCTGAGTTGCAGGGGCTGGAGAAACAACGGGATCAGCTTGAGGTAGAGTGGGGCCAGTTGTTACTGGAGGAGAGCACCTGGTCTGCCCATGGCCGTGTTGAACTGTTGGCACGGGAACGCCTGCAAATGTATGTGCCGGACACCAAAAGCATTCAAATGGTGCAGCCATGACTGATCATCAGCCACTGTTTCCTTGGCGGATGCGCATTGTTCTCGGTGCGCTGGCGTTGCTGGCGCTGATTTTGGTTGCCCAGCTGATCAATTTGCATCTGATCAATAAAGAGTTCCTCAATAATCAGGGGGATGCGCGGGCGTTACGCAAAGAAGAGATTCCTGCTCATCGCGGCATGATTGTTGATCGTAATGGCGAGCCCCTGGCGATCAGTGCGCCAGTGGAGACCCTTTGGGCGGAGCCACAGATTCTATCCCAGCATCCAGATCGTTGGACTGAGTTGGCCCAGGCGTTGGCCATTCCCGCTGATCGCCTCTCTAGCCGTATTGAGGCGCTAGCCAGTAAAGAGTTTATGTACCTGCGCCGCCACATGACCCCAGGTGAAGCAGAAGCGGTGATGCAGCTGCAAATTCCCGGAGTCTTCAGTCGTAAAGAATATCGCCGTTTTTACCCTGCAGGGGAGGTGACCAGCCACTTGCTTGGCTTTACCGATGTGGATGGTAAAGGACAGGAAGGGATGGAACTGGCCTATGATCAATGGCTGCAGGGGGTCCCGGGGGTTAAAGAGGTGTTGCGTGATCGTTTAGGGCGCAATATCAAAGACATCCGTTTGGAGCGTCCCGCTAAGCCTGGTCAGGATCTCCAGTTGAGTATCGATCTGCGCTTACAGTATTTAGCCTATCGGGAGCTGAAGGCCAACGTGGCAGCCAATGGTGCTAAGGCGGGTACCATGGTGGTGCTGGATGCCAAGACTGGCGAAGTCCTGGCAATGGTGAATCAGCCGGCTTACAACCCCAACAATCGTAATGAGGTGACCTCAGCCAGTCTGCGCAACCGCGCGATTACGGATTTGATTGAGCCAGGCTCCACCATGAAGGCCATTACAGTCGCTGCGGCTTTACAGGAAGGCTTGGTGAAGCCTAGCTCGCTAATGGATACCAATCCTGGCTATATGCGAGTCCTGAATAAGACTATTCGCGACCATCATAACTATGGCGTACTGGATATCACTGGGGTGATTACCAAGTCCAGTAACGTTGGCTCCACCAAGTTAGCATTGGCTTTGCCGGAGGGGACGCTGTGGAGCTATGCCTATAACTTCGGTTTGGGGCAGCCAACAGAAACCGGCTTCCCTGGCGAACAAATCGGTACGTTACCTCGTTATAAAGCTACCCAAACTTTGCAGTTAGCGACGATGTCATATGGTTATGGCTTGTCAGTGACGCCATTGCAGCTTGCCCGAGCTTATCTGCCTTTTGCTACTGGCGGCATGATGTATCCCCTGTCCTTATTGAAGCGGGTTAATTTACCCCAGGGACAGCAGGTGCTGAGTCCAGAAGTGGCCAATCAAGTGTTAAATATGTTGGAAACAGTGGTTAAACCTGGCGGCACTGCCTCCCGTGCCCAGGTACCAGGTTATCGTCTCGGCGGTAAAACCGGCACCGTACATAAAGTGGGGGCAGCGGGTTATGAAGCAAAAAAATACCTGTCTGTGTTTGCCGGCGTGGCGCCCATCAGTAACCCCAAAGTCATTGCGGTGGTGATCATTGATGATCCCAGCGGCAAGGAATACTACGGTGGTGCCGTGGCTGCACCGGTATTTCGTAATTTTGTTTCCGGGGCAATGCGCTTAATGAATATTCCCCCAGATGATTTACAAGCCCTGACTGCCAATAACAGCAAGTGAGCAACATGACCCAACCTCAAACTTTGGGACAATGGATAACCGATGCAGCCCTGCCGGAAGGCTGGCAACAGCGGCCTGTGCGCCCGTTGCGCTTGGATAGTCGCCAGGTACAAACCGGTGATTGGTTTGTGCTTGAACAGCCGCAACATCCGCAGCGTCAGGCATTTGTGCGTCAGGCACTGGAGCGGGGGGCTGAGTTAATTGTCAGTGCTGAGCCTGTAGCCGATTGCCCTGTCGAACAGCAACTGGTGATTGCCGGATTAGCATCCCGCTTGGGAGAGTACCTGGCTCGTTATCATGGAGAGCCTGCTACCTGTATGGATGTAATAGGGGTGACGGGGACTAACGGTAAAACCTCGGTAACCCAGTTTATTGCCCGGGCACTGGATAGTTTGGCTAAGCCTTGCGCCCTGATGGGAACACTGGGTTATGGTCGGGTAGGGCAGTTGGATGAAGCGACCCACACCACTCCGGATGTGCTGCGTGTGCATCAATATTTGCAGCGCTTTCAACAGCAGGGCTGTCAGGCACTGGCGATGGAAGTCTCTTCCCATGCTTTAGTACAGGGGCGGGTAGCTGGAGTGCGTTTTCGCACCGCGGTTTTTACCAATCTGACCCGTGATCATCTGGACTTCCATGGCACTATGGAGGCTTACGCCGCCGCCAAGCAACGGCTATTCACCTGGCCTGATCTGGCCGAAGCGGTCGTGAATCTGGATGATCCCTATGGGCGTCAAATTTTGCAGCAACTGCCTGCTGGAGTGCGTCCGCTCAGCTATTCCTGGGGGCAGCCAGAAGCGGATTTTCATGTGCTGGAATGGCAACCCCATACCCAGGGTATGGCGTTGCGGCTATATACCCCCCTGGGTGAGCTGGCGCTCGAATCTGTTTTGTTAGGCCGCTTCAATGTTAGCAATCTGATGGCTGTGGTCGCGGTACTCTATGCGCAGGGCTTTACCCTGAGTCAGATCGCTCAGGCAGTGAATAACCTGCCCCGGGTAAATGGACGTATGGAGTCCTTGGTGGTGCCGGAGCGGCCTTTGGTGGTGGTGGATTATGCCCACACCCCTGATGCTTTGGTGCAGGCACTCACTGCTCTGCGTGATCACGTACAGGGGCGCCTGTGGTGTGTGTTTGGTTGTGGCGGAGATCGTGACCGTGGCAAGCGTCCATTGATGGCGGAGGCGGTTGAAGCGCATGCGGATCAATTGGTCTTGACCCAGGATAACCCGCGCTTTGAGGATCCAGAGCAGATCATTAGTGATACGTTGGCGGGCTTCCGTCACCCCGCACGGGTGCAGATTATTACCGATCGTGCCAAGGCGATTGCCAGTGCCATCGCTCAGGCGGATCGCACCGACATTATTCTAATTGCCGGTAAGGGTCATGAAACCTATCAGGACATTGCCGGTGTGAAACATCATTTCTCTGATTTGGATGTCGCCAGACATTACCTGGAGTTAGCCCCATGATTGGCTCCTGGAGCCTTGCCACCATTGCAGAAGCGCTGCAACTTCCTCAGCCCACACAGCAGGCTAAGGTACAGCGTATTTGTACGGATAGCCGTAGTTTGCAAAGGGGTGATGTGTTTGTTGCGCTCGAAGGCGAGCGTTTTGATGGTCACCAATTTATCGATCAGGCTGAGCAAGCCGGTGCGGTGGCGGTGGTGGTACATAAAGCAGTGCAAAGCAGTTTGCCTGTCTTTCAGGTCACTAACACCCTCACTGCTTTGGGGCAACTAGGGGCCTATAACCGGAGCTTGTTCAGTGGCAAAGTGGCTGCGGTCACTGGCAGTGCGGGTAAGACCACCGTTAAAGAAATGCTAGCAGCGATTATGCGTGAAGAGGGCTTTACCCTAGCCACGCGAGGCAATCTGAATAATGAGATCGGTGCTCCCCTGACGTTGTTAGAGCTTAATGAGCAGCACCAGGCGGCAGTGATCGAATTGGGTGCCAGCGGCATAGGGGAAATAGCCCGGACGGTTGCGATGACCCGCCCTCAGGTCAGTATCCTGACGAATGCTGGGCGGGCCCACATTGAGGGTTTTGGCAGCTTGGCCGGTGTGGTGCAAGCCAAGGGAGAAATCATTGATGGCTTGCCTGCCGCTGGTGCGGCCATTTTGAATGCGGATGATCCTCATTTTGGTAATTGGTATCAGCGCGCGGGGCAGCGTAGAGTGCTGTCTTTTGGTTTGGCGGAAGCCGCTGATTGCCGGGCAACTGATCTGCATATGGATGCTGACGGTCATTGGCATTTCACCCTGCAGTTAGATGGACAGGCACGCGGCATAAAATTGCAACTGCTTGGCCGTCACAATGTAGTGAATGCCTTAGCGGCCGCTGCCGCTGCCTATGCTCAAGGCGTCAGCTTGGATGCGATTCAAGCGGGGCTGGAAGGGGTAGAGGCAGTGAAAGGGCGTTTACATGCCCAGCGTAGCTCTACAGGGCTGCGGGTAATCGATGATAGTTACAACGCCAATCCCGAGGCGATGTGTGCGGCTATTGATTTACTAATGAGTTTGCCTGGCCCTCATGTGCTGGTGGTCGGCGACATGGCAGAGTTGGGTGAAGAAACTGTGCGTGGCCATCAGTTGGTTGGTGAGTATGCCGGGCAGCAGGGCGTTGAATGGTTATTTGCCTGTGGGCCCCAGAATAAGGCTGCAGTTGCGGCCTATCGTGGTCCAGGACAAGCATGGCATTTTGATAATAAAGAGCAGCTGATTGCTGCATTAAAAACCAGGGTGAATCCAGACATGGTGGTATTGTGCAAGGGCTCGCGTAGTGCCCAGATGGAGCAGGTGGTGAAGGTGTTGCTGGAGCAGGAGAACTAAGATGCTGCTTTGGCTAACTGGCTGGTTAACTCAGTTTTATAGTGGCTTTACGGTTTTCCAGTACCTGACTTTTCGCGGCATTCTCGGTGTATTGACTGCGCTGCTGATTTCGCTGCTGATTGGCCCTGCGATGATTCGCAAGTTGCGCGAATACAAAATTGGTCAGGCAGTACGTTCCGATGGCCCTCAGACCCATCTAAGTAAGGCGGATACCCCTACGATGGGGGGCGCGTTGATTCTCATCGCCATTGCTATTAGCACGCTCTTATGGGCGGATCTTAGTAACCGCTACGTATGGGTGGTGTTAGCGGTGATGACGATTTTTGGTGCCGTGGGTTGGGTAGATGACTATCGTAAAGTGGTCGAGCGTAATCCCCGTGGTTTACCTGCGCGCTGGAAATACTTCTGGCAGTCTATCGGCGGCCTAGGGGCGGCGATTTTCCTTTATATGACTGCGACCAGCCCGGTGGAAACCACCCTGATCCTACCTTTCTTTAAAAATGCGGTGTTGCCATTGGGGGCGTTGGCCTTCGTGGTGCTGACCTATTTAGTCATTGTTGGCAGCTCGAATGCGGTCAACCTGACCGATGGCCTGGATGGCCTAGCGATTCTGCCGACAGTGATGGTGGCAGGTGCACTGGGGGTTTTTGCTTATGTCACCGGCCATATCAAGTTTGCTGAGTATCTTCTGATTCCTCATGTGCCAGGCAGCGGTGAGTTGCTGGTGATATGCGGGGCGATTGTTGGGGCAGGACTCGGCTTTCTCTGGTTTAACACCTACCCCGCCCAGGTCTTTATGGGAGATGTGGGGGCTTTGGCGTTAGGGGCTGTGTTGGGGGTGATCGCGGTGATTGTGCGCCAGGAGCTAGTGCTCTTTATCATGGGCGGCGTCTTCGTGATGGAGACCGTATCGGTCATCTTGCAGGTCGGCTCGTTCAAGCTGACTGGGCGGCGGATTTTCCGTATGGCCCCTCTGCATCATCACTTTGAACTGAAAGGCTGGCCCGAACCCCGTGTCATCGTCCGTTTTTGGATCATCACCGTGGTATTGGTGTTGATCGGTTTGGCTACATTAAAAATTCGTTAAGGCGTGGCTATGCAGCAAATAGGAAGTGATCAGTTAGTGATCGTGGTCGGTCTGGGTAAGACCGGCTTGAGCTGCGTACGTTTTTTACGGCAACGGGGTAAAAGGGTGGCGGTGGTGGATACCCGTAGCCAACCGCCAGGCCTGGCTGAGTTGCAGGCTGAGTTTCCGGATGTGCCTTATGAGCTGGGAGGGCTGCAGGTCGAGACCCTGAAGATGGCCTCGGAGTTAGTGGTCAGTCCAGGCCTGGCCCTCAGCACGCCGGAAATTGCGGCAGCTATCGCATCAGGTGTGCAGGTGGTTGGGGATATCGAACTCTTCTGCCGAGAGGCCAAGGCACCTATCGTAGCGATCACCGGCTCTAATGCTAAAAGTACGGTAACGACCTTGGTGGGCTTGATGGCGGAGCAAGCCGGGCGCCGGGTTGCGGTGGGAGGCAATCTGGGCACCCCTGCCTTGCAGTTGCCATTAGAGGATATAGACCTCTATGTGTTGGAGCTGTCCAGCTTTCAGCTGGAAACCACCCATAGTTTGCGTGCCGAAGTGGCAACCGTGCTGAATATCAGCCCGGATCATATGGATCGCTATCCCAACTTACAGGCTTACCATGCGGCCAAACATCGTATTTTCCGTGGTTGCCGCCAAGTGGTGGTGAACAAAGATGATGTGTTGTCACGCCCGTTGGTGGCCGATGCGCTGCCTCACTGGTATTTCAGCTTGGGCCCTTCTGATTTGGATACCTTTGGACTGGAGCGAGATGAGCAGGGGCACAGTTGGTTGGCATACCGTAAGCAACGTCTGCTACCGACCTCCAGTTTAAAAATCCGCGGTTTGCATAATCAGGCCAATGCCTTGGCAGCCTTGGCATTAGGGCACAGCGTTGGTTTGCCGATGGAGGCTATGCTGGCCACCTTGCGAGAGTTTGCAGGGCTGACTCATCGTTGCCAATGGGTACGTGAGCGTCAGGGGGTGCTTTACTTCAATGACTCCAAAGGCACTAATGTCGGTGCTACCTTGGCTGCCTTGCAGGGCTTGGGAGGCGATCTAAGTGGCAAAATTGTGTTGATTGCTGGGGGAGATGGCAAGGGAGCCGACTTTATTGAGCTTGCCCCGCCATTGGCGACCTATGGCCGTGCCCTGGTAGTGATTGGTCGTGACGCGGAGAAAATCGCTGCCCATGCAGGTGATTTAGCAGTGGTGCGTGCCACCTCTATGCAAGAGGCGGTCGAGCAGGCTGCTATGTTGGCGCAACCGGGGGATGCGGTGTTGTTATCCCCCGCCTGTGCCAGCTTCGATATGTTTAACCACTTTGAGCATCGGGGCGAGGTCTTTATGCAGGCAGTACAGGAGTTGCCTGCATGAGGTGGCATTGGGGCAAAGCGGTTGAGGTGCCGGTCTATGGCCGCATCGCTGGACCCTTTGATGGCTGGTTGATGCTGGCGGTCGGCGCTTTGCTATTGATTGGTTTGGTGATGGTGACCTCTGCGTCGATAGAGGTGGCTGAGGTTCGTTTTAATGATCCCTTCTATCAAGCCAAACGTCATGCGGTCTTTATGGTCGTCGGGCTCATCATCGCGGCATTGGCCTGGCGTGTTCCCTTAGAGTATTGGCAGCGTCAGCATTGGTGGTGCCTGTTAGCTGCGATCGTGCTACTGGTGCTGGTCTTGATTCCGGGGGTTGGGCGGGTCGTTAACGGGAGTGCGCGCTGGCTAAGCCTGGGCCCGATCAATATCCAGGCCTCGGAAGTCGCCAAGCTGTTTTTGATGATGTACATGGCCAGCTATTTAACCCGGCGCTTGGATGAAGTGCGTAAGCATTGGTCTGGTTTTGTCAAAGCGATGCTGGTGCTGGTGCTCCCCGTCATTCTCATGCTGATGGAACCGGACCTGGGTGCGGCGGTGGTCACCCTGGGCATCGTGTTTGGCATGATTTTTATGGGCGGCATGCGCATGTGGCAGTTCTTGCTGGTGATTGCCAGTGCTCTAGCCGCGGTGGGGGCGGGAGCCTGGTTAGAGGATTATCGCCGCCAGCGCTTGATGACCTATCTCGATCCCTGGGCGGACCCCTATGGTAGCGGTTACCAGCTAACACAGGCACAAATTGCCTTTGGGCGGGGGGATTGGTTTGGCCTGGGCTTGGGTAACTCTGTACAGAAACTGTTCTATCTGCCGGAGGCTCACACTGACTTCGTTTATGCGGTACTGGCAGAAGAGTTGGGATTGATAGGCGCGTTGACGGTCATCGCACTCTATGCCTGGCTGGTGTATCGAGCCTTTTTAATTGGCCAGCGTGCAGAGCTGCTGCGCCAGCATTTTTCTGCCTTTATGGCCTATGGCACGGCACTGCTGATTGCAGGGCAAGCCTTTATCAATATCGGCGTAAATGTGGGAGTGTTACCCACAAAAGGCCTGACGTTGCCGCTGATCTCTTACGGTGGCAGTAGCCTGGTGATCTGTTTAGTGTTGATCGCCATTTTGTTGCGGGTCGACTACGAGGCGCGCTGTGAAGCATTGCGGCGGGCTCAACTCAGGAGTGTGGTGTATGGCTAAGGTTGCCCTGATTATGGCGGGTGGCACCGGTGGCCATGTGTTTCCGGCGCTGGCTGCCGCGCAAGTGTTACGAGAGCGTGGATATGAGTTGCACTGGCTAGGTACTCAACAGGGTATAGAAGCGAAGCTGGTGCCCCAGGCGGATATTCCCCTGCATGCGATTGAAGTCGGTGGTTTGCGTGGGAAGGGGCTCAAAGGTTGGTTGTTGGCGCCTGTGCGTTTAGCCCGGGCCTGTGGCCAGGCCCTTAAGGTGGTGTCGGTACTCAAGCCCCAGGTGGTATTGGGAATGGGGGGCTATGCCAGTGGTCCCGGCGGTTTGGCCGCTTGGGTATTGCGACGCCCTTTGGTAATCCATGAGCAAAATGCTATCGCAGGCTTAACAAACAAGGTTTTAGCCCGCTTTGCTAAGCGGGTGCTGGCGGCCTTTACGCCGGCCCAGGCCGGCTTGGGGAGTGCGCAAATCGTTGGTAATCCTGTGCGTGCCAGCCTGTTTCAGTTGGCTCCGCCCCAACAGCGTTATGCTGAGCGTGGCGATGCGCCTTTGCGCGTGCTAGTGGTAGGGGGCAGTCTTGGTGCCGCAGCCATTAATGCAGTGATTCCTGAGTGGTTGGCTGCACTGCCTGCAGAACAGCGTCCAGAGCTTTGGCATCAGACGGGGGAGCGTCATTTTGAAGCGACCCAGCGCCTGTATCAGCAACATGGCTTAAACGCCCGTGTTGCTCCTTTTATTGATGATATGGCAGCAGCCTACGGCTGGGCGGACTTGGTAATTTGCCGTGCAGGTGCACTGACGGTGAGTGAATTGGCAGCGGCTGGTGTGGCTTCGGTGTTGGTACCTTTCCCCCATGCGGTAGATGATCACCAGACCGCGAATGCTCGCTTTTTGGTGGAGGCTCAGGCGGCCTTACTGTTACCACAGTCAGAGCTGAGCGTATCGCGCTTACAGCAGCTGATGCAGGATTATGGCCAGCGTAACCGCTTACAAATAATGGCCATCCAAGCGAAACAATTAGCCAAGCCCATGGCGGCCTTGGAAGTAGCAACCGTATGTGAGGAGGTAAGCCGTGACCGCTAAGGGCCAGGATTGGATTCCGGAAATGCGTCGTATTAAACGCATCCACTTTCTGGGAATTGGTGGGGTTGGCATGTGCGGCATCGCAGAGGTGTTGCTTAACCAAGGCTACCAGATCTCAGGAACTGATCTCAAAGCCTCCGCGACCACTCAGCGCCTCCAGGAAAAGGGCGCCATGATCTTTATTGGTCATGCGGCAGAGCAGGTGGAAGGTGCTGATGTCGTAGTGATCTCTTCGGCTGTCCATGAAGATAATCCGGAGTTAGTGGCGGCGCGGGCACTGCGTATTCCCGTCGTGCGGCGGGCGGAAATGTTGGCGGAGCTGATGCGCTATCGTCATGGTATTGCGATTGCGGGCACCCATGGCAAAACCACTACCACCAGTTTGGTTGCTTCGGTGTTGATTCAGGGTGGGCTGGATCCAACCTATGTTATCGGTGGACGTCTGACCAGCGCGGGCACCAATGCCAAACTGGGGGCGAGTCGTTACCTGGTGGCGGAGGCGGATGAAAGCGATGCCTCTTTCTTGCATCTGCAGCCGATGACGGCAGTGGTTACCAACATTGATGCTGACCATATGGAAACCTATGGCGGCGACTTCAATCGGCTCAAGCAAACCTTTATCGACTTCCTGCATAATTTGCCGTTTTACGGTTTGGCAGTGGTATGCATTGATGATCCGGTGGTGGCGGAATTACTACCCCGCATCAGTCGTCCAGTGTTGACCTATGGTTTCAGTGAAGAAGCCGATATGCGTGCTGTCGAGGTCCATCAACAGGGGTTGCAAACTTGCTTTACCGTGGTAAGCAAACAGTACCCGCCGTTGCAAATCAGCTTGAATCTGCCAGGGCGTCACAATGTGTTGAATGCCTTGGCTACTATCGCTATTGCACGGGACGAAGGGGTGGCGGATGCGGTGATTGCTGAAGCCCTCCAGCGTTTTGAGGGAGTAGGGCGTCGCTTCCAGATTTTGGCTGAGCTGCCTGTGCAGGGCGGGGGTAAAGCAACCGTAGTGGATGATTATGGTCACCATCCCCGTGAAGTGGCTGCCACGATTAAAGCTTTTCGTGATGGTTGGCCAGATCGCCGCTTGGTAATGGTGTATCAACCCCATCGCTATACCCGCACCCGTGATCTGTATGAAGACTTCGTACAAGTCCTTTCAGAGGTGGATGTGCTGCTATTGATGGAGGTTTATGCCGCCGGCGAAGAGCCGATTGCGGGGGCGGATAGTCGCAGCCTTTGTCGCAGTATTCGTCAGCGTGGACAGGTTGAACCCATCTATGTTGAGAATGCCCAGGAAGTCTTAGCGGTATTACCCAACTTGTTGAAAGATGGCGATTTGGTCATGACCCAGGGCGCAGGAGACATCAGTGCCTTAGCGCAGCAACTGGCCGCCTTGGCAAAGGAGCAAAACTAATGGAAGCGCAGCAGTGGATTGAAAAGGCTGGCCGGGTTGCCGTGCTCTATGGCGGTCGTTCGGCTGAGCGAGAGGTGTCATTAAACAGTGGCGCAGCGGTACTGACTGCTTTGCAGCGTGCGGGGTTTGACGCCTTCGGTATTGATCTCGGTGGTCAAGGGCAAAACCCGTTGCGTCAATTAGAAGCCTTGGAGTTCGACTCGGCATTTATCATTCTGCATGGTCGTGGTGGCGAAGATGGCACGCTACAGGGGGCTTTGCAGCTGTTGGATAAACCCTATACCGGCAGTGGTGTAGGAGCCTCGGCGCTGGCAATGGATAAGTGGCGGACGAAGCTGGTGTGGACTCAGTTAGGTTTGCCCACGCCGCCCATGCAAATGCTCAATGCTGACACTGATTGGCAAGCGCTGATGGAGCAGCTGGGCGCACCGGTGGTGATTAAACCTGTGCATGAGGGTTCGAGTGTGGGGCTGGTAATAGCCCATACTGCCGCTGAGGCTGAGCAGGCATACCGACAAGCCTGCGAGCTTGACTCCATGGTGATGGCGGAGAAATACATCAAGGGGCGTGAATTTACCGTGGCGGTGCTGGAACAGCAGGTACTACCGCCAATCTGGTTGCAGCCGGCGGTAAGTTTTTATGACTATCATGCCAAATACATTAGTAATGAAACTCGCTATCATTTTGACGCTGGCTTGACTGAACAGCAAAACGCAGATCTGAAAGCGCTGGTTTGGCAGGCTTATCAAAGCATTGGTTGCCAGGGATGGGGACGGGTAGATTTGATGCAGGATGAGTCTGGTCAATTCTGGCTATTAGAGGTCAATACTGCACCGGGTATGACGGATCACAGCCTGGTTCCGATGGCGGCGCGTGAGGCCGGCATGAGTATGGAACAATTGGTGACCCGTATTCTCGCCTCCGCGTTAACGCGTTGAGGCCAGGGAGGCAGCTATGCTGTGGGGGCAAAGTATCAGAGCAAGTAGCAAACCGCGGGGAGCGACCCGTATGCAGCCTAAGGTGCAGCGCCCCAAGCGAGTGCTGCCCTGGCGGCGTTGGTTGACTTGGTGTTTTAATAGCTTTGCCCTGGTCGTACTGGTGGTGACGGCTGATGTATCCTACCGGGAATTAAAGCCCTGGCTGGATCGCCCCATTAGCCAGGTCAGTTTGGAAGGAGAGTTTCAGTACATTGATGTACCTGAATTGACAGCATTATTGCGTGCCGAGTTGCAGGGCACCTTCTTCAGTTTAGATTTGCAACGCTTACAGCAAATGCTGGAGGCTGATCCCTGGGTCGAACGTGCTGAAATTCGACGGGTATGGCCTGATGAGGTGGTTATCACCTTGGAAGAACAATTACCCGTTGCCCGTTGGGGGGATGAGGGCTTGGTGAATCCAGCGGGAGAGGTGTTTTCTCCTGCCAATGTTCAGGATGAGACTTTTCGAGCCTTACCTCAACTCTTTGGGCCGCAAGAGCAGGCGCCCGAGTTAATGCGTTATTTCTCTTCGCTGAGTCAGCAGTTACGGCCGCTGGGGATGAATGTGGATGAGCTGGTACTGGAACAGCGAGGAGCCTGGACGCTGGGCTTAAGTGTGGATCAGCAGCCTTTGCGGGTATTGATGGGGCGTGAAGACTTGCGACCGCGCTTGCATCGCTTCATGCGTGCTTACCAAAGTGTATTGAAAGAGCGTGTTGCGCAAATAGAACAGGTTGATGTGCGCCATACCAACGGTGTGGCAGTACGCTGGCGTCCCCCCGCAGTAACAGCTGAGACGCCAGCCAAAAGTTAATAGCTAGGCCGAAGCCAGGCAGACAACAGGCAGAGATGCAAGCATGAGCGGTTTAACGGAAAACAACATGATCGTCGGACTGGACATAGGGACCTCCAAGGTAGTGGCTATTGTCGGCGAGGTTATGCCGGACGGTCAGATTGAAGTGGTAGGAATTGGTTCGCATGCCTCGCGTGGGATGAAGCGTGGGGTAGTCGTGAATATTGAGTCCACTGTGCACTCTATCCAGCGCGCCGTTGAAGAAGCGGAACTGATGGCGGGTTGTAAAATCCACTCTGTAACAGTAGGGATTGCAGGAAGCCATATCGCCAGTCAAAACTCACACGGCATGGTTGCGATTCGTGAGCGTGAAGTGATCAGCAGCGACATTGAGCGTGTCATTGATGCTGCCCGCGCTGTACCTGAGCTGGATAAGGAAAAGGTGCGTATTCTGCACATTCTGCCGCAGGAATATATCATCGATAATCAGGATGGTATTCGTGATCCATTGGGCATGTCAGGAGTGCGCCTGGAGGCGCGGGTGCATCTGGTGACTGCGGCCTTGAATGCTGCACACAATATTGAGAAATGCATCCGACAATGCGGCTTAGAAGTGGATGCGATGGTATTGGAGCAATTAGCCTCCAGCTATGCGGTATTAACGGAAGACGAAAAGGAGCTGGGTGTGTGTATGGTCGATATTGGAGGGGGTACCTCCGATATGGCTATTTTCACTGGTGGTGCTATTCGTCACACTGCGGTTATTCCTATTGGCGGTGATCAGGTTACCAATGATATTGCCATGGCACTGCGCACTCCCCAGCAACACGCGGAAGAAATTAAAACCAAATATGCCTGTGCACTGGGAAAGTTAGCCAGTGTTAATGAAATGATTAAGGTTCCCAGCGTTGGGGACCGGCCTGCCCGTGACTTGTCACGCCAGTCTTTGGCAGAAGTGGTTGAACCACGCTATGCCGAACTCTTTGAAATGATCCAGAATAAAATTCGTGAGAGTGGTTTTGAAGATTTGATCGCCGCTGGTATTGTGTTAACCGGTGGAACCTCCAAAATGGAAGGTGTGGTTGAGCTGGCGGAAGAAATTTTCCATATGCCTGTTCGTTTAGCCTCTCCTATGGGTGTTAAAGGATTGACGGATATTGTCCAGAATCCGATTTATGCAACCGCAGTGGGTTTACTGCTTTACAGTCAACGTGAACGAGCCGAGCGTGTAGCGGGCGAGGTGACAATGACTGGAAAGAGTGAAGCGCAGGATGGCTTTATGAAAAAAATGCGTAGATGGTTACAGGGAAATTTCTGATAATAAACAATGGCCTTGCGTGTAGAGAATGCTCCTACAGGGGCAAGAGGAGAGGGACATGTTTGAGCTTGTAGATAAAGTGCCGCAAAACGCGGTGATTAAAGTAGTCGGTGTGGGTGGCGGCGGTGGTAATGCCGTCAATCATATGGTGAATTCCGCCGTTGAAGGTGTTGAGTTTATTTGTGCCAATACCGATGCCCAAGCCTTGAAAGATATGGGTGCTCGTAGTTTGCTGCAACTAGGTAGCGAGATCACCAAAGGTCTTGGTGCAGGAGCCAACCCCGAAATTGGGCGTGAAGCAGCATTAGAAGACCGCGAGCGCATTGCAGAGATGCTGCAAGGTGCAGATATGGTGTTTATCACGGCCGGTATGGGCGGTGGCACCGGGACTGGAGCAGCCCCTGTCGTCGCTGAAGTGGCTCGTGAGCTAGGTATTCTGACTGTTGCGGTGGTGACTAAGCCTTTCCCCTTTGAAGGGCGCAAGCGCATGCAGATCGCTTTTGAGGGGATCCGTCAGCTGCAGGAGCATGTCGACTCCTTGATTATTATCCCGAACGAGAAACTGCTGCCGGTACTGGGTAAGAATGTTTCTCTGATTAACGCCTTTGCTGCTGCGAATGATGTTTTGCAAGGTGCAGTACAGGGGATTGCGGACCTGATCATTCGTCCCGGTATGATTAACGTCGACTTTGCAGACGTGAAGACTGTGATGTCTGAAATGGGTATGGCCATGATGGGTACAGGCTCTGCTCGTGGCGAGAACCGTGCTCGTGAAGCGGCTGAAGCGGCTATTCGCAGCCCGTTACTGGAAGATATCGATCTACATGGTGCGAAAGGCATTCTGGTTAATATCACTGCGGGCCTTGACTTGGCTTTGGGTGAGTTTGCCGAGGTGGGTAACACAGTGGAAGAGTTTGCTTCGGACGAAGCAACAATCGTTGTGGGTACTGTTATCGATCCTGAGATGACTGACGAACTGCGAGTTACCGTAGTTGCTACTGGGTTGGGGCAAAAAGCAGAAGCTAGCATCAAGGTGGTGGGCAATGGCGCACCTGCTAAGGCCAAGCGTCCTGATAACTTTGAGCAGCTGGAGATTCCAGCCGTAATGCGCCGTGGCAGTGAGCCTGTACAGGCACAAGCACCTGCTAAAGATGCTCAGCCTGCTGCTAAAACACCGGCTAAAGACAGCATGGAATACCTGGACATTCCAGCCTTCCTGCGTCGTCAAGCCGACTAAGGAATAGTCATAAGAGACTGTCCCTGATATAATGTTCGCTTATGTTAAATTTGGCTTAAGGTATCTGGCTTCGGCATGATTAGACAGCGCACCCTTAAAAACAGCATTCGGGCAACCGGTGTGGGTTTGCACACTGGCGAAAAAGTTTACATGACTCTGAAGCCAGCCCCTGCCGATAGTGGCATCACCTTTCGCCGTGTAGACGTTGAGCCAGCCGTAGATATTAAAGCCTGGGCGGAAACCGTGGGTGATACCACCCTCTCCACCAACTTGGTAGACCACGGTGTCCGCGTGGCAACGGTTGAACATCTCATGTCTGCTTTTGCCGGACTGGGTATTGATAACGCCTGTGTGGAGTTGTCTGCGGCAGAAGTGCCCATTATGGATGGTAGTGCTGCGCCCTTTGTTTTCTTGATCCAGTCTGCTGGTATTCAAGAACAAGAGGCGCCTAAGCGCTTTATCCGTATTAAAAAACCGGTAGTGTTTGAGCATGGTGATAAATGGGCGAGCTTTGAGCCTTATGATGGCTTTAAAGTCAGCTTCACCATTGATTTTGACCATCCGCTATTCCGTGGGCAAAACACCCATGCTGAGCTGGACTTCTCTAGCACTTCTTATGTGAAAGAGGTGAGCCGCGCTCGTACCTTTGGGTTTATGCGTGATATCGAATATCTGCGCTCTAAAAATCTTGCTCTCGGCGGTAGTGTCGATAATGCCATCGTGGTTGATGATTATGGCATCGTCAACGACGGTGGCTTGCGTTATGAAGATGAATTCGTCAAGCACAAGATCCTTGATGCGGTAGGGGATCTATACCTGTTAGGCAAAAGCCTAATTGGGGAGTTTAAAGGTTATAAATCTGGTCATTTCCTCAACAATATGCTGCTGCGCGAGCTGCTAAAACACCGTGACAGCTGGGAAGTGGTGACCTTTGAAGAGGCAGAGGAGGCTCCAATCTCTTATGCCAGCCCCCTAGTTGCTGTGTAAATCCGTGATAAAGCCGGCCTAGTGCCGGCTTTATACTCTCTGTAACAAGTTTCCAGTCCGGATCTGTATGAGTGAGCCAAAAGTTGCTATAACCTCTGGCTCTGGTCGCGGACGTCCCGTTCAAGTTTGGTAACGATACTGGCTTATGATTGGCTCTCTTATTCGAAAAATAATCGGCAGCAAGAACGATCGTGAATTGCGCCGTATGGGAAAGATAGTTACAGCTATCAATGGATTGGAAAAAACGCTGAAAGAGTTGGACGATCAAGCTCTGCAGGCAAAGTCGGCAGAGTTGCGCCAGCGTATTAGTGAGGGTGCCAGCTTAGATAGCATCTTGCCCGAAGCCTTTGCACTGGTGCGAGAAGCCTCTAGCCGTGTGATGGGCATGCGTCACTTCGATGTGCAGCTGATTGGTGGTATTACCTTGCATGAAGGCAAGGTAGCAGAAATGCGTACCGGTGAAGGTAAAACGCTGGTAGCAACCTTGCCTGTGTACCTTAATGCCCTGAGTGGTAAAGGGGTACATGTCATTACTGTGAATGATTACTTGGCTCGTCGTGATGCTGAGTGGATGAAGCCCCTTTATGAATTTTTAGGGATGAGTGTTGGGGTGGTGGTCGCAGGGCAAGATCCGCAAATGAAGCGCGATGCCTACGCTGCGGACATTACCTACGGTACTAACAATGAGTTTGGCTTCGACTATCTGCGCGACAACATGGCCTTCAGTAAAGGCGACAGAGTACAGCGTGGCTTGAATTTTGCCGTGGTCGATGAAGTGGACTCCATTCTTATCGACGAGGCCCGTACACCATTAATCATTTCTGGGATGGCGGAAGACAGCTCAGAAATGTACCGTGCCATCAATCGTCTGATCCCGCTGTTAAAGCGTGAGCCCTTAGATGAAGAAGGCAAGCCTGTTGGGCAGGGTGGACACTTTACTGTTGAAGAGAAACATCGCCAGGTCGAATTGACAGAAGATGGTCATCAGTATGTGGAAGAGTGGTTGACGCATGAGGGACTGTTGCCTGAGGGCGAAAGCCTCTACGCTACTCAGCATTTGAGCCTATTGCATTATGTTAATGCTGGTTTGAAGGCTCATGTGCTGTTCCAACGTGACGTTGATTACATCGTTAAAGACAACGAAGTCGTTATCGTTGATGAACACACTGGCCGCACCATGCCGGGCCGGCGTTGGTCAGAGGGGATCCATCAGGCAGTTGAAGCGAAGGAAGGGCTGAGGATTAATCCTGAGTCCCAAACTCTGGCATCAACTACCTTCCAGAATTACTTCCGCTTATACACAAAACTGTCGGGCATGACCGGCACAGCAGATACGGAAGCGTTCGAGCTACGTCAGATCTATGGCCTAGATGTGGTGGTTATTCCCACTCACCGCCCCATTCAGCGTAAAGACTTTAACGATCTGGTGTATCTGACCCAGGCAGAAAAGTTTCAGGCGGTGATTGAAGATATTAAGGGACGCATCGAAGAGGGGCGTCCTGTTCTAGTTGGGACTGCCTCGATCGAGAGCTCTGAGCTGGTTTCTCAGCTACTTAATAAAGCAGGTATTAAGCACAACGTTCTTAATGCCAAGCAACACGAACGTGAAGCGATGGTAATTGCCGAGGCAGGTCGTCCTGGTACGGTTACCATTGCGACTAATATGGCGGGGCGTGGTACCGACATCGTGTTGGGGGGCAACTGGAAAGCGGAAGTGGCTGCGCTGGAGAACCCGACAGACGAACAGGTCGAAGCAATCAAATCTGCTTGGGAAATCCGCCATCAACAAGTTTTGGCTGCTGGTGGTTTGCATATCATTGCCACAGAGCGTCATGAATCCCGTCGTATCGATAATCAGTTGCGTGGTCGTGCTGGTCGTCAGGGGGATCCAGGCTCTTCCCGCTTCTATTTATCCTTGGAAGATAACTTGATGCGTATCTTCGCCTCTGACCGGGTGAAGAACATGATGGTTGCCCTTGGTATGAAAGAGGGTGAAGCCATTGAGCATAAGATGGTAACCAATGCCATTGAGAAAGCTCAACGTAAGGTTGAAGGGCGTAACTTCGATATTCGTAAGCAGTTGCTCGAATTTGACGATGTTGCTAACGACCAGCGTCGGGTGATTTACCAGCAGCGTAATGAGTTGCTTGAGGCTGATACCATCAGCGATACCATCAGCGCGATTCGTGCAGAAGTGGTGGCGAAAGTCATAGATAGCTTCATCCCGCCCCAGTCTTTGGAAGAACAATGGGATGTAGCTGGTCTGCAAGAGGCGCTGGAGAAAGAGTTTGCTGTGCAGTTACCCCTGCAAAACTGGCTGGATGAGGATGACACCCTCCACGAGGACAACCTGCGTGAGCGTATCCTGAGTGAAGTAGAGGGTGCTTATCAGGCCAAAGAAGAGGTGGTGGGTAGCGACACACTGCGTAACTTTGAGAAGCAAGTGATGCTGCAGGTGCTGGATACCCTATGGAAAGAGCATCTGGCTACCATGGATCATCTGCGAATGGGCATTCATCTGCGCGGTTATGCGCAAAAGAATCCTAAGCAGGAATATAAGCGGGAATCCTTTGAGTTGTTCCAGAACTTGCTGGACAGCATCAAGCATGACGTTGTTAAGGTACTGTCTCATGTTCGCGTACGTACTGCCGATGAAGCAGCAGCTGAGGCTGAAGCGGTTGAGCAGCGTCGTCGAGAAGAGCAAGCTAAGACCCGTGTGAGCTATACCCATGCCGAAGCCTCAGCAATGGCAGAAGACAAGGGTGAAGGGGAGGAAGCTGACAAAGGAGCCGATCCTTTTGTTCGTGACCAACCTAAAGTGGGTCGTAATGAGCCTTGTCCTTGTGGCTCAGGCAAAAAATATAAGCAGTGTCATGGTCGTTTAGCCTAACACTGGTTTGTTTACAAAAGCCCCGCATCTGCGGGGCTTTTGCCTTTGTTAATAGCCGTTTTCAGCAGGGAGGGGATGATGTCAGAACAGTCAGGGAAAGCGGATGCGCTGCTAATCTTGGTGACCGTGATTGCCGCCTGCGGCTGGATATTTTCCAAAGAGGCATTGCAGGGGTTGCCGCCATTACTCTTTATCGGCGTGCGCTTTATCTTGGCTGGAATGGTTATCGCTGTTGTGGCAGGGGCACGCTTTAGGCAACTCGATGTTAGCCAGTGGCGGCATGCTGGTTTGGCCAGCTTGCTAATGGGGGTAGCAATGATTTGTTGGATACTGGGCCTGTTCTATGGTCAGTATCTTGCTGAGGGGGCTTTCCTGACCAGCTTGGGGGCAATTCTGGTGCCTTTGCTGGCACGGCTGTTGTTCAAAGATCCACTGCCGTTGAGTCTGTGGTTGGCGTTGCCTTTTGCGATTGCCGGGTTGGCGGCGTTGTCGTTACGCGATGGCTTGCGCCTGGAGTTAGGCTCAATATTCTTTTTGAGCTCGGCCTTGCTGTTTGCACTGCACTTTAATTTGATGTCTCGTTCCAGCGGTCGTATTCACGCTTTACCACTAACCGCAATCCAGTTGTTGGGAGTGGGGCTTACCTCTTTGCTAGTGTCTTCATTGACAGAGAGCTGGCCTGAACAAGTAGAGTGGAATGTGTTGGGCTGGTTGCTGGCGAGTGCTTTTATCGCCACCAGCTTGCGCTTCTTTTTACAGGTTTATGCGCAGGGATTGACCAGTGCGTCCAGCGCGGCGCTTTGGATGACGCTGGAGCCGGTATGGACAACCTTGTTGGCGGCGTTATGGTTTGCTGAAGTGCTCAGCCCACAGCAGTATCTAGGCTGTGGGCTAATATTTGCGAGCGTGCTAATTAGCAAGGGACGTAATCTACGCCAAGGCTGGCAGCGCTTTACTCGTTAACCTGATATCCCAGCTGGCCAAGTAGATCACGGGCATACTGTAGCTTGCGCACTTGTAGCTTGGTTCCCCCCAAGCCAATGATTTCCAAGTTGGCACAAACATTCAGTGGTAATCCATTCGCTTGGATGCTGAGGCTCTCAATGCGGTTAAGTTTCATGCAAGCCTGGGCGCTATTAGGCCAGCTTTGATGAATGTAGAGGCTATCACCATCCAGGTGTAGTCGGGTGCCCAGTGCGTAAGCAATCTCATTAAGCAGATGCTTAAGGGCAAACAGCAGGGGGATATACAACAGCCATACCAGCCAGCTACCCCAGCCGGGATTGATCAACTCGGCAATCAAGTCCATTGACTTGAGCCATTCGAAAAAACCACGTAACCCTGCTTCTACGGGGTCATGCAACCAGGATGCTAATAACAACAGTGCCAGGCTGAGTAACAGGGGGCCCAGCAAGCCAAGTGGGCTGACCCGGTATAGGGTCAGAGGAAATTCCTTAGTCATTGAGAGATCCTTTATTAGCCAACTGGGCAAGCCTACGTCAGTTTTTCTGTACTGTGAAGATGGTTAATAAAAGTGACGGTATCAGGGTGGACCCTGGCGGATTGTGCCATTCATTCGCATGTAAGTGTGATTGTGTTAATTAAAATATTTCAAGCGAGTTCTTAAATAATTGAGTTTTACTAATTTATTGGCTGCCCTCATTATTCGTGATACTCATGAATATGGAGGTTTGTATGGCTATTTCTCATGTTTTTGGTTTTCCGCGCATTGGTATTCGCCGCGAGCTTAAATTTGCCCTGGAGTCTTACTGGCGTGGTGAGGTGAGTGCAGAATCCCTACAGCAGCAGGCTGCCAATCTGCGCGCCAAACATTGGCAGTGGCAGGCTGAACAGGTGGATTATGTCGCGGTCAATGATTTCTCTTTCTATGACCATATGCTCGACACCGCTGTACTCTTTGGCGTGATTCCTGCCCGCTTTAAAGATGCACAGCAACAAGATGCCAATGATTTGGATACCTACTTCCGCATGGCCCGTGGCCGTGCCCCCAGTGGTGAGCCAGTTGCTGCCTTGGAAATGACGAAGTGGTTTGATACCAACTATCACTACCTGGTACCTGAGTTAGAAGCTGATCAGCAATTTGAGCTGAATCCGCAAAAAATTCTGGCGGAGTTGGCTGAGGCACAAGCATTAGGCCTGAAGGTAAAGCCGGTTTTAGTCGGCCCCTTAACTTTCCTATGGCTGGCTAAGTTGCGGGGCTCAGCCGCGCAAACTGGCTGCTGTAGTGGACAGACGACGGCACAGCCACAGCTAGAACAGGAAGCCAAGCTGACTCTGCTGGATGGGCTGCTGGCACAGTATCAGCAGTTGCTAACTCAGCTGGCTGCGCAAGGTGTCGAATGGCTGCAGTTGGATGAGCCCGTTTTTAGCTTGGATTTACCGGCCAGTTGGCAACAGGCAGCGCAGTCGGTGTACCAGCGCTTAGCCGCAGTGCCGCTTAAAATTTTGCTAGCCAATTACTTCGGTCGTTTAGATAGCAACCTAGCTACTTTTGCCAGCTTACCCGTGGCGGGGTTGCATGTGGACGCTGTGCGTGCTGGCGAAGAGGTGACGGCCTTACTGCCATTGCTGGATAACGAGAAGATCCTGTCCGTAGGCATCGTGGACGGACGCAATGTCTGGCGTACGCCGTTAGTGGAGCCTTTACAGTGGTTGCGGCCCTTGGCGCAGCAGCTTGGCCAGCGTCTGTGGCTGTCATCCAGCTGCTCACTGCTACACGTACCGGTGGACTTAGAACAAGAGGATCAGCTGCAAGCCGAGCTTAAGCAGTGGTTGGCCTTTGCCAAGCAGCGACTAGTGGAAATTGCGGTGTTAACCAGGGCGTTGAATGGTCAGGAGGATGAAGTCGCCTCGGCGTTGGCGGCATCTCAGCAAGCGGCTCAGGCACGTCAGGTTTCGCCATTGATTCACGATGCCCGCGTTAAGCAACGTCTGGCTGCACGTCAGCCCAGTGATGAGCAACGCCAGGCTGCCTATCCTGAGCGTGCGAAAGCTCAGGCAGCGCATCTGCAGTTGCCCTTATTACCTACTACCACTATTGGCTCTTTCCCTCAGACCAGTGCAATTCGTCAGGCGCGTCAGGCATGGCGCCAAGGTGAATTAGCGGATGCGGCCTATCAGGTGCAGATGGAGGAAGAAATTCGTTACTGCATCAAGCAGCAATTGGACTATGGCCTGGACGTTTTGGTTCATGGTGAAGCCGAGCGTAACGACATGGTGGAGTACTTTGGTGAATATCTGCAGGGCTACGCCTTTAGCCGCTTCGGTTGGGTGCAGTCCTATGGTTCCCGCTGCGTCAAGCCACCGTTGATCTATGGCGATGTGAGCCGTCCCGCTGCGATGACAGTGGCCTGGAGTCGCTATGCTCAGTCCCTCACCACCAAACCGGTTAAGGGGATGCTGACCGGGCCGGTCACGATGCTGAAGTGGTCCTTCGTTCGGGATGATCAACCTCTTGAGCAGACTTGTTTGCAGATTGCCTATGCATTGCGGGATGAGGTACTGGATCTGGAGCAGGCTGGGATTAAGGTGATTCAGATTGACGAGCCGGCGATTCGTGAAGGGCTGCCGCTACGGCGTCAGGATTGGCAAGCGTACCTGGACTGGGCGGTGAGTGCCTTCCGTATCAGTGCTGCAGGGGTGGCCAATGATACCCAGATTCATACGCACATGTGCTATGCCGAATTTAACGACATCATTGAATCCATTGCAGCGATGGATGCCGATGTGATTACCATCGAGACTTCTCGGTCGGCTATGGAGCTGTTGGATGCCTTTGTGAATTTTGCCTACCCCAACGAAATTGGCCCAGGGGTATATGACATCCATAGTCCCAATGTGCCGCAGGTTGAGCAGATGGTGAAGCTGATGCGTAAAGCTGGGGAGCACTTGCCCTGGCAGCGCCTGTGGATCAACCCTGACTGTGGTTTGAAAACCCGTGCTTGGCCGGAGACAGAAGCAGCCTTGCGTGCCATGGTGCAGGCTGCCCATCAATTACGTGAAGAGTTGGCTAATCAAGCGGCTTGATTGAGGCAAGGGGCAGGTGTCTTACCTGCCTCTACTCCGGTTGCCGCAATACGGCTTTGGGGTTGCGGGGATAATAGCGCTCCGGCAGGGCATCAATATGCTCAAACTGGCGGGTGTTTTTATAGGGCATCTTCATAAAGCCGGATACTCCTAAACCACGAATTTGGGGCACAGCGGCAAGAATGCGTTGCAAGGCTCCGGCAAACTCAGCCTCCTTACTGGGATCAAGCAGTACATAGTAGCTGTGAATTTTGAGGTGAGTGGGCAAGGCTTCAAAGATCAGTAGCCCGGTATGCCGAATCTCATTGAGGTAGACAATTTCATCCATAATTGCCGCCGGCAGCTGTAAAAATTCATCCGGGTCCTGGCCATCCTCAAAGTAGGAGTGGTTACGGCTTTTATCTTCGATCTGAGGGGTAGTGTGTACCTCATAGGGAATTCGCAGGGTAGGCGGTGGAATAAAGGGTTGCTGTTCATCACTGCGCTCCAGGTGCAGAGTGACCCGCGCATTAAACATGCAGCACTTAAATACCCCCACCCGGTGGATGGCACGTGCCAGGGTGACCATATTATTGACTGCCATCAGAAAGGGCTGGCGTAGTTCCCGATTGTGCAGGTTAAGACTGGAGTCAATAAACACCCCGCCAGCCTCCCAACGTACTGCCAAACCACCAACAATGGGGTACTTGCCCAAGCGACTGACAGCAGCGAGAAAGGCCCGTTCGGTATCTCCCATGCCGTGCATAAAGTTTTTGTAGTACTTCTCGAGCTCTACATCTTTGACATCAATCAGATAGTGATCAGCGTTTTCTTCACGCAGGAAGCTTTTGCGGGAGCTGTAAACCACCGTATCGATTTCGTGTTCCAGCTCAAAAGTCCAAATAGGAATAGGGGCTTTTTCCTCTGCCTGGGGCAGTTCTGGCAAAACCAGTTGGCGCATGTATTTCATCTGACTAAACAGGTAGTCACCCGCTTGGCGCCGCTGTTGAGGGTCGCCGGCCAACATCCTTTGCAGGGTGCGGGCAAACTCCATCGGCAAACCCAGGGAGGTGGCTGGAATGGCACGGAAGCCATAGCGGCAGGATTGGCCCGAGGCCAAAGCATAGAGAGTGGCCGCGGCTCCCTGCTCATCAAAGCGGGGCGAACTGAGCCCGCCATTGAGTTGTTCATCACCAATAAAGTACACATCCCCCAGTTTGGCATTGGTGTACTGCAACTCTTGCCCCAGCATACCCAGGCTGCCTTGCCCCACGGCCTGCCCTTGGGCATCGAGCTGAGCAAAGACACTGGAGCCCCAGTCGATCAGCTTGATGGTTTCGCTACTGGGGTCGAAGACAATATTGGAGGGTTTGATATCGCCGTGAACAATGGGGGCCGGCTCGCCGTCCTGGCGAAATTGGCGTAGCACCTGCAAAACATCCACCAACTGAGCAGCAATTTTGATAATCAGGCGGGGGCTTAAGCGGCCATAGCGCAGCGAGTAACGCTCCAGGTCGACACCTTTCGCCCGCTCCATCATTAATACCGATTGTTTTTTGATTTTGGTGTATTCGCTTACCGCCGGAATTTGCGGGTGAATCACCTGGCTTTGCATCCAGGCTTCTTCCTCCAGGCGGTCCTGCACATGCTGGGGCAGGTTGATACGGGAAAACTTAAAGACGAACTGATTACGGTCGGCATCTTCGCCACCAAAGACGAAGCCATAAGCCCCCTTGCCAATAAACTCGATCTGGGCAAAGCCTAACTGTTCCAGCTGTTGCTGACAGAGATTGACCCAGTCTTTGATTTTCTGGGCATCCTGATGACTCATCAGGTAGATGGACTGCTCCTCGTTGATATAAAACTGGCGTAACGAGGGGGGATGGGGCGTTTGCATGGGTGGCGCCACTCACTTTGGGCCGGAGGCTGGGCGGGAATGAGGGGGCAGGCAAGGCTGCCCCCGTCACCTTAGCGCAGCTCGCTTAACATGGAAACCGGGTCTTCCAGATAGGTTTTCCATTGATTGCAGAAGCGGGCAATGGTGCCGCCATCAATCACCCGGTGATCACCAGACCAGGAAACCTGCATAATCTTGCGTGCTTCTACTTGGCCTGCACTGTTAAAGCGCGGCAGTGTCTGGATTTTACCAAGGGCAACGATGGCCACTTCCGGTTTGTTGATAATCGGCGTGGCGACGGTGCCACCGAGTGCGCCGATATTGGAAATGCTGATGGTGCCACCTTTGAGATCCTCCGGACTGACACGACCGGCACGGGCGCTTTCGGTCAGGCGGTTAACCTCGGCGGTGACTTCCTTCAGGCTCTTGTCCTGCACCCGTTTGACATTGGGGACGAGCAAGCCGATGGGGGTGTCGACCGCCATGCCAATGTTAATGCTGTCAAGGTAGGTCAGTTCGGTGCAGTCGTCGTTGACCCGGGCATTCAAGACCGGGAAATCGCGAATAGCCAGCGCCATTGCCTTCATAATCAGGGGCATGGCGGTCAGCTTTAAGCCGGCTTCGGCAAAACGGCCTTTGAGTTGTTGACGCAACGCATCCAGGGCGGTGACATCAATTTCTTCCGCATAGGTGAAGTGTGGAATGGTGGAGACGGAGTCCACCATCTGCCGAGCCATGGCGGCACGGATACCCCGAATCGGCTCAACCCGATCCCCTGCCGTGTTGCTGTTTGATACCGCACTCAGGGCAGGGGAGGGCGCTTTCGCGGGACAGCTCTTGCTCTGCTGTTGGCCTTGTTGCCATTGCAGGATGTCTTCTTTTAATACCCGTCCATCCTTGCCGCTGCCGGGGATTTGGCTGAGGTCAAGGTTATGCTCGCGGGCCAGGCGGCGCACAGCGGGGCTAGCCAGGGCTTTGCCGGGACGGGCAAGGCTCGGTTGAGCATTGGCCGCAACAGGATGGTGACTGGCCTGGGGCTGATTTGGACTTGTTGCAGCCGGAGTGGTGCTATGGGTTGAGGATGTTGCTTCCGTGGCGACCTCAATCGCAAACAGCGGGCTATGTACTTTGGCGATCTCGCCTTGACGATAGTAGAGCTTATGGATGCGACCGCTATCCATCGAGGGAATCTGTACCAGTGCTTTGTCGGTCATCACATCGGCAACGGGTTGGTCTTCTTCGACCCAGTCACCTTCTTTGACGAGCCACTCCACCAGTTCACACTCAACGATCCCTTCACCAATATCGGGCAGGATAAAGTCCTTGAGCTGGCTGCCCTGGGCCTCACTGCTGGCTACTGGAGGCGCTACCACTGCAGTGCTGACGGCCTCTTTCAGGGGCTCACTGGCCCCTTCTGGTAACAGTGCAAACAGCGGGGTATGCACCTTGGCAATTTCCCCTTGCTGGTAATAAAGCTTGGTGACCTTGCCAGAATGCATGGCGGGAATCTGTACCAAGGCCTTATCGGTCATCACATCGGCGACGGGCTGATCTTCAACGATCTGATCGCCTTCTTTCACCAGCCACTCGACCAGTTCACACTCGACAATGCCTTCGCCAATATCCGGCAGAATAAAATCGATTTGCATGACCCTCTCCTAGAAATTGACGCAGCGTTTGATGGCCTCAAAGGTTTTGAGGTGATCAGGCATGTACTCCTTCTCGAGCGCGAGGGGGAAGGGAGTATCCAACCCGGTTACGCGACAGATGGGAGATTCCAGATAGAGGAAACAACGCTCCTGGATGGTGGCGGCGATTTCTGCGCCAAAGCCACAGGTCAGCGGAGCTTCATGGTTGATCAGCAATCGACCGGTCTTTTTCACCGAAGCTTCCAGGGTATGAACGTCCCAGGGCAGCAAGGAGCGCAGGTCAATAATCTCACAGGAGATGCCCTGCTCGGCTGCCAGGGCGGCGGCCTTTTCAATCGCTTCAACCTGAGCACCCCAGGCAACCAGGGTGATGTCTGTGCCTTCCTGGACGATATCGGCTTTACCCAGCGGTAGCTCGTACTCGCCCTCGGGCACCTCGCCGATGGCGGCACGATAGAGCTTTTTCGGCTCGAAGAACAGTACCGGGTTGGGGTCGCGAATCGCCGCCAGTAACAGGCCTTTGGCTTGATAGGGGTTGCGTGGTACTACCACTTTTAAGCCTGGAGTGTGGGTGAAATAGGCCTCCGGGGATTGGGAGTGATAGAGGCCACCATTGATGCCACCACCATAGGGAGTACGGATAGTCAGGCTGCCCACATTAAACTGATTGCCAGAGCGATAACGGTACTTGGCCGACTCGTTCACGATCTGATCGAAGGCAGGAAAGATGTAATCGGCAAACTGGATCTCGGCAACGGGTACCATGCCCTGTACCGCCAAACCGTTGGCAAAACCGATAATGCCCTGCTCCGTCAGCGGAGTGTTAAAACAGCGTGCTTTGCCGTAACGTTCTTGCAGATGGCTGGTGGCACGGAACACTCCGCCAAAGTGACCCACATCTTCACCGAAGCAGATGACTCGGTCGTCTTTTTGCATGGATAGGTCCAGGGCGGAGTTAATCGCCTGGAGTAGGTTCATCTCACTCATGGTTTAGTCTCCAGGCCGTTTTCTTGTACGCATCAGGATATTTGGCAATGTGCTCGAGTAATTGAGCCCGTTGCTCCTGGAGATTCCATGGCAATTGATCATAGACATCGTTGAACAGGTCTTGCAGCGTGGGAGCTGGGATTTTCTCCGCTGCTTTCATCGCCTCCATCACCGCTTTACGGTGTTGTTCACGACGGCTGGTCTCTTGTTCCTCATCCCACCAACCTTGCAATATCAACCAGTTCTTAAAGCGGGCAACCGGGTCTTTCTGGCGCCACAGCTCTTCCTCTTTACGGCTGCGATAGCCGCTGGGGTCGTCCGAGCTGGAGTGAGCGCCCAGGCGGTACGTCATGGCTTCAATCAGCACCGGTTGGTGTTCTTCCACCGCCAGGCGGCGGGCTTCCTGAGTGGCTTTTAATACCGCCAGGACATCATTGCCATCGACGCGGATGGTCTTAAGGCCGTAAGCAATGCCACGGGGAGCGATACCATCGCCAGCGAACTGTTCATGGGCGGGGGTGGAAATGGCGTAACCATTGTTGCGGCAGAAGAAGATAACCGGAACCTTAAAGACCCCTGCCATGTTGAGTGCCGCGTGGAAATCCCCCTCGGAGGCGGCACCTTCGCCAAAGTAGCAGATGACGCAGTTGGCTTTCTGCTGCACCTTCAGGCCGTAGGCATAGCCGGTTGCCTGGGGGATTTGCGTACCCAGGGGAGATGAAATAGTCAGGTAGTGCAGGGCTTGGCTGCCGTAGTGAATCGGCATTTGACGGCCCTTGCCCAGGTCGCGCTCGTTGGAAAACATCTGGTTCATAAAGTCTTCCAGTGAGAAGCCACGAAAGGCCAGCGCACCCTGTTCACGGTACTGGGCCATAATCATGTCTTCATCATCCAACGCGGCAGTGCTGCCGATGTCGGCGGCCTCTTCGCCCGTTTCCGTCATGTAGAAACTGATGCGGCCCTGACGCTGGGCGGCAAGCATGCGCTCATCCAGGGCTCGGATAAACAGGAAGGTGTTGTATATTTTCAACGCCAGTTGTTGGTCGATAGTGGGTAAGGTCGCGCCCTCGTAGAGGGTGCCATCCTGTTGCAGAATTTTGAGGGTCGGGATCTGCAGGTCTTTGCCGTCGGTAAACACGGGCTGATGACAGACCTGTGCCTCGGTTTGCCTGATATCGCTCATAAGCCACCTTTTTGTTGTTATGGTGCCATTCCGATTGTGTCAGAACCAATCCTGGGGCCACTCGGGTAGAGCTGCGCAGCGGGGTACTGATTGTGTCAGGCCTGCTGCCTTGAAAGCCGGGGAATGCCTGACTTTAGCCAAGATTGTCTGAGCTCATCCTGTATTTAGGCCTAACTTCGACTCGCTGCAAGGCGTTTTCTGTTGGGTCTAATACAGGGGCGTCTAGATTTTGATCGAATATATTCAACGTTTACGTAAAAGTAAACCTGCTGGGATTATTCTTTTGTTGGGGGTAAAGAGGTGGAATCACCAGGCCATGGAAAGGAGAAAGGAGCGTGTATTCTCTCTTGGAAGGGCAAGAGGCAGCCGTAGCTGCCTCTGTGGGGATTAAGCCTGGATTTCGACCAGGACTTCTCCTGGAGTGACGCGGTCACCCTTCTTAATAAAGACACCCACAACCTTGCCGGATATCGGTGCTTTCACTTCTGTTTCCATCTTCATTGCTTCAATGATCAAGACGGGGTTTCCGGCACTGACACTGCTGCCTTCTTGCACCAATACCTCAACGATGTTGCCAGGCATGGAGGTAGTAACTTGGCCCTCATGGGTCGCCTTCTGCCGGCCACTGGAATGCTGGCCACTGTACTCACCCTGGGTTTCCAGATGCACTTCTTCCGGTACGCCATCAATCGTCAGGTAGAAGTTACGCTCCTGGTTATCGGTGGGGCCGGCACCGGTGATTTGGATATCGTAGGTTTCGCCGTGCAGGGTTACTTTGAAAGAGGTGGGGACACTGCCCTGGTTTTTGCTGGCAGCCTTAGGCAGCAACGGTTCGGGCTTTAAGGTGCCGTCAGCGCGTTCTTGCAGGTAGACCCGGGCAACATCGGGGAACATGGCATAGGTCAACACGTCTTCTTCATTGACGGCCAGGCTGCCGATGTCAGCCCGGAGTTTATCCAGCTCAGCAGGCAATAAGTCGGCAGGGCGGCAATCGATCAGCTCTTCATCCCCGACTGCTTGACGGCGCAGGTTGGCATTTACTTCCGCCGGTGCTTTGCCATACCAGCCTTGCAGGTAGCGCTTCACTTCATTAGTGATGTTTTCATAACGCTTGCCGGTGATGACATTCATGACTGCCTGGGTGCCGACAATCTGTGAAGTGGGGGTGACCAGCGGAGGGAAGCCAAGGTCGGCCCGTACTTTGGGAATCTCCTGGAAGACATCCTGAATACGCTCCAGCGCCCCCTGTTCACGCAGTTGGTTGGCTAGGTTCGACATCATCCCCCCTGGTACCTGGTTAATCAGTACCTGGGTATCGACATCATTAAATTCGCTTTCGAATTGATGGTATTTCTTCCGGATTTCACGGAAATACTGGCTGATTTCCTGCAGGAGGCTGAGGTCCAACCCGGTTTCATAGCCGGCAGCCTCCAGTGTGGCGACCATTGACTCAGTGGGGGGGTGGCTGGTGCCGCCAGAGAAGGAGGAGATACAGGTATCAATATGATCACAGCCCTGCTCTACGGCTTTGAGTTGGCACATGTTGGCCATGCCGGAGGTGGCATGTGAGTGCAGGAACAGCGGCAAGCTAATCTGATCTTTCAGGGCTTTGACCAAGTCGGAGGTGGCCTGCGGTGTGAGCAGGCCGGCCATATCCTTGATGGCGATGGAATCAGCTCCCATAGCTTCCAACTCTTTGGCCAGTTGGACATAGGCATCCAGTGTATGCACCGGGCTGGTGGTGTAGCACAGGGTACCCTGTGCATGTTTGCCCGCTGCTTTGGTCGCCTCGATTGCGGTGCGCAGGTTGCGCACATCATTGAGGGCATCAAAAATGCGGAATACATCCATCCCATTAGCGGCTGCACGCTGAACAAAGGCGCGAACAACATCGTCAGAATAGTGGCGATAGCCGAGCAGGTTTTGCCCGCGCAGCAGCATTTGCAGACGGGTGTTGGGCAGGGCTTCGCGCAGCTTGGCCAGGCGCTCCCATGGGTCTTCCCGCAGGAAGCGCACGCAGGCATCAAAGGTGGCACCGCCCCAGGCTTCTAGTGACCAATAACCTACCTGATCCAATTTGGCGCAGATGGGCAGCATATCTTCGGTGCGTAAACGGGTAGCAATCAGAGACTGGTGGCCATCACGCAGGACGACGTCAGTAATATGAATTTTTTTCGCCATGTCGGTTTCCTCAAAAAAGCCTAATCGTTAGAGCCCGGCCTGGGCGGCAATACTGGCTGCAATAGCGGCCACCAGGGATTCGGGACGGCGTTTAACGGAGTAATGGATCAGCTCCGGATGTGCTTCTACAAAGCCGGTGTTAAAGGTGGCGGCTTGAAAATCCGGATGAGCGAGAATGCGCTGATAGTAGGGAATCGTGGTGGTGATCCCGAAAATCTGCATATCGTTCAAGGCTCGCTGACCTCTGGCGATTAGGTCTTCCCAGGTGAGTGCCCAGACGACTAACTTGGCACACATGGAGTCGTAGTAGGGGGGGATGCTATAGCCGGTATAGATGGCGGCATCGGTACGTACACCGGGCCCGCCGGCAGAATAGTAGCGGCTCACCCGGCCAAAGCTGGGTAAAAAGCCGTTCTTGGGGTCTTCCGCATTGATGCGAAACTGTGCCGCGAAGCCCCGGTAGCTAATGTCCTCTTGCTTGAAGGGTAGTGGTTGGCCAGCGGCAATTTTGATTTGGGTCTGGACAATGTCGATCCCGGTGATTTCTTCGGTGATGGTGTGTTCCACCTGCACCCGGGTGTTCATTTCCATAAAGTAAAAGTTGTCTTGGTCGTCCAACAGAAATTCGACGGTTCCCGCATTTTCATAGTTCACCGCTTGTGCCGCTTTGACAGCCAGGCTGCCGACATAGTCGCGCTGAGCATCATTGAGTTGGGGGGAGGGGGCGAGCTCGATCAGCTTTTGGTTGCGGCGCTGAATGGAGCAGTCGCGCTCATAGAGGTGAACGGTATTGCCAAAAGAGTCCGCCAGAATCTGCACCTCAATATGGCGCGGATTCACAATACACTTCTCTAAAAACACCTCAGCACTACCGAAGGCCTTGGTTGCTTCGGAAATAACCCGTTCATAATTCTGGCGTAATTCGTCTTCGGAATTGCAGCGACGAATCCCGCGGCCCCCGCCACCGGAGGTGGCTTTCAGCATAATGGGGTAACCAATTACGGCGGCTTGCTGCAGGGCATCCTCTAAATCTTTGAGGTTGCCTTGGCTGCCAGGGGTAACGGGCACGCCAGCCTTAATCATGCTGGTACGGGCTTCGGTTTTATCCCCCATTGCCTTGATGACTTCTGGTTTGGGGCCGATAAAGCGAATCCCGCGCTGGGCACAGATTGCCGCCAGCTCGGGGTTTTCAGAAAGGAAGCCGTAACCGGGATGCAAAGCATCGCAGCCGGTTTCTACGGCAAGGTTGACGATATGATGGGGGTTGAGATAGCCGGACAGGGGATCAGCCCCAATGCAGTAAGCCTCATCCGCCTTTTTGACATGTAACGCAAAGCGGTCTGCCTCCGAATAGATTGCAACCGCCCGGATGCCCATTTCCTGGCATGCTCGTACGATGCGTACGGCAATTTCTCCCCGGTTGGCGATAAGAATTTTCTTGATCACCTTGTTCACCTGACCTTGTCGTGGGTTTAAAGGGTTGGACCAAATAGTCCTTTTGGGACTACAGGCTAGGCTAGCGTTTTATTAAAGCATTAGCCTATGTGCAGCTTAGGGAAGCCTGCGGTGATTAAAAAGGTAGGTGTTATTAGACTAAAGTCGAGGATTTGCGGAAATTTTTCGATTGGTCTGACGCATTTTGCTGATTTTGTGATTTGCTCAACAAATACGTAAAAAATAATGCCCGGACAAGCCGGGCATCAGGACAATAAAAGCGAGATTAGCTTTTTTGCCAATCTTCTAATAGCGCACAAATTTCATCGGCAATAGGCTCAGGAACATTGTCAACATAAACACTGGCCAGTCCGTCACTATGCTTAACGAGCTCCATGGCAAAGCGACTTTTATTTTCAGGAGCGAAAGCTTTAATCATCTGATGACAATCAATCAACAATGCCTCGATAGTACGTGCCAGCGCCTCGGGAGAGCGCTCCGGTGACATGTCGTGCGCTAAGCGCTTGATTGCCTGCTTTAAACGTGGGTTTTCCGGCAAGTGCTGTGCCAGCAGGGGCATAAATTGAATTTTCCAGCGGTTTTGATGTTCATAATCGGGCAGTAGTTGCAGCTCAAAATGTGCATCGTCTGGACTCTCAAAAATCACCGCTTCTTTACGACGGTCGGCAATTACCCAGCTGTCACCCAATTGCTTATCGATTTGTTCGCAAAGGGGCAGGAAATCCTGTTTCTCGAACATAGTCACCTCAGTCATGCTGTATGGGGCCAAGTTTACACCCAAGCGAGGGCGAAGGAGTAGGGGAGAGCGTAAAGACAGAGCCCGGCGTTGGCCGGGCTCTTAGTGGTGTGGATCAGGCTGGGTAGTGATTACACCTGGAAGCGTTGTAGCAGACGTCGCTGGTGGCGGGCCAGGTCCAGTAGTCCTTGACTGCTAGAGGCCGTCTGCAAGGCACCTTCTGCGGTTTGCTCGGCTGCGGAGTGGATGGAGTTGACGCTGCGACTGATCTCTTGTGCGGTGGCACTTTGTTGCTCAGTTGCGCTGGCAATCTGGATATTCATATCGCGAATGAGCTGGATGGCGCTGTCCATCTGCTCCAAAGCCTTGCCAGCTTCAGAGGCAATGTTGACGCACTGGTCGGTTTGCTGCTGACTGGACTCCATTACTTTCACGACTTCACGGATACGGCCCTGCATCTGTTCAATCATTTGCTGGATTTCTCCGGTGGAGTCCTGAGTGCGGCTGGCCAGGGTGCGAACTTCGTCTGCGACGACGGCAAAACCACGACCCTGTTCACCTGCACGGGCTGCCTCAATGGCGGCGTTAAGGGCTAACAGGTTGGTCTGTTCAGCAATGTCCCGAATCGCATCCAGAATGGAGTCAATGTTTTTACTATAGGTGTTGAGCTCATCGGTGACGCGTCCTGCACGGTGAATCTGCTCGGCCTGGGCGCGGATACTATCAATAGTACGGTCAACGTCAGCTTTCACCTGACCGGTGAGGCGACTGGTGTTGTTGACTGAGTCCAGGGTGTCTTGGGCGCGACCTGCCACTTCATGCACAGTGCTTTCCATCTCATGCATGGCTGAAGCGGTAGAGGACAGCTGCGATTTCTGGTCGTTTACTGCATTGGTGGTTTGTTCACTAATGCTGGCATTTTGCTCGGCGACGGAGGCTAAGCGTTCCGCCTCCTGGGCTAATTCTTTCAAGGTGTTTTGCAGTGCAGCACTGAGTTCGTTCAGGCTCTTACCCAGGTCACCAAATTCATCTTTGCGCTTGTCATCAAAGCGTACCCGCATATCCCCAGCAGTCATTTCCTTTAGCACACTGCGGAATTGAGAGAGCGGGCGACGGATACTGGCGGCAACACCCCAGCCAATGATGATGGCAGCGAGTACACCAATGGCGCTAACGCCAATCAGAATTGAGCGGCTAGCGGTAATGGTGCTGGCAGCATCATTTTTAGCCTCCATGGCAGCTTCATCCGCTAGGCCAGCAAAGCTTTCTAAGGCTGCCAACGTATCTTTAATTTGTTGCTCACCATCCGCAATGGCTTGTTTGATGTCATTGTGCAGTTTTGCCTGCTCGACATAGAGAGCCAACATCCCTTTAGGATCTTCAACGTTAAACACGGCCTGTTTGATTAGTATCTGTACTTTCTGGGCTTGCTTCTGATCGACTTCAGCAAACTCTTTGTAGCGATCCATGATCACCTTACCCTGGCCTTCCAGGCCACGCTGTAGCTCGGTGATGTCTTGATGCACTTCAAAGCGTTCAAACTGGGTAGTGGCTTTATTGGCTTCACGTAACAGGTTATTCGATTGTACATGGGGACCAGTAGCACCGTACTGACGCTCTGAACGGAGTGAGTAGTTACGCAGGAAATTGTTCAGGCTGTCGGTTTGCCGGTTTACTTGCTGGCGTTGCTGTCGCACCTTCTGATCTTGCATCAGGCGATCTCGGTGCAGGGTCATTAAGGTTTTGGCGGTTTGCAGATAGGCGTTGCTATTAGTGCGGGCAAACTCTAATTGCTCAGCTAAGCGTGGCCGTTTGCTGAGGTAGGCATCCAATGAGGTGGAAATCTGTTGATAGTTTTCCATATGTGCATCGAATTGAGCCATCTCGTCATCAAGGCGTTCTCTGGCTTCCGAGGCGAGAAAATATTGCAGGGATTTATTGGCTTGGAGAATCTTGATGACCTGTTGATTCGCTCCCTGAACCAATGGATTGGTTTCATTAGTGACGAGAAGTAGTTTTTCGTTGATGGATCCTGTACTACGGTAGCCGGTCAGCCCAACTGCCAGAAGCAGGATCAGCAAAAGCGCAAAACCCCCGCCTATTCTCTGAGTGACACTCAATGCCATGTTTTAACCCTTGTTGCCTAAGTGCTTGCCACACTTACGAAAAAAGTGAGACATGCGACGTAAGTTTTAATAGTTATAGTGCCAGAATTTAGCAGAGTCAGACTATCTGTAAAGCTTGCTCTGAAAAATTGTGCTTTTTCGCGCAAGCTTGCTAAGAGTTTCATTAGCTACAGATAAATATCGGTTCAAGATCCTTTTAACTAAAATCTATTAAAGTGTTGGGCATGACGGCATTTTTGGTTTTTTTGACTGTTTAGTTGGAGTGGCCATTAAGGCTGTCGGCGGTACTCCAACGCTCTAGCATAGAGCGAATATCTTCGACCCGAAAAGGCTTGCTGATAAAGTCGTTCATGCCCGCTTCCAGGCAACGTTCTTTATCGGTCCGCATCGCATTGGCCGTGAGGGCAATAATGATCACATTTTGTCCCTGCTCACTTTGTCGAATATGACGTGTTGCCTCTAAACCATCCATTCTGGGCATTTGCATATCCATGAAAATGATTTGTGCGGGCTCATTTTTGAAGGCTTCGATGGCCTCTAGTCCATCCTGGCATACGCGGACTTCATGGCCCATTTTTTTCAAAATAGTGGTAATCAGTTTTTGGTTAACGAGGTTATCTTCCACCACCATCAGGTTAAGGCTGCGTTGTGCCGGGGGACGGCTGACCTTAACCAGCCCTTGAGCCTGTTGTGGTTGATCGCTGAGTGCTCGTACCATAGTTTCCAGCAGAATTTGCTTACGAATAGGTTTGGGTAAATAGGTGTGAAACAGTTGATGTATTTGTTGCTGGCTGTTATGGCGAACGGCTGAACTTAAGAGCAGCATTGGGGGCGGGTTACCCAGTTGATGGAGCTTCTGTGCGAGCTCGACCCCATTCATGTCCGGCATCAGATAGTCGAGCAGGAGCAGATCATAGTGTTTTTGCTGATAGAGCGTTAGGGCCTCTTTGGCATGGGTAGCAAGCTCATACTGCAGTTTCCAGCTACGGCATAGGCCGCTTAACACTTGGCGATTAGCAGCATTATCGTCAACGATTAAAACACGCTTGCCAATGAGGATATGCTCATCCTCAACTCGGTGATAACGACTGGAGTCAACTTGACCAAGTTGAACGCTGAAATGAAATGTCGAACCCTGTCCGGGTTGGCTTTGTACTTCAATTTTGCCCTGCATCAGCTCGACTAAGCGTTTACAGATGCTCAGTCCTAAGCCGGTACCACCATAGCGGCGAGTGGTGGAGGTGTCGGCTTGGGAGAAAGGCTCGAATAAACGTGTTATGGCCTCGTTGGCGATACCAATGCCACTGTCTTGAATCCATACCCGTAGCCAGAGTGCTTGATCCGCTTGGACACTGGCTTGAGCGCGTAGCTGTACTTCGCCTTGGCTAGTGAACTTAATTGCATTGCCAATCAGATTCATCAAAATCTGGCGCAGGCGGGTGGAATCGCCATTGGCATAGTCTGGCACGGATTCATCGACCATGCAGATCAGTTCTAGCCCTTTTTCGTGGGCTGTGGTGGCAAAAATACTGGCGGCTTCCTCTAAACAGCCACGTAAGTAGAACGGGTGCTGTTCTAGCTCGATAGCACCGGACTCGATCTTGGAAAAGTCCAATACATCGTTAATCAGCGTTAATAGGTTCTCCGCACAATGACGAATGGTCTCAACGTACTCTTCCTGTTCATGGGAAAGATGGCTGTCTTCCAGTAGTTGGATATTGCCGATAACGCCATTCATCGGAGTGCGAATCTCATGGCTGATGGTCGCCAGAAAGTCGGATTTTGCACGACTGGCCTGTTCGGCTGCTTCTTTGGCCAGCTGCATTTTGGCCTCTGCTTCTTTATGGCTGGTGATATCCAATCCCTGTGCAATGACACCACTGAGGTGCTGATCCACTTGGATAGGGGCCAGGTTCCATAGCCAAGAACGCCCGGCAATTTGTACTTCCAGCCCTTCTACTGCTTGACCTTGGCAGGCTTGAGTGAGCTGGCTATGAACTTCGGCAGGGAAAATTTCAAAAATCGGCGCATAGCGTAGCTGCTGCTCATTTAGCCCCAACAGTTGTTTAGCAGAGGGGTTGAGCTGGGTGAGACTGCCATTGGGCAACCAAACCAGAATGGGTGAAAAGGCTGAGTCGAACAAATCCTGTAACGAGGACTCTTTATGGCGTAGCTCGGTGACTATTTCCTGCAAGTTATCCGCAACCTGGTCAAACTCTTTGATATGGCTGCTAGTGAAGCCTTCGCGCTTTCCATAGCGAGCCAGGTGCTCGGTGTAACTGACAAGTTTATGCAGAGGCACAATGGTGCTGCGGTACAGGAGGAGGGTGATCAGAATTGAAATCAGGGTGACGGCGCCAACTAGGGTCCAGAGGCGAATTTCAAATACATCCCGCAATTCGGAAATGGCATCCGTTGGCATCGCAGAGCAGAAACGTAGCGTTGTAGGGCGGAGATTCAAGACGACGGTGTTGCATTGGGCGGAGAGCTTGGCATCCAGACTAATCATTTGTCCGTCATCGGCTTGCTCCAGGCGCTCATAACTGGGATAGAGACTCTGCGAGGAAGAGGTCAGCAGCTTGCCTTGATGAAGTAGAGCAACCAGCTCTGAATCCGTGGCCAATTCAGCCAAATTGGCTAAGGCAATGTTATCACTCAAGACTATACCGGCCAGAATATCGGCAACGACTTGGCCGTTAGCGGCATCAATGACCTGATCTCGGAAAGCGAGAATGACCAGGTGGTGGGCTTGTTGTGGTTGAGGAATTTGCAGGAGTTGCCAGCGCCCCCGGGTGCTTAGTTCTTGGTTCAATAATTGACGATTTAGGTTGGTGTCCAGGCCATAAAAGGTGCTGCCAATATCGTTCCAGAGAAGTTGGGAACCACGTTGCACCAGAATGAAGTCGGGTTGGTTATCGCCGTGTAGATTCAGACGATAGCGGAACTCTTCCGCTAGCTTGTCGGAGTTTTGCTGCTCCAGGGCATCTATCACCTTAGAGTGGTTGGCGATAGAAGCAATCAACTGCTGTTGGCGAGAGAGGGTGTTATCAAGGAACAGTTGGAAGGTGGCATGGGTGCGTCTGAAGGTATTCTGCATCTCCAGATTGAGTGCTTCCCTGCCGTTGTAATAACCAAAATAGAGCAACGCGCCGGCCATTAGCGAAAAGGCTCCCAAAATCAGGAGCAGGATAATGCTAAAAAGAGAGCGGCGCTTCGGCATTGATTAATTCATCCCTGAATAACGGAAAGCATGTTCCTTTAACGCTTGAATCTTATCTGCTGAGGTCTGGCGGGTGACCAACTCAAAATCACCGGAGTAAATGCGGGGAACGGGTTGCCCACTGATGTCGCGGCGGATCGCCTCTGCCATAGCTACCCCAGTATCATCATTCATCCGCATGACCGTTACGTCCAGACGGCCCTGGCTAATTGCCTCTAATTCAGCGGCTCCGCCACCCCAGCCATTTACCTGTACCTGCCCCAGGCGACCCGCTTCCTGTAAGGCATCCAGTGCCCCTAGAGCGACATCCGTGGCGCAGGCATAAATAAAGCTAAGATCCGGTGACTCTGCCAGTAGTTTTTTTGCGGCGGTATAGCTGCTTTGACGATTAGCATCGGTGTAGTACGCCTGGGTGAGTTTAACTTGGGGAAACTCAGCCATGTAGCGGATAAAACTATCACCGCAGGCTTCGCTGACATAACCGGGAGACCAGTAAAGCAGGCCATACTGGGCCTTTTGTTGGAAGTGCTGGCTAAAGTAATCCGCCAGCATACGTGTGCCCTGGGCATGGTCAAAGCCGACATAGATCAGCGGTGAACGCTCTTGCCAGACTTTCAGTGGTGTGGTGATGTTCTGCAGAATCACCTGGGTTGAGCCCCGTGCCAAAACGAATTCGATCATGCGTTTTTGACTTGGCGTATCCAGGGTGGTGATTAGGTAGTGAGGGCGTTTGGCTAGGGTGCGACTAAAAAACTCAGCCTCTTGATGGCCGCTTTCGCTGGGGCTGGAGTTAAACACCTCCAGTTCATAAGGGAGTTGTAGCGCCTGGAGGCGTTGTTCAAAGGCCGCAAGGTTACGCCGCCAGTAGTCAGAGGCCTGTAAGCCTGGGTAGATTACACTGATGCGGATGGCTTCCGCAGGTTGTTTGGCCAAGGGAACAGGGTTAGCACGTACTTCAGCCGCTAACGCTTGGCTTAATGCCTGTTGCTCTGGATGAGCCTGATAATACTCATCGGGTGATAGGTGTTCAGCGCTGGGGGAGGCGGTAGCCAGCCCAATCCAGCTCAAGCAGCATAAGGCACAAGTCAGCAGGCGTAACATCTTCATTGTCCTGTTGTTATCAGTTATGAGACCAAGTCAATTTGATGGGGCGTGCCGTCCTTGTTTTGGCGAAGCATATCCAGATGAGCAACCAGCTCATCAAGAAAAACTCTTAATTTCACCGGCATAAAGCGCCGAGAGGGGTATACCGCCCAGATCGAAGCGCTTTCAAAACGCCAGTCATCCAGAATACTGGTTGCGACCTGATCGGGTACGTCCTGCATGTAGGCAACCGGTAAACGGGTAATACCAAGGCCCGCCAGCATAGCTTCCTTACAAAAGGCTAGGCTGTTTGCACTTAAGGCCGCTTTTATATGCACTTGGTATTCGCTGTTCTCTTTATAGAGTTGCCAGGACTGTTGCAAAAGGGTGTCTTTGTGTACACACAGTAATCGATGTTGCTGAAGATCGTCAGGATGGCTTGGGCTGCCATATTGATCGAGATAGGCGCGGCTGGCATAGAGCTTAAGTGGAATGCTCAGCAGCTTGCGGCAAACAAGGGAAGAATCTTCCAGACGGTTTACCCTGATAGCGAGGTCAAAACTTTCCCCCACCAGGTCGACCAAGCGAGTGCTGAGCTCTGCCTGCACCTGTAGCTTTGGATAACGCTGCATAAACTCGGCGATAAAACGTCCCATCAACACCTGACCAAACTCGGTCGGCATGGAGATGCGTAAAATACCCGAGGGTTCATCCTGAGTGCGGGCCACTGCCAGCTCGGCCTCTTCTAGCTCATTCAGAATTTCACGACAGCGTTGGTAGTGGCTCTGGCCGATATCGGTCAGGCTGAGCTTGCGGGTGGTACGATTCAGTAACCGCACACCCAAACGTTCTTCCAGTTGGGCCAGCTTGCGGCTAATGGTGGACTTCTGTAAGCCCAGAACTTGACCTGCGGCGGTAAAGCTTTGCAATTCAACCACTTTAATAAAAATCAGTAGCTCATTCAGGTCCATAGGGGCTCCTCAAATCTGCTCCCCAGTTTGGCCCAGGAAAGTGCGGAGGGCAATTACATAGACTCACATTTGTAACCACTGCCTTGTTTTGGTGCGTTTCTGACTTGATACGCATGGGATTAGCGCATTTCCATAATCGAACCAGTGCGTGATAGGGGCTTTGGTAGTGGCAAACCCTTAGCCTGGTAGGCAAACACGGGCATGGGAGCCCACTGCTCAGGGCTTAGGGGAGGTCAGATAAAAGTTGGCACAGGCTTTGAATAAGGTTTGTTACCCAGGCCGGTAATGGCCTGAGTGCAGAGCGGTTAACAGTGCTGTTAGCCTCTCCCAGAAAAAGGGCATGTTGACAATGGCGTCTTTCCCCGGCTGGTGGAAGGCGCCTTTTTTTTAGCTAGGTGATGAGCAAATGAGTGAAGCAGCTATCTGTACCACCTGTCCCTATTGTGGGGTGGGTTGTGGTGTGAAGGCACGGGTAGAGGCGGAGCAACTGGCTCCGGTTCAGGGCGATGCTGAGCATCCGGCTAACTGGGGACGACTTTGTGTCAAAGGTTCCTCCCTGCACGAGAGCGTGGGGTTACAGGGACGTTTGCTGCATCCCATGATTAGAGGGCAACGAGCCAGCTGGGATGATGCCTTGGCGCTGATTGCCAGTCGTTTTAGTGAGATTCGCCAGCGTAAAGGGCCCGATGCCCTGGCACTCTATCTATCCGGTCAGCTACTGAGCGAAGACTATTATGTGGCCAATAAGCTGATGAAAGGCTTTATTGGCTCCGCCAATGTGGATACCAACTCCCGTCTGTGCATGTCCTCTACCGTAGCAGGCTATAAGCGTGCCTTGGGAGCCGATGCGGTGCCTGGCTGCTATGAAGACATTGAGGCCTGTGAGCTAGCGGTGATTGTCGGCTCGAACATGGCCTGGGCGCACCCGATTCTGTATCAGCGCTTGGTGGCGGCCAAAGCCGAGCGTGGCATTAAAGTGGTGGTGGTCGATCCGCGCCAGACCGCCACCTGTGATCTGGCAGACTTGCATTTACCCCTGCGCCCCGACGCTGACATTTGGTTGTTTAATGGCTTGTTGGCGTATTTAGTGGCCAATCAGGCTATCGATCAGTCATTCATTGACCAGCACCTGCAGGGCTATGGCGAGCTGTTGGCCTCCTTACATCAACAGGATTACAGCCTGGCGCAGGTCAGTCGCGCCACGGATTTATCAGAAGCTGACTTGCTGGCGTTTTACCAGCTCTTTGCGGCACATCCCCGTACCCTGACCCTGTTCTCCCAGGGCACCAATCAATCTGAGCGTGGCACCGATAAGGTCAGTGCGATCCTTAACGTACACCTGTTAACGGGGCGTATCGGTAAGCCCGGTGCCAGTCCGTTCTCGTTAACGGGTCAGCCCAATGCGATGGGGGGACGCGAGGTGGGTGGCCTGGCCAACCAGCTGGCAGCGCACATGGACTTTTACCATGAGGAGGACATCGCGCGGGTTGCGCGTTTCTGGCAGGCGCCGAATATGGCGACCCGGCCGGGGTTGAAAGCGGTGGATATGTTTCGCGCCGTAGCCAGTGGGCAGATTGAGGCGATTTGGATTATGGGCACCAACCCGGCGGTAAGCCTGCCGGAGGCTAATTTGGTGCGCTTGGCCTTGCAGAAGTGCCCGCTGGTGATTGTCTCCGAAGCGGTGGCGGACTCCGATACCGCACGTCTGGCAACGGTACTGTTACCCGCCCAGACCTGGGGGGAAAAGTCCGGCATGGTTACGAACTCGGAGCGGCGTTTGTCGCGGCAGCGTCCCTTGCTGCCAGCGCCAGGGGAGGCAAAGGCTGATTGGTGGATGCTCACCCAGGTGGCGCAGCGAATGGGCTGGTCACAGGCCTTTGCCTATCAGCATCCGTTACACATCTTCCGTGAGCATGCTGCCCTGTCGGGGCTGGATAACCAGGGCACGCGGGCCTTTGATATTTCTGCTTTGGCTGAGATGACGGAAGAGCAGTACGAGTCTTTTCGGCCACTGCAGTGGCCGATCAATGCAGCTTACCCCCAGGGCAGAGCCCGTTTATTTGAGGATGGACGTTTCTTGCATGCCAATGGCCGTGCCCAGTTGACGCCGGTACAGCCAGGGCCGCAGCAGTTGCAGCACAGCCCGGTCTACCCGCATTGGATGAACACCGGCCGTATCCGTGATCAGTGGCATACCATGACCCGCACCGGAAGGGTGCCGCGTTTGTTGCAGCATTTGGATGAGCCCTTTGTCGCCCTGCATCCGGAGGATGCCGAGCATTTACACCTGCAAGAGGGACAGTTGGCCAAAGTCAGTAGCAGTCAGGCTGAGCTCTGTGTACGGGTACGTTTGGATAGCGGTCAGCGCCCAGGACAGGTATTTGTCCCCATGCACTGGAGTGATGCTTTTGCCGCCCAGGCACGGGTTGATTCGCTGGTGGCTGCCCGCCTTGACCCTCTCTCCGGCCAACCTGCTTTTAAAGCGACTCCGGTGCGAATTAGTCCCTGGCAGGCGGATTGGCATGGGTTGTGTTTAAGCCGTGAGGAATTGCATTGGCCTGCACTGGCCTATTGGTCACGCGTGCCTTTAACAGCGGGCTGGCGTTATCGTTTGGCGGGACAAGGGGATTGGCTGGAATTACCGGCGTTGTTAGAGCAGCGTTATGGCCAGCCGACCCAGCGCATTCAAGGGCCTACGGGCTTGCGTCTGGCCTGGTTTGTCGATGGCAGGCTCACAGCATTACTGATCCTAGGCCAACAGGAGCCTGCTTATCAGCTGGAGTGGTTACAACAGCAGCTGGGGCAGCCGCTGCAGGCCAGTGAACGGCTGCGTATTCTGGCCGGTCTGTCCGTGACCCAGGAGGACAAGGGGCCACTGGTGTGCAGCTGCTACCAGGTGGGGCAAAAGCAGATCGAGGCAGCATTAGCGCAGGGGCAGGCTGATTCGGTAGCCACCCTGGGCCAGCAATTGAAGTGCGGGACTAACTGCGGCTCCTGTATCCCGGAATTACGTAAATTGGTAGCAGCCTGTGGCAGTGCCCGGGCAGAGGAGGCAGCCTGATGTTTACGCGTACTCTGATCTCGCCCTGGCAGGAATTAAAGTCCCGCTGCTTCACCTGGTTGCGGCAGCGCTTAGACCACCAGGGGCCGCTGCACTATCAAGGCAAAGAGTTGGATCAAGGCCAAGGGTTGGATGGGCTGGCACTGGCGGATTTTCGCCCCGGCAGTGTCTGGTTGGTGGGAGCCGGTCCCGGTGACCTTGGTTTGCTAACCCTGCGTGCCTGGCAGGCAATCCAGCTGGCGGACGTGGTGGTGTATGACCGCCTGGTGAGCGATGCCATCCTAGGGCAGATTCCACTGGGCAAGGAGCGCTACTACGTCGGCAAGGCGGCGGGTAACCACAGCCTGCCGCAGGATCGTATTGAGGCTGAGCTGATTCGTCTGGCTCAGCAAGGCAAGCGGGTGTTGCGCTTAAAGGGGGGCGACCCCTACATCTTTGGCCGGGGTGGGGAAGAAGCCCTCAGCCTGGCGGCGGCAGGCGTCAGTTGCACCGTGGTTCCGGGGATTACGGCGGCGGCAGGTTGTGCCGCCAGTGGCGGTATTCCACTTACGTTCCGGGGGGTGGCACAGTCATGCCGACTCATTACCGGCCACCTGCAAGCGGGACAGGAAGGAGTGGATGATAGCCACTGGAGTCAGCCAGGGCAGACGCTGGTGTTTTACATGGGATTGGCCAATGCCGGTAAAATCGTGGCGAAGCTGCGCCAGGAAGGACAGCCGGACACGTTGCCGGTGGCTATTGTCGAACGGGGCACCCAGCCGGATCAGCGGGTGGTGGAAACCTGCCTGGGTGAGCTGGTGCAGACCATTGCCCGTGAGGGCTGTCAGTCACCGGCACTGTTGATTGTCGGGGAGGTGGTGCGTCTGCGTCAGTCTTTATTGCCTGTACAGGGGCAGGCGCTGGCCTTGACTCAGTAAGAGTGCCGCTGATTAGCACCTGCTGGGATGACAAAGGGGGCATGAGCCCCCTCTTTTTGACATCAGTATGACCAGGAACTGTTAGTGCTTTTTGCCGTGGGTGAGCTTATCCATTAAGGCGAAGAGCACCCCAGACAATACAAACACCAGGTGAATGGCAACCTTCCAGGCCAGCTGCTCGTTGGTCAAATCCGCCACGCTGACAAAGGCTTTTAATAGCTCAATCCCGGAAATAGCGACAATCGAGCCAATCAGCTTGATCTTCAGATCCGAGAAGTCCACCTTGCCCATCCACTCCGGCCGGTCTTCATGCTCGGCGCAGTGGATCTTCGAGACGAAGTTCTCATAACCGCTAAAAATGATGATAAGCAGCAGGTTAGCTACCAGCGCCATATCCACCAGCGACAGAATGCCGACGATGATCTCGCTGCTTTTAGCGGAGAACAGTTTTTCCAGCAGATGCCAGAACTCAAGGGAGAAGTTGGCCAACAGTACCAGCAGTGAGCCGACCAGACCCAGGTAAATAGGGGCCAGGAGCCAGCGGCTGGCAAACATTAAGCGTTCAAGGGCAATTTCCAGGTTTTTCATAACGCCTTTATTCACTGCAAATGAAGGCCTCCATTGTAGGGATTTTAGCGGGCTAAGTTGTTACTGAATGCTGCCTGAAAGCTGTCTTCATGCTAAGGTGCGGCCGCTGAAGTGGAGGCTAAAATGCAGTTAGTGTTTATTTTGGTTGAACCTGAATTACCGGAAAACGTCGGTGCCTGTGCGCGTGCCCTGAAAACCATGGGGATTAACGATTGGCGTCTGGTGAATCCCTGTGATCATCTGTCCGATCCGGCTCGTTGGCTGGCCCATGGCTCCCAGGATGTATTAGAAAAGGCTGAGGTGTTTAGCAGTTTAGAAGAGGCGCTGAGCGACATTGATCTGGTGGTGGCTACCACCGTGCGTGAACGCAGTGATCGTCCCTTTACCCATAGCGCCCAGTGGCTGGCTCAGCATCTGCAAGAGCGGGCGGCGGAGCCAGGCAAGGTGGCGATCCTGTTTGGTCGCGAAAGTAGCGGGCTGCATAACACCGAGCTGGAACATGCGCAGTTACTGACCTATATCCCGATGGCAGTTTCCTATCCCTCATTGAATCTTTCCCAGGCGGTCATGCTGTTTGCTCACATTTTGGCGCCAATCCAAGGTGAGGAGGCTGCAAGCGTCGCTTCAGAGCAAGGACGACGAGTGCTGGCGCAGCGTTTGGAGGCCTTGGGGCCCGCACTGCAGATTGAGTCGGGCACGCCTTTGTACGCCTGGCTGCTGGATAAGCTTGGGCAGGCACGGGAGGAGGATTTGCCTTTCATCCATGCCCTATTTAAGAAGCTACAGGGCTGAGCGGTTGGCGTTGGTTTGGCTGTTGTCAGGGTCAACCGTCAGTACCTGATCGCGGCCATGCATTTTGGCTTGGTAGAGTGCTTTGTCCACGTCGGAGAGCAGGGTCTCCAGGGCTTGCCCCGTTTGGAGCTCGCCAACGCCAATGGAGCCACTGGGATGAAAGAGTTGGCCTGGTAGTGTAATCACGCAGGTCTTAATGCTTTTGCGTAGCTGTTCGCACAGCTCGTAAGCATCGACCAAGCTATAGCCAGGTAGGCCCAGTAAAAACTCCTCTCCGCCATAACGACCTAATAAACAGCCGGGGGGGAGATTCGCTTTAAGGGTGTGGGCGATGCTGATCAGGGTCTGATCCCCCACGGGGTGGCCAAAGCGATCGTTGATGTGCTTAAAAAAGTCGAGATCAATCAGCGCCAGCGAAAAGGGTTGTTTCTTATGTCGGGTCATTTCCACCTGCTGACGAACCCGGGACTCAATAGTGCCGCGGTTATACAGTTGGGTGAGATGATCATGTTCGGCTAAAAAGAGCAGGCGTTGCTCCAGACGCCGTCGCTGGCGCATCTCCCGCCATAATTTCACCAGTAAGAGCAAAAATACCAAAGCAATCAGCGAGATCAGGCCGCTCCACCAACTCAAGCGCGTCACGACACTACTGAGGCGTTGATGCTCCACTTTAGCTGCGTCGTAGATAAAACTGTTTAGGCGATCTAGCTGCGCGGGGGCAAGGTTGATGGCAATCAGCTCTTTGGCCATGCGCTCAATCCTGCCTGGATTGATATGGCCCAGTTCAATCATGGCGGGCATGATCAGCTGGCTGAGCATCTCGGCTTCAAAGAATAAGTGATCAGCACTCTTAGTCGGATTGTATTGAGCGCGAATCAGTTCAATCATCTCGTAAGGGTGCTCCAGGGCGTATTGCCAGCCTTTCATGCTGGCGCGGCGAAAGGCTTCAACTCGCTTGGGATGTTGGCGTAGCTCAGCCTCACTGGTGAAGAGAAAGTCAGAGTAAAAGTCGATGCCATACTGGCTAGGGCGTAGTACTCGATACGGGAAGCGCTGCTGGCTCAGGGTAAAGGGCTCATTGGTAACATAGCCGTTGAAGGCATCGGTGTCCCCCTGCACCAGGCTGTCGATGTTAAAGCTACTAGGCAGCAGCAGAATGTCGCTCAGGGCAATACCCTCATTACGCAGCATGGCCAGTAGCTCAGCATTGCTTTCATTTAGCTGTGCCATCAGGCGTTTGCCAGCCAAGTCATGGGGGGTAAAGATGTCGGAGTCGGCTGCTACGATCCAGGCCGAAGGGGAGTGTTGCACTACTGCTGACAGCAGAATGACTGGTGAGCCTCGCAGACGATGGGTGATGAGTCCGGAATTACTGATGCCATACTGAGCCTCTCCTTTAAGAACCTGCTCAATCTCGGACAAGCCAGGGCGGCCCGCTTCAATACGCACCTGCAAGCCTTCAGCCTCATAAAAGCCTTTATGTAAAGCGGCATAGTAGCCAGCAAACTGAAACTGATGTAGCCACTTCAGCTGTAATACCACCTCATGATTCTTGCCCCAGCTCCAGGGGCTTAGTAGCCATAAGCTGACCAAGGTGATTACCCAGACTCGTTGCTCCATCGCTGCCTACCCTTAATTATCCCTCAACCCCAGTTTGTAAGGCTGGCTATGACGCTGGACAAGAGGGGCTGCTACACTAGCGCCCCGCATTGACGATGATGTGATCGGCATGGAACAACCGAATCGAAAGCGCCGCCTGTTTTACGGTGGCTTGGCAGCACTGGTAGCTGTAATAGTCGTGGCGGTGCTATTGGCTATTCCTGCTTATAGTGGTTACTTGGCACGCCAGCAGTTGAACTGGCAGTGGCAGCAACAGGGAATGGCGCCACTAGAGTGGCAACAGCAAGGCTGGTGGCGATCACAGACAACGCTTGACTGGCAAGCCGCAGGGCTGCCCTGGGGGCAGTTGCAGTTACAGCTTGAGCATGGCTGGTTAGGGGTGAGTTGGCAGGCGGATTGGCAGGCTTTACCTGTCTGGCCCTATCAATTGCAGTTACAGGGTCAAGCCGATTGGCAAGAGCTGCAGGTGGCGGCCGAGCTGCCAGGGTTTCACTGGCAACAGGGAGTCCAATCGGTAACGGGCAGTGAGCTGGCCTGGCAGGTGGCGCTACAGCCTGAACACTTGTATTGGCAGGGCCAGCAGGCTCAGTTAGGCTGGCGCGATACTCAGCGTCAGCTGCAGGCGGAGGGGCAAGGGCTGCAATACCGTATACAGTTAAGCGGTTGGCCGTTACTGCCCCAACCTGTGGCGGCAGCAGCCAGTGTGACCCTCAACCATTGGCAATGGCAGGGAGCGTGGCCGATGCAGGGCACGGCAGCCTATGTGGGGATGTTGTTAACAGAAAAGGAACAAAGGTTGCAGTTCGAATTTAACCTGGACCTGGCGCAAGTGCAGTTATTAGGGATGCCGGGACAGTTGCAAGGGCAGTTGGTATTACACCAGGTAGAGCGGGCGCCTGCCCAGCAGCTACTGAGTCTGTTAGAGCAGAGAGCCAGTGCCGAGCAGTGGTGGCCGTTACTGAATGCTCATTTAACCTCAGGGCCTTGGTTGCAGTTCAAACAGCTGCAGCTTAATTGGCCGCCACTGGGTCAGCTGCGCCTGCAGGGGCGGTTGGCGTGGCAAGGGCCGCCGTTGCAACTGGCAGAGCCCCCGACCCCTCAACTACTCTTACCCCACTTACAAGGGCAGTTTGAGCTGGCCGCGCCGGTACCGGCGGCCTTGGCCCTGTGGTTGGGGATTGCCTGGCAGCCCGAGCAACCCCTGCATTTAACCTTGCGCGAGGGGTGGCTATGGCAGGGCCAGCAGCGCTTGAAGTCACTGCTAGAAGGAGACTGAGATGCTAAGACACTGGGTGTTATTTCGTTTTAAGGCCGATGTCAGTGCGGAGGCTATCCATGCGCAAGAGCAGGCGTTTATCCAGCTCGCCCAGGAGTTGCACCAGGTGCAGGCAATGGAGTGGGGGTTGAATACCAGTCCGGAGGGCTTGGATCAGGGCTTTACCCACGCCTATTGTTTGAGCTTTAGCAGTGAAGCCGGACGGGATGGCTACTTGCACCATCCACAGCATCAGGCCTTTGTGGCCGCCTTAAAACCCCTGTTGGATGGGGTGTTGGTGGTGGATTACTGGAGCCGCGAGGGCAAAGCCTAAATGGCTGAGCAAGCGCGCTATCTGCATAACCAGGCATTGGGTGGGCTGGAGCTGCTGCAGGCCCGCTTTCGCCAACAGCACTTTAGTCGCCATGTGCATGCGGGTTATTGCATCGGGGTGATTGAGCAAGGAGCGCAGCGGTTTTACCGCAGCGGTGCCAATCATATTGCCAGCAGCAACTGCATTATTCTGGTCAACGCTGATCAGGTTCATGACGGTCACCGTGCCAGTGAGGAGGGATGGGCCTATCAGGCGATCTATCCGGAGGCGGAGCACTTCGCCTTGTTACAGGAGGCGAGTCAGGGCCTGCCCTATTTTCGTGAGTCAGTCGTCAGTGATCGCTGGTTAGCCGGGCAATTACGGCTGCTCTATCGTCAGCTGGCTAACCATGAACAGGGGTTGGATTTACAGGAGCGTTATCTGCACACCATGCTGGCGTTGTTAGAGCGCCATGGTGGCCAGCGTCCGGCTAAAACCCAGCCCCTGGCCCAGCCAGCGCTATTACGGGTACGTGACTATATTGCGGCCCACAGTGACGAGTCCTTGAGTTTGGCTGGTTTAGCGGAGCTGGCGGGGCTGAGTCCCTTCCATTTAAGCCGCAGCTTTCAGCAGGCTTTTGATTTGCCTCCCCATGCGTTTCAGGTGCAGTGCCGGTTACAACATGCCCGACGTTTATTGCTGGCGGGACACTCGGTGGCAGAAGCGGCTGCGAGCGCAGGCTTCAGCGACCAGAGTCACCTGCACCGTCATTTTAAGCGCTGGTTAGGGGTGGCACCGGGGCGTTTTGCTGCTACCAAGCAGGCGAGGGGATGAGTAGGTGACGGGACAGGTACGGGATATTCAGCAGCAGTATTGGCGGCATCCCCAATTGCCGCATTTCGAATTGCGTTATAGCGAGCATAGCCTGCAACCCTACAAAGCCCACAGTCACCCCGAGTTTTGTATTGGCCTGATTACCGCCGGGGCGACCCGCCTCAGTTTGGGCGGGCAGAGGTATCTGTTACAGCCAGGCGATCTTGTCCTGATCGAACCGGGGCAGGTGCATGCCTGCAATCCGCTGCCTGATCTGCCCCGCAGTTTTTTTATGCTCTATATCGATGCCCAGTGGTGCCTGGAGCGTCTCAGTCAACAGTTGGGAATCCCTGTACGCAGGTTTTGCTGTGAACCTAGAGTGGTGCGCTTGGCTGAGAGTGAAGCACTCTTTGCCCGCCTGGCGCAGCAGTTGCAACAGCACAATGTGGCTGAGGCCGGGCAGACCTTTACACAGCTCAGTACCTCCATTTTGTGCCACAGTTGTTTACCAGCAGGAGGACGGGTTGAGCCTGGGCTCTTGGCACAACGTATCCGGACCCGCCTGTTGCTGGACTTAGCCGCACCACCGAGTTTGGCTCAGCTCAGTGAGGAGCTGGGGCGCAGTCAGGAGGGAATTATCCGCCTGTTTAGCCAGCATTTTGGCACCAGCCCCAAAGCCTTCGTGACCAATGCCCGCATCGAGCGAGCCAAAGGTTACTTGCGTGCCGGGATGGCCATCGTCGACGTGGCAACGCAGTTGGGTTTTGCCGATCAGAGTCAGTTTCACCGTGCCTTTGTCAGCCATACCGCCGCTACACCTAGGCAATATCAGCAGGCAAGGTCAATTTTCGACAATACCGACTAACGCGAACTTCGTAGTCTCCTGGGTCTATTCTGCCTACCCGAGGTGACCGATGAATGTGTTTGACTCCTTACTGCCTGCCGCCTTTCCTGCCCTGGCGTTGGCCCATTTCCTGGCGCTGCTCAGTCCCGGGCAGGATTTCTTCCTGATCGCTGCCCATGCCCTGCGCCATCGCCTCGCGGGCAGTGTGTTTATTTGTGTGGGGGTGGCGGCGGGGAATGCCTTCTATATTGCCCTGGCCACCCTAGGCTGGAGCGGTATCCGCGATTGGCCCTGGCTGATGGCCACGATCGAGGTGGCAGGTGCCCTCTACCTGTTGTGGGTGGGCTGGCAGCTGTGGCGGGTGCCCTCCACTGAGCTGCAGCTGAATGCCGGCAGTGGTAAGGTGCCGGGCATTGGGCGGCAGTTGTTCCTCGGCTTAAACTCTGCGCTGTTAAACCCCAAAAACGCCCTGTTCTATATGAGCCTGATGGCAGTCATTCTGGGGGCGGAGGTGACGCCGCAGCAACAGCTGTTCTGTGCCCTATGGATGGTGATGGTGGTGTTGCTGTGGGATGTGCTGCTGGCGGCGCTGATCGCGCAAAAGAGGCTGTTGGCTGTGCTCCAGCACCGGGTGTATCTACTGGAGCGTGGTGCTGGGGTGATGTTAATGGGGTTGGGGCTGGGTCTGTTTGTCAAACTGGCGGCAACGGATTGAGTCCAAGTCGCTGCACTAGCGCAAGAACGTACAAGTCAGCCCCCTCCTGCTGTTTTATCTTGAGACAGGGTGGTGATCGCCTGGTTCACCGCGACGATGGTGGCCAGGCGTAGCTGCTCCGTTAAGCCTAATTTGCGCGGCCTTACTCAATAGCGCCGCGTTAACCAGTAAGCGAGGATGTGATGCGTGCAAGCATCTGGCAAGGAATAAGAGATGCGCTGCCGTTAGTATTGGCGGCGATTCCTTTTGGGTTGATTTACGGCGCGCTGGCGCAGTCTGCAGGCTTGCCAGCCTGGGCCATTCTGGCCATGTCATTGCTGGTATTTGCCGGGGCAGCGCAGTTTATTGCGGTGGGCATGCTGGCGGCAGGGGCCTTCTGGCCGATGATTTTACTGACGGTGTTTGTGGTCAATCTGCGTCATCTGCTCTATGCCGCCAGCCTGATGCCAGTCGTGGGGCAGTGGCCCAGGCGCTGGCGTTGGCTACTGGGTTTTTGGTTGACGGATGAGGCCTATGCCACCTTGGCTAACTTTGTCCGCACTAATCCTCCCCCTGAGCAGTTACGGGCTTATGCCCTGGGAGCCGCTGGCTTTATGTATGGAGTCTGGCAACTGTGTTCTGCCCTCGGCCTATGGTTGGGGCAACAGGTGCCTGATATGACCAACTGGGGACTGGATGTGGCGATGGTGGTGGCCTTTGCCGGCATTGTTGTCCTGGGGATCAGGGAGCGTAGCCAGGTACTCTGTGTGCTCATTGCAGCGCCCTTAGGAATCTGGACTTACACCTGGCCTTATAACACTGGCTTACTGTTCTCCACTGTGACAGCCATTGTGTTCGCTATGTTGGTCAAGCCTGTGTTGGGCAAGGCGAGCCACGCTAATCTTGGGGAGCGACAGCCTGCCAGTCGTAAACAGGAGGCAGAATATGAGTGAGTTAGGTTTAGCGTGGTTGCTGCTGGGGATGGCGCTGCTGACTTTTTTGCCGCGATTATTGCCCCTGTTGATGGCGGATCGCCTGCGCTTGCCCACCCTGCTGCGGGAGGCGCTGGAATATGTACCGCTCGCGGTGTTGACCATTCTGGTGGTGCAAACGGCCTTTATCCAGCAAGGGCAGTTAAACCTGCACTGGCGTAATCCTTATCTGCTGGCGTTGTTGCTGACTTTGGTTGTCGCCGTATGGCGCCGCCATCTGTTAACCAGTATGGCGGCGGGGGTGGCAGGCTTTATCGTGTTGAAGTGGTTTAGCCTGTAATGGATTGGCTTAGCCTTTGAGATTGGCCGCAAGGAAGTCGAGGCTACGCTGCCAGGCAAGCTTGGCGGCCTCCTCGTTATAACGGGCGCTATTGGTGTCGTTGTGAAAAGCGTGGTTAACCCCTTCATAGAGATGGAGCTGATAACGTTTTTGCTCGGCCTGTAGTGCAGCCTCAAACACCGGAATACCCTGGTTAATCCGGTCATCCAGCGCAGCATAGTGCAGCAGTAATGGCGCTTGAATGTGTTTGACACTGTCAGGCTGCGGCTGGCGCCCATAAAAGACCACGGCGGCATTGAGGTTGGCATCCGCCACAGCCAGCTGGCCAACCTGGCCCCCGCCCCAACAAAAGCCGAGGGTGCCCACTTTGCCTGTTCCCTGGGCGCGTAGATAGGCAAGGGCGGCTAAACCCTGGCTGAGGATTTGTTCGTCCTGCAGCTCACCGATCAGGGTACGGGCTTGATCCGGGTCGGCGGGGGTGCCACCAAGTGGGCTGAGAAAGTCTAAGGCCAGGGCCTGATAACCCTCCAGTGCCAGACGACGGGTGACATCTTCAATATGTGGGTTAAGTCCGCGGTTTTCGTGAATCACCAACACCCCAGGTAGCGTGCCGCTTGATGACTGAGGTTGCACCAGATAACCCCGACTAGATCCGCCATTAAGGGGAATATCGACATACTTGGCTTGAATGCGGGGATCTTGCTCGGCCACGGTGCTGGCGACACTGTAGTTGTTTTCCAGCAAGGGTAGCAGGGCATAAGCGGCTGCCGTGCCACCAGCTAGCTTGGCTAGGCGCTGGATAAAAACACGCCTTGGCATGCGGCTATGGGTGAAACGGTCAAACAGCTTGATGTAGCGTTGGTCCATAATCCGGCTCCTTGTGTTTGCAACAGGTATAGAAGTTACGCAGCAAGGAGGCAAGTGGATGACTGGGTGAGGGCGCCTCCCGCTGGAGGCGCTCAGTCGAGAGAGCTTTGTGCTGCCCCTCAGTTACAACGTTGCCATCCTTGGCTGCGTTAGGCTTATTCCCCTTCTTCGGTATCGCCAAAGTCGAGGCTGATGCGTGCCAGCTCACCCAGGCGCTCAATGATGCGACCGTTGAGGCTGCGCTTGGGATATTCGCCCTTTTTATTGGGCTTGCCAGCGGTTTTGCCGGTCAGAATTTCCAGTGCCTGATCGACGCTGCTGACGGCGTAGATATGGAACTGGCCTGCTTCAACGGCTTCGATAACTTCTTCATCCAGTACCAGGTTGCAGACGTTGGTGTCCGGGATAATTACCCCTTGTTCACCATTCAGACCACGAGCCCGACACACCTGGAAGAATCCTTCGATTTTCTCATTCACCCCACCAATTGGCTGCACTTCACCGTGTTGGTTGACTGAGCCGGTGATGGCGAGGGATTGCTTCAGCGGTTCTTGCAGCAAGGCTGAAACTAAGCAGCAGAGCTCCGCCAGGGAGGCGCTATCGCCGTCGATATAGCCATAGCTTTGTTCCATGGCGATATGGGCACATACCGCTAGAGGATGTTCCTGGGCATATTTGTTACCCAGGTAGCCAGACAGAATCATCACCCCTTTGGAGTGAATGGACTGGCCCAGATCGACCTCACGCTCAATATCAACAATGCCTTTGGAGCCAGGGTAGGCCGTAACGCTGATGCGTGCCGGGGTGCCAAAGCTGGAATCGCCGATACTCATCACGGTTAAGCCGTTGATTTTGCCAACCGCCTTGCCGCTGGTATCGAGCAGGACAGTACCATCCAGAATTTGCTTGATGACCTCTTCGCTGACCCGGCCGGTACGTTCCTGCTTGGCGCGCAGGGCACGGCGCACGTGTTCGGCACTGATACTGGTGGCCTGCTGCATACGGGCCATGTAGTCTGACTCGGCCAGCAGCTCGAACATCTCGCCGATGCTGGCGGTCAGGTGCTGTTGATGCTCTGCCAGGCGGGCCGAGTGGGTAATCAGGCGGGCGACGCCGTCCCGACTGAGGGGGAGATAGCTCTCTTTATCGGTACGGTCACGTAATAGCCGTGCCATGGCCATCATGGTGTCGTGGTTGCGCTCGATATAGTCTTCAAAGTCCACCAATACCCGGAACATCTCGCTAAAGTCCGGATCATAGGACTGCAGTGCGTAGTAGATATCCCGTGAGCCGATCAACACCACCTTCACCTGTAAGGGGATGGTTTCGGGGGTCAGGGTGATGGTGCTGACCAGGCCCAGCTCGGCATAGGGTGATTCGATTTTCAGCTCGCGCCGTTTCAAAGCCCGTTTCAGTGCATCCCAGACATAGTCAGACAGCACCTTGTCGGCATCCAGAATCAGGTAGCCACCATTGGCAGCGTGCAGGGCACCGGCACAAATCTGCTGGTAGTCGGTGGTCAGGGCACCTTGATCGTGTTGGTATTCGATCCGGCCAAATAGGTTTTGGTAGGTGGGGTGGGGCTCATAGACCACAGGCGTGCCCGCGGTGGCATCACGGGAGACCACCAGGTTGGGACTGTACAGCGAGAGCAGTGCTTCACGCTTGGCGGGCTCGTCACGGGTTTCCTGATCGACCAGTTCATCGATTACGGTACGCACCAGGTCTTTACCCAGGTGGTTGAAGTAGTCCAGTACTTCCTCATTATCCTGGTACTTCTCCCGCAAGGGGGCGAGCAGCGGAGCGACGGCTTCTTCAATGGTGGCACGATTGAGAGCGCGCAGTTTTTCCGTGGTTTCCCGGCGCCACTGCGGCAGGCTGATCAGCTCTTCCCGCAGTTGATGTTCCAGTTCATTAATGATGGCGTTGATGGTATCGCGATCTTCTTCATCCAACTGGGCAAACTCGGCGTCATCCAGCGGCTTACCTTCAACGATGGGGGCAAAGGTAATGGCGCCAGCCTCGCGGAACATGGCAATGCTCTGGCGGCTGGCGAGTTTTTCGACCTTTTCAATCGCCGCCTCATAGGCTTGATTAAACTCGCGCTCAATTGCATTTTTCTGTTGCTGGTAACCTAGCCCTTCAAAAACGGAGGGGAAGGTGGCCAGCAGCGAGTCAATGAACTGTCGAATTTCTTCCTGGAAAATTTTGCCCTGGCCAGCGGGCAGTTCAATCGCATTGGGGTTGCGCTGGTCATTAAAGTTATTGACGTAGACCCAGTCCGATGGAGTGGGTTGGCGCTTGGCTTCGGTTTTGAGGTAGGAACGCACATAGGAGGCGCGTCCGGTGCCGGGCTCCCCCATCACAAAAATGTTGTAACCGGGGCGGCGCATGGCAACACCAAACTCGAGTGCCTGAATGGCTCGGTCCTGGCCTAAAATGCCAGATAGGGCCTCCAGTTCGTCGGTTCGGCTGAAGGGTAAATCCTGCTCGCTGATCGTCAGGGTCAGTTGGTCAGCAGTTAAAGATGAATACTGAGGGCCGCTTGCCATCCTAGATCTATCCTTTGGCGAAAAATTGCCAGACTTGTAGCAGCTTGACCCCCTGAATGCAATGACTGGGCATCCAGCTTGGGAGGGTTATAATCCCACTGCACTCGGCCAGCTCTTGGTTGTAGTAAGGCTTAAGCCTGGTTTCGGCAAGGTGGGGATGGGCAGGAGTGCGGTATTTAAGTCCAAGGTGGCGTTTGCCAGAGCAGCAGAGTCAGCTTATTAGCGGTACTGAGTGGAGTAAAAAGATGGCCTTACCGATCAGCTTGGAAGCCTTAAGAGTCCTGGATGCGATTGAGCGTCGAGGTAGCTTTGCGGCGGCGGCAGAAGAGTTGCACAAGGTGACTTCGGCTGTTTCCTACGCGGTACAAAAGCTGGAGCAGGATTTGGATATGCTGCTGTTTGATCGTCAGGGGCATCGCGCTCAGCTGACTCCCGCGGGAAAAGTGTTGCTGGAGCAAGGCCGGGCCATTCTGGAAGCGACAGAACTCATGGTGGAACAGGCCCGGCAGGTAGCCAATGGTTGGGAGTCGCGCCTGAGTTTGGCTGTGGACTGTGTGATTCCTGTGTTACCGATTTTGGAGACCTTAGGGCGTTTTTATCGGGAATCAGGCGCTAATACCGACCTACGTTTACAGGAGGAGGTCTTAGGTGGAGGTTGGGATGCGCTGGAGTCTGGTCGTGCCGATATGTTGATTGCGCCCTTGCTGGCGGATCGCGGCCAGGATATGCCGCGGATTGAACTAGGCTATATCCACTTTGCCTATGTCGCAGCCCCTGATCATCCGCTTTGTCAGGAACCTCAGCCCATCACGCCAGAGCAGCGACGCCAACACCGTGCCATTGTGGTGGCGGATACTTCGCGTAATCGCCCACCTATGAGCAGTGGGCTGGTGGAGCAACAGGCTACCCTGACGGTCTCCAACTTTGCCAGCAAAATTGCCGCCCTGGAGGCAGGTATGGGGACGGGCTACTTACCCTGTAGCCTAGCGCGGGAGGCCGTGTTAGCTGGCCGCCTGAAAGTATTGCCGGTAGCGGATCCCCGTGAGCCGATTCCAGTGGTGTTAATCTGGCGTCCGGGGGCCAGTGGCCGTGGCCTTGACTGGTTTCGTCGTAATTTGCCTGAGGTGATGCGACGGGTGTTACAGGATGATATGCAGCAACGGGGGCGCGCCAGCCTGTAAGCTGAGTCTCTACAGCTAAAGTTGTAGTTTTTTCGGTGGCTCTTGACGTAAACGTAAACTAAGCTGGCCAGACGCTGATGATGTAGAGCGCAAGGAGCCGTTATGTTTCGTATGCCGATTGAACCTGGGTTTTATGACACCGATGCCTTGGGTCATGTGAACAATACCCGTTTGCCGGTGTGGTTTGAAAATGCCCGCAATGATGTGTTCCGCCTGTTTGTGCCGGATCTGGATGTAAAAAAGTGGCCGCTGGTACTGGCGCGGATTGAGGTGGATTTTGTCGGTGAGCTGTTCTTTGGTGAACCGGTGGAGATTCGCACCTCTATTGAGCGGATTGGCACCTCTTCCTTTGTGGTCTACCAAGAGGCCTGGCAGCAACAGCGGTTGGGGGGTAAAGGGCGTTGTACTCTGGTGCACTTTGACTGGTCGAGTAAAAAGGCGGTGCCCCTGACGGATGAGCAACGTGGCCTGTTGAGCGAGCATCTGCTTGCGCCCTAATGGCTGATAGCGGCTCCCTGCTGGATCGGTGGGGAGCTTTGCTAGTCAGAGGTTTTCCCTCTCCTACCTAACTGCAGGTAGAATGCCCAGCTGGATCAGCGCCAGGTAACTGGCACAGCAGGGGGCTGGGATGTTTAAGACCTATCATAGTAACGACCTGGAAGTACTGCGCGATATTCTGCTACACCTGTTGCAGCGTCCACTGGCTAATCCGCTGCAACAAGAAGTGATTCTGGTGCAAAGCCCTGGCATGTCGCACTGGCTCAAGCTATCGATGGCGGAACAACAGGGCATTGCCGCTAATCTGCGTTTCCCTCTGCCTGCCACCTTTATTTGGGAGTTGCTCTATCAGCTCTTCCCGCACCTTCCCAAGCGTTCCCCCTATGATAAAGAATGGATGCGTTGGCGCCTGATGCGCCTGTTGCCACCGCTGCTATCCCAGCCGGACTTTGCGGTGCTGGCCCATTATCTGGAGCAGGCCCCGGCGCTGAAGCTTTATCAGCTGTGTGGCCGCATTGCCGACTTATTTGATCAATATTTGGTTTACCGTCCGGATTGGATCCTGGCTTGGGAGGCGGGGCAGTCTGCTCCGGTAGACCTGGCCACGGAGGAAAGCTGGCAGCCTCAGCTATGGCGTTATTTAGTGGCGGATATCGAACAGGGTGGCCAGCAGGGGCAGCATCGAGCGCGGTTAATTGAACAGGCTGTGCAGCGTCTGGGGCAGCCTGGAGTCGAACTGGATTTGCCTGAGCGTCTGGCGGTATTTGGGATTAGCGCTCTTCCCCCCGCTTATGTGCATTTATTGCATGCCCTGGGACAGCAGCGGGATGTGCATTTGTTTATCCAAAATCCCTGTCAGGAATACTGGGGCGATATTCTTGACCCGAGCAAGGCACAGGATCTTGGCAGTGTGGGTAATTCGTTGTTGGCCTCGATGGGTAAGTTGGGGCGGGATTATCTGGATTTACTGCTGCCCTATGACCCCACCCCGATTGAAGCCTTTGTGCCCCGGCAAACAGCAGCCACTACGCCGTTGCTGGCGGCAGTGCAGCAGGACATTCTGCAGTTACGCCAGGGCCCTGCACAGGGTCTGCATGTGCTGCAAGCGGATGACCCGAGCATCCAGATCCACAGTGCCTATTCCGCCCTGCGCGAGGTGGAAATGCTACACGATTGGTTGCTGCAGCGTTTTGCCTCTGACCCCAGCTTGAAACCCCGTGATGTGCTGGTGATGATGCCGGACGTGCGTCCCTTCGCGCCCTTTATTGAGGCGGTATTTGGCCAGAGCCGTGATCAGCGTTTTATCCCCTGGGCGATTGCTGACATGGGACTGGGCGTGGAGCAACCGTTGTTGCAAATCTTTATGACCTGGCTGGCGCTGCCTGATCAGCGTTTTAGTCTGAGTCAGGTGATGGACTGGTTGGCGGTGCCTGCCCTGGCGCAGCGGTTTGCGCTAAGCCCGGCGCAGGTGCAGCAGCTGGCGGATTGGTTAGCGCGTGCAGGGGTGCGCTGGGGGCTCGATCAGCAGGATTATCAGCGCCAGGGATTACCTGAGCGTCAGCATCACACCTGGGCACAAGGGCTGGAGCGGCTGTTGGCGGGCTATAGTCTGGATGCCCAGCAACTATGGCAAGACATCTGGCCCCTAGCGGGGATTAGTAGCCAGAATGCTGAGCCGATCGGTGGGCTATGGCGGTTGCTGCAAAGCCTGGCGCAGTGGCGTAGCTGGATGGAGCAAGAGCGCAGCCTGCAGCAGTGGAGCCTCGGTCTGCAGACTTTGCTGGATGAGATGTTCGAGCCGGAGGAGCAGGAACTATGGCTACTGGAACAAATCCGTGCCGCCTTGATGGATCTGCAACAACAAAGCCAACAAGCCGACTATGAGGCTCCGCTACCGGTACAGGTGGTACGGGCGCATCTCAGCAGAGCTTTGGAGCAGCGCGGGGTAGGCCAGCGTTTCCTGGCGGGACAGGTTAACTTCTGCACCCTGATGCCGATGCGTTCGGTACCTTTTCGCCTGGTCTGTCTACTGGGTATGAATGATGGCGATTACCCCCGTCAAGTGCCGCGACTGGGGTTTGATCTGATGCAAAGTCGTTGGCGCCGTGGAGATCGTAGCCGCCGGGATGACGATCGCTATCTGTTTTTGGAAGCCCTGCTATCGGCACGGGAGGGGTTCTATATCAGCTACCAGGGGCGGGATCAGCAGGATAATCATGAGCGTCCCCCCTCGGTTTTGGTCAGTGAACTGTTGGATTACCTCGGCCAGCATAGCCAGTTAGCAGGACAGACGCACGCTGATGGCTTGCAACGGGCGCAGCAAGTGCGGGCTCAGTTGTGCCAGCAGCATCCGTTGTTTCCTTTCGCCGAGCAGTACTTTAATGGCCAGGGGCCCCGCTCCTATCAACATGAATGGTTAGCGGCGGCGCAACGCCAAGCCATTACACCCACGGCATTCTGCGCGGCTCCCCTCAGTCCGCTGGAAAGCAGTGGCACCCTGGAGCTGGATGAATTGCTGAGTTTTGCCCGTGCCCCCTGGCGTTACTTTATGCAGCAACGCCTGCGGGTGTACTGGGGGCAGGAGGCGCAGCAACGGGCAGAAGTGGAGCCCCAGCAGCTGCAGAACTTAACGGCTTACCAGGCACGGGATCTAGGCCTGCAGCTGACTCTGCAGGGCAAGAGTGGGCAATCCTGGCAGCGCTATTTGCATGCCAGCGGCCTCTTGCCGCAGCCGCCGTTGGCGAATCTGGCGTTAGCCAAGCTGGAGCAGAGCCTGGCGCCGTTACAGCAGGTATGGCAGCAGCAGGGTGGGCTGGGGGAAACCCGGGAGGTTGATTTACAGCTGGCAGAGTGGCGGCTACAGGGTTGGCTCAGGCTGCACCAGGGCCAGCTGTTGAGTTTGCGCGCCGGCAAGGTACGTGGTCAGGATGTGGCGCAATTGCTGCTGAGCCAGTTGGTGATGGCGGCGCAGGGGCAGGCGCTGTCCGCCTCGCTTTATGGCCAGGATAATTGCGTGCGCTTACAGGCCGTGACGGCGGAGCAGGCGCGGGCCGAGCTGCAGCTGTGGCTGCAAACCTATGCCGAGGGTTGGCGCCAGCCGTTACCGATCTTTATCGATGCGGCCTGGACGGCACTGCACACTAAGGATGGTTTGACCGCGGAGAGCCTGTATAAAGCCTGGTCGGCACCCTTTGCCGAGGGGGAACAAGTCTATGTGCAGCGTTTGTTCCCCGCCTGGTCGGAGTGTCAGGAGCAGGCCCTGTACTGGGCGGAAACCTTGGTGCAGCCCTGGCAGGAGCGGGTGCAGGTGGAGAAGTTGGCAGAGTTCAATGAGCAGGAGGCCGAGTGATGAGCAGTGTCAATATTCTGGATGCCAGCCGTCTGCCGCTGCAGGGTTTGCGCTTGATTGAGGCCAGCGCCGGTACCGGTAAAACCTACACCATCACCACGTTGTTTTTGCGCCTGCTGCTGGGTTTGGGTGAGGGGGGCAGCGCCCATCCCCGTCCCTTGAAGGTCGATGAAATCCTGGTGGTGACCTTTACCCGGGCGGCGACGGAGGAGTTGCGAGGTCGTATTCGCGATCGTATCGCCGCCGCGCTCTACGCCCTGCAACAGGGGCAACCTGAACCCTTGCTAGCGGCGCTTGATCACGCCGCCCAGCAGCAGGCGGTTATTCGCCTGCGCCAGGCCCTGAGCGGCATGGATCAGGCCGCCATTTTCACTATCCATGGCTTTTGCCAGCGGATGTTGGCGGAGTTTGCCTTTGAAAGTGGCAGTCAATTTGAGCTGGAGTTTAGTGAGCAGGATGCCAATCTGCGTCTTCATGCTCTGCAGGATTGCTGGCGCCATCTGATTTATCCTCTCAGTGAGCCCCAGGCGGCATTGGTCACCCAGGTATTAAGCGGCCCTGATAGTCTGGATAAGCAGCTCAGGGCCTGGCTGGGACGGATGGAGTTGCAGTTATTGCCAGCCAGCCAGTCCAGCTGGCTGGAGTTGATAGAGGCCTACCTGCAGGCATGGCAGCAGCTACAGCAGCAGTGGGATGCCCAGGCCATGCTCGAATGGTTCGACACCCTGGCGTTGGATCGGCGCAGTTATTCCAAAAGCAATCTGCCCAAGTGGGTGGAGAAGGTCAGTCAGGCGTTACAGGGCCCCGCTCGGTTACTGGATAAGGAGCTGCCGCTGGAGCGCTTTAGCTACACTGGGGTGGCGGCCAAGTTAAAGTCGGGCAGCCTGCCCCCCCATCCCGTGTTGCAGATAGCTGAGCAACTGTTGCAGTTAGACCAACAACTGCGCGCGCAATGCTGGCGAGAGGCCTTACTGCTATGGCGTCAGCGTCTGCAGCAGCACAAACAAGCGCTGCAGGTGATGGCGTTTGATGATCTGTTGCAACAGTTGCAGCGGGCTCTGCATCAAACCGGCGGGGAGGTGTTGGCGGCGGCGATCCGCCGGCGCTACCCCCTGGCAATGATTGATGAATTTCAGGATACCGATCCGCTGCAATACCAGATTTTTACCGCCATCTATCCTCCGGCCTGCTTGGCTGGCGGAGAGCAAGGGCTATTGCTGATTGGTGACCCTAAGCAGGCCATCTATGCCTTTCGCGGTGCCGATATCTTTACCTATCTACAGGCCCGTCGTTGGGGCGAGCAGCTCCAGGCCCTCTACACCCTGGATACCAATTGGCGCTCGGCCACCCCTCTGGTGGAGGCGGTGAATCACCTGTTTGCCGCCCAGCCAGCCCCCTTTGTCTATGCCGGGCAAATTCCGTTTCATCCGGTTAAGGCGGCAGGGAAAGCGGATGCCGAGCCGCTATTGCTGGATGGGCAAGCGGGGAGTCAACTCTTGGGATGGCAGTTGCCGGCTGACAATGAAGAAGCCGCCAGCCTAGTCGCATGGGAGATTAAGCGCCTGCTGTGGCTGGCTGAGCAAGGTCAGGCCAAGCTGGCGGGGCGCCATCTGCAGGCCAATGATATCGCCATACTGGTGCGTTCAGCCCGCCAGGCTCAGTGGGTAAGGGCGGCGTTGCAGCAACAGGGCATCGCTAGTGCCTATGTGAGCCGGGAGTCGGTGTTTGCCAGTCAGGAGGCAAGGGAGCTGGCGCTGATACTGGCGGCAGTGCAAAACCCCTGGCATCAGCCCAGCCTGAGAGCGGCTCTGGCCACCCTGTTACTAGGTGCCAGTGCAGCACAACTGGATGCCTGGTTGCAGGATGAACAGCAGTGGCAAGGGCTGGTGGATGAGTTTGTCGAGTACCAGGGACGTTGGCAGCAACAGGGGGTGTTGGCGATGCTGCGCAGCCTGATCTTTCAGCGCCAGCTGGCCAGCCGTTGGTTGGTTGAGCAGGGAGGGGAGCGGCGCCTGACCAATGTGCTGCATTTGGGTGAATTGTTACAACAGGCGAGCAAACGCCTGGTGGGGCCAGCCCAACTGCTGCAGTGGTTGCAGCAGTGTTTAGCTGATCCGGAGCGGGAGGGGGAAGTCGAGCTACGGCTGGAGTCAGAGCGCCAGCTGGTGCAGATTTTTACCATCCACCGCAGTAAGGGGTTGGAGTTTCCGGTGGTCTTTATTCCCTATAGCCAATGGCCGCTGAGCAGTCAGGGTTTTCACCTCAGTCACGATGAGGATTACCGTGCCTGCCTGCATCTGGATGGCGAAGGCAAGGAGGAGGCGCGCCGGGAACAGTTGGCCGAAGATGTGCGCCTGTTATATGTGGCCCTGACCCGTGCCAGCCAGCGCTGCTATCTGGGTTTCAATCCAGAGCATACGAAAGACAATGCGCTTGCCTGGTTGCTGGAGGCGGATGCCAAGGCTGAATTAAAAAGCTGGCAGAGCTGGCAATTGCCGGGCTGGCAATATGCTGAGGCCCAGTGGCCGAGTCCGCAGCAGCAGGCCCAGTGGCGCCTGAGCCAGCCTGATACAGATGCCTTGGCGGCGGCCCAGTTTACTGGGCAGATTGAACGTGACTGGAAGGTGACCAGTTATACCGAGCTGAGCCGCCAGCATAGCGATAAGTGGGGGTTGGATGACTGGCAGGTGGATGTGGAAGTGTTGCCTGAGCGTCGGCCGGTTGAGCCTGATCCTACCCCTTCGGCTTTTAGTTTTCCCCGTGGCGCCCAGGCGGGCACCTGGCTGCACAGCCTCTTTGAGCGTGTGGACTTTCGTCAGCCAGCCCAGTTGCACACCCTATTGCGTGAAGAGCTGGGGTTGCTGGGCTTGGATGAGCAATGGCTGCAACCAGTACAGCAGTGGCTACAGGCCGTGTTGCAAACACCCTTGACTGCTGCCGGTTGCGGGTTGGCCCAGCTGGCGCCGCGCCAGTGCAATGTGGAGATGGAGTTTTACCTCCCGATCCAACGGCTGCGCCCTCGTCAGTTGCAGGATTGCATTGCCCGCCATTGGCCCTTGGCCAGTCAGGGGCCGCAGCTGGCGAGCTATCAGGTACAGGGCATGGTACGGGGATTTATCGATCTGGTCTTTGAACATCAGGGCCGCTATTACCTGCTTGACTATAAGTCCAATCATCTTGGTGAACAGGCTCAGGACTACCTGGAACCGGCGTTGGCACTGGCCATGCAGTCCCATCGCTATGATGTGCAGTTAGCCCTGTATCAGTACGCCTTGCATGCTTATTTGCAGCAGCGTTTGCCCCACTATCAGCCCCAACAGCACCTCGGCGGGGCCTATTATCTATTTCTACGCGGGATGAATGGTCAGGCGGATAGCCCAGGGGTGTTCTATCAGCCCCCCTCGTTTGCCATGTTGGATGACTTGGCGCGATTGTTTAACGGGGAGCTGCCAGCTGCACAGGACAAGGAGCTGAATCATGGCTGAGTCACTTAGCTGCCGTTGGGTATTGGCGCAGTTGGCGCAGTTACATCAGCAGCAACGTCTGCGTGGCTTGGATTGGGCTTATGCCAATTGGTTGGCAGGCTATCTGGATGAGCATCAGGGACGGGTGCTGCTCCTGGCAACCTGGGTGAGTCAGCGCCTGGGGCAGGGGCATGTGTGTTTGTTATTGCATGGCCGGGTGTTGGATTTGGAGGATGATCATCCCCTGGTGCAGCAGTGTCCTGCATCCAGTTGGGCGGAGGCGTTACAGCAGTGTCCTCTGGTGGCGAAGTTGGCCGCCGCCAGCGAGGCCGCTGCCCAGGCCAATCAACCTTTACTGTGGCAGCCACCGCGGCTTTACCTGCATAAGTATTGGCACTATGAGCAGCGCGTCGCGCAGCGTTTATGTCAGTTGGCCAGTCAGGAAGAGGAAGGCCTGCTGCCCTCCAGTCTGCATAGCCTGTTTGGGGCGGCGGACCCTGCCCAGCCTAATTGGCAGCAGGTGGCGGCCGCCATCGCCTTACGGCAGCGTTTGCTGGTGCTCAGTGGCGGCCCCGGTACCGGTAAAACCACCACGGTTACGCGCCTGTTGGCATTATTGCAGGAACAACAAACACGGCGTATTGCCCTGGCGGCGCCAACCGGTAAGGCGGCGATGCGTTTAACCGATTCGATCCGTCAGGCAAAGGCTCGTTTAGATCTACCCTCTGCCTGGCGTGAGCGTATTCCGGAGCAGGCCAGTACTTTGCATCGCCTGCTCGGCGTACGAGGGGATGGTAGTTATCGTTATCATGCCTTGCAGCCATTACACCTGGATGTGCTGGTGGTGGATGAGGCCTCAATGATTGATCTGGCGATGATGGACGCCTTGCTCCAGGCATTACCCGCCCATGCCAGCCTGATCCTGTTGGGGGATCATCATCAATTGGCCTCGGTGGAGGCTGGCTCGGTGCTGGGAGATATTTGTGCCAGCCCGGAGCCTGGTTGCTACAGCCAGCAGATGCAGGCGTATTTAGCTCCCTTGGCGCGCTTACCGAAGGTAAAGCAAGTTGCTCCGCTGACGGATTCCCTCTGCTTTTTGCAGATCAGCCATCGTTTTCGTGCCGATTCCGGCATTGGCCGTTTAGCGACTCAGGTACGTCAGGGGCAATTCGGCATAGGGCAAGAGGCGGATGTGCACTTCTATGATTGGCGCCAGTATGCCTATGCACAATTGTTAGAGGCCTGTGTGCAGGGCTACCAGGAGTATTGGCAAGCTGTGCAGCAGCAGGCGACAGCGGAACAGATATGGGCTTGTTTTGAACGCTTCCGCGTACTGGTTGCCTTGCGTGAAGGGCCCTTGGGGGTTGCTCAGCTCAATCAGGCAATCGTGCAGCGTTTGCGCCGCTTGGGTTATATCAAGACTGAGAGTCCTTGGTATGTTGGACGGCCGCTGATGATTACCAGCAATGACTATCAAACCCAGGTCTTCAATGGCGATATTGGCTTGGTATTGGCGAAGGGCGAGGGTTTGCAAGTGTGTTTTATGCAGGCCGATGGTAGCTTGCGTTGGCTGGCGCCGAGTCGCTTGCCTGCCCATGAAGATGCCTGGGTAATGACCATTCACAAAAGTCAGGGTTCCGAGTTTGAACACACCCTGATGGCTTTGCCGGCGGAAGATCACCCTCTGCTGACCCGGGAATTGGTCTATACCGGCATTACCCGGGCCAAGCAGCAGCTCAGTTTATTTGCCCACCCAGGTGTGTTGGCAAAAGCGGCAGCCCGCCCGACCCTGCGTGACTCAGGGTTGGCCTGGCGCCTGTGGGGGAAGTAGACCCTGCTCCAGCAGAATGTCGATCAGCTCAACAGTCTGTTGGCTGGCAGGCTGGTTGTCCGGCAATTGCAGGGCAACGCTGCCCAAGCGAGGGGGTAACGGCGCCCACTGATTACGGGGAATGTGATGCGCCACCAGCAAAGGTAAAGGCACCAGCCCTTGCGCTACCTGGCCCTGTTGTAGCAGGGCAAAGATGCGTTGGCTGTCTCTGAGGGTGATGAGTTCATTGGGCCAGGGCCAGAGTTGGTATTGAGCCAGAGCCTGCCGGGCTAAGGCGCCGAAGATTTCCTCCTGCATGGGGATCGCCAGGCTTTCGGCGCTATTCAGATCTGCCAGGGTGACTTGTTTAAAACTGCCCGGACGCCATAGTGCCAGAGGAATGCGTACCAGCTCCTGTCCCTCTCCCTGCAGGCTGAGGGTAAAGGCAGGCAAGGGTTGTTGGCTCAGTGGAGCCAACCACTCATGCAACCAAGAGGGGGCTGCTTGGGAAGTAACAAATGGACTCAAGGGCGCAGGTTCGGCCGCTTCTGCTTTGCTAAGGGCGGCTAACAGGGCGCTGCTGAATAAGCTTAAACACAGGAATAGGGGAGCCAATGGCATGGTCGTCAACACGGCAATCAAGGAAGGCGCCGCCATTATAACCAAGCCCAGCTGAGTGAGGCAGAGGCGGAAAAAGAAAAGGCCCTTTCCGAGGAAAGGGCCGCTCCCTAATCTCTTCAGGAGCCAAGTGAGCCAGGGAGGAAAGCGCTTGCTTTCGAGAGCCACTATAAGCCTTCACCCTGGGCTAAAACTTGATAGGCATCAAAGAACGGCGGCTTAAATGACGAAAAAAGCAACAGAAGAATGGATTACCTGGGTGGATCGTGACAACCGGGTGCTGGGCCAGGTGACGCGCCGACAAATGCGCGAGCAGGGTCTGGCCCATCGCGCGGTCTATATTCTGCTGTTTAACCAGCAGGGGGAGCTTTGTGCCCATAAGCGCACTCTGAACAAAGACTTTCGCCCAGGCTGGTATGAGTTAACCGCCGGCGGGGTGGTGGCAGCTAACGAAGATTGGCTGGTGGCAGCGGGCCGGGAGTTAGCTGAAGAGTTGGGGGCTTACCCAAGTCAGCTGTGTGATCATGGTCTGTTTTTCGATGAGGGGGATGGTTACCAGGTGTGGGGGCGGGTGTATTCCTGTCAATGGCAGGGAGAGCTCAGCTTACAGGTGGAAGAGGTTGCTGAGGCTTTTTATTTACCTCCTGGTCAGGCGGCATTGCTGGATCCTGTCACAGAAACGAGTCGCTGTGCATTTTTACACTGGCTGCAACATCAACAGGGACAATGGTTGCCGAATCCAGCTTGCGCCTCGGTTTAACTCTATGATATTGCTACTCACGTTTTTTCGCGGTAGCTGAGGCAGTTTCATATAGAGCGCTCTGAGTAGGGCGTTTGCCACCAGTACTGCGTTAACGCCATTAAGTGACTAACTGCAGAATAAGAAAGGTCGTCATGCCGCGTGGAGTGTGGGACAAACAGTGGTTTCCCGCCTTAGCGCGTCTGTTTGAACGAGTGGAGTCGCTGGGGCGGCAAAGTTCGACATCGCAGGCGCTGCAGCAGGTTGAGCAAGAGTGGGCCCGGTTACGGGAGGCCTTGAAGCTGCTGCATGCTAATGTGTGGGAGTTTGATGCCGAGCACGGTTGGTGGCTCTCCCCCGAGTTACGTGAGCGCTTTGCAGACCTAGAGCCGCACTATTGGCTTGCCCCAGGTCTTTGGCAAGACCGGATGGAAGCCAATGCCTATGAGCACATCTATCAACGTATGACACAAGGCGATGAGTCCCACCTGCAAGGGGTGGAGATTCAAGTGCAGCTACAAAGTCAGCCTGTGACCTTCATTATTCATGCCGTGCGCTTGCGTAAAGAACCGTTACGCTGGGTTGGGGTGATGGAAGACGTTACCCTGATGCGTGCAACCGAGCAGGATGCCTGGCTGGCTAAGCGGGTGTTGGAGCAATGCTCGCAAGGCATGCTGTTAACGGATCGCCATCTCAATATTTTGCAAATCAATACCGCTTTTACTCGCATCACCGGCTATCAGCGCGACGAAGTGCTGGGGCGCAAGCCACGCATGCTTGAATCAGGTTGGCATGGGCAGGACTTCTATCAGCGCATGTTAACTCAGGCGGTGACGCAGGGACGTTGGCAGGGAGAGGTGCTTGACCGTAACAAAGCGGGTGAGCTCTTTATCAGTCTGATGGATGTCTCCACTGTATTGGGGGCTCAGGGGGAGGTCACTCACTTTATTTTGATGTTCAGTGATGTGACGGATCAGCGTCTGGCGCAACGCAAGTTGACGGAACTGGCATATCTGGATGTGCTGACGGACCTGCCGAACCGTAAGCAGTTTGCCGAGCTGTTAGCTTCAACGATGCAAAAAGCCAGTGGCGAAGCGCAGATGGCGTTAGTCCTGCTAGACCTGGATAACTTCAAGATTGTGAATGATGCCTTTGGACATAATGCGGGTGATGCTTTATTGGTGGCGGTTGCCCAGCGGTTACGTTCACAGCTGGCCGGTAGTGGTCACTTAGCCCGCCTGGGAGGGGATGAGTTTGCTCTGATTCTGGAAGGGGTGACTGATCAAGCGGAGGCCTACCAACAGGCGCTGGCATTGCAAGAAGGGCTGCATAATCCCTTTGAGATACAGGGCAATGAGGTCCTGACCACGGCGACGCTTGGAGTAGCACTCTATCCTGGACAGGCGGCGGATGCAGATGAACTGTTACAGCGGGCGGATATTGCCTTATATCGGGCGAAACAACTTGGCAAAAACCGTATTCAGGTATTCGAGCAAGATTTGCAGGGGCGTCATCAAGCCCGCTTGTTATTAGCGGGTAAACTGCGCCATGCCATTGAGCGCAATGAGCTGCAGTTACATTACCAGCCCCAGTTCAGCCTTGAGCCTAATCCGCAATTATTGGCGGTGGAGGCGCTGTTGCGTTGGTATCCGGAGGGGGGCGACAAGCCAATATCGCCAGCGGAGTTTATACCGGTTGCTGAGGAGACGGGGTTAATCATCAATATAGGTCAATGGGTGTTGCAAGAAGCCTGTCGGCAACAGCGCCAATGGCAGCTGCAAGGTTTGCATATCCCGGTTGCCGTTAACCTCTCAGCCCGCCAGTTAATGGATGCTAGCCTAGTGCAACAAGTGGCGAGACTGTTGGAGGAAAGCCATATATCTCCTGCGATGCTGGAGCTTGAAATTACAGAAAGTAGTTTGATGCAGGATGTGGATGATGCCTTGAGTAAGCTGCAGGGGCTGCGTGCACTGGGGGTAAGGCTAGCCATTGATGACTTTGGTACCGGCTACTCCTCTATGGCCTATCTGAAACGCTTACCGATTCAAACCCTTAAAATTGACCGTAGCTTTATCGCTGATATTGAAAAGGGTTATGAAGATTGCGCCATTATCGAAGCCATTTTGGCCCTGGCTGCCAGCTTGGATATGCATGTGGTGTCAGAGGGGGTCGAGACCGAAGCACAATGGGATTTTTTGGCGGCAGCTGGGTGCCAGGCGATGCAGGGATTTTACATGGCTAAGCCGATGACCGCTGAGGCGTTATTAAACTTTTGGTCTGGTTGGAAAAAAGCTGGCTAAACCCTATGACTCAATAAGCCCAAGTATTTCCAAGAATGGGGTTTGAGTGTGGGGAGCAGCATGAAGCGAATGTTGACGACAGGTGAAGTCGCTAACTACTGTGGGGTTAACTTTCGAACCGTTATACGTTGGATTGAACGAGGCCAATTAAAGGCGTTTAAGCTGCCGGGGCGAGGGGATAATCGGATTAGCCTCGATAACTTTATTGATTTTCTTCACGCCCACCAGATGCCTGTGCCCCAGGAGCTACAGGACTCCAGCCGACGAGTACTCATCATCGAAGACGAACAGCCAATGGCACATGCGATTGAGCGTATTCTTAAGCGTGCTGGCATGGAAACCCGCGTGGTAACTGATAGCTTTCAAGCGGGTAGTCAGCTCTATGATTTTAATCCCAGCCTTGTCACCTTAGATCTGCAGATGCCAGGACTTAATGGCATGGGGGTGATTGAATACATCCGCTCCGATGAGCGTTGGCATAAACTGCGAATTTTAGTGGTGTCAGCGATGTCAGAGTATCAATTGCAGCAAGCACTGGATGCGGGGGCAGATGCTGTGCTGCCCAAGCCATTTGAGAATCAGGAGTTGGTTAATGCGATTGATATTTTGCTGGACCAAGAGGCTTTACTCAGCCAGTAAATTAACTGGCTGAGTTGGGTAATTCGGCGGAATAAGCAAAACCATGACTGAACCAAGCCGCCCAGCAATAACTCCAAAACGAGACTAGGCCCCAGGCTAAACCTGCCACCACCCCTGCATCAAGGATGCCACGCCAGGGTTGAGGGAGTAGGCGAAACAGCAGTACAAGCACAATTACCATTGAGGTAATGCAAATCGAAATAATCTGGCGCTTACGGGTGGTGTGAAAGTAGCCCATACAAAAAGCCGGCGCCAACAATCCCTGCCAGAGCGTAGCCGCTTGCGATAAGTAGTAAGCACGGGCAGCCGTGCGAGGAGAAAAGGCTTTTTGAAAGCCCTTATAGCCCTCGCTGTACAGCATAAACAGCATAAATACCCAGAAGGTTACCCAATGCTGCCATTGCCAGGGTGCATGCCAAGCCTCCAGGCTGATGGGGGTCAGTCTGGCAATAGCGAACAACAGCAATGCGGATACCCCGATTATCCCCCAGATGGCGGCCAAGGCACGAAACACGGCAAACTCCCCCCGACTTTGAATAAAAATCTCATTATACTCTAAGGCGCCTGGATGGAGCAGGCTATCACAACCTTCTGTTTAGTCAGTTCAGACAAGAAGGTGAAAGTAAAAAAGTGTCCCGTGTTGTTAGCGAGGAACTTTGTCAGTAGTAAAGGAGCCCTTATGGAAGGTTTGCAGATCGATACCCAGTTTCTCAGTATTCAGTTGATGACCTGGGGGCCGAAAGTGTTATCAGCCCTGTTGGTGTTTTTGCTGGGGTGGTGGCTTAGCAAACGGGTGAGCCGTTTGGCTTTTAATGTATTAGTAAAAGCTCGTACTGAAGAAACCCTGGCCAGCTTTGTGCGTACCCTGATTCATGCGGTGCTGGTGGTGTTAACAGTGATTGTGGCACTCACCCAGGTAGGGGTACAGACAACTTCGTTGATTGCTGTAATTGGTGCGGCTGGCTTGGCGATTGCCCTGGCGTTGAAAGATTCACTGGAGAATATTGCCGCCGGGATTTTGTTGACGGTGTTTCGCCCTTTTCGCTTAGGTAATTACATTGAGTGTAGTGGTGTTGGTGGTAGCGTAGAGCAAATCAGTTTGCTCTCTACCCAGCTGCGTACCCCGGACAATAAGCATGTCATTCTGCCGAACGCTACCTTGCTGAAAAGCACTGTGGTGAATTATTCCGCCAAAGGGGAGCGCCGCATCGACTTGGTAGTCGGGGTAGGCTACAAGACTGATCTGGCGCATGCTAAAGCGGTGTTGCAACGCATTTTGGCCGAAGAAAGCCGCATTTTGCCTGAGCCTGCTCCAGTGATTGGTGTATTGGCTTTGGCGGATAATTCGGTGAATTTTGCGGTTCGTCCGTGGGTGAAGAGTGAGGACTATTGGGAAGTCACTTACGCACTTAACCAGCGGATTAAAACAGTGCTGGATGAAGAGGGTATTGAAATACCCTTCCCGCAACGTACCCTGCATATCGAAGGGGGAACGCTCAGTGTGGAGCCTAAGGTTCAGGCTAAAGAGGTGTCCTTAGTCGAGTAAAGGCTGTTTGTTAGCAGACCCCATCGGTGCTTGGTCACGATGGGGTCTAGTAAAGCTTAACCCTTGCCGCGGGTGCGAGTGTGATTGGGTTTGGCTTGTTTCTCGATGCACTCAATAATCAGACCGGCAACATCCTTGCTGGTAGCTGTTTCAATGCCTTCGAGCCCCGGTGAAGAGTTAACCTCCATCACCAGTGGGCCGCGTTCTGAGCGAAGAATATCCACCCCACAGACATTAAGCCCCATCACTCGGGCGGCATTGACGGCGGTTTCCCGTTCCTCTTTGCTCAGACGTACTAAGGCGGCGCTACCACCGCGATGCAGGTTGGAGCGGAACTCGCCTGGTTGAGCCTGACGCTTCATCGCGGCCACTACTTTGCCCCCTACCACCAGGCAGCGGATATCCGCTCCGCCTGCTTCTTTAATAAATTCCTGCACCATGATGTTGGCATCCAGGCCCATAAAGGCCTCGATAACACTTTCGGCGGCTTTCCGGGTCTCCGCCAATACCACGCCAATACCTTGAGTACCTTCCAGTAGCTTGATCACTAGTGGGGCTCCGCCAACCATTTTGATCAAGTCAGGGATATCATCCGGGGAGTGGGCAAAACCGGTGACAGGCAGCCCCAATCCTTTGCGGGAAAGTAATTGTAGCGAACGGAGTTTGTCGCGTGAGCGGGAAATCGCCACGGACTCATTTAAGGGGTAGACCCCCATCATTTCAAACTGACGTAACACCGCAGTGCCATAAAAGGTAATGGAGGCACCAATACGAGGGATAACCGCATCAAAGCCGACTAAGTCCTCCCCCATGTAGTGGATGCTAGGGGCGTTGCTGGAAATGTTCATATAGCAACGTAAGGTATCGATTACCCGCACTTCATGGCCGCGTTGTTGTCCCGCTTCCACCAGACGACGGGTGGAGTAAAGGTTGGGGTTACGGGAAAGAATAGCAATTTTCATAATACTGCCCTCTTGGGAGCTTTACGGCTAAGAAGTCGGGAACGATGGGGGTTAACTAAAAAGCCAGCAGGAATCGAGGTGCGGCCAATCAGCATACGGAATTGCATGTCATCGCGTGCCATCAGGGTCATGTCGACATCCTGAATATGGCTACCTAATTGCATACGGGTACGAATCACGTATCTCAAGGTGACGTGGCCACCGGAGTCGCGCACGTGGCGCTGCTCTAAGACGGGAGCCTCGCAGATACGTACTTCATCATCGCGCTTGTGTAAGGGGTGAACATGGAAGCGCACCCAGTCTTGTTCATTGCGTACAAAGGGCTCAATGGAAAAGGCATGCAGGCAAGAGGTGCGGGCGCCGGTATCCACTTTGGCCTTGATTGGGGGGAGGTCGAGGTCAGGTAACTGTACCCACTCATACCAGCCGAGAATTGCAGTGTCGCTCATGGGGTCTATCCCATCCCAGGGTTTGCAGAGGAGTCTAGGTGAAGAGGATTGAACTGGCTGGTGTCGCCAGCAAAAATGGCGCTATTGGAGCAATATTAGCCACCGGTTGCGGAGGATTAGTGCTGTTCGGGTGGTTTTTTATGACGGGCTCGCCACCACAGACTGATGCCAACAATACCCAGCGCCAAGCCGATCAGACCTAGGATGTCCAGCACTTTGAGCTGGCGCTGATAGGCATCGAGACTATCCTGCAAGCGATTCAGCTTGTCATTTACGACGGCAATGTCCTGTGGGGCGTTACTGGCCAGACTATCGCCTTTGGTTTTAGGCGGGGTGAGTAACAGACTATCCTGATGCCCCTCATCCAGTACGGCCTGGATAATGGTTTCGCCACGGTTAGGGCGGGGCAGGCGAAAGTGCCCATCTGCGTCAGAAATGATCTGGGTAATAGTACGGCCCTCGTCATCTAGCAATTTAATGCTGATCCCTGAAGCTTGGCCGGCACCAATAAAATAGGTTTGTCCTTCCAGATAACGCTCCCCCACGTTGACAAACAGCTTGAGGCTATGCGCCCAGCTCGCCACAGGAGCCAGTAATAAAGCAAGCAGTAACCAAACTGGCATCAGGGTGTCATCCTTGGATCACGGGCGTATACCCAGAGTAAGCCGCCTTCTTCATGGTCAACAAAGTTGCCATCAGGGTTGAGTGCAGGCTCTTCCGCGGTGATGAGTGCCGCAAACCCCCACCAGCCGGCTTTGGGGAGGCCATAGGTAAAGGTGCCATTGGCATCGGCACGGACAATCTGTAGTCGATAAGTATCGGCCGGAATAGGCAGGCTGCCATCGTTATGGTAAGCCACCTCTACCTCGGCAAAGGGCACAGGTTCACCATGGCGTAATACCACGCCCTGAAAGACATTACCGACCCAGAGCGCATAAGGGCGGCTGAGGGGTTGGATTTCGACGGGGAAACCAACCAGAGCATCCCAACTATTGCTACGGCCAAAGGCATCAATCACTACTTTGGTGTAGTGGCTGACCATTTTACCTTCACTTGCTTCCCAGTAAGGGGTGGGTTTGAGGTAGAACACATGGTCGCCGGCCTCATCAATATCATAAACAAAGTGATAGGTATGGGGCGCGCTGCCTGCTTCCAGGTCATCATTTAAAAGACGGGGGTTGCCGTTTATCAGTACCCCGATCTCTTGTGGGGGCTGCATAGGCATCACCGGACCCTGTTCTGTCGGATGGGTGAAGCTGATGGCGAAGTCTATTTGACGGCGATGGTGATCGTAGACCATGTCCGTACTCGGGATCAGCTCTTGAAAGTGAGCCAGGGCTGTAAGTGGCAGCAGGCTCAAAAAAACAGAACGGAACAGGGTGCGGGTGACAGGCATACACATTCAGCATCCGGGCAGGAAAGCTGATGGTAGGGATTGGCTGGATGCGGGTCAAGGGAGGATGCGGTTAGACAGGGGGAATTTGCGCTGGTAGTTCAGTCAGAGTTGACCTATAACAGCCACTCGGGCGGGCTTGATTGCCCACTTAAGCAGTGCTTGAGTGTGGTGGATGAGTAACTGCCCAACGATTGATCCAGCTGTAGCCCGGCGGCAACCCAGCATGTGGTAAGGAGTCATGGTGACTGACTATTGGTTTGAAGCCCCGATCAAAACCCCTCGTGAGAGCGTGCGTCAGCAGGCTCGCCACTATCAACAACAGCTTGCAAAACAGGCTGGTGCCCTAGGGCGCCTGGAGGAGCTAGCGATTGAGCTAGCCGCTTTACAGAATACTCCGCGGCCAGCGGTTGATCCTGTACAGCTGACTGTATTTGCGGCCGATCATGGCCTCTGTCAGGCAATTAACCCGAGCTTGCTGGGGTTAGCCGAGGGCGAGCGGGCGGCGGAGCATACCCAGCAACGGGTGCGAAGTTTTGCTCGTGGTGGGGCGCCGATCAGTATCCTTGCCCGTAATCAGGGGGCGCGATTTGAGGTCGTCAATGTCGGTATGCAGGATACGCTGGAGCCCTTGCAGGGGGTGTTAAGCCGTAAGGCCGTCAGCGGCAGTGACAATTTGCTGCAGCAACCAGCCCTGTCTGAAAATGACTGCTTTAAAGCCATGGCGGTGGGGCGTGACAGAGTTGATTCGGCTTGGGAGGCTGGTTGCCGGTTATGGGTCGGCGGTGAGCTTGGCTGTGGTGCTTCGTTGGTGGCAACGGTGGTGGCCTTCACGCTGTTGGGAGGACAGAGCGAATTTTACTGTGACGCGCAGGAGCCAGAAAAACTGCGCTTTGAGCGTTGTCAGCTGTTGGAGCAGGCGCAAGCGCGCTGGTCAGGTAAGGAACAACCACCCTTAGAGGTACTGCAACAGTTGGGTGGCGCAGATTTGGCCGCACTGGTGGGTGGCTACTTACGTTGTGCGCAATTAGGCCTGCCCGCTTTGGTTGATGGCTTGGTCGGCTCGGTGGCGGCGCTGTTGGCGGTGCAGTTGCAACCCGGTGCACGTGAGTGGTTATTGTTTGCCCAGCAAGATGCTGAGCCTGGTCATGCGCGAGTATTAAGAGCGCTGGAGGCAAAGCCTATCTTGAACTTACAGCTAAGACAGGGGGAGGCAGCGGGGGCCGCCATTGCTCTGGGGGTGCTGCGCCAAGCCTGCCAATTGCACAATGAAATGGAGCAGCGTAAAGACTGGTAATCGATGCCCATAGCATTGCTGCATTCTTGCCAAAGAGGAATGGGATTTGTGTGGACCTTCCTTAACAGGAACGCCGGGGGCTGCGTATAATGCGCCCCCTGTTTAAAAGGAGATGTTCCTGTGAGTACTGCCCCCTTTGCTGAGCTGAGCGCCCAACTTGATCACTGCACCCTGCAAGATAGTCAGGAATTGCAGCGGATTCTGGCGGGAATGCGCAAAGCCGTCGCCCAGGGTAGGCCCTATGATCGCTTACAGGGGCGTTTTGTGCAGTTGCTTGAGCGTTCCCAACAGCTGGTGAACAGCCGGGCTCAGGCGGCATTCAGGTTGCATTATGATGAGCAGCTACCTCTGTGCCAAAAGCATGATGAGCTGCTGGCGCTCTTAGCGCAGCACCAGGTTGTAGTGGTTGCAGGGGAAACCGGTTCAGGTAAGACGACTCAGCTACCCAAATTGTGTTTGGAACTAGGCCGCGGCCTGCGTGGCCGGATTGGCCATACCCAGCCCCGTCGTTTGGCTGCCCGAGCGGTGGCCTCGCGGTTGGCGGAGGAGTTGGGCACTGAGCTGGGTCAGGTGGTTGGCTATCAGGTACGCTTTGTAGATGAAAGCTCGGCGGCGACCCGGGTCAAGCTGATGACGGATGGTATTTTGCTGGCAGAAACTCAGCATGATCCGTTACTGCTGCAGTATGACACCCTGATTATTGACGAAGCCCACGAGCGCAGTCTGAATATCGATTTCCTGCTTGGTTATATTCGCAATATCCTGCCCAAACGGCCTGATCTCAAAGTCATTGTCACCTCGGCCACCATTGATCTACAGCGCTTCTCGCAGCACTTTAATAATTGTCCGATTTTTCAGGTGGAAGGGCGTACCTATCCAGTTGAGGTACGCTATCGGCCGCTGTTGGATGCTGCTGATGAAGAGGCCGCTGACCGCGATTTGACCCAGTACGAAGGGATTCTCGCGGCGGTGGAAGAGTTGGCGCAAGACGAGCGCCAGCAACACCAGGGGCCTGGGGACGTGCTGGTGTTTTTAAGTGGTGAGCGGGAAATACGTGAAGCGGCGGATACCCTGCGTAAGGCCAATCTGCGCGACACCGAGGTGCTGCCCCTGTATGCCCGTTTGTCTGCGCGTGAACAGCAAAAAATCTTCCATCCCCGCGGGCAGGGGCGGCGTATCGTGCTGGCGACCAACGTTGCCGAAACGTCCTTGACGGTACCCGGTATCCGCTATGTGATCGATACCGGGGTTGCCCGGATCAGCCGTTACAGCTATCGCTCCAAAGTGCAGCGCTTGCCGATTGAGCCGATCTCCCAGGCCAGTGCCAATCAACGTAAGGGACGTTGTGGCCGCTTGGGGCCGGGGGTTTGTATCCGTCTGTACAGTGAAGAAGACTTTAGCAACCGGCCTGAGTTTACCGATGCGGAAATCCTGCGGACTAACCTTGCCTCGGTAATCTTGCAGATGCTGGCGTTAAAGCTGGGGGATATAGAGGACTTCCCCTTCTTGGAAAAGCCTGATAGTCGCTTTGTTAATGATGGCTTCCGCCTGTTGCAGGAACTGGGTGCCGTGGACAAGCATCGCCGCCTCACCCCGCAGGGACGTCAATTAGCCCGCCTGCCTATTGATCCACAGCTGGGCAGAATGCTGCTGGAAGGGGCGCGGCTCAATGCCTTGCGTGAGGTGCTGATTATTGTCAGTGCCCTGAGTGTGCAGGACCCGCGTGAGCGGCCGGTGGAGCGCCAGCAGGCCGCGGATGAAAAGCATCGCCAATGGGCCCATGAAGAATCGGATTTTCTAAGTCTGGTGCAGCTCTGGGATGGCTATGAAGAGCAGCGTCAGGCATTGAGCCAGAATCAGCTGCGGCAGTACTGTCAAAAGCAGTTTCTGAACTTTATGCGCATGCGGGAATGGCGTGATGTACACCGTCAACTGCATCTGATGTTGAAGGAAATGAAACTGGCGGAAAACCGTGAACCGGCCAGTTATCAGAACGTGCACCAGGCATTGATTGCCGGCTTGCTCGGTAACCTTGGTATGAAAACCGATGAGGGCGATTACCTGGGAGCACGTAATCGCCGCTTTATGCTGTTCCCTGGTTCAGGCCTGTTCAAGAAAAAGCCGAAATGGGTAGTGGCGGCGGAAATGGTGGAAACCACCAAGCTCTATGCCCGCACCCTGGCACGAATTGAGCCCGAGTGGGTCGAGCCTTTGGCGCAGGCGTTGTTAAAAGATGCCTACTTAGAGCCACATTGGGAGCGTAAGCGCGCCGAGGTGGTGGCCTATCAGCAGCGCAGTCTCTACGGTTTGATTCTAGTACCCAAGCGTAAGGTCAGTTATGCCCAGGTTGAACCGGAACTGTGTCAGCAAATCTTTATTCGTGAAGCGCTGGTGAATGGCGACTATGACAGCAAAGCGCCCTTCTTCCAGCATAACCGTGCCCTGTTGGAGGAGGTGGAAACCTTAGAAGCCAAGGCGCGACGGCGGGATATCCTGGTTGATGAAGAGACCCTGTACGAATTCTATCTGGAGAAGCTTCATACCCTGGGGGGGGAGCAGGTTGCCAATGGCGCAGCCTTTGAAAGTTGGCGGCGTAAGCTGGAACAGCGCAATCCCCAGGCGCTGTTTTTAACTAAAGAGTACCTGATGCGCCATGGGGCGGATGAGGTGACGCAGCAACAGTACCCAGACAAGTTGGTTTTTCAGGGCATGGAGTTGCCCCTGCATTACCACTTTGAGCCTGGCCATGAAGCCGATGGTGTTACTCTCGACTTGCCTGCCGCGCTGCTGGTGCAGTTTCCGCAGGAGCGTTTGCAGTGGTTGGTGCCGGGGATGTTAAAGGATAAATGTGTTGCCTTGCTGAAGGGCTTACCCAAGCAGCTGCGGCGTAATTTTGTGCCGATTCCCGACTATGTGGATGCCGCTTTAGCGGCACTACCCAGTCAGGAAGGTAGCCTCACCGAAGCGCTGAGTGCCCAGTTACGTCGTATGAGCGGTGTGTTGGTAGAGGAAAGCCAATGGCGTGAGGTGAAGCTCGAGCCCCATCACTTGATGCGTATTCGTGTGTTAGATGGGCGTGGCAAAGTAATTGGGCAGGGGCGTGATCTGTTGGCGCTGCGTGAGCGCTTTGCTGATCAGGCCCAGGCACAACTGGCTACTCTGCCCGCTACGGGGCTGGAGCAACAAGGATTAACAGTCTTTCCCCAGGTAGCATTGCCGCAGGAACTGACCCGGGAGCAGGGCGGGATTCGGATCAAGCTCTATCCTGCGCTGGTGGATGAGGGCGACAGTGTCGCGGTGCAGTTGTTTGATCATCCTCAGCGGGCCAAAACCAGTATGCGCTTAGGCTTGTTGAAACTGTACCGCTTGCAGTTGCAAGACACCGTGAAGTACTTGCAGAAGAACCTGCCCAAGTTAAACCAGTCTGCCCTGTTGTTTGTTGGAGTCGGGCGTAAAGAAGAACTCTTTGACGATCTGATCAACGCTGCACTGGAAACGGTATTCTTGCAGACGGATGCCTGGCCGCGTGATCAGCAGGCATTTGCTGAGAGCTTGGCCGCACAGCGTGCTGAAGTGGTAGGGGCAGCAAATGAGTTGGCGCAGTTAGTTGCCAACCTGTTAGAAAGCCGTAATCGCATTAGCAAGCGCTTACAGGGCAAAGTGAGCCTGGCTTGGGCACTGATTTTTGCCGACATTAAACAGCAGTTAGAAGCTTTGATTTTTAAAGGTTTTATCAGTGCCACCCCCCTGACGGCGTTACGCCGTATGCCGACCTATCTCAAAGCGATAGAGTTACGTCTGGAACGCTTTCAGAACCATTTGCCGAAGGAGCAGCAGGCCAGTCAAGAGCTGGGGCAGCGTTGGCAGCAATATCTGGCACGGCGTGAGGCGTTGCAGCGTCTCGGTCGTGAAGAGCCCTTGCTGGACGAGTACCGTTGGCTATTGGAAGAGTATCGGATCTCGCTGTTTGCCCAAACCCTCGGAACCTTGCAGCCGGTTTCTGCCAAACGTTTGGATAAACTCTGGGAGCAAATTCCCAAGGCCTGAGCCATACTCAAGCCCTTATGTCGTGAATAACCATAACTGTGGAGCCAAGTATGCCAAACCCCTTTGAGCGGGTGCCGCCTGGGCGTTATCGCCATTTTAAGGGCGCAGAGTATCAGGTGGTGGACCTGGTTCGTCATAGCGAAACCGAGGAATGGTTAGTGCTCTACCGTCCTCTGTATGGTGATCAAGCGCTATGGGTACGCCCTTTGGACAACTTCACTGCAAGTGTGGATGTGATGGGGGAGCGTGTGCCGCGCTTTTTACTGATCAATCCAGACTGAACATTACTCTGTCGGAAACTGGAAAGGAGGATGGAAGACCTCTTTGAGATGGCGCTCCACCTCATCCAGTTTTTGCTTGCGTTCGCTGTCACTCATGACCGTACGTAGTAACACCCCTTTAGCGTGTTTGAGGTGGGTGACGGCATCCTGGTGATGCTTGCCCTTTGTAGCTTCAATGCCTTGTTGCAGGTGAGCGTCAATCTCCACCAGATTATGGATATAGGAGAGGTGATTGATGCCTTCTTCCAGTGCGCTGGGGCTGAGCAGACCATCACCACGGGATTGGCGTAAGATGCGCATTGCTTGTCGGATCAGCTTCTGGGTCTTAATGATGGCTCGGTCGCTAGCGGGCACTTGGTACTGGGGTTGGCGATTGCGCAGGGCCTCCTGCTCCGCAATGACATCATCCAGATAAGCCGCTTCTGGTTTGACTTCTTTCATCTTCCCTAATATATGCACTAGGTAGCTGATGATGGCAGACCAGGTGTCGTGTTCAATCGGTAAGTGGGTGAGCTGGGTAATGAGTTCTTGAATATGCTCCGCCCTGGCGCGATAAGCGTTGAATGTGTGTTCCCGGGCAAGGAGCTCTTGCTCTTTCTTATAAGCCAGATGGCTAACGACTAATGAGCCTATCAACAGGAACACCAAGAATATGATCAGGCCTGTCATCCACATCAGGTCGCTCCTTCGTTAAAGGCTTTTTATGGTACGACTTTCAAGCGCTTAGGCAAGATATCTTGGTGTGGAGTTAAGCGCTAGATTGAATTTGGAACTTGACAAAGGCTTTTTGGGATCGCTATAAGTGCGCCCCTACAGAGGCCAGGGCGCCGCTACCCAATCTGGGGGTATGAGAGGGGAAATGGGAAAAGTTTTAGTAATAGTAGAGTCGCCGGCTAAGGCCAAAACGATCAATAAGTATCTGGGCTCCGATTACATCGTGAAGTCCAGCGTCGGCCATATTCGTGACTTGCCCACCAGTGGCAGTGCTAAACCTGTGGACGCTAAGCAGCGTGCTCAGGAGGCTGCTCGTACCCGTAAAATGTCTGCTGTCGAAAAGGCAGCCTACAAAGAGCGCAAAGCGCACGAGCAACTGGTTGCTCGTATGGGAGTGGACCCAGAAAACAACTGGAGTGCCCATTACGAAATTCTGCCTGGCAAAGAAAAGGTGGTGGAAGAGCTGAAGCGCTTGGCTAAAGATGCTGATGCCATCTATCTGGCAACGGACTTGGATCGCGAAGGGGAAGCTATCGCTTGGCACCTGCGCGAGGCAATAGGCGGTGATGATAGCCGTTATCGCCGGGTGGTGTTCAACGAGATCACTAAAAATGCCATCAAGCAGGCGTTTGAAAACCCAGGTCAGCTCGATATGCATCGGGTGCAGGCTCAGCAGGCGCGCCGTTTCCTTGACCGAGTGGTGGGGTACATGGTGTCGCCGCTGCTTTGGGCCAAGATTGCGCGTGGATTATCAGCCGGTCGTGTACAGTCGGTGGCGGTGCGTTTGATTGTCGAGCGTGAGCGGGAAATCCGTGCTTTTGTGCCGGAAGAGTATTGGCAGGTGGCTGCTCAATTACAGGCAGGCAAAGAACAGATTAAGTTTGAGGTGACGCGGCAGGGTGATCAGGCCTTCCGCCCATTGAATCAACAGGATACCGAGGCTGCACTGGCAAAACTGCGCCAAGCCAGTTTCCGCTTGGTAGAGCGGGAAGATAAGCCCACACAGTCCCGCCCTAATGCGCCCTTTATCACTTCAACCCTGCAGCAGGCGGCCAGTACTCGCTTAGGCTTTGGGGTGAAGAAAACCATGATGCTGGCTCAGCGTTTGTATGAAGCGGGCTACATCACCTATATGCGTACCGACTCGACGAACCTGTCGGCGGAGGCGGTAGAGGCCTGCCGTGAATATATCGGCAAAACCTTTGGCCAGGATTATCTACCGGAGCAAGCGCAGACCTATAGCAGCAAAGAAGGAGCGCAAGAGGCGCACGAAGCGATTCGTCCCTCTGATGTCAGCGTCAAAGCTACCCAGTTAGCTGGCATGGAGCGGGATGCGGAGCGCTTGTACGATTTGATCTGGCGCCAGTTTGTGGCCTGCCAGATGCCCCCAGCTAAATATCTGAGCACATCGTTGCTGGTACAGGCTGCAGAGTTTGAGCTGCGCGCACGTGGGCGCATCCTGCTGTTTGATGGTTATACCAAGGTGCTGCCGGCGATTGCGAAGAAAGATGAGGATCTTACTCTGCCCGATATCCAGGCGGGCACGACGCTGAATCTGCAAGAATTACTGCCTTCTCAGCACTTCACTAAGCCTGCCCCACGCTATACCGAAGCAAGCTTGGTAAAAGAACTGGAAAAGCGGGCAATTGGCCGCCCATCCACCTATGCGGCGATTATTTCAACTATCCAGGAACGGGGTTATGTGCAGGTGCAGAATCGCCGTTTCTATGCTGAAAAAATCGGCGATATCGTCACAGATCGTTTGGTCGAGTCCTTCCCGGATTTAATGGACTATAACTTCACCGCCAAGATGGAAACGCTGTTGGACGATGTGGCCAGCGGCAGGCAGGTGTGGCTGGACTTGCTCAATGCGTTCTATAACGACTTTAGCCGCAAATTAACCGCTGCTAACGATGACGAACATGGCATGCGTGCGAATTCGCCGACTTCTACGGATATTGCCTGTCCGCAATGTGGTCGAGAAATGCTGATTCGTACCGGTAGTACTGGGGTGTTCCTGGGCTGTAGTGGTTATGCCTTACCACCGAAAGAGCGCTGTAAGGCGACGCTGAACCTCACTCCTGGAGATGAAGTGGTCAGCGTGGATGCGGACGATGAAGAAGAGTCTCGTTTGCTGCGCAGTCGTAAGCGTTGCCGTCTCTGCGGTACCGCGATGGAGAGCTATCTGATTGACGCTGGACGTAAACTGCATGTCTGTGGCAATAATCCCGACTGTGCTGGTTTCGAGGTTGAGCAAGGGCAGTTTAAGCTCAAAGGCTATGATGGGCCGTTGATTGAGTGCGACAAGTGCGGTGCCGATATGCAGCTGAAAACAGGTCGTTTCGGTAAGTATTTCGGTTGTACTAGTGATACCTGCAGCAATACTCGTAAGTTGCTGAAAAATGGCGAAGCGGCTCCACCTAAAATGGAACCTGTACCCATGCCGGAATTGCGTTGTCAAAAAGTGGATGACCACTATGTGCTGCGTGATGGCGCGACAGGGCTATTCTTGGCGGCCAGTCAATTCCCGAAAAATCGGGAGACCCGTGCTCCCTTCATCTTAGAGTTGTTACCGCATAAGGACGAGATTGATCCTAAATATCACTTCCTGTTGGAGGCACCAAGTAAAGATCCGGAAGGTAATCTGGCAATGGTCCGCTTTAGTCGTAAAACTAAAGAGCAGTATGTGATGACGGAGGTCAATGGTAAGGCAACCGGTTGGAAGGCTTACTACCAGAACGGCAAATGGGTGGTAAGCTGAGGTCACTCGGTCAGTTAAACGCTCAGGTGCTACACCATTATCAATGACTCGCTATAAAAAGCCGACTAATCGCAACAGTTGTTGGGGTTAGTCGGTTGTGCCGTTCTGGCCTAGCGATGCAAATAATTGCCTGATGTCGTTGCCCACCACTGGACTTCTCCCTTAAAGGACATGCCATGACTCATCCTTATGCAACCCGCACGAATCAGAAACTCTATTTTGCCCGTTTGCACCTTGAGGCTTTAACGCAGGCACATAGCAGCCAAGGCTGGAATAAGCATGCCTTGATTGAGTCGTATCATGAGTCGATTGTGGCCCATTTGTTTGGTGCTTATCACGCCTTATTACGCGAGATTGCGCAGAGTTATAAGCTGCCACCAGAGCAGGTACGGGTCGCGGATGACTTGATGGCTTTACTGGAGTCGCGGGGCTATGAAGGGCCGGAGTATTTGTACATTCAGCAGTTGTTGGCGGATCAAAATAGTTGGCTAAGTCAGTTGGTGCGAAGCTATCGGGCTTGTTGGCGAGCGCAAGAGCAACGGGAGAAAGCCAGTAGCAGCGAACGGTTATCAGAGATACACCTGGTTCAGGTTAATCCTGACCATGAAGAGGATGGTGAGTTGCAGCAGCAGCTGCAACAGTGGTTAGGCCAACTACAGCAGTTGGTAGAGCGTTGTCGAGAACAAACTCAAGAGTGGTAAACAGGAGCCATAGTGAGCGCTAAATTGCAGCAGCTTTTGCAAGAGAGTCGAGTGCTGGAGATCGTTGAGGAGACCGCTGGAGAGTTATGGCTACAGGTGCGAGAGAATGACGAGCCCGTTCATTTGCTGCGCCTTGAAGTCAGTGATGATATGCGTGACTTGATGGGGGAAGCCTATTTGGAAATGGCGCGCACGGTATTAACCGCGGGTGCTCAGGTATTGACGGAGTTCATGGCTGAGCAGTTGGCTGAAGAAGAGGATGAGGTACCAAGTCTATTGCACTGAGCTGATGTGCTTGGCGCAGCCAGTGTGCGTGTCGTTAGGGCGAGCTCAAAGCTCAACGGCAAGGTAGGCAGGATGCCAATGTAGTGAGCGGCTAACTTCATAGGGGGCTATCCCTGAGACGCTCGCCCTTCAAAATGCTGATGTCTCTAGGCTAAATGCCTTAAGGTAAAGTTTAAGGATAAAAAGGAACCCGGCGCGAGCCGGGTTTTGACTTTGCAGGGGAAGTGGCAAAGAAACAGGAGTAAAAAGTTAGCGACTGCGAATCAAAATACAGTGGCTATTACCGACCTGGGCTGCCTGTAACAGACTTTGATAAGCATCCTGGCTGATTTCAGCATAGGGCCAGCTGACAACAAGGTGGCAATTTCCCTGGCGGAGTGCGCGGCAGGCTAAACTATGGATGTCATGGCCTGTGGCGGGCTTGAGTAGAATAAATTTGTTGAGATCAACACCTGCGGTGAGCAGCCAGTCCCGGGCGAGATTTTGTGGTGGAGCCAGCCAGGTAAACCATCGATCATCCAGGCTAAGTTGTGCCAGTAAGGGGAGCAGCCATTGCACTTGGCTGTCATCATCGTGGCTGATAACAACTTCAGTGACACCCTGGCGGCAGCCAGTGTTTGGGCGCTGGCTATCAGAGTGACGTGCCGTTGTGGGTTGCGTATGTCCCGCAACAGCGTTCAGGGCGCGCGGATAAGCAAGGGAACGGCTTGGGCTTACAGCAGGGGAGGACATCATAGTCAGTTACCTCGGCGAATTACACCAACTCCTAAACCTTCGATACTGAGTTCTTCTTGGCGCAGGTCGACTTCTATGGGAGAAAAGTCAGGGTTTTCGGCAATTAACAGTACCTGGTGCCCTTGGCGCTGGAAGCGTTTGACGGTGACTTCATCACCTAAGCGAGCAACGACGATTTGACCATTACGCACCTCTTGGGTACGGTGCACCGCCAACAGATCGCCATCGAGGATGCCTGCATCTCTCATGCTCATCCCTTGCACCCGTAGCAAGTAATCCGCTTTGGGGTTAAAGAAGGCAGGGGGGATTTGGCAGTGATCAGCAATGTGTTCTTGAGCCAGGATAGGGCTGCCAGCGGCGACACGGCCAACGATGGGGAGGCCCAGGTTAGCCTCTTCATTGTCGGGTAAACGAATGCCACGAGAAGCGCCGGGGATAATCTCGATTGCACCTTTGCGGGCTAGTGCCTTAAGGTGCTCTTCCGCGGCATTTGGTGACCGAAAACCCAACTCTCGAGCCAAATCGGCGCGAGTGGGGGGGAATCCCGTGGTCTCGATGTAACTGCGGATGCACTCCAGCACTTCCGTTTGGCGTTTGGTCAGTTTGATCATTGCAGTCGCTTCTGTCTGTTTATACAGTATATGGGATTATATACAGCTATTTTGCTTTGTAAAATCGGATCAGTAAAAAACTGGCAGGAGAGAACAGCCTGAATGCTTGAGCAACACCAAAAAGACGCCATCCAGCAGGCTTATCGGACTTACCTGCAAGCGAAGCAGTTAAAGCCCCGCCATGGTCAGCGCCATATGATAGCGGCGATCGCGCGAATGCTGGGGCAAATTGAGCAGAATGATCAGCAGGAGCGCCTGGCAGGTAACCATCTCTGTGTGGTGGAGGCGGGCACCGGTACCGGCAAAACCGTTGCTTACTTATTGGCGACACTGCCCTTACTGCGGGAGTGGAAAAAAACCTTGGTGGTGTCCACCGCGACGGTGGCATTGCAGGAGCAAATTGTCTTTAAGGATTTGCCGGAGCTGCGTCAGCATGCCGGGTTAGATTTTCGCTTTGCTTTGGCGAAAGGGCGAGGGCGTTATCTCTGTCCGCTCAAACTGGAACGTTTGCAGCAGGGGGCGGGAGATCCCACCCTGGCGTTGTTTGAACAGGAGCAAATTCAAGAAGATGACGCCAAGCAGTTATGGCACCAGCTCGGGCAGGCTTGGCAAGGGCAGCACTGGGATGGAGATCGTGATGCCTGGCCAGAGGTCATTGCTGATAATCGTTGGAGTCAGCTGACTACGGATCATCAGCAGTGTTTACGCAGCCGTTGCAGTTTTTTTAATCAGTGTCCTTTTTATAAAGCGCGCGAAGCCCTGGAGCAGGCAGATTGTGTGGTCGCTAACCATGATCTGGTGCTGGCGGATTTGTCTTTGGGAGGGGGGGTGATTCTGCCTGAGCCCGGTAAGACACTTTATGTTTTTGATGAAGCGCACCATTTGCCGGATAAGGCACTTTCCCACTTTACTTACTCCATGCCAGTGCGGGCGACCGATCGTTGGTTAAAGCAGTTAGTTAAAAACACCAATGCAATGGCCGGACAGCTACGTTTGACCGGGGATATGTCCCGTGCGGTGGAGGAAATTCCCAGCGAAGTGGGGGCATTAGAAAAGTCCTTACTCTATCTTGGGGAGTTATTGCGCCCGTTATGGCAAAACCTGGAGCGGGATACGGAGGTGGAGATTCACCGCTTTAGTGAAGGAAGGGTGGGAGTAGACTTACAAGATCTACACGGCCAACTAAGCCAGGGCTGGGAGCGCTTGGCGAAGCTGCTGGATCGGCTGCAACGAGGATTGCAGCAAGTGGTGAAAGGTGAGGTGGCCGATATTCCGGTTAAGGATGCAGAAGCCTGTTTGCCAATGATTGGCCAGTTCTTGGGGCGGGTGGAAGAGGCTCGGGCGTTATGCCGCAGCTATGCAGAGCCTGATCCTGAGGGCAGCATTCCTTTGGCGCGCTGGCTACAGCGGAGTCAGCAGGGCGAGTGGCTGGATACGGAGATTTGCTCCAGTCCTATTTTAGCGGCGGATAAGCTGCGCCAAGCGCTCTGGAATCGTTGCTTTGCCGCAGTGCTCTGCTCCGCCACCCTGACAGCCTTAAATCGCTTTGATCGCATTATGATGCGGGCTGGCTTGCCTAAGGATGCGATCTATGAGCAGGTACAGAGTCCGTTTAATCATGCTGAGGTGGCCAGTTTGCATGTGCCCAGGCTGGCTGCGGATCCTAGCCAGGCACAGGCGCATACTCAGGCCGTAACGGATTGGTTACGGCAACATCTGAATCCTGAAGAAGGGAGTTTAGTGTTGTTCAGCTCCAGACGGCAGATGGAAGAGGTGCAGCAGGGACTGGGTGATGCCTGGCAGGAGTTGATTCTGGCTCAGGGGAGTCGCAGTAAACAGGAAATTCTCAATCAACACCGTCAGCGTCTAGATGAAGGGCAGGGCAGTGTGCTTTTTGGCTTGGCTTCTTTTGCTGAAGGGATAGATTTACCAGGAAATTACTTAACCCATGTTATTATTGCCAAAATACCCTTTGCGGTACCGGATAATCCGGTGGACGCGGGACTGGCGGAATGGATTGAAAAGCGCGGCGGTAATCCTTTTATGGAAATCTCCATGCCCGATGCCAGTATTCGCCTAGTGCAGGCGGCTGGCCGTTTATTAAGAACCGAACAGGATCGCGGGCGCATTACCCTGTTGGACTCACGGGTACTGACTAAGCGCTATGGCAAGTTGCTACTTGATGCCTTGCCCCCTTTTCGTCGTCACCTCGACTAACCTCGACTTACTTTTGAGAGGGATGAATGCTGAAAAAATTTCTGCAGCCTAAAGAAGCAGACCGGAGCGCAGAGCCGGCTACCCAGGATCGCAGTCAGGATGATAACCGCCGTAGTCGCGCGGCAGATGCTGGCGATGGTCGCCAGGATGGGCGTCGGAAAAGACGTAAGCGTAAACCGGCGAGTGGCGGACGGGCTAAGCAGAATAGACCAGAACAGGTAGTCAAGGCAGCCACGGAGTCTGATTGGGTTCCTGCGCAGTTTGAAGTTTACCCCGAGCCGGGTAAGACCCGTTTCCATGATCTCAACCTGCCAGATGTGGTTATGCATGCTATCGCTGATCTGGGCTTCCAATATTGCAGCCCGATCCAGGCGCAGACCTTACCCCATAGCTTGCAAGGTGCTGACATCACCGGCAAAGCGCAAACCGGTACTGGTAAAACAGCAGCCTTCTTGGTGAGCATCATTACCGATCTGGTGGATTATCCGTTAGAAGGTGGGCAAGCCAAAGGAACTCCACGGGCTTTAATCTTGGCCCCGACCCGTGAGTTGGTATTGCAGATCGCCAAGGATGCGCACTCCCTGTCGACTTATACGGGGTTGAATATTCTCACCGTGGTGGGGGGGATGGACTTTGAGCGACAGAAAGAGCAACTGCTGAATGAGAAAATCGATATTTTGGTGGCAACTCCGGGCCGACTGATCGACTTTATCGGTCGCGGCATGGTCAATTTGCGTGAGGTGGAAGTGCTAGTGTTGGATGAAGCTGATCGCATGCTGAGCATGGGCTTCATTCCTGATGTGCGTCGTATTATTCGCCAGACGCCGCGTAAAGGTGAGCGTCAGACGCTGCTGTTCTCTGCGACCTTTTCGCAGGATATTCTGGCCCTGGCGGCGCAGTGGACCGAAAATCCGGTGTATATCGAGATCGAGTCAGAGCGGGTGACTACCGACTCAGTCGACCAGCAAGCCTACTTGGTTGGTGAGCGTGATAAATACAAGGTAGTGCGCAACTTAATTCAGCAACGCCAACTCAGTCGGGTAATGGTATTTGCCAATCGTCGGGATCAGACCCGTCGTTTATTTGAGCGTCTGCAAAAAGATGGTCTCAAGGTGGCGATGCTATCAGGAGAAGTGGTACAGAAAAAACGAATCGCCACACTGGAAGCATTCCGCTCAGGGCAAATTGAGGTATTGGTTGCTACGGATGTGGCGGGGCGAGGTATTCACGTTGAAGATGTGAGTCACGTTATCAACTATAACCTGCCAGAGGATCTGGAAGATTACGTACACCGCATTGGTCGTACTGGACGTGCAGGTAAAACCGGTACTTCAATTAGTTTGATCGGTGAAGATGATGCGTTTTTGTTGCCTGAGCTTGAGGCCATGATTGGTCAGAAGCTGAGTTGCGAGCATCCATCTGAAGAGTTGCTAAACGGATGAAGAGTTGGCAGCAGCTGAGCTTTGTTAACCGCTTTGCCAAGCTGCCAGAGCGCTTTTATCACCGCCAGGGGGTGATTCCTCTGGCAGATATGCAAGTCAGTGCTTGGAGCCCTCAGGCGGCGCAACTGCTGCAACTGCCAGCGGCAGCTCCTGCCGATACGCTCTCTTTATTATTGGGAGAGACTCCTTGGGAGGGGCCTGAACCTTTAGCGATGGTATATGCCGGCCACCAGTTTGGTGGTTATACCCCCAGACTGGGTGATGGGCGTGGACTGTTGCTGGGGGAGGTGCAAAATGACCAGGGGCAGGTGTGGGACTTGCATTTGAAAGGCGCCGGACCTACTCCCTTTTCTCGTCAGGGGGATGGTAGGGCAGTGTTGCGCTCCTGTATTCGCGAGTATTTGGCTAGCGAATACATGGCTAGTTTAGCGATTCCCACAACCCGAGCGCTCTGTGTTTTAAGCTCACAGCAGCGGGTTTACCGTGAACGCCCTGAGCCGGGAGCAATGTTATTACGCCTGGCAAAGACCCACATCCGTTTCGGCCACTTTGAGTATTTCTATTACAGCAAGGAACATGATGCTTTGGCGCAATTGGCAAATTTTGTGTTAGAGCAGCTGTATCCCGAGTGTTTGCAGCAACCTGATCCTTTACAGGCAGTTTTCTCGACAGTGGTTGAGCGTACAGCAGTCATGGTTGCAGGCTGGCAGGCTTATGGTTTTTGCCATGGTGTGATGAATACGGACAATTTCTCTATGGCAGGGGAGACCTTTGACTACGGTCCCTATGCTTTTATGGATGACTTTGTTCCCGACTATGTCTGTAATCATTCAGATACTTCAGGGCGTTACGCTTTTCATCGCCAACCAGGGGTGGCGTTATGGAACCTGCACGCCTTGGCTGAATCCTGGCGGCCACTGTTACCCTTAGAAGGGCTTCGGGCTGCCTTAGCGGAGTTTGAACCGAAACTGGTGGCGGCCTATGCTGATCGCATGCGTCAGCGTTTGGGCTTGCAGCTGGATATTGAAGAGGATGTGGAGTTGGTGCAGGACTGGTTGCAGTTATTGGCAGCCAATGGCACGGATTTTACTCTGGCGTTTCGTCATTTAGCGCTTATGGAGGGAGCTGCTCCGCCTGCGGCACTGCGTGATCTCTTTGTCGATCAGCAAGCGTTATCTCGTTGGTGTAGTCGTTATTGGCAGCGCATCCAGCTAGAAAAAGCGGCTGACAACTTGCGTCAACAGCAGATGTTGGCGGTAAATCCGCTCTTTCAATTGCGTAACTATATGGCGCAGCAAGCAATAGAGGCGGCTGAGCAAGGTGATATGAGTGTGCTAACCAAGTTACAGCAGCAACTTTGCCATCCTTTTATGGCGCTAGAGGGCGCGGATCAACAGACCATTTCTTGGGCAAAAGCCTCGCCAGACTGGGGTAAAGGGATCGCCTTAAGCTGTTCGTCTTAATTAGCTTATTAGGGGAAGCTTTGTAGTGATTGCTTGGTATGGTAGCAATGTTTACTGAGTTTTGCAGGTTTGGCTGTATAGCTCTTTGTAGTAAGGCGGGAGGTATAAGCCTCCCGCTTTAGCTATCAACGATCAGGTAGGGTGATGTTGAGTTCCAGTACCGAACAGTTATCGGTATTTTCGATTTGAATACTGACATCGTCCTGAGCAACCTGCACATACTTCTTGATAACTTCAAGCAATTCGCGTTGAAGATCTGGCAGGTAGTCGGGTTGATGCCGCTTGGATCGCTCATGAGCAACGATAATTTGCAGCCGCTCTTTCGCTACCGCTGCGGAGCTGTTTTTGCGGCTTCGGAAGTAGTCAAAGAAGCTTGCCACCCTTAACCTCCAAACATTCTCTTAAAGAAGCCCTTTTTCGGGGGCTCAAGGAAGCGCATGGGACGGTCTTCGCCAAGTAGACGGGCAACCGCATCCTCATAGGCCTGACCAGCATCACTTTGCTGATCCAAAATGACCGGAATACCCTGGTTGGAGCATTTGAGTACGGTTTCGGACTCAGGAATGACACCAATTAAGGGGATGGCCAGGATTTCTTCTACGTCTTTTACGCTCAGCATTTCGCCATCGATTACGCGTTCTGGATCGTAGCGGGTCAGCAGTAGGTTTTCTTTAATAGGCTCTTCGCCACGTTCGGCACGACGGGATTTGCTATGCAGAATGCCGATAATGCGGTCTGAGTCACGAACTGAAGACACTTCTGGGTTGGTCACTACTACTGCTTCATCAGCAAAGTAGAGTGCCATCAGGGCGCCTTTTTCAATGCCGGCAGGAGAGTCGCAGACAATGTAATCGAAGCTTTCGGAGAGTTCTTCGAGTACTTTCTCTACCCCTTCCAGCGTTAGGGCATCTTTGTCACGGGTCTGAGAGGCAGGCAGGATATAGAGTGTTTCAACCCGCTTATCTCTGATCAGGGTCTGCTTGAGTGAGGCTTCGCCATTGATCACGTTGACAAAGTCATAAACAACACGGCGTTCGCAATTCATGATCAGGTCAAGGTTGCGCAAGCCGACATCGAAGTCGATGACTACCGTCTTGTGGCCCCGCAGAGCCAAGCCAGTCCCGATGGCTGCGCTGGTAGTGGTTTTGCCCACCCCGCCTTTACCGGAGGTTACGACAATAATCTTAGCCACAGTGGTGTATTCCTATTAATTCTTAAACTGTTTGGTATAAGGGTTAGCCGAGCGGGTTTAATTGCAGGCGTTTTTCATCCTCCAGTATAGCCTGCACACTCTGCTTCCATAGGGCGGAGTGCTGTAAATCTTCACTGAGTTTATAATGCCCGGCGATAGATAACAGCTCTGCTTCCATGTTTTGGCAATAAATACGTGCCTGGGTATTGCCGTTTATACCTGCAAGGGCGCGTCCACGCAAAGGGGCGTACACATGAATATCACCATCCGCCAGAATTTCGGCGCCTGCGCTCACTGGGGCTAGTACCACTAGGTGAGCGTCACGAGCGTATATTTGCTGGCCGGAGCGAATCGGGCGGTCAATCACTTTGGTGGTTAAATTGGCTGCGGCAGGTTCTGGGGTATCGGTCTTGCTATTACTTTGGTTGCTACGACTGCTGACATTACCCAAAGAAGGCAGCCCTGCTTCCAATGCAGCTTGTTGTTGAGCCTCACTGCCACCGCGAATTCCCACGGGGTTTAATTGAGCGTTTTGGCACAGTTGTTTGATTTTGGCAAAGTTGAGGTCAGCGTCTGCACTGATCGAATCGAGACCAATCACGATTGGCATGTGCTGAAAAAAACGGGGGGCTTGATTAACCGTTTGTTGCAGTTGGGTTTGAAAAGCCTCAGCCTCAAAGTGGCTGAGTTCTATTACCGATAAAGTGAACATACTGCCTTTAAGGCGAAAACAATCGGGCGTACTTTGAGATTCGGGCGCGGACATAGGTCAGTTGCCTGTGATTTAGCGATTACCTAAATTTAGTCGTCATCATAGCACGTCTTTTTTCTTTCGGTGTGACGAAGACGGCGGAATAATAAGGTGTTTTCCATTTTACCAAGTTGAGTTGGTAGGGCGGGAATAAAGATTTAAAAGCGAGGACACCCTATGCAAGGTCAAACTACTGTCGCTGTGTTAGGTGGGGGCAGTTTTGGAACGGTGTTGGCCAATATTGCCGCACAAAATGGACATTCAGTCAGACTTTGGCTGCGGGATGAAGCACTGATTGAGGCGATTAATCGCGATCATGAAAATGCACGTTATATGCCTGGTTATCCGTTGTCACCCCAGATCCTGGCCGTCAGTGATTTAGCGCAGGCTGTATCGGGGGCTGAAATATTGGTGATGGCAGTGCCAAGTAAGGCATATCGAGAGGTGGCGCGCCAATGTCGGGCGTTACTGACGCCTACAACTGTAGTGCTAAGTACGGCGAAAGGGATTGAGGCAGGTAGCTTTGCTTTAATGAGTCAAATTCTGGCGGAAGAGTTGCCGCAGCAACCTTTGGCTGTTTTAAGTGGACCTAATCTGGCAAAAGAAATTGCCCAGCAACAGCTGACTGCAACCGTAGTGGCTTCAGCTGATGCAGAGGTGCGTAATCGTATTCAGCAGACTTTTAAGTCACCGTTTTTTCGCCTTTATGCTAACAACGATATGTATGGCGTGGAGTTGGGAGGAGCGCTCAAAAATATCTATGCCATCGCCACTGGGATGGGGGCCGCATTAGGTATGGGGGAAAACACTCGTAGCATGCTGATTACCCGTAGTTTGGCGGAAATGAGTCGCTTTGCTGTACGTTTAGGGGCTAACCCTTTGACGTTTTTGGGTATGGCGGGTGTGGGCGACTTAATTGTGACCTGCATGTCTCCTTTGAGTCGCAACTATCGGGTGGGATATGCACTCGGTCAAGGGCGTAGCCTAGAAGATGCGGTGGCAGAGCTGGGCGAGGTGGCCGAAGGGGTAGGAACTTTACAAACCATCAAGGCTTGGGCGGATGAATTAGAGGTGTATATGCCGCTGGTTCAGGGCTTGTATCAAGTGGTGTTTAATGGGCAAGGAGTGGATCAGGTTGTGAAGATGCTCATGACGGGTGAGCAGAGTTCGGACGTAGAGTTTGTATTGCCTAGGGGGAACTGATGTCTGTAAAGGTGAGTTTTGTGCAACGCTTATTTTCTGAATACACCCTGTTAAGGGTGCTATATATGCTGTTATTTATTTTGCTGACCGAGGTTTGTTTAGTGTTTTTGGCTATTTTGGTTCCTCTGCAGTTACTGATCTGGTTGGTGATCGGTGAGCGTAGCCAGGGGCTGAGTGACTGGGCATCGTCAGCGCTTCGTTATTTGCAGCAATGCTTGGCGTATTTGCTGTTGTTAACGGAAAAGAAGCCGTTTCCGTTCAGTGACTGGCCGGCACAGATGGATGAGCATTAATGGCTCGTTTGATTTTGATGCGTCACGGTGAGGCGCAGTGGCGTGCACCAACGGATGCGGAGCGGCCACTGACTGATCACGGTGTGCGGGATAATTTGCGGGTGTTGGGACAAATATTGGGCAGCTATCAACCCCAGGGATTGGTAAGTAGCCCTTATATACGCGCCCGGCAGACGTTACAGCCGTTTTGTGAGCGCTTGCAGTTAACGGCCCAGCACACTTCAGCACTGGTGCCGGAGGCAAGTGTTGCCGTAGCCAGTGTTTGGCTACAGCAGCAGTTAGAGGCGCAGGATTGTGTGCTGGTGGTCAGTCATATGCCGTTACTAGGCTCCTTGGTCACACATTGGGTAGAGGCAGATAATGTCGCTACCTTTCCTTTTGCCACCAGTATGGCGGTGGTACTAGAGGCCGAGTGGTGGGAGCCTGGATGCGTGCAGTTATGCCGTATTATCCAGCCATAACTGCTTGAGTCTCCTGTCGTATTTGGAGGCTAGATGTCTCAGACAACGCTTTTTTTTGCTCATGCAAATGGCTTCCCAATGGGGAGTTACCGCAAGTTACTTGAGCAACTGACACCCTACTATACCGTTCAGGGGATTGACCGCATTGGTCATGATCCTCGTTTCCCTGTCACTAATAATTGGTTGAAGCTCAAGGACGAGCTGCTGTGGCACCTGCGTCAGCAGACTACGCCTGTGATTGGGGTTGGGCATTCTCTAGGGGGAATGCTCACCTATATGGCGGCGTTAGAGCAGCCGGAATTATTTCAGCGTATTGTGTTACTGGATGTGCCCTTGCTGACTCGCTGGGAAGAGTGGTTTTTACGCTTAGCCAAACGCAGTGGTTGGATTGATCGCCTGACTCCCGCGGGACGTACTGTTGCCCGCCGTCGTCATTGGTCTTCTGCAGAGGAAGCTTTTAAATGGTTTAGGCAGAAGCCTACGTTTGCAGCTTTCGATGAGGAGTGTCTACGTGATTATATTGCGGCGGGTACGGTGAATTCTGCATCGGGAATAGAGCTTTCCTTTGATCCGGCCATTGAGCTGGCGGTATATCGCACCTTGCCTCATCACCTTTCCCGCTATTGCCGCCAGCTCAAGGTGCCTGTCACGGTAATATGCGGCTTGCAAAGCGATACGGTGCGTCCTTATCAGCGTCGAGCGATGGCAAAGCGGTCAGGGGTAAAAGTGGAGGTGGTTGACGGAGGACATCTATTTCCGTTGGAACAGCCGGTTTTGACTGCTGAGTATATTTTGCAGGCGGTTAGACAAGGAGAGCAGGGTGTTGCTGCCTGAACATATTGGCGTGATGCAATGGGGACGGCCGGGGGATACGCCAGTATTGGCGTTGCACGGTTGGCTTGACAATGCAGCGAGCTTTGCGCCTTTGGCAGAGTATTTGTGTCAACATTACCCGATCCATTTTGTGGCTATGGATTTAGCCGGGCATGGGTGTTCGGCGTGGCGACAGCATGGTCATTACTATGTTTGGGGCTATTGCCAAGAGGTGCGCGAATTAGTGGAGGCGTTGGCTTGGCGACGCTTTCATTTGTTGGGGCATTCATTGGGGGCTGGGGTAGCAACCCTGTTTGCTGCGGCTTATCCGCAAACGCTGGCATCTTTATTGTTAATAGAAGGGTTGGGACCGGTGAGTGCTGCAGTGCCTAATTTTGTTCATCATTTGCCCAAAGTTAAAAAGGTTGCATCCTCAGCCCCTTCGTCGCGTGAATTTGACAGTATTGAGCAGGCGATAGCCGTGCGTATGCGTGGCATGTGGCCGCTTTCAGCTAATGCAGCCAAGCCGCTAGTGGAGCGGGCGCTGAAGAAGGTAGCGCACGGTCGTTGGCAATGGCGAACGGATCCACGCTTGAAGGCACCATCACCATTACGTTTGACTGAGCCCCAGGTGCGCCATTATCTAGCTCAACTACCGATGCCGATACGCTTATTGTGGGGGGAGGAGGGCATATTGCCTAAGTGGCCGCAGTTGGATGAGCGTAAGTTGTTGCTAGCGCAAATGGAAGAGACCACCTTGCCAGGTGGTCATCATCTGCATTTGGATGAACAGGTTGTCGCCAGCGCACAATGGCTGGCGGCACAGTTGGGTGTTAGCGCTTATGCACCAGCACGCGTTCAGCAAGTACATCCGGCTGGAATTTAGCTAGGAAGTCATCTGCTCCTACTTTTTCAACCATACTCTGGTTGAATACGCCGCTAAGTGAGGTATGGAGCATCACATAGAGGTCTTTTAGATCGGGATGTGAGCGGATTTTCGCCGTTAGGGTGTAACCATCCATTTCTGGCATCTCAACGTCAGAGATTAGAACATAGTAATGCTCGGCGACATTGATCCCTTGGCTGGCTAAATCCAGTAGGTGGTTATAGGCGGCCGCGCCATCATTAACCAGCGTGGTCTCCGCTCCGAGCGCCTCTACGGCGCGTTTAATCTGTTTACGTGCGACCGAGGAGTCGTCCGCAATCATCACGCGGAAGGTGGCAGGACGTTGGTCGGCTGCTTTGGTAACTGCTTCCTCGCTCACTTCATCATGTCGTGGTGCCACTTCGGAAAGAATCTTTTCGACATCAAGGATTTCAATCAAACGATTCTCAAAGCGGGTAATGGAGGTGAGATAGTGACGGTTACCCAGACCGCTGGGGGGGGGCAGAATGTCTTCCCAGTTCATGTTGATAATGCGTTCAACTGCACGTACCAAAAAACCTTGAACTGAAATGTTGTATTCCGTGATAACAGTGAAGCTGCCTTCAATATCGGTTGGCTTTGACCCGCCCATGGCCAGGGCCAAGTCAATCACCGGAATCGTGCGTCCGCGAATATAGGCGGTACCGCGAATCACCGGATGGCTCTCGGGGATTTCAGTCAGCTTCGGCGTTTGGAGAATCTCTCTCACCTTAAAAACGTTGATGCCGTAAATTTGCGGCCCGTTGAGCCGGAATGTCAGCAGCTCAAGACGGTTTTTTCCAACTAGCTGTGTGCGCTGGTTAACAGAGTCAAGTACGCCTGCCATAGAAAATCCTGCCTGTCTGACCCCTCATGGGGTATTGTATGCGTAAGTGTCAGGCTCTATATCGTGCTTATGCCTAATACAATGATGTCGCCTAAAACTTGGAGTATCAATAGTCTAGTATGAGCTTTAACACTCTGATAGCCGGATTCTCACTGATGAGACGTAATATTTTCTCCCTATGGCGCCTAAGCGCGGTTTTGAGTTGGCTGTTGTTGGTGCTGGCCGCCCCAGCAACTGCTAATACTGATCAACGTGGTAGTCAGGATCACCCTCTATTTGAACGTTATCCACTGTCCTGGATTGTTGATTATCGTCGGGAGATAAAGCCCGAATACATGTTGGCTACGGGGCCTATGTTAAAAGTGAATGGGCGAGTCCAGGTAGAAAGTGAAGAGCGTCTACGTGGTCAGTTATGGCAGATTACCTATCAGCTGCCAGCGGAGCATCATCCCCGTGAGGCTTTTACTTTTATGCGTGAGCAACTAGCGGGTTATGAGGCGGAGGTGTTGTTTCAGTGTCGTGCCCGGGCCTGTGGTGACAGCGCCTATTGGGCCAATCAGGTTTTTCGTAAGGCAAACCTATACGGTTTAGATCGTGAGCAGGATTATCTTGCTGCTCGCTTTAGTCAGAATGGTAATGATATCTATGTGGCGCTGTATTCAGTATTAAGAGGCAACAAACGCGCTTTTCTTCATCTTGAGGTGATGCATGCAGGACGTACAGGGGTGAGTGAGGGGCCTTTGCGTCGTCAGGTGCCGGTGGCGTTTAGTAGCGATGACCAGTTAGTCACGCCAGCTTTGCCGCAGGAGTGGTTGGCGCCTTTGCGTAATGGTCAGTGGCGTCAACTGTGGATACTCAGTCATTTAGGTGGGGCAGAGGAGCCTGCGGTGCTCTTGGAGCGCGGTCGTAACCGGGCGGAGCAGTTCAAGCGTTTATTGCGTGATCAAGGTATTGTTGATATTCCCATCGAGGTTTGGCCTCTGGGTAATTTTGCCGGTGCGAAGGCTGCTGAAGCCTATCTCGAGCTTTGGGCGTATCCGCAAGAATAATAAGAGTATCAGGAAGCAAAAAGGGGCGCTGGCGGCCCCTTTTTGTTGTTCGTGCATAACCAGAGCTGGCTTTAACGCACGAGGGAGAGGAACTCGTTGCGGGTGCGCTCATCATCACGGAAGCAGCCGAGCATCATGGAAGTTGTCATGCTGGCATTTTGCTTTTCAACACCGCGCATCATCATGCACATATGCTGTGCTTCAATGACGACTCCTACACCAGCCGCTCCTGTGACTTCAGAAATGGCTTCGGCGATCTGCTTTGTCATGTTTTCCTGGATTTGCAGGCGGCGAGCAAACATATCGACAATGCGAGCAACTTTGGACAGGCCTAGTACTTGTCCCTGGGGAATATAGGCGACATGCGCTTTCCCAATAAAGGGCAGCAAATGGTGTTCGCAGAGCGAGTAAAGCTCAATGTTGCGCACGATGACCATTTCGCTGTTGTCAGAGGGGAAGAGGGCGCCATTGACAACCTCTTCAAGCGACTGATGATAACCCCGGGTGAGGTACTGCATCGCCTTGGCGGCGCGCTTGGGCGTATCCTTCAGCCCTTCGCGATTCAGGTCTTCACCGAGGCTGGTGATGATTTTAGAGAATGCCTGTTCCATAAGGTTTCCTTAACTGCCAGCGGAAAAAGCTGGCTACAGTAAGTCAATCTGAGAGTGGGGTAAAGTCTAGCCGTCGCGCTTTAAAAGCACATAGAGGGCACCCGTTCCCCCATCTTTGGGGAGTGCGCTGCAAAATGCCAATACAGCAGGGATTTGTTGCAGCCACTCATTGACGTGGGATTTGAGTATAGGATGTTTGCCAGCATCGCTTATGGCTTTGCCATGCACCACCAACACTATTCGTTGGTTATAGCGACGAGCATCCCGAATAAAGTTGTGTAATTCTTCCCGAGCATGATCAATTGGGTAGCCATGTAAGTCCAGGCCGCTTTCCCAGGCCAGGCGTCCTTGGCGCAAACGTTTGAACTCTTTCATGCTTAGGCCTGGGACGGCAAACAGCAACGGAGTTTCTGAACCGACCAGTTCGACTTGCGCATCGCTTAAGTCAGATTGTCGGGTGACGACATCTTCACTGGCCGCCTGGCGTCGATATAACAACGCCTCTTTGGTTGGACGGGCAGGGGGAGGAGCGACACGTTGTTTAGTGGAAAGCGGACGGACACCACGCATTTGCGTGTGAAAATCGTCCAAATCGTCATCTTGCATGCCTTGGAATAGCCTTAACCAGCTTGATTCATTATTATCTCAGACTTTTACCAGACTCTGAACCGGGGAGTGTAGGCTTCTGCGGTTATGTTAGTGGGACAGGGCATGCAACTGAATACTGAACAAGCGGTGGAAGAGCTCCGCACGGTACGGGATATGATTCGCTGGGCGGTCAGTCGTTTTAGTGAGGCCAAGCTATTTTTTGGCCATGGCACTGATAATGCCTGGGATGAAGCGGTCAATTTAGTGCTGAATGCATTGCACCTGTCTTGGGATGTGGATAAAGAAGTGCTGGATGCACGCTTAACTCGCCAGGAACGAGAGAAAGTGGTGGAGTGGGTGACACGTCGTGTGCGTGAGCGTATCCCTGCAGCCTACCTAATCGGTGAGGCGTGGTTTGCTGGGCTGAAGTTTTATGTGGACCAACGTGTTCTGGTGCCACGCTCGCCCTTGGCGGAGATCATTGAGCAAGGCTTTGAACCATGGCTGCAATATAAGCCAGTTCAGAGCATATTGGATCTATGTACGGGATCAGGTTGTATTGGTATCGCGTGCGCCAATGTTTTTCAGGATGCTCAAGTTGATTTAGTGGACATCTCCAGCGATGCCATCGCCGTTGCCAAGATGAATATTAAGCGTCATCGCATGGAGGATCGAGTACGGGTGCTGCGCTCTGATGTCTTTAATGCTGTTCCTCCCCACCAGTACGATTTGATTGTGAGTAATCCGCCTTATGTGGATGCTCAGGATATTGCTTCCATGCCAGATGAGTATCGTCATGAGCCTGCGTTAGGACTGGCCTCGGGTGATGATGGCCTGGAGGTGACTCGACGTATTCTGCGTGAAGCAGCGGATTATCTGACCGATGATGGTTTGTTGGTGGTGGAAGTCGGTAACTCTGAAGTACACCTGCAGGAGCAGTATCCACAAGTACCTTTCTTGTGGCTGGATTTTGAGCGTGGTGGTCATGGGGTCTTTATGTTGACGGCCAGCCAGTTGAAGCAGTACGCACATTTGTTTTAAGTCGTGCCTAACGGCATTGCTTCCATTTTTTAACAAAGGGTAGGGAGATGGCTGGAAACAGTATCGGCCAAGTATTTAAAGTCACCACCTTCGGTGAGAGTCATGGCTTGGCACTGGGCTGTATCGTCGATGGTTGCCCGCCTGGGTTGGCAATCAGCGAAGCAGATCTGCAACATGATCTGGATCGGCGTAAGCCGGGGCAGTCCCGACACACTACTCAGCGCCGTGAGCCTGACGAAGTTAAGATTCTCTCGGGGGTATTTGAAGGGGTGACCACAGGTACTTCAATCGGTTTGTTGATTGAGAACCAGGATCAGCGTTCAAAAGACTACTCCAATATTAAGGATGTCTTTCGTCCTGCTCATGCTGACTACACCTACACCCATAAATATGGGGTGCGTGATTACCGTGGTGGTGGTCGTTCCTCGGCCCGTGAAACCGCCATGCGGGTGGCGGCAGGCGCCATTGCCAAGAAGTTTCTGCGCGAGCGTCTTGGCATTGAAGTGCGTGGCTATTTGAGCCAGTTGGGGCCGATTAAAATCGATCCGGCGCGTTTTAGCTGGGATGAAATTGAGCGCAATGCTTTTTTCTGTCCCGATGCTCAGGCCGCGGCTGAGATGGAAGTCTATATGGATGCCCTGCGCAAAGAGGGAAACTCCATCGGGGCGAAAATCAGCGTGATAGCGACAGGTGTGCCTCCTGGTTTGGGCGAGCCGGTATTCGATCGCTTGGATGCAGACCTTGCTCATGCGCTGATGAGTATTAATGCCGTGAAAGGGGTGGAAATAGGGGCAGGTTTTGCCGCGATTGAGCAAAAAGGGACTGAGCATCGGGATGAGATGACCCCGGCAGGATTCTTATCGAATCAGGCTGGCGGTATTTTGGGGGGCATCTCTTCTGGTCAGGATATTTTGGCTCATATTGCTTTGAAGCCGACATCCAGCCTGCGCCTTCCCGGCCAGAGTATCGATAGCCAGGGTAACCCGGTCGAGGTGGTAACCCATGGACGTCACGACCCCTGTGTCGGGATTCGGGCGACGCCAATTGCCGAAGCAATGATGGCAATCGTGCTGTTGGATCATTACCTGCGTCACCGTGGGCAAAACGCAGATGTGCAGGTAGCAACCCCGGTGATACCGGCCCAGGCGGGTTAATATGGACAGCCGGCAAGGATTGCCATATTGGCGTTTGTCCGCCTTCTATGCCGCCTACTTTGCGTTGTTAGGCGGCTTCGCCCCGTTCTGGGGACTCTATCTTAAAGATATAGGCTTTAGCGGCAGTGAAATTGGCCAACTAATGGCCATTTTTATGGCAACCCGTTTGGTTGCTCCCAATTTGTGGGGGTGGTTGGCGGATAAGCGTAAGCGTCGCCTTGGCATTATCCGCTTAGGTGCGTTGCTCTCTTGCCTGACGCTGGTGCTACTGTGGTGGGCGCGTGACTTCTGGCAGATGGCGTTAGCGATGATGGTATTTACCTTCTTCCTGAACGCTGTGTTGCCGCAATTTGAAGTGGTCACGCTGCAATATCTGGGACTCAAACGAGCACGCTATAGCCAAATTCGGCTGTGGGGATCGCTTGGCTTCGTCGCCATCGTGGTGTTGGTTGGTTGGGCGCTTAAGTTATGGTCAATTCAAGGCCTGCCGTTGCTATTAGTTGGCTTGGGCGTACTGATGGTGTGCTCGACCTGGCTAGTACAGGAGCCGCGTGCTGAGCTGGAGAGTGCCCAGGCAGGTGCTTCTTTCTGGGCCCGTTTGGCGGTGCCTCAGGTATGGTTGTTTTACTTCATCTTTATGCTGGCGCAAATCTCCCACGGGCCTTTTAACACCTTTTATTCCATTTTTATGGAAGAGCAGGGCTTTGATAGCTTGCAGATAGGGGGGTTGTGGGCGGTGGGGGTCGTTGCAGAGATACTGGTGTTTATCGGTATGCATCGACTCATGCGTTGGGGGGTAGCCAGACTGATGCTGTGGGCATTGGCGATTACCGTGCTGCGTTGGCTGCTGGTAGCGGCCTATCCTGGTTGGTTGCCCTTGGTTCTCTTCACCCAGCTGATGCATGCCGCGACCTTTGGCATCATGCATGCCTGTGGCGTGCACCTGGTGCAGCAGTTTTTCAGTGGTGGGAATGAGGGGCAAGGGCAGGCGCTTTTTTCCAGCTTCAGCTATGGTGTGGGTGGAGCCTTAGGGGCTTTGTTAAGTGGTTATGTATGGCAGCACTGGGGCCATGGTGAGAGCTTCGCAGTGGCAGCCGTTGTTGCGCTGTTAGCTTGGTTACTGGCTTGGCGTGGTCTGCGAAACCTTAGCAGTGATAGCGAATAGGAGAAAACCATGAAGTTTAATATTCAAGTGGATATCAGTCCTGAAGAGCTGCGTAAGGTACTTGGTTGGCCAGACTTGGAGCCCTTACATCAAGAAATGCTGCAGCGATTTCGTGAACAATTGGATGCAGGCAGTGAAGGCTATGACCCTGCCAATTGGTTGAAGCCCTATATGCCAGGGGCGATTGGTACCATGGATGCCTGGCAGAAAATGTTACTAGGGATGATGAGCCAAGGCATGGGGCGCTCTGAGCAGGATAAAGAGAGCTGAGTTGCCTCGTTAGATGAACATTGGCATGAGTAAGGGCGGCATTAGCCGCCCTGCTTTTGACTGTCCTGCAGCAAGAAATGGCAGGTCTAACTGGCAGGAAGTAGCTGATCTAGGTGAGTAAGCTAGACAGGTTAGCCAGGCGGGCGGTTTAGCGCGTTGTAGGCCGGTGAGCTACCGATTAGGGGGCTGGAGCTCCCCAGGGTTGGATTGGGACGGTGCTGAGCGAGTTTTTTGGTGAGCCCTCCACTAGCTTGTCGGAGTAGGTCAGGTAAACCAAGGTATTCCGCTTGGCATCGTAGAAACGCACTACCCGTAGTTTTTTGAACAGGAGCGAAGTGCTCTTGCGAAACACCTCTTCACCATTCTCTTTGCCCGAACGAATACGATCGCTCAGCGTAATCGGGCCGATTTGCCTACAGCTGATCGAGGCATCGGAGGTGTCCTCTGCCAAGCCCAGTGCTCCTTTAACTCCACCGGTTTTGGCGCGGCTCAGCCAGCAGGCCACATTGCTGACGTCAGGATCATCGAAAGCTTCAATGACAATTTTGTGGTCAGGCCCTAACCATTGAAAAGCGGTATCCACACTGCCAAGGGTTTCGGCTTGTAGCGGGCCACAGACGAGTCCAGCGGCGAGCAGCATCTGGCTTATCGGTCTCATTAGTTTTTCCTCCTGATCAGGGGCTGGAGCCCAGGCCGGGGTCTCCCTACAATGTGCCTAAACTATATGAGGTGATTATGAACTGGCAACTGATCCTTTTTATCCTGGCGGGAAGTTTGAGCATGTCAGCGGCATTGTCTGCCGGTAGCTTCATGAAGCAGGCTCAGCGTGAGGGTAACGTCGCAAACCTGCCCAAAGCGGTATTGCTCTGGGGCAATCTGGGGGCACTGCTACTGATTCTGACCTTGGTGATGGGGGCGTTAGAATTTGCCTGGTGGATTAACTTGAGCGCCCTTTTTATCAGCTTTCCGGCGCTCCATTTCATTGTGCTGCAACGAGTTTTGACTGGTGAGCGGGCGCCCATGTTGGCAACAGTGACCGCGGCAGCATGTTTGTTGCTGTGGGGGAGTACGTTGTTATGAGTCTAAGTATCTGGTTGACCTTTTTAGTCGCCACCCTGGTGTTGAGTATTTCTCCTGGTGCAGGGGCGGTGAATACCATGAGCAATGCCCTGCGTTTTGGGGTGGTCGGCAGCTTGCCGAGTATTCTCGGTTTGCAGGTGGGGCTGGCTGTGCTGGTGGTGGTTGTGGGGGCCGGTTTAGGGGCAATAGTGGCAACCTCTGCCATGGCGTTTACTCTGATCAAGTGGGCTGGAGTGGCCTATTTGATCTACCTGGGTGTGCAGAAGTGGCGTGAGGTAGGGGAGCTTGATTGGCAGAGTGCCAGTGTGAGCCGGCAGGCAGGTAAACAGTTTTATCAGGCTTGTTTGGTTAACATCACTAACCCGAAGTCTATCGTGTTCCTGGTGGCGTTATTCCCTCAGTTTATTGAATTGCAGGCGCCGCAGCTGCCTCAGTATGCCATTCTGGGGAGTACGATGGTGGTGGTCGATACGGTGGTCATGCTGGGTTTTGCCAGCTTGGCTGCGCGTTTGCGCGTGTTCTTCCAGCAACCTGAGCGTTTACGTTGGCAGAATCGCATCTTTGGTGGTTTTTTTGTTGGAGCTGGCGGACTGCTGGCAACCGCCAGACTGTGATGCTGTAGTTAAATGAGATAAGGGGGCTTAGGCCCCCTCTTGTTTACGGCGTGAGTAAGAGTTAGCTCAGTGCCTCAGCAGGGCTGATACTAGGTAGATTAAAGGCTTCCCCTACTCCGGCATGGCAGAGTTTGCCAGCATGGATGTTCAGGCCCGCAGCAAAGCCCTTATCTTCCTGCAGGGCGGCGAGTCCCTTGTTGGCCAGTTGCAAGGCGTAAGGCAGGGTGGCATTGGTTAGGGCCAGGGTGGAGGTGCGGGCGACCGCTCCCGGCATGTTGGCAACGCAGTAGTGAACGATGCCATCGACCACGTAGGTGGGATTGGCATGGGTAGTGGCATGACTGGTTTCAAAGCATCCACCCTGGTCAATTGCTACATCCACCAGAACTGCGCCGCGTTGCATACTGGCTAGGTGCTCACGCCGTACTAACTTAGGTGCCGCTGCGCCAGGGACTAGCACCGCCCCTACAACCATGTCGGCATCACGCAATTGTTCTTCGATATTGTGTGAGGTGGCATAGAGTGTCTTCAGATTTGGGCCATAAAGTTCATCTAGCTGGCGCAGGCGTGGAATCGATTTATCCAAAATGGTGACATTGGCGCCCATGCCTAGTGCCATCCGTGCCGCATTGGTACCGACCACTCCCCCGCCGAGAATCATCACATTGGCAGGAGCTACTCCGGGTACGCCAGCGAGTAAGACGCCACGGCCTTGTTGTGCCTTTTCCAGACAGTGAGCACCGGCCTGGATGGCCATTCGTCCTGCTACTTCACTCATGGGAGCTAAGAGTGGCAGGCGACCTTGAGCATCTTCGACCGTTTCATAGGCCACGGCAGTACAACCGCTGGCGAGCAGTAGGTCGGTTTGCTGACGATCGGCTGCCAGGTGGAGATAGGTAAATAGGAGGTGTTTGCTATTGAGTAGGCGGCACTCTTGAGGTTGGGGCTCTTTGACCTTGATGATTATCTCTGCCTGTTCGAATACTTCCTCCGCGGTGGCAACCAGGGTGGCGCCGGCTTTTCGGTAGTCATCATCACTAAAGCCGATGCTCTCGCCGGCGTGTTGTTGAACCCACACACTGTGGCCTTGGCTGGTAAACTCCTGCACGCCTGCGGGGGTCAGACCGACTCGGTATTCGTGGTTTTTAATTTCCTTGGGTACACCGATACGCATTTAGCTTCTCCTAGGTAGGGCAAAAAAGAGGGGAGCTCCCCTCACTAGGACGCTTGGCCTGATTCAGTCATCACTGTCGGTGGACAGTGGCTGGGCGGACGTCTGCTAATAGATTTGTCTTTTATCTAGAACGCGTGGCCAATTTTTTCAAGCATTGGCCGGAATTACCTTGCGCTATCGCAATTGTTTCACTGCATTTAATCGGTGTCTGGGCTTGGTGTTCTCTAGGCCTTGTGATAAAACCTTGATCCAATCCGTGAAACTTTACTTGTTTAAAAAAATTGACAATAACTATTATTCAACGGGTTGTTGCGCTGATAAAAACTAAGCAAGGGCGTTGTGATGAGCATTGACGTGGGAACACGCTTGAAAGAAGTGCGTAAGCAGCATGGGTTATCCCAGCGAGAGCTAGCGAAACGTGCAGGCGTTACAAACAGTACTATTTCTTTGATTGAGCAGAATCGGGTGAGTCCATCTGTCAGTTCGCTAAAGAAAGTGTTGGATGGTATTCCCATGTCCTTGCAGCAGTTTTTTACCCTGGACGTGCCAGAGAAAAAACAGGTGTTTTATCAATCTGCTGAATTGCCGAATCTTGGTCACGGCAATATCGCCCTGCGTTTGGTGGGCTATAACCATCCCAATCGAACCCTGTCAGTGTTGCATGAGACGTATCCTCCTGGTTCAGATACCGGCGAAGATATGTTGGTGCATGAAGGACAGGAAGGGGGGGTAGTGATCCAGGGGATACTGGAATTAACAGTGGGTGATGAAAGCCGCGTATTGCACCCTGGCGATGGTTATTTCTTTGATAGTCAAATTCCACACCGTTTCCGCAATCCCGGTGAGGTAGACTGTGTGATTGTCAGTGCAAATAATCCGCCTTCGCTCTAAGAGGGTCGGTTAGGTTTCATAACAAGACCCCATTAAAAAAGCGCCTCAGGCGCTTTTTTTGGATTTAGTGCTTGTGTCGGAGAACGCGATTACGTCCTTCCTCTTTGGCAGCATAGAGCACTTTATCTGCCGCCCGCACTAGCATGTCAGCATCAACGAATGGATGGAGTTCGCTGTGGCAGGCAACGCCAATGGAGGTGGTAACGCTAACCGTGTCGCCACGCTCTGATGTGACCTCAATACTATGAATGCCCTGGCGTAAACGGTCAGCCAATTGATAACCATCTTCTTCATTAGTGCCCGGTAGCAGTACCACAAACTCTTCACCACCATAGCGGGTAATAATGTCGGAGCGACGTAGTTCCCGTTGCAGATAGCGGGCAATGGCTTTCAATAGTTCGTCGCCGGTACGATGGCCGTGGGCATCGTTGACCTGTTTGAAGTGGTCGAGGTCGATAAAAAAGAGGGTGAGGGGCCAGTTATTTTGATTCGCCTCTTCAAACTCCATTGGCAGAATACGATCCAGATAGTGGCGGTTATAAAGACCGGTCAGGCTGTCGCGCTTGATTTGTTCTTCCAGTGATCGATTCTTTTCTTGCAGCAACTCTGCCCGTTGTCGTTCTTGGCGTATCTCACGCACTAAGGTGATATTGCGAATGGCTAGCACCTCAGCGGCACTTGCTTGAATCTGGGCGGCATATTGGCTGCTGATCAGCTCGACTTCAAATAGTTGACTGTAATCATCCATTTGCCGGGAGACTTCATCCAGCAAGAACTGGAAGTCGGCATCGGTGAGCTGCATCAGTTTTTGATTGGCGATCATCGCGGCAAAGGCCGCTTGACGGGTATTGCCCAGTAGCCAGATATCAGCAATTCGCCCAGAAATCGCCACGATGGAAAGAAACTGTGCTGTCTCCTCATTCGCTTCCAGAATCGCTAAGTCATCTGAGCTCTGCACGGCTCGGCAGAGTAGCTCTGGAAAGCGCCAATGATGTAATAACCAGTGCCCAACCTCAGTATGGTCAGTGTGAAAGGACTGTCGCTCTACTCGGAGAATATCCTGGTGAGTTTTCACTTCCTGTAATAGCTGGGCGTAGTCTTGTTCACAGACTGAATATAGGGCTAATACGCCGATATCCTGTAATAGCGCGGCTAAAAACAGCTCTTCAGTGTTGTTGAGCTGGCGGAGTCTGCCCAGGGTACGGGCGGCAATGGAAGCAATAAAGGCGCGGCGCCAGAGGCGATTGCTATCCAGTCCTGGCGTAGCACGTTGGCGAAGGTGCATGGACAGGCTAAAGGTCAGGGCTAAAGAAAAAACGGCATTAATACCGAGCTTAATCACAGCCTGTTGAATAGAGTGGGTTTTCTGCCGTTGGCCAAACAAAGGAGAGTTGGCAACACGGATCACCTTGGCGGCTAAGGCCGGATCTTTGGAAATAATGTCGGTGATCTGTTCGGGTTCCAGATCGTCGCTGCCCGCGACCTCAATTAGCTGCATCACCACCGTCGGAAGCGAGGGAAGCTGGGTGCAATGTTGTAAGCGCTGCTCAAACTGCTGATCCATGAAGATATACAACTCTGAATGGGCTTAAAGACCCTGTAACTATCTTGGCGCGGTGCATTTCATTAAGCTAAGGCGCTGATATAATTGCGCGATTGTGTTCGCCAAGCACAAAGGATCACCATTTTCCCTGAAAAAGGGGTGTTTTGAAACTTAGACTTTTATTGGGGTGGAGGCAATAGGAAAACGATGGCCACAGCAGCTGAACAACCGCCGGGGGGAGTAGGCTTCAGTACAGGAAGCGAACCCAAGGCGCTGCTGCAGATTGAGAAGGTAACCAAGCAATTTGGCGAAACCTTAGCGGTCTGTGAGGTGAGTCTGGATATCCGCGAAGGAGAGATATTTGCACTCTTGGGCGGCTCGGGTTGTGGCAAGACCACCCTGTTGCGCATGTTAGCTGGTTTTGAAACGCCGACCAGTGGCCGCATTTTGCTGGATGGGCAGGATGTGAGTAAGTTGCCGCCCTATCAGCGTCCTATCAATATGATGTTTCAATCCTATGCCCTGTTCCCGCATATGTCGGTCGAGCAGAATATTGCCTTTGGTTTGAAGCAGGACAAATTAGCTAAGGCGGAAATCCAGGATCGTGTGGCAGAAATGCTACGCCTGGTGCACATGGAAAAGTTTGCCAAGCGTAAGCCTCATCAGTTGTCGGGTGGCCAGCGCCAGCGTGTGGCCCTTGCCCGTAGTCTGGCAAAACATCCCAAATTGCTGTTGCTGGATGAGCCCATGGGGGCGTTGGATAAAAAGTTGCGTACTCGTATGCAGCTGGAAGTCGTGGATATCATCGAAAAAGTGGGAGTGACCTGTGTCATGGTGACCCATGACCAAGAGGAGGCGATGACCATGGCCGGGCGCATTGGCATCATGGATGCTGGTGAAATTCGCCAAGTGGGTACCCCCACCGATATTTACGAGTACCCCAACTGCCGCATGACGGCCGAGTTTATCGGCTCGGTTAATCTCTTTGATGGCGTGGTGAGCGCTGATGCCGATGGCAGCATGCTGATTAGCAGTGCTGAACTCGGTCAACCTCTGCAAGTTGAGCATAATGCCTCTATCAGCCTTGGGATGGCGGTGAGTGTGGCGGTGCGTCCGGAGAAAGTGCAGTTAACCAGCGAACAGCCTGCACAAGCCTATAACTGGGTGCAGGGGCAGGTAAAAGATATTGCTTACCTGGGTGGGCATTCGATTTATCACGTGCTCTTGCCTGGTGGGAAACAGGTGTTGTGCACCGTGGCTAATATGGAACGTCGCAGTCAGCGTCGCCCTACCTGGGGTGATCAGGTATTTTTGAGCTGGGATGAAGCCAGCGGCGTGGTGCTGACATCATGATGGCGGCCCTGATGCGTGCTTTGCAGCGCGGCCGAACCTGGGTGATAGCGGTACCCTATTTGTGGATGCTGCTGTTCTTCTTTATTCCCTTTGCCATTGTGCTGAAGATCAGTTTGGCGGATTCGGCTATCGCCATTCCGCCTTATACCGATCTGCTTAACTACGAAGAGGGTGTGCTCAATATTCAGTTGAATTTGGGCAATTACCTCTTTCTATTGGAAGACGATCTCTATTTTTTAGCCTATCTCAGCTCGGTCAAAATGGCCTTTGTCTCGACGCTTTTGTGTCTGCTGATTGGCTATCCCATGGCTTATTTCATTGCCCGTAGTACCCCTTCGGTACGCAACGTGCTGTTGATGTTGGTCATTTTGCCGTCCTGGACGTCTTTCCTGATTCGGGTATATGCCTGGATGGGGATTTTAAAGAGTGATGGCCTGGTCAATAGCACCCTGATCAGCCTGGGGGTGATAGATTTGCCGTTGACCATTTTGCATACCGATGTGGCGGTTTATATCGGGATTGTCTATGCCTATTTGCCCTTTATGATCCTGCCGCTGTACGCCAACCTGATCAAAATGGATTTAAGCCTGTTGGAAGCCGCGGCAGACCTGGGGGCGCGTCCCTGGAAAACCTTTATCACCGTGACGTTGCCCCTCTCCAAACGCGGCATTATTGCCGGCTCTATGCTGGTGTTTATTCCGGCGGTAGGGGAGTTTGTGATTCCGGCATTGCTGGGTGGTGCGGATACTCTGATGATCGGTAAGGTGCTGTGGCAGGAGTTTTTTAATAACCGGGCTTGGCCAATCGCCTCAGCGGTAGCGGTGATTATGCTGCTGTTGCTGGTGGTGCCGATTGCACTCTTTAACCGTTATCAGGCCGAGGAGAATCAGCGTGAAGAATAAACTTTCTCTGACGGTATTAACGCTGGGCTTTACTTTTCTCTATCTGCCCATTGCCTTGTTGATAGGTTATTCCTTTAACGAGTCGCGCTTGGTCACGGTATGGTCTGGCTTCTCTACTAAGTGGTATGGAGAGTTATTCGCCGATCGGCAGATGATGGATGCGGTCTGGATGAGTCTGAAGATTGCCATGTCAGCGGCTACCGCGGCTGTGGTATTAGGAACACTGGCGGCATTCACCCTGATTCGCTTTGGTCGTTTTCGTGGTCATACCCTGTTTGGTGGGATGATTAATGCCCCCCTGGTGATGCCTGATGTCATCACCGGCTTGGCATTACTGCTGACCTTTGTGGCGATGGGGCAGGTACTGGGGTGGCCGCAGGATCGTGGCGCCCTGACCATCTGGATGGCTCACGTGACCTTCTGTACTGCTTATGTGGCGATTGTGGTGAGTGCGCGCTTAAAAGAAATGGATGCTTCCTTGGAGGAGGCCGCCTTAGATCTAGGTGCGCCCCCCTTTAAAGTCTTTTGGCTGGTGACGTTGCCTATTATTGCCCCCTCGTTGGCGGCGGGTTGGCTGTTGGCCTTTACCCTGTCGATGGATGATTTGGTGATTGCCAGCTTTGTTTCTGGGCCGGGCTCAACAACCTTGCCGATGGTGGTGTTTTCCAGTGTGCGCTTAGGGGTGAGCCCTAAGATCAATGCACTGGCTACTCTCATTGTGGCGGTCGTGGCGATTGCCGTGTTGGTTGCTTGGTGGTTTGCTCGCAAGGCAGAAAAGGAGCAGGCGCGCGCCTGACCAGCCTTGATCAAAAAAGCCGGATCTTGAGTCCGGCTTTTTTATGGGCAGCGAAAAGATAGGGGGTTAGCCTGGCTGCTTGAGTTGCTGCCATAGTTGGTTAATCAGCGTTTTGTCATCTTCGCTTAGGTGATCAACGGCAAAACCTTCGGCCAGGGCTTGTTCCATTAGCTGATTGTATTGGGCGACGGTCTCAAGCTCTTGGCAGGTAATGAGTCCGAGGTGGCCCATTAGATAGGCGTAGGCAAAGAGTTGATCATCGGCGGCCTGCTCTTCGAGGATGCGTAACTTGGCATCAAGATCATCGCCATAGGTGACAAAAGCAGAGGTCATAAGGGTCTCACGGTTATCGGGTTAGTCGAGGGACTTCAGCACTAAACGATAGGCTTTGTTGTCTTCTTTCTCGATCAATTCCAGCTGAACAATCTGATAATCCAGCGCGGGAGCCATCCAGATTAGGGTTTCCCGATCGCTGCCGGGGTTCTGGATACGGCGTATTTTAACGGCATCAAAGCGCCCTATAGGGGTGGTAATTTGCTCTTGTCCAAGTTGCTCGAAGCTATAGCGTTGCAACTTACCGCCTCCCGCTACGGGGTAGCTGAGGTTTTCGCTGGCACGCAATAGGTCCAAACGTAGCTGAGCTTGGTAGCTGATTTTGTCTTGGGTGCCGGCAGGGATGTCCATCTTCCAGGGCTGTTCTTGGACTTGGTTATGTACATGGCCCTGTTGCCAGTCAAAGGTTAAGAGGGCATCGCGGGTCTTGCTCAAGACTTTGCGGTGGTAACGGTACTCCAGCGGCTGCACTCGCTGATCAGCGAGACGGAAGCGACTGCTCTCCTGCAGGTTGGCGAGCATATTGGAAATGGTAATAGAGAGTTGCCACTCACCATTGCCAAGTGGCTTGAGTTCGCGTACCGCCTCGGCGCTCATATTGACGCCGGCTTCGATCTCAGTGCTGTACACCGCACGGAAGGGCTTCAGTTCATCGCTTAGCCCCTGGAGGGGGATCAAACTGGCCAAGCTTAGACTTAGCGTGGCCATCAACTTGCCCAGTTTCATCTTAGTTTGCTCCGACCTGTATCCCTTCGGCTGGAAGCGGCTGGCCGTCAAGCCAGGCCTGACCATCACGCCATTGCAGACGATCCTGACAAAACCAGGTCACTGCTTGGGGGTAGATTTGGTGTTCGATTTGGTGCACTCGTTGTGCCAGAGTGTCCGCCGTGTCCTGGGCATCAATTGCCACTCGTCCCTGAATAATGACAGGGCCTCCATCCAACTCTGCAGTGACAAAGTGCACACTGGCGCCGTGCCATTGCTCTCCGGCTTCCAAGGCGCGGGCATGGGTATGCAGGCCTTTGAATTTGGGTAGCAGGGAGGGGTGGATGTTGAGTAGGCGACCGCTGTAGTGGCGGGTAAAGTCTTCGGTCAGAATGCGCATAAAGCCAGCGAGTACTACCAGATCCGGTTGGTGCTCATCAATACAGGCCATCAAGGCCTGGTCGTAGGCTTCTCGGCTGGCATAGTCACGATGGTTGAGGCATAGAGCAGGCACGCCCGCCAGGCGTGCTCGCTCCAGTCCGTAAGCATCGGCACGGTTAGAAATCACCGCAACGATGCTGGCGGGGTAACCATCCTGGCTGCTCATATCCAGTAGCGCCTGTAGGTTACTGCCGCTGCCGGAAATCAATACCAGGATACGTTTCACTTAGCGCATCTCCACCTGTTCTTCGCCTGCCTGGGCCGCCTCAATACGGCCAATTACCCAGGCTTGCTCGCCAGCCGCTTGCAGCTGAGCCAGGGCTGCATCGACTTGTGCTTGGGGCACGCAGATGACCATGCCCACCCCGCAGTTAAAGGTGCGGTACATTTCACGCATTTCGACATTGCCAGCCTGTTGCAGCCACTGGAAGACAGGTGGCAGTTGCCAGCTTTGGCTATCCAGCACCGCTTTACTGTTGGCGGGCAGCACACGGGGAATGTTTTCCAGCAAACCGCCGCCAGTAATGTGGGCCAGGGCACGCACATCCACCTGCTTGATCAGTTGCAGTAGCTGCTTGACGTAAATGCGGGTAGGTTGCATCAGCGCATCAGCCAGGCTGGCATCACTGCCGGCCAGAGGCTGTTCAGGGTTGGCGCCGCTGACGCTGAGGATTTTGCGAATCAAAGAGTAACCATTGGAGTGCGGGCCGCTGGAGGCCAGGGCGATCAGCGCATCGCCTTCCGCCACTTTACTGCCATCAATAATGTCGCTTTTTTCCACCACGCCGACACAGAAACCGGCCAGATCGTAGTCTTCTCCCTCATACATGCCGGGCATTTCAGCGGTTTCGCCGCCTACTAGCGCACAGCCGGCCTGTTCACAACCTTCACCAATGCCGGTGACCACACGGGCAGCGATATCAACATTGAGTTTGCCGGTTGCATAGTAGTCCAGGAAGAACAGTGGTTCGGCACCCGCAACCACCAGGTCATTCACGCACATGGCCACCAGGTCGATACCGATACTGTCGTGCTTGCCCAGATCCATGGCTAAACGCAGCTTGGTGCCCACACCGTCAGTGCCAGAAACCAGCACGGGTTGGCGGTAACCAGCAGGGATTTCACAGAGGGCGCCAAAGCCACCCAGCCCGCCCAGTACTTCTGGACGCTTGGTGCGCTTGGCAACGCCTTTAATACGTTCTACCAGGGCGTTGCCGGCATCAATGTCGACACCAGCGTCTTTATAACTGAGAGAGGGCTTGTTGTCGGGGGAGGTCATGGTCATTCGGTTCCAATGCCAAACTAAAAGGGAGAGAGAAAAATCAGGGGGCTATTTTAGCAGCTCAACCGAAGGGAGGCGACTCCTGTACTGGGCGCACTGCCTTGGGGGTGATACTATCCCAGCAGTTTGTCAAAACGACGGCTGTTTCTGGCATGCAGAGCATGTGGTTGCAGGTGGCCCAGGCAGAGCAGCAAAGGTCGTGAATGGATAGCAACAAGGAGCCAAGGGTGAAGGTGCAACGCTACGCCAGTGTGATGCTGTTACTCTGTTTGCTGTGGAGCGGACTACCCGTTCAGGCAGTGACGTTGGGTGAGCTCTACCATGCTCGCATCGAGGTGGCGGAGCAGACGGAGGCGACTCGTCAGGCGAGTATTCAGGCTGGCTTGCAACAGGTGCTGTTGAAGGTGCTTGGGCGTCAGGCTTTATTGCGCAATGACAATATCCAAACGGCGCTGGAGCGACCTGAAAACTACTTACTGACCTATCACTATCAAAATGCCCCCGCTGGCTTTGAGCTGGTGCTGGAGTTTGATGCCAATGCCATCTTGACCCTGCTGAAACAGGCTGGTTTAGCCGCGTGGGGGGATAACCGCCCTGCAGTGCTGCTATGGCTGGCGGTGGAAGAAGAGGGCGCGCGCATGTTAGTGGGGGAGCACCCACTCAGTATTGCTATGCAGCAAGCCGCCCGTGATCGAGGAGTGCCGCTGTATCGTCCCTTACTTGATTTGCAGGATGAGCTGGCACTGGATGAGGCGGCAGTATGGGGCTTTTTTGCCCAACCGATCCAGGCAGCGTCTGAACGTTATCGGGCGGATCAGGTGTTAGTGGGACGGGTTTATCAGCAGGATACCCAGTGGCACAGCCAGTGGCAGCTGCTGGATGCGCAAGGCCGCAAGGTGTCCTTTAGCAGTGAGCAGCCGCAGTTAGAGCAAATCGGCACGGATGTGATTGCTCAGTTGGCTGAGCACTTGGCGGGTAACTACGGCGTTTATCAGGCCACCTCAGGTGAGCATCTTGCCCTTGAGGTGGCAGGGATGCGCAGCTTTACCGACTGGCAGCAGCTAGAGCGCTTTTTGCAGAGCTTGTCCATCATTGAGTCCTATCAATTGGAATGGCTGGTGGGGGACTCGGTGCGAGTCAAAATTAATACCCGTGGTGATTTGAGCCAGCTTGAACAGGCATTGGCTTTGGAGCGACGTTTGCAACAAACCTCCGGCAGCAATCCACAGGTACTGCGCTATTTTTGGCAGGTGCAACCATGACCACGGCGCAGGAACGTTGGCTGCTTTTGATGGCGGCGGGCTGTGCCCTGTTGCTGTATCTACTGCAACCTATCCTGGCCCCTTTCCTGATCGGAATGTTGCTAGCCTATCTGGCTGATCCGTTGGCGGATCGCCTGGAGGCGAGGGGCATGAGCCGCACCTGGGCGGTAGTGACATTGTTCTTCATCATGACATTGATTTTGTTGGGGGTATTGTTGCTGCTGTTGCCGCTGCTGGGGCGACAGTTAGAAGCCTTGGCACAGTTGATTCCCCAGGCTTTGGAGGTGCTGCAAAAGCAGGTGTTGCCCTGGTTGCAGGTCACCCTAGGGGTTGAGCTGGATGCGCAGTTGCTGGCCAAAGTGCGGCAGGCATTAACGGCAAACTGGCAGCAAACCACCGATATTGTCACGGGTCTGTTAACCAGTGCGACCAAGTCGAGCCTGGATGTATTGGCCTGGGGGGCGAACTTGGCCCTGATTCCGGTGGTGACCTTTTATTTACTGCGCGATTGGGATGTATTGGTGGCGAAAATTCGCGAGTTATTGCCCCGCAATGTCGAGCCGGTAGTAAGTAGCTGGGCCAGTGAGTGCGATGAAGTTTTGAGCTCCTTTATGCGCGGACAACTCACTGTCATGGTGGCGTTGGGGGGAATTTACGCCCTGGGTCTATCGCTGGTGGGGTTAAAGCTTGCACTGTTAATTGGCATGCTGGCGGGGTTGGCCAGTATCGTGCCCTACCTGGGTATGATTGTCGGTTTGGGTGCCGCCCTGATTGCGGCGCTACTGCAGTTCGATACCCTTACCCCCCTGATAGGGGTGGGGGTAGTGTTTATGGTGGGCCAAATGCTGGAGGGTATGGTGTTAACCCCCTGGCTGGTTGGCGACCGGATCGGTTTGCACCCTGTGGCGGTTATTTTTGCCATCCTGGCGGGGGGGCAGTTATTTGGCCTGACTGGCATTTTGTTGGCGTTGCCGATTGCTGCGGTGATTCGGGTGTTTCTCAGTCATGTACATGGTCACTATAAGTCGAGTCACCTGTATAATCGCGCGCCCGGCGCGGCGCGGATTAAGCCTGAAAGCAGTGATGATCTTCCTCCACCCCAGTAGCGGCTAGATGACAGCAGCGAGAGATAGAGCCTTAACCATGATGCAAATAGGTATTCAGCATGGTCGCTAAGGGGCCAGTGCAATTGCCCTTGTGGCTACAGCTGCGTGAAGATGCCACCTTGGAAAACTTTGTCGACCAAGGTAATGAACTGGCGGTGGCCAGTGTGCGTGGCCTATGGCAGCCCCAGGCTGAGCAGTTTTTATACCTGTGGGGAAGTACAGGGGCCGGAGTGAGCCATTTGCTGCAGGCAGCCTGTCATCTGGCGGGTAAAGCGGGGCGGGCTGCGGTGTATTTGCCGATGGCTGAGTTGGCAGACTACCCGGTAGCTTTGCTGGAAAATCTCGATCAATTGGATTTGGTATGCCTGGATGATATCCAGGTCATTGCTACCAATCCTGCCTGGCAAGAAGGGGTGTTCCATTTATTCAATCGCCTGCGCGAGCAGCAGAAACCGCTGTTAGTCGGGGCTAGCATGCCTCCGCGGCAGCTACCACTCAGTCTGGCGGATTTACAGTCGCGGCTGAGCTGGGGCATGGTGCTGCAGTTACAGCAGTTGGATGATAATGGGCGCTTACAGGCGTTAAAACTACACGCCCACGCACGGGGAATGGATTTGCCCGATGAGGTGGCGCGCTTTATTTTGTCCCGGGCGCCTCGTGGCAGTCGGGCACTGCTGGCGGTCTTAGAGAAGCTGGATGACGCCTCCTTTGCCGCTAAACGTAAACTCACGATTCCCTTTGTTAAGACTACCCTGGGTTGGTAGTCGTAGTTGGAGCCCAGTATGGCAAAAGCGATTCCCCGTGATTTCTCTAAACGTAGCCAGGATGATCAGCAGGCTTTTTTGCAGCAGACTTGGTGCAACACCTGTATGGAGATGGATCTGGGTATGACCGAACCACAGGAGTATGAGCTGGAAGGGCGTATTTATGTGGAGGGGAAGTGCGTGAAGTGTGGTAGCAGTGTCATTACGGAAATTGAAGAGGACTTTGAATAGCTTCGTTATCCGTTGCTGGACAGGGCTCACTGAGATAGGGCCAAGGTGATGGCGAACCGTTACCTTGGCCCTATTGTTTTATCGGGCTGGCAGGTTAGTTCAGCTCACCTTTCAGCCAGCGGCTTTGCCAGCGGGTATACATCATGGCCGCAGTAAACAGCAGGCAAATTAACGTCAGCTCCACTGCGGCGAGCAGCATTTTGGTCGGTATCATCAGGGCCAGCACCGAGCTGGTAAAGTAAAGCAGCAGTAAAAAACACAGCCAGGCATGGGGACGTAATTTACCTTGGCTAATGCTGGGCAGAAACAGCAACAAGGGCAGCGCATGCAATCCCCAGGGTAACCAGGGGCTGATCCCCTGGGGCGGTAGTATCCATAGGTACCAGGCGCTGTAGAGGGCAATCAGGCCTGGCAGGCAGCTCATCACCAGTAGTCGGCAAAGGCGAAGTTTAAAGGGGGCGGGGGCCGACATCTTAGGCTCCTTGGCGCAGGGTTAGGCTGAGATGCCCCAGGCGCTTGCCTAGAGCTTGGCAGAGTTGGCGTTCTTCATCACTCAGGCGTGGCTGGCCTTCATCGAACAGCGCCACATGACTGGGCCCATAGGGGGTGCCGCCACTGCGGCTATGGTGTAACGCCGGTTCGGAGTAAGGCAGGCCGCAGATCAGCATGCCATGGTGGAGCAAGGGCAGCATCATGCTAAGCAGGGTGCTTTCCTGGCCACCGTGCATGCTGGTGGAGGAGGTGAAAACCCCTGCGGGTTTGCCGATGAGACTGCCATTAGCCCACAGGTTGGCACTGCCATCCCAAAAATACTTCATGGGGGCCGCCATATTGCCAAAGCGGGTAGGGCTGCCAAAGGCCAGGCCGCTGCAATCACGTAAGTCTTCCTGGCTGCAGTAGATCGCCCCTTCGCTGGGAATGGCAGCCAGGCTTTGCTCGGTTTGCGGGGAAACCGGCGGTACTGTCCGTAATCTGGCTTCCAGGCCGCAGCGCTCGACACCACGGGCAATTTCTTCCGCCATTAAACGCGTGGCACCATGGCGGCTGTAATACAGCACCAACACATAGGGCTGGGCCATTAGAGAATCTCCAGAACCTGCTCAGGTGGACGACCAATGCGGGCCTTGCCGTCTTTGATGACAATCGGGCGTTGAATCAGGCGTGGGTGGCTCAACATGGCATCGATAATGGCCTCATCACTGAGGTTAGGATCAGCCAGATTTAGCGTTTTATATTCTTCTTCAGAGGTGCGCAGGAGTTGGCGCGCTGACAGGCCGAGCATGCGCAGGATGTCTTGCAGTTGCGCACGGCTGGGAGTCTCTTCCAGATACTTGCATACCTGGATGCTTTCACCGCGGGCCTCTAGTAAGGCGAGGGTTTCCCGAGATTTGGAGCAGCGAGGGTTATGCAGGATAGTGACGGACATAGCGCTTTCCTTGAGTCTGAAAGCCCCGTATTTTAAGTTTTTCCAGTGATGGCAAGCAAATCGGTAGCAGGAGCCATTGCGCTTGGCAGAGTCAGGGAGTTGTTATGGCTGAGTTAGGACAGGTTGTGCAGCGATTATCAACGGCATCGCCACTGGTGTTAGTGGTGCAGGTGTTACGCGCTTTTATTAAAGGGCAGGGGTTATTACATGGCGCGGCGATGACCTATACCACGCTGTTTGCGGTGGTGCCCTTGATGACGGTGACCTATTCGATGCTGGCGTCCTTGCCATTTTCACAGGAAGTGGGGGCGGATATTCAGACCTTCTTGTTCTCACACTTTATGCCCGAGAGTGGTCAGGCTCTGCAGCAGTATCTGCAGGCTTTTACCCAGCAGGCGCGCCAGCTGACCTGGATCGGGGTGGTATTTTTGATTGTGACGGCCTTTATGATGCTGAAAAGCATTGAAAGTACCTTTAATCGGATTTGGGGGGTGCCACGTAATCGGCAGGGGGTGGCCAGTTTCTTGCTCTATTGGGCCGTGCTGTCATTGGGGCCTTTGCTGCTGGGAGCAGCCTTTGCCATTAGTTCCTATATCAACACTCTGCCGCTTTTTACTGATGTGACGGATTTGGCCGGGCGTTTGCGCCTGCTGGAGTTGATGCCCATTGCTCTGAGTACCCTGGCGTTTGCCTTGTTATATTGGGCGGTGCCCAATTGCCCGGTACCTTGGCGCCATGCTTTGTTAGGTGGTGTGATGGCGGCATTGTTATTTACCCTGGCAAAGGCCGGTTTTGCCTTTTATGTGACGCAGTTCCCCTCTTACCAATTGGTCTATGGTGCCTTTGCCGCTATTCCGTTGTTTTTGTTGTGGGTGTATATCTCCTGGCTGATTATCATTTTTGGCGCTTATTGGGTGCATGCATTGAGCCAGCGCCGTTATCAGGGGCAAGGGCAGTGGGAGCCTTTTACCCTGGCATTGGCACTGATGGGTCTGCTGTGGCAGCGCCAACAGCAGGGGCAGGGAGCGGATGAACCCTGGTTAGGACAACAGTTGCAGGTGGCGGGGGAGCCGCTGGAGCAGGTGTTGGCGGCCTTGGCACATGCCCGCCTGTTGGAGCGCAGTGAGCAGGGCGAGTGGTTATTGCTGGTGGATATTCACTATTTAACCCTGGAGGACTGGCTGCAACGTTTGCCCTGGCCGTTGCCGGAACAGGCACAGGCGGCGATTGAGTTGAGCTGGCAGAAGCAGTGGAGTGCGCTCCTGAGTAGTTGGCGTGAGCAGCGAGGGCAGCATTTTAATGCATCCCTGGCACATCTGATTTTGCCTGCTAAGCAGCAGTGATGGAGGAAAGATGAGTACAGTCAATCAGTTAGCTATCCATGCCCGAGTGGTCGGGCGGGTACAGGGTGTCTGGTTTCGTCAATCCACTAAAGAGCAGGCTCAGGCACTGGGGCTGAGTGGGTGGGTACGTAATCTGCATAATGGCGATGTGGAGGTTTGGGCGCAGGGGGCGCCGCAACAGGTGCGACACCTGGAAACCTGGTTGGCAAAGGGGCCTGAGTTGGCCAAGGTGGCTGAGGTGCAGGTTGTGTTGGCGGAGTGGGACCCGACTTGCCAGGGCTTTGTGGTACTGGCGGATGCGCAAAGATGATTGTTGCACAGTTAATGTTGGCGGGAATCAAGGCTTAGGAGCGGTAGTAAAGCCACCACTTTTGTACTTTAAGAACGTAATTCGCTTGGCCGCTGCTGCCATTGTAACGACTGAGCGCCCAGGCTATCCGACCCTGCTCGCGTTGCAAATAATGATGCAGAATGCGACTGCCCATCCTGATGTTGGTGGGGGTATCGAGCAGATTCGCCCCTTCCTGTTCCAGCTCTTGCCGCCAAAATCCCATAATCTGCATGACGCCAATTGCCCCCGCACGGGAGACGGCAAAGCGATCGAAGTGACTCTCCACATGCATGATGGCCAGTAGCAAATCGGGATCAAGCTGATATTCCGCTGCTGCTGTTAAGGTGGCGTGCAGCAGTTGTTGTCGCTGGTTGGCCTCCGGCAGATAAGGTTGCAGGCGTTCACTTTGGCTGATAAGCCAGACCTGACTTAAATAGGGGTCGGCGTAAGCCAGGGGGTGACGGCTGGCAAACTCAATGCCGGCCAGGTTGTCAGCCTGGCTAGGGTTGCTAAGGGCAATGAAAAACAAACCGCCCCGGAGGGCGGCTTGTAAGTGCCTTAGCAGCGCTCGACCTTGGCGGCTAGCCATGCATCAAGCTCGGCGAGGCTGACGTCTTCGTTGTCAGCGGCGCGACGGTGTTTGTATTCCAGCGTGCCCTTGGCCAGGCCACGGTCGCTGATCACAAAGCGATGGGGAATGCCGATCAGTTCCATGTCGGCAAATTTGACCCCCGGGCGCTCCTTACGATCATCAAGCAGGACGTCATAGCCCATTTGCTGCAGGCGCTGGTAGAGCTCCTCACTGGCTTTGGCAACCTCTTCACTGCGATCGGCGTTAAGGGGGACGAGAGCAATCTGGAAGGGTGCCAGTGCATCGGGCCAGATGATGCCTTTGTCATCATGGTTTTGTTCGATGGCGGAGGCAACAACGCGAGTGACACCAATGCCATAGCAACCCATGGTGACCACGCTGCGCTTACCGTTTTCATCCAGTACGGTGGCGTTCATAGCGGCGCTGTATTTATCACCCAGCTGGAAAATATGTCCGACTTCGATACCGCGTTTGATGCTGAGTGTGCCTTTGCCGTCGGGGCTGGGGTCACCTTCAACCACATTGCGCAAATCCGCTACCTTGGGCAGGGGCAGGTCGCGCTCCCAGTTCAGGCCGAAGTAGTGCTTGCCGTCGATGTTGGCGCCCGCACCAAAGTCGCTCATAACCGCTACGCTGCGGTCAACGATGCAGGGAATGGCCAGGTTTAATGGGCCTAAGGAACCTGGACCGGCACCAATAATCGGGCGAATTTCTTCTTCGGTGGCAAAGCGCAATGGGCTGGCCACTTCCGGCAGTTTTTCTGCTTTGATTTCGTTTAGCTCATGGTCGCCGCGAATCAAGAGGGCGACGAAGCCGGCTTCCACTTCTTCGGAAGCGGCAACGATCAGGGTCTTGATGGTTTTCTCAATGGGCAGGCCATGTTTTTCCACCAAGTCAGCAATAGTACGAGTATTAGGGGTGTCGACCAGGCGCAGTTGTTCGCTGGGGGCGGCGCGTTCCTGGTTGGGGGCGACGGCTTCTGCCATCTCAATGTTAGCGGCGTAATCACTGCTGTCAGAGAAGGCGATTAAGTCTTCACCTGAGTTGGCCAGCACATGGAACTCGTGGGAGCGGCTGCCGCCAATGGAGCCGGAATCAGCCTGTACCGGGCGGAAATCCAAGCCAAGGCGGGTAAAGATGCGGCTGTAGGTGTCATGCATCACATCATAGGTGGCGGCCAGCGATTCCTGGTTCAGATGGAAGGAGTAGGCATCCTTCATAATGAACTCGCGGCCACGCATCACGCCGAAACGGGGGCGAATTTCATCGCGGAACTTGGTCTGAATCTGATAAAGATTGATGGGCAGCTGCTTATAGGAGCTTACTTCACGGCGAAACAGGTCGGTGACCACTTCTTCATGGGTGGGGCCCAGGCAGAAGGGGCGCTCATGGCGATCCTGTAAACGTAGCAGCTCGGGACCATATTGTTCCCAGCGGCCGGACTCTTGCCAGAGTTCGGCAGGCTGCACGCCTGGCATCAGAATTTCCTGGGCGCCAGAACGGTCCATCTCTTCACGGACAATGCGCTCAACCTTGCGTAGGGTACGCAGGCCAAGAGGCAGCCAGGTGTACATGCCGGAGGCTAGTTTGCGGATAAAACCAGCGCGTAGCATCAGCTGGTGGCTGATGACTTCTGCATCAGAGGGGGTTTCTTTGAGGGTGGCGATCAGCAGTTGGCTCGCTCGCATGGCACTCGCTCGTTAGTCAATGAGGGAAAATAGATTGCATTCTAGGGGCTTGGGGCCCCTGCTCACAAGTTTTTGCCGGTCAGAACTGCCATGACCAGTGGGTGCGTTCAACCAGCAGGGCGCAAAGCGCTTCTAGCCCTGCCACATCTTCAGCATCAAAACGGTTGGGTAGGGGGCTGTCGAGATCCAACACACCCAGTAATCGATTCTGGCTGAAAAGGGGGATGACCACTTCTGAGCGGGAGGCTGCATCGCAGGCAATATGGCCTGGGAAGGTATGCACATCTGCAACGCATTGGCTCTGTCCGCTACGGGCTGCGGCGCCGCATACGCCCTTGCTGAAGGGAATGCTGACGCAGGCGACTTTGCCTTGGTAAGGGCCTAGCAACAAAGTGTCGTGACCACGTGCCAAGTAGAAGCCTGCCCAGTTGAGATCTGGAAGCTGGTGATAAAGTAAGGAGGAAATCTGGGCCAGGTTAACAATCATGTCCTGGCTGTCGCTCAGTAATCCCTGAGCAAAACCCTGAAGTTCTTGGTATAGCGTGGTCTTGTCGGTAGCTTGGCTGCTGAAGTCGTACATCGTTATCTGATCCTGATCAATCCGCGCGGGGCGGCAAGCTTAGCGAGTTTCGCTGCTGGCTTCTAGCTGTTGCAGGCAGTCGTCAACCTGTTCCAGTTGATGCTCGTTAAAGACTCGAATGCCAGCCTGCTGCAAGGTGGCAGCGGTCATGCCATCCCCTGGAATCAGTTGGCCGTCAAACTGACCAGCATAGATTTGTCCTTTGCCGCAGGAGGGACTGTTTGCTTTCAGAATCGCAACCTGAATGTGGTGCTGGCGAGCCAACTGGAGAGCCAGTTGCGCACCTTTGGCAAAGGCTTGAGTTTGTTCCTGGCCTTGGTTGTCGACAATGCGCCCTTGTCTGTGTATCAGCCAGCTTCGTCCATCTCCTTGCTGCCATTCTGCGGGAGGACGTGGTGTCGGTAGGCCACCGCTGACCTCTGGGCAAATAGGTACCAACCTGCCTTGTTGTTGCCAGTGGAGCCATAATGGATGCGCTTGGCGGGCATCTTTGCCATCGTAGCGCACCGGTTGGCCAAGAAGGCAGGCACTGACAAGAATTTTGAGCATTAGCACTCCTGCTTTGGTCGAGGATTGATCTAACAAGCTGAAATTACGCCAGAATAGCGCGTCAGAGGTAAGACCTCTTTGTAGAAAATTTACCAATAGCTCTTTATACTTAGCGGGTTTTTTGGTGGGGTGACTAGCTTTGTGTCTATCCCTCTTTTCCGCTTATAACAAACTACAACGGAAAGGAGAGGGTAGTGTCGCGTATTTCTTGCCTTATATATAAGGTGGGGCGCTGACGCCGAGGCGAGTTGCTCCGGTCTGGAACAAGTTCTTAATTTGGGTGAGGCGATGATCAAGATCAGTCGTGGTCTGGATCTCCCTATCTCCGGAGCACCAGCCCAGCGTATCGATGGCCAGCCATCCGTACGCTCTGTTGCCGTTGTTGGCTTTGATTATCATGGATTAAAGCCAACCATGGAGGTCCGGGAAGGAGATCAGGTCAAGCTTGGCCAGGTTCTTTTTACTGATAAAAAGACCCCTGGCGTTCAATACACTGCACCGGCTTCTGGTGTAGTCAAGGCCATTAACCGTGGCGAGAAGCGGGTGTTTCAATCCCTGGTGATTGAAGTGGCTGCGGATGAGAGTGATGCCCTTAGCTTCGCAAGTTACAGTGTTGAGCAGCTGGCCGGCTTAACTGCCGCTCAGGTGCGGGAAAACTTAGTGGCTTCCGGTCTTTGGACTGCTCTGCGTACTCGTCCTTTTAGTCGTGTGCCTGCTGCCGATGCGGAAGCAGCTGCCATCTTTATCACTGCCATGGATACCAATCCATTGGCGGCAGATCCCCAGGTGGTAATTGCTGAGCATGCAGATGACTTTGTCCGTGGGCAAATTCTGCTTTCCAAACTGACTCAGGGTAAAACCTACCTGTGTAAAGCGCCGGGCGCTAATGTGCCTGCCGCGGCGCAAGTCAGTGTGGAAGAGTTTGCTGGCGTGCACCCTGCAGGTAACCCAGGTACTCACATTCACTTCCTTGAGCCGGTCGGCCCCAACAAGACTGTTTGGAACATTGGTTATCAGGATGTGATTGCCATCGGCAAATTGTTTGTCAGTGGCAAACTGTGGATGGAGCGCGTGGTGGCGGTTGCTGGTCCACAAGCTAGCAATCCGCGTTTACTCCGTACCCGTGTTGGTGCCTGTCTGAGTGAAATGTGCCAGCAGGAGCAGAAAGACGGTGATAATCGTCTGATTTCTGGTTCTGTCTTTAATGGCCGTACTGCGCGAGGCCCCTTTGATTATTTGGGGCGCTATCACAGCCAAGTTAGCATTCTGCTGGAAGGTCGTGAGCGTGAATTCCTGGGCTGGATTGCCCCGGGGAGTGAGAAGTTCTCGCTGCTACGTGTTGTTAAGGGTGCACTTAGCAAGGGCAAAACCTTCAACTTCACAACCACGACTAATGGCTCTGAACGTGCCATGGTACCGGTGGGGCAGTTTGAAGAAGTGATGCCGCTGGATATCCTGCCGACTCAGTTGCTGCGTGCACTGGTTGTGGGGGATGTGGATAGCGCCATTAAGCTCGGTTGTTTGGAGCTGGATGAAGAAGACTTAGCACTCTGTACATTTGCCTGTCCTGGCAAGTACGAGTACGGTCCCATCCTGCGTGACAACCTGACCCTGATTGAGCGGGAGGGTTGAGGGTGAGTATTCGTAAAGTTCTCGATCAGATGGAGCCCCACTTTCATAAGGGGGGCAAGTATGAAAACTGGTACGCCCTGTATGAAGCAGTGGATACCATTTTTTATACCCCACCTTCAGTCACCAAGAGCGCCTCTCACGTTCGTGATGCTCTGGATCTGAAGCGCATGATGATCATGGTGTGGATGTGTACCTTCCCCGCTATGTTCTTCGGTATGTATAACGTCGGTAATAATGCCTTGGAAGCCATCGCAGCGGGCGCCAGCCTGCCTGATGACTGGCATGGTACGCTGATTAGCATGCTCACTGGGCTTAATGCTAACAGTCTATGGGACTGCTTCATTTATGGCGCCGTCTACTACGTACCTATTTACGCCGTGACCTTCATTGTTGGTGGCTTCTGGGAAGTGCTGTTTGCCATGAAGCGTGGCCATGAAGTTAACGAAGGCTTCTTCGTTACTTCTGTGCTGTTCTCCCTGATTCTGCCTCCCACTATTCCTCTGTGGCAGGTGGCGCTGGGTATCAGCTTCGGTGTGGTTGTGGGTAAAGAAGTATTCGGTGGTACCGGTAAAAACTTCCTTAACCCTGCGCTGGTTGGTCGTGCCTTCCTGTTCTTCGCTTATCCCGCGCAAATGTCCGGTGATGCGATCTGGACTGCGGTTGATGGCTTCTCTGGCGCCACTGCGCTGGGCTTGGCTGCGGCAGGCGGTGTACAGGCGATGGCTGATGCCGGTATCTCTTGGATGGACGCCTTCCTCGGTAATATCCAGGGCTCAGTGGGTGAAGTAAGCACCCTGGCGATTCTGATTGGCGGCGCTTTCATTATGTTTGCCAAAATCGCTGCGTGGCGCATTGTCGCAGGGGTGTTCGTGGGAATGACAGCAATGTCTACCCTGTTCAACCTGATCGGTTCTGACACCAACCCCATGTTCTCGCTGCCCTTCTATTGGCATCTGGTCTTGGGTGGTTTTGCCTTCGGCATGATGTTTATGGCTACCGACCCTGTCTCTGCCTCCATGACTAACACTGGTAAGTGGGTGTTTGGTGCTTTGGTCGGGGTGATGTGTGTGCTGATCCGTGTGGTTAACCCGGCCTTCCCTGAGGGTATGATGCTGGCGATTTTGTTTGCCAACATGTTCTCCCCTCTGATCGACTACTTTGTGGTTGAGGCCAACATCAAACGGAGGAAGCTGCGCAATGGCTGCTAATAACGACACTATCAAAAAGACCGTCACGGTTTCCGTCGTTCTCTGCGTGATTTGCTCCGTGGTGGTTTCTGCTGCAGCGGTTCTATTGAAGCCGACTCAGCAGTTCAATAAGGCACTGGAAAAGAAAGTAAACATTCTAGCCGCTGCAGGTTTGACACCTGCTGCAGGTCAGAAAGTTGACGAACTGTACCAGCAAATGATCAAGCCGATGGTGGTGGATCTGGAAACCGGTAAGTTCACCGATGCGGTGAGCCCTGACTCCTATGATCAGTACAAAGCGGCTAAAGATCCTCAGACCTCTAAGGCGCTACCTGGTGAGGCTGATATTGCCAGCATCAAGCGTATGCCCCAGTACGCTACGGTCTACGTAGTGGAAAAGGATGGTCAGCTGGACAAGCTGGTGCTGCCTGTACATGGCTATGGCCTGTGGTCCACCCTGTATGGCTTCGTGGCATTGCAGCCTGATCTGAATACCGTCTCTGGGATGGGCTTCTATCAGCATGGCGAAACCCCAGGACTGGGTGGTGAAGTGGATAACCCCGCTTGGAAAGCACTCTGGCCTGGTAAGAAAATTTACGCTGAAGGTGCTGAACAGCCCAGTATTGAGCTGATCAAGGGCAAGGTTGACAGCCAGTCTCCGCAAGCAGCCTATCAAGTAGATGGCTTGTCTGGTGCGACACTGACCAGCAATGGTGTGACCAACCTGATGAAGTTCTGGTTTGGCCAGAACGGCTTCGGTCCCTTCCTGAAGAATCTGCGTGCAGGGGAGGCGTGATATGTCCGAGATGAAAGACGTCCTAACGAAACCCATATTTCGCAATAACCCTATTGCGTTGCAAATTCTGGGTATCTGCTCGGCGCTGGCAGTCACCAGCAACCTGAGCGTGACTTTCGTAATGTGTTTGGCTCTGACCAGCGTAACAGCGTTTTCTAACCTGTTCGTTTCCCTTATCCGGGAACACATTCCCAATAACATCCGTATTATCGTGCAGATGGTTATCATCGCATCGTTGGTAATCGTGGTGGACCAGGTGCTCAAGGCCTATGCCTATGAGATCAGCAAGCAGCTGTCGGTATTTGTTGGTTTGATTATCACCAACTGTATCGTAATGGGCCGTGCTGAAGCCTACGCCATGAAGAATCCTCCGATGATGTCCTTTATGGACGGTATTGGTAATGGTTTGGGTTACAGCGTTATGCTGCTGGCGGTAGGTTTTGTCCGTGAGCTCTTTGGTTCCGGCACCCTGTTTGGGGTGGAAATCCTGCCGTTGGTGACCAATGGTGGTTGGTACTACAGCAATGGTCTGTTGCTACTGCCTCCTTCTGCGTTCTTCGTCATTGGCCTGCTGATTTGGGCATTGCGTGCGTGGAAGAAAGAGCAGGTTGAAGCCCCTGACTTCAAGATCACTGCTAACTCCAAGAAGGAGGCCTACTAATGGAGCATTACATTAGTCTGTTTGTCCGTGCAGTGTTCGTGGAGAACATGGCGCTGGCATTCTTCCTGGGCATGTGTACCTTCCTGGCTATCTCCAAGAAGGTGCAGACTGCAATTGGTCTGGGTATCGCTGTGGTGGTGGTACTGGCGATCACCGTTCCTGTGAACAACCTGCTCTATCAATACATTCTGAAGGATGGTGCCCTGGCTTGGGCAGGTCTGCCGAATGTGGATCTGAGCTTCCTGGGTCTGATCAGCTACATTGGCGTTATTGCGGCAATCGTGCAGATCCTGGAAATGGTGTTGGATAAGTACGTGCCCTCGTTGTACAACGCGTTAGGGGTGTTTCTACCCCTGATTACCGTAAACTGCGCCATCATGGGTGCGGCGCTGTTCATGGTTGAGCGTGATTACAACTTCGCTGAAAGCGTGGTCTATGGCACCGGTGCAGGTGTGGGCTGGGCACTGGCTATCGCCGTGCTGGCTGGTGTGCGCGAGAAGTTGAAGTACAGCGATGTCCCGGCTGGATTGCGTGGTTTGGGCATTACTTTTATCACTGCTGGTCTGATGGCGATGGGCTTTATGTCCTTCTCCGGCGTTCAGCTGTAACAGATCTGCATGAGCAAAAAGGTTAGGTGAACATGGATTACTCAGCGATTATCCTGGGCGTCGTAATGTTCACCGTCATCGTGTTATCACTGGTGGCGGTGATCCTATACGCCCGTGCCAAGCTGGTTTCCTCTGGGGATGTAACCATCGAAATTAACGATGATCCCGAGAAAACCATCCGCGTGCCTGCTGGCGGCAAACTGCTGCAAACCCTGGCTGGACAGGGCATTTTCCTGTCTTCTGCCTGTGGTGGTGGCGGTACCTGTGCCCAGTGTAAGTGTCAGGTTCATGATGGCGGTGGTTCGATTCTGCCGACTGAAGAAGGTCACTTTACTAAGGGGCAAATCCGCGAAGGCTTCCGTCTGGCGTGCCAGGTGGCGGTTAAGCAAGATATGAAAATTGAAGTGGAAGAATCCTTCTTCGGTGTGAAGAAGTGGGTGACCACTGTCGAGTCAAACCCCAACGTGGCAACCTTCATCAAAGAGCTGACCTTGCGTCTGCCTGAAGGTGAGAATGTGGACTTCCGTGCTGGCGGTTATGTGCAGCTGGAATGTCCTCCTCATCACGTGAAGTACTCTGACTTTGATATTGAAGAGAAATTCCGTGGCGATTGGGAGAAGTTCGGCCTGTTCAAACTGGAATCCAAGGTGGATGAAACTGTTATCCGCGCTTACTCCATGGCGAACTATCCAGAAGAGAAGGGTGTGGTGAAGTTCAATATCCGTATTGCTACTCCGCCCCCCGGTAAGATGGATCTGCCTCCAGGCAAGATGTCTTCTTTCGTGTTCAACCTCAAACCCGGCGATAAAGTCGCAGTCTATGGTCCCTTTGGTGAGTTCTTTGCTAAAGAAACCGATGCTGAGATGGTGTTTATCGGTGGTGGTGCGGGTATGGCCCCCATGCGGTCGCACATTTTCGATCAGTTACGTCGCTTGAAATCTAAGCGTAAGATTTCCTTCTGGTACGGAGCACGTTCTTTGAAGGAGACCTTCTACGTTGAGGAATACAACCAGCTACAAGAAGAGAATGAAAACTTCAAGTGGCACCTGGCGTTGTCTGATCCTCAGCCTGAAGACAACTGGACTGGTTACACAGGCTTTATCCATAACGTGCTCTATGAGCACTACCTGAAGGATCATCCTGCTCCTGAGGATTGCGAGTTCTACATGTGCGGACCGCCCATGATGAACGCAGCCGTTATCAAGATGTTGGAAGACCTCGGCGTAGAGCGCGAGAACATTCTGCTGGACGACTTCGGCGGTTAAGACTGTATGACATCCTTGTTCATACGGGTGGCGGGCTGGCTGGGATTTTTCCTAGCCAGCCTGTTGCTTTCTGGCTGTGGTGAATCTGCACCCGAGATTCTTGCCCTTGAGGGGCGCACCATGGGCACGACCTGGCATGTGACGGTGGTTAATGCTCCTGAACATGACCGTGACTTCTATCAGGCTGGCATTCAGGCACAGGTGGATGCTGTGGTGGCAAAGATGTCCACCTATGAGGCTGAGTCTGAGCTGTCTCGTTTTAACCGTGCGCCAGCAGGCGAATGGTTTGCTCTCTCAGCAGACACGCTGAAAGTGATTGAAGAAGGCCAACGTTTATCCGCAATGTCAGCGGGCTCCTTTGATATCACTGTGGGACCTGTGGTGAATCTGTGGGGTTTTGGACCTGATAAACGACCGGACAAAGTGCCGAGTGAGGACGAGCTGGCGGCCGCCTTTGCCCGTGTAGGTTATCAACACATAAACCTTGATCATGAGCAGCAGCGTGCGCAAAAAGCGGTGGATGCTTATGTTGATCTTTCTGCGATTGCTAAGGGCTACGGCGTAGACCGGATCGCTGATTGGTTGGAGCAGCAAGGTGTTATCAGCTACCTAGTTGAAGTAGGCGGAGAGCTCCGTGCCAAAGGGCATAAGCCAGATCAAAAACCCTGGCGGATTGCGATCGAATCACCGCTTGATATCGAGCGCGATGTGCAGCAGGTAATTAAGGTAACAGATGTGGCGATTGCTACCTCTGGTGACTATCGAAACTACTTTGAAGAGCAGGGCGTACGCTACTCTCATACGATTGATCCATCGACAGGCAAACCCATTCGCCATAAGCTGGCGTCAGTGACGGTGCTACAGCCCCAATGCATGACGGCAGATGGCTTAGCGACCACTCTGATGGTGATGGGGGAAGAAAAAGGCTATCAGTTTGCCTTGGCACATCGTATACCGGCTTTCTTCATTATTAAGAGTGAGCAGGGTTTTATTGAGCGTTACACCCCTGAATTTGAGCCTTACCTGGAAAACTAGGAGGTAAAGGATGGAAGTATTATTTTTGACTTTCGCGCTGTTGTTGTTGGTGATTGCTGCCATGGCAGTAGGCGTGATTTTTGGTCGTAAACCGATCGCAGGTTCCTGTGGTGGTATGAGTGCTCTGGGCATGGATACTGCTTGTGATATCTGCGGTGGTGACAAGCAAATCTGTGAAACCGAGCAAGAAAAGCAAAAAGCCGCACAACAAGCAAAAGCAACATCGGAGCTGAGTTACGACGCTACCCAGCGTTAAGCAGACTCCGGGACTAGGGGAAGCGAATGGCAGTTTATCATTATGATGTCGTGGTAATAGGTACGGGCCCAGCTGGTGAAAGTGCAGCGGTGAATGCTGCTAAAAAGGGCAAAAGGGTCGGTGTGGTGGAGAGCTACAAGGTGGTGGGCGGCAACTGTACCCACATGGGTACCATTCCCTCCAAAGCCTTGCGTCATGCGGTTAAGCAGATTATTGAGTTCAACACTAACCCCATGTTCCGGGATATCGGTGAGCCCCGCTGGTTTTCCTTCCCCCGTGTGCTGAAGCAGGCGGAACAGGTGATGGCCAAGCAGGTGCAAATGCGCACCAATTTCTATGCACGTAACCGCGTCGATGTGTTTTTTGGTCATGCCCGCTTTACTGATGCTAATACCGTGTTGGTTGAAGGCGCGCGTGGTAAGGGAGATGAAGAGCTGAAGGCGGATAAGATTGTTATCGCCACTGGCTCCAGTCCCTATTGCCCCCCCGATGTGGACTTTACCCATCCCCGTATATACAACTCCGACACCATTCTGAAACTCAGCCATACCCCGCGTACTCTGATTATTTATGGCGCTGGGGTGATTGGTTGTGAGTATGCCTCTATTTTCAGTGGCTTGGGGGTCAAGGTAGACCTGATCGATACCCGCGAGCGCTTACTGTCCTTCCTGGATTACCAGATCTCTGATGCTCTGAGCTATCACCTGCGCAATAACGGCGTCGTGATTCGTCACAATGAGCAATATGAGTCAGTGGTGGGGACGGACACCGGTGTGGTCTTGACGCTGAAATCCGGCAAAAAGATCCGTGCGGATGCTTTCCTTTGGTGTAATGGACGTACCGGTAATACCGCCGATATGAACCTGGAGGAGATTGGTCTTACTCCCAATAGTCGTGGTCAGCTTGAGGTCAATGAACAGTACCAAACAGAAGTACCTCATATTTATGCTGCCGGTGATGTGATTGGTTGGCCAAGCTTGGCTTCGGCTGCCTATGACCAAGGTCGCTCTGCTAGTTCACATATTTCGGGGTCTTCTGATTATCGTTATGTGGATGAGGTGCCCACAGGTATCTATACCATTCCTGAAATCAGCTCGATTGGGCAGAGTGAAGAAGAGCTAACCGCGGCAAAGATTCCTTATGAGGTTGGACAAGCCTTCTTTAAGGATACTGCGAGGGCGCAAATTACCGGTGAAACGGTAGGGATGTTAAAACTGCTGTTCCACCGGGAAACCCTGCAGTTATTGGGTATTCATTGTTTTGGTGACCGTGCCTCGGAGATCATTCACATCGGTCAGGCCATTATGCGTCAACAAGGTGAGGCGAATACGATCGAGTATTTTATCCATACCACCTTTAACTATCCGACCATGGCAGAGGCCTATCGAGTTGCTGCAATGAATGGTTTGAATCGGATTTCCAATCATTAATGGGTACTAGCCAGTGTTGTGACTGGCTAGTGACAAGATGCGGGAAAGGGCTGTTAATCGGCCCTTTTTTCTTTTGTTTTTGTGGAGTTGAGACGAGCCTATGTCATCCCCTGATGAGCAACAGCTGCTGGCCATGTTTGATCAGCAACTCGCCTTTCGCAAGAAGATGAAAACTCTAATGCTGGCGACTCTGGGTTCGGATCAGGAGGCGGAAGTAAGCTACGCCCCCTATGTAGAGCAACAGGGTTATTTCTATATTTATATCAGTGAGCTGGCCGCCCATACCGGCAATCTGCTGCGCCATCCTCAGCTTAAAGTGATGTTGATTGAGGATGAGTCCAGCGCCAAGCAGCCCCATGCCCGCGAGCGCTTAAGTTTTAAAGCGCAGGCCACGGAAGTGCAACGGGAAACGCAGGAGTGGCAGCAGGTGCAGGCCGCTTTTAGTGAGCGTTTTGGCGAAATTGCCCAGATGCTGGCGGGCCTGGCGGATTTTCACCTTTTCCGCTTGAGCCTGAGTGAGGGGCTCTATGTCAAAGGCTTTGCCAAGGCCTATCGGATTCATGCGGACGGTATTGAGCACCTGCGGGATTTAGGGCATCGGTCGCAAAGCTAGCCTTTCTGGCGTCAAAATGAGTCTTTTTTGACATGAGTCAGCATTTTCTACTCCCTTAGGGGTATGCTCGGCTGCACTCTGGCTAGTCGTGGTAGTGACTCATGTCGATCAAATTCAAAATTTTCTCTGGTTTGTTGGGCTGTTTTGCCTTGATCTTGGCGGTGACCGCCTGGCAAATCGCCTATAACGAGAAAGAGTTAGTGCGTCAGGTGGTAACCCAGCAAACCCAAGATGCCGCTGACTCCTACTTTGATGCTATTAACCTGCTGATGCTGACCGGGCAGATGCAAAATCGCCATGTCTTGCAGGAGAAGATGCTCTCCCGCCCCGGTGTGACGGAGGCGCGGATTATCCGGGGTGATAAAGTGGCCGCCATGTTTGGTCAGGTCGAAGCGGCTAAAGCTGTGGATGAGCTGGATCGCCAGGCTTTGGCCGGAGAGGCCGTTATCCTGGAGCGCAAAGATCAGCAAGATCATGTGCTGACCATTATTAATCCGATGTTTGCCAGCGCCGATTACCGTGGTACCAACTGTTTGGGCTGCCATCAGGCCAAAGAGGGGGAGGTGCTGGGGGCGGTACGAATCAGTTATTCCTTGAAAGAGTTGGATGCTCAGGTTAATGCCAACCTTTATTTCACCCTGGCAATTGAGTTGGCGGTATTTACGCTGGGATTGCTGGGGTTGTCCTGGTTGCTCAATAAAGTAGTTATTCGGCGTATTCGCCGTTTGCGAGAAGTCATTGTGCAGGTTGATAAGGCATCTGACCTGAGGGTGCGTTTGAGTGATGACAGTGATGATGAAATAGGTCAAACCAGCCAGGCTTTTAATGCCATGTTGAACCGCTTTGGCGCTAGTTTGGCGGAGGTCTATCGCACCACAGAAAGCCTGGCAAACTCAGCTCAACATTTGGCCCAGGTCTCAACCGGATCCGCCGCTGCAGTACTGCAACAGCGTTCCAGCGTAGAGCTGGTAGCGACGGCGATGCAGGAGCTGGACTCGCAGGCTCGTGAGGTGCGTGATAGCGCTATTCAAAATGCCCAGGCCTCTACTGACAGCTTGCGTGAAGCTCAAGCCAGTGAAGGCTTAGCCAGCCAAGCGATTGCATCGATTCGAGGATTGCGAGAAGAAACCGTGGCGGTTGCCTCGGTCATCGCCCAGCTGGATCAGCATAGCGATAAGGTGGGGTCGGTGCTGGATGTGATCCGTGAAATTGCCGAACAAACCAACCTACTGGCACTGAATGCGGCGATTGAGGCTGCCCGGGCGGGTGAGCAAGGCCGTGGCTTTGCCGTAGTGGCGGATGAAGTGCGCACTCTGGCTAGTCGTACCCATGCCTCCACCCAAGAAATCAAAACCATGATTGAGCAGTTACAGCAGGAGGCTAAACGTGGGGTTGAGGTGATGACCGAAGCCTCTGACAGCGCGGAAAAGGGGGCAGAGCAAGTGCAACAAGTGGCCCAGGCGTTGGCGGCTATTTTGGCACAGATTAGTCAGGTCAGTGAACGCAATGGTTATATGGCCAGTGCAGCGACCCAGCAAAGCGAGGTGGCCACGGACATGGCGCACAACATCAGCGAAATCCGTGATAGCGCCGATGCCAATGCCCAGGCGGCGGAGCGGGTGGCCCATATCAGTGATGAGTTGGTGAAAATGGCGGGACAGCTGGAAGCCTTGGTACAGCGCTTCCGTTTGCCCTAAATAGCACAGGTGCCAGGCACTGGCTGTCGGTGCCTGGCATGAAGGGTAATGAGTCAGTGTCTGCGACTCTGGTTAACGGTTAAAGCGTTCAATCCAGCGCATGTAGTATTTCCAGCCCCACCAGGCCGGTAACATCCCCACTATAATGGCAATCAGACTGGCGATACCTGGCTCACTGATGAGTCCTTGCCAGTAGTTAAACCAACCTCGCTGTTGTAGGAACAGCAGGTAGAGCATGATGAGTACCAGTCCCAGGCCAACCAGGACTTGATAGAGTAATTTGCCCCCTTCACGCATCTTCTGTTTCCTGTTCCGGGTGTTGATAAAGATAGACGCGCAAGCTTGGCAGAAATACCTCCTCTTGCAAGCGAGCATCGGCGCGAGGCTGGCGGCTGCGGCCTGATTGCTCAGGCAGAGGCGGCGGTGCTTTGAACTGCGGTGGTTGCTGCCCTGGCTGCCAGGGAAAGAGCAACGGCAGGGGCAGGTTCATCGCTTGGCGTTTCACGGGGTCATACTGGGCAAAGACCAAATTGGCACGCAGTAAGGGGGCTTGGCTTTGCACCTGAGCCAGAGGGGTGGCTGCGGCGAGGCTGGCCAGTTTATCCAGCTGAATACGGATATGGGGTGCGCTGGTGTCGAAGCGTTGCAAGCGCTGATAGGCTTCCGCCACGCTGATACGTTTGATGCTGCGGCCATGGCGATACCAACTAAAGCTCACCTTGCTTGGTGCTTCTGGCAGACAGGGTAGGTGGCGATAACAGTGTTTCAGATGTAAGCGACCCAAGCCACGGCGATTGAGTAAGTCCGCCATCTCCGGATGGCGTTCAGGAATTTGCTGCTGCAGGCTGGCCAGATGCTGTGGAAAGGCTTGTTGTAAGGCTAAAACCTGCTGCTTGAAATGATCCTTGCACTGATTAACCCTCTGAGCCGCTTGTAGCAGTACCGGGCTGGCACCTATCAGGCCTGGATGTTGGCGGGTGCGGCGACCATCTCCCTGTTGTTGGTGCCAAAGATCACTGATCAGTTCGCGATAAAAGGCCAGGGCGTTCTGCTGCTCTGGTTGCTCGGGCAGCCAACACCAACTCACCTCTGTACTTAACAGACTGACACAGTTTTGTATTGCCTGGCTGAGGGCTGCGAAAGCTTGCAGACAGTTGAAATTCAGTAGCTCCGCACTAGGGCTGGAATGATTCTTCACCATAAATAGGCTTGATTGACTTGTGCAGGGGCTTTGCCCAGACTAGCGCCAGCTTTTTCAGGGAGTCAGGCATGATTAACTCATGGTCAGCTTGGGTCGGGGGGCGCTATACCCGAGCCAAACGGCGCAATCATTTTATTTCCTTTATTTCCGCTGTGTCGATGCTCGGTCTGATGCTGGGTGTGGCGGTATTGATCCTGGTGCTATCGGTCATGAATGGTTTTGACCGCGAGCTGCGTGAGCGCATCCTCGGTATGGTGCCCCAGGCGGCTATTCTCGGCTATCCGGTGATGGAAAACTGGCAAGAGCTGCAGGAAATGCTGGAGCGGGTGCCTGATGTGAAGGGGGCTGCCCCCTATATCCAGGCAGAAGGCATGTTGAATCACCAGGGTGCGGTGAATGGGGTATTTATCCAGGGGATTTTGCCCAGTGAAGAAACCCAGGTGTCGATTATTGCCGAGCATATTAAAGAAGGCCAACTGCAGGATCTGCAACCAGGTGGCTATGGCATTATCCTGGGCGAGTTATTAGCCCAATTTCTTAACGCCCGCGTGGGCGACAAAGTTACCCTGATTCTACCCGAGGCAACCGCCACCCTGGGCGGGGTCTTCCCACGGATGAAGCGTCTGGATGTGGTTGGCATTTTTGCCGTAGGAGCGGAGCTGGATGCCAATATGGCCATCATGCATCTTGACGATGCCGCCAAGATTCGCAAGTTAGGGCAGGGGGTCGATGGCCTGCGCTTAAAGTTTGACAATCTCTACACCGCCCCGCAGCGGGTGCGGGAGCTGGCTTCTGCCCTACCGGGGGTGTATCGGGTCAGTGATTGGACCCGTACCCACGGTAACTTATTCCAGGCGATCAAACTGGAAAAAACCATGATTGCCTTACTGTTGCTACTTATTGTGGCGGTAGCGGCGTTTAACATCGTATCCACCCTGGTGATGGTGGTCACCGACAAGCATGCGGACATCGCTATTTTGCGTACCCTCGGGGCGACCCCTGCAGAGATCATGGGCATCTTTATGGTGCAGGGCAGCCTGATTGGGGTGGTGGGTACCCTGGTGGGGATGGGCTTAGGCATAGCCGCTGCCCTCAGTGTGACCCATGTTATTGCCTGGTTGGAGCAGGTGCTGGGGGTGCAGTTTTTAAGTGCCGATGTGTACTTCATTAGCTACTTGCCGTCAGAACTGCGTTGGGAGGATGTCGCTGTGGTTTGTGGGGCCTCTTTGCTGATGAGTTTTCTGGCAACGCTTTATCCTTCCTGGCGAGCTTCCCGTACCCAACCGGCGGAGGCGCTGCGCTATGAATAAACCCCTGGTATTGGCTGCCCAGCAGCTGAGCAAAAGTTACCGTGAAGGCGACCGTACCCTGCATATTTTGCAGAACATCAACCTGGCTATCCACGCCGGTGACAGCCTGGCGATTGTCGGGAGCTCAGGCTCCGGTAAGTCGACGCTCCTGAATATGCTCGGAGGGTTGGATCTCTGTGATGAAGGCAAGGTATTGCTTCAGGGGCAGGATCTGGCTGAGCTGTCGGAAGCCAAGCGTGGTCGCTGGCGTAATCAGCATCTTGGTTTTGTCTATCAGTTTCACCATCTGTTAGCCGAATTCACTGCGCTGGAAAATGTGATGATCCCCTTACGGATTCGGGGACTGAGCGCCGCCCAGGCGGCACCTAAAGCACAGGCCTTGCTGGAGCGGGTTGGCTTAGCGCAGCGTGTGCAGCATAAACCGGGGGAACTCTCTGGCGGCGAACGCCAGCGTGTTGCCATTGCCAGAGCCTTGGTGATGGAACCTGCCTGTGTGTTGATGGATGAACCAACCGGCAACCTGGATCACCAAACCGCCTTGGATGTACAGGCATTGATGTTGGAGCTTAACCAACAGCTGCAAACGGCCTTGGTGGTGGTGACCCACGATCTGGAACTGGCCGGGCGGATGCAGCGTCAGGTGCGCCTGCACGAAGGGCAACTTAGCCCGTTGTAACTGTGCAGTGTTGAGACAAGCGAAAAAACGAAGCCCGGTTGAGCCGGGCTTCGTGCTATTCGGTGCTGGGTTTGCTCTTACGCCGGGCTAACCGGGTTGCCCAGTTGCGCCGGACCGACCACATCCAGAACATTTGCATCAATAGATAACCCAGGATACCGAATACTACCCCGCAGACTAACGAGCCAATCAGCAAGGGTTCCCAGATTTGGCTTAAGCCAGAGGTGATGGATTCCAGTGAAAAATGGAATTCTATCGGTGGGCGTTTCAGCAACCAACTGCCAATCTGGTAGCACATATAGAATACCGGTGGCATGGTAATGGGGTTGGTCAGCCAAACCAGAGCTACACTAAGGGGCAAGTTGGCGTGAAACAGAATCGACATGGCTGCCGCAATGGCCATTTGCATCGGTAGGGGTAAAAAAGCGCAAAAAATACCGACGAAGCAGGCACGCGAAACCGAGCCCCGGGTAAGGTGCCAGATATTAGGTCCATCCAGCAGTTCCCCCAACCAGCGCAATGACTGGTGCTTTTTCAGCTCCGTGGGGTGAGGAATTACACGTTTTAGATACTTACGCGGCATGGCGGGTCTTTAGGTGTGGCGTGCACAGCTCGCGCATTATGCCTGCCACCAGGGAGGATGCCAAGCAAATGACCGGGCGGATGCTTAGCGCTTTAGTGGCAGGGGCCTTGGCTGCTTACGCCTGCCCCTGGCTGTTTGCGCCAGTATGGCTGTTGATTGTGACACTGGGATTGATAAGTATCAGTGTGTATCGCCAGGAGGTACGCCTACTCTGTGCTGCCTGGATAGGCTTGGCATTAATGCAGGGTTATTGGCATGGTTACCCCAGTGCGCCGTCGAGCTGGTGGCAGGGTAACCATCCCTTGGTTGGGCGTATCGCTGAATTACCAGAGCCAACTCCTTACGGCTATCGTTTGATTCTTGATGACCTGGTTATTGCCGGGCAGCCCCAGGTGGGGCGGGCCTTGTTGTACTGGCGTCCTCCCTCTGGGTTAAGTCAGGTTGCGTTGCAGCAAGGCTGGCAGGGACGCTGGCAAGCTAAGCTCAAGCCTTTACATAGCCAAGCCAGTGCAGGTGCTTTTGATTTTGAGGCCTGGGGATTAAGCAAGGGGTTACGCTTGCAGGCTTCGGCGCGTGGGCAGGTGGAATGGTTAAGTCAGCACAGTAGTTGGCGTGGTCGTTTGGCGGAGGATTTACAGCAGCGCTTGGATGCTGAGCAACCAGCAGCCACTTCAGGTAAGGCACTATTACGGGCCTTGCTGTTAGCGGATCGCCGTGGGTTACAGGATCAACACTGGCAGCGTTTGCAGGCGTCAGGCTTGGCTCATCTGGTCGCGATCAGTGGCCTGCACCTGGGCTTGGTGTTTGCTTGGAGCCTGGCTGTTGCCGCTTGGCTATTGTCCCGCTTACCCCCTCCATGGCGTCCCCTTAACCGCTGGCCTTGGCAAAGTGCTTTAGCCTTGCTGGCAGCGTTAGGCTACGTGCAGCTGGCGGGTTGGGGATTGCCTGCGACCCGTGCCTGGTTGATGTTAGCGGCGGTGGTGATGAGTTACTGGCTGCCCTGGCAGCTATCCGCCTGGAGCCGCTTGATGCTGGCTTTGCTGTTGATCTTGCTGAGTTGGCCAGCCGCTCCCCTGGGGGTGGATTTTTGGTTATCGGCCTGGGCAGTACTGATTTTGCTCTGGGTGTTGGGCAATAGAGTGGGCAGTGAGCCCTGGTGGCGTCAAGCCTGGCGGAGCCAATGGGCCCTTAGTGTGGCGATGTTGCCCTTGTTAGTGGGGAGTTTTGCCCAGTTTAGCTTGATTGCCTTACCGCTTAATCTGCTGGCGGTGCCCTTGCTGGGTATTGTGCTGTTACCTGCTGCACTCCTGGCCTGGCTGCTTTATTGGCTTAGCCCAGAGTGGGGAGGTGAGCTACTGGGCATGGTCGCCTGGGGGTTGGAAGGGTTGTGGCAGGGGCTAGGCTGGACTTTGCAATGGGGTGGCTATGGGCACTGGCAAGGCCAGCCTAATTGGTTAGCCTTGTCGTTGGCGATGCTAGGGGGATTATTGTTGGTGGCGCCGGCGGGGTTGTTGCCATGGCGGCCCTGGGCCTGGCTATTGTGGTTGCCGTTATTGTGGCCCCGGGTGAGTCAACCGTTGCAGGAGGGGGAGTGGCAGGCGACGGTATTGGATGTGGGGCAGGGGAATGCGGTTGTGGTACGAACGGCCAATCATGTGCTGCTTTACGATACGGGGCCTGCTTGGGGCAGTAGTCCGCAGGCTGAGCGGATTATCTGGCCCTACTTATCGGCACAGGGATTGCTGCCCGAGCGGATTGTCGTCAGCCATGATGACAGCGATCACAGCGGTGGCGCTTCTTGGTTGCGGGCACGCTATCCCCAGGCACTGTGGTGGGCGGGACAACCCCAGGGGCTCAGTTGGCCTGCTGAGCCTTGCCAGGCTCAATGGCAGTGGGATGGGGTGCAGTTTGAGCTTTGGCAGGCGCCGCTTGTGAACTTTGCCGATGATAATGAAGCCTCTTGTCTATTGCGTGTGCAGGGCCAGCATCAACTGTGGCTATTAGGGGATATTTCGGCGCAAGCGGAGCGGGCGTTGCTGCCGAAGCTGCGTGAGCAGGGGCCGGTGGATGCATTGCTGGCGGCGCATCATGGCAGTCGCTACTCTTCCAGCCTGGATTTTATCCGTGCGACTGAAGCAAAACTGGCGATTTTCTCCAGTGGGTACCGCAATCATTTTGGCCATCCGCACCCGGATACACTGGCGCGATTTCACAGCCTGGGGATAGATACTTATAATACCGGCGCAGAGGGCAGCCTGGCGCTATTAAGCCAAGCCCAGGGGCTACAGATACAAGGCTATCGTCAACAAGCCGGACGTTTTTGGTGGCAGCTTGCAGCTGAGTAAGCCAAAACAGGGTCAGGGTTAAATACGAAGGAGTATGCAGGTGTTGGAACTGGTCAAGGCAGGTGGTTGGTTGATGGTGCCGCTACTCTTATGTTCGGTGGTGGCCTTGGCCATTTGCCTGGAGCGGCTCTGGACCCTGCGCACTCGCCGGGTAACGCCGCCGGAGCTGTTGCCACAGCTTTGGCAGGCAATTAAGGATAATCGCCTGGATCAAAGTATGTTGAGTCAGGTGCGCCAGGGCAGTCCCCTGGGAGCGATTATGGCGGCGGGGCTGCTCAATGCCCGTCATGGTCGTGAGATTATGAAAGAGAGCATTGAAGAGGCGGCCAGCTCGGTGGTGCATGAGCTGGAGCGTTACCTCAATACCCTGGGCAGTATTGCGGCGATCGCGCCGTTACTGGGATTGCTCGGCACGGTATTAGGCATGATTACCGTTTTTACCGAGATTACCCAGGTGGGCACCGGCAATACGGCCGCCTTGGCCGGCGGGATCGCGGAGGCATTGATCACCACGGCGGCAGGTCTGGTAATTGCCATTCCGGCGGTGTTTATGCACCGTCTCCTGCAGCGTAAGGTCGACACCCTGGTGGTCGATATGGAAGCTCAGGCGGTTAAATTAGTGGAAATTCTCCACGGAGACCGTGAGTCAGAGCTTAGCCCGCGTCAATCGGTGTTGTTATGAAGTTCCGCCGTCAACGTCGAGAAGAAGCCAGTGTGAATCTAACGCCGCTGATCGACGTGGTTTTTCTGCTGTTGATCTTCTTTATGGTGTCCACCACCTTTGAGCGGGACCGCCCACTGCAATTGAGCCTGCCTTCATCTGCAGCCAGTGTGGAGGAGAGCCCACCTGAGGCGATTGAGGTGAGTATTAGTGCAGATGGTCAGGTGGCGGTGAATGATCAGTTACTCCAGGATGGCGAGCTGGGTACCTTGCTCCAGGCGCTGCGGGCGTTGGGCAAAGGCAACGCCGAGGTCCCCATTTTGATCAGCGCCGATGCCAGTACCCCTCATCAGTTTGTGGTGCGCGCCTTGGATGCGGCGGGTCAGGCAGGGCATCCACAGGTGCGTATTCTGACCGCAGCACAAAGCCAATGAAGTGGTTAGAGCAGGCTTGGTACCGTGATGAGCCGGGTTGGTTGGGCTTGGCGGCGCCGCTAGAGCACTTGTTTCGCCGCTTGGCGCAACGTCGCCGTCAACGGCTACAGCCAGAGGCCTGGCAGGCGCCGGTACCGGTGCTGGTTGTAGGCAATATCAGCCTGGGAGGCACTGGCAAAACCCCATTGACCCAGGCATTAGTGCGTTGGTTACAGGCACAGGGCTGGCGTGTGGGGATTGTTTCCCGTGGTTATGGCGGCCAAGGGCCTTTCCCGCTTTGGGTGACAGCCCAGACCCAGGCGATGGCGGCAGGAGATGAGCCCTGTTTGTTAGCCCGTAGCCTCAAGTGTCCGCTAGTGGTGAGTCCACAGCGGGTAGAGGCAGTTAAGTTGCTACTTGCTCAGGCAGAGGTGGACATCATCGTCGCCGATGATGGCTTGCAGCATTACCGTTTAGGCCGCCAGCTGGAAATCGCCGTTATTGATGGTGCCAGGGGCTTGGGCAATGGTCACTGCCTGCCGGTAGGGCCACTGCGAGAGCCGGCACAGCGTTTGGCAGAAGTGGATTTCTGTGTGGTGAATGGGCCTCTTGCTAAGCCACTTCCGATTGCTGTGCCGTATTGGTCGATGCAGCTGCAGCCCGGTGAGTTGCAGTCGGTAGGGGGGCAGGAGCGACAGCCGCTGGCGGCTTTACAGGGCCAGTCTGTGTATGCGATGGCCGGGATAGGGCATCCCCAGCGTTTTTTTGCGACCCTGGAGGCGGCGGGATTAAAGCCGATTCCTTTGGCAAAACCGGATCATTACGCCTATCAGCCGCACGACTTACAGCCCTATCAGGACTTACCTTTACTGATGACCAGTAAAGATGCGGTAAAATGCCAGGCCTTTGCTCCGGCCAATGCTTGGTATCTCCCGGTGGAGGCCCAGCTTCCGGCCGAATTCTGGCAAGCGCTACAACAGCGTTTGGCCACTGTATTAAAGGTTGACGAGGTTAATCATGGATAAGCAACTGTTGGAATTATTGGTTTGCCCGGTTACCAAAGCGCCGCTGGAGTGGCATCCGGAGCAGCAGGAGCTGGTGTGTTATGCCAGCGGGCTGGCTTATCCAGTGCGGGATGGCATTCCTGTGATGTTGGAATCGGAAGCCCGCCAACTCAGTAGTGAAGAGCGTCAACAACGGAAGAAGAAGCACTAAACATGAGCTTTATCGTTGTTATCCCTGCGCGCTACGCCTCGAGTCGCCTGCCAGGTAAGCCATTGCTGGACTTGGCCGGGCAGACGATGATTGAGCGGGTGTGGCGCCAGGCTAAACAAAGCCAAGCCCAACAAATTTATATTGCTACTGATGATGAGCGGATTGCTGAGGTAGCACGGGGATTTGGTGCCGAGGTCTGTATGACGGCGGCGAGCCATCCGTCCGGCACGGATCGTCTGCAGGAAGTCGCGAGCCAGTTACAGCTGGCGGATGACGCGATTGTCGTCAATGTGCAGGGGGATGAGCCGCTGTTACCCCCCAGCTTGATTGATCAGGTAGCAGGGCTCTTGCAGGTCCATTCGGAAGCTGACATGGCTACTCTGGCGGAGCCTTTAGCGGATCTTGCGCAGTGGCAAAATCCGAATGTGGTGAAACTGGTGCAGGATCAGCAGGGCCGTGCCCTTTATTTTAGTCGGGCGCCCATTCCCTGGCCGCGTGATGCCGCCTTGTCGGGTACCCTGACCAGCTTGCCAGCAGGGTTGCCTGCCCAACGTCATATTGGTCTTTATGCCTACCGGGTGGGATTGCTCAATCGTTTTGTCAGTTGGCCCAGCTCGTCACTTGAGCAATGGGAGTGTCTGGAGCAGTTGCGGGTGCTGGAGAATGGTGGACGTATTCAGGTAGCGCAGGCGCTACAGGTGCCGCCAGCTGGGATTGATACCGCCGCAGACCTGCAGCGGGTGAGGGACTGGTTGGCCGCACAGGGGCAGCCAGGATGAAGCGTGTGCTGTTCGTATGCTTGGGCAATATCTGCCGCTCGCCAACGGCCGACGGGGTGATGCGGGCGCTGGTAGCCCGTGCAGGGTTAACCAAGTCGGTGGAAGTGGATTCCGCCGGTACTTCGGCAACCCACGCTGGAGAGCCGCCTGATCCCCGCACCCAGGCGGCCGCCAGGGCGCGCGGTTATGAGCTGGCCGGGTTACGCTCGCGCCAGGTGGTTGCAGAGGACTTTGTGCGCTTTGATCTGATCTTGGCCATGGATAAGCAGAATCTGGCTAACCTGCGGCGCCTGTGCCCCCCTCATCTTCAGGCTAAAGTGGCACTATTTCTGCAGCCGGTGCCGGGGGTGGCCGAGGACGAGGTGCCAGATCCTTACTATGGTGGGGCAGAGGGGTTTGCTCAGGTATTGGATCTGGTCGAAGCAGGCTGCCAGTATTGGCTAGCTCAGCTGCAACCCCATTGAGATAAGCGGCCGCTACTGTCGGGTGCAGGCCAAGTAAAGGGTAAATAAATTGACACTGGGTGTATCTTCCTCTGTTGCAGTTCCTGCGAACTGGCAGCGCCACTACGACCTGACCAGGTTTAATACCCTGGGTTTTCAGGCAACAGCCGAGTACTTTTGCCAGGTTGATTCTGAAGAGCAGTTGCACCAGGCCATCGCCAGTGCCAAGCAGCTGGGTCTCAGTTGGCGGGTGTTGGGAGGTGGCAGCAATGTTGTTCTGCTAGAGGATTTGCCAGGCCTGACCGTGCATATGCATATTCTGGGCAAGCGCGTGCGGCAACAGGACAGGACTATCCTGCTGGAAGCCGGAGCGGGGGAAAACTGGCATCAGCTGGTGCTCTATAGTCTGGCGCAGGGCTGGCAGGGTTTGGAAAATCTGGCCTTAATCCCTGGCACTTTGGGGGCCGCACCGGTGCAGAATATTGGTGCCTATGGCGTTGAGCTTGCCGATGTGCTGGTCAGGGTGCGTTGTTTGGATAGCCAATCTCTTCGCTTTATTGAGTTGGAAAATCAGCAATGCCGTTTTGCCTATCGCGACAGTTTGTTTAAGCAAGCGGAAGGTAAGGGGTTCATTATTACGGCGGTGGAATTGCGCCTCCAGCCCGATGGTCAGCCCAAGCTGGGTTATGCAGCCCTGAATACGCAATTGGCGGCATGGGGCATCAAGCATCCTACTCCTGCACAGGTGGCCGAGGCGGTGATTGCAGTGCGTCAAAGTAAGCTGCCTGATCCTGCGGTGCTAGGTAATGCGGGTAGTTTTTTCAAAAATCCTTGGGTGAGTGCTGCTCACTATCAAAAGCTTAAGGAAAGTTTCCCTGCTCTAGTCGCTTATCCCGATGGGGAAGGTTATAAGCTGGCGGCTGGTTGGTTGATCGATCAGCTCGGTTATAAAGGCATGCGCCGTCAGGGAGTGGGTGTGCATGAGCAACAGGCACTGGTGCTGGTGCACTACGGTCAGGGAGATGGCCGTCAGTTGCAGGCGTTAGCCGCAGAGATCCGCCAGGCAGTCTGGCAGCGTTACCAGGTTGAGCTGGAGCAAGAGCCACAAATTTTGCCTTAAGCCGGCGATAGTAGTGGGCAGTATTAGCGAAATGGCGATCCGGTGGGTCGCCATTTTCTTTTGGCTATTGCGCTTATTGACGTAGCAAGCCTGGAGGACTGGCACTCAGGCCGGCGTCTGCTCTGCCTGTTCGTCCTGTTCATTAAGGAGCGGCCAGCCCCCTAAGGCCTGCCAGCGATTGACGATGGCACAAAACAGCTCGGCGGTTTTCAGAGCATCATAGCGGGCGCTATGGGCCTCTTTATTGCTGAACTCGATCTGGGCGGCGTCACAGGCTTTGGCGAGGACGGTTTGGCCATAGGCCAGCCCCGCCAGGGTGGCAGTGTCAAAGCTGGAAAAGGGATGGAAGGGATTGCGCTTATAGCTGCAGCGCTCAACCAGAGCATTGACAAAGCCAAGATCGAAAGAGGCATTGTGGCCGACTAAAATGGCCCGCTTGCAGCCATTGGCTTTGACCGCCTGACGAATGGGCTTGAAGACCTGCTCCAGTGCTTCTGGCTCGGAAACGGCAATAGCTTGGCGCTCGGTGGCAAAGGGATCAATACCGGTAAACTCCAGTGCGCTGGCTTCTAAGTTAGCCCCTTCAAAAGGATGAAGGTGGCAGTCCAGCACCTGATCCGGCCAGAGTAACCCCTGTTCGTCCATGCGTAGCGTAACAGCGGCAATTTCCAGCAGGGCGTCGGTGGCCGCATTGAAGCCCGCCGTTTCTACATCGACCACTACCGGAAGATAGCCGCGAAAGCGACTACTCATGGCTGCAGAGGTTGTCATTAGCTTGCTCGCCGTCAATAAAAAGGGAGGCGAATTCTAACAATATGGCCGTGCGCCGACAAACATGAGCATAAAACTTTGTCTGGACGCGCAATGGAGTTTGGCTTGCCGAGGCAGTGGGCCGCCCCTTAAGCTTGTTAGATATTGGCCGATATACAGGCCACATCCATGTCCAGGTGTCGTATTGTTATGGGGATTTTGCGCGGGTTAGCCCTGTGTTTAGCCTTGCTGGTCAGTCTACCTGCCCAGGCGGTTACCTTTGCCGCAGGTTTAGAAAATACCCAATGGCAGTTGGATCAATCTCCTTTTATGTGTCGCCTGAGCCATAACATCCCCGCTTTTGGTGAAGTGGTATTTGAGCATGAAGCGGGCGAGCCGCTGAAGTTTTATCTGGAAGCCTTGCAACGTGAAATGTTGCAAGGTTCTGCTGAGCTGGTAGCGGAGGCGCCGGCTTGGCGTCCAGGTGAGCCTACAGCACGTATAGGCAAGGTTAATCTGAATGAAGGTGAGCGTGCTGGGGTCGCATCTCGTGAAGCAGAGTTGATGCTGGCAAGCCTCTATCAAGGCAAGGTGCCGACCTTTAGTGCGCCGCAATGGCGGGGGAGCAATGAAACCCTGCGGGTACAGGTTTCCTCGGTGAATTTTAAAGCGGCCTACCAAGATTACATGGGCTGTGTTGCCCAGCTGTTGCCGGTTAACTTCCGCCAGATTGCGCGCACCGCGGTGCTCTTTAATGCAGCGGAATGGGAATTGTCGGATGCGGCGAAAGAGCGTTTGAAAGTCATGGCGCACTATCTGAGTGTGGATAAAGAAGTGCATTCGATTTATATCGATGGCCATTCTGATAGTCAGGGACGCCGCCTGCTCAACCGTGATCTGTCGAAAAAGCGGGCGCAGGAGGTAACCGCTTTCCTGGTTAAGCTCGGTATTCCTGAAAACATGATTATTACCCGCTTCCATGGTGAGCGTTATCCGGTGGTGGATAACAAAACACCAGAAAACCGTGCCCGTAACCGCCGGGTAACTATCCGCCTGGACCGCGAAGATCAGGAGCTGGGACTGGACAGTGGTCAAGCACAGGTAGTTGAGCAGGCTGAGGGTAACTAGCCATCCGATCGGGGTGGTGAGCCCGCCCAGGTCGCATTAGCTCAAATGATGACCGGCATCAGTAAAGAAAATATTTCGCTGTTTTGCTTTATCTATAACCCTGTTAGATAATGCCTCCCTGTTGAGCGGGGAGGCTTTCCCCTGTGAATGGCAGCAAGACGGAGCAATCATGTCCAACGTAAAAAAAGTCGTGCTGGCCTACTCTGGTGGTTTGGATACGTCCGTAATCGTCAAGTGGCTGCAGGAAAACTATCAATGTGAAGTGGTGACCTTTACTGCCGACCTTGGTCAGGGAGAAGAAGTGGAGCCCGCGCGAGCCAAGGCCCAGGCCCTGGGGGTGAAAGAGATTTACATTGAAGACCTGCGCGAAGAGTTTGTGCGTGACTTCGTGTTCCCCATGTTCCGTGCCAATGCACTCTATGAAGGGGAATATCTGCTGGGTACTTCAATTGCTCGCCCTCTGATTGCCAAGCGCCTGATCGAAATTGCCAATGAAACCGGTGCTGATGCGATTTCTCACGGCGCTACCGGAAAAGGCAATGACCAAGTACGTTTTGAACTGGGTGCCTATGCGCTGAAGCCCGGGGTTAAAGTGATTGCACCCTGGCGCGAGTGGGATTTGAACTCCCGCGAAAAATTGTTGGATTACTGTGAGCTGAATAACATCCCGGTTGAGATGAAGCGTGGCAAAAAGTCACCTTACTCGATGGATGCCAACCTGTTGCATATCTCCTATGAAGGCGGTCCGCTGGAAGATCCTTGGTTTGAGGCCGAGGAAGATATGTGGCGTTGGAGCGTGTCGCCGGAACAGGCGCCCAACGAAGCAACCTATGTTGAGCTGACTTACGAGAAGGGCGACATCGTTGCGATTAACGATACTCCCATGAGTCCTGCACAGGTACTGGAAACCCTTAACCGTTTGGGTGGGGCGAATGGTATTGGTCGTCTGGATCTGGTGGAAAACCGCTTTGTTGGCATGAAGTCCCGTGGTTGCTACGAGACCCCAGGAGGCACCATCATGCTGAAAGCGCACCGTGCCATCGAATCAATCACGCTTGACCGTGAAGTGGCTCACCTGAAAGATGAGCTGATGCCGCGTTATGCCAGCCTGGTCTATAACGGCTTCTGGTGGTCTGAAGAGCGCAAGATGCTGCAGGCAATGATCGATTATTCTCAGCAGCATGTGAACGGTAAGGTGCGCGTGAAGCTGTATAAGGGCAATGTAATCGTGGTAGGCCGTCAGTCTGAAGACAGTTTGTTCGATGCCAACATTGCTACCTTTGAAGATGACGCCGGCGCTTACGATCAGAAAGATGCGGCTGGTTTCATTAAGCTGAATGCACTGCGTATGCGCATTGCCGCAGGAAAAGGTCGCCAACTGCTGGACGATTGAAAAGCAGAGTAACAGGCCTTATTTACCAACACCCCGGCTTAACCGGGGTGTTTGCATTTGAGCGAGGGAAAAAGGAAGACCAATGCGAATTCTACACACCATGCTGCGGGTAACGAACCTGGAGCGTTCTATCGAGTTTTACACCCAGGTTCTAGGTATGCGCTTGCTGCGTACATCCGAAAATCCGGAATACCGCTACACCCTGGCGTTTGTCGGCTATGGTGAAGAAAGCGAAGAGGCAGTGCTGGAGTTAACCTATAACTGGGATACCCATGCTTATGAGTTAGGCACAGCTTATGGTCATATCGCTATCGAAACAGCTGATATCTATGCGACTTGCGAGCAGATTAAGCTCAGTGGTGGCAAAGTGACCCGGGAGCCTGGTCCTGTCAAAGGCGGCACAACGGTGATTGCCTTTGTGGAGGATCCCGATGGTTACAAAATTGAGCTGATTAATGCCAAGGATGCGGGGAAGGGCTTAGGCCACTAACTCGTTGCCAGGTAGCAGGCATCACTCAATCACATCCTGGTCTGGGAATAAAAAAGGGAGCTGCGGCTCCCTTTTTAGACTTCGATTCTGGCAATTGCCTACTTCTTTAACCATTGACCACTGGGGTTCTGCACCATTTGTCCAGGATTAGCCATTTCAAATAAGCGTTGGCCAATACGCTGTTCCATAATCTCTAGGGTGACGCCGGCGCTTTTAGCATTCTCTTGATAAACGCTACGGCGTTTACGATTGACCTCATCGGCCAGGGCTTGCACCTCTTTGCCACCACTTAAGACGACCAGATAGCCGCGGTTGCTTTCCCCTACCAGGCCTTTATTTTTGGCTTCATCCAGGCTTAACGCCCAGGCACTCAGGCTTAGCAGTAGTGCGCTCAGAAGGCTGAGCAGGTATTTCCAGCTTGCCATAACTGCTCCTTAAAACAGGTCGCTGTGTTCATTTAGCAGAGTGTCAATCTGCTTATCGAGCTTCACCAGTACCTCATGTTCAATTTTTACATTGAGGTTGATGGTGATGGGCTTGTCAGGGGTTTCCACCTTGACGGTCGGGGCACAACCACTTAACACCAGGGTTAGGCCAAGCAAGGCTGGGTAGACTTTGTTCATCGGGTACCCATCTCTCTGTTCATGGCGATTTCTCCAGCTCATTCTTGATGCGCTCTCCCAGTACTGTATTGAGCTTTCCGGTTAGCTGCAAGGAGCGTAATAGTTGCAGTAGGTTTTCCTCAATACGGATATTGAAGTTAACCTGGCGCCCTTGCTCAAATTCAGGGTTGTGGCCACTGAGTTGGGTATTGAGCACCAGGGTGCCATCCGGTGCGTAGTCGACTTCGGCATCCAGGCTCTGATAGCGGAAGTCTTCCAGCAGGGCCGCTACGGAACTGATTTGCGGATACTGCTGAGCCAGCTGTAAGGCGTTTTGGTTAAGGCTGTAGCTCAGGGAGCCACCTGTGGTACTGGTGCTTAGGTAGCCTTGACGAATATGCAGTCCCTGGTGGTCATAACGGATAGGCAGAGCACCTTTCAGAGAGCCCTTACCCCGTACCCCCAGGTTGGGGCGTAGGCCAAGCAGTTCGCTGAGGGAAAGGTCTTCCAGATAGAGATAGGTTTGAATCTCACCTGGCCAGTTGAACTGGGTGGGAGCAACTCTTAGTCGGCCACTGAGTGCTTGCAGGCTGAATTGATCCAGCTGGATGGCATAACCTTCTGGGCTATAACCTATGTGGGATTGCAGACGTAAATCGGCTAAACCGGCTAAAGGATAATGCGCCAAACTGGCATCCAGATTAAGGCTGCCTCGCTCGGGCTCGCCATCCAAGCGATAGGCCAGACTAAGGCCTTTGACTTCTGGCCACTCCGGCCATTGTAAGTTGATGTCGGCACGGCCACGGCCGCTGACGAATAGCGTCTTTTGCCACTGCCATTGCCCCGCCCACTCAGCCTGGCCGCTGATGCTGGCTTCTGGCGGCAGGGACAGCCAGGGCTGCAGCTCGGCCAGTGCCAAGCGTGCACTGAGTTGACCGAGATTGCGCTCAGCCAATTGTCCGCTGGCTTTGAGCTGGCTGTTGGCGCTACTGAGATTGAAGTCAAAACCTGTGCGACCTTCCAGCCCAGTGAGTTTGATTTGGCTGGTTAGGGCGAGGGAGCCTAGCTGCAACTGGCTGCTTTTGCCCTGCATGGCAAAGGCGGGAGGGGCATCAGGAGGGATTAACAGGCGCTCTAGTTGCAGCTGCCAGCGTTGGGGTGCGAGTGCTTGCCAGGCGGCGAGTTCTAGCTGTGCGCTCCAGGGAGCTTGCAGCAGGCTACCTTGCTGAGCCTGCCAAAGCAGGGTTAAGGCGCTGTTCCAGTTCAGCTTGAGCTCAGGGAGCGGGCCTTGTTGCGGGTGCCGTGCTTTCAGCTTGAGATTGCCCCCCTGCAACAGGCTGACCAACCAGCCCTGTTGTTCGGTTGGGGTCAGGCTAAGGGGAAGTGCCAGCTGTAATTGGCCCTGTTCAATACCCAAGCCGGTTAGCTGGCTGAGACTGGCGAGCAGGGTGCCGGCCAAGCGTTCATGGCCGATCTCATCAATCAGTAGCAGTAGTTGATCTTGCGGACGTTCCGGGAAGTGGGTTTGCAGGCTCAGACTTCCAGCCTGCAGTGCAGGCAGATTCTGCCCAGCTTGCCAGAGCAGTTCGGTGGGTTGCTCAACTAATAGTTGTACTTCACCCGAAGGCAGGGGGGCGAGTTGGAGTGGCCCTGCCAGTTCACTGCCGGGGGTGAGGGTCAAGCGTAAACCTTGCTGCTCCAGGGCGAGCTTACCCGCCAGTTGACCATTCAGGCTTGCCAGTGCCGGCCAGGGTAGAGCGCTTTGCCCCTGCAAATTGAAGCGAAATGCCAAAGGTTGTTGTGGGCTGGGTGGTAGCCAGCCGAGCTGCAGGGTGAGCTGCTGCTGATCATTAAAGAGTTCAAACTCAGCTTGGTCATCCGGGCTCAAGCGGGCATTTAAAGCAAGATTGGGACGATCAGGCTGGCGTAGCTCGCCCTGCAGACGCAGCTCTTTGGCATAGCCTTGGATACCAATATCCAACTCCGCCTGGGGGGAAGATATCAGCAGCCGATTGAGTAACACCTCATCGGCAGGCAAGCGTGCCAGCCAGTAGGAAGGCGCTAACGGAGGCAAGGGCGGCAGAGCGCTCTGCCCAGGGTTGCTACTGGTGCGTGGTAGTAGTTGTGCTTCCCGGATGTGCAATTGCTGCAGTCGTCCTTCGCGCCAGAGCTGCAGGGGGTGATAGAGCAGGTTGAGGTCCTTGAGCTGGAGTTCGGCTTCGGGACCTTCTAGCACCAGATGTTGGAAGCGCCAGTGTTCGAGGGTGGGGTGCTCAAATTGAATGCCCTTAAGCTGCCAGCCGGGTTGCTTCCAACCGAGATAGGCATCCAGTGCGAGGGGGAGGCTGGTCGGTAAGGTGAGATAGAGCCCAAACAGGATAAACACCAATGAGAGCAGGGTGTAACCCAGTTTGCGCATGGGATCTCCTTATTCCTTCGCCTAGCTCGGGCCAGGCATGGCTTATGCGAATCAGCTTAGTCTTAGTCGAGTATCTTATCAGCAAAATCACATAAATCCGCCAATACGCAGGCACCGCAACGGGGTTTGCGGGCAATGCAGATATAGCGGCCATGTAAAATCAGCCAGTGATGGGCATCCTGCTTAAACTCACGGGGAACATGGCGCAGCAGCTTTTTCTCAACTTCCAGCACGTCTTTCCCTGGAGCCAAGCCGGTGCGGTTAGCAACGCGGAAAATATGGGTGTCTACCGCGATGGTTGGTTGGCCAAAGGCGGTGTTGAGTATCACGTTGGCAGTTTTACGCCCGACGCCAGGCAGCGCTTCAAGTGCTGCACGGCTCTGTGGAACCTCACCCTGGTGTTGCTGCAACAGGATCTGACAGGTTTTGAGCAGGTTTTCAGCTTTGGTGTTATAGAGACCAATGGTTTTGATGTATTCCTTGAGACCATCAAGGCCAAGGTCCAGCATGGCTTGAGGGGTGTTGGCCACCGGAAAGAGCTTGGCTGTAGCCTTGTTAACTCCTTTATCGGTGGCTTGCGCCGACAGTAATACCGCTACCAGTAACTCAAAGGGGGTACTGTAATCCAGCTCCGTGGTGGGGTGAGGATTCTCCCGCTGCAGACGCTGGAACATTTCCAGCCGTTTAGCCTTGTTCATTGCTCACCCTTAGCTGATATTGCCTGTGACCCGTACCCGTCTACTGGGACTGGGCTCTGCTTTGGGCTGGTGCTTGGCCTGGCGCTCTTTCAGGCGGGCATCAATGATATTTTTCAGCGCTATTAACAGGCCCAGGGCGACAAAGGCGCCAGGGGGGAGGACGGCAAACAGAAAGCCGGGGTAATCGCTGAAAACCACCCATACCCAGTCTTTGGCCATGGGGCCGAAGAGCAACTCCATTTGGCTAAAGAGCGTGCCCTGTCCCAGAACCTCACGAATTGCGCCAAGCAGCACGAGCACCAGGGTAAAGCCTAGGCTCATCATCAAGCCATCCAGCACCGCAGGCACGACGGGATTTTTGCTGGCAAAGGCATCGGCCCGGCCGAGAATGACGCAGTTGGTGACGATCAGGGGGATAAAGATGCCGAGTATTTCGTACAGCTCGTAGGTAAAGCCCTGCATCAACAATTCAACACAGGTGGTGAAGGAGGCGATGATCATCACAAAGGTTGGCAGGCGCACCGCATCCGGCACATGATTGCGAATCAAGGAAACCGCCAGGTTGGAGCCGGTCAGTACGATGATGGTAGCCAATCCCAGACCCAGGGCGTTGACCACTGAACCGGTTACCGCCAGCAGTGGACACAGCCCCAGTAGTTGTACCAGGGCAGGGTTGTTTTTCCATAACCCTTGTTGGGTGATTTCAGTGTAATTAGCCATCTTTGCTTGCCTCCGCGCTGAGCAGCTTGGCACGCTGGTGATTAAAGTATTGCAGGGCACGTTCAACGGCATGAACGATGGCCCTGGGGGTAATGGTGGCACCGGTAAACTGGTCAAACTGCCCCCCGTCTTTTTTGACGGCCCAGGCTTGTTCAGGCACAGCGGTTAGGCTGAGTCCTGCAAAACTGTGAATCCAGTCGGATTTGCGCGTCTCAATCTTATCCCCCAGTCCTGGGGTTTCTTTATGCTGCAGCACCCGCACCCCGGCTAAACGGCCATCCGCCCAGATACCCACAACCAGCTCAATTGCACCGCTATAACCATCGGGTGCACTGACTGGCAGAATGACAGCCTCCACCTTACCTTGCAGGCGTGCCTGATAGGCGGTGGTTTCCTGTTCATAGCCCAGACTACCTGCCGCAATTGGCAGCGGGTGCGCAAAGAAGGGCTCATCATGGGCGCTGGGGGGAATAATTTCATCCAATGCACGGGTGGCGGCGGCGGTGCGGTTGGCTTCAATCCGTGGCGCCGTCCATACCTGGGTCAGGGCAATGGCGGCGGCAGTGAGGATGGCGAAAAGCCCAAGGCCTAAGCTGTTAGTACGAATAGAACTTAGCAACATACTGACTTAACCCTTCTTTGGCAGCCCACGTTTGGCTTTTTGATGGCCATAGGTGCGCGGTTGGGTGTAGTAATCCAAAAAGGGAGCGCTCAGGTTCATTAGCAACACGGCAAAGGCCATGGCATCAGGATAATTGCCAAAGCTGCGGATGCTAAAGAGCAGGATGCCAATACCGGCACCGTAAATCAGTTTGCCCTTATTACTGGTGGCTGCGGTGACCGGATCGGTGGCGATAAAAAAGGCACCGAAGAGGGTTGCACCAGCCAGTAAGTGAAAACTAGGAGTGGAGTAGTTGCTGGGATCGCCAGCATAAAACAACCCTGAAATAAGCAGCAGGCTGGCTACTAAACTGACGGGGATATGCCAGGTGATAATGCGGGTGTAGAGCATATAGAGTCCGCCCAGGGTCCAGGCGAGACTAAGCCATACCCAGGCAGGCCAGGCGGTGGCAAGGGTGGCATGGTTTTGCCAGAGCTCACTCAGCGTCAGTCCGCCTTTATGCCGTACGGCATCCAACGGGGTGGCGGCAGTCAGGGCATCAGGCAAGGCCAGATTGCCAGCGAAGATCAGGCTCAGGGCATCGGAAAAATCAGGCCACTGGGCCAGTTGCAGGGGCAGACTCCACTGGGTCATGGGCACAGGCAGGGCAATTAGTAGCAGGGCATAGCCAATCATGGCCGGGTTGAAGGGGTTGTAGCCCAGTCCGCCGTAAAGCTGCTTGGCAATAATGATGGCCACCGCCGTGCCCAAGACAACCAGCCACCAGGGGCCATATGCCGGTAGCGATAAAGCCAGTAACCAGGCAGTCACCAGGGCGCTGTTATCCTTCAGGTAAAAGCGAATGGGGCGACCGCGCAGGGCTAAGACTGCAGCTTCACAGCAGAGTGCGGTCAAAGAAGCGAGCAAGAGCTGGATCAGCGAGCCCCAGCCAAATAGCCAGGTCAGAGTGGCTAAGCCAGGCAGGGTGGCGAACAGGACGGTGCGCATCACCTTGGCGGTGCTGACTGGTTGATGGGCGTAGGGAGAGCTTGCGTGCATGTAAGCCATAAATACTAACCTTCCGCCGCGGTCAGCGCTTGCTGAGCCAGGGCTACTTGTTGACGGGCTTGCTCGAGCTCCTGGCTAATGGCCTCGGTCTCTTCACCGGCGGCTTGCGCCTGAGCATACTGTCGCTCGGTTTTCTTGAGATGAGCATTAGCCAGCGCCAGGGTAATTTTAAGTTGCTTCAGGGTTTGCGGGTCCGCTTTGTGCTGTGGATTAGCTTGGGCTTCTGCCTCGGCCAATGCCTGCTCGGCGGCCTCAGCCTTGCTCTGTAGTTCAGCCAGGGTCTGGCTGAGGGTAGCGGTTTCCAAGCCTTTATCCTGAGCCAGTTGCAGCGCCTGCTGTGCCTTTTTGACCTTGGTCCGTGCAGTGGCCGCTTCAATCTTGAGAGTCTTGAGATCTGGGCTAGCGGTGACAGCAGTGGCGGTTAGCGGAGCATGGTTAGCTTGTTCAGCCTGCTGCAGGGCTTGTTCAGCCTCGGCATTGGCCTGTTGCAGGCTCTGCAGTTCCGCTTGCAGGGCACTAGTGTCTTCCCCGGCTTCCTGGGCGGCGGCCAAAGCTTTCTCGGCCTTTTTCAGTTTGGTACGGGCGACGGCCGCGGCAGTTTTGAGCGCCTTGAGGTCGACGCTGGCCGTTGCCGCTGGGGCGTTGTTAGCCTGCTCAGCCTGCTGCAGGGCTTGTTCTGCCTCGGCATTGGCCTGTTGCAGGCTCTGCAGTTCCGCTTGCAGGGCACGGGTGTCCTCCCCGGCTTCCTGGGCGGCGGCCAAAGCCTTTTCGGCCTTTTTCAGTTTGGTACGGGCGACGGCCGCGGCAGTTTTGAGCGCCTTGAGGTCAACGCTGGCCGTTGCCGCTGGGGCATTGTTAGATTGCTCGGCCTGCTGCAGGGCTTGTTCTGCCTCGGCATTGGCCTGTTGCAGGCTCTGCAGTTCCGCTTGCAGGGCACGGGTGTCTTCCCCGGCTTCCTGGGCGGCGGCCAAGGCCTTTTCGGCCTTTTTCAGTTTGGTACGGGCTACGGCCGCGGCAGTTTTGAGCGCCTTGAGGTCGACACTGGCCGTTGCCGCTGGGGCATTGTTAGATTGCTCGGCCTGCTGCAGGGCTTGTTCTGCCTCGGCATTGGCCTGTTGCAGGCTCTGCAATTCCGCTTGCAGGGCACTGGTGTCTTCTCCAGCTTCCTGGGCGGCGGCCAAGGCCTTTTCGGCCTTTTTCAGTTTGGTACGGGCTACGGCCGCAGCGGTTTTCAGCGCCTTGATATCAGCGCTGGCGGCGGGAGCTACAGTTGTGCCGCTTGCCGGGGCCGTGGGGGCAGCACTTTTTTGCTGACGCAGGGCCTGCATCTGTGCTGCTTCCGCCGCACGGGCCTTGCGCTTGGCTTCTTTTTCTTCCTGCTCACGGGCCAAGCGTGCCTGACGGGCTTCAAAGCGAATGCGGGCATGCTCGGCTTTTTGCTGTTCCACCTGCTCAAGGCGGATGGCATCCTTGGCATGGCGATAATGTTGCACCAGCGGAATATGGCTGGGGCAAACATAGGCACAGGCACCACATTCAATACAGTCAAACAGGTTGAATTGTTCGGCTTTATCGTACTCTTGCGCGCGGGCAAACCAGTACAGTTGCTGGGGCAGCAGGTCGGCTGGGCAAGCCTGTTCACAAAGCCCGCAGCGGATGCAGGCCTGGCTGGGGGGGGCGGGAGGGAATTCCTCCAGGGTGCCGGCAATCAGGCAGTTGGTCACCTTGGTAATGGGAGTGCCGAGTTCTTCAATGGCAAAACCCATCATCGGGCCGCCCATAATAAGCTGGTTAAGCTGGTAGGAATGTAAGCCGGCATATTGCAGCAGGTGCTGCATGGGCGTTCCCAGCAAGGCTTCGACATTGCAGGGGTTGGCCAAGGCTTGGCCAGTGAGGGTGGTAATACGACTGATTAACGGCTCCCCCAGGCTGGTGGCACGGAAGACTGCCGCGGCAGTACCGACATTACAGCAGATGACTCCAATTTCATGGGAACGGCCGGAGCTTGGGACTTCACGCCCGGTCAGCAGATAGGTGAGTTGCTTGGCGCCGCCTGATGGGTACTTGGTGGGAATGACCACCACCTGCATAGGAATCAGACTGCGGCCAGCGGCTTCCTGCATGGCGCTAATGGCTTCGGCCTTGTTATCTTCAATGCCGATTAATACCCGGGGATTACCCAATAGCCAGGCGAGGACTTCGCCACCCCGCACGATTTCGTCGGCGCGTTCACGCATCAGCATGTCATCGGCGGTGATGTAGGGCTCACACTCGGCACCGTTGAGAATCAGGGTGTCGATAGGGTCATGTTCGGGGGTATTGAGCTTAACATCGGTAGGGAAGCCCGCTCCCCCTAAGCCTGCAATGCCATGTAGGCGCAGGTGTTCCAAGACCTGATCACGGCTGGCATGCATGTAGTCGCGCAGGGGGGTGAGTTCAGTCCAACGCTCTTCACCATCGGGCCGCAAGTGGATGCAGAGGTCTGCCATGCCCGAAGGATGGGGAACAGCATGGGGGGCGATGGCGATGATGGTGCCGGAGGTCGGTGCATGAATGGCGGCACTGACCCGACCATAGGGTTCGGCTAATAGCTGCCCCTTGAGTACCCGTTCCCCGACATTGACGATGGGCTCTGCCGCTGCCCCTGCATGTTGTTTCAAGGGCAGAATCAGCAACTCGGGTAACGGTGGCTGGCTGATCGGCGTGCGGGTCGACTGTGCTTTGTTCTCAGGTGGATGCACACCGCCGTTAAAGTCCCACAAACGTAGCGGTGAGTTCATCAGTGGCCTCCCGCTGCGATGCCGCGACCACGGTCAGTGGCAATGAGCTGTGACTGGGGAGCCGGCCAGGACCAGTTTTGGATAGTGGTTTGCAGAGGAAGCATGTCAATACAGTCAACCGGGCAGGGTTCGACACAGAGATCACAGCCGGTACATTCGCTGGCAATGACCGTGTGCATTTGTTTGGCCGCACCGAGGATGGCATCCACCGGGCAGGCTTGAATACATTTAGTGCAGCCGATGCACTCGTCTTCACGGATATAGGCGACCGACTTGGGCTGTTCAGCGCCATGTTCAGAATCAAGAGGGATCGACTCAACCCCTAGGAGGTCGGCCAAGGAGTCAATCGTTCCCTGCCCTCCAGGCGGGCATTTGTTAATGGCATCGCCACCGGCAATGGCTTCGGCATAGGGACGGCAGCCAGGGTAGCCACATTGGCCGCACTGGGTTTGTGGCAGCAGGGCATCAATTTGATCGACTAAGGGATTGCCCTCCACCTTAAACTGGATGGCAGCGTAACCGAGGATGGCGCCGAAAATCAGGGCCAGGCCGAGAAGGGCTAGGATGGCGTAAATAACCAGGCTCACGGGCGGCTCCTTAAATCTGAACCAGACCGGTAAAGCCAAGGAAGGCCAATGACATCAGCCCCGCAGTGATCATGCCAATCGCTGAGCCTTTAAAGGGCTTGGGCACATCGGCTACGGCAAGGCGCTCGCGCATGGCGGCAAATAGCACCAGTACCAGGGAGAAGCCCAGGGCAGCGCCAAAGCCATAAAACAGGGACTCCACCAGGGAATTTTGTTTGTTGATGTTGAGTAGGGCGACCCCTAGCACAGCGCAGTTGGTAGTAATCAGGGGTAGGAAAATACCTAATACTTTGTACAGGACTGGGCTGGTTTTATGCACCACCATTTCAGTGAACTGCACCACCACGGCAATCACCAGAATAAAGGCAATGGTTTTCAGATAGGCCAGGCCCAGAGGCTCAAGAATGTAGCTAAACGTCAGGTAGCTGCATAGGGAGGAGAGGGTCAGCACAAAGGTGGTGGCCAAGGACATGCCCATGGCGGTTTCCAGCTTATTGGACACCCCCATAAAGGGGCAGAGACCAAGAAACTGCACCAGCACGAAGTTATTAACCAAGATGGTGCTGATCAAAATCAGGGCTATGTCAGACATTCGCTAGATTCGCTCATCCTGCTAAGGAAGGTTCAGTGCCAAGGCTTCTGTCGGGTAGACAGGCTTGGCTTATCAATAAGGTTGCCCCGTTATCCAGCTCAGTACGCTGGGTGCCACCCAGGGCTGTGCCTATTGTACTGATTGCATTGGCTTTTCGCCTAACTAGGGTTAGAACAAAACTACCTTATTTATAGCGATTAAATCTTAAATATTTTTGATTTATTGCTTCAGGTTATTAGATATGGGGCCGGTTAACCGGCCCCATCCTTCATTATTTAACCCGCATGCCGGGCTGGGCACCTTGATGAGGTTCCAGAATCCATAGATCCTGGCCACCAGGGCCCGCTGCCAGAACCATGCCTTCGGACATGCCAAACTTCATTTTGCGTGGCGCCAGGTTGGCGACCATCACCGTCAGCTTGCCTTCCAGTTGTTCCGGTTGGTAAGCGGATTTAATGCCAGCAAACACATTGCGGGTTTCACCACCCAGGTCGAGTGTGAGGCGCAGCAGCTTGTCGGCCCCCTCTACATGCTCGGCTTTGGCAATGCGGGCAATGCGTAAATCCAGTTTGGCGAAATCAGCATACTCGATGGTTTCAGCGATGGGCTCTTGCTGCAACGGCCCTTTGGGTTGGGCAGCTGCCGCTTCTTCCTTGGAGGCCTCGACCATGGCGGCGACTTTGTCGGAATCAACCCGGGTCATCAGTGCGCTAAAGGGATTGACGCGATGTGACAGTAGCAACTGCTGGTGGCTGGCCCAATTCAGCTCTTCGTTGAGGAAGGCTTCGGCACGCTGGCTCATGGCGGGCAGTACCGGTTTGAGGTAGATCATCAGCAGACGGAACAGGTTAATACCCTGGGTACAGACGGCCTGCACCTTGGCGGCCTGGCCTTCCTGCTTGGCCAGCACCCAGGGGGCTTGCTCAGCAATATATTGGTTGGCTTTGTCCGCCAGGGCCATGATGTCGCGTACGGCACGGCCAAATTCACGCTTTTCATAGTAATCGGCGATCTGAGTGGCCGCTTGCTGGAACTCGGCAACCAGTTCTGGTTGATCCAGTTCGGCGGCGAGCTGCCCATCAAACTGCTTGCTGATAAAACCGGCGCAACGGCTGGCGATGTTAACCACTTTGCCGACCAGGTCGGCATTCACCCGCTGGGTAAAGTCTTCCAGGTTAAGGTCAAGGTCATCGACATTGCTGGTCAGTTTGGCGGCAAAGTAGTAACGCAGGTATTCAGGGTCCAGGTGCTCCAGGTAGGTGCGTGCCTTAATAAAGGTGCCACGGGACTTGGACATTTTTTTGCCATTGACGGTGACAAAACCGTGGGCATTGACTGCTGTCGGGGTACGGAACTGTGCAGCAGACAACATGGAGGGCCAGAACAGGGCGTGGAAGCTGATGATGTCTTTGCCGATAAAGTGGTACAGCTCGGTTTTCGAGTCTTTGTTCCAGTATTCGTCAAAGTCCAGGTCATCACGACGATCACAGAGATTCTTGAAGCTGGCCATGTAGCCGATGGGGGCGTCCAGCCAGACATAGAAGAACTTGTCTTTTTCACCGGGAATTTCGAAGCCGAAGTAGGGCGCATCACGGCTGATGTCCCATTCCTGCAGGCCACTGTCGAGCCATTCAGCCAGCTTGTTGGCGACTTCCGGTTGGAGGGTGCCACTGCGTGTCCATTGTTTGAGGAAGGCCTCAAAGTCCGGCAATTTAAAGAAGAAGTGGGTGGACTCTTTGTTAACCGGTGTGGCGCCTGAAATAGCAGAGCGGGGATTAATCAGCTCAGCGGGGGTGTAGGTGGCGCCACAGGCCTCACAGTTATCGCCGTATTGATCTTCTGCCTTACAGCGAGGGCAGGTGCCCTTGATGAAGCGGTCCGCCAGGAACAGGTTTTTTACCGGATCATAGGCTTGCACGATGGTGCGGTTGGCAATGTGGCCGGCCTCTTTCAAGCGCGTATAAATCAGCTCGGAAAGGGCTTTGTTTTCCGGTGAATGCGTGGAGTAGTAGTTATCAAAGGCAATGTGGAAGTCACTGAAGTCCCGCTGGTGATCGGCGTTGACCTGATCAATCAGTTGTTCCGCGGTAATGCCCATCTGCTCGGCTTTGAGCATGATGGCGGTGCCGTGGGCGTCATCAGCACAGACATAGGTGCACTGATGGCCGCGCAGTTTTTGGAAACGTACCCAGATATCGGTCTGCAGGTATTCCAGCAGGTGACCCAGGTGAATAGGCCCATTGGCATAAGGCAGGGCGCTGGTAACAAGAATTTTACGAATAGCGTCAGACATGCGAGGCGCTCGGCTCTTGGTCCATGAAAAGTGGCCAATACTATAAACGAGAGGCCCCTAGGCGTGCATCTTTTTGCGTAAGTTCGCTTGCCTCGCTGTGCTACAATCGCCGCCTTCGAATTTGAGTGTGATTGAGGACAGCAGTGTTGAATTTTACCCCCGAAGCCTATCCCCAGTTATTAGCAGAAAAGGCCGAGGAGCTGCGTCAGCAGTTTGCCCCCTTGCAGGCGCCGGAGTTGGAAGTCTTTGCCTCGGATCCGGCTTATTTTCGTATGCGGGCTGAGTTTCGCCTGTGGCATGAGGGGGAGGATCTCTATTACGCCATGTATGAGCCGGGGGAGGGGCGTAAGCATTACCGGGTGGATCAGTTCCCCATTGCCGGACGCTTGATTAATGAATTGATGCCGAAGCTGCTGGATGCCATTCGTGATAAAGAAATTCTGCGCTTTAAATTATTTCAGGTGGATTTTTTGACCACCTTGTCTGGTCAGGCATTGATTTCCCTGCTGTATCACAAGCCGTTAGATGAGACTTGGCTCGAGCAAGCGCACTGGCTACGTGAACACCTTGGGGTGGAGTTGGTCGGGCGTAGTCGTAAAAAGAAATTCAAAGTTAAGCAGGATTGGGTGGAAGAGACGCTGACGGTTGAGGGGCGCCAACTGCACTACAAGCAGGTCGAGAACTCCTTCACCCAGCCTAATGCCAAGGTAGCTGAGGCTATGTTGGAGTGGGCGCTGAGCGTGAGTCGTGAAGAAGGGTTGGCCGGTGACTTGCTGGAGCTCTATTGCGGTAACGGTAACTTTAGTCTGGCGTTGGCCAGTCATTACCGTCGGGTACTTGGTACCGAAATAGCGAAGAGCTCTGTTTACGCGGCCCAATACAATATCGAACGTAACCATATCGACAATGTTCGCATTGGGCGGATGTCCAGTGAGGAGTTCAGTGCCGCCATGTTAGGCCAGGGCGGTGGCTTTCGCTTTAGTGAGCTGAATCTGGCGGACTATGATTTCACTACGGTGCTGGTGGATCCCCCTCGTGCTGGTTTGGATGAGGATACTATCGAGCTGGTGCGCCGCTATCAGCATATCCTCTATATCTCCTGTAATCCGGATACGCTCTTTGCCAATGTTGAGGCGTTGGCGGATACCCATCGTATTGCTCGTTTCGCCCTCTTTGATCAATTTCCCTATACCCACCATAAAGAGGCGGGTGTGTTGCTCGTGGCCAAGTAGGAGCGGGTGGCTGTGCCCCAGTTGGTTGACGGCTTATCGGCCTGACTGATAAGCCTCATGGGCTTTTAGCACTGTTGTTGATCTAATTCTTGAGTAGAATGCTCGGTTATTGGCTGCGCTTGCCGCACCAGGCTGTAATGGTGTCGCCCAGAATGCACCATGCTGGCTGGCAGGTTGTTAGGCTTCCTGATGCAGATGCTGAGTGTGCGCAGTAGAAAATTGTTCGAGTGATGGAGAACCCTGATGAGTGCTGAGCTGAGTGCCAAACTGGCGACTTTTATCGATCCTTTTTTGCAGCAGCCCTGGCAAACCCTGGCCAGCAGCTTAAATCTGCAGGCTAAGGATGGGGTGTTGGAGGTGGCAGTAAGCTTGCCTTACCCAGCCCAGGCCCAGCAGGGGCTGTTAAGTCAGCAATTGCAGCAGTGGTTAGGGCAGCCTGTCCGTTTGCAAACGACTCTGGTGCTGCCAGCCTCCCAGAGCAAGATCGCAGCCTTGCCAGGGGTGAAGCATGTGGTGGCTGTGGCTTCAGGTAAAGGCGGGGTAGGCAAATCGACGACCACCGTTAATCTGGCTCTGGCCATGGCCTCTCTAGGGGCACGTGTCGGTATTCTCGATGCGGATATTTATGGTCCCAGCCAGGGCATGATGCTGGGCATTGCCGAAGGTACCCGTCCTCAGCCCCTCAGTGAAACCCTGATGGCGCCGCTGCAGGCGCATGGTCTGCAGGCCATGTCGATGGCGTTTTTGGTCGATACCCGTCAGCCAATGGTATGGCGTGGGCCGATGGCCAGTGGCGCGCTGCAGCAGCTGATCAACCAAACCGCTTGGGATGATCTGGATGTGCTCTTTGTCGATATGCCTCCAGGTACAGGGGATATTCAGCTCACACTGGCCCAGCGGATGCCGGTGAGTGGGGCAGTGATAGTGACGACACCGCAGGATATTGCCCTGTTGGATGCCCAGAAAGGGGTGGAGATGTTCCGCAAGGTGCAGATTCCCGTGCTGGGGGTGGTGGAAAACATGAGCCTGCACCGTTGTTCTGCTTGTGGCCATAGCGAGGCTATTTTTGGCGCAGGGGGCGGTGAGCGGATCGCGGCGGATTATCAGACCCAGTTGCTTGGCCAGTTACCTCTGACCCTGAAAATTCGCCAGCAGGCCGACTCCGGTAAACCGACGGTGATAGCCGAGCCGGAGGGAGAGGAAGCCGCTATCTATCGCGATATCGCCTTTAAATTGACCTTGGCTCTTTACCAGCAGGCCGGTCAACAAAGCCTGCCCAGCTTTGAGGTGAGTGACGACTAAATGGCTAACCTGGGTCAAGCCAGCCCGGATTTGCTGGTTTGACCCCTTGGGGAGCTGGAGTATGATTAGCCCACTTTTCGCTCGTTAAAGATGGGTGCTGAATGTCTATTAAGTCTGACCATTGGATTCGCCGTATGGCGGAATCCCACCGTATGATTGATCCCTTTGAACCAGGCCAGGTGCGTCATGGCCCCCAGGGTAAATTGATTTCCTACGGCACCTCCAGCTACGGCTATGATGTGCGCTGCGCCAATGAATTTAAGATTTTTACCAACATCAACTCCTCGATTGTCGATCCGAAGAACTTTGATGATAAGAGCTTTGTCGATGTGCAGTCGGACGTTTGTATCATTCCACCCAACTCTTTTGCCTTGGCTCGCACGGTAGAGTACTTCCGCATCCCCCGTAATATCTTGACGGTATGCTTGGGTAAGAGCACCTATGCCCGTTGCGGCATCATCGTCAATGTCACGCCACTGGAACCGGAATGGGAAGGGCACGTCACCCTGGAATTTTCCAATACCACTCCCTTACCCGCCAAAATATATGCCAATGAAGGGGTGGCGCAGATGCTGTTCTTTGAATCGGATGAAGTCTGCGATGTCTCCTATAAAGACCGTAATGGGAAGTATCAGGGCCAGACCGGTGTAGTGGTCCCCCGTACCTAAGACAGGCATGATGAACCAGCCGCTACTGGGCCTAGATCAGGCCCTGACCCCCGCGCTCAGGGATGCCATCCTCACGCCGCTGCGTGCGGGTGTCGTGCCAGCCCAGGGTTTGGGTTATTTCCAGGTTGGGCGTGAGGCGGAAATCTCAACCCTGAACCGCGATGTTGAGCGGTTGTTGCAAGGGGGAGGCGCGGCTCGCTTTATTGTGGGTCCTTATGGCAGTGGTAAAACCTTCACCCGTCAGTTGCTGCGTACCAATGCGTTAAGCCGGGGATTGGTGGTAATCAGTGCTGATTTATCTCCAGAGCGTCGTTTACATGCCAGCAGTGGTAGCCAGGCACGTACCCTCTATGCAGAGTTGATGCGCAGTCTGGCGACCCGGGCCCGACCCCAGGGGCAGGCGCTGGGGAATGTGGTGGAGCGTTTTATTCTGGCGACGTTGCGCCAGGGGCATCTGCAGGGGCAGGAGGCTCAGCAGGCGCTGCTGGCACGTCTTAGCCCCTTTGAGGAATATCCAGGCGGCTTTGATTTTATCGAGGTGATTCAGCATTACTGGCGCGGGCTGGAGCAGGGCAAACCGGCTTGGCAGAAGGCGGCCTTGCGCTGGTTGCGGGCGGAATATCCGACCCTGAGTGAGGCGCGCAAAGCTTTGCCTGTGCACTCGATTATCGATAGTGGCAACCTCTATGGTGCGCTCAAGCTGTGGAATGAGTTTGTGCGCCTGGCGGGTTATCCGGGCATGTTGGTGTTGCTGGATGAGGTGGCGACCCTGACGGAAATCAGCCATAGCCAGTCGCGGCTAAATAATTACAACCAGCTCCTGACCCTGATTAATGAAACCTGGCTGGGCACTGCTGCCGGCTTAGGCTTTATGTTCTTTGCTACGCCGGAGTTGCTTGAGCATCCCAAGCGAGGTATTGCCGCTTTGCCCGCCCTACAGGCTCGATTACAGGAAAACCGTTTTGCCCAGTTAGGCTTTACCGATGTCAGTGGTCCTGTAGTGCGGTTGCAGCCATTGGGAGAGCTGGAAATTGATCGTCTGTTGAAGCATCTGCGCCATATCCAGGCGTTAGGGCAACCAGGGGATTATCAGTTGTCTGATGTGGAGTTGTGGAATGTACTTATCGCCTGCCGTAAACACTTCGGCAGTGATTACTATGCCAATCCTCGCCTGACCATTAAGACCTTCCTCGATATTCTGGCTTTGCTGGAGCAAAATCCAACTCTGTCATTGCAAACATTACTGCAGGGCTTGCTGCAGGATCTCAGTCGATCCCAATAGGATTGAGGCTTGATCTGGCCGTGAGTGGGCAAGCTCTCAAGACAAGATCAACAAAAAGCCGTCGCCTTGTACCTGATGGGGTAGCAGGGGCGACGGCTTTTTTATTTACAGACGTACCTTCACATAGCTGCCTGGAGCAGCCTGGAGTGCGGGGTACTGCTCACTGCCAGGCTGGCTCGGAGCAGGGATATTTTTACCTGCGCGACGCTTGAGCCAGGTTTTCCAATGGTTCCACCAGCTGCCGGGTTGTTGCTCGGCACTGGCCAGCCATTTTTCGGCATCCTGGTCGCGGTTGGCATTGGTCCAGAAATGCCGACGATTTTTGCTAGCAGGGTTGATTACCCCTGCGACATGACCACTGGCACCGAGGATAAACTCAACATTGCCACCGAAATGACTGGCACCTTTGTAGGTGGTTTTCCAGGGGGCAATATGGTCATCAATGGTGGAGAGGAAGTAACAGGGCTGCTTGATCTTGCTCAGATCCACGGCCTCACCACAGAGCTGCAGGCCGCCCGGTTGCACCAGTTTGTTCTGCAGATACATGTTGTTGATGTAGAAAGAGTACATATCCGCCGCTAAATTGGTCGGGTCGCTGTTCCAGTAGAGGATATCGAAGGCCGCCGGTTGTTTACCCTTCAAATAGTTATTCACCACATAAGACCAAATCAAATCATTGGCTCTGAGGAGGTTAAAGGTGGCGGCCAGATCCCGACCGGAAAGGACGCCTTGCTCCTGTACCCGCTGCTCTAAATGTTTAATTTGTTCCTGGTCGATGAAAACGCTGAGCTCACCGGGGTCGCTGAAGTCGGTCAGGGTGGTGAGGAAGGTAGCGGAGCCAATGCGCTCATCGCCTCGCGCTGCCATCACTGCCATCGCTGAGGCGAGCAGGGTACCACCGACACACCAGGCCACCGCATTGAGTTTGGCATCGCCAGGATGCACAGCCTGCACGACTTCGATTGCCTTGAAAATTCCGCGCTCCAGGTAATCCTCCCAGCTAAGGTGGCGCTGTTCGGCGGTCGGATTAGCCCAGGAGATCAGGAAGGTGTGTTGGCCTTGATCGACGCAGAACTTCACAAAGGAATTATCTGGTTGCAGATCCAGAATATAAAACTTGTTGATGCAGGGTGGCACGATCAGCAATGGACGTTCGCTTACTTCAGCAGTGCTGGGGCGATATTCAATCACCTGAATGAGATCATTCTGGAAAATCACTTCACCTGGGGTGACGGCCAGATTACTGCCAAGCTCGAAGGCAGTCTCATCCGTCATGCTGATCCGGCCCTTTTCCAGGTCGTTAAGCAGATTTTGCATGCCATCAAGCAGGGTTTGGCCTTTGCTCTCCAGTGCAGCTTGAATGACCTCGGGGTTAGTGTGGGCGAAGTTGCTGGGAGACATCGCATCAACGAACTGCCGGGTATAGAAGTTGAGCAACTGTTTCTGCCTGGGCTCTAAGGGAGCGTCAGCGGTGAGTTCGTCGTAGAAATTGGCGGTGAGCAGGTAGGATTGCTTGATGTAGTCAAAAATAGGCTGTTCTTGCCAGCTTTTATCCTGAAAGCGCTTATCTTTGCTGGAGGCGCCTTCCCCAGTCAGCCACTGTTGCCAGAGTTGTAGCTGCTTTTGTTGCAGTTGGCCGAGAGACTGCCACCAATGCAGCGGGTTATCCAGATTGTGCTGCATCAGGGTTTGCCAGGCCTCTGTCAGCTGCCGGGTGACTTCCTGGTTCATGCCATTGCTACTCATCAGCTGCTGCAGTTGCTTTTGGCTTTGTGCACTAAATTGTTGCAACCAGGCCAGCTGAGGGTTGGACTCTTGCATAGGGGAGACTCCTCCATGATTGATCGTTCTTTGCGCATCTTAGAGCCACTATGGGGCCTTGCCCAGTAGTCTTGCGGATAAAGATGACACTTCGATGAGCCAGCTCAAACAGGCAGGCCCCTAGTAAAGGATTAAAACGTGGCTCGCTATGTGACTACATGCAGAAAACGTGCCCTGATAGTGTGCTGTCTGGTAACGGCTCCAGATCGCTGATTAGGTAGAGAAAAAATGCTGGCGAGGTCGAAAAAGTGTTTTCTGAAAATCCAGGTTCCTGCTATAACTCCTGCGAAGTTTCTCTAACCTACGGTAATAAGGGTTATATCATGACCAACCTGGTGAAGACGTTGGTAGCAGGCGCGGTGCTTTCCGCTTCTGCCGTGGCTATGGCAGCTGAGGATGCAGTGCTGCATATCTACAACTGGTCTGACTATATTGCAGAAGACACTATCGCTAATTTCGAGAAGGAAACTGGCATTAAGGTGGTGTATGACGTCTACGACAGTAACGAGATGTTGGATGCCAAGCTGTTGTCAGGTAATAGCGGTTTTGATTTGGTGGTGCCTTCCGACTTCTTCCTGGGGCGCCAGATTGCAGCCAAGATTCACCAGCCGCTGAATAAAGAGCTGCTTGGCAACTATGCCAACCTGGATGAGCAGCTGCTGAAAGTAGTGAGCACGGTTGACCCTGGCAACGCCTATGCCGTGCCCTACATGTGGGGAACCAATGGTATTGGTTATAACCCGGAGAAAGTGAAGGCAGCTTTGGGCGAAAATGCACCGGTAGATTCCTGGGATCTGGTATTTAAGCCAGAGAATATGGAAAAGCTGGCCTCTTGTGGCGTAGCCTTCCTGGATTCCCCGACCGAGATCATGGCGGCGGCCTTGGCCTACATTGGCAAGGATCCCAACTCAGAAGAAAAAGATGACTACGAAGCGGCAAAAGAGATGATGCTCAAAGTGCGCCCCTTCGTGAAATACTTCCACTCCTCGCAGTTCATTAATGATCTGGCCAATGGTGAGATCTGTGTGGCGGTCGGTTACTCAGGTGACATTCTGCAAGCTGCTGCTCGTGCGGAAGAAGCCAAGAATGGCGTCACCGTGGAGTATCGTATCCCTAAAGAGGGGGCGCAGATGTGGGTAGATTCTCTGGTGATCCCCGCAGATGCTAAGCATGCCGAGAATGCGCACAAGTTTATTGACTTTGTGTTGCGTCCCGAAGTGGTGGCAGGTATCACTAACTACGTGATGTACGCCAACCCCAATGCCAAGGCGACCGAATTGGTTGATGAGGCCGTGAAGACCAATGCGGGGATTTATCCCAGTGAAGAGGTGAAGGCCAAGCTGTTCATGGTGACGCCTCGTTCAGCTAAGATTGAGCGCATCATTACCCGTACCTGGACCACTATCCAGACTAACCGCTAAGTTCTCATGTGACTTAGGTTAAGGGTGCGTTTCAACAAGGGGTGCTTAGGCACCCCTTTGTCTTTCCCCGATGTAATTAGGGGGCCTGTAATCGCAGCGGAGAGAGTGTTTTGACGGAGTTAGTGTTGTATTCCACCCTGGGTTGCCACCTATGTGAACAGGCAGAGCAGCTGTTAACGCAGGCAGGGTTAGCTTATCGCTATGTTGATATTGCCGATGAGGATCAACTTTTAGGGCGCTATGGTAGCCGCATTCCGGTGTTGGCAATGAGTGGCAGGGATGATGAGTTAGGTTGGCCGTTTGACCAAGCCAAGTTGCAGCGCTACTTGGCTGGTGAGGTTTTTCCTGATCTGTCTGCCGCAGGTTTTAATCCGCTGGCTGATTAAGGCGAAAAAAAGTACGGGTGGTGGTGAGGCAGGCGGAGGCGATATGTTCGGCTGGCTCAGGTCGGTGGGCAAACACTGTTGCTGCCACTTCTGGCAGATAGGCAGGCTCATTGCGTCGCGACTTCGGTTTAGGGCATAGCGTGCGGGGCAATAGGTAAGGTGCATCGGTTTCCAGCATCAGGCGTTCAAGCGGGATGTCTTTTAGCAAGGGCAAAAGATGTTGGCCGCGGCGCTCGTCACAGATCCAGCCGGTTAAACCTATGTGTAGGTCTAAATCCAAATAGGCATAGAGTGCGGTCTTGTCAGCAGTAAAACAGTGAATAACCCCCTGGCTGAGGTGATCTCGGTAGTCTTTCAGGATGGCGTACTGACGCTTAAAGGCCTCTCTCTCATGCATGAAAACCGGCAAGCCGGTCTGGCAGGCGAGTTCTAGCTGGGCACAGAAGGCTGCCTCCTGTTGTGGGCGCGGAGAGAAGTCACGATTAAAGTCCAGCCCTGTTTCACCAATCGCTTTGACGGCTGGCTCGGAGGCCAGGGCTTTGAGTTGGCTTAAACTGATGTGAGTAAAGTCTTTGGCGTCGTGTGGGTGAACGCCCGCGGTGCAAAACAGGTAGTCAGGGTGTTGCCTGCAAAGGGCTACGGCTTGTTCTGACGTCTCAAGATCGGTGCCGGTGACGATCATGTTAATCACCCCAGCCTCTTGAGCTCGGCGGATAACGTCATCAAGATCATGGGAGAAGTCAGAGTTGGTCAAATTAACGCCAATATCAATGAATTCCATGGTGCTATGGTAAAAAAGTTGATAGATAACAAATGGCTAAACTTAAATAGTACTCTGCAAATGGCTATACTCAGAGCCATTGGCATGATAGCAGGCTTTCCAGAGGGTAAGTAGGCATGGCCGGAATTCTGGACACAGTAGATCAGCGTACGCAACTGGTGGGTGAGAACCGGCTAGAATTGCTGATGTTTAAGTTGCAGTCGCGTCAGCTTTTTGCCCTGAACGTGTTTAAGGTGCAGGAAGTGATGCAGTTGCCGAAGTTGACTAAATTTCCACAGAGTCATCCGATGGTGCGTGGTGTGGCGACCCTGCGTGGTCAGGCGGTCACGGTGGTTGATTTAAGCGCAGCCATTGGCTTAAAGCCTATTGATACCTCAGTAGGATGCAACCTGATCGTGACGGAGTATAACCGTACGGTTCAGGGCTTTGTGGTGGGCAGTGTTGATCGCATTATCAACCTGAACTGGAATCACATCATGCCACCGCCTGCGACGGCAGGGCGAAATCATTATCTCACTGCAGTGACGCGCTTAGACGATAATCAGATTGTTGAAATTATCGATGTGGAAAAGGTGCTGGCGGAAATTGTTAGCTATACCACTGAAATTAGTAGCGGTGTTGTAGAGGAAGAGTTGTTTAGTGTGACACGTGGCATGAAGGTGCTGGTGGTGGATGACTCTACTACCGCACGTTCGCAGGTGTCGGGTATTCTGCAGCACTTTGGTATTGAAGTCATTCAGGCTACTGATGGCGCCAAGGCCGCTCGAATGCTGAAAAAGTGGGCGGACGATGGCCGTAATCTTCCCGGTGAGTTGCTGATGGTGATTACTGATGCGGAGATGCCGGAGATGGATGGTTATCGCTTAACCAGAGTCATTCGGGAGGATCCACGGATGCGGGATCTCTATATAGTGCTCAATACTTCTTTGAGTGGCAGCTTTAACGAGGCCATGGTGGAGAAGGTCGGCTGTGATAAGTTCATATCTAAATTCCAACCAGATGTGCTTGCTGGGATTATTCAGGAGCGCGTTAAGCAGGTCATGGAGCAGGTGTAGTCTCCCAGCGCTCTTGAGTAAGGCAATAAAAAACCACCCTAGGGTGGTTTTTTATTGCCGAGTGCATTGGCTGATAAGCCTGGCTAGCTGGGTGTAACACCCAGCTAGCCTACACATCCTAGGCGTTTTGTTGGCGCTTTAGGCGTGGATCGTTAAGTGCACGGCGGCGGGGGCGAGGTGTTTCCTCAGTATTGTCTGTTTGAGCTTCTGTAGCGGCTACTGTATTGGCTTGTGCCTCCACTGCTACATCAGATGCTTCAGACTCCTGTTCCTGGTGACTGCTACTGTTAATGGTAGCGGTCTCCTGTGCAGTGACTGGCTCACTGACTGTGGGAGCGGTGTCGGAACTGGCAGCAGATTGTTCTGCGTCCGTGACCACTTCAGCCTTTTCGACATTGGTCTCTGCGGTCATCTGTGCAGGCTGTGCTGCAGCAGGCTCAGTGTTTTCGCTGTCACGGCTGGCTGTTGCTTCTTCACTAGGAGTAGCCACTGTGGCATCTGCGTGAGCAGGTGCGGTGTACTCTGAGCACTCCAGGAGAATGGGAGCTGTAACAAAGGGTTCGATAGAGGCAGGAGTAGCTTCCGTCTCAACCTTCTCGTTATTGCTTGCTTCCTTGGCGCGCTGTTTTTTGTCGGCGCGTGGTGAGCGTTCGTGACGATCACGGCGACGACGGCGCTGACGTCCTTCATCCTGGCTGTCATTACTGGCGGTGACGTTGTCCTGAGTCGCTTCGCTGGTTGCCTCTACCTTGGTGGTTTCCTCGGCTGCTTGCTCTTCAGGTGCAGTGGTTTCAACAACTACTGCTTGCTGCTGAGGCTCGGTCGATGGCTCGCTGACAACATTCTCTGAGGGCTGAGCGTTGTTCTCTGCTTGTTCTTCCGCAGCTTGCAAGTGAGCGGGAAGGGGAGTGCGACGACCACTGCGCTCACGGCGGCGACGACTGCGGCCACGGCGGCCATCGGTGTTGACGACCTCTTCCTGGCTGTCCTGCTGCTCGTTGCTTTGGTTGCTGCTGTCGCTATTTTCTTGGGCTTCGCGGGCTTGCTGCTCACGTTGCTGACGACGCTCGTGACGTTCCTGGCGCTCGCGTTGACGACGTTCCTGACGCTCCTCACGAGTTTCGCGGGGTTCATCATTGTTGCGCTCGGTTCGCTCACTGCGATCCTGACGCTCGCTGCGTTCTTCGCGGTTGTCACGATCCTGACGATCACGGCGCTCATTGCGGTCGCGGCGATTACGGCGTTCGCCACGGTCGTTACGCTCAGAGCGCTCACGGCGTTCGCCACGATTGTCAGAGCGGGTTTCGCTCTTGGCTTCTTTGGTTTCGCTGCTGGGTTGTGGCTCAGCTGCTTTGCTATCACCTTGGAACCAGCTAGTGAACGCGCGCAGTAAACGACGACCGAGGCTGGTGTCGCTGGTGGCGGTGGCCGTTACAACCGGTGCGGCAATTGGGGTTTCAACAGCTGCTGGTGCAGGAGTAGTGGGGGGCAGAGATTTAACCGCGGCCTCTTCGCGTAGCAGCGGCTGAGGGGCTTTGAGTTCGGTGACTTCTGCTTCTGGTGCTTCAATCAATTCATAGCTGGCATCGGTCGAACGTGCTTCTACGTTGTCATCACGCAGGCGGATAACTTCGTAGTGTGGTGTCTCCAGGTGCGGGTTCGGTACGATGATGACCTTGACGCCCTGTTGTTGCTCCAGCTTGCTAATGTTGCTGCGCTTTTCGTTCAGCAGGAAAGACGCCACGCTAACCGGCACAAGGGCACGGATTTGTGCGGTGCGCTCTTTCAGTGCCTCTTCTTCGATCAGACGCATGATGGAAAGGGCCAGAGAGCCAACGTCACGGATACTGCCTTGGCCATGGCAACGGGGGCAGGTCATGGCAGTGGTTTCGCCCAGAGAAGGGCGTAGGCGCTGTCGAGACATCTCTAGCAGGCCAAAACGAGAAATGCGGCCGATCTGTACTCGGGCGCGGTCAAGCTTGAGTGCTTCTTTTAAGCGGTTTTCCACTTCGCGTTGGTTGCGGATCGGTGTCATGTCGATGAAGTCGATCACCACCAAGCCACCTATGTCGCGCAGTCGTAGCTGACGCGCGATCTCATCTGCTGCTTCCAGGTTGGTTTGCAGTGCGGTTTCCTCAATATCGCCGCCTTTGGTTGCCCGTGAGGAGTTGATGTCGATGGATACCAGGGCTTCGGTTGGGTCGATAACAATGGAACCACCGGAAGGCAGGCGCACTTCGCGCTGGAAAGCAGTCTCGATTTGGGACTCGATCTGGAAGCGGGTAAACAGCGGAATCTCTTCTTTGTAGAGTTTGAGCTTCTGCTGGAAGTTAGGCATTACCTGGCGGGCGAAGTTAAGTGCATCCTGTTGAACGCTTTCGCTGTCAATTAATACTTCGCCAATATCCTGGCGCAGGTAATCACGCATCGCACGGATGATAACGTTGCTTTCCTGGTAAATCAGGAAGGGTGCAGGACGGTTCTCAGCAGCGGAGCGAATGGATTCCCACAGTTGCATTAGGTAATCCAGATCCCATTGCAGCTCTTCAGCACTGCGGCCAATACCGGCAGTACGTACGATCACGCCGGCACCGTTCGGCACATTGATACCGTCTAGGGCTTCTTTCAGCGCTTGGCGTTCATCCCCTTCAATGCGGCGGGAAATGCCGCCTGCGCGGGGGTTGTTGGGCATCAAAACCAGATAGCGGCCAGCCAGGCTGACGAAGGTTGTGAGGGCTGCGCCTTTGTTACCACGCTCTTCTTTGTCGATCTGAACAATGACTTCCTGGCCTTCGCGCACCATTTCACGAATGTTGCCGCGGCCGCCTTTGGCATTGTCACTAAAGTATTCTTTGGCGATTTCTTTCAGGGGTAGAAAGCCATGACGTTCGGCGCCGTAGTCGACGAAGGCGGCTTCCAAGCTGGGTTCGATGCGGGTGATGCGGCCACGATAGATGTTGGCTTTTTTCTGCTCACGACTGACGGATTCAATGTCGAGATCATACAGGCGTTGACCATCGACCAGCGCGACCCGGATTTCTTCGGGTTGGGTCGCATTAATCAGCATTCTTTTCATTGTGATTCTACTTAGATCGGGTCTGCCGTTCATGCAACCACGCGGGACAGCATCCTATACCAATTTACGCCGGTTCTTCTTGCTGGACGTCGGTGGCGGCCTGGCAGTGAGTGCACTGCTTATAAGCTTAGTTGGCCGCACGGTACCGCGTCAGGGCCGGCTCGGTGCTGTCGATCTCAAATTGTACTTGCCCGCCCACAGGGTTAGCGGATGAAACCATCACTGCCCAGCTTGTTGCCGCACGCGCCTCCAACGGGGAGGGGGGCAAAGGGCCGGAGTGTAAGCCAATCCTGTGGTGTGGCATGAGCATTGAACGGAAGACGGGTTTAATGCTTTGCAGCGCCATCCAGGTCTTCGTGATCGACAGGCTTCGCGGGGGCCCTGGGGGCAGCGGGAAGTATCGGGTGAAGGCTTGGGCTGGCGATGCAGCCAAATTCTTTTTCTCCACGGCCTGGCAGATTAGGCAACAGGTAGGTGGAGCAGGTATCATAAGCTGATATCAGGGCCAGGACACCAGTGTAATGCGGTCTAAACGGCATAAATACTGGACTGGAAGTCTATCAGCGCGCCCCAATATAGCAGCAATTCCGACAGGCGGCAAATGAGCCCCGTACGTTAAAACAGGTGTTATGACAGATTCTCAAGTGACTCCTTTGGGAGCAGTACAGTGGTTGACCATCCCGGCGGATGTGGAAGGTCAGCGAATCGACAATTATTTGCGTACGTTGCTCAAAGGGGTGCCGAAAACCCGCATTTACAGCATGCTGCGCAAGGGTGAGATTCGGATTAATAAGAAGCGGATTAAGCCTGACTATCGATTACAGGGTGGTGAGGAGTTGCGCTTGCCGCCAGTACGTTTGCCAGAGCGTGATGCGCCGCCGCCGGTAAGCCAGGCATTGGGGAATAGACTGGAGGGCGCCATTCTGTATGAGGATGATGCCTTACTGGTGATCAATAAGCCGGCGGGGCTGGCGGTGCATGGTGGTAGTGGTATTAGCCTCGGATTGATCGAAAGTCTGCGTCAGTTGCGGCCGCAGGAACGAATGCTGGAGTTAGTGCATCGTCTTGATCGGGATACATCGGGCTGCATTTTGATTGCCAAGAAGCGCTCGGCACTGCGGGCGATGCATGAGATGTTGCGCAATGGCGGTATCGATAAGGTATATCAGGCGTTAGTGATTGGTCGTTGGCCGAGCCGGCATCAGCATGTTAATGCTCCCTTAAAGAAGAATGAATTGCAGTCGGGCGAGCGAGTGGTGCGAGTGAGTCCAGAGGGGAAGCCCTCTCTGACGGAGTTCCGGGTGTTGGAGCGTTTTGCTCACTTTACGTTGGTGGAGGCTAAGCCCATTACAGGGCGAACTCATCAGATCCGGGTGCATAGTCAGTATGCGGGGCACCCCATTGTGGGTGATGATAAATACGGAACGGATGAGGGTAACCGCCAGGGCAAAGAGGTGGGCATTAGTCGGCTATTTTTGCATGCGGCTCGACTGAACTTCCGTCACCCTTTAACCGGCAAGCCCTTGAGTTTGGTTGCGCCCCTTGATGAGGTGTTGCAGCAGGGGGTCCTTCGCCTGCGGGAGCAGGGTTTAGACCTCACCTAACTGCAGTGCAATCTGCACCAATTCGGCCAGGGAGTTGGCCGCCATTTTCTCCATGGCATTAGCCCGATGAACTTCGATGGTTTTACGGCTAATGCCAAGAGTGTCTGCAATATCTTTGTTGGCTAGTCCCCGGACTACCCAATGCATCACTTCTTTCTCGCGTTTGGTCAAGCTGGCATAGCGATTTTGTAAGCTTTGCAGCTGTTGGCGTTGGCTAAATTGCTGCAAATCCTGGTGTAGCGCTTGCTGGACACGATCCAGAAGGGTTTGGTCGTTGAAAGGTTTTTCCAGAAAGTCGAGGGCGCCTTGTTTCATTGCTGTTACGGCCAGGGGGACGTCACCATGGCCGGTCATGACGATGACAGGCAGTGTGATATGGAGTTCATGCAAGTGTTGCTGTACCTGCAGGCCGCTCATGCCAGGCATGCGGATGTCGAGTAACAGGCAGCCAGGACGCTCTGGGTCGTACGCATGGAAAAAGGCATGGGGATCAGCATAGCCTTGGGCTTGGAGGCCCTCAGCTTCTAATAGCCACTGCAAGGAATCACGCAGGGCGTCATCATCATCCAGGATATAGATGGTGGCTTCGGGTAAGGACACTTAACTCGCTTCCTGTGGGCTGAGGGCGGGCAGGCTCAGGATAAAGCAGCTGCCTTGGCCTGGTTGGCTATTGGCTTCGAGACGGCCGTTGTGGGCTTCGGCCAATGAGCGGCTAATGGCAAGACCCATGCCTAGTCCGCCGCTTTTGGTAGTAAAAAACTGTTCAAAAATTTTGGCAAGCAATTCTGCTGCAATGCCGTGGCCTTGATCCTGTACCCGCAGCTGAATTTCCTCACCTTGTTGCTCAAGGCTAAGTTGAATGCGTTTCCAGCGCTTGGGGCCGGATTCGAGCGAGGCATCGACGGCATTTTTCAATAAATTGACCAGAATTTGTTCGATCTGGATGGGGTCGCCTTCAACCCAATAGCTGCCATTTGCTTGCAGGTTGATCAGAATGTGTTGGCGTCTGGCTTCATCCTCAAACCACTCCAGGGTTTTGCGCACTAATAGATGCAGGTCGAGGCGTTGGCGGCGGTATTCGTCTTTGCGCAAGAAGTGGCGCATACGGCTGATAATGGCAGCGGCACGCATGGCTTGTTCGCTGATCTTGTGTAGCGCCTGGCTGACAAAGGGGTATTGTTGCTGCCAGTGGGCAGGGAGGCGGCGCAGACTGCCACTGGCATAGTTGTTGATTGCGGCCAGTGGTTGGTTCAGTTCATGGGCCAGGCCTGAGGCGAGTTCTCCCATTGAAATAACGCGGCTGATGTGGGCCAGTTCCTGCAGATGTTGTCGATGTTCTGCCTCGGCCTGTAATTCGGGACGGCGGTCGCGGGCCAGTAAGGAGAAAAAGGGTTGGCTGAGATAGCGATGATGATGGCTTTGCAGGTGCAGCTCGACAGGAATGGGCTCATCAGGACTAAGGAGGTCGCATAGCTGGCGCCAGTGTAAGTTGGGGGGGCCTTGTTCGATTTGCTCCGTTAAAGCCTGCCAGTCCTGTGGGGTAAAGAGTTGTTGTAGAGGGTGCTGATTCAACTCTTCAGGCAATTGCAGTAACTGGCGTGCGGCGGAATTGGCATAGGTCAGGTGAAACTGCCCATCAAAAAACAATGCCAGATCGCTACTGGCTTCCACCAGGCTGGCCAGGCGTTGTTGGCTGAGCTGCTGACGCATGCGTCGGCTAACATCGCGGGAGATGCAGATGTAGCCGCTACTATTACCCTGGTCACTGCGCAGTGAGCGAGTGGTGGTTTCCAGCCAGGTATAACTGCCGTCTTTGCGTTTGAAGCGATAGGTGTTGGTGTAAAAGCCTTTTTCGTAAATCACGCTGGGGGCGCGTTCAATCACGGCACGGGCATCATCAGGGTGAAACAGTTCATAGGCGGGTAGGCCAACGACTTCTTCGGGACTGTAGCCTAATAGTGGCGTGATGGCGGCAGAAGCATAGGTGAAGGTCCAGGTGTCGTGAGTGTGGCAGGAGATCATGTCGGTCGACTTCTCGGCAATTTGCCGATAGAAGTGGTGTTCCTGTTGTAAGCGTTGCCTGTCAGCGAGTTCATGCAGGCGAGCCTTAAGCCAGTCCAGCAGTGCCTGGTGTTGTTGGCTGCAGCGGGGGCTAAGGTCGAGTTGCCAGCTGGGGCTGCGATGTGTGTGCGGTTTGCTCGAGGAGGCTGGAGTGAGTTTAGCTTCGCCTGGGGAGTGAGTGTTGATGAAGTTGAAAATGCCCTGCAGCAGCTGATCCTGGCACTTGAGTTGATGCCATTGATTGAGCTGAGATAGCGAGGGTTGGGGGGTGTTGGGTTCTGACATTCGGCTAGACTAGCATGCCGATAAATGAAGAGGGAATGGGGTGGGCGATGGGGCTTGAACCCACGACCGCCGGAATCACAATCCGGAGCTCTGCCAACTGAGCTACGCCCACCATTGACTCTTATTTGCAGCAGGTCGCTGCGAATGGCTGCGTATCATAGTGGCAAATAATTTGGAGTCAAGCCTAAACCTAAGATTTTCTTAAATTTTATCTATAGGGTGGGATGGGTGGCTGGGTTACAATGCCGCCACTGATTAAGTAAGGATTGGATGGGGTTGCTTAGCATGATGGGCAAGACGCAGCGAGAGCTGGTATTTGCAGCGGCAGATGACCTTTTAATGGCCGGGATTGAGCCCAGTGTGCGTCAGCTGGCCGCACGTTTGCCGGAGCTGGACGATATTCTGCTGCAGCAGGCGTTGCAGGATTGGTGGTTGCAGGTACCGCAGCGCGTGCAGTTTCGCATGCCCATAGCTGCTGATTTGCCGAAAGAGGTGGTAACCACGATTTCCCAGTTGTGGGAGCATGCGGTTAAGCATGCTAGTGATCAACTGGAAGCTGAGCGCCGTAATATGCAGATGCGCTTGGATGAGTTGGAGCAGGATAAGGCCCATCAACTAGAGCGGATGCGTGGTGAGTCTGAAGCCCAGGAACTGCGTATTGAGCAGCTCAAAGAGCGGGTGGAGGAGTTGGAGCAGCGCAATAAGGCTCTACAGGCCGAAGTGTCTGTATTGAAGGCTAATCTACATGCAGAAACCCAGACGCGTAATCAATATGAAGAGCGTGAGCGTGAAGCGCGGCATGAGCTGGAGCGGGTGGCGAAAAGCAAAGAAGAGATGCGTCAGCAGTTTGATCAGCGTCTAAAAGAAGAGCAGGCCCGTGCGCAAGAGCAGCTTGCCAAGCAGAAGTCGGAAGTGAGCCACCTGCGTTTGGTGATTGAGCAAAATAAAGATGAAAGTGGGAAGAAGGAAGCTGCTTTAACGCGCCAGATTCATGATTTGCAGGCGGAAGTGGCGCGTGGCGAGGTGAAGGTTGAAACTCAGCAGACACAGATTCGCAATCTGGAGCAGGAGCTGAAGGGCTATCGCCTGGAAACGGCTAACTCCAATAGAGATGCAACGAAGCTCAATGCGCAGATTCTGGCGGAAGTGAATAAGAACAAGCGTCTGGAAGATCGGGTACAGCAGCTTGAGCATGAGTATAAAGAGCTGAACAAAAAGCTTTCTAGTAATGCGATGGATAGCGCACGTCGCGAGGCTGAGTTGCGCCAGCAAGTGAATGAGCGTGATGATGAACTCTTGAAGCTGAAAGCTCAGCTGAAGCAGCAGCAAAGTAATTTGCTTGCTAGAGAGGAAGAAGTGAAACGTTTACAGGCGCGCTTGCACGCTTAAAGGCGTACAGCGTCTGTGTTCTATATTGAAAGAGCCAACCCTGCAGGGGGAGGCAGATTGATGAAAAAGCCGGCTACCCGGCTTTTTTGTTTAGAGCAAATAAAGTGGCTGCGACAAGGATGTGCCTAGCGTAAAAAGGTGCGGCTGATATGGCGAAACTCGTCACTGCCGGCTCGACGTAACCACTCAAATACCACCATTTCTCTGCTGACGATGTGCGCGCCAGCGCTGTCCATTCGAGCTAAGGCTAGCTCTTTGTCTAGTTCAGAACGTGAGCCGACAGCATCGGCTACGACAAAAACCTGTTTGCCGTTCTGTAGTAGTTCCAGCACGCTTTGTAGTACACAAACATGGGCTTCAATGCCGATTACTACCACTTGATTGTAGGGGGCTAGTGCGGCCATGCAGCCGGGGTCTGCCGCACAGGAGAAGCTCATTTTTTCTAATGCAGGCGTTTGGTTGCAGCGCTCCCATAACGGCTCGACAGTGTGGCCTAGTCCACGAGGATACTGTTCGCTAATAATTTGTGGCTGTTTGAGGTAGGTGGCGATTTCGGTCAGCCAGCACTGGTTGGCAAGTAGTTCATCTGCATCAGTAATGGCTGGTAGAAGCTTGTCCTGCACATCTACGATCAGTAAACACGAGTTTTGGGCGTCAATTAGCATGGGCGGTTCTCGCGATTGGCTTATTCGGGGCGGCGGTCAACCATTAATGTGGCTTGGCCGGTGGCAACCACTTTTTCTCCCACTAAACATTCTGTTTTTAACGTCACACGGCGGCGGCGCTCATCAATTGCTTCAATGGTGGCGACGGCAGTCAAGGTATCACCGATAAAGACCGGCGCTTTGAATTTTAACGACTGGTCAACGTAAATAGCGCCGGGCCCAGGGAGGCACATGCCTAGTACAGCGGAAATCAAGCCGGCACTTAGCATTCCATGGGCAATACGCTGTTCAAAGATAGTGTTTGCGGCAAACTCTGCATTGACATGGACAGGGTTAAAGTCACCGGTGATGCCAGCAAACTGGTACACATCAGCTTCTGCAATGGTTTTGCCGAAGGAGGCACTCATGCCAACGGATAAGTCTTCCAGATAATAACCATGTAGTGACTGCATAGGCGATTCCTTGCTAAGACGGGTGGAGGAACAAGTGCTGGCATCTTAGGTGAGGGGGTGAGAGGAGTCTAGCGCTTGCGACTTTTTATTAGGGAAAACCCTAATTTGTTGTGCTATAACAGGCACATCACTCTGCTTTGTTGAAGGGAAAGGATATGAGTTATCAAGCGCCTGTACAGGATATGCAATTTGTCTTGGATGAGTTGGTGGGGATGGCAGAGATTAGCCAGCTTCCTGGCTATGAGGAGGCAACGCCAGATCTGCTGCAGGCGGTGTTAGAAGAAGCAGCGCGTTTGGCTGCGGAGGTGTTGGCGCCCTTGAATCGGGTAGGCGATCAGCAGGGCGCTAAGCTTGAAAATGCTGAAGTGAAGACTGCGGAGGGGTTTGCCCAGGCCTACCAGCAATTGGTTGAAGGTGGTTGGACCAGTTTGGCGGCTTCTCCTGAGTATGGTGGGCAAGGTTTACCCGAAGTGCTGGCGCTGGCAGTGCAGGAGATGTGGCATAGCGCCAATATGGGTTTTGCCTTGTGTCCGATGTTAACTCAGGGGGCGATTGAGGCGCTCAGTTCCCATGCTACGGCAGAGTTAAAAGAGGCCTACCTGGCAAAATTGATCAGTGGTGAGTGGACGGGGACGATGAATTTGACCGAACCCCAGGCGGGATCGGACTTGGCCTTGTTGCGTGCTAAAGCGGAGCCGCAAGGAGATCACTACCTGATTAAAGGGCAGAAAATCTTTATTACCTGGGGGGAGCATGATTGTGCGGAGAATATCATCCACCTGGTGCTGGCACGTCTGCCGGATGCACCGGAAGGGGTGAAGGGTATCTCTCTGTTTGCTGTGCCTAAGTACCTGGTTAATGCCGATGGTAGTCTGGGGCAGCGTAATGATCTGCAGGCCACTGCCTTGGAGCACAAGCTGGGTATCCATGGGAGTCCGACCTGTGTCATGAGTTTTGGTGATCAGGCGGGAGCGGTGGGTTATTTGATTGGTCAGCCGCATCAGGGGTTGGTGTGTATGTTTACCATGATGAATCATGCGCGCCTCTCTGTGGGTTTGCAGGGCGTCGCCATTGGTGAGCGGGCTTATCAGCAGGCTGTTGCCTATGCGCGTGAGCGGGTGCAGGGGGTGCCGGTAGGTCAGCGCGAGCGCGGAGCCATTTTGGCGCACCCGGATGTGCAGCGAATGCTACTTAGTATGCGGGTTATTAATGAAGCGGGGAGGGCATTGGCTTATCAGTGTGCGGCAGCGATGGATCGTGCCCATAAGGGAGATGAGTCGCAGCGTTCATTCTGGCAGGCGCGAGCGGCGTTATTAACGCCGATTGTTAAGGGGTGGTGTACTGAGCTGGCGCAGGAAGTGACCTCGTTAGGCGTGCAGGTGCACGGAGGTATGGGTTATATCGAAGAAACCGGTGCGGCTCAGCATTATCGTGATGCTCGTATTCTGGCGATTTATGAGGGTACTAATGGTATTCAAGCGCTAGACATGATTGGTCGTAAGACTCTTTTTGATAAAGGGCAGGCGGTCAGTCAGTGGTTAGATGAGGTGGCTGATGTTGTGCGCCAGCTAAGTGAGGTGCCGGCGCTGCAGTTGCTTGCTGAGCGCTTACAGACAGCGGAGCAGCAGGGGCGGCAAAGCTTGGCATGGGTGTTGGAACAGGGGAGTGATCAGCAGGCTATGGCGGCGGTTGCTTATCCTTACATGATGCAACTCAGTACTTTGGCAGGTGGATGGCAAATGGGGCTGGCGGCGTTAAAAGCTTGGCCAAAGCGGGAGCAGGGAAGTTTTTATCAGGCTAAGCTGGTGAGCAGTCAGTTCTATATGGAGCAGGTGTTACCCCGTGCTCAGGCCTATGCGCAAACTGTTGCGGCCGGAGGGCTGGCTTTGGCTGGGTTTGCCGCCGACTGGTATTAAGGATTAAGCAGGATAGACCCTGGTAATGATGAGGGGTCTATCCTGCTAATGTTAAGAATGCACAGGATTAGTCGTGCAAGTGATCAGCGGCGTAGAGGGTGTTTTCCATCAAAGTTGCCACTGTCATAGGGCCGACTCCGCCAGGAACTGGAGTAATCCAGCTGGCTCGCTCAGCGGCCGGGGCAAACTCTACGTCACCAACCAGGTTGCCGTCTTCCAGACGGTTAATGCCCACGTCAATCACAATGGCACCAGGTTTGATCCACTCTCCTTTTACGATGCCAGGCTTGCCTACGGCAACCACCACCAGATCCGCGCCCTGAACCTTACCGGCTAGATCTCTAGTAAAGCGGTGGGTTGTAGTCACGGTGCAGCCAGCCAGCAGAAGCTCCAGCGTCATGGGGCGGCCCACAATATTGGAGGCGCCGACAATGACAGCGTCCAGGCCGTACATATCAACTCCGGTGGACTTCAATAACGTCATGATGCCTTTGGGAGTGCAGGGGCGTAACAGAGGCATGCGCTGAGCCAGGCGCCCCATATTAAAAGGATGGAAGCCATCCACATCTTTATCAGGACGGATGCGTTCCAGGATAGAGTCGGCATTTAGTTGAGCCGGGAGTGGCAACTGTACCAAGATGCCATCTATGTTTGGGTCTGCATTGAGGCGATCTACCAAGGCTTCCAGCTCTTCTTGGCTGGTGGCTTGGGGTAAGTCATAGGATTCAGAATAAAAGCCTACTTCCTCGCAAGCGCGTCGCTTGCTACCTACATAAACCTGGGAGGCGGGATCTTGGCCGATTAAGATAACGGCCAGGCCAGGGCGGCGCTTGCCAGCGTCCAAGCGTGCTTGGACACCACGGGCTACCTGATCCCTTACTTGTTTGGCTATGGCTTTGCCATCAATGAGTTGTGCGCTCATGGTGGGGGGAGTCTTCCTCGCTGTCGAATTGCCGCGCAATTTTCGCACGCTTTGCCAAGCGAGCCAAATGGTTGAAATTCACGTGGCCATCGTCAGCGCTAAGCCCTTGACCCTAGAGGATTTCATGATAATATTGCGGCCTCGTTTGGCAGCGCTGCTCACCCTCGAGCAGAAAGATGTGCGCTTGTAGCTCAACCGGATAGAGCATCGGCCTTCTAAGCCGAGGGTTGCAGGTTCGAGTCCTGCCAGGCGCGCCATGTCAAATGGTATCTCTAGGTTATGGTGGGCGTAGCTCAGTTGGCAGAGCTCCGGATTGTGATTCCGGCGGTCGTGGGTTCAAGCCCCATCGCCCACCCCATTCCTTCAGTGCCTAAAACTTTGCCGAGAAACAAGCCCTTAGGTCTTAGGTGCTTGACTCCGAGGTGGGGTTTAATGAGAATGCACGTCTTTAAGATAGAGTTCGCTATCCAGGTCTATTTTGGGCTTTGTTGGTGAGAACCCTGAGTGGTGCTCTTAGCGCACCAGCCATAGCGAGAATTTAGTTAGCGCTAAGCATTGTGAGGCAGATTCATGCAAGTTTCCGTTGAAGCGACTACCTCCCTGGAGCGTCGTCTGACCGTGACCATTCCTGCGGCCCGTATTGATGCGGATGTAGAGAAGCAATTAAAAGATGCTGCTCGTACCGTACGTGTCGATGGCTTCCGTAAGGGTAAGGTACCGGCCAAGCTGGTGAAGCAGCGTTATGGCAAAGGTATTCGCCAGGATGTACTGAGCGATCTGATTCGCTCCAGCTTTTTTGAAGCTGTAACCCAGGAGAAGCTGAATCCCGCTGGTTCTCCTGCTATTGAGCCGACTCAGGATCAAGAAGGTCAGGACTTCCAGTACGTTGCTACTTTTGAAGTGTTCCCTGAAATCAAATTGGCTGACTTTGCAGCCGCGAACATTGAGCAGCAGTCTGCTGACGTAACTGATGCTGATGTTGACACCATGATTGAAACGCTGCGTAAGCAGCAGTCTCAGTGGCAAGACGTTGAGCGTGCGGCTGCTGACGGCGATCGTATTACTCTGGATTTTGAAGGCTTTGTTGATGGCGAAGCGTTCGAAGGCGGCAAAGCCGAGGGTTACGAGCTGGTATTGGGTTCCAACTCTATGATTCCTGGCTTCGAAGCTGGCCTGTTGGGCTTGGCAGCTGGTGCTGAGAAAGATCTGGAAGTGAACTTCCCTGAGGAATACCACGCGGAAAACCTGAAAGGTAAGCCTGCAGTATTCAAGGTTAAAGTCACTAAGGTTGCCGAGCCTGTGCTGCCTGAGCTGAATGAAGAGTTCTTCAAAAAGTTCGGTATTGAAGAAACGACTCAAGAAGCCTTCCGTAGCGAAATCCGCAAGAATATGGAGCGCGAGCTGAAAAACGCGCTACGTAACAAGACCAAGACCCAGGTGCTGGCTGAGCTGCGTCGCTTGAACCCCATCGATCTGCCCAAGGCACTGATCGACGAGGAAATCGATGTACTGCGTCGTCAAGCTGTACAGCAGTTTGGTGGTAACCTGGAAAACTTTGATCTGAACATGCTGCCTGCTGAGCTGTTCCAAGATCAAGCTGAGCAACGCGTGCGTAATGGCCTGTTGCTAGCTGAGTTCATTCGTAGCAACGAACTGAAAGCTGATGAAGAGCGTGTTAAAGCCTTTGTTGAAGACATGGCTTCCGCTTATCAGCAGCCAGAAGAAGTCGTGAGCTACTTCCTCAATGATGCTAATCAGCGTCGTCAGATTGAGTCTGTGGTAGTAGAAGATCTGGCGGTTGAGAAGCTGCTGGCCGTTGCCAACCTGAGTCAGAAACAGGTTAGCTATGAAGAGGCCATCAAGCCCGCTCAGCAGGCTGAAGCTGCAGAATAATACTGGCTTGACTTAGTCAGTACTCTTGAAAAACGATAGTTGTTACAGTCATGCTGTAATGGCTATCGTTTTTTCATCTTGGCGTTAAGGGAGTTGCAGGCAAACCATGAACAAATTTTCTGCTCAGTCAGGTATTCAGGGTACACCGGAAGCGGCCAGTTTGGTTCCCATGGTGGTGGAGCAATCCGCCCGTGGTGAGCGCGCCTATGATATCTATTCACGTCTGCTTAAAGAGCGGGTGATTTTTTTGGTGGGGCCGGTGGAAGATCACATGGCCAACCTAGTAGTTGCTCAATTGCTGTTCCTTGAATCGGAAAACCCCGATAAGGATATTCACCTTTACATTAACTCGCCTGGTGGTGCGGTGACGGCTGGCATGGCGATCTATGACACCATGCAGTTCATCAAGCCTGATGTGAGCACCCTATGTATTGGCCAGGCTGCCAGTATGGGGGCATTGCTGCTGGCTGGTGGTGCAGCAGGTAAGCGTTTTGCCCTGCCTCATTCACGTGTCATGATCCATCAGCCTCTTGGTGGTTATCAGGGGCAAGCAACAGATATTGAGATTCACACGCGTGAAATTCTCACAATTCGTGATAAGCTGAATCGAGTCCTGGCTAAACATACAGGTCAGGATCTGGAAACCATCGCTCGCGATACTGATCGCGATAACTTTATGGACCCGACTGCAGCGCAACAATATGGCCTGATTGACAAAGTATTAAGCCAGCGCGGTGCCTAACTAACAGGCGCAAGGGTGAGGGCGGTTGATTTTATAGGTGCCGGCCCTCATTCTGATTGCAGAAGTCGATAGTTTTACGGGGATGTCGAATGGCCGACGATACACGCAAAAAGGGTGATGACGGAAAGCTGCTGTACTGTTCCTTCTGTGGCAAGAGTCAACATGAGGTGCGTAAGCTGATTGCCGGGCCCTCGGTCTACATTTGCGACGAGTGTGTGGACCTGTGCAACGATATTATTCGTGAAGAAATCCAGGAGCATGGCAAGGAACAGCCGCAGAGTGACCGGTTACCTTCCCCGCAGGAAATTAAGCAGACTCTGGATGAATATGTAATTGGGCAGGATCGGGCCAAGCGGGTCTTGGCGGTAGCGGTTTATAACCACTATAAGCGCCTGCGCATGAGTGACAAGAATGGCGATATTGAGCTGGGCAAGAGTAATATTTTGCTGATTGGTCCTACCGGTAGTGGTAAAACCCTATTGGCACAAACGCTAGCTCGCTTACTTAACGTACCCTTTACCATTGCTGATGCGACTACCCTGACGGAAGCTGGTTATGTAGGGGAAGATGTTGAGAACATCATTCAGAAACTACTGCAGAAATGTGACTACGATGTAGAAAAAGCCCAAATGGGTATCGTCTACATTGATGAAATCGACAAGATTTCGCGCAAATCTGATAATCCCTCCATTACCCGTGATGTATCAGGCGAAGGTGTTCAACAAGCCCTGTTGAAGCTGATTGAAGGTACGGTTGCTTCTGTGCCTCCCCAGGGTGGGCGTAAGCATCCTCAGCAAGAGTTCTTGCAGGTTGATACCACCAATATCCTCTTTATTTGTGGAGGTGCTTTTGCCGGCTTAGAGAAGATCATCCGTGATCGCAGTGAGCGTAGTAGCATTGGTTTCTCTGCAACGGTGAAATCCAAGCTGGACGGCAAAAGTACAACGGAAACCTTGGCCGAAGTAGAAGCAGAGGACTTGGTTCGTTACGGCTTGATCCCTGAGTTTGTTGGGCGTTTGCCGATGGTGGCTACCTTGGGTGAGCTGGATGAAGCGGCGCTGATGCAAATTCTGGTTGAGCCGAAGAACGCTTTAACCAAACAATATGCCAGACTATTTGGGATGGAAGACGTTGAGCTGGAGTTCCGCGATGATGCATTGCATGCCATTGCTAAGCGTGCGATGGAGCGAAAAACCGGTGCCCGAGGTTTGCGTACCATTATGGAAAACGTGTTGCTTGATACCATGTTTGAACTACCTTCGTTAGAGGGAGTCAGTAAAGTGGTAATTGATGCATCGGTGATTAATGGTGAGTCCCAACCTTTGATGATTTATGAAAGTACGGAAGAGGCTCGCGCGGTGCCCGAGCGCTAAGTACAACGCTTTGCCTGGAGCCATTTGGCTTGGGCCCAGCTAGATAAAAAGGGGCGTAGGCCCCTTTTTTGTCGAATCCTGGGTAAATAGCATTGCAAAACAATGACGCAGGCCCCACGTTAGGCTCTAACTGATTTTACGGGTTGGCCGGAATGGCTGGCTCGATTGCCCTGAGGTGTCTATGGAGCAGCAAGCATCCAAACAAGCGGTGACGCTCGTCACTGTCCCCTTGCTACCACTGCGGGATGTAGTGGTGTTCCCCCATATGGTCATTCCCCTGTTCGTTGGGCGCGACAAGTCTGTTGCTGCACTGGAACAGGCAATGCAAGAAAACAAGGAAATCCTACTGGTAGCCCAGCGTAATGCGGCGGATGAGGATCCTGCCTGGGAGGATCTGTTTGGCATAGGCACTGTTGCCACGATTTTGCAGTTGTTAAAGCTGCCAGATGGCACAGTAAAAGTGCTGGTAGAGGGCGAGTATCGTGCTCGTATCCGTGAGGTAGATTTTTCTGATGAGTGCTACCGAGCGAAGGTTACGGCGATTAACGAGCCTGAAGTGCGTGATGCTGAAGCCCAGGTATTAAGTCGTGCGCTGATGACTCAGTTTGAACAGTATGTGCAGCTGAGTAAGAAAGTACCGGCGGAGGTGGTGTCTTCACTGTCTAACATTGAAGAGCCTGGACGTTTGGCGGATACCATTTCTGCCCATATGAATTTGAAGCTGGCTGATAAGCAAAAAGTGCTGGAGCTGGCGGATATCGTTGAACGTGTTGAGCAGCTGATTGCCCATATGGAAGCGGAGATTGACCTGATCCAGGTTGAGCGTCGCATCCGTGGTCGGGTTAAAAAGCAGATGGAGAAAAGTCAGCGCGAGTATTATCTCAACGAGCAAATTAAGGCGATTCAAAAAGAGTTGGGCGACCTGGATGATAATGGCGTCAATGAAATTGAAGAGCTGAAAAAGCGTATTGAGCAGGCTGGGATGTCAAAAGAGGCCCATGCAAAAGCGATGGCTGAGCTCAATAAGCTGAAAATGATGTCGCCGATGTCGGCAGAAGCCACCGTGGTGCGTAGTTATCTGGATTGGCTAATTGGCCTGCCCTGGAGCAAGCGTAGTAAAGTGCGCCATGATTTGGCGATGGCAGAACAGATTCTGAACGAAGACCACTATGGCCTGAATGAAGTTAAGGAACGCATTCTTGAGTTTCTGGCGGTACAGCAACGGGTTAAGAAGGTCAAAGGCCCTGTACTTTGCTTGGTAGGCCCCCCCGGTGTGGGTAAAACCTCTTTGGGGCAGTCGATTGCTCGTGCTACTAACCGTAAATATGTGCGTATGGCCCTTGGTGGGGTGCGTGATGAGGCCGAAATTCGTGGTCATCGCCGGACCTACATTGGCTCTATGCCGGGCAAGTTGGTGCAGAAATTATCAAAAGTAGGGGTGAAAAACCCGCTGTTCCTGCTTGATGAAATCGACAAAATGGGGATGGATCATCGTGGCGATCCAGCTTCCGCCTTGTTAGAGGTGCTGGATCCGGAGCAGAACCATAATTTCAACGATCACTATCTGGAGGTCGATTATGACCTATCAGACGTGCTCTTTGTTTGTACCTCCAACTCCATGAATATCCCTGCACCTTTGCTGGATCGGATGGAGATTATCCGTATTCCCGGTTATACCGAGGATGAAAAGGTCAACATTGCCCAGCGTTATCTGCTGCCTAAACAGATGCAAAATAGCGGTCTGAAGGAAAAAGAGCTGCAGGTTGAAGAGGAGGTTATCCGTGACTTAATCCGCTATTACACCCGTGAAGCCGGGGTGCGAGGGTTAGAGCGCGAGATTGCTAAACTCTGCCGTAAAGTGGTGAAGGCTCGCTTGCTGAGCAAAGACAAAACCGAACAAACCCGAACCATCACTGCCGTTCAGTTAGAAGAGTTGATCGGTGTGCGCAAGTTCAGCTTCGGTAAGGCTGATGAGGAAGATTTGATTGGGCAGGTGAATGGCCTGGCTTGGACTCAGGTCGGTGGTGATATCCTGACAATCGAATGTGCACTGGTACCAGGCAAAGGCCGAGTGATAAAGACGGGCTCCCTTGGTGATGTGATGCAGGAGTCTATTCAGGCAGCCATTACTGTGGTGCGCTCACGAGCTAAAGCCTTGGGCATTGCGCCTGATTTCCACGAGAAACAGGATTTGCATGTGCACGTTCCTGAAGGTGCGACGCCGAAGGATGGCCCCAGTGCGGGTATTGCGATGTGTACGGCAATGGTATCGGTGTTGGCGGGTGTGCCTATCCGCTCTACGGTAGCCATGACAGGTGAGATCACACTGCGTGGTCAGGTGTTGCCCATTGGTGGATTAAAAGAGAAGCTGTTGGCGGCTCACCGTGGAGGTATTAAGACGGTGATTATTCCGGATGAAAACCGTCGTGACTTGAAAGAAATTCCAGAAAATATCAAAGCTGAGCTAGAAATTCGTCCAGTTAAATGGATCGATGAGGTTTTGGCGATTGCGTTGCAGTACGTACCGCAGCCCAAAAATGGCGAAGAAAGCCAAGAAGTGAGCAAAACGACGGCAAAAGCGCAGGGAAAGGAGCAGGATTCTGATCCCAGTGCTCACCCGAGCACACATTAAAATGGCTCCAGGCCCCGTCAATCCTGGCTTGACACCAGTTTGAGGGGCTTGGTATAAATGAGCCCTGCCTGTTTTTGCCATCGGATTAGAACTAAAAGAGTAACGGAACTTCGAAGGGGAATAACGTGAATAAATCTGAACTGATCGACGCTATCGCAGCTTCTGCTGATATTCCTAAAGCTGCTGCTGGCCGTGCGCTGGACGCTATGATTGACGCTGTTACTGAAGCTCTGGCTAAGGGTGACTCTGTTGCTCTGGTTGGCTTTGGTACTTTCGCGGTGAAAGAGCGCGCTGCCCGTACTGGTCGTAACCCTCAGACTGGCGCGCCGATCAATATCGCCGCTGCTAAAGTACCTGGCTTCAAGCCTGGTAAAGCTCTGAAGGATGCTGTGAACGGCTAATCCCGTAATTGGCATGGTTTCATGCCAATACAGCTAGCGAAGAGCGGACAAGGCAGCAAGATGCCAAGCTTGAGGAACCTTCCCTGGCTGTTCCGCTTTTCAAACAAGAGCGCATTCTGTTGAGTGCGCTTTTTTTTTAGCTTAAACCCCTTAGACAACCTGCGCAGGCAAGCCTAACTAGTACGCTTGCATTGCTAAACAGGGAAGCAGGTTTTCTGAGTTGTAACACTGGCAAAGTGGGGGCCACATGCTGCAAAACATCAGAGACAACTCATCGGGTCTTGTCTCTAAAATTCTGGTTGGGCTGATTGCCATTACTTTTGCACTCTGGGGTGTGGATTCTTTGTTTACCCTGAGCGCAGGCAGTGATGCGCCGGCCAAAGTTAATGGTGAAGAGGTCAGTCGTCAGGCTTTGCTGCAGACGGTTGAACTGCAACGCCGCCAACTGCTGAATCAGATGGGGGGGAATATTGATCCTGCTTTGTTGGATGATAATCGCCTGCAACGTCAAGCACTGGATCGCCTGATTGAGGAAGAGGTGGTCTTGCAGCAAGCGGCTAAGCTGGGACTAGGCGTTTCTGATGAGCTGATGGATCAGATGATTGTGCGTACCCCAGACTTTCACGTGGAAGGCAAGTTTGACCAGGAACGCTTCCAGCAAGTCTTGCGTAATGTGGGGCTAACTCCTCTGTTATATCGCGAGTTACTGCGTCGTGATTTGCTGATCAATCAGGTACGTTCTGCCATTAGTGCAAGCGAGTTTATGCTGCCCCAGGAGTTAGAAACACTTTTGCTGCTGGATCGCCAGCAACGTGATGCGCGCATCCAAGTGTTTAAAGCAGATGACTACGAAGCGCAGGTGCAGCTGGATGATGCGGCCCTGCAAGCCTTTTACCAGGCAAACCTGAACAGCTATCGTGCCCCTGAGCAGGTAGTCTTGCGTTATGTGGCACTGCGTAAGGCTGACTTATTGCAGGAGGTCAATGTTGATGAAGCGGAGTTGCAAACGGCCTATCAACAGCATCTGGCGAGTTTGCAGGCGCGGAAACAACAGCAGGTTGCCCATATCCTGGTAGAGGTGAGTGACGAGCAGAATGAAGAAGCGGCTAAAGCTCGTATCGCTGAAGTTCAAGCCAAATTACAGGCTGGTGAATCCTTTGCTGAGCTGGCAAGTCAGTTTTCTGATGATGCCTCCAGTGCTGAGCAGGGTGGGGACTTAGGCTTTATTGAGCCTGGTCTGCTGGAGCCAGTGTTAGATGAGGCTTTGGCTCAGCTAGAGGAAGGTGCGGTGTCTGCGCCTGTGCGCTCTAGCTTTGGCTATCATCTGTTAACCGTTATCAAAGAACAGGAAGAAACACCACCGAGCTTTGCTGATATGCGTGCTGAACTTGAGCAACAAGTGAAACAGCGTCAGGTGGATACCCTGTTTGTTGAGCGAGCAGAGAAACTGGCTGACCTGAGCTTTACCTCTCCGGATTTACAAGAGCCTGCCGATGCTTTGGGTCTACAAGTTGAAGAAACCCCAGCCTTTGACCGTGCCGGCGGTGAAGGAATTGCTGCCAGCCAGCGCCTATTGAGCAAGGTGTTTGATCCTGAGTTTATTAAAGCGGGAGAAAACAGTGAGCCGATTGAAGTAGATGCTGACACCCTGGTGGTAGTGCGGATCAAAGAGCATAAGCCCGAGCGTCAGTTGGAGCTGGCTGAGGTCAAAGATCGCGTCCAAGCGGAAGCTCGCCGTCAAGAGGCACAAAAGCTGGCGGCAGCGGCGGCGGCAGAGCAACTAGCTAGTGTGAAGGCTGATGCGAGTCAGGCTGCCCAGTGGCCATTGTTTGAAGGGCTAACCCGAAATGCTCAAGAGCAAGACCCACAGCTATTACAGGGCCTGTTTGCCATGCCTCATCCGCAGCAGCAACCCAGCGTGGCGCAGTTGACTCTGAGCAATGGCGATCAGGCGCTGGTACAGCTACTGAAGGTGCAGCCTGGTGAAGTGAAGGACCTCCCGGCGGATCAACTGCAAAGCCTGCGTGGCTTTATGGCCAGTCAGCAAGGGCAGGAGTTGTTCCAGCACTTTAACCGTGAGTTGCTGAAGAAAGCTGAAATCGAACGCTTTTAAGGGTTGATTCTGGCTAGGCGGCGCCCTCCTTTGGAGGGCGTTGTCGTTTATAGCGTCGCCTGTTGTGTACGCTGGCGGGACAGTGCCCACTGTAAGTGTTCCGCCACTAGAGGGGTGGCGCTAGGCAGGCGCTGCTCGATGGCAGCAATAATGGCAGGGTTGGACGGGGCATTGCCCAGTGCGACAGCTAGATTGCGTTGCCAGCATTCATAGCCGCTGCGGCGAATAGGGGAGCCTTCGGTAAGGCGCAAGAAGGTGTCCTCGTCCCAGGCAAATAGCTCCAGCAGGGTAGCGCGATCCAGGGCATGGCGAGGGGTGAAGTCTGCCTCTGGACTGAAACGGGCAAAGCGGTTCCAAGGGCAAACCAGTTGGCAATCATCACAACCAAAAATGCGATTGCCAATTAAAGGGCGTAGCTCTAATGGAATGCTGCCTTTGTATTCGATAGTCAGGTAAGAGATGCATTTGCGGGCATCCAGCCAGTAAGGGGCAATAAAGGCCTTGGTGGGACAGAGATCTAGACAGGAAGTACAGCGTCCGCAGTGTTCTTTTTGTTGCTCGGTATTGAGTGGCAAGGGCAGGTCGGTATAGAGCTCACCGAGGAAAAACCAGGAGCCAGCCTGGCGATTCATCACCATGGTATTTTTGCCCACCCAACCTAAGCCAGCCTGATTAGCCAGGGCACGCTCCATCACGGGTGCACTATCTACAAAAGCACGGTAGCCAAAGGGGCCGATGGCAGCTTCAATACGTTTGGCTAACTCAGTGAGGCGCTTGCGAATGAGTTTGTGATAATCACGGCCTAGGGCATAGCGGGAGATATAAGCACGCTCGGGCTGACTAAGCACCTTGATGGTTTCGACCTCAGGGGCGAGATAATTCATCCGTACTGAAATAACCCTGAGGGTACCGGGATGTAACTGTGCTGGTTCTGCACGCAGCTCTGCATGTCGCTCCAGATAGTCCATCTCGCCATGGTAACCCTGTGCAAGCCAGCGTTTGAGATACTCCGGGTGTTCGCCCAACTCAATGCCGCTGATTCCCATTTGTTGGAAACCCAGTTCTTGGCACCAGTGGCCAATATCCAGGCAGAGTTGTTCAAGTTGTGCGGGGCTAAGATGCGTACTCATGTTCTGATCAATAACGGCAAAGTGGGCATTATAGCGGATTCACACTTATTAACGGATTTGTTGCTGTACCTCGCCTACACTTTGACAGCTTTATCGCGGTACTTAAGACAGGGAAGTATGATGAGTAAAGGATGGCGCTATAGCCTGGCACTGCTAATCAGCTGCTGGCATGAACTGCTCTGGGGAGATACCTGGCAGCAAGCGACTTTTCTGGCGGAAAACTATCCCCCTTTTCTCTATAAAAAAGAGAGCGCAGTGCAGGGCATTGCGCTTGAGTTATTGCATGCTTTGGCGGACGAACTTAAACAGCCACGCCCTGTTCCAGAGCTAGTCAGTCAGGGCGAATTGATACAGCGGCTACAGCTTGAACAAGCAGTGGTGGGCATGCCGCTGGTACGTTTGCCTGTACGTGAGCAGCGTTGGCATTGGTTGGGGCCGATTGCACCGGTGCGCTTTGTATTGTTGGCGTTAGCTGAACCTCCACCTGCAACCGTAGCGCAACCTTGGCGTATTGGCGCCTTGGATGCTGAGCTTTATCAGCACTTGATCAAGAAAGTTGAGCACCCTGCAGAGTTGATGCTGGCAAGTTCGCCCTACAGCTTATTGCGTTATTTGCAGCAGGGGCGTTTAGACTTTTGTTTGTTGGAAGAGCATCGTGCCCGTTTGTTACTCCAGCAGGCAGGGCTCGAGTCCAGTGATTTTTACAGCTACCAGAGTTTTGCCAGTCAGGAATTATGGTTTGCTCTAAGTAAGGGGATTCCTGCACAGGAGGTTGAACGTTGGCAGCATGCCTTAGAGCGGGTGAAGGCGCGCCCCCATCCGCTCTACGGTACCTTTTATCAGTCGCTGTTAGTGCGTTATTAGCTTAGGGTGATCACCCGCTAGTGTTGATGGGTATGGGGGCAGGCTAGTTCTTCAATGATGGGGCAATCTGGATCTTCGTTGCCGCCACACTGAGTGACTAACTCTTCCAGGCTGGCTTTCATACTCTGCAGGTGTTCTATCTGCTGCTCTAAGTGGTGGATGCGCTCCAGGGTCAGTGCCTTGACTTTGGCGCTGGCCCGATGCGGGTCCGTGTAAAGCTGCAGCAATTCACTGCACTCCTCCAGATTAAAGCCAAGCTGGCGTGCCCGTTGTACAAACTGCAGTGCGCGCACTTCACTGCTGCCATAGTCTCGATAGCCATTTTCTTGTCGGCTTGGGGCCTGTATCAGGCCAATGCTCTCGTAATAACGAATGGTTTTGCTGCTAAGGCCGGTGAGTTTGGCCACTTGGCTGATCTTCATGCGTGTTCCTCCCACTTAGGCTGCCAGCGTTTCAATAGCAGTGCGTTGCTGACCACTGTGAGGCTGCTTAAGGCCATGGCTGCCCCCGCTAAAGTTGGGTTGAGATAACCCATGGCCGCCAGGGGGATCCCCAGCGTGTTAAAGATGAAGGCAAAAAACAGGTTCTCGGCAATTTTGCGACGGGTCAGGCTACAGAGTTGCAGTGCAGCCGCCACCAGGCGCGGATCGTTGCGTAGTAGGGTGAGGTCTGCCGTTTCCAGCGCGATATCAGAACCACTGCCCATGGCAATACTGAGATCGGCCTGGGCTAATGCTGGCGCATCGTTAATCCCATCTCCCACCATAGCGACCACTTGGCCTTGCTGTTGCTGCGTGCGGATGTAATTTGCCTTATCAGCAGGCTGCTGGCTGGCGGCGTATTCATGGATGGCTAAGACCTTGGCCAAGGGGGCAACCGCTTCTTGACGATCACCACTGAGCATGACCACCTGACGCTTTTGCTGCTGTAGGGCCTGGATAGCACTGGCGGCTTCCGGGCGAGCTTGATCCGCCAGCGTGTAGGCACCCAGCCAACGGCCATCGGCAGCCACCATCACCAGGGTGGCAGCTTGTTGTTGCAGTGCCTGTAGCTGGGGGGATGGGGGAATCTCAATCTGTGCGTCCTGGAGCAGCTCAGCTGTGCCTATTAACAATTGTTGACCTGCCACCTCGGCACGCAGCCCTTTGCCACTGACGGCCTGCATACTGTCCACTGTAGCGAGGGTGAGCTGACGTTGTTTGGCCGCCTCAAGCAAGGCCTTGGCTAAAGGGTGCTCACTGCGCTGCTGGGCGCTGGCAACCAGACGGATCAGCTCTTCTTCGGCTAACACAGGGCTGTATACCTGCTGCAGGCTGGGGTGGCCTTGGGTTAGGGTGCCGGTTTTATCAAAAATCAGTCTATCGACCTTGGGGGCGGTTTCCAGCACCTCCAGGTTGCGGATCAGGATGCCGGCACGGGCGCCAGAGCCGGTTCCAGCCAAGAGAGCGGCAGGGGTGGCAAGACCAAGGGCACAGGGACAGGCAATGACCAGTACCGCTACGGCATTCATCAACAGAGTAGGGGTATCGGCACCGAGCCACCACCAGATAAGAGCGGTGGCCAGGGCGATCAACAGGACCACCGGCACAAAGATAGCGCTGATCTTATCCACTAATTGCTGGATAGGTGCCTTGCCGGCCTGGGCCTGCTCCACCAGTTGGATAATGCGTGCCAGCGCAGTTTGGTTGCCAACCTTCAAAGCCTCAACCGTCAGGCTGCCCTGGCCGTTCAGGGTGCCGGCATGCACCTGTTCCCCTGTCTTTTTACTGACCGGCAGGCTTTCTCCGGTGAGCATGGACTCATCCACTTCGCTGTGACCGCTGATGATTTTGGCATCGACTGGGATACGTTCCCCTGGCTTGATCAACAGCTGTTGACCAGCCTGTACGTCTTCGATGGCAACCTGTTGGGGTTGCCCCTCTACGAGTAAGGTGGCCTGTTCAGGACGCAGAGAGAGTAGCTGGTCCAGAGCAAAGCTGGTTTTACGCTTGGCTTGCTCTTCCAACCACTTACCTAAGGAAATCAGGGTGAGGAGGACGGCGGCCGTTTCAAAATAGAGCTGTCCGTGGCTGGCAGCGCCCTGTTGCAGCATTAACACTAAGCTGTACAGATAGGCGCTGCTGGTGCCCAGCGCGACGAGGACATCCATATTGGTGTAGCCGGCTTTGAGGGCGTGGTAGCTGCCACGGTAAAAACGCCAGCCCAGTATGAGTTGTACCGGGGTGGCTAGTAACCATTCGAGCCAGGGTGAGAGGTGAGTACCCAGACCCAACATCGGCGCAATTAAGGGTAGGCAGAGCAAAGCTGAGCCAATCAGGAGCCAGGGAGTCTTAGTTTGGGGTTCGCTGGCACGGGAGGATGAGGTCGAAGTTTGACTGCTCTCGACTTCATAACCGAGTGCCTGGATGGCTTGACTCAGGTGTGCGCGATCAGGCCCCTGTAACAGGGTTTTTACCCTGGTCTGGCCGCTGGCAAGGTTTACTTCGACTTTGAGCACGCCCTCCAGGCGTTGCAACTGACTTTCAATTTTATTGACGCAACTGGCGCAGCTGAGACCGCTGACGTTAAAGACCTGTTCTTGGGTTAAGACTTCATAGCCGAGCCCGGCAATTGCCGTCAGGCTGTCATCCAGTGCTTGGCTTGAGTGGGGAGTGATCACTGCTTTGTTGGTGGCAATGTTGACCTCTGCCTGGGCGACACTGTCCAGTGCTTCCAGGGTACGACCTACCTTGGCGGCGCAACCTGCGCAGCGCATGCCTTTGATATCGAGGGTAAGGGTACTCATGTTGGTTTCCCTGCTTTGTCCATCTGAATGAGCAGAGTGTAAACCTTCCAGTTGAGTAAAGGTAAAGTCAGGGTTTGCGTTTTTTACACATAATTTTTCAGCAGCTGCCAAGCGTGTTGCACTTGCTTGAAACGCTCACTGTCACCGCCGCGATCCGGGTGGTGTTGCATGGCCAGACGCTGGTATTGCTGGCGGGCCAGATTGGGCCAGTCTGCTTGCTGCAGTGTTTGGGCCGGTAGTTCTAAATCGGCTAAGGCTTGCTGTAGTGTCTCGTCAGGAAGGCCTAAGCGTCGCCAGAAGCGGTCGAGCCATGTTTCCAGGGTGCTGAGCTCGGTGCCGAGATTGTTCCAATCCAGATAAAAAGCAGCGAGGGGATCTGCTGCCTGGAGGAGGGCGGTAGTTTCTTCGTCTGTCTGGACTCCAGCGCCTGGGGGGCGTTGTGACCAGGAGTGAGCCTGAATGTGCAGGGTGTGGATTTCCAGATGAGCATAACGGCGGCTACGCCAGCGCTGTTGCAGCAAGTAGAGGCCGTGAAAAATCAGAAAGTGGCTGTGGAACAGACTGGCTGTATCCCCCATGGGCAGATTGAGGCCTTTACTGCGCAGGGTTTGAATCAGTTGGTACTCGCTCTGACCAGGGGAATCCAGAGGGAGTAGAGGCTCCAGCGCCAAGCACAGATGTTCGCTAATCGAAGTGTTCATGCCCTCAGCCTGCCAGCTTGGCAGCTGAGGTGCAAGCGAGCCTTACTTGTAGCGCAGTTTTAGCGTCAGTACCGTACAGGCTAGTAACAGGGTGATGGTGTTGGCCAGAATGATGGGTAAATCCCCCAGAGCAATGCCGTAGGTGAGCCAGAGGGCGATGCCAACCACAAACATGAGATACATCCCCAAGGAGATGCTGCTAGTGTCGCGGGTGCGGATAATTTGTAAAACCTGGGGGATAAAGGCCAGGGTGGTCATACAGGCGGCAGTAATCCCTAACAGGGTCAGTAAGGGGTCCATAACAAAACCTCAGACATGCGGGAGCGGTTGCTCTTTAGAGTAAAAAGACCGGTGGAGGTTGCGGTAGTTGTTATAGGAAGGGGGCAACAGTAGCCGGAGCGGCTCCATTATAGACTTAATTTTGATCAAGGCTAAGAGGGGTAAAGCATGCAAAGGGCACCTGGAGTGTGCTGTGATTTCCCTAAGGAGAAAACAGGCTATCTAAGATCAGATAGCCTGCCGGAGAGGGTTAGCTGGCAGCCGCTTCTTTGGGCGGAAAACGGGCGGGGAGCAGACCCAACTGCCGTGCTTGGCGGACGTAGTCGAGCAGATCAAGTTTGCTGAGCTCAAACAGCTGATCGAAGTGATCCAGTAAGTAATAAACCGGCTGCATGATGTCGATCCGATAGGGGGTGCGCAGCACGCTTAGTAGATCAAAGGCTTCGATGGCACGGGCATCGCTATTGAAGCAGTAATCGGTTTCGCCAATTGAAGACAGAATGCCGCCGCCATAGATGCGCATCTTATCCTGGGCAGTACGGGTGATGCCAAACTCCACGGTAAACCAGTACAGGCGGGCCAGGTAAACCCGCTCCTCTTTACTGGCTTTATAGCCAAGCTGGCCATAGGTGTGGGTAAAGGCGGCAAACGCCGGGTTGGTCAGCAGCGGACAGTGGCCGAAGATTTCGTGGAAGATGTCCGGCTCTTGCAGATAATCCAGCTCTTCTGGGCGGCGAATAAAGGTAGCTACCGGGAAGGCTTTGTTCGCCAGCAGTTTGAAGAAGTGATCAAAGGAGATCAGCGCTGGCACCTGGGCGACCTGCCAACCAGTAGTACGCGCCAGTACCCGGTTGACCTCATCCAGTTGCGGAATACGGTCATGGGGGAGCTTAAGCTGATCGAGTCCGGCCAGATATTCATCACAGGCTTTGCCTTGAATGGCATCCAGCTGACGGGTAATCAGCGTATTCCAGATCGCGTGCTCCGCTTCGGGGTAATGAATAAAGCCGCTGGCATCTGGGTCACGGGCGACATAGGTAGATGTTTTGCCCATGGTTTACCTCCATCGACAGGGGAAAATGCCCTGCCTCTATTGTTATTGTTTGGGTATGACTCTGCCCCGGGCAAGGGGCAGGGTCAGAGGGGTTAGATCGCATCCGGTTGTTGATCCGGCCATGCCTGGGCAAAGGCCGGTAGCGCTTGGCAGTGATGAAAAATGGCCATGAGCTTGGGGTAAGGGTTCATATCGACCTTAAATCTCAGGGCATTGAAGATCTGCGGGATCAGGTAGAGATCGGCCAAGCTCAAGTTCTCACCCAGGCAGAAGGGAGCGGCAGAGACTTCCTGCTCCAAGGCCTGGAAGCCTTCCGCCATCCAGTGGCTAATCCAGGCTTGCTTCTGTTCATCGCTGATTTGTAACTCGCGACTCAGGTACTGCTGTACCCGTAAGTTGTTCAGCGGATGAACTTCACAGGCGATCAGATTGCACCAGCTACGTACCTTGGCCCGTTGCCAGCTGTCCCTAGGGAGCAAAGCCGGCTCGGGATAGGTTTCCTCCAGCCACTCCAGAATGGCGCTGGATTGATTCAGCAGTAAGCCGTTATCAATCTCCAGGGCGGGGACTAAGCCCTGGGGATTGAGGCGAGTGTAAGCAGTACTTCGTTGCTCACCTTTGAGTAGGTTGACGCCTAGATACTCGAAGGGCAGCCCTTTGTAGTGCAGGGCAATCCGTACCCGGAAGGCGGCGGAGGAACGAAAATAACTGTACAAGCGCAATGACATAGCGGCTCCTGTGGCTGAGCTGGCTTAGCCCTGGTAGGGCTGTACCTGTTGTTCAATGGCACCAAAAATACTCTGGCCAGCCTGATCCAGCATCTCTATCCGAACCTGCTCACCAAAGCGCAGGAAACTGGTGCTGGCGCTGCCCTGGTCGATAATCTCCAGCATGCGGCGCTCGGCGATACAGCATGAGCCAACGCTGCGATCCATATTGGAGATGGTGCCAGAGCCGACGATGGTACCGGCACTGAGATGGCGGGTATAGGCAGCATGGGCAACCAGTCGGGCAAAATTAAAGGTCATATCGACCCCGCAATTGGGCTGACCGAAGAGCTCACCGTTACGCCATACTTTAAGTGGCAGATGGATCTGGCTATCGCGCCAGTGCTCACCGAGTTCGTCCGGTGTGACGAATACCGGACTAAACGCTGAGGCCGGCTTGCTATGGAAGAAGCCGAAGCCCTTGGCTAATTCTGCCGGGATCAGATTGCGCAGGGAGACATCATTCACCAGGCCAATCAGCTTGATATGTTGAACCGCCTGTTCTGGCGAGCTACCCATGGGAACATCACCGGTAATGACGACGACTTCAGCCTCGAAATCGATTCCATAGTCTTCACTGGCCAGGCAAATGGGGTCGCAGGGGCCTAACATCGCATCGGAGGTGCCCTGATACATCAGTGGGTCAGTCCAGAAGGAGGGGGGCATTTCTGCACCACGCGCCTTGCGTACCAGCTCTACATGGTTGACGTAAGCACTGCCATCTACCCATTGGTAGGCGCGTGGCAGGGGGGCGGCGCAGGCTTGGGGAGTGAAGGCTTCTGCTTCGATTTGATTGTCGTTCAGAGCCTGATAGCGCGCCTGTAATTGCGGTTCAAGTTCGTCCCAGTTATCCAGAGCGGCCTGCAAGGTAGGAGCCAAATCGCTCGGACGGTGGGCACGGCTCAGATCGCGTGAAACCACTAAGAGGATGCCGTCACGGCCATGCTTGAGGGATGCCAGTTTCATGGGTGCTCCTTAATCTTGTTTACCGGGTGACTGCCAGGAATTGACGTAGGCTGGCTCTTCCACTGCGAAGGCTGCTGCATCGACCTCAACCGCCTGACGGGTGTCGATCATCACTGCTACCTCATCGGTGAAGGTGGCAGGGTTGTCAAAGCTCTTTTTTAGCGCCTTGGGGTGAGGACCATGGGCAAAGCCACAGGGGTGTAGCGTCATCATGCCGGCATGGATGTTATCGCGGCTAAAGAAGTTACCACGGTGATAAAACAGGATTTCATCGTAGTCGTCATTATTGTGGTAGAAGGGCACTTTCAGCGCGCCGGGATCGGACTCGATCGGACGGGGGCAGAAAGTACAGACCACGAAACCATTGCCGACAAAGGTAGTGTGGGCGGATGGTGGTAAGTGGTAGCGGTGGCTCATTAATGGGCGGATATCGCGCCAATTGATCCGCACCACGGTGTTATCGCCGTGCCAGCCGATAGCGTCCAGCGGATTAAAGGGGAAGGTCACCTTGCTGACTTGGTTCAGGCGCTTGATATGGACCTGCCACTGGCTGTCGTCCTGCTGGGCACGGAAGCGCTCATTGATGCGGGGATAGTCCATCACTGCCGGATCAAAGATCGCATTGCTGCCAAGCATGCCTTTATCGGGTAATTGGTAGGCGCTATCGGTGTTTTCAATCATCAGGATTTGCATGGGCTCAGCGACTTCCAGGCGCCAGGCGGTACCGCGTGGAATCATCAGATAATCACCATCACGGATACTGAGGTGGCCATAGTCGCAGAACAGTTCACCGCTGCCTTCATGGATAAACAGCAGCTCATCGCCATCGGAATTGCGCACCAGCATGGACATAGAGGTGTGGCAGTGCCAGAAGCGCATCTGCATCTTGGGGTTGTGCATCAATAAGGGCGCATCCCAGGGGCTGGCATCGCGGCTGTCGAGCTTGGTCAAGTCGAAGGCACGTGGACGCAAGGGCCCCTCCCAGTCAATCCAGCCGGTGGGGGGGTGCTTATGATGCATATGACTGACCGGGCCAAAGAAGCCTTCACGGCCCAGTTCACGCTCATAGGTGCCGGCGGGTAGGTCGCAGTGAGCCTGACGTGAGACTTCGCCTTCTTGAATGGGGAAGCTGATCCACTTGCGCACGAGCATTCTCCTGGATTAAATGGTTTTATTTGAAACTAATATTGCATCGCTGCTGTGGCATATTCAACCCTTATTTGTTCATATTTTTACGCAATGTTGAAAATATCATTCGTCTTGCTTGATATTTTTGGGTGGGTGTCGCCAAGTGGCTAGGATAGAATGGCGCGCTGATTCAGTGTGGCGCAGTATTGAGGGCATTGAGAGGAGGGTGAGCATGTCAGAGTCCCAACAGGCAGCGGTATTGTTTTTGCCGGAGTTTTTGCCCTACAAGTTAAATCAGTTGTCGGTGCGAATCAGTCAGGCCCTGTCGGCAGTCTATAGCCGTGAGTTTGACCTTAGTATTCCGGAGTGGCGCATCATTGCCACCCTGGGGGCGAGCAGTCAGCCGCTATCGGCGAAGATGATTGGTCAGTTAACCTGGATGGATAAGGCCAAGGTGTCGCGTGCATTGGCAACTCTGGTGGAAAAGGGTTGGATTGACCGGGAGCGGGAAGAGGATGACCAACGGCAAAGCCGGATTGTGCTGAGTCAGGCGGGGGAAGACCTGTATGAGCGACTGGTGCCCAAAGCGCTGGAATGGGAGGCGCAATTACTGGAGGGCATGAGTGCCACCGACTACCGGGATCTACAGCGTCTGCTGAAAACGCTGGAACAAAAGGTGCAGCAGCTCGAGCAGCAGTATCCATCCTAGGGGCGCTTAAGCCCGGCTCAGGATGGCTGCTGTCGTTTTGCTAGTAGGTAGCGGCTAGCTAGGAGCCAATTAAGCAGGTTGTCGTAGGCTGATGGCGCCCTTACCAATCCCTTCGAATGCCTGTACCAGCCACTGGTGTTGCGGCGCGGCTTGGTGCAGGCGCTCCGCCAGGGTGGCGGACAAATACTCAACGGTGGTGTCGCAGTCGAGAATATCGCAACGATGCAATGGCAAGCTAATCGCAAACTCACCCTGTGCTGCCTGATAGCGGCTGGTTAACCAGCCCGCTTCGATACCACTGATATCTTCCCGGCTGACTAAATAGATATCCTGCCAGCGCTGGGCAATTTCCGCCTCGGCATCGGGGGCGCGTTGACCATCCTTAAACACCAGAATACGGGAGCGATGACCATGGGCAATGCGCTGGCAGTTACCCTCATGCTTCTTGAGGCCATGGCTGTAATGGTAATAAGCGCCCTCAATCGGCTCGGCAACCAGCTCAATCTCCAAATTGGTAAGATTGTTTGGCAGCAAGGGCAGCAGCAGCGCTCGCAGGTGGGCGGCGACGCTTTGCGCATCACAGCGAGCACAGTCGATTAAGGAGAAAGCTTGGGCAGGGCCACGGCAGTGCATACCGTTATTGGGGTGATCGTAGTGCAGCTCTAGTTGTGCTGCCTGCGCCTCAATCTGCAGCCCCGGCATACGGGTGGGCAGGAGCAGGGTGTGATCCAGGCTGGCATCAATAGCTTTCTTCAGGCGCTTTTTTACTTCGGAGAAGTCCAGCAGCATACCCTGCCAATCGGGCTGGCCGTGCAGGCGCACATTGACTTGCCAGCTTTCACCAATGAGTCCGCGCTCGGGATCAAAAATCGAGCAGTCGAGGACGCTCAGGTTATCAACAAACAGAATTAACGACATGGCTTAGTCTATGCCCAAATACTTATGGGTTTGCAGGCTGAGTGACCACTGGGGGTGGGCCAGACAGTAGGCAATCGCCGCCTGGGTGTTGGCCTCGCGTTGAGGGCCATCCATCGGCTGTAAATAAAAGTGCTCGAAGTCGAGGTGAACAAAACGCTCCGGTTCTGCGCCAGTTTGGGGGAAAACCAGCTTCAACTCCTGGCCCTGTTGTTGCAACAACTCGGTGCCGGCTTTGGGGCTGATGCAAATCCAATCGATACCGGCGGGGGCTGCCAGGGTGCCGTTGGATTCAATGGCAATGATAAAGCTCTGGCGGTGCAGTGCCTCAATTAATGCTTCATCCAGCTGTAAGAGTGGTTCACCGCCGGTGCAGACGACATAGGGCTGGCCACCCTGGCCTTGCCAGAGTTGACGCAGGTGCTGCGCCAGGCTGTCGGCATCGGCAAAGCGACCGCCATTTTGGCCATCGGTACCGACAAAGTCGGTATCGCAAAATTGGCAGATGGCGCTGGCACGGTGCTTTTCTTTGCCGCTCCAGAGGTTGCAGCCGCTAAAACGACAAAACACCGCCGGGCGGCCACTGTGAGCGCCTTCCCCTTGCAGGGTGTAGAAGGCTTCTTTAACGCTGTACATCAAGCCTCCGCCTGCTCATAGGGCAGTGGATCTTGGGCCTGGTTGAGGCTAAAGGCCTCCAGGCGTTCATGGCAGGCCCCGCATTTGCCGCAGGCGCGCTCGCGGCCGTTATAGCAGGTCCAGGTCTGGCTATAGTCCAGCCCCATGGCCAAGCCATCCCGGAGGATGTCGATTTTACTTTGGCTCAAGTAGGGGCTAACCACTTCAACTGGTTCGTAGTTGGCAATCAGGGAGACGGCGTTCATCTTCTGCACAAACTCTGGGCGGCAATCCGGATAGATGCTGTGGTCGCCAGAATGGGCGCCATAGAACACCTTGCGTGCACCAATGGAAACTGCGTAACCAATGGCCAGCGACAGCAGAATCATATTGCGGTTAGGCACGACGGTGGACTTCATGTTGTCGTCGGCGTAGTGCCCTTGCGGGATTTCAATGTCATCGGTGAGTGATGAGCCGGCCAGCAGGGTATTGATGGCACGAATATCCACGACTTTATGTGGCAGTCCCAGTTGCTGACAAACCGCTGCGGCTACATCCAGCTCTTTGGCGTGACGCTGCCCGTAGTGAAATGAGAGTGGATAGAGCTCATAGCCAGCGGCTAAGGCTTTATGGAGCACGGTGAAGGAGTCCATGCCGCCAGAATAGATAACAACTGCTTTTTCTTTCATGTCGCCCCCCTGACAAAGGGGCGCATTATACGCATTTTTGACTTGCGGGATAAGTTTTTGCGCGCAAGCGGAGGAGGAGCCTCCGCTTGTTGGCGTGAGTTGAGGCGATTACAACTGAGTCAGTTGGTTACGGCCATTATGTTTGGATTGATAGAGGGCTTTATCGGTGCGATCTAACCAGTTTTGATAATCATGCATTTCCAGACAGGCTTGTGCCGCCCCTAGGCTGATCGTAAAGGGGATGGAGGTGCCTTCATGGACGGCAGGGTTTTTCTCAACCTGTTTACGCAATCGCTCGGCGAAGTAGGCCGCGCCCGCTGCGTCGGTATTAATTAAGATCACGCCAAACTCTTCGCCGCCGTAGCGCCCAGCAATATCAGTGGTGCGAATGCAGGACTTGAGAATACGAGAGACGTGGCGAATCACTTCGTCGCCGGCAGGATGTCCATAGGTATCATTGACCTTTTTGAAGTGGTCAATATCAAACATGATCAGGCTGACAGGTTGTTCGGTGCGCTTAAAGCGTTGGAATTCATGCACCAAGCGATCTTCCCAGTAGCCACGGTTAAAGAGGCGAGTGAGGGGGTCTGTTTGGCTGAGCCAAGCCAGCTCGGCGTTGGCCTGTTTAAGATCATTACGGTTGAGCGCAGCTTCGGATTCGTCATACACCATGATGCAGGCATGGTCAGTGCGGCCATCCAGTCCCGTTAAGGGGATAATGGTGATGTTTTGGTACATAAATTCCGCCCGACCAGTAATCGGCTGATAGGTGCGGAAGGGGAACAGGTAGGGACGCTGCTCCCAGGTGGAGAATGCCTTGTTGCCCAGGGTAAAGACCATATTGAGTTGGCGATCCAGCCAATCAACGGGCATTTCAGGGTAGAGGGTGGTGATGTCTTTATCACGCACCACATCGGGTTTCATGCCGCTGTGGTTCTCCATAAAGCCATTCCAGAGTTGGACTTTTTTATCGGCATCAATCACCACCAGGCCCACATCCAAGGTCTGGAGCATGTTGACCATCCAGTGAAACTCTTTGAAGTTTTCGCTCATGGCAGATCCTTGGTTATTCCAAAATCAAGCGGACACGGCTATCGAGGGCCGGCATGGAGTCAGCGGTAAAGAGTAGCAGCAGATCACAGGTGATGTTTTGATCTTCCAGATCGTAGTTTATTTCAATGGCCATTAGCCGCTGTGGTTTCTGGCGTAGGGCGCTGATTAAATCATCGATGCTGCAATGCTGACCCAGAATAACTGGATGCCCTTGGCTGAACTCCACATCAAGTTGCTCGGCGACACCACGTAAACAAGCGCTGATCAGAATGTTGGAGACGTCCATGAGAACGTCCAACTGATCGCTGTCGCTCAAGGGGAGGGTGAAGTTCATCAATTGGCCGATGCTGGAGAAGTCCGCGTCAGAGAACAGCACCATGGCTTCACCCGAAATGCCGGAACCTATAAAGCCCTGACATACCGCCGATAAACTCTTTTGATCAGACACCGCCTGCAGAGCCATCTCCAGCTCGGTTGGCTCAAGAATATTGACCTTGGGTACTGGCAGCTTAACGAATACTCCCAGTAAGCGTGCTAAGCGGTCAGCAGCTTGCCCCATGGCGACGTTGACGACCTCTTGATAGCAGTCGTGCAGGCTAACCTCCAGCCCTGCAGCGGCATCGGCCACCTCGCCTTGTGAAACGAGCTGAAAGCGCTCAATCAACTCATGAATCTGCTCAGTGGAGACCGGCTTTTGCACAAACTCGAGTGCGCCCAGGCTTTTTACCCGCTGTTGGGCTTCGGGTTGAATGTCACCGGAGACGACGATGGTTTTGACCGCAATGCCTTCTTGGCCGATTGCTTCTAGTACCTGATAACCATCCATTTCGGGCATGGTTAAATCCAGGAAGAGTACATCGGTGGGGTTTTGACGCAGCCAGGTCATTGCTTCTCCGCCATGGCAGGCGAAGTTCACTTCACCTGCCCAGTCCTTGGGGAGCGAGCGAGCCATTTGTTTGCGCGCCATGCTGGAGTCATCACAGATCAAAACAGATAGGGACATAGTCTGGTGTCCTGCGGGCGATTGTTATTGTGGGCACTGATGCCGACCGCTGTGTCACAACCCGTGACGGCCTTTGTCAAAAGTGCGCTTTTGTTATTGCGCTCAAGCATGATGTAAAGAAGATGCTGGAGCAATCAAAAGTCGGTTTAAATACGTAAAGAAGTCCTTACAAAGCAAGCGATTACCGGCATAACGTCAACATTCAGGGCGTTTTCGGCGGCAAAGTGCTGCGCTGGCTTTATTTTCTCACCGGAGCGGGTGAAGCCGGTGAGAGGCTCTTGTGAGATATAATGGCGCTGCTTTTTTCATATCTCAAACAAGGGTAGGTGGGTGCAACAAGCACAAGTAACGGGATTAGTACTCAGTCGCCACGCTTATGATGAGGGGGAGCGGCTGCAGCTGCGTTACTGGTTATGGACCCCTGCAGGCCCCCATGCCTGGCAGGTAGCGGATCAAGAAGCGGTCTTTTTTATTCCTGCTGCGCAACGCCAGCAAGCTGAGCAAGTATTGGCGGGATTATCGCACTGGCGCCTGCAAACCCTGGCTTTGCAAGACTTTGAGCGCCAGCCGGTAGTGGGTTGTTACTGCGCTAACCTGAGCAGTTTTTATCGTTGCCGTGAGCGTTTGCAGGAGGCGGGGGTGCGCCTGATGGAAGAGGATATCCGCCCCCAGGAGCGTTATCTGATGGAGCGGGGAATTCGTGCCGGGGTGCAGTTGCAAGCCATCTCCACTGCTTCCGCGGGCTCCCCCGCTTATCGTGCTCGGCCAAGCAGAGTGACGCCAAAGTTGCGATGGTTGTCGCTCGATATCGAAACCTCTATGGATGCTCGTAAGCTCTACTGCATCGGCCTGCTGATGGAAGATAAGCAAGAGGTGCTGATGCTGGGGCAAGGTCAGGATCAAACCTTGCCTGGCGGAGGGCGGCTGTGTTGGTATGCCGATCGACGTAGCCTGCTGCTGGCTTTTGAGCAACGCCTGGTCAGCTGGGATCCGGATGTGATTCTGGGGTGGAACCTGGTTGGGTTTGACTTGCAGGTGCTGGCACGCCACTACCAGGAAGAAAAACTGCCCCTGCAATGGGGACGTGGTGGTGAGCTTGCCAGCATACGTCAGTCCCGCTCGACTCAGCATGTGTTTGTCGATTGGCCAGGGCGGGTCGCCTTAGATGGTATTGATACCCTCAAAAATGCCACCTGGCAGTTTGAAAGTTACGCCCTTAATGCGGTGGCCAAGGAGCTGTTGGGGCGAGAAAAGCTGATTGAAGATCCTGATCAGCGTGGCGAGGAGATCAGCCGCCTCTATCGTCAGGAACCCCAGGCGCTGGCGGCCTACAACCTGGAGGACTGTCGTCTGGTGGCGGATATTTTCGCCAAGGCGGCGTTGCTCGACTATTTATTAGCCAGGGCGGAGCTGACAGGGCTTAGTCTCGATAGGGTGGGGGGCTCAGCGGCGGCCTTTGATAACCTTTATTTGCCCGCTCTACACCGCAAGGGTTATGTTGCACCAGTCTATGCCTCAGGCGAGGCCGCGGTGGATAGCCCCGGCGGCTTTGTGATGAATTCCCGCCCCGGACTATATGAGCATGTGCTGGTACTGGATTTTAAAAGTCTGTACCCCAGCATTATCCGCAGCTTTCTGATTGACCCCTATGCGCTGGTCGAGGGGCTTAGTGGGCAGCATCCAGAGCAAGAGCTGGTGGAGGGGTTCAACCAAGCTCGCTTTTGGCGCCAGCAACCTATCCTGCCGGAAATCGTTACCCGCTGTCATCAGGCCAGGGAAGAGGCGAAAAGAGCTGGTAAAAAGGTGCTGTCGACGGCGATTAAAATCATCATGAATTCTTTTTATGGTGTCTTAGGCTCACCTCTGTGCCGTTTCTTCGATCGACGCCTGTCCTCTTCTATTACTCTGCGTGGCCATCAGATTCTGCAGCAGAGCAAAGAGTGGATTGAGGCACAGGGTTATGGAGTGATCTATGGTGATACGGATTCCCTGTTTGTCTGGCTCAAAGGGCAATATGACGAAGAGCAGGCCTGTAATCTGGGGCAGGCTCTGGCGCAAGCACTGAACCAGTGGTGGGAGCAGCATTTGGCCCAGCAATATGGCCTGGAAAGCTATTTGGAAATTGAGTTTGAAACCCACTACAGCCGTTTTTTTATGCCGACTATTCGGGGCTCTGCTGAGGGTAGCAAAAAGCGCTATGCAGGCTTGGTTTGGCGTCAGGGCGAACCGCAGTTGATTGTGAAGGGGCTGGAGTCAGTGCGTACCGACTGGACGCCTTTTGCCCGTCAGTTACAGCGGGAGCTGTATCTACGCATTTTTCTCGATCAGCCCTACAGCGAATGGCTGCGCGAGCGCATTGCCGAGTTGCGGGCAGGGCGGTGGGATGAGGCGCTGGTGTTTCGAAAACGTTTGCGGCGTCCGTTGGCCAGTTACCAGCGTCAGGTGCCGCCCCACGTGCAGGCAGCGCGTAAGCTGGAGACATGGCGTTTAGCGCAGGGGCTTACCCCGCGTTATCAACGTGGTAGCCATGTGGAATATGTACTGACGCTGCAGGGAGCAGAGCCTCTGGGTCATACCAGTGCCCCCCTGGACTATGAGCTTTATATCCAACGTCAGGTCAAGCCGATGGTGGATGCCATTTTACAGATGTTGGGTAGTAGCTTTGAGCAGGAAGTCGCCAGCCAGCTGTCGTTATTCGACTGATCAGTGTGCCTGAATCCCTTTCATATAAGGCTGCAAGGGATCGACTTCACCGCATTGGCGGTCTATGTTTATCCGATTCCTATCCATCGATCAGAGCACTGTGCAGAAAAGCATCAGGGGTAACCATGGATGAGCCCATTATTCGCTTCTGGAGTTACTACGAGGGCGATGATTCCCTCTTGCATCTCGTCTTGGCTGGGCGCAAGCGAGCTTTGGTATCCCGTCTATACAACCAGCGCCCGGGGTCTTTTGATCCGCATCAGGCGCAACTCGGGCAGATATTGCTGGCGCAGGATAGCCAGGGGCGGCCTCGCGCACGGCTGCAGGTGACCGATCGTTATGAGTTAACCTTTGCGACCATTCCAGAAAAACTGTGGCGGGCGGAAGCCTGCCGCGATGCTGAACATTTACGGGTAATTTTGCGTCATAGTTGGCCAGATGACTTCCTTAGCCCGGATTTTCCGTTACTGGCCATGCACTTTGAGCTGGTGGAAGTGCTGCCGTTGGCTAATGCCAACGCAGGTCACTAACCAGCTGCGTCAGGAGTCCTTATGCAAATCGTCGATTTTCCTTTGCTGCAAGCCAGCCTTAACAGCAATAAGGTGGTGAGTAGCTATCACTATGGTCAGCCTGGTAGTGGCTTAAAAGTCTATATTCAGGCTGGTTTACACGCCGATGAGCATCCGGGGATGCTGGTGGCCCATTATTTACGCTTAGCGCTACAGCAAGAGGAGGCGGCTGGTAATCTGCAGGGTGAAGTCATCCTGGTGCCCTTGGCGAATCCGCTGGGCTTGGATCAGAAAATACTGGGCTATCTGCTGGGGCGTTTCGAGCAGGGCAGTGGGCAAAACTTTAACCGCTATTACACCGACTTGGCGGCTTTGGTGGCCGGGCGGGTTGAGTCGAAGCTCGGCAAGGATGCAGAGGCCAATGTTGTCTTGATTCGGGCAGCGATGCTGGAAGCGCTGGCTGAGCTGCAGCCGGAGAATGAACTGGACTCCCTGCGCTTGCGCTTACAGAGCCTGGCCTGTGATGCCGATATTCTGCTGGATTTGCACTGTGATTTAGAGGCAGCACTGCATCTTTATATCCATAGTGAGCAAATCAAACAGGGGCATGAGTTGGCTCAACATCTGGGCTGTGAGGTAACTCTGTATGCTGAAGCGGGTAATGGACAGCCCTTCGATGAGGCTCATTCTGGCCCCTGGGCTAATCTGGCCACTCGTTTTCCCAAGGCTGCGATCCCGATGGCCTGCTTTGCCGCCACGGTAGAGCTGCGGGGGCAGACGGATGTCAGCTCGGGGCAGGCCAAAGCTGATGCGGAGGCCATTCTGAATTATTTGCGTGCCAAGGGAGTGTTGAAGGGGCAGCCGGAAGCGGCCAGTAAGGTGCGTGAGCCGAAACCCTTAGCTGCGGTAGAAGTGACAAAGGCCCCCAGTGCGGGATTGGTGGATTTTCTGGTGCAGCCAGGGCAGTGGGTAAGTCCAGGGCAGCCGCTATTGCGTGTTATTAACCCGTTAGGGGGGGCGGAGACGGAGCTGTGTTCCTCTATAGAAGGGATTGTCTATGCCCGTAACCGCCAGCGTTATGCCCATACTGGCATGGAGCTCATGTTTGTTTCTGGGGAGGAGCCCATTCGCTCTGGGCATTTACTGTCTCCCTGAGCGAGCTGCCTGGCTGTCATCGTCAGGGATAAACCGCAGGTTATTTCATTGTGGAGTTCTATGATGAGGCAGTTCACCGGTTACATATCAGCGGTAAAAAAAGAGGCCACCCTAAGGGTGGCCAATGCGACATATAAGATTCCGGTACAACAACCGAAGGTGCGGGGAAACTCACTTCCGTAATCAACCTATGGGGCTGTCATCGGCAGAACACAAGGTGTTGTATGAGTTGGTTGCAAATTTTAGTCGATATAGCGCCTCTGACCTGGGCAGGGCTAGGTAGCGCGGCTTTAGCTGGGGGCATTATTGGCCTGGAGCGGCAAATATTAGGGAAGCCTGCCGGGATTCGTACCAGCATGCTGATCTGTGTGGGAACCTATGTTTTTATTGCAGTGTCGTTGTCACTTTCCACTGGGGCGACGGATCCGACCCGTATTGTGGGGCAGGTGATTACCGGTATTGGCTTTCTTGGTGCTGGGGTAATGATTGCCCGGGATGGCATGATTCACGGGGTGACTTCGGCAGCGGTGATCTGGATGCTGGCGGCCATCGGAGTGGCGATAGGGGTGCAGGATCATATCCTGGGAATTAAGCTGGCGGTGTTAACAGTGCTTGGGCTGGTCATCATTGATGTGGTGGAGAAGCGTATCCCAGCACTGCAAAAAGGGGTGCATCGTAACGGCTATCAGGCACGGGCCGAAGGTGGTGTCCCTCCAGCGGGAATGGCGGAACGGCGCAAGAGTCACGAGTAGCTCTGGTAGGGGGCAGCAAAAAAAGCCCGCCTGATCTTGCGATACAGACGGGTGAGAGAGAAGGAAAGCGGCCACAGAGTACAGGCCGTTTTTTTGTTGGCCGAAGTGGGCTCGGCTGAACTTGTCGCTCGGTTAAGGCAGGCTAGTTACTGGCTGCCTTAGGCTGCATGGCCACGGGCGTAGAGCTTCTCCAGCAGTTCGCCGGCCTCCTGGCGTCGCCAGCTCTGGCCTTGGTCGTTGAACAGATGGGCCTGGGCCGGAGTAAAGCCGAGGATGACGGAATCCCCCTGCATAGTCAGGCTTTCACCGTGGGTCTTGGCGATGATTTCCTGGCCGTTTGGCAACTCGACATAGAGGTAGCTGGCCTCGCCCAAACGCTCCACCAGATTGACTTTGCCCGTCAGGCTGGGACCTTGGCTGGGTTGTTCCTGTAAATGCTCCGGGCGAATGCCAAGGGTGACTTTGTCCCCTGCTTTCGCTTCTGTACCTGCGACCGGCAGACTCACTTCCAGACCGATATCCAGGCGCACCCGCACCTGCTTGGCTTCGGCGGCCACCACCTGTCCTGGTAGGAAGTTCATGTTCGGCGAACCGATAAAACCCGCGACGAAGAGGTTGGCCGGGTGCTGGTAGAGCTCCAGCGGGCTACCCACTTGCTCGACCCGGCCATTATTCATCACGACAATTTTGTCTCCCAGGGTCATGGCTTCCACCTGATCATGGGTAACGTAAATAATGGTGGCGTTTAGCTCCTGGTGTAGCTTGCCGATTTCGACCCGGGTTTGTACCCGCAGTGCGGCATCCAGGTTGGAGAGGGGTTCATCAAACAGGAAGACGTTAGGATCACGGACGATGGCGCGACCAATGGCTACCCGTTGGCGCTGGCCACCGGACAGTTCCCGTGGCAGACGATCCAGCAGGTGATCGATTTGCAGGATGCGGGCAGCTTCTTCCACCTTGGTACGAATGGCCTGTTTGTCTTTACCGGCAATCTTGAGGCCGAAGGCCATGTTCTTATAAACATTCATGTGCGGATAGAGCGCATAGGATTGAAACACCATGGCGATACCGCGTTGCGCCGGGTTGAGCTCATTCATGCGTTTGTTATCGATCAGCAGTTCACCATCGCTGATTTCCTCCAGCCCGGCGATCATCCGCAACAAGGTGGATTTGCCGCAGCCGGATTGCCCGACCAGCACCACGAACTCACCGTCTTTAATATCCAGATCAATGCCGTGCAGGATGTTGACGGCGCCGTAGCTCTTTTTCAGATTCTTTAAGGTTAAGTCAGCCATATCAGGTTCCTCATAAAACGGGGTAGATGCTTATTTGACGGCGCCGGCGGTGAGGCCGCGAATCAACTGGCGTGAGAACACCAGGTAAAGCACCAATACCGGAACAATGGCGAGGGTGAGGGCCGCCAGTACCGAGTTCCAGTCGGTAATGAACTGGCCAATAAACTGCTGGACCCCAAGGGTAATAGTTTGGGTTTCGTTGCCCGGAGCCAGAATCAGTGGGAACCAGAGGTCATTCCAGATCGGGATCATGGTAAAGACCGCTACGGTGGCCATCGCTGGGCGAATCAACGGCAGGATGATACTGAAGAAAATGCGGTATTCGCTGACGTTATCGCAACGCGCCGCCTCCTTCAGCTCCTTGGGCACCATGCGGATAAACTCCGACAGGATATACACCGCCAGGGGTAAGCCTTGGGCGATATAGACCAGCACCAGTGCCGTCAGGGTGTTAACCAGGTTCAGATCGACCATCAGGCGCAGAATGCTCACGGTACCCAGGCGGATCGGAATCATAATGCCCATGGCAAAGAGCACGGCGATCAGCAGCCCACCCCGGAACTTATATTCCGTTAACGCCCAGGCAGCCATGGCCCCAAACAGCAACACAAAGAACAGCGATAGCACGGTCACAATCAGGCTGTTAGCAAAGTACAGCTCGAAGTCGGAGCGCAGTAACACCTGCTCAAAGCCCGCAAAGTTAAGATTAGTCAGGCTAGGTAAGCCCAGCGGATCGTTGAAGATAGCCTTACGTTCTTTGAAGGCGTTAAGCAAAATCACCAGGATCGGAAACAAGGCGATCAGGGTGTAGGTGAGCAGCACCGCATGCACGCTCAGGGTTTTCAACCAGTTTTGGCGATTCACGGGCGGCTCCTTACATCTGGAAGCGCTGAATGCGACGCTGAATGAAGAACAGATAAATCATCACGCCAACCAAAATAATCAGGAACATCAGGGTCGCTACCGCGGCACCCATCGTGGGGCTGCCAGGTTGCAGCTGGAAGCCAAAGAAGGTGCGGTAGAACAGGGTGCCCATGATGTCAGTGGAGAAGTTCGGCCCAGCCAAGGCGCCTTTCACCGCGTAAATCAATTCAAAGGCGTTGAAGTTGGCGACAAAGGTCAGGATCGACACCATGCTAATGGTGGGCAGTATCAAGGGCAGCTTGATGTGCCAGAAGGTTTTCCAGGGCGAGCAACCATCCACCACGCTGGCATCCACCAGTTCATCGGGAATGTTCAGCAGTGCGGCATAGATCAGCATCATCGGGATGCCGACAAACTGCCATACCGAGATCAGCGACAGGGTGATCAGGGCGCTGCCCTCTTTACCCAGCCAGGCATCAAAGTACTGGCCCAGGCCAAGGGAGTAGAGGAAGTCTTCACTGATACCCCACACCGGGTTCAGCAGCAGCTGCCAGACAAAGCCGATGATCACCACCGATAACATGGTGGGCATAAAGATCAGGGTGCGATAGGTGTTGCTGAACCTAAGTTTGGGCAGGCTCAGCAAGGCGGCCAGGGCCAGGCCAACCGGGTTTTGCACCAGCATATGGATGATAAAGAACTGGAAGTTATTACCCAGGGCATTCCAGAAGGGTTCAGACCAGACCGCATCAAAGAGTAGCGTCTTGAAGTTCTGTAAACCGACGAAAAACTCCTTGCCGCTGGCATCTTCACTAAAGAGCGCCAAAAACAGGGTGTCGAGCAGAGGGTAGACGCTAATCATTAAATAAATCAGCAGGCCAGGGGCCAGAAAAACCACGATATGCCAGGGAAAAGGACGAGTGCTTGGCGTTGTATTCATATCTTTCTCTCGATCACGGTGGTGCGGAGGGAGCGCTCAGAGCACTCCCTCCAGCGACTTACTTACCCTGTTGCGGGGCGTACCACTGCTCGAGTCCTTTCTGCAACTCTGCGGTTGCTTGAGCGGGAGTCATAGTGCCGTTGATGACCTGGGCGCTGACGTTCCACAACTGGTTTTCCAGGTTCGGGGTCCCGCGGGACAGAATCTGGTAAGAGTTACGGATAGTCGACTTACACTGATGGCGCCAGCTCACGAACTCGCGTGCGACGGGATCTTCCACCACAATTTTGTGGTTTGACAGGGAGAAGAAACCAGGCAGCTCGTTGGTGTATAGCTGAGCAAATTGCTCGGTAGTCATCCACTCCAGGAACGTACGGGCTGCTTCCTGGTTGGGGCTCTTGGCGTTGATGCCCATGCCGATATCGGTGTGGTCACTGATGTAGCAAGTGTCCTGACCCGCCGGTGTGGGAGGGGGGAAGGCGCCGAAAATGAAGTCAGCCTGGGCGCGGAATGTGGGGATGTCCCAGGAGCCAGCAGGGTAGATGGCGCCACGGCCCAAGCTAAACAGGTTTTGTGAATCGGCGTACTTTTGGGCTTCAAAACCGCGACCCAGGTAGTCTTTCCACTTGGCCAGATGCTCAAAGGTTTTGACTTGGGCTTCATCGGTCAGCTTGGCAGAGCCATCCAGCAGGGCTTTACGACCTTCTTCGCCTTTCCAGTAGTTGGGGCCAACGTTTTGGTAACCCATGGTGGCGGCTTCCCACTGATCAGCGGTACCCATTACCAGCGGTGTGTAGCGGCTTTCATTTTTGATGGTTTCCAGCACCTTGAAGAACTCTTCTTCTGTCTTGGGCGGCTGCAGGTTCAGCTCATCAAAAATCTGGGTGTTGTACATAAAGCCGTGAATAACCGAGGCCATTGGCAAGCAGAAAACATCTTGGCCGTCATCGGTGACCCAGGCGCTCTTGGCAACATCGGAGAAATTCTCCAGGCCTGGCAGATCGTTCAGTTTGGCCAGATTACCTTTTTGGTACAGGCCTAAAGACAGGTCAAACGGGCGGCAGGTAATGAGGTCGCCTGCAGTACCACCATCCAAGCGTGCCTGCAAAGCAGAGTTGTAATCAGCGGGAGGGGTGGGGTTAAAGCTGACATCAATCTCAGGGTGCGCCTTTTTGAAGGCGGGCAGAATGACATCGTTCCAGATCACCGCATCGTCACTGCGCCAGCTTTCAATCACTAGCTTTTGTGCGGCTAGAGCAGGGTTTGCCAGCAGGGTGGTGGCGAGGGCCAGGGCGCCGCCAAGGCGGGCCGGGGTATTGAGGTACGGCATTGTTATTGTACTCCTGGTTTATTGCCCACGATGGAAAGGTCGAGTAGACCAGATTCACACAAGTGCGGGGTTAATATAAAACCAATTTGACACCTTTAACAAGAGTTTTGCTTGATTGTTGGGCAGAAGAATGATTTTGGTTTGTTTTTTAGCGGGTGTGTGTAGAGGGTGGCCAGGCTAAATCTGTGCTTTGGTATCTTAATGGTATTGTTATCCTGGTTGACTTGCAGTAGCCTGTTTACCCATTAGCCAGGCAGGGGGGCGCAAGCTCTACTGACTTGACGCTTATATATATTGGGAGTGTGTTATGCAGGTAGTCATCGTGGCGGATGCTGAGGCCGCTGCCCGCACCAGTGCGGCAATCTTGATTGAACAAGTCAGCAATAAACCAGATTCTGTATTGGGGTTGGCAACTGGTAGCACCCCTTTAGCGGTGTATGCGCAGTTGGTGGCAGCCTACCGCCGGGGGGCGGTGTCCTTTGCCAAGGTCAGCACCTTTAACTTGGATGAATACCTGGGGTTGAATGCTGAGCACCCGCAGAGTTATCACTACTACATGCACGAGCATCTGTTTGCACACCTCGATATTCCCGCGCAGAATAGCCACCTCCCGCAGGGTTGGGGGGATCCGTGGCAGGCTGCAGCTGATTATGAAAATGCTATCCAAGCTGCCGGTGGCATTGATCTGCAGTTGCTCGGCATTGGTCGTAATGGCCACATAGGCTTTAACGAGCCAGGCTCCAGCTTGGCCTCTCGTACCCGGATTAAGGCGCTGACGCCGGCGACGCTGGAGGATAACCAACGTTTCTTTGCTGCTGGCGAGTTTCAGCCAACGCTGTCGATCACCATGGGCATTGGCACCATTTTAGAAGCACGCAAAATATTGCTGTTGGCTACCGGTGCAGCGAAAGCCGAAGCGGTGGCCGCGATGGTAGAGGGACCTGTGAGTGCGGCTTGCCCGGCATCCGCCTTACAATTGCATCCCCAGACAATTTTGGTCGTCGATGAGGCTGCCGCGGTTGGCTTGCAATACGTTGACTACTATCGCCAGGCTCAGCGTGAACAAGAGCGCCTGCTGGCACAGCGTGGCCAGTACGCTCAGCCATAGGTTGTACGGTTAGATAGGTCGCGTCAGTATCGTCAGCGCGCACGAATCGAGCGCAAGCATCGATAGCCAGAATAGATCGCCAGAATAGATCGCCAGAATAGATCACTAGAATAGAGAGTTGAGTAATGACAGAACCCTTACTGCTGGGTGTGGATGGTGGTGGCACCTCATGCCGCGCCCGCCTGTATTCCTTAGAAGGAAAGGTACTGGGTGAAGGTAAGGCCGGCAGTGGTAACCCGCGGGTGGGGCTGGAGATCGCCTATGCCAATATCCTGGCGGCGACCCGGCAAGCTTTGCAGCAAGCTCAGTTACCGGAATCGGTATTAGCTCACACCTACGCAGGTTTAGGCTTAGCCGGGGCTGCTCAAGCCCATGAGCAGCAGTTGGTGCTGAATTATCCTCATCCGTTTCGCGCCGTTAAGCTGTTGACCGATGCGCATATCGCCTGTCTGGGGGCTTTTGCTGGTGGTGATGGTTCCATTTTGATTATCGGCACTGGCTCCTGTGGGCTGGTGGCGAAGCAAGGGCAGTTTGAGCTGAAGGGCGGGTGGGGGTTTCCCATCTCTGACCAGGGTAGTGGCGCCTGGCTGGGGCTGCGATTGCTACGGGCAGCGTTATTGGCCCATGAGGGCATGGCAGAGGTGTCAGCCTTGACTGAGCAGGTGATGCAAGGTTTTGAGCATAATCCAGAGCAGTTAGTGGCGTGGCTGAATGAGGCCAAGCCTAAAGACTATGCCGCCTTTGCGCCGATGGTGTTGCAATACGCCGAACAGCAGGACCCGATTGCCCGGCAACTATTACAGCGCCAGGCGCGGGAAATTGATATCCATATTGCCGCCCTGATTGCAGCGGGATCCCAGCATTGTGCTTTGATGGGCGGCTTGGCTGAGCCGATGCTGCCCTGGCTAAGTGAGGCGAGTCGCGCGGTGTTGGTGGCACCCCAGCAGGATGCGCTCTATGGCGCGATGCTGCTGGCCCGTCAAGCTTGGCAGGAGGAAGGCCAATGAGCCAGTCATGGCAAGCTTATCAAGGCGCGCGCATTTTTGATGGGCAGCGTTGGTGGGAAGGGCATAGCCTGGTGATCTCTGCTAATCAGGTGCAGAGCATTGTGGCCGATGAGGCACTGCCTGCAGGTGTGCGCCGTCATCAACTCAGCGGTGGTTTATTAGTGCCAGGGTTGATTGATGTACATGTTAATGGTGGTGGTGGGGTGCTCTTTAACGATCACCCAGAGGCGGCAGCGCTAGGTAAAATTGTTGAGGCGCATCGTCCCTATGGCACCACGGCGATGATGCCCACCCTGATTACCGATCTCGACCCTGTGATGGAACAGGCAATTGCTGCCGTTGCCCAGGCTACCGCTGAGGGCATGCCTGGGGTGCTGGGATTGCACCTGGAAGGGCCTTATCTCAATAGTGCACGTAAGGGTGTACATGATGAGCAGCGCATTCGCCCCATGCCGGCGCAGATGTTGGAGCCTATTTGCCAACTGGCGGGGCAGACTAAGGTGATGCTGACCCTGGCGCCTGAGTGTGTGCCAATGGCCTGGATCAGCCAACTGGCGGCGGCTGGGGTCAGAGTGTGTGCCGGCCACAGTGCGGCTAGCTATGCGCAAATGCAACAGGCATTTACTGCGGGTGTTGTGGGGGTGACCCACCTGTTTAATGCCATGAGTCCCTTGCAAAGCCGCGAACCGGGTGTGGTAGGGGCGGCACTTGAGGATGAGCAGAGCTGGTGTGGTTTGATTGTTGATGGTCTGCATGTGCATCCGGCAACGATGCGTGTGGCGCTGCGTGCCAAACCCCAGGGCAAGGTTATGCTGGTCACCGATGCGGTGCATACCGTGGGGGCTGTAGGAGAAGACTTTAACCTGATGGGTAAGGCGATTAAGCGCATCAATGGCAAAGTGGCCACCCTGGATGGCGTACTTGCTGGTTCCGACCTGAATATGATTCAGGGGGTACGTAACTGTGTGGAGATGCTGCAGCTCGATTTGGCTGAAGCCTTGCGGATGGGGGCGCTCTATCCAGCTCAGTTTCTTGGTTTAACGGAGTATGGTTGGTTGGGGCAGGGTAGCCGGGCTGACTTTCTGTGGTTGTCCGACGCCTTGCAGGTGCAGGCTAGTTGGATAGGGGGGGAAGCGGAGTATTACCGCTAAACCGGCAACACTTAGGGTTTATATACTGCAACAGAGGCCTTTGGGCCTCTGTTGCGTTTTGCAGTGCCCTAGTCCTTTAACGCTGGTGGATAAAGGCTTTGATGGCCGGGCCAATCTGCTCACGGAAGCGACGACCATTAAAGATGCCATAGTGCCCCACGCCAGGTTGTTCCAAATGACGCTTTTTATTGGCTGGCAGGTTGGTACACAGATCCAGTGCTGCCTTGGTTTGTCCACGTCCGGTGATATCATCCAGCTCACCTTCCACGGTCATTAAAGCCGTTTGCTTGATTGCACCTAAATCCAGGGGTTGTCCCCGGTAGGTTAGGGTTCCTCGGGGCAGTTGATGCTCAAGGAATACCCGTTGGATAGTGTCGAGATAAAACTGTGCAGGTAGATCCATCACCGCCAGATACTCGTTGTAAAATTTTCGATGCGATTCAGCGCTGTCGCCATCGCCTTGAATCAAATCACCAAAAAACTTGAAGTGCTTTTGGATGTGCAAATCCGGATTCATCATCATAAAGCCGGAGAGCTGAATAAAACCGGGATACACCAGTTGCCCGGCACCCTCATACTCCTCTGGCACGGTACAGATCACATTGCGCTCAAACCACTCATAATCATGGGTAGAGGCGTAGTCATTCACTTCGGTTGGGTTAATACGGGTGTCGATCGGGCCGCCCATCAGGGTCAGGCTGGCGGGCTGGTGAGGGCTATTTTGCATTGCTAGCCAGGCGCAGGCTGCCAGTGCCGGTACGCTGGGCTGGCACACCGCCATGACATGCACATTCGGCCCGAGCAACTCAATAAAGTCGAGCAAGTAGCTGACATAATCATCGAAGCTAAAGCCCCCTTCACTGACAGGGACATCACGGGCATTGCTCCAGTCGGTGATGTAAACCTCATGGTCGGGCAGAAAATGCTCAACCGTTCCCCTCAATAGAGTGGCGTAGTGGCCGGACAGGGGGGCGACCAGCAGTAGCTTGGGGTGTTTTTCCTGACAGAAACGACGGAAATGGAGCAGATCGCAAAAAGGCTTAGCCTGGGCGATTTCTTCACGAACCAGCACCTTGCGACCATTAATCTGGGTATGGCAGATACCAAACTCAGGCTTTTCGTAGTTGTTGGTGCAACGCTCAAATAACTCAATACCCGCGAGCAGTGTGCGGCCAGAGTAGAGCATGGGCAAAGGGCTACCGGGCAGGGTGAGTTGTTTGCGTGCAGCCTGGGCCCAGAGATGCCAGGGTTGTAACACCTGCTGGCTGAGGGAGTGAAGTTGGTACAGCATGAGGGCTCCTTAGTTAACCTGGCAATTCTCAGCAATCCTGTTGCTCTTGCAGAGGCGGATACCGTTTAGGCGGCATCGGAACTCTGCCTCCTCTGTTATCCCTTAGTGGGTTGCGTTACGCGCTTACTCTTAAAGTTAAACAGGTCAAGATGGCTACTTGATGGCAGCGACTTCATTCTGCTTGTGATTGCAACAACTTGATTGCAGGTCTGACTGCCTTGCTTTGTGCGGTGCAGCAAGTAAAGAATAGGGGTCATTAATCTAATGAACAAGCATCATCGTGTTTTTTCTTGTGAGGGATGGCTACCTGAGGCTAACCGCAGTGGACGGAGATAATCCTCCTCTTGTTAGCGCGGGCGGGATAGTCGCGAGTAATCCAAGGCGACAAGTAAAAAGGGCACCTGATTTGCTCAAGGTGCCCTTGGTGATGCTGGTTGGCCTACGTTGTGTTGGTAGGAAGTCAGACCTTAGCCGTTATCGATACGCATCCGTTTGCGCGGCGCGCTGGGCTTAACGCCGGATTTGCGCTGCTGGCGCTCCCAGCTGGCCTGCTCTTTGGCGGTCTTCTGCGGCACTTTTTTCGGCTCTAGCCCGGCCATTTCATAAATGACCTTGGCATCTTTTTGCTGGATTTCTTCCCACTGACCAGTTTTCAGGCGGCTGGGCAGAAAGACGTGGCCAAAGCGTACCCGCTTCAAGCGGCTGACTTGTACCTGCTGGGATTCCCACAGACGGCGTACCTCACGGTTGCGGCCTTCCATCACCACGCAGTGATACCAGCGGTTAATACCCTGACCATCAAAGAAGCGTACATCGGTGAAGCGGGCAGGGCCGTCGTCCAGCATGACGCCTTTCTTCAGAGTTTCCAGCACCTCATCCTTTACTTCACCCATAATGCGAACCGCGTATTCCCGGTCGATCTGAGTGGAGGGGTGCATGAGTTTATTGGCCAGTTCGCCATCGGTGGTAAACAGCAATAGACCGGAGGTGTTGATATCCAAACGACCCACGGCAATCCAGCGTTGGCCTTGCAAACGGGGCAGGCGATCAAACACGGTGGGGCGGCCATCTGGGTCTTTGCGGGTGACGACTTCACCTTCAGGCTTGTTATAAAGCAGGATGCGGGCTTCGTAATGTTTCAGTGGGCCTGCCTGCAGGGGCTGGCCATCTACCAGGATACTTTCATAGCCAGTGACACGATCACCCAGATTGGCAACGCGACCGTCAATGCTGACGCGGCCTTCACTAATCCAGGTTTCCATTTCACGGCGGGAGCCGAGGCCAGCACGGGCCAGGACTTTCTGTAACTTCTCATCGCTTTGCATGGTGCAGAGTCTCCAGGTTAGCCGCCTCACGGCGGGGAAGGGGCGGCAAGTATAAGGCAAAATCTCTGTTATCCCTAGCGACAAATAGTAGGGTACACCAAGCGTTTGATGCCAAATTTGCTGAGTTTTGAGGCGGGCGGGTGCCAGCGTATTGGGTGCTGGTTAACAACGGCTTGACAATAGCTTTTACTTACATAAAGGTGAGGGTTATGAAAACTTATCTTCAGCACCTCAATAAGCGAATTACCATCACTCCATAGCAGTGGTGGGCTTTGTTACATGCTTATTTTGTCAACCCACCCTAGAGGTGGGTTTTTTGTATCTGCCTCATGGGGACTCTCATGGAGGAATAGATATGAATAAAATAGCGGTGTTTGGTAAGCCTGGTAGTGGTAAATCGACTGTTAGCAAAGCGCTTGCTGTGGCGACGGGAATAGAGCTATATCAACTTGACTCTATCGTATATCAGCCAAATGGTGAGCCAGTTGAGCGTGAGGTATTTGAGAAAATACATGGAGAAATTCTGCAGGTAGAAAATTGGATTGTTGATGGATTGGGTCCTATTTCCTTGTTCTATAAGCGTTTAGAGGCTGCAGATACCTTGGTTTATATTGATCTCCCTTATTTGGTTAGTTATTGGTTTGTGACCAAGCGTTTGCTGAAAAGCTTTTTCGTTAAGCCCGAGGGATGGCCTGAGGGCTGCTCTGTTTTGAAGGGCAGCTTGGAGAGCTACAGAATATTAAAGCTGTGTCCTAAGTTTTGGAATGCTGAGTTTCTTGCTCGTATTCAGGCGATGTCGAGTGTTAAAGAGGTGTATGTGATTAAAACCGTTGCGCAATTAAATAGTTTTGTGGCTAGTCGCCTGAGCAAGTAATAGGGTGGAAATGAATCATGCCTATGCCAATGCTGAATAACCTGCGTCGCGCCTAATTAAAATAGATTAGGGGCAGATAAGGGTGGAGGAAATATAAATGTGCAAGATTTATAAAGGCTCTTGTCTGTGTGGCGCGGTGACCTTTGCGGTTAATGGTTTCAGCGCACAAGCAGCCAACTGTTATTGCTCAATGTGCCGTAAATTTCATGGAGCGGCCTTTGGTACCTTAGTGGCAGTGCAAGGACTGCATTGGCTTTCAGGTGAGTCTTTGCTTAAAGATTTTATTGCGGCTAATGGCACAGTAAGAACGTTTTGTTCAGCCTGTGGCTCCAGTCTTGGCTTTCGTGGCAAACATGCTGGCGTGGATGAAATCGAATTGGCGATCGCCACCTTTGATGATGACATCCCTGTGACAATCGATGCCCAGATTTATACCGCCTATAAGCCGAACTGGTGTGTACTGCAGCCTGATTTATTGGCCTTTGCACAAGGGCGTGAAGGTTAGGGTAAGGGGCGCCGACTATTTGGCTTGGCACTGTTGTTTGGCGGTACTCCCCTGCAACCATGAGTCTGGTGGCTGCAGGGGAGGTCAGGTTTAACTGGCCCAGTAGGCTTTTTCCAGGCTGTCTTCGCGCTCCGGTAAACCACGGGTCAGGCGGGTACGGTGTTGGCTCAACACTTCATAGCTGACGCGATTGGCATAGCGGCCCAGTTGCGACAGGGAGGAATAAGCCAAATAGGGGCGATTGTGTTTGGGGGAGTCCGGACAGCGTCCGGCATGATAATGCTGGGCGGCCAGATCATGCAGAATGGCTGCTAAGGCAGCATCTCCCGCCCCATTGGTATTCACGATCTTGCGTGGGCCACCCATGTAGGGTGCCAGGTGGGTAAAGATTGCCACCGGCTGCTGACATTGTTGGCGGCGCATGGGGCGGCTGTATTCATAGCGATTGTAGGCATCCAGTTGGGGATGGCGCACCAGCGTTTGGCGGGTCGGGCGCAGGCTGCCTTTGTCGCAATAGCCACCCAGATAGAGCCCTTCGGCACCGGCGGTAGTGAGTACCAAATCTGCCAACTCTAAGGCGGCCTGGGTGGCAATGATCGGGTCTGATTCGCCGGTGAGGGCTTCTGCTTCCTGTTCATTCATCGCCAGTACCTGCACATGATCACGAATAAAGGCTCGCAGCATGTCGCGGTACTTGGTCACCAGTAATCCAGTGCCTAGGGTAAAGACCACCGGCACCTGGTGGCGATTGGCAATTTCTACCGCCCGGTAGGTGGCGGCAGCAATGGGGGCATCGGGGTTACTGCAGATCAAATAGGCTGAAATCAGCAGCGCTGAGCTGGTGGCAACGATGTCCTCTGGAATGGATTCCGGGCGCAGGTCGCTCATGCAACCTGGGGAGATGACAAAGGTGCGCTCGTTATCCGGAGTGATCAGGGTAATGCAGCGGCCAATCGCACCCGGTACCGGTTGTAGATGGCTTAAGTCTACCCGGCTGGAGGTGTCACAAAGATAGCGGTAGGCGTAACTATTGAGGGTGATGGTTTCAGACATGACCCCCAGCAATACCGCGTGATCATCTGCCAGCATGGCGTAGTTGTGCAGGGTGTTACCCCCTGTCCCACCGGCATACTCATAGCGGATCAGTTGCTGCGTTTGCAGGTAGGCGTAGAGCTCATCGGCCCGCTCCTGCGGTAACCACTGGGATAGCCCTTTGCCCAGGGCAAAGCGTTCCAGCAGGCTGTCATCGACATGAGCTTCAATATCCACCACCAGTTCATCAATGCCGCAGATGTGGGTCTCGCTTGGGCCCAGATGTGCGCTATCAAAGGTGGGGGTGGCTTGGGTAACAGGGAAGTAATGCTTGGATTTGCGTTGACCAGGGAAACGCATGGGAGTCTCGCTTCCAAAAACCGCTATGCTAGCGAATGCCGAGGGGGAGTGCCAGCTTTTCGCCCTTTTGGTCAAAAAAGCGGGAACAGTCTTTTCTCGTGACTGTAGCTTACCTGGGGTTTAGCCGAACTAGGGTCAAGTGATATCGTCGCTGCTGCATTGAAAGCTGACATCTTCCCCTTAATAAAAGAGATACACATGGATAAGCAGCCCTCTGAATTAGTGGTGTGTTTGCACGCGGCCTTAAGCAGCAAGAGTCAATGGCAGGCTTTAGTGTTAAAGGAGGACCTGCCCTGGCAAACCCTGGCATTGGATTTAGCGGGGCATGGGGCGGAGCCGGCGAAGTTACAGGGATACAGCCTGGATTGGGAGTTGGAGAGGTTGCGCCAACAGGTGCCAGCCGAGCGGGTACACCTAGTCGGACACTCTTTTGGTGCGGTAGTGGCATTACACTGGGCCTGCCGTTATCCAGAGCAGGTGGCGTCATTGTGGTTGTATGAGCCGGTGGCATTTTATTTACTGCAACCAGGCTCTGAAGAGTATCAGCAGCTACAGAGTTTTGGCCAACGCCTGCAGGAGCTGGCTGAAGCGCAGGATTGGCCCGCCGCTGCGGCTTGGTTTGTTGACTACTGGCAGGGTGGGCCAAGCTTTGCCTACCTACCCGAGCCCGCCAGACGACTGTTGAGCAGTCAGATGCCGCAGGTGATGGCTCAGGCGCGGGAGCTATGGCAGCCACGGTCAGCGTTACAGTTACGCATGCCGGTGCAACTGGTGAGCGGCCGTTATTCGCCGACAGTCTTGCATCGGGTAGAAGAAGCATTAGGAAACTGTTGTAGCCAGCTGAGTCAGCAACAGGTAGAAGCAGGGCACATGGGGCCATTATTACAGCCGCAGCGGGTGCTGCCGGAGTTGGAGCGCTGGTTGCAGTTACAGCTACAAGCAAGCTAAGGAGCATGCCGATGGCATCGGTAAACTCGGATGCGTTTCTGGCCCTCGATGAGGAGATGCGCCAGGATTTTGTTGATTGCTACAACGAAGCGGTTGAGGACATTGAGGGCTGCATTAATCGCATGGAGAAGGCCTACAGTGCGGCAGGAGTGGATGAGCTTTTTCGGGCCTTGCACTCCCTGAAAGGCAACTGTGCCATGGTATTTATGGAACCACTGGTGGATGTGGTGCATATCCTTGAAGAGGTGGTGGATGCGGTGCGCAAAGAGCGGGCACCCTGGCGCTCGTTGTATGGCAATTTGATCCTGGAGGGGATTGAGCGCCTGGGACAGGTGCGGGATGAGCTATTAACCGGTGATGCTGATCCGCAGCATTATTTTGAGTTGCTCGATGCGGTTCAACTTATTCAGAAGGCCGAATATGCACAGCATGATGAGCTGATTGCTGGCTGGTTGGGGCTGGAGGCGGAGGTTAGCTACCCAGCTGAAGCTGAGCCAGAGCCTGAGATTGCTCAGCCTCCACAGACGCTACAGGCAGTTGAGGTGGGGGATAAGCAGGCTGACCTGGCGTTGTTCCATGACTGGGCGGAGCGACTGGATAACCTTTCACTGTTTCGTAATGATCGCTCCAGTGAGAACTTAAAACTGGCGTACTGGCTCAATGAGGAGTTGGACTTGCCAGTGGAACCGGATCAGTTAGAAGCTGCTGTGCTGTTACACGACCTGGGGATGGCATTGATTCCTCATGCCATCTTCAATAAGCAGGCGCCTTTGAGTCGTGATGAGCAGCGTCAAATGGCAGACCATGTTGACTTTGGTGCGCAGCTTTTAGAGCGTTTTGGCCACTGGCAGGAGGCGGCCGTGATGGTGCGTCAGCACCATGAGCGTTGGGACGGCAAAGGCTACCCGATGCATTTGGCAGGGGAGGACATTCATATCGGTGCGCAGATTCTGGCTATTTGTGATGCCTATCTGGCGATGACCACTGAGCGTTCTGATCGCACCTTTAAAAAGTCGCTGTTGACCGCGGTGGCGGATATTAATCGCAATAAAGGCCTGCAGTTTGCCGATTATGTGGTCGATGCCTTTAACAATATGCTGCGTAATAAGGTGATTCGCCGAGAGGGCTAAGGCCCCATCCATAGTTACATTCATAGCCTGATTGATCTTCTTTCATAGGTAAGGGGGGCGCTATCGCGGTATAGTGCCCCTTCCTGTTTTTTGCTTGTAGGTATTGGTTTGCGTCCCATGAGTAAGGCTTGTTTGAATTCCCCGTTACAGCGTCTGCGCGAGCAGTTATCCAAGCGTATTTTGGTTTTAGACGGCGGCATGGGCACCATGATCCAGCAGTACAAGCTGGAGGAAGAAGATTTTCGTGGTGAACGTTTTGCCAACTGGCATAAGGATATCAAGGGTAATAATGACCTGCTGGTACTGACTAAGCCGGATGTGATCAGCGCCATTCATCGGGCCTATCTCGATGCTGGAGCCGATATCCTTGAGACCAATACTTTCAATGCCACCCGCATTGCCATGGCCGACTACGACATGGAGGAGTTGTCATATGAGATCAACCTGGAGGCGGCCAGGTTATGTCGGGTGTTAGCGGATGAGTACAGTGCCGCCAACCCTGAGCGACCACGTTTTGTGGCGGGGGTATTAGGACCAACCAACCGCACTGCTTCTATCTCGCCGGATGTGAATGATCCGGGCTATCGCAATGTGACCTTTGATCAGCTGGTGGCAGCTTACACCGAGTCCACCGATGCCCTGGTTAAAGGGGGCGCCGATATCCTCCTGATTGAAACCGTGTTTGATACCCTCAATGCCAAGGCGGCTATTTTTGCCATTCGTCAGTATTTTCAGCACGAAGGCATTGAGCTGCCGATTATGATTTCAGGCACCATCACCGATGCTTCGGGCCGTACCCTGTCGGGGCAGACGACGGAAGCGTTCTACAACTCGGTGATGCATGCTGAGCCCATCTCAATCGGTTTGAACTGTGCCCTGGGCCCCAAGGATTTGCGTCAATACGTGGAGGAATTGTCCCGGGTTAGCGCTACCTATGTCTCTGCCCACCCTAATGCGGGTCTGCCGAACGAGTTTGGCGAGTACGATGAAACTCCAGAGGAAATGCTGGCGGAAGTCGGCCAGTGGGTGGATGCCGGCTTCGTCAATATTCTCGGTGGCTGTTGCGGCACCACGCCGGAACATATCCGTGCCTTTGCCGACTATGTACAAGACAAGGCTCCGCGGCCATTGCCGGAGTTGCAGGTAGCCTGTCGCCTGGCGGGGTTAGAGCCCTGCACCATCGGCGAGGACTCCCTGTTTGTTAACGTCGGTGAGCGTACCAACGTCACCGGTTCGGCGATGTTCAAGCGCCTGATTAAAGAAGGGTTGTATGACGAGGCACTGGTGGTGGCCCGTCAGCAGGTGGAAAACGGCGCCCAGATCATCGATATCAACATGGATGAAGGCATGTTGGATGCCGAGGCGGCGATGGTGCGCTTCCTCAATTTGATCGCCGGTGAGCCGGATATTGCCCGGGTGCCGATCATGCTCGACTCCTCCAAGTGGGAGGTGATCGAGGCGGGTTTGAAGTGTATCCAGGGCAAAGGGGTGGTGAACTCCATCTCCCTCAAAGAGGGGGAGGAGAAGTTTATCGAGCAGGCCCGCCTGGTGCGTCTCTATGGCGCAGCGGTGATCGTCATGGCCTTCGATGAAGTGGGGCAGGCGGATACCGAAGCCCGCAAGGTGGAGATTTGCAGCCGTTCCTACCGCATCCTGACCGAGCTGGGCTTCCCTCCGGAAGACATTATTTTCGACCCCAATATCTTTGCCATTGCCACCGGCATTGAAGAGCACAATAACTACGCGGTGGATTTTATTAATGCCACCAAAACCATTAAGGAAACCCTGCCCTACGCCAAAATTTCCGGTGGGGTGTCCAACGTGTCCTTCTCCTTCCGTGGTAATAACCCGGTGCGAGAAGCTATCCACTCTGTCTTCCTCTATTACGCCATTCGCAATGGTATGACCATGGGCATTGTTAATGCCGGTCAGTTGGCCATTTATGAGGATATTCCCACCGAGTTACGGGATGCGGTGGAGGATGCGGTGCTTAATCGCCATCCGGATGCCACTGAACGCCTGCTGGAGATCGCCCCCAAATACAACAGCAGTGGTGAGGCGGCAGAGTCAAAACAGGATTTGCAATGGCGCAGCCTGGATGTGCGTCAGCGACTGTCCCATGCCTTAGTGAAAGGTATCGCTGACTTTATCGACGAGGACGTTGAGGAGTGCCGCCAGCTCTATGCCCGTCCGCTGGAGGTGATTGAAGGCCCGCTGATGGATGGTATGGGCATTGTGGGGGATCTCTTTGGCGCCGGTAAGATGTTCTTGCCCCAGGTGGTGAAATCCGCCCGGGTGATGAAGAAGGCGGTAGCCTATCTGATGCCCTTTATTGAGGAGGAGAAGCGTCTCAATCAGACCAGCACCGGCAGCTCTTCCAATGGCAAGATTCTGATGGCGACGGTTAAAGGGGATGTGCACGACATCGGCAAAAACATTGTCGGAGTGGTGCTGCAGTGTAATAACTACGAAATTATCGACCTGGGTGTGATGGTGCCGGCGGAGACCATTCTGCGTACCGCGCGGGAGCAAAAGGTCGATATCATCGGCCTGTCTGGGCTGATCACCCCCTCCCTGGACGAGATGGTGCATGTTGCCAAAGAGATGCAGCGTCAGGGCTTTAGCATTCCTTTGCTGATCGGTGGCGCCACCACCTCGAAGATCCATACCGCGGTGAAAATCGAGCCCAACTACCAGAACAATCAGGTGGTCTATGTGGCTAACGCTTCCCGCAGTGTGGGAGTGGCCAGTCAGCTGCTGAGCCAGAGCCAACGCGACGGCTTTGTTAAGGAAATCAAGCAGGAGTATGAGGACTTGCGTGAGCGCCACCGTGCCAAGCGCGGCGATGCCCGCCGGGTAACGTTGGAAAAGGCACGTGACAATGCCCAACCGTTTGACTGGAGCCAATACCAGCCGCCTCGCCCACGCCAGTTAGGGGTGCAGGTGATTGAGGACATGGATTTGGCTGTGCTGAAAGACTACATCGACTGGACGCCGTTTTTTGCCTCCTGGGAGCTGGCGGGGCGTTTCCCACGTATTCTGGATGACGAGATCGTCGGGGAAGAGGCGCGCCGTCTCTATGCCGATGCACAAGCCATGCTGGAGCAAATTATCAGTGAGAAGTGGCTGCGTGCCCGGGCAGTATTTGGCCTGTTCCCCGCCAACCGGCGCGGTGATGACGTGGTGATCTGGCGTGATGAAAACCGCAGTGAGGAGCTGATGGTGGTGCATCATCTGCGTCAGCAGACCGAGAAAATAGCGGGCAAGTATAACCACTGCCTGTCTGACTTCGTCGCTCCCGAGCAAGGGCCCCTCGACTATATTGGTGGCTTTGCGGTAACCGCCGGAGAAGGGATTGATGCCTGGGTGGCCAAGTTTGAGGCGGACCATGACGACTATCGCTCCATCATGGTCAAGGCGCTGGCAGATCGTTTAGCCGAAGCCTTTGCCGAATATCTGCATGAACGGGTGCGTAAACAGGATTGGGGCTACGCCGCTGCAGAGTCGCTGGATAATGAAGCCTTGATCAGCGAAGCCTACCAGGGCATTCGCCCGGCACCGGGGTATCCGGCCTGCCCGGATCACACCGAGAAAACCTTACTGTGGCAATTGCTCGATGCGCAGGCTAAAACTGGTATCTATCTGACTGAGTCGATGGCGATGGTGCCGACTGCGGCGGTATCCGGCTGGTATTTTAGCCATCCGCAGTGCAGCTACTTTGGCGTGGGTAAAATCAGTGAGGATCAGGTGGAGGATTACGCCAAGCGTAAAGGCATGAGTAAGGCAGAAGTAGAGCGTTGGCTGTCACCCAACCTGGGCTATGAGCCTGAAGATTAAATGAGAGAGATTAAAAAACCCCGCCGAGCGGGGTTTTTTAATGGCATTGAGATGAGCTAAATGTGATTAGCTAAACAGCAGCCACTGATAGCCCGCAAAGCAGGTGAGTAATAGCCCACCCTCCAGACGGTTGATACGACCCTGACGCTTCCAGCCAAAGGCAAAGATAAACAGCAGCACACTTAAGCCCAGCATCACCAGGTAATCACGTTCCAGCACCTCTGGTCCCAGTGCAACAGGAGCCAGAATGCCGGGAATTCCCATCACCCCCAGCAGGTTGAACAGGTTGGAGCCAATTACGTTACCAATGGCGATATCCGCTTCACCTTTACGGGCGGCGACAATGCTGGCGGCCAGTTCAGGCAGGCTGGTGCCGATGGCCACAATCGTCAAGCCAATCACCAGCTCGCTGATGCCAAAGCTCTGCGCCAACTCGACCGCCGCCCATACCAGGGCACGGGAACTGGCCAACAGCAGTAACAGGCCAATCAGCGTCCACATCAGCGCCTTGCCAAGGGTCATGGACTGGTCATTCAGCTGCTCTTCAAATTCGGTTTCGAGCAGGTCGCCACCACCTTGTTGGGACTGCTTATAGGTAAACCAGATTACCCCCACCAGACTGGCTAACAGGATCACGCCATCCATTACTCCCAGATGACCATCCAGCAGTAACAAGGCTGCCGCAAAGGTAATGGCCAGCAGCATCGGCAACTCTCGGCGGATAATGCCGGAGGCCACAGAAATAGGCATCAAAATGGCGGTGACGCCCAAAATTAAACTGATATTGGTAATGTTAGAGCCCAGAGCATTCCCCACCGCCAGTAAGGAGTTGCCATCCAGTGCGGCCATGGTGGAAACCATTAACTCCGGGGCGGAGGTGCCAAACCCCACCACAAACATACCGATAACCAGGGTGGATACGCCGAGCTGACGCGCACTGGCGGAGGCGCCAAGAATGAATTTATCTGCACTCCAGACCAGGACGATCAGTCCGGTAATCAAGACGCCTAAATGTAACAGCATAGCTACTCTTCTTTGGCTGAACGGATGGCTAGGCCCATGAGGGGGGCCGGTGAAGGGGCAAATTGGGCAGTTAGACCCTTGCCAATATGGCAGGGCATTGTAAGAGAGGAGGGGGGAATGGCAAGGGAAAATCCCTTGCCATTTGTATCAGCAGGCGAGCTTAGTACAGTGCTTGATAGAGCTTGCGGCGGTAGGTGGCAACCAGGGGATGGCTATTGCCCAGCATATCGAATAGCTGGATCAGGGTTTTGCGCGCACCATCATCCTGAAATTGGCGATCCTGTTTCATCAGGGTAAGCAGTTGCTGCATGGCGCCTTCGTACTGGCCGGCCAGTACCAGGCGGGTGGCCAGCCAGAAACGGGCCTGGCTGTTGCTGTCATCCTGGGCCAGTTGCTGTTCCAGGACGGCCAGTTCGGGCGCATCCCCCACCAGGCGACTAAAGGCCAGGCGGGCTTTGACCTCTTTAGCGCTGGCTAGATTTTGCTGATCGACGGGCAGGCGTTGCAGAATTTGTTCAGCGGTTTCCGCTTCACCATTTTGGGCACAGGCGTTAGCGAGCAGGATAAACAGCTCCCAGTTTTCCGGCTCCTGTTGCAAGGCCTCATTCAGAATGGTTTTGGCATCCTCAAAGGCGCCGTTGGCGATAGCGCTCTGGGCGACTTCCGCTATGCTCACTTCCGGCTCGGGGGCGGGGGGCAGGTGCTTCTCTAACAGGGCCCGTACCTGGGATTCGGGCAGCGCACCGTTGAAGCCGTCAACGGGCTGGCCGTCCTTAAATAAGTAGACGGTTGGCAGGCTGCGGATGCCAAACTGCATCACCAGGGGGCTCAAGCCCTGATCTTCGGTATCGACCTTGGCCAGAATAAAGCGGCCTTGGTATTCCTCGGCCAGCTTGGTCAGTACCGGTAGCAGGGCTTTGCAGGGGGCACACCAGTCGGCCCAAAAGTCGAAGAGTACTGGGACCTGGAAAGACTGCTCAATCAGATCACGAATATTGTCGAGGCTGACTTCAACAATGTAAGGCTTGGCTTGGTCGTTCATGGTAAATCCTTACTGAGACTCGCCATTAAATGGGGCTGTATTGCCTGCTTTCAATGAGGGTTAGAATTCGATTCCTGCTTGCGCCTGAATACCGGCCCGAAAAGCATGCTTGATATCGGCGATCTCACTGACGGTATCAGCCAGTTCGATGAGCCCAGGCTGGGCTGCGCGGCCGGTAATCACCACATTCTGTTGGCTTGGGCGTTGGCGCAGTGCGGTGGCGACTCGTTCAAAGGGTAAATAGCCAAACTTGAACATGTAGGTTAGCTCGTCCATCACCACCAGATCGTAGTGGGGGTCCTGCAGCATGCGTTCCCCCTGTTGCCATAGGCGCTCAGCGGCGGCGATATCCAGCTCGCGGTTCTGGGTTTCCCAGGTGAAGCCGGTGCCCATAATGTGAAACTCGACATCCGGGTGCTGGGCAAAGAACTGACGCTCGCCGCATTGCCAATCTTCGCTCTTGATAAACTGTAATACCCCTACCTTCTGGCCATGGCCCAGGGCGCGTCCGACCATGCCAAACGCCGAGCTGCTTTTGCCCTTACCATTGCCGGTCAGCAGTACCAGGATGCCGCGCTGCTCCTGTGCTTTGGCAACTTGCTGGTCAACGTGGGCTTTCATCCGTGCCATGCGTTTTTGATGGCGTTCATTCTTGTCTGAGCCTGAATTTTCCATATACAACTCCAGTTAGCAGGCGGCGGCCTTGGGCTTATGACAGTCTCGTTACGCTTTGCGGCTTTGTTAGACTAAAATGGCATTGCTTAGTGCCGATTTATGTAAATGGCCAATCTATGCTGATGAGAGCCAAGCTGCCCCGCGCAGTGATCGGGATCAAACATAATAACGTCGAGATGTATCCATGACACTCAAGAAAAAACTACTGATCTTTGTTGCCTTAGTCATCTTTGTGGTGACGGGGCTACTGACCGGTTCTGCCTATTGGCAGTTCAAAGGGGAGATGGAAACCAGTGTGACCCACCAGGTGGCACAAACCAGCCTGCAGGCCAGTCAACGTATTGGCGAATGGTTGCAGAGCAAAAAGCATATTGTCGCCGGGATGGCGAAAGCAGCGCCTGAACCGAGCAACATTTTGCCGGTAATTCAGCAGGGGCAAATCAGTGGTGGTTTTGATATCACCTATCTGGCCTTCTCGGATGGTAGCGTGACCTTCTCGGATCCGAACAATGCCCCGCCTGCAGGTTATGATCCGCGTCAGCGTCCCTGGTATAAGCTGGCGATGGATAAGGGCCAGTTGGCGGTGACGGATCCCTATGTGGATGCCACCAGTGGTGATTTGGTGATTACCATTGTGCAGCCGGCCAAAGACCCGCACTCCAATCGCGATGCGGTCTATGCCGGTGATGTCTTTACCCGGGTGGTGGCTGAGACAGTGTTGTCTATCTCCTTGGGTGAGCAAGGGGCGGCGGCTTTGGTCAACGCCCAGGGCGCAGTGATGGCTTATAAGAATAAGGACTTTATTCTGAAGCCGGTTGATAGCCTGTTGCAGGGCCTGAGTGCTGGCCAATTGCCTACCCTGAGCAAAGCGGAACGTCTGCAGTCAGTGAGTTTGGCGGGTGAGCATAAATTGGCCAAGGTCACTCAGGTGCCAAACAGTGATTGGTACCTGGTGGTGTTTGTCGATCCGGAAGAGGTGTTTGCGCCGCTGGCGCGCTTGCTGCAGTCTGCCCTGTTGATCAGTGTGGTGGTCTTTGTGGTGTTTATTTTGTTAGCCAGTGCAGGCCTAGGCTCGTTATTGCGCCCGCTGAATGCGGTGGCGGAAGCTCTGCATGATATCGCTAAGGGTGAGGGTGACCTGACCAAGCGCTTGAGTGTGGGGAGCCGTGATGAGCTGGGGCGTATCGCCCAGAACTTCAATACCTTTATGGATCACATTCAGCCGATCATGCAGCGTATTTCCCAGTCGATTGGCGAACTGCGTAGTGAGGCCCGTAGTGGTAATGCCAATGCTGATCGCATGACCCGTGAAGTGCAGGAGCAGCAAGGGGAAATTACCCAGGTGGCCACGGCCATGCATGAGATGGCGATGGCAGCCAATGAGGTAGCCCAGCATGCAGAAGAAACCGCCCATGCCGCCCGTCTGTCTGCCCAGGCGGGGGAACAGGGGATGAGTGTGGTGCAGCGTAACCGCGACTCCATCGTTTCTCTGGCTAAAGAGATTGATAGCTCGACCACCATCATCAACGAATTGGATCGTCATGCGCAGGATATCAGCAGCATCCTGGCGACCATCCAGGGCATTGCAGAGCAGACTAACCTGTTGGCGTTGAACGCGGCGATTGAGGCGGCCCGGGCTGGCGAGCAGGGTCGTGGTTTTGCCGTGGTGGCAGATGAGGTGCGGGTGTTGTCCCAGCGTACTCATAGCTCCACTGAAGAAATCCAGCACATGATTGAGCAGCTGCAGTCCACCACCCGTCGAGCGGTGCAGCATATGGAGCGCAGTGGTCAGTTGGCCAGCGGTAATGTGCAGGATGCGGAGCTGGTGAACTCCAGCCTGCAGGAGATCACCGACTCTATCCGCCAAATCAGTGATCGTGCCGTACAAATTGCCAGTGCGGCAGAGGAACAGAAAGCGGTAAGTGATGATATCAGTCGCAACACCACGGCGATCAAAGAGGTGGCGGATCAGTTGGCCGATGTTGCCCAGGCCGGGCATGCCGGGGCGCAAAAGCTGTCACAGGTAGCGGAGGCACTGCAGAAAGAAGTATCCAACTTCAAGCTCTAAATCTCTCTGCGTTCTGTTTAGATAACGCCCCGCTAGTCGGGGCGTTGTTTTTGGGCGTGTTTAGGCTGTCATCACCAGACCAGGGGGCGGCTAAAGTGTACTTTGTGCTTTGCACAAGATGGCGTTAAGCTCCGCTGAAACAGCCCGATGGAGAATGCAGATGACGATTGATTGGTTACCGGATCTCTGTGACCAGTATCCCGACCAGGTGCGGGTACTGGAGCCGATGTTCACCAGTTTTGGCGGCCGCGATAATTTCTGTGGCGAGATCGTTACGGTGAAGTGCTTTGAAGATAACTCCCTGGTGAAAGAGCAGGTGGCACTGCCTGGCAAGGGCAAGGTGTTGGTGGTCGATGGTGGTGGCTCATTACGCCGGGCTTTATTGGGGGATATGCTGGCGGAACAGGCGGTGGCCAATGGTTGGGAAGGACTGCTGATTTACGGTTGCATCCGTGATGTGGTGGCGATTGGGCAGCTCGACTTGGGGGTTCAGGCACTGGATACCCATCCGCTGAAAACCGACAAGCGGGGTATCGGTGACCTTAATGTGCCTCTGCGCTTTGCCGGGGTGGATTTTCGCCCAGGTGAGTATCTCTATGCTGATCTGAACGGCGTATTGGTGTCGGCACAGCCATTACAACTGCCCCAGTAATTGGCAAGGGGGTTGGCAAAGCGGATAAGGGCTGCCTTTATCCGCTTTTTTATGGGTGCTTAAAACGGGATAGGATGCCCGGCTTGTACTTGGCGGCGTTACTGGGTAGGCTGCCGCCGACATTTATGAGGAGTTTGAAGATGCCACAACTTCGTCTACATGGAATTGAATTAGATAAAGCGCTGGCGGGCAGTACCGAGCTGGTGGATCAACTGACCGCGGAAGTACAGTGCCCCCGTGACTACTTCACGATGGAGGTGGTGCAGGGCACCTTTATTCAGGATGGTCAGGTGAGTGCCGGGTATCCCTTTGTGGAAGTGCTGTGGTTTGACCGTGGCCAGCAGGTGCAGGACATCACCGCGAAGGTGTTAACCAAGTGGGTGCAGGGCATGGGCTACCCGAATGTGGACGTATTCTTTATTGCGCTACAAAAGCCGGCTTACTACGAGAATGGCGAGCACTTTGGCTAAGCACCGCTAAGCAAAAAGGGCGACGGATGAATGATCCCTCGCCCTTTTTTTATGGCGCTGTTTGTGGCGGCTCAGTTGTGATCATCCCACAACAGGATGCTGAGCTTACGCGGGCCATGGGCGCCCATCTGTAGACGCTGTTCAATATCGGCACTGCGGGAGGGGCCGGTAATCATATTAACGGTACGTGGCAGGCTGCCCAGCTCGGTGCGCAGTAACTGCCAGGCATCCTCGTAACAGCTTTGAATGCGGCTGCTGCGCAGCAACACCCAGTGCCAGTCCGGTAAAAAATTGAGCGTAGTAGGGCTGTCGGGGCTGGAGTGCAGCATCAGAGTGCCGGTTTCGGCGATCGCGGCGAAACTGCCGGTGAGGCTGGCGCTATCCCCCACGGCGGCTACCCGTTGCTGCAGGGTAATGCCCTGCTCTTGCCAGGGTAGGGCGCTAATCCAAGATTCCTTGCTGATTACTAGCTGGTTGATGCCAGCAGCTGCCAGCAGGGCCGGAATCTCTGCTAGCTGGCTGATGGGATGAATCTCGGCAGCGGCCTCAGTCGCCATCTGGATGAAAACGTGGCGCCGCTGCGTTGCATCACCCTGGCCGCGTGCTGGAATCAGCGAGCGTGGGTGGCTTTGCAGGCGCTGTTGTACCCGAGCCTCGGCGGCAGCCTGTTGCTCCGGATTACGTTTCACCCCTTGGCGCAGTTTGCTGAAAATCTGTTGGCGAGCCTGACTCATGACTGTTTCTCCTGTTGACGACGCCACTGATCCATAAAGGTACCCTGTTGCGGGGCAGGCAGATCACGCCAGTCGGTCCAGCCGCCTGCCAGGGGCACCTTACGTAGGCGTCCCTTGCCGCCAGCGAGTAGGCGCATGCCCCAATTACTCAGTCGGGCTAACCAGCGGTATAGCGCAGGGCGTTTGGCCAGGCTAGCCCAGCCAGCTAAACCGTAACGTACTGCGGCGGGGCTGAGGTGGCGCTCAAATTCCTGTTCCCGCCAGTGGCGCATCAGCTTGGGTAGCGGAATGCGAACTGGGCAAACGGATTCACACTTGCCACAGAAGGTCGAGGCATTAGGCAGGTGTTGCGCCTGTTCGATACCGATCAGCTGTGGTGTCAGCACTGAGCCCATGGGGCCAGGGTAGACCCAGCCATAGCTGTGTCCACCGACTGCGCCATATACCGGGCAATGATTCATGCAAGCGGAACAACGAATGCAGCGCAGCATATCCTGCAACTCGCCACCGAGCATGTCGGAGCGACCGTTATCAAGCAGGATGACGTGAAACTCCTCGGGCCCATCCTGATCCTCGGCACGACGGGGCCCGCTGGAGAGGGTGTTATAGACGGTAAACTCCTGCCCGGTGGCGGAGCGGGCCAGCAGGCGCAGCATCAGACTGAGGTCTTCCAGGGTGGGGACCACTTTTTCGATGCTGGTGATGACGATATGCACCCGTGGCAGGGTCTGGGTCAGGTCGCCATTGCCCTCGTTAGTGACAATGATGGTGGAGCCGGTTTCGGCGACGATAAAGTTGGCGCCGGTAATGCCGACATCGGCGGCGACAAAGTGATGGCGTAATACGGCGCGGGCTTCCGCCATCAGTTTGGCTGGATCTTCTTCGCGCAGGTGATAGCCATAGGGGCCATGGTGAGCGTGGAAGGCATCACTGACATCTTCCAAATTGAGGTGAATAGCTGGGGCGATAATATGGCTGGGGTGATCCTCTCGCAGTTGCAGAATGTACTCGCCTAAATCGGTTTCTACCGGGTGAATCTGATGCTGCTGCAAAAACTCATTCAGATTGATCTCTTCCGACACCATGGATTTGCCCTTGGTAACGGTTTTGGCATTGGCCCGTTGGCAGATTTGTAAAATAGCTTGGCGAGCATCCTCTGCCGTCCGCGCCCAATGCACCTGGCCACCCTGGGCCTGGCAGTTGCGCTCAAAGGTTTCCAGATAAATATCCAGATGTTCCAACACATGATTTTTTAGGTCGCGCGCCTGGTCGCGTAGCTGCTCAAACTCCGGCAAGCGTGCCACCGCAGCGGCTCGCTTTTGCGGAAACCCCTGGCGTAAGTTGCCCAAGGCTTTTTGCAGGGGTTCGTTATGCAGGGCAATGCGGCTGGCGTCCTTGAATTCGGGGCTGTGAATTTGCATGGAGTTACTCCTTCTCGCCTATTGCGGCGTGATGAGTCATCCCCGCCAGCACTTCAGTAACATGATAGGTCTTCACGGCACTGCCGAGGCGCTTGAGTTTTCCTGCCATGTTAAGCAGGCAGCCGAGATCACCACCGACTAGCGTGTCAGCGCCGCTGGCAGCAATATGGCTGGCCTTGTTCTCTACCATGCGATTGGAGATGTCGGGATACTTCACGCAGAAAGTGCCGCCAAAGCCACAGCAGGTTTCGGCTTCTGCCATTTCATTGAATTGGCAGCCTTCTACCTCAGCTAATAATTGCCGTGGTTGCTGTTTGATGCCGAGCTCACGCAGGCCTGAGCAGGAATCGTGGTAGGTGAGGGTGCCGGTATAGCTTGCGGCAATCTGATCGAACTGGCAGACATCCACCAGAAAAGAAGTGATTTCAAAAGCACGCTGAGCCAGACTCTGCGCACGTGCATGCCAGGGATCAGTACTGGCAAACAGGCTAGGGTAGTGATGCAGCATACCAATACAGGAACCGCTGGGGCCGACGACGTAGCGATAGCCTTCAAAGGCGGCAATGGTTTGCTTGGCCAGCTCCTGGCTAGTGGCACTATCACCAGAGTTAAAAGCAGGTTGACCGCAGCAGGTTTGGGTAGGCGGGACTTCTACTCGGTAACCTGCCTGCTCAAGTAACTTGATGCTGGCAAAGCCAATGCTGGGACGAAACATGTCCACTAGGCAGGTGACAAAAAGCCCCACGCAGGGGCGAGAGTCGGCATCTATTGCGCTGGGCATGGCGTATCCTCATCAAAGTGGTGCGACCCTGTGCTGTTATTGGAGTGTGATGGTGCGGTCGCATGGCTGTATTTAAGGTAGCTGCTGTGAAAAAATAAACCCGACTCTGTATAACTGGCCTGACCAATTCATGTCGATCAAGACTAAAGTCGCGGTTCCGCCCCGGCCTTACAATAAAGCCCAGCGTCTTTGCCAGGAGCTGGAGGCGCAGCTATTGGCGGGTGAGTTGTTGCCAGGCAGTCTGTTGCCCTCAGAGCGTATCCTGGCGCAGGAGCATCAACTCTCCCGCTCGGTGGTGCGCGAAGCGATGCAGCTGCTTGCCAGTCGTGGCCTGATTGAGACTTACCAGGGGGGCGGTAGTCGTTTGCTTAACCCGTTAGCGCACTATTTTGAGCAGGCGAGTTTAGGCAGAGGGGTGGCGGAAAATTCCACCGAGCTGCAATTGGCAGTCTTGGAAATGCGCTGGGTCCTGGAGGGGGAAGCGGCGTTCTACTGTGCCCAGCGTGCCACGGATGAGGAGTTGCAGGCCCTGCAGGCCGAGTTTGCCCGGATGGAGGCGCGTCGCGATGAGCCCAACACCCTGGAGCGGGCTAAAGCGGATTTGCATTTTCATATGCTGATTGCCCAGTGCAGCCATCATTTTTTGCTGATAGCCCTGGCGCAGGTGTTATATAGCCGTTTTTTTAATGCCATCTATGGTGTGCTGAGTAAAAATCAGCAGCGCACCGGTAGTTATCCTCCCTATATTGAAAGTCAGCATGAGCGTATCTACCAAGCCATTGTGCAGCGCCAGCCAGAGCAGGCCCGTCAGGCGGCACAAGCTCATATTCTGTATACCCGTCAGCGTCTAGAGGAAATGGACGGCGTGCCTGGTCGTTAAGGGGGTTCGCTCAGGGATTTGTTGGCCGCTTCCCTTGAGCCGTTTTTGCGGATACGGGTATACTGCGCCCCTCGTGTCGCACTTGGTTTGTGCGATTGTTTTTTTATACCGTGAATAGCCTATTCATGGCTTATGTGGCCTGTGGTAGGGGCCACCACTGAGCAGAGGATAAAGCATGCCTGTTATTACCCTTCCTGATGGTAGTCAACGTCAGTTCCCGAACCCCGTAAGTGTGCATGAAGTCGCCGCCTCGATTGGTGCAGGCTTGGCTAAAGCCGCCCTGGCGGGCAAGGTCAATGGCACCCTGGTGGATACCTCCTATGTGATGGAGACCGATGCCGAGCTGTCGATTGTCACGGGAAGAGATGAAGAGGGGCTGGAGGTGATTCGTCACTCCTGCGCACACTTGATGGCTATGGCGGTACAGGCACTCTTTCCTACAGCGCAAGTCACTATTGGGCCGGTGATTGATAACGGCTTCTATTATGACTTTGCCTTTGAGCGCCCCTTTACCCCGGAAGATCTGGAAAAAATTGAAGCCAAGATGGCGGAGTTAGCCAAGGCGGATTTCCAGGTATCACGCTCGGTTTTGAATCGCCCTGAAGCGATCAAACTGTTCGAAGACAAAGGGGAGAAGTACAAGGTTCAGATTATTGAAGCTATCCCCGGTGAAGAGCCGTTGTCATTTTACAGTCAGGGTGACTTTATTGACCTCTGCCGCGGCCCCCATGTGCCCAGTACTGGTCATCTGAAAGCATTTAAGCTGATGAAGGTGGCCGGCGCTTACTGGCGAGGTGATGTGAAGAATGAAATGCTGCAGCGGATCTATGGCACTGCCTGGGCCGATAAGAAACAGCTGAACGAATACCTGCATCGTCTGGCAGAAGCGGAAAAGCGCGATCATCGTAAGCTTGGGAAACAACTGGATCTGTTCCATGTCCAGGAAGAAGCCCCTGGTATGGTGTTCTGGCATCCCAATGGCTGGACCATCTGGCAAGTGGTTGAGCAGTATATGCGTAACCAGCAGCGTCGCCATGGCTATCAGGAGATCAAGACTCCTCAGGTGGTGGAACGTACACTGTGGGAAAAATCTGGTCATTGGGACAAGTTTAAAGAGCAGATGTTTACCACCCACTCCGAAGAGCGGGATTTTGCCATCAAACCGATGAACTGCCCTTGCCACATTCAGGTTTTTAATCAGGGCCTGAAGAGCTACCGTGAGTTGCCGCTGCGTTTGGCGGAGTTTGGCTCCTGTCACCGTAATGAACCCTCGGGAGCCCTGCATGGCATTATGCGCGTGCGTGGGTTCACGCAGGATGATGCGCATATTTTCTGCAGTGAAGAGCAGATTCAGTCTGAAGTGGCGGTCTTTATCGACTTCCTGCACGAAGTTTATGCGGACTTTGGCTTCAGCGAGATCATTTACAAACTCTCCACTCGACCAGAGCAGCGGGTAGGCAGCGATGCCAGCTGGGATAAAGCGGAAAAAGCCCTGGCAGATGCACTGGATGCTAAGCAGTTGCCCTGGGAAGAGCTGCCCGGTGAAGGTGCCTTCTATGGGCCGAAAATTGAGTTTTCATTGAAAGACTGTCTGGGGCGTGTCTGGCAATGCGGTACGATTCAGGTCGACTTCTCTATGCCTGGTCGCCTAGGTGCGCAGTTTGTCAATGAACAGGGTGAGCGGGAAACCCCGGTGATGCTGCATCGAGCCATTCTGGGTTCATTTGAGCGCTTTATCGGTATTTTGATTGAGAACTATGCCGGCGCGATGCCAACTTGGTTGGCTCCCACCCAAGTGGTATTGATCAATATCACCGATAAGCAGGCTGATTTTGTGCAGAAAGCACAAAAATTCTTAGCGGAACAAGGCTTCCGTAGCAAGGTGGACTTGAGAAACGAGAAGATCGGCTTTAAAATCCGCGAGCACACTTTACAGAAGATTCCTTATCAGCTGGTTGTTGGCGATAAGGAAGTTGAATCTAACACTGTTACCGTGCGGACTCGCACAGGCGAAGACTTGGGCAGCATGACGCTGGAGGCCTTCGCTCAGTACTTGCAGCAGGATATCGCGAGACGCGGCCGGTAAAACACGGAGAAAGAGCCATTAAGCGTACTACTAGCGCCCCTGTACGGGGCGGTGACAAGACCCTAATTAACGAGGAAATCCGCGCGCGGGAAGTCCGCCTAGTTGGTCCAGATGGCGAGCAGATCGGCATCGTTTCCTTAAGTGAGGCTTTAGAAAAAGCAGCCGAAGTCGAACAAGACCTAGTGCTTATTGCTGCCGAGGCAACGCCTCCGGTATGCAAGATCATGGATTACCGGAAACACCTGTTTGAAAAGAAGAAACAGCAGGCCGCTGCTAAGAAAAAGCAGAAGCAAACGCAAATTAAAGAAATGAAGTTCCGTCCTGGAACGGAAGAAGGGGATTATCAGGTAAAACTGCGCAACCTGATACGTTTCCTTGAAGATGGTGACAAGGCCAAGGTCTCTCTCCGCTTCCGCGGTCGAGAAATGGCGCACCAAGATCTCGGTATGCAGCTGATGAACCGTATTGAGCAGGATCTGACTGAATACGGCATCGTTGAGCAGCGTGCCAAGATGGAGGGGCGTCAGATGACCATGGTTTTGGCACCGAAAAAGAAGAAGTAACCCCGCCTTTTATTAGGTTGGCCCTGGCAGTAGGGTAATGGGTTGCATTGTTTTATCGAATGCGTGGAGTAAATCATGCCTAAGTTGAAATCTAACAGTGGCGCGTCTAAGCGCTTCAAGAAGACCGCCAACGGCTTCAAGCACAAGCAGTCTTTCCGTCGTCACATTCTGACCAAGAAGACCACCAAGCGTAAGCGTCAACTGCGTGCTACCCACCAGGTAGAAGCATCTGACCAGGCTGCAATCGCTCGTTTGCTACCCTACGCATAAGTCTATTTTAGTTAGTTTGTAATAGAAGGATTAAGAGATGCCTCGTGTTAAGCGTGGAGTGGTTGCACGTCGTCGCCACAAGAAGATTCTGAAGCTGGCCAAGGGTTACTACGGTGCCCGCAGTCGTGTGTTCCGTGTAGCCAAACAGGCTGTTATCAAAGCCGGTCAGTATGCGTATCGCGACCGTCGTCAGCGCAAGCGTCAGTTCCGTGCTCTGTGGATCGCTCGTATCAACGCCGGTGCGCGTTTGAACGGTCTGTCCTACAGCCGTCTGATTGCTGGTCTGAAAAAGGCGGCTATCGAGATCGACCGTAAGGTCCTGGCTGATCTGGCTATGCATGAACAGGCTGTATTTGCGGCAATCGTCGAAAAGGCCAAAGCGGCCCTGTAAGACACCCGCCTGTTGATCACCTCGGTGATCCAGTAGGCTAGCTGCAATAAACAGTTCTCATAGCTACTGTTTAATAGGGGAAGGGTGCCGCTCTTCCCCTATTTTCGTTTTTGGAGCCCCTATTACCATGGAACATCTCGACACTCTGCTCGCGCAAGGGCGCGAGGCGGTTGCCCAGGCGGCCGATTTACAAGCACTGGACGCGATTCGCGTACAGTACCTGGGCAAAAGCGGGGAGCTGACCCAGCTGTTAAAAGGTCTGGGTAAACTATCAGCGGAAGAACGTCCCCAGGCGGGAGCAGCAATCAATGCTGCCAAAGAAGCGCTGCAGGAAGCTCTCAATGGCCGTCGCGATCAGCTGCAGCAGGCTGAGCTGGCAGCACAATTGGCCAGTGAGCGTATCGATGTCACTCTGCCAGGTCGTGGCCAGCAGTTAGGTGGCTTGCACCCGGTGACGAAGACCATTGAGCGCATCCAAGACTTTTTCGGCAGCATTGGTTATAGCGTTGCTGAAGGTCCTGAAGTCGAAGATGACTATCACAACTTTGAGGCGCTCAATATTCCATCCCATCACCCTGCGCGGGCGATGCACGATACCTTCTATTTTGATGTAGGCACTCTGTTGCGTACTCACACCTCACCGGTGCAGATTCGGACGATGGAGGCTCAGCAGCCGCCGATTCGGATCATTTGCCCAGGGCGGGTATATCGCTGTGACTCTGACCAAACTCATTCCCCCATGTTCCACCAGGTTGAGGGGCTCCTGGTAGACAAGGGCATCAGCTTTGCTGATCTGAAGGGTACGGTTGAGCGCTTTTTGCGAGTGTTCTTTGAACAGGATTTGTCTGTACGTTTCCGGCCGTCCTACTTTCCCTTTACCGAACCTTCTTTGGAAGTGGACATCGGTTACAGTGTGAACGGTGAGCAGCGTTGGTTGGAAGTTATGGGCTGCGGCATGGTGCATCCCAAAGTGTTTGAATACGTGGGTATCGACTCTGAGGTGTATACCGGTTTTGCCTTTGGTATGGGTGTCGAGCGTCTGGCGATGCTGCGTTATGGCGTAAAAGATTTGCGCCTGTTCTTCGACAATGATCTGCGTTTCCTGCAGCAATTCCGTTAACACCAGCACGATCAGCGAGGACAGCAATGAAATTCTCAGAAAAGTGGTTGCGTGAGTGGGTGAATCCCGCTCTGGATGCCGAGCAGCTGGTGGCGCAAATTACCCTGGCTGGCTTGGAAGTGGACAGTGTCGAGCCTGTGGCAGCGGCATTTACAGGGGTGGTGGTTGGACAAATTGTCAGTGCCGAGCCGCATCCTAATGCCGATAAATTACAGGTTTGCCAAGTCTCTGATGGTCAACAGACTTATCAGGTGGTTTGTGGTGCGCCCAATGCACGGGCAGGGCTGATCACCGCTTTTGCCCAAATTGGTGCTGAGCTGCCAGGGGACTTTAAGATCAAGAAGGCCAAGCTACGTCAGGTCGAGTCCAACGGCATGTTGTGTTCTGCCCAGGAGCTGGGACTGAGTGAAGATCACTCCGGCATTATGGAATTACCTGTCGATGCGCCAGTAGGGGTGAGCCTGCGCGAGTACCTGAAGCTGGATGATGTGAGTGTTGATGTTGACCTGACGCCGAACCGTAGCGACTGCCTTAGTATTCGCGGTCTGGCCCGCGAGGTTGGGGTGCTTAATCAGGTCGATGTGCGTGAGTTGCAAGTTGAACCTGTGGCGCCCAGTCATGACCAGGTGTTGCCGGTAGAGCTATTGGCCGCTGATGCGTGCCCTCGCTATCTGGGCCGCATTATTCGTGGCATCAACCCTGGCGCTGCCACGCCGTTGTGGATGCAGGAAAAGCTGCGCCGCAGCGGGCTGCGTTGTATTGATCCCGCAGTCGACGTGACCAACTACGTGATGCTAGAGCTGGGGCAGCCGATGCATGCCTTCGACCTGGCCAACTTGCATGGTGGTATTCGTGTCCGCCTGGCGGAGGAAGGGGAAACTCTGACTCTGCTGGATGGTGCAGAAGCCAAGTTGAATGCAGATACGCTGGTGATTGCGGATCACCAAGGTCCCGTGGCGATGGCGGGGATCATGGGAGGGGAGCACTCAGGCATCAATGACGCCACAGCAGATATTTTCCTGGAATGTGCCTATTTTAACCCGCTGGCCATAGCGGGACGGGCGCGTCGCCATGGTCTGCATACCGATTCTTCTCACCGCTATGAGCGGGGTGTCGATCCTGAATTGCAGGCGTTGGCGATGGAGTATGCCACCCGTTTGCTGCTGGAAATTGTCGGCGGCGAAGCCGGTCCGGTGATTGTCGCGGAGTCGGCTGAGCACTTACCAAAACGTGCTCAAGTAACGCTGCGTAAGAGCCGTTTAGCCATGATGTTGGCAACAGAACTGCCAGAAGCTGAAGTGACGGCGATTTTGGCTCGTTTGGGACTGCAGCCACAGTTGACCAGTGATGGTTGGCTGACCCAGGTGCCTTCATGGCGCTTTGATATCAGCCTTGAGGTTGATCTGATTGAAGAGATTGCCCGGGTTTATGGCTATAACAATCTGCCCTCTAAACAACCGACGGCTGCGTTAGAGTTGCCAGCCCTGCCTGAAGCTCAGCTGCAGTTGGGCCAGCTGCGACAAACCTTGATTGCCCGTGGGTATCAAGAAGCGATTACGTTCAGCTTTATTGAACCGAAATTGCAGCAGCAGTTTGATCCGGCTTATCAGGCATTAGCACTGGCCAATCCCATCTCGGCTGATCTGGCGGTAATGCGCACCAGTCTCTGGCCTGGCTTGGTGAAAGCGGTGGTTTATAACCAAAACCGTCAGCAGGATCGGGTACGTTTGTTTGAGACTGGCTTACGCTTTGTGCCTACGGCGGATGGTCTGGTGCAGGAGAAAATGCTATCAGGAGTGCTGGCGGGTTCTCGCCAGCCTGAGGGGTGGCATGGTAAGGCCGAAGCGCTGGACTTCTATGATCTGAAAGGGGATATCGAGGCTCTGTTGGCATTGTCTGGACAAGCATGGCAATGGCAGGCGGCGGAGCACCATGCTCTGCACCCTGGTCAAAGCGCGCGAATTCTGAATGCGGCGGGAGAAGAGCTGGGTTATGTTGGCCGTTTGCATCCGACCCTGCATCAGCAGTTGGATGTGACAGGTCCGCTGTATCTGTTTGAGCTGCGGGTTAAGGTGCTGCAACAGGGGAGCGTCAGTGCTTTCCAGGGAGTGTCTAAATTCCCAGAAGTGCGGCGTGATCTGGCTGTGGTTGTGCAGGATGCGGTTAATTTTGCTGATTTGGCTCAGAGTGTGCGTCGTGCGGCAGGTGAATATCTGCAGGATGTGGTGGTATTTGATGTCTATGCCGGTAAAGGCGTGGCAGAAAATCATAAGAGTGTGGCCCTGGGCTTGACCTGGCAGCATCCATCGCGCACTCTTACTGATGAAGAAATAACCACGGCAGTTGCCAACGTAATCAATGAGTTGGAGCAACAACACCAAGCCGTATTGCGTAGCTGAGGACTAAGCCGGAGGGCGGAGTATGGGATCTCTGACCAAAGCCGATATTTCCGAGCGCTTATTCGAAGAGTTAGGTTTGAATAAACGTGAAGCGAAAGAAGTGGTGGAATCCTTTTTTGAGGAAATACGGGAAAGCCTGAGTGCCAATGAGCAGGTGAAGTTGTCAGGTTTTGGCAACTTCGATCTGCGTGATAAGCGCGAACGGCCGGGGCGTAACCCCAAAACTGGAGAAGAAGTGCCTATTTCAGCCCGCCGGGTCGTAACCTTTAAGCCTGGGCAGAAGCTCAAGGAAAAGGTAGAGGGTTACGACACCCACTAAGCCTCAGGCGCATCTTGCGACACCCGCTTCGGCGGGTGTCGTGTTTTGGGGCGTCTGTTAAAAGGGTTGTGTAGTGTGTGTGATTCGCCCAGTTTTTGCTAAAAAGCGCTTGCAATTTCAATTGGTTAGATTATGATACGCGCCATCTTCTCGCTGCCAAGGCAAGGCAGTTCAATGCAAAAATTGAATGTCTTTGTTTTAGTGTAGAAGAGGTTGTTTGACTCGGGGCGTAGCGCAGCCTGGTAGCGCACTTGCATGGGGTGCAAGGGGTCGCAGGTTCAAATCCTGCCGTCCCGACCAGTTAAACGACAGGCGTCATGCCACAAGGTAATATCTGAATTCGGGGCGTAGCGCAGCCTGGTAGCGCACTTGCATGGGGTGCAAGGGGTCGCAGGTTCAAATCCTGCCGTCCCGACCAGTTCAGATTAAACCAGCTAAAAAAGCCGACTCTATGTCGGTTTTTTGCGTTTAGTCTCATCACTTTCTTATGCTATGACTTATTGAGCGCCGCTATAGCTCAGTCGGTAGAGCAGCGCATTCGTAATGCGAAGGTCGCAGGTTCGACTCCTGTTAGCGGCACCATCTTGATGTATTGCTCCTGTTATCCCCATAGCGCCTGCACGGGGGTGTGCTGGTCAAAATGATGGCTGATTTGCGCTTGCAGTAATTCCGCAGTGGCCAGGGCGTCGGTCAGGGCGTGGTGTTGTTGGTAGGGTGGCAGATGGTAGCGTGCCCGACTGGCGGCAAGGCGTACCGACAGGGGTTGTTGCCCGCGCAGGCGTTGCCACAGGCTGAGCGGTTTACGGTGCAGGCGTGCTTCGAGCTCCAGGGTATCAATCACGGGGAAGGACAGCTCGCTTTGCCATAGGCGCTTAGCTGCCTCAGCCAAAAACTCCCGTTCGATTCGTTTGTAGTGCACCACCACTAGTTTGCCGCTGAGCAGCGGTAAAAGCTGCTCCAATACTTGTTCTGCTTGGGGGGCGCTGGCTAGATCGCTATGGGTAAGGCCATGAATCACCACTGAGGAGGCGGTAAGTGGGCGGTCAGGTTGCAGTAGCCAGTGTTGTGCCTGACGACAGTAGATGCGTTGCAGATCAAAGGGGATCAAACCAATGCTGACAATGGCGTCCTCTTTGGCATTGAGGCCGGTGGTTTCGATATCCAGGGCAAGTAGTGGGGTGTGGTTAATGGGGGTGTTGGCGCTGACGCAGCCTGCTTGGTAAAAGTCCTTTAGAGGGGCTGGCAGTGCTTGCTGTGCTCGCTCTTGGTAGTGTGTGGGCCAGTCATATTGCGTTTGTTTGGTTTGGGTCAGTCCAATATGCAGCATGGTTCAGGCCCGATTAGGTTGATAGCGGAACTTAAGATATTTCTGTGCATCACTGAGGATCTGAAAGGCATCCTTGAGGTTGCGCCGCTCAAAGTCCGATAGGCTGTCAGGCTCAATGTTGTTATCCGGCTCCTGGCCGTTTTGCAGATCGGCGGCCATATGGCGGATCCGTACCATGGCAATAAATTCCAGCGCGTCTCTTAAATCGGGCCCTCGTCCTTTGGGCAGGATATTGGCCTCCATCACTTCGGCAAGACGTTCAAAGGAGTTGAGCGCGGTGCTGCCGATGGCCAGTGCGTGCACCCGAATTAAGTCGGCTAAGGGCGCAGTGCCGCGTCGCTTCAAGTTAATGGAGTTTTTGTGTTCGCCATCCTGCTCCATCACGAAGTCTTTGAAGAAGCCCAGCGGCGGGGTGCGGTTGAGGGCGTTGCGCGCCATGGCGGCAAGAAAGCGTGGATGTTGTTTGGCTTGCTCGGCAATCTGTTGGCGCAATTGCTCAGCCCATTCCACTTGGCCATAGACACCATCTAAATCAAAGAAGATGCTGGCATCCAGCAGGCTTTGCGGATTGGGTTGCTCTATCCAGCGCTGAAAGGTCTCGCTCCATTGTTGCCGAGTCAGGCGCCACTGGGGATTGTTCGCCATCACCTTGCCACTGCAGTAGGGGTAGCCGCAGGCGTGCAGGCCATCACACAGCCAGGTTGCCAGCTGGGCAAAATATTCGCCATGCAGTGCGGGGTCATAGCTGTTATCGAGAATCAGGGCGTTATCCTGATCCGTGACCACTAACTGCTCATCTCTGGCCATCGAGCCCAGAGCAAGCAGGCAATAGGAGATGGGGGCGGGGCCTAGCTGTTCTTCAGCCAACTCCAACAAACGTTGTTTAAAGCTGCGGCCAATGACTGCCATGGCGCTGCCAATCATGTGTGAGTTGGCATCTTCTTGCACCAGACGAATAAAGCCGGCGCGCACTTCAGTTGCCAACTCTTGTAGCCCAGCCAGATCAGGCTGGCGAAAGATGCTACGGGCAACCAGAAGGGCGTTATGAGACTCATGACGGACGATGTCCGATAGTGCCAGCACCCCAAGGGGGCGGTCACGCTCTTCAATCACCAAATGGTGAATATTGTGCCTTAGCATGCATAGCATGGCCTCAAACACATAGGCCTGGGATTCCAGGCTAACTAGTCCAGGTTTGAGGATGCAGCTAACCGGTTGGTTGGCATCCAGTCCTACTGCTAGTACGCGGTTGCGCAGGTCGCGATCGGTAATGATGCCGATGGCGGGGGCGTCAACGCTGGCTTCAGCGCGGATCAGCAGGGATGACACGCTTTCCGTGCTCATCAGAGCAGCGGCGGCCTGGATGCTGGCTTGTTGCTCGATCATCACCGGCGGGCGGCTGAGCAGCTCCTTAACTTTGGCGCTGCTGAGCGGGTGGCTCTGTTGCTGATCGGTGACTGCCAGGTGCAGACGGGCATGGTCATCTGTCTCAACGAAGTAGGCAAAGTGTTCGTATTCATCGCACAGGCGGGTAAAAAGACTGTCTGGAATGCGGTAGACCAGGGTGTCCTCCAGCGCTCTGGCGGGAAAGCGTACCTGCTTCTGCATAAGCAGGCTGAACTGGCCAAACAGATTGCCGCTACTTAGGCGGTTATAGAGGCTGCCGTTACGGCGGAAAATTTCGACGGCGCCACTGCGGATCAGATACAGCTCGGCGATGGGCTCGCCAAAGCGAAGAATGTCTGTGCCGGCACGGAAGTAGCTCACTTCCACTTGGCTGGCGACCTCGGCAAGCACTGATTCGGGTAATGGGCTAAAAGGCTCGTGCTGCTGCAAAAACTGCAGGATTTCACTGATTTCTGCGGCCATACAAAGATCCTTGGCTAGAAATAACAACGGGGCGCAAGGCCCCGTTGTGTCATGCTGATATTAGGGTGGTCTTAGCCTCGGGGTTCAGAGGATAAGCCCTTCAGCACGGCGACGGTGGCAACCAGCAATACGATAGCAAAGGGGAAGCCGGTTGAGACAGCCATTGCCTGCAGAGCAACCAGACCACCGCCCAGCATCAGGGCAATGGCGACCAGTCCCTCAAAGGTACACCAGAATACGCGTTGGGGCTTAGGTGCATCGACCTTGCCGCCTGCGGAGATGGTGTCAATAACCAGTGAGCCGGAGTCAGAGGAAGTGACAAAGAACACCACCACCAGAATGATACCGAGCAAAGAGGTAATCGAGGCCATCGGCAGTGCATCCAGCATGGTGAATAACTGCAGTGGCAGGGCGGATTCCGTGACCGCGCTGTAGCCTTCGTTAAGGAACTGGTGGATAGCGGTGCCACCGAAAGCTGTCATCCAGAGTACGCAGGCTGTAGAGGGAATCAACAGTACGCAGACGATGAACTCACGCACGGTACGACCACGGGATACCCGGGCAATAAACATACCGACAAAGGGTGACCAGGAAATCCACCAAGCCCAATAGAAGGAGGTCCAGCCCTGAGCAAAGTTGACATCTTCACGGCCAAAGGGCGTCGCTAAGGCAGGCAAGTGCTGTAGGTAGGCACCCAGGTTGTCAAAGAATCCGGTCAAAATGGCCAAGGTGGGACCAGCAATAATGACAAACAGCAGCAGCAGTGCGGCCAGCACCATATTGATTTCTGACAGGCGCTTTACCCCTGCATCCAGTCCCGCCAGAACGGAAACCAGGGCAATGGCGGTAATGCCGATAATCAGCACCACATGGGTAGTGGAAGTGTCAGGGATATCAAACAGATAATTTAAGCCAGCAGCGGCTTGGGAGGCGCCCAAGCCCAGGGAGGTTGCCAGACCAAACAGAGTGGCGACCACCGCCAGGATATCAATGATATGGCCGGGCCAGCCCCAGATACGCTCACCAAATAAAGGGTAGAACACCGAGCGCATGGTCAAAGGCAGGCCTTTGTTAAAGGAGAACAGCGCCAGGCCGAGGGCCAGGATGGCGTAAATCGCCCAAGGATGCAGGCCCCAGTGATAGATAGAGGCGGCCATCGCTAACTCAGTTGCGGCCTGAGGATCATTCAGTGCGGCCCCTAAGGGGGCCCAGTCGGTACGCACACCGTTTTCGACACTGGTGCCGCCCAGGGAGCTGGCTAGGTGTGACAGGGGCTCCGATACGCCATAGAACATCAGGCCAATGCCCATCCCAGCAGCAAAAAGCATGGAGAGCCAACCAGCATAGGAGTAATCAGGCTTGGCTTCCGTGCCGCCCAGGCGCACCTTGCCAAGGGGCGAGATAATCAAGAATAGGCACACCAGCACAAAGATATTGCCAGCGCCGAGGAAGAACCAATCGAGGTTGGAAGTCAGCCAGGAGCGCAGGTCGCCAAACCAGGGGCCAACCTGATTTTGGAATGCCAGCGTGAGAAAGACGAAGGCGACAATCGCCAAGCCAGAGATCAAAAAAACCCGGTTATGGATATCCAGGCCGAAGGGGCCGATTTGCAGGGCGATATTGTCTTGCCCGACTTTGTAATCGGTATCTATGGGATTAACCGCTCCCTCAGGCGCCATCAAGTTGTCAGGTCGTTGTGTGCTCACACGATGCTCCTCTTGGTAGCCTTAGGTTATGACTGAACTTAGACCTTACCACCTTCAGTATCTACGCCTAGCTTTACAATAATGTTTAGTCGTATATGGAAAGAAGGTGGTCGTAAACAGGTAGGTCATTGAAGGTTGGCAAGAATGCCTACCTTAAAATGATTAGTCAACTAATTAAAGTGATGGGTTTGAATAGGAATGAGTTTTATTTGTAAGTGTTGGGGAGGGGATAGGCGAGAGTGCGCGCACGGCAAATCTTTATGGGGAGGGTCACTTATCACTCCCGCTCCATCCTGGGGAGTGATAAGTGGATCAAGGTAGCTTTACTGAGGTTTGTGTTCAGACCAAATCTGGCTATCAACCAGGCCGGGATAATCTCCCTTTTGCAGCTGTAAGTGTGGCTGCTGCCCACGTTTGAGCTGCTGCTCATAGTCACGTGTCAGGCGAATGACTACCCCAGAGAGCAATAGCAGTGCAAGCAGGTTGACCAGTGCCATCAATCCCATCGAGGCATCCGCAGCATCCCAGACAATTCCGACCTTTTCCAGTGCTCCCCACAGAACCATCGCCAATACCAGGGCGCGCATGCCCTGAATGACTGGCATTAAAGTGCGTCCACCGAGTAGATAGAGCAGGTTGCTTTCGGCGTACATGTAGTTGCCAATAATGGAGGTGAAGGCAAAGAAGAAGATGGCAATGGCGACTAAATACTTGCCGACTCCCCCTAGGGTGGCATCCAACGCTGCCTGGGTCAGTTCAATACCCGTCAGGCCATTACCGGGTTCAAATACACCCGAGAGCAGAATCACCAAGGCAGTGCAGGTACAGATGACGATCGTATCGACAAAAACTCCCAGTGCCTGAATAAACCCCTGAGAGGCAGGGTGATGGGGGACGGGGATGGCACTGGCGGCGGCATTGGGGGCGGAACCCATTCCTGCTTCGTTGGAGAATAGACCTCGTTTTACGCCATTCATCAGTGCCACCATGAGGCCGCCAGTTACACCGCCAGCTGCTTCCTGTAAGCCGAAAGCGCTACTGAAAATACTGGCAAACATGGCAGGAACTCGTTCCAGGTTCAGAATCAGTACACAGAGGGCAATGCCTAGATACAGCAGCGCCATCAAGGGTACGAGCTTTTCCGCAGTGTGAGCGATGGTGCGAATGCCGCCAAAGATTACCAGTCCTGCCAGACACACTAAGATCAGGCCAGACCACAGGGTGTCGAGAGCAAAGGCACCTTGCATGGCCACGGCGATAGAGTTGGCCTGTACAGCATTAAAGACGAAGCCAAAAGACAGAATCAGTAATACGGCAAACACTTGTCCCAGCCAACGTTGTCCCAGGCCACGCTCAATATAGTAGGCCGGCCCGCCACGATAGGTACCGCTACTGTCTTGGGTTTTGTAAAGCTGGGCCAGTGCGCTTTCTGCATAACCGGTTGCCATGCCAAGCAAGGCAGTTAACCACATCCAAAAAATTGCCCCAGGGCCACCGATATAGATCGCCACGGCAACGCCAGCCAAATTGCCTGTACCTACCCGTGAGGCCAGCGAGGTGCAGAGTGCTTGGAAAGGGGAAATACCATGGCGGTTCTCGCCTCGTCCCTGACGCAGGATGCTAAACATATGGCCAAAGCGCCGTAGCTGGATAGCATGAAGGCGTAGGCTGAAATAGAGGCCAACTCCCAATAACAGGGGAATCAACACTTGGCCCCATAGCAGGTTGTTCAAGAAGTTAATAATGGATTCCATCTCTGACTCTTAGTTGTAATGGATAGTTGTAATGGACGGATGGGCTAGGCCCGTTCGCAAGAACAGGCTTGCGGCTTGGTCAGTGTTGTCTTCGATGCTGCCGTACCCTGTTGTGGTGGATGACGTTGTCGTCATCACGTTGTAGTCGTTCAATAGTGCCAGCAAGGGCATCTATAGCAGGGTAGAGCCTCCGTCTCCTGCGGTAGGATGCGGACGGCGGCGGAGTCTAGCACGGCAAGAAAAGCTGGGAAAAGTATTATTAGTAGGAAGAATACTGCTCAATGCTGTTTGTTATTAGGGTAAGCCCCTAATTTTTAGAGGCTAAGATAAGGAACTACATACGGCCGTAACTCTGCCAAAGGGGGCTTACCCATCCGACAGCGTGGCGGTGCGAGTGGTTCGATAGAGTGGCGGCAAGGAGGAGCGGCTCAGCCACAGCAGTAGGATAGCCAGCAGGCTGGTCAGCATCTCTGCTAATGGAAGCGCCAGCAAAAACGGCAGTTCTGGCCAATACAGCGGTAAGCCGAGCAAAAACAGCACCGGTAGAACCAGACCACGGCTGAGGGCAATGGTCAGGGAGGCCCAGGCGTGTTCCAGCGCCGTCAGGCTGGCGGAAACCAGCACATTAAAGCCATTAAAGACAAAGATCGGCCAGAGAATCTGGATAAAACTCAGGGTCAGGCTTTGTACCTCGGCGGAGCCTTGCGGGAGAAACAGCCGGCTGAGCCAATGCCCTCCACCTAGCAGCAGCGCGATCAACAGCAGGCTGAGGCTGGCGATCAGTACCGCCGCAATGCCAATAAAGCTTCGCACCCGGGCCCAGCGTTGGGCGCCGGCATTTTGTCCGACTAAGGGATGCAGGGCATCGACAATACCGTAGTAACTCATCAGCCCGACAAAAATCACGTAATTCACCAAGGTAAAGGCCGCCACCCCGTCGCTGCCGCTTTGCCGTAATAACTCGGCATTAATCAGCCAGAGTACCAGGCCAACCGAGAGTTCATTCACCAATTCAGATAAGCCGTTACGTATACCCTGGCCTAACTCTCGCCAGGCAGGGGGTTGTGGCAGGCGTAATTGGCGGCGGGGGCTGCGCCAATAGGTGAGTAAAACCGCCAGTTGTAACACCTGGGCCAGCAGCGTGGCCCAGGCAGCGCCTGCTAAACCGCTTTGCCAGACGCCGACGAAGAGGACATCCAGCAGCATATTGGCACAGGCCCCTACGACCAGTGCTTGAGTGGCGCGGCGACCATGTTGATCAGCGCGGACAAAGTAGTAGAGCACCAGAGTAAAGAGCTGCAGCAGCATGGCCCAGAGCATGACTTGCAGATAGGGCTGCATTAACGGCTGCAGTGCGGTGGGGGCACCCAGCAGCTTAAACAGTTGTGGCATCTGCCAGCTGATCAAGGCGAGATTGCCCAGGGTCAACAGCAGTACGGCCAGCAGGGCAGCCGTCAGTAAGGCACTGGCTTGCTGGGTTTTGCCCTGACCCAGCAAATGGCTGGCCCGTACGCTGCCGCCAATGGCCAGCGCCAAGGCTAGCGAAAACACCAGGGTAAAGTAGGGGATAAGCAAGGTGATGGCGGCCATTGCCTCACTGCCCAATACCTGTCCCACCACCAACCCATCAACCAGGGTAGCGCTGCTGATCGCCAAGAGGGCCAAGCTGGCGCTGCTGGCATAGCGTAAAAACAAGGGTAGGGGGGCGGAAGTTAAAACGGGATTGTGCGAGGTAGCTGTCATAGGGCCTGTGAGTGTAAAAAATGTAACTTTAATTTAAATGATAAGTTTTATCATTATCATTCTTTTGTCGTAGGCCGCCAAGCCTGTTTACGCTTGTTAGGATAACCCAGCCGGCGCTGCAGGCGTGAGCCAGGTTGGCAGGATGCCGCCAAGGTGGTGGTAGGGGATTAGCCCGGATGCTAGTTGCCCTGCTTTCTCAGTCTGTCGCGTCGGAATGTTCCGACTGTCAGCCATTGCCATGTCAAAAGGTTGGGACATGAGTCTTACGTCGAGAGAAATCGCAGAAGAAGCCTCTTTTCAGGCTTTCCTCAATTGTTATGTGCGTGAAGTGGAACCGGGACAGTGGTATCCGCAGACCACGCCGTCATCAGGGCCGCTTTGGCATCTGGCGTTGCCGTTAAAACAACACCAGGGCCGTTTATGGGTCGAGGTGCATTACCGCTCCCTGGCCGGCCGTCATCGCTTTGGTCAAGCCTGGCTATTAATGGGCGAGAGTGAAGAAACCCGTCTGGGACCACTCAATCCCTTCACCGCTTTATTGCTGCTTACCCAGGAAGCCTATCGTGGTTACTTGCAGGGCAGCGGGGTGGATACCCATGCCTGTGAGTTGGAGATGCTCTATCGCCTGGTGGATTCCTGGCAGATGATGGCGGCCTACTTGCAGCCTGCCATGCAGCGCGCTACCCCCTGCCCGAGCCAGCAGCGTTTTATCGAAGCGGAGCAATCGCTGGTCTACGGCCACTGGTTGCATCCCACCCCCAAAAGCCGCCAGGGCATGGCGGACTGGCAGCAATCACTGTACGCCCCGGAGCTGGGGGGGCGCTTCCAGTTGCATTGGTTTGCTGCGCCGCGTCAGTTGATCGCGGAAGGCGGTTTGCCTGGAGTGCAATTGGCGCAGCTGGTAGAGGATCTGCTCGGGGAGGATCAGCCGGATTTAGCCGCTGGTGAGGGGCTGTTACCTGTCCATCCGTTACAGGCGCAGTGGTTGCTAGAGCAGCCTTGGTTGCAACCGCTGCTGCAGGAAGGGCGCTTGCGTTCCCTCGGCCTGCTCGGCCGGGAGTTCAGTGCCACCTCCTCGGTACGCACCCTGTATGCAGCGGACTGCGCCTGGATGCTGAAGTGTTCGATTCCGGTGCGAGTGACCAACTCGGTTCGAGTCAATCGCGCCCATGAATTGGAAGCAGGGGTGGCCATGCAACAGTTGCTGGATCGTAGCGCCGCCCTAAGCCGTTATCCCAGCCTGCGTTTACTGGCGGACCCCGCCTACCTGACCTTAAAGATTGCAGGACGGGCCGAAAGCGGTTTTGAGGTGATCTTCCGTGAAAATCCGTTTACGCCGGAGGATAAGGGGGTGATTACCTTGGCGGCGCTCTGTGCTGACCCGTTACCGGGGCAGGCTTCGGCCTTGGCGATCCTGCTGTCACAGCTGGCAGAGCGCGAAGGGCGGTCGTTAGAGCAGGTCGCCAGTCAGTGGTTGGAGCGCTATTTGCAGATCAGCTTTATCCCCCTGATTAGCCTTTACAGTGATGAAGGGCTGGCGTTGGAAGCCCATCAGCAGAACTCGCTGGTCGATGTCAGCCAGGGCTATCCCAGCTGTTATTACTACCGTGACAACCAGGGTTATTACCTGAGCCAGAGCCAACAGGCGCGGATTTGTGCCCTGGTGCCCGGCATTGAGCAGATACCGGCGCTGTTTTTCAGTGATGAACAAATTCAGCAGCGCTTTGCTTACTACCTGTTGATTAACCAGTTGGGTGGCTTGATGAGTCGTCTGGGCAATGACCAGCTGCTGGATGAGGCCTATGCCCTGAGTCTGGTGGTGCGCTCTCTGAGCCGTCTGCGTCCATCCCTGGGGACGTTGGGGCGCAGTTTTATTGATTATTTGCTGAGCCATCAACAGATTCCTGCCAAGGGTAACCTGCTGACCCGTCTCTACGATGTGGATGAGCTGGAGGCCAGCAATGAGCAGGCGGTTTATAGCCTGATTGATAACCCCCTGCTACTGGCTGAAGTGGTGGCGTTACAGGAGCCTGACTATGCCGTGGCCTGATTATCTGCAAGCCAGTGCCAGCCAGCGGGTGTTGGGGCAGCTGTTAGCTGCCTTGTTCTATGAGGGGTGGCTAAAGCCGCAACCCTTAACCGAGCTGGAGCAGGACTACCCCTACTGGCATTGGCCGTTGGCAGGCTATGACTGCCGTATCCGTGCTCGCCGGGGTGCCTTTGGTCGTTATCGCTTGCAGGGTGAAAGTGCCCAGTATCGACGTGGCGATAGCTGGCAGCCGCTGGATCTGGAACTGGCCCTGCGTTGGTTAGAAATTGAAGGGCTGATGCGCCCTACTCTGGAACGGGAGCTGCGCCAAACCTTGGCCGCTTGCCGCATCAATGAGCAGTTGGATGTGACCCAGCCCCGTCGTCAGTTGCCTTACGTCCGTCTGGATGCGGCCCTGCATGAGGGGCATCCCTACCACCCCTGCTTTAAGTCCCGCACGGGTTTTAGTGAGGCGGATCATCTTGCCTATGGCCCTGAGGCTCAACCCAGCGTGCAGCTGGAATGGCTGGCTTTACCGCAGCAGCAGGTACGCCATCAACTGGGCTGCACGGCAGCGGAATTTTGGCAAACGCAGCTAGGTGAGGCGACCTGGCAGTTGCTCAGCCAGCGTTTACAGCAGCAGGGAGGGGATTGGCAGCACTATAGCCTGATGCCGATTCATCCCTGGCAGCGGCGTTATTGTCAGCAGCAGGGCAGCCTGCCGCAGGATGGGCGGGATGGCTATTGGCTAGGAGCGGCTGGCGATCGCTATTTGCCCAGCCAATCGCTCCGTACCCTGTTCAATCTGGATCGCCCCCTGGCGGCAGATATCAAGCTGCCCTTGAATCTGGTGAATACCTCTTCGCTGCGCACTTTGGAGCCACTGGGGCTGACGACCGCCGCCTGGCTTAGTCAGTGGCTGCAGCAAGTGATCGACAGTGATCCACTGTTGCAGCAACGCTATCCCTTAGGGTTACTGCATGAGTTTGGTGGCCAGCGTTGGCAGGCAAATGAGATCACTCAGGGCCAAATTGCGGTGTTGCTACGGGACAGTGTGGCCTCTGCCTTGCAGCCTGGGGAGCAGGCCTGTCCGCTCAATGCCTTGATGCTGCTGGAAGCAGATGGCAGTGCTTTTATCGCCCCCTGGATTGACCAATACGGTTTGCAGCCCTGGTTGCAGCAGCTGTTGGAAGTAGTAGTGATGCCGATTTGGCATCTGCTGGTGGGGCAGGGCATCGCCCTGGAAGCCCATGGTCAGAATTTGGTGCTAGTGCATCGCGACGGCTGGCCCTGTCGTCTGCTGGTAAGGGATTTCCACGAGAGCCTGGAGTACGTGACAGATTTTGTCGCTCAGCCACAGCTGCTGCCGGATTTTTATCAGATCGAGCCAGCCTATCGGCAAGGGCAACCTAACCAGTACTACTGGATGGAATCCCTGGAAGCATTGCGAGAGCTGGTGATGGATACCCTGTTTGTCTTCAACCTCAGCGAGCTCTCCGCCTTGCTGGAGCGCTGTTATCAGTGGCCGGAAAGCCATTTCTGGCGGCAGGTGGCAACGCGTCTGCAGCGCTATGCCGAGGAGCACGGCATGCAGCAGCGTCAGCAGCAACTAGGCTGGCAGGCGCAGTGGATCCAGGTTGAGGCCTTGCTCAGCCGTAAGCTCAGCGCAGATCCGGCGCAGGAGCGACATCGTTTGGTGCCCAATGCACTGGCACCTCAGCAGCAGGCCCTGGGCAACGGGCGTGCAGCCGAGGCCGCCCCTTCTTTATTTCCCTTTATCGTGAATGGTCGTTAAGCCCTATGTTTTATCTCAATGAAGAGTGGGTCAGTCAGGACACTGTGCAGGCCTGGCAGGCTATGTTTGCTCAACATCCCCAGTTACAAGATCTGCAGTCCTGGCGGGTAGCCGTTTGCCTAACGGATACCCGCCATTGGCTGGCCCTGCTGCTGTACATCCGTGACCAGGGCGGCACGGTATTGCCTATTCACCCTGATACGCCTTGGGAGGCAGCGCAGCGACTGGCGCAGCGAGCGGGTTGTAATGCCCTGATCTGGCAGGAGTGGCAAAACTGGCAGAGGGTGGAAGTGGAGCAGCTGGCGCCAGCGGGTTGCCTGCTACAAATGAGTTCAGGCACCACCGGTGAGCCCAAGTGTATTGCCCGAAGCTGGCAGAGCATTGCACAGGAGGTGGCAGCCTATATCCAGCATTTTCCGGAGCCCGCGCAAATGACGCCGCTGCTAGCCTGTCCGGTTAGCCACTCCTATGGCCTGATTGCCGGCTTTTTAGTGGCACTGGCCCGTGGTCAGCAGCCCTATGTGCTGAATACCACTAACCCCAAGTTTGTGCTGAAGCAGATGCTGAGTTTGTCGCAGCCATTGCTGTATTCCTCCCCGGCGATGCTGCATACCCTGGCCCGTTTATTGCCCCCGGGGCAGCGTCTGCATGCGGTGATGAGCTCAGGCACCCTGTTGCCTGAACCCTGGTTCCAGCTGTTGCGGCAGCGCTGTGATTACCTGTTCCAGCAGTATGGCTGTTCTGAGGCCGGTTGTATTGCCATCAGCCGTGACACCCAGCAGGCCAGCACTCTGGGCTTGCCTTTACCCCATTTACAGGTGCAGGCCGGTAGCCCACAGCAGCCGCAGGAAATCCGTGTGTTGCGGGATGAGGGCGAGGTGGCGACCCAGGATTTAGGCTACTTCGATGAGCAGGGGCGGTTGCACTTCGTTGCCCGTCAGGACGACACCATTATTGTGGCGGGGCTCAATGTTTACCCCCAGGAAGTTGAGGCGGTATTGATGGCCATGCCGGGGGTGGAGGATGCAGTGGTCTTCAAGCGCCCCGACCCTTTTAGTGGGGAACGGGTCTGTGCCCTAGTGGTGGGGGCGGTGCAATGGGAACAGGTACGGGCCTGGTGTCAGCCACGGCTGGCTCCCTATCAAATCCCCCTGGAGGTGCAGGCGGTGATGGCGCTGCCGCGCCAGGCCAATGGCAAGATTAACCGGCGCCAGCTAGCCCAGGTATATGCGCTAGGAATGCAGTCTATGCAGGAGGCCGGCTAATGCAGCAGATGAGTCAAGCCGAGATCGTGCATGCCATTGAGCAGGTGCTCAAGGTGAGCATGGCTTACCCCCATGCCCAGCGTTTCCATCCGCAGGCGCGCTTGAATCAGGATCTGTATCTGGATTCTGTGCTGTTGATGCAGTTGCTGGTGCATCTGGAACTGGAGTGGGGGTTGAGTGTGCCTGACAGTGCCTTGAATAAAGAGCAGCTGGTGACGGTGCAGCAGTTGGCTCAGTTGCTGGCGGCACCGCAGCAGCCTGCCAGCGAGGTCGTTACGGAAGAGTATGACGATATTAAGGTGCACTGTGTGGTGAGTTGCCTGAGTGCGGCAGTGAAGGCCGCGGCGGGGGATCAGCGTCCCTTTTATTTTGGCCTCTGGGATGGTGATTTTGCCATTAATGAGCAGGGAGCCTTGAACTATCACCATGCCAGTTTGAATCATCAGGGCTATTGCCGCTGGTTTGAGCGTCTTTATGGCGTGGAGGTCAAACAGTGGTATGAGCCTGCCCTTAGTCAGGAGCAAAACCTGGCCAAGATGGAGGCCTTGCTGGCGGCACGCAGTCCGACGGAGTCGGTGATGGTGATGCTGGATCTGTACCACCTGCCGGAGCGTGAGAACAAGTTCAACCAGAACCCCTTTCCCCATTACGTCATGCTGGAGCAGACGGAAGACCCCGACACCTGGTTAATGTTGGACCCGGACTTCCGTTGGCAGGGCAGATTACCTCGGGCGCAGATACGTCAGGCGATTCTGCAGCCGAGTGTCGCAGGGGGCTTTCACTTTGACCGGGCAAACCTGCGTGCCCCTCAAGTGGCTGATATTGCCGCTTATTTCGTCGAGGGTTTTACCTGGCAGCAACCCCTGACAGAGGCCATGCGTGAGGTTATTAGTGGGCACTGGCAGGGGCGTTGGCCGCTGGCGCAGCTGGGCTTTGCCCTGCGTGAGCTGCCGGTGATCTGCGTACGCAAATATGCCTATGAGCATGGCTTTGCCTACTTTTGGCGGGCATTAGGCCGGGATATGGCGGAGTTTGAACAGCACTGTGAGCAGATCGAAGCCTTGGTGCAGGCCTTCAAACGGCTGCACTATCTGGCCATCAAGCTGGCAGAAAGTCCCAGTGAGGAGCTGTATCAGCAAATCCATGCCTTGCTGCGCCAGATGTTGCTGCAAGAGCAGCAAATTAAAACCTGTCTCTACCAGGCCTACCAGGCTTGGTGTCAGCAACAGCAGTTGGATGCCCCTGTGGCGGAGGTGGCCTGATGCAGGTTCATCTTTGCACCATCAGTTTTCGTCATCATCTGTTATCGCTGCAGCAGCTTGCCCCCTGGGCGCAGCAACAGGGCTTTGCTGGCATTGAATTATGGGGCATTCACGCCCGCCATCTGTACGAATCCTCACCGCAGTTACAGGGGGGCTGGTTGAGCCAGTACCAGCTACGGGTGCCGATGCTGAGTGATTATCTGGATCTGAATGCCCCGGCGGCACAGTTGGAGGCTCAGGCCTTGGCTCTGGCGAAACTGGCGCGCCATTGGCAAGCGCCCAAGGTGCGTACTTTTTCCGGTAATAAGGGCAGTGCCGAGGTGTCAGAGGCAGAGCGTCAGCGTTGGACCCAGCGCCTGGCCGAAGTGGCACAAATGATGGCTGAGCAGGGTTTGCTACTGCTGGTGGAAACCCACCCCCATACCCTGGCTGATAGCGGTGAGGCGACTCTGCGACTGTTGGAAGAAGTCAACCATCCTGCCCTGCGTATCAACTTCGACACCCTGCATGTGTGGGAGGGGGGCGGTGACCCATTACAGTGGTACCGGCGTCTTGCCCCCTGGGTAGCCCATTTTCACCTGAAGAATATCAGTGCGGCGCAATACCTGAGTGTGTTTAGTCCCGCCAATGTTTATGCGGCGGCGGGAAGTCGTCAGGGTATGGTGCCGCTATTTGAGGGGGTGGTGGACTATCGTCACTTTCTCGCCCCTTTGTTAGGGGATGGCCGGGTAGAGGTGTCGTTGGAGTGGTTTGGTCCTCAGGTACAGCAGGTATTGGCAGAGGACTTACGTCAATTGCAAGCCCTGCAGGCGCCAGTACGGCGTCAATCGGCCTAAGGAGTGTAACAAGTGTAAAGAAGGTGGCGATTTACGTAGATCGAATTAAGATGCAGGTCGCAATTCGAATGAGAATGATTATTGATATGATCATGACAGCTACGGAAAGTTAGCCATGGCAGAGCAAAGACAAAACCAGGGGCTGGTGTGGTTGTTGGAGTCGCCCTACGCCAGTCAAACGATTGAGCCATTACAGCGTCAATTGAGTCAGTGGGGGTATGACTGCCAGCGTCGTCCTCGCCATACCCTGGTGGAGGGGGCCGGGCTATGCGTATTAGCCCTGGCCCAGGCCAGTCAATGGCGAGAGTGGAGTCAGGGACCGCAGCAGGCGGGGTGCCCATTGGTGGTTCTACTCGAAACGGGAGGTACGGAAGAACGTATTCAGCTATTGCAGCAAGGGGCAGTTGAGGTATTGACAGCTCCCTTCCACCCACAGGAATGTGCCCTGCGTATTCAGGCCTGGTTACGCTGGCAAGCGTCAGGACCTGCTCCGTGTAATCAGCGCCTGCAACTGGACAAGCGTTTGTATCAGGTGCGTTATGGTGCCGCTGAGACCAGTCTGACCCCTACCCAATTTCGCTTACTGCAGGTTTTGGTTGAGCATCCGGGACAGGTACTCAGTAAGAGTTATCTGTCCGAACAGGTGTTGCAGAAGCACTACTGTAGTTTTGACCGTAGCCTTGATATGCACCTAAGCCGGGTACGGCGCAAGTTGATTGAGCTGGGTGTGCCTGCGGATCGGCTGCAAACCGCCCATGGTCAGGGCTATCGCTTCCAGTAGGGATGCCTGGGAGGAAAACGTAACAGTTGTAAAAAAGGTTTACAGTAGGGTTGTTGATAATAAGAATTTTGCGCAAATGAAAATCGTTATTATCAACGGATGGAACACAGAATGACTCAGACTGTACAGCCTAAGACCCCTCTTACCCTGGTGGCCGTGGCAGTGGCCGCTGCCATCAGCCCCGCTTGGGCGCAGGCGCAAACCTTGGTCAACAACGAAAAAATCGTGGTGGTCGGCAAGGTAAAGGCCGCTAGCGAGACGGTAGTTGATCAGCAAGCGCTGGAGAAAAAGCAAGCCGCCACTCTACACGATGTGTTTAGTGGTGAGCCCTCGGTGGCGGTGGGTGGCGGGAGTTCAGTCGCGCAGAAGATTTATGTGCGTGGCCTGGAAGACACCATGCTGAATGTCACCATCGATGGTGCGACCCAAGCCGGTTATATCTACCATCACCAGGGGCGTTTATCGGTGGAGCCTGAGCTGTTGAAGCAGGTTGAAGTAGAGGCGGGCGCGGGCGCCGCTACCTCTGGCCCCGGTGCGCTGGCTGGTGCGATCCGCTTTGAAACCAAAGATCCGAATGATCTGTTGAAGGATGGGCAGAACTTTGGCGCGACCCTGAAAACCGGTGGTTCGACCAATGCGGATGCTGTTAAAGGCAGTGCGACCCTCTATGGTCGTCTCAATGATAACTGGAGTCTGATGGGCACCTGGTCCGGTGCTGACTACGGTAATCAAAAGGATGGTAAAGGTCAGGTGCAGCAGTATACCGGCAGCGAACAGCAGGCGCAGTTTGCCAAGGTGGTGGGTGAGTTTGACAGCCAGCGCCTGGCACTGAGCTATGATCGTCGTCAGGATGAAGACTACCGTCTGCATCGCCCACACTGGGTGCCAAGTAGCAAAAATACCCCTCTGCAACAAGAAACTCTGCGCGAAACCGTCAGTGTTAACTATGGGTTAAACCCAGTGGATAATCCTTTGCTGGCGCTGAAGGTTAATGTCTATCAGACCGAAGCTTCTCTGGAGCATATCAATGGCCCTTACGGTACTTACAAGGGCAGCCTGAAGAGTAATGGCTTGGACCTGCGTAACACCAGTGAACTGGGCAAGCATGCCGTTACCTACGGGGTGGATTACCGCGAGGATAAAGGTCGTTTGGCGGGGAGCGGTAATGTGGATCGCGAAGAGGGCAGTGTAAAAGGGATTTACCTGCAGGATAACTTCCAGGCTACAGAACGCCTGCTACTGAGCTTTGGTGGACGTTACGACTCTTACAAGCTGGATGAGCCTCGAGCTAAGCAAAGCTTTAGTGAAAGCGGCTTTAGCCCCAATGCTGGGTTGGTGTTTGAGGTGAACGATAACCTCAGCTTCAATGCCAACTGGGCCAAGGCACTGCGTGGTACCCAGGTGAAAGAGTTGTATGTACTGGACTACTACAAAAATGCTGCCGACCGTCGCGAAGAAAAGGCACGCAACTATGAATTGGGGGTGGACTACCACCAGGGTGGTTTCCAAGCCTCAGCTAAGGTGTTCAACACCAAGATCGATGGGGGAGTGGGGCAGGTTTCCAAGGCAGTGCTGGGTAATCTTGGCACCCTGGAAAATAAAGGCTTTAACGCCCGGGTCGGCTATAGCTGGGATAGCTTCAGCACTGGGCTGAGCTTTAGCCGTGCACGTCCAGAACTTAATGGTCAGCCCCTGTCTGATGAGAGCCTGGCGATTGGTACAGCCATTGGTGATACCTGGGTGGCGGACTTTAACTACCGTGCCAGTGACTCACTGGAGTTTGGCTGGCAGGGACGCTTTGTTGAGCGTTTGACTAACGTCGCCTCTGGTTTCCAACCTAAAGCAGGTTATGTGGTACATGATGTTAATGCTCGTTGGCAGCCCTGGCAGCAGCATGATTTCAGCCTCAATCTGGCGGTGAAAAATCTGTTTGATAAGCACTATTACGATCACGCCACCTATGCCAATACCGGTGCTGTGGCTCAGGGTCTACCCGAAGCGGGTCGTGATATTCGTTTAACCGCTACGCTGGTGTTCTAACGCCTGTTTCGTTGCAAGGTAGCCGGGCTCTGTGCCCGGCCTGACCAAGGAAAATTCGCATGCAAGCAAGCAAAAAACTGTTATTAGGCGTGGGATTAAGCGCCTGGATGGGATTGGCCCAGGCCGCCACCACCCTGACGGATTTGGCCGGTCGCAGTGTCACCCTGCCGGAAAAAGTCGAACGCATTATTTTGGGTGAAAGCCGTTATATTCCGGCACTGGCGATCCTGGAACAGGATCAGGTGGTGAACCGGGTGGTGGGCATGATGGGGGATATGCAGGCGATTGACCCTGATACCTATCGTCAATACCAGCAGGCTTTTCCCAATATCGATCAAATTAAACGCTTTGGTCGTGGTTCGGCGGAAACTTTCAGTCTGGAGCAAGCATTGGCATTGAAGGCTGATGTGGCCATCTTTGGCTTGGAAGGGCACGGCCCAGGGGCACGAGATGCAGAGGTGATCAATACTCTGGAGCAGGCTGGGGTGGCGGTGGTGTTCATCGATTTTCGCCACAGTCCGCTGGAAAACACCCCCCGCAGTATGGAAATTCTTGGCGAGGTGTTAGGTCAGCAACAGCGTGCAGCAGACTATCTGGCTTTTTACCAACAGGAACTGAATAGGGTGACCGAGGTACTGGCTAAGCGAGAAGGTCAGGCTCCTAGTGTGTTCCTGCATAGTCGTGTGGGTTTAAGCGATGACTGCTGTGAGGCGATGGCGAAGGGCATGCTGGCAGATTTGCTGGCGATCACTGGCGCGAGCAACATTGCAACAGAGTTGTTGCCAGGCAGTGTTGGCGTGCTGAACCCGGAATACCTGATTACCCGGCAGCCAGATATTTATATCGGTACAGCCATTGGCTCCAGTGAAACCCAGGATACTGACCCGCAGTACTTGGTATTAGGCACCTATATCAAACCCGAATTGGCCCAGCGTTCACTGCATACCGTTACCAGCAAAGATCCGCTGGCCCAGTTGAATGCCGTGAAGGAAGGGCGAGCCAGTTCGCTGTGGCATCACTTCTATAACACCCCGCTGAATGTGGTGGCGGTGCAGGCGATGGCCAAATGGGTGTATCCGCAGTTGTTTGCTGAGCTTGAGCCTCAGCAGACCCTGAGCACCCTGTACCAGCGTTTTCAGCCGGTTCCTTTAGAGGGAACCTACTGGATGACCATGCAGTAAGTGGCTGAACCCCTTCAGTCTCTGGCCAGCCCTGTGCTGGCCGCTTGCTTTTCTAACGCAGATGACGTGATCAAAAATGATGGATTCATCCCTTGTTGAACACACGGTAGTGAGTCAGGGTTCGACCCTGGCCAGCCACTATCGGCAATTTGTCCTCAAGCGAGTGCTGTTGTTGTTGACTCTGGCTGTGGCTGGAGCGCTGGCATTGTTGGCGGATATGGTGCTTGGCCCCTCCAGTTTGGGCTTGAGTGAAATATGGCAGGTATTAATGCAACCAGAGCAAACCGAGCCCTGGATGCAGGCGGTGGTGATGGAGGTGCGGATTCCCTATGCACTGATGGCAGTGGTAGTCGGTGCTTGCCTGGGGTTGGCAGGGGCGGAAATGCAGACCGCATTGAATAACCCCCTAGCCAGTCCTTTTACCCTGGGAATTGGTGCGGCAGCCACGCTAGGGGCGGCAATAGTGATTCTGTTTGACTTCAGTTGGACGGGGCTAAGCTTTACCTACTTATTGCCTCTGGGGGCCTTTGTCTGTGCCTCTTTTGCTTCACTGTTAGTGCTGGCCCTGTCTTGTTACCGCGGCGCGTCGGTGAATACCGTGGTGCTCTTTGGTATCTCACTGTTCTTTGCTCTGAATGCCTTGGTGAGTCTGCTGATGTTTGTGGCGGATACCAACTCCCTGCAGCAGATTGTGTTCTGGACCATGGGATCATTGTCCCGCGCCAATTTGGAAAAAGTCACCCTGGTGGCGGTGGTGTTTGTGCTCTGTTTGCCATTGGCGATGCGCCATGCCTGGGCAATGACAGCCCTGCGCAGTGGTGAGGATCAGGCCAAAGCGATAGGCATCCGGGTGGAGCGGATGCGTCTGGTGGTGCTGCTGCGGGTGAGTTTGCTCACTGCCGCCGCTCTGGCCTTTGTCGGTGAAATTGGCTTTATCGGTTTGGTTGGGCCCCATATGGCACGCATGTTATTGGGGGAGGATCATCGCTTCTTCCTGCCTGGCAGCGCACTGGCGGGGGCATTGCTGTTATCCCTGGCATCGATAGCCAGTAAAGCATTGATTCCAGGGATTATTTTGCCGGTAGGGATCGTTACGGCCTTGGTCGGGATTCCGCTCTTTATGAGTCTGATACTCAGCCATCGGCGGGAGATGTGAAATGAGCCTGCATATCGACAACTTACAACTGGGCTATGGACGCAAAAAAGTCCTGCAAAATATCAGCTTGCCGCCGCTACAGGCCGGTAGTTTGACGGCGGTGATCGGCCCCAATGCGGCAGGCAAGTCGACCTTTCTGAAGGCCTTGGCTGGGTTGCTGTCTTACCAAGGTTCGGTGCGCTTGGGTGAGCAGGATAGGCACAGCCTGTCCTCTGCGCAGTGGGCCAGATTGTTGGGCTACTTGCCCCAGGCTTTGCCGCAGGCAACCTCCCTGGTGGCCTATGAGTTGCTGTTCAGTGCCTGTCGGGCGGTGTGTTATGACTACTCCAAAGCCAAAATTGAGGCGCGTATTGAGCAGGTGCTGGACGAGTTAGGTATCCGCCATCTGGCCTTGATGCCGATGCGGGAAATGTCCGGCGGTCAGCGCCAAATGGTAGGGCTGGCACAGGTGTTGGCGCGTGATCCCCAGGTGTTACTGCTGGATGAGCCCACTAGTGCGCTGGACTTACATTGGCAGCTCAGCGTATTGCAAAGTGTGCGCCGCGCCACCCAGGAAACCGCCGCCATCGGCCTGATTGCCATTCACGATATTAATCTGGCTCTGCGTTATTGTGACCAATTAGTGGTATTGGCCCAGGGAGGCTTGCTGGCGGTCGGTAAGCCCGCCGAGGTGCTCACCCCCGCTATTTTGCAGCAGGCCTATGGTATTGAGGGGCGTATAGAGCACTGTTCTAAGGGATTCCCCATTGTATTAACGGATCGAGCCATTGCTCATCCCCAGCACGGATAGGAGTGACCATGTTAGAAGCCCATACCCAGGTCAGCACCCCGGCGGCCAGCCGTCATCTCAGCCGCCTTTGTCAGCATTTTCAGCAGAAAGTACCCGCCAACTGGAGTGAGCAGCAGGGCGAGGTGGACTTTGGCATTGGCAAATGTTGGTTGCAGGCTGAGCCGCAAGCCTTGCTGATTCGCTGTCAGGCAGCCGATCAGGAGGCCTTAGCCCAGGTGCAGGAGGTGGTGAAGTCTCACCTGGAAAAGTTTGCCCGTAATGAAGGTCTGCAATTGCACTGGTAATGCGATGGCAGGAGGCTTGACCTGCCTCCTGCCAGCTACCAAGATGGCCGCAGTTCTTCAGGAAGCCGGTCATGGCCACGGAAAAAAATACCTCCTTTGGATCCTCTTCAGGCTCACAGCCACTTTATCTGCGTTTACGCGATCAGCTATGGCAGTGGATTGAGCAGCAGCCCGGCGGCAGTCAGTTTCGCTTACCGGCAGAGCGAGAGCTGGCGGAGCGTTTTGCCACCACCCGGGTGACACTGCGTCAAGCGCTGAGTCAGCTGGAGGGCGAAGGGCGGATTTATCGCTCCAATCGGCGGGGCTGGTTTCTGACCCCTGCACGTCTGCAATATGACCCTAACAAAGACACCGGATTTCATCATTACGTCCAGGAGCAGGGTTTGGCTCCACGTACTGAGACCCTGCAAAAGTCGCTGATAGAAGCGCCCCCCTGGCTGGCAGCCTTGAGCGGCTTAGCGCCTGGTGCGCCGGTATACCAGATTCTTCGCCGCCGCTATGTGGATGAGCGGGCGGTGCTGGTGGAGCACAATTATCTTAACCCTGCGCTCTGTCCTGGTTTGCTGAACCAGAGTACTGACCTGTCCATCTTTACCCTGCTAAAAGAACGTTACCAATTGCAGCCTGCGCAGCGTCAACTAAGCATGTATGCCCAGGCGCTGACCGGGCAGGAGGCGGAGGCGCTGGGGGTGAGTCCAGGTTGTGCCGGACTCTTTATTCAACGCCTGAGCCGTGATCAGCAGGGGCGTTTTTTAGAGTTGGATCAGGAGTACTGGTTGCATGATGCATTAACGGTAGTAGTGCAGGTGACGGGCTAATTCTTTTATTGGTATATACCAGATTGCCATGCTAGCCTGAGGAACTCACTCAACGATAGCACCTGCCAGGCCGAGCGATGGATGCCTTACCCCTCAGTTTGATTTTAATTTCTACCCTTCTGCATGCCAGCTGGAACCTAATTGGTAAAAAGCACGGCCAATCGCTGCACTTTTATGCGGAGTTGATGCTGGCCGGCATGCTGCTTTACAGCCCCGTATTAATTTGGCATTGGCAGGCGATCTGGCAATTGCCCGCACCCTTTTGGGGTTGGTTGGCGGCATCTGGTCTATTCCAGGTAATGTACTTGGCTGGCCTCGCCTATGCCTACCGGGGCGGTAATCTCAGCCTGGTGTATCCACTGGCCCGCGCCTTGCCGGTACTGTTGGTGCCGCTCCTGGTGTGGTTGCTGTGGGCACCTCCCCAGTTGAGTGGTGGGGATGGGGTCGGGATGCTGTTGATTTTTCTCGGTGCCCTGGCGCTACCTTTGCAGCGCTGGCGCCAGTGGCACTGGCGTGATTACGCGACCCCGGCCGTGGCTTGGATAGGTTTGGCTGCCCTCGGCACGGCGGGCTATTCCTTGACGGACAGTGCCGCAATCAAGCTGATGGTGGCCCAGGGCATGAGCCCTTTGGCGGCGGGAAGCTGTTTTGTGGTCTTGCAGGCTGCCAGTTGTTTGTTATGGATGGCGCCCTGGCTGAAACGTGTCACTCCTGCGGCTGCATCCCCTCCTGCTTATGGCATGGCCGCCCTCGGGGGGCTATTCATCATTGGTACTTATCTGCTGGTGTTAGTCAGTATGGGAATGGTGGAGGAGGTCAGTTATGTCGTGGCTTTGCGCCAGGTCAGTATCCCCATTGGGGTGTTGATTGGGGTGTGCTGGTTGGGGGAGCGCCTGAGCCTGCCGCGGATGCAGGGTTTACTCTTGATGCTGATGGGGTTGTTGCTGGTGGCGCTGTAGGCTGGGAATAAACCCAGGCCCGTGCGGGCCTGGGGGAGACATTAACTTAGAATGTCAGGGGGCGATCACCTTGCTCGTCTTTAATCCGAGTGGGTAGCCCCATTTGGTTGAGCAGATTGAGGAAGGGTTTAGGATCCAACTGCTCAACGTTGCGCATTTCTGCGACATCCCAGCTGCCATTGGCAACCAGGATGGCTGCAGCAACCGGGGGTACGCCGGCGGTATAAGAAATGCCCTGACTGCCGACTTCGGCGTAGGCTTCTTCATGGTCGGCAACGTTATAAATAAAGACTTCTTTCTCTTGACCGTCTTTTAGTCCCTTCACGACGTCACCGATACAGGTTTTGCCAGTGTAATCGGGCGCCAGGGAGGAGGGATCAGGCAGACAGGCTTTAACCACTTTCAGGGGCACAACTTCCAGCCCTTCAGCGGTTTTAACAGGTTGTTCAGATAACAGGCCCAGGTTCTTTAGGACGGTGAAAACATTAATGTAGTGTTCGCCAAAGCCCATCCAGAAGCGCACATTGGGTACGTTCAGATTCTGTGACAGCGAATGTACTTCATCATGGCCAGTCATGTACGAGGTTTGCTTGCCCACAACCGGTAAGTCATCGGTGCGGCTTACTTCAAACATCTTATTGGTCTGCCATTGGCTGTTCTGCCAGGAGTACACTCGTCCGGTAAATTCACGGAAGTTAATTTCAGGATCGAAGTTGGTGGCGAAATAGCGGCCATGACTACCCGCATTGATGTCGATAATGTCGATAGATTCAACGCTGTCAAAATAGTCGTTGTAAGCCAGGGCAGCGTAGGCATTGACCACACCAGGATCGAACCCAACCCCTAGAATGGCGGTCACCCCTTTTTCTTTACAGGCGGCTTTACGCTTCCACTCATAGTTAGCGTACCAGGGTGGGGTTTCGCAGATTTTGGCCGGATCTTCGTGAATGGCGGTGTCCAGATAGGCCGCACCTGTTTCCAGACAGGCTTGCAGCACGGACATGTTCACGAAGGCAGAGCCTAGGTTAATGACGATTTGCGATTCAGTTTCCTGAATCAGTTGCACAGTGGCAGATACATCAAGAGCATCAAGGGCATAAGCCTGAATGCGGCCCTCGGTCTTCATGCTGCCTTTTTCCAGAACACTGGCCACAATATCTTCGCATTTCGCGAGGGTTCGCGAGGCTATGGCAATATTGCCCAGTGTATCGTTGTGTTGGGCGCATTTATGTGCCGCTACGCGGGCCACCCCTCCGCCACCAATGATCAGGACGTTTTTCTTCATCGTATTTCGTTCTCCAGGTATTACCTATTAAAGGTATTAAGGTATTACTGCGGTGTTTGTTGCCGCAGTACTGAACAGACACATCTACCTGCCAGGTGTGTCCTGAGGGTGGCTGAACAAAGGGATACTTTCTTCAGCTAGCCTCCAAACCCCAAAGGTTCTTAAAGGGATGGGGTCACCATCGCCTTAAGACAAATTATTGACGAAGTCGGTGTAATCAAACTCCCGCACCAACTCAATGCTGCCATCCAATTGTTTCACTGCGATGGAGGGCATTTTGACGCCATTAAACCAATTCTTTTTCACCATGGTGTAGCCGGCAGCGTCCTGGAAGGACAGACGATCGCCAGGCTGTAATGGTTGGGCAAAGTTAAACTCACCAAAGATATCGCCGGCCAGGCACGACTTGCCGCACACCATATAGGTATGGGGGCCGTCACAGGGCGCCATCTTGGCGCTTTCGCGGTAGATCAGCAGATCCAGCATGTGGGCTTCGATGGAGCTATCGACGATGGCCAAATTTTTGCCATTGAAGAGGGTGTCCAAAACGGTGACTTCGAGGCTGGTGCTCTGGGTAATTGCTGCCTCACCCGGTTCCAGATAGACCTGCACCTGGTACTTGTCGGCAAAGGCTTTCAAGCGTTGGCAGAAGGCATCCAGTGGGTAGTCTTCACCGGTAAAGTGGATACCGCCGCCGAGGCTGATCCATTGCATACGAGCGATCAGATGACCGAAGCGCTCCTCGATCAGATTGAGCATCTCATCGAAGCGGTTAAAGTCACGGTTCTCACAGTTGTTGTGGAACATAAAACCGGAAATCTGCTCGATAACCGCTTCGATTTTGACAGGGTCCCATTCCCCCAGACGACTATAGGGGCGGGCGGGGTCAGCAATAATAAAGGCTGAAGTGCTGACCTGAGGGTTGACCCGCAGGCCGCGGGGTTTGCCTTCGCTGACCTCAGCAAAGCGCTGCAACTGGCCAATGCTGTTGAAAATAATCTTGTCGCTGTTGGCCAAGACTTCTGCAATCTCGTTGTCAGCATAGGCCACGCTATAGGCATGGGTTTCACCGGCAAATTTTTCTTTGCCAAGCTTCACTTCATACAGGGAGGAAGAGGTGGTGCCATCCATGTAATCCTGCATCAGGTCAAACACGGACCAAGTAGCAAAGCACTTGAGAGCCAACAAGGATTTAGCGCCTGAGTGCTTGCGCACATAGGCGATTTTTTCCATATTTTTCAGTAGTTTGGCTTTGTCTACCAAGTAATAAGGTGTTTGCAGCATGATCTACCGCCCCCGCAAAAACGAAAGGGGGCGATTTTAGTCAAAGTGAGAATGTTTGTCATTAAGCACTGTTGCAATTATTAGTGCAAAAAAGCGACAAAATTTTCAGCTCAGTTACCGCGTGTTAGCAGCTTACTTATTTGCCTCCAGCGGATGGGTTAACCCTTGTGACAGCCGCCGACATGGCTGGCATCCAGCTCTGTACCCAGCGGCTGACTAGGGTGGGTTAACTCCTGCAAAATGCCACAGCTATCGACGGCACCCTGGCCCTGACATTGGCTGCGAATGTCTTGCAGCTGGCGAGCCAGCTCACTGAGCTGGGCAATACGGCATTGGACGTGTTGTAAATGATGATCAAGCAGCTGGTTGATTTCCTGACAGGGCTGCTGAGGATGCTGACGCGCCTCTAACAAACGGCGGATCTCCTCCTGGGCCATATCCAGGGCACGGCAATGCCGAATAAAGTTCAGGGTATCCAGATGTTCCTGGCTATAACGGCGGTAATTATTGTCTGGATTGCGCTGGGGCGGAGGGATTAAGCCAATGCGTTCGTAGTAGCGGATGGTTTCCACCGCACAGTCGGCTTGTTCCGCCAAGTCACCAATTTTCATCTTGTGCTCCTGCTTGACCCTGTAGCTACTACAGGCTGTTAACTCCTTGCTTATAACGTAACGCGCTGGGAGGCATTTGCCAATCTACGGCGCCCATCGGCCCAAGACCAAGGAGAGCGCCATGAGTGCAGAGTGTTGCCGCCATGATCATCATTCACAGGCTAAGGTGCCTGAGCAGTCAACACCCGCGAGTGGGATGGATATCGCCCAAGCTACCGCCATCCACATTAAGGAAATGGACTGCCCCAACGAGGAAAGTCTGATCCGTAAGGCACTGAGCGGGCAGTCGGGTATCCAGAATTTACATTTTGATTTACTGAATCGTGTGCTCTATCTGCAGCATAGCGAGGAGGTATTGCCCGCCGTGCTGGCCAGTATTCGCCAGCTGGGTTTTAACCCCGAGTTGCAACGTGCCGCCACTGGCACAGCGGCAACTCCGGCGAAGCCCTGGTGGCCATTGGCGCTGGCATTGCTGGCGGCGGTTGCGGCGGAAGCACTGGCATTTGCCCAACTGGGTAGCAATATCTGGCAGCTAGGTTTGGCCATGCTGGCGATAGGATTGACCGGCTTAACCACTTACCGCAAAGGCTGGCTGGCGCTGCGTCATTTAGATTTCAACATTAATGCTTTGATGAGCATCGCGGTCAGTGGCGCCATTCTGATTGGTGAATGGCCGGAGGCGGCGATGGTGATGGCCCTCTTTGCCCTGGCGGAGCGGATTGAGGCGGCCTCCTTTGATCGTGCCCGGCAGGCGGTGCAGGCTTTGTTAAAGTTGGTGCCGGAGCAGGCCCTGGTGCAACAGGATGACGGCAGCTGGCACACTCAACTCGCCAGTGCGGTAGCTCTGGGGGCCAGGGTGCGGGTCCGCCCAGGCGAGCGGGTAGCATTGGATGGCGTGGTGCGTAAAGGCCATTCCTCCCTGGATCAGGCACCTATTACCGGTGAGAGTCTGCCGGTGGATAAGGCACCGGGGGATGCACTCTATGCCGGCAGTATTAATCAACAGCAGGAGCTGGAGTATGAAGTCACTGCCGTGGCCAAAGACTCTACCCTGGCGCGCATTATTCATGCGATTGAACAGGCGCAGAGTCGCCGTGCGCCAACCCAGCAATGGGTCGATCGCTTTGCCCGGATCTATACCCCCGCGGTACTGCTGCTGGCGCTGTTGATTGCGCTCTTGCCTCCTTTATTAGGCTGGGGTGAGTGGCTGGAATGGCTTTACCGTGCCCTGGTGCTATTAGTGATTGCCTGTCCCTGTGCCCTGGTGATTTCCACCCCCATTACCCTGGTCAGTGCCCTGGCCCGGGGGGCGCGACTGGGGATTCTGATTAAAGGCGGTATTTATCTGGAACAGGGGCGCCACTTACACAGTATTGCTCTGGATAAAACCGGCACCCTGACGGCGGGCAAGCCGAGCATGACGGATGCCGCCTGGCTGGCCGAGGCACTGAGCCAGCAACACCTCACCGCCTTAACCCTGGCCTTGGCCAGTCGTTCTGATCACCCGTTAGCACAGGCGCTGTACCGTGATTTACAGCCGCAAGCCCCCTATGCCTTAGCCGAGGTAGAGGGCTTTAGTGTGATTCAAGGGCAGGGGGTGACAGGGCTGATCGATGGCCAACGCTATTGGCTAGGCAACCCGGCGTTGATGGCGCAACAAGCCACCCTCACCCCCGGCGTGCAACAACAGTTGTTGCGCTGGCAGCAGCAGGGACAGAGTACTGTGAGCCTGGCGGGGCCCCAGGGGGTGTTAGCCTGCTATGCCCTATCTGATCAGCTGAAGGCGGGCAGCCGTGAGGCGATTGCCGAGTTACAGCAATTGGGCCTGCGTACCCTGATGCTCAGTGGTGATAACCACCAGAGTGCCGCCAGTATTGCTGCCCAGGTGGGGATAGATGAAGTGGCGGCGGAGCTTCTGCCGGAGCAAAAAGCCGAGCAAATTCGCCAGCGGGTGGCACAGGGCCAACGCCTGGCGATGGTGGGGGATGGCATTAACGATGCGCCAGCCCTGGCCAGTGCCCAGGTGGGCATCGCGATGGGGGCACTGGGTACGGACGTGGCGATTGAAACCGCCGATGTGGCCTTGATGGATGATGACTTGCGCAAGCTGCCGCAGTTTATCCGTCTTTGCCGCCGTACCTGGCAGATCCTGCTGCAGAATATCATCCTGGCGCTGGGGTTGAAGTTGGCGATATTGCTGCTCACCCTGGCAGGGGGCGGCAGCCTGTGGCTGGCGGTATTTGCCGACATGGGTACCAGCTTGCTGGTGGTGGCCAATAGCCTCCGGCTGCTGCGTATGCGCTTATAACAGCCGACATCGGTCAAGGCAGCGAAAGGCAGGTAGTCTGCCTTTCGCTACTACATGCTTAGGGTTTGGCGACCTCCCAGACGTCCTTGACCCCATGGCCGCTGGTATCTCCAGGTTGTTGGTCTTTCACCCACAGGTACAGCGGCATCCCCTTGTAGGCCCATTGCTGGCCGCCATCTTTACGGGTTACCAAACTGTAGTCGCCCTCAGCCATGTCACCTGCGGTAGCCATCAGAGGGGGCCAGTTTTGCGCACACTGGTCATAGCAGTTACTTATTCCTTCGCTATCTTTTTTAAAGGTATAAAGGGTCATGCCTGCCTGGTTGGCCAGCACCTCACCCATGGCACTGTTGTGCACCTGAATGGGGGCTTCCGCCCAAACGCTGCCAGCGGCCAGGAGAGAAAAAGCAAAGGTACTGATGGATATCATCTTGTTCATGTTATGACTCCCTGTAGGGTGTTGAGGTATTCCCTCTATCAATGCCTGAACGCCAGACTTAGATGCAGCGCAATAGCCGTTTTTTTCTTGCATCCAAAACGGCTACCTGGACGTTGAAGCAAAAAAAAGGAGCCTAGATGACGGAGTTGGAGGATTGCCTGCTGGCCTTGGGCCAGGGGGACAGCCAAGCCCTGGCGAAGATTTATCAGCATTACAGTCGTCCCTTGCTGGCGATGCTATGGCGGTTGGCGGGGGAGCGTAATCTGGCGGAAGAGTGGCTGCACGAGGGGTTTGAGCGCCTATGGCAACGGGCGGGGGAGTATCAACCTGGGCAGGGGCGGGCAGAAGCCTGGCTGTGGGCGCTGTTTCGCCATCATGGCCTGGATCAGTTGCGTACCCGCAAGCGGCGCCTGCGCTTACTGCAGCGTTGGCAGACTGAGGCAGAAGAGGAAGCATCCCCCGCGACAACCCGCTTGCCCCACCAGCCCTTGGCCCAGTGTCTGGCGCAATTACCAGGCGAGACCCGTCAAGCGTTGGTGCTGAGTTATAGCTATGGCCTGAGCCATGATGAATTACAGCAACAGTTAGGGGTGCCCCTGGGCACCCTGAAGTCCTGGATACGCCGGGGCGCAGAGAGGTTAAAAACATGCCTGTACCAGCTCGGTATCACCAGCCTGAATTAATTGAGATGCTGGCCCAGGGTTATGTATTGGGGCAGCAGTCGTTACGGGTGCGCCACCGTGTACAGCGATTACGTGGACAAATAAGTGCGCTGGATGACGCCATCTGGCAATGGGAGTTACAGCTATTGCCTTTGGCCAAGCAGGTTGCCCAGCCCAGCCAGATCCTGCCCTCCGCCCGTCAGCAGGCACGTTTTTATCGCTGGCAGCAGCAGTTGCAGCCAGGCAAGGCGGCGCAGGCAACAGGCGAGGAGCCGTCCGTACAGCCACGCAAGGCTACCTCTGCCCAACAAGGCTGGCGTGCCTTGGCACTGGTAGCTTGTCTGGCCGTGGTAATGTTGGCCGTGGGCTGGTGGCAGTGGCCACAGCAGCAAATGGTTACCCCGCATTATCTGGCCAGCATGAGCGATCATCAGGGAAGGCAGCAGCTGTTGGTGAGTTCGACTCGTTTTGCGCCAGGACAGGCGCATTTGCAACTGAACCTGGCTGATGGACAAAACTGGCCGGAGGCGGCGCTGGAGTTATGGGCAGATCTTGGCCCTGAAGCTGCGCAGCGTTATGTGATGCTGGGCAAGCCCAGTGCGAGTAACCCTGACTGGCCACTGGATAAGGCGCGTTGGCTGGCAGTGACTCAGGCCCAGGCACTGTTATTGGTGGAGGCCGGCAAAAGCGCAGCGGAGCCGGCAAACTGGTTAAGTCGCGGCCCCTGTTGGCAATTACGACCCTGGCAGAGCTAAGCTCCGCCAGGGGTGGCTCGGCTAGTGGACTTAGCGCTGTGCCAGCAAGGCCTGCAGCGGGTGCGGCAGCTGCTGGTTTTCCATACGCTTGACCTGACTACGGCAGGAATAGCCTGTCGCCACCAATTGCGGTTGGTGTTGCGGGTTACGCACAATACCTTGCCAGCTCAGCGAGTAAATCTGCTGGGAGCGGGCCAGGTTAAGTGTCTCATGGCCAAAGGTGCCGGACATGCCGCAGCAACCGGCATTCAGTACCTCCAGCTCCATCCCCAGGGCTTTAAATACCTGCTGCCAGGCTTGGATACTGGGGGCCGCATTGGTTTTCTCGGTGCAGTGCGCCAGCAACTTAAAGCGGGCCGGGCGGAAGTGTTCCGCCTGGCTTTGCAGCTGAGGCAGCTGCTGCTGTAACCATTCCTGCAGTAACAGCACCTTGGGTGCCTGCTCCGCCCCCAGATATTTGGCGTACTCACTGCGGTAGGTCAGGGTCATCGAGGGGTCGATGCCCACCAGCGCAATGCCGCTGTCACGGTAGCTGTTCAGCAGTTCCGCCTGCTTGGCGGCGGTGCGCTCAAAGGCACTTAAAAAGCCGTGTACATGCAAGGGCTTACCGTTAGGACGGAAGGGCGCGACCAGGGGATTAAAGCCAAGCTTTTGCAATAAGGCCAGGGTATCGAGCACCAGCTGGGTTTCGAAGTAACTGGTGAAGGCATCCTGTACCAGAATCACCGTGCGGCTTTTTTGCTCGTCACTGAGTCGAGCCAGTGTCTGCGCATCGGCCAGCCCAACCCCTAACTTCTCCAGACCGCTTTGTAGCGAGATGTCACTTAACAGCGGGCTATCCACCATCCCGGCATAGCGTGCCAGCAAGCGCTGAACCCAGGCTTGTTTGAGCGGCCAGTTATAGAGTGCAGGGAATTTCGCCAGGGTGGGGATGACCATCTCCAGGCCGCCAATCAGGTAATCCTTCAGCGGACGCAGGTAACGGCCATAGTACAGCTCCAGAAACTGGCTACGGAACTCCGGCACATTCACCTTGATCGGGCACTGTCCCGCACAGGATTTACAGGCCAGGCAACCGAGCATGGACTCATGGACTTCATGGGAGAAGTCATATTCACCCCGGCGTTTGGCCAGGGTGTTTTTAACCTTGGGAATAAAGGTTTGCACCGCACTGCGGCTACGCTGTTCAGCACGCAGTTGCTCGGCATCCTGGCCTTGCTGTTGGAGCAGGCGCAGCCATTCACGAATCAGGGAGGCACGCCCTTTAGGGGAGTGAATACGCTCACGGGTGCCTTTCCAGGAGGGGCACATCTGATCATCAGGATCGAAGTTAAAGCAGGCACCGTTGCCGTTACAGTTGATCGCATCCTGCCAGTGAGCACGGGTGCTGGCCTCGATCTGCCGATCATGCTGGCCACGGGTTGCCACGCCATCGATCTTGTACAGCTCGGCGCCGGACTCCAGCGGCGTGGCAATCTTGCCTGGGTTCAGTTGGTTGTGTGGATCAAAGGCAGCTTTAAGCTGTTGCAGACAGGGGTAGAGGGGGCCGAAGAAGGCTGGCGCATATTCCGAGCGTACCCCCTTGCCATGTTCGCCCCAGAGCAAACCATGGTATTTCTGGGTCAGGGCTACTACCTCATCGGTAATGCGGCGAATCAGCGGCTCCTGGGCCGGATCTTTTAAATCCAGCGCCGGACGTACATGGAGCACCCCGGCGTCCACATGGCCAAACATGCCGTATTCCAGGCCTTCACGATCCAACACCGCCCGAAACTCGGCAATAAAGTCGGCCAGGTTTTCCGGAGGAACGGCAGTATCCTCGACAAAGGGCAGGGGGCGCTTGTCGCCCTTGGCGTTGCCGAGCAGGCCGACGGATTTTTTTCGCATCGCCCAGATTTGTTTGACCGCCTGATGGCCACGGGCCAGGGTAAAGCCCAGGCGACCGCCTTGCTCCCGTTCTTGCTCCAAACGTTGGGTCAGGCGGGCCAGAGCTTGATCAAGCTCTTCTTCACTGTCGGCGGTGTATTCCACCAGGTTAATGCCGCGAATGGGGGCTTTGTCACTGGCGGGGAACCATTGCTCAACGCTGTGCCAGACAATGTCCTGCATCGCCAACATCAACACCTTGGAGTCAACGGTCTCGATGGAGGTGGGGGCGGCTTTCATCAGCTCGGTCGCATCACGCAGGGCGGCATCAAAGCTGTCGTACTGGACATTGACCAGCGCGGCGACCTTGGGGATCGGCAGAACATTGAGTTTGGCCTCGGCGATAAAAGCCAGGGTGCCTTCGGAGCCGCAGAGCAGCGAATTGAGGTTGAACTGCCCCTGTTCATCACGGATATGGGCCAGATCATAGCCGGTCAGGCAGCGGTTAAGTTTGGGGAAGCAGCGCTCAATCTCATCCTGCTTGTGCTGATAAATCTCATCGGCCAGACGGTGAATGGCACCGACCCGGTCCGGACGCTGTTTAATCCGCTGCAGTTGTTCTTCCTGCAAGGGTAGGGAGTGCCACAGGGTGCCATCGAGCAGGACCGAGCTCAGCTCCAACACATGGTCACGGGTTTTACCGTATAACACCGAACCCTGGCCGCTGGCGTCGGTATTGATCATGCCGCCAATGGTGGCGCGGTTGCTGGTGGAGAGTTCTGGGGCAAAAAACAGGCCGAAGGGCTTCAACGCCGCATTAAGCTGATCCTTGACCACCCCCGCCTGTACCCGTACCCAGCGCTCTTTGGCGTTGATTTCGAGGATGCGGTTCATGTGTTTGGAGACATCCACCACCAGACCATCATTGAGGGACTGACCATTGGTGCCGGTGCCGCCCCCCCGGGGCGCAACCCTGAGGTGAACAAAGCGTGGTTCGTTCAGCAGCTTGGCAATGCGTTGTAAGTCCTCCACGCTGCGGGGGTAAAGCACTCCCTGGGGCAACACCTGATAGATGGAGTTGTCGGTGGCCAGCACGGTGCGGTTGGCGTAATCGGGGTTGATGTCCCCCTCGTAGCCATCCTGGCGCAGGGCATCGAGAAAGTTCAGGTAGTCTTGCTGAATCGGCGAGACTGCGGCGATACGGGGAATCATGGGCTTACCTTCATTATTTTGGGCGAGCTAATCACGGGAAAGTCATACAGGGTGGCGGGGTTATCCACCAGAATTTGTTGGCGCAGACTGGCATCCGGGCACCAGAGCCCGAGCAGGTCAAGCAGGTCGCCATCATTAGGCATGGCGCCGGGTAAACAGGTATGGGGCCAGTCGGAGGCCCAGAGTAAACGCTGGGGATTGGTGGCCAGCAGTTGCTCGGCTAACGGGCGAATATCCGTATAGGGCCAGGGTTCCAGGCTGAGGCGCTCGGCACCGGAGAGCTTAACCCACAGCTTGCCGCTTTCCAGCAGGCGCAGCAGGCTGATGAAACCAGGATGCTGGGGGCCAAACTCGGCGGGCATATGGCCCAGGTGGTCGATCACCACCGGCACCGGCAACTGGCCCAATACCCCGGCCAGATCCGGGAACTCGGATACATCGGTCAGAATCTGCAGATGCCAGCCCAGGTGAGCAACCTTGGCCGCCAGGGTGCGCACATCGGAAACGGCCACGCCGGATTTAAATAGCAGATTTAGGCGTACCCCCCGCACCCCCAGGGCATGCATGCGCTCCAGTTCGGCCTGGGGGGTATCGGGCCGAATGACCACCACCCCACGAAAATCATGGCCTGCCGCCGCCAGGGTGGCCAGGGTGACGCTGTTATCGGTGCCATAGACGCTGGGCTGCACCACTACTGCCCGCTGGATACCAAGGCGTTGCATCAGCGCACGATAATCCGCTAACGAGGCAGGTGGCGGGGTATAGGAGCGGTGGGGGGTAAAGGGCGCCTGTTGTTCTGGCCAAAACACGTGCATGTGGCAATCGCAGGCGCCCGCGGGCATGGCAAAGCGGGGTGGGCGCGGGTTGGCATCCGCCGCCGCACAGAGTGGTGCATAGGGTTCTGACAGGCTGCTCATGCGGGTTTGCTCCCAGCCTTGCAGACCGCGAATACCGAGGCGGGCAGCGGTATCCATCAGGTAACGCCAGTGTTGGCGGCGGGCCAGGTCAGGGTCACCGACCTTCAGGGCATCCCACAGCAGTTGCCAGGCTTGGATAAAACCGGGGCGATCCTGTTGCCAGGGGTGCGCCTGCTGTACCGGCTTGGCCAGGGCGCCATTGAGATAGCGCAGAAAATCACTCAGGTATTCATTGCCGGTGGCGCTGGCTAGGCAGGTGATCAGCTGTTGTTCACACTCCGCCAGGGATAAATCGGCCTGCAGCAGTTGTTGCCATTGCGCCAGGTGCGCAGGCAAACGGCGACGGGCTGCCATGCTGGCGGCGGCGACTTCCAGCTCTAGGCGAAACTCCAGCAGTTTACGCAGGGCTAGCCTGTCCTCTTGCCCTGGCAGGATGCGAAAGCTCTGGTGGGCGTCGGCGGCCAGCACAAACACTCCCGCTCCCTGGCGACTCTCCACCAGACCATTGGATTTCAGGCGGGCCATGGCTTCACGCACGACGTTGCGACTGATGCCGTATTCCTGGCAGAGCTGATGCTCACTGGGCAGCTTGCTCCCCACGGGCAGTTGGCCATCGCGGATGCGGCTTTCCAGGGTTAGGGCCAGCTCGTCAGCCAGGCCAGTATTGCGACGCAAGGGGGTAGACATGGGTAAGTTGTCAGCTTGTAGGACAAGTTGTTCCACTTTAATGAAGCCAAGGCAGTGGAGCAAGCCCGTCACCGCAGTCAGGAGGGCAAAAGTAGAAAAACAGGTCGCTGATACGCCTGTCAGCCATTGTTGATCCGTGCTGAGGCTGGCGCTTTATTTCAACGCGGTTGCAGCTGGTCGAGTGCCTGTTGCCAGTGCATCTGCTGTTGTTGACAGAGCTGCTGGATTTGCTGACGTAACCAGGCCAGTCCTTGGTCACGCTGATGACGGCGATGCCAGGCCAGGCTGATGGGGGCGCCGCCCAGGGGGAAGGGCAAGGGGCGAGCCTGCAGGATGCCCTGTTCTACCCACTGACTCATCACGGGATAAGGCAGCGTAGTAATCAGATTGCTCTGGGCTAATAACAGTGGGACGGAGGCAAAGCTGTTGATGGTGACGGCTATCCGCCGAGTCAGCCCTTGTTGCTGCAGATAACGATCCACCGCCCCCTGGGCATGGCCGGTTAAGGAGACGAGCAGGTGCCGGGCGTGCAGATAGTCCTCCAGCGTCAAGGGTTGCTGGGCCAGGGGGTGATCTGGGCGGTGCAGGCAGACAAAGGGATTGTCAAACAGCAGCACCTGCTCAATCTGGTTATCCCGTCCAGCGTAATAGTCGGCGACCAGGTCAACCTCTGCCTGTTGCAGTAAGGTTTCGCCATTGGCCTGAAACGGTACAGCATGCAGGTTGATACCGGGGGCTTCGCGCTCCAGCAGCTGGTTGAGCCTGGGCCATAACAACAGGCCCATGCCATCGGACAGGGCAACACGAAAGGTGCGCTGGCTGCGGGCGGGGACAAAGGGCTCCGACTGCAGGGCTTGCTGAATATCCCCCAGGGCGAGGCGGGTCTGCTGCCACAGTTGCTCGGCATAGGGGGTGGCTTTGAGTCCACGCCCCTGTTTTACAAATAAAGGGTCTTGCCACTGATGGCGCATGCGGGCGACGGCGTTGGAGACTGAAGGTTGGGTCATGGCCAGGCGATCTGCCGCGGCGGTAATGGATTGCTCCTGCATGATGGCATCGAAAATCAGCAGCAGATTAAGATCGGTACGGGGCATAACACATCACGCTCATCAATGGATAGCATCTTAATAATCAATTAGACGCTATAGGTAAAGCTCTCGATACTGGCGCCATCCCTTTTCAAGCAGGAGTAACAACATGAAAGCGATGGTGATTCATCAATACGGCGCTGCAGAACAGTTACAGCTGGCCGAGTTGCCACTACCCATTCCAGGGGAAGGACAGGTGCGGATCAAGGTGGCAGCAGCAGGGGTAAATCCGGTAGATTTTCATGTGCGTAATGGCCTGCTGAAAGACACGGGCACCCATCAGTTGCCATTGGTATTGGGCTGGGATGCAGCGGGGGTGATTGATGCCCTGGGGACTGGGGTGCAGGCATGGCAGCCAGGGCAAGAGGTGATGGTGTTTGCCCCCATTGGTGGTCAGGGATGCTATGCCGAATATATCTGTGTTGACGCAGACTTGCTGGCCGCTAAGCCCAGCCAGCTGAGTATGACGGAGGCAGCGGCGGTTCCCTTGGCGGCGGTGACGGCCTGGCAGGGGCTGTTTAAGGTGGGTCAACTACAGCCAGGGCAGCGGGTTTATATTCATGGCGCCTCGGGTGGGGTTGGTGGTTTTGCCGTGCAACTGGCGAAGGCACGTGGTGCCTTTGTGTATGCCAGCTGTTCTGCCCGTAGCCGTGATTATGTGGCAAGCCTGGGGGCGGATGTGTGCCTGGATTATCAGCAACAGGATTTTGCCGAGCAGCTGACTGAGTTAGACCTGCTGTTTGCCTGTGTCGGCGGCAATCAGGTGTTGCCCCGGGCATTGCCGACACTTAAATCCGGCGGACGTTTGATTTCCACCTTCGATGAGATTGATCCCGCCCTGGCTCAGGCACAGGGGGTGGATTACCAACGGATGTGGGTGCAACCCTCGGGGGCCGATCTCAAGCAATTGGCCGAATTGCTGCAAAGTGGCCAGTTGAGGGTGCAGCTTGATCAGGTATGGCCGCTACACCAAGCCCGTGAGGCACTGGCACGCAGTGAGAGTGGGCGGGCATTGGGCAAGGTGGTGTTACAGCTAGCGGCGGACTGAGGGGCAGTCAGGCTTGGCGGCTTGCACCGCTTAAGCCTGCCTCTGTTACACTGGCGGGCCCACTCAACAGCAAGGAGAGCAGCGTGCCTGCCAGCCAATACTTAGCCGCCATCAGTTTATTAGTCGCAGATTATGACGAGGCCATTGCCTTTTATTGTGGCCAGTTAGGGTTTGTTTTACTGGAGGACAGTCCCCAGGGGGAGGGCAAACGCTGGGTCAGGGTCGGCCCAGCAGGGGCGACGACTCAGTTTGTGTTGGCCAAGGCGCAAGGCGAGCAGCAATTAGCTGCTGTGGGTAATCAGGGTGGCGGTCGTGTGTGGTTATTTCTATATACCGATGACTTTATCGCCGATTATCAGCGCATGCAGGGGGCTGGGGTACGTTTTCTGGAGCCACCACGACATGAACCCTATGGCACCGTCGCGGTGTTTGAGGATCTGTACGGTAATAAGTGGGATTTGCTGCAGCCTCGCTAAGATCGTGGCAGGCATACCAATAAGGGGTCTAAATTGACCCCTTATTGGTTGCGCTGGGGAAGCGCGATTAACGCTTTCTCCACCAATGCCACAGTGCCAGCAAGGGAACGGCTAGCAGTAACCAGGGTAAAGCACTGATCACCAGGGTCAGTAACTGCGCCAGGCTGCGGAAGAACACCGCCCCTGCATTATAGAGGGCATCCCACAAGGGTTTGAGGATGCTGGCATTAGCCACCTGAGGTTGGGGTTCGTAGCTGATATCCAGACGGACTTTTTCGGTTAGGTTGGCGAGGTAAGCACGTCGACCCTTGGCGGCATCCAGTTCGCTCTGTACCCGTCCCAGTTCCCGTTCAAGTTGAATCACTTCGCCCAGTTTGGCATCGGTGCTATTGAGTAAGGCACGCAGGCGGTTGCGGACTTCTTCCAGGTTGGTTAAACGGGCATCGGCATCAATCACTTCAGCGCTGCGATCATTGCGGTCAATGCGGCTTTCCAGCAGGCCCTGACTACCGAGGGCGGTGACGAAGGCGTCCAGTTCGCTGCGGGCAACGCGTACGCTTAAGTAGGCACTCTGATAGCCACCATCGGGGCTGTTATTGAAGCTGGCTTGTAGCACATCACAGCTGGGAGGCTGGCAGCGATTGGCATCGGCTTGCCAGCGGCTTTCCAGTTGCGAGCTGGCGAGCTGAAAGCGTAGGTAGCGGCTCTCTTCAATAAATTGGACAGTGTTACCGGCAGCCTGATCGGCAGCTTCCATGCTGGCAGGGGCAACGGCCATTTTCAGGGCTGCCCCCCCGCTCATTTGTGGAGAAGCTTCCATCATCGCCTGGGGCTCAGAGAGGTGATATTGGGCGTTGGGGTCTGTTTCTTGGCAGCCGCTTAGGACGAGGCTAGCCAAGCTGAGTAGCAGGGTACTCAGTAGGCGAGGGGAAGTTGGCAGCATCTGGTATGGCTCCTTGGCTTTGTTAAAATGGCCGCCTCTTTTCCGGGCGGTAGGTTCGGGGCGTCATTATTGCTGGGGATGGTCATATGAATAGACAGGCACTCAATCCACTGGCCGCTTATGCGCAAAGCCTGGCTCGCCAAGCGGGCACCCTGTTAGTACAGGAGCGTCAACAGGCCAGTTTTAGTCTGGAGCTGAAACGCGGGATCGAGCTGGTGACCAGTGCGGATATTAAGGCGGACGCCTGCATCCGACAAGGGATTGAAGCCTGCTATCCAGATCATCTTATTCTGTCGGAGGAGTCTTCCCCTCACTTGTCACCACAACAGCTAAAGCAGGGGCCGGTGTGGATCATTGACCCTATTGACGGCACGGTGAACTTTGCCAATGGCCAGCCAGCGGTAGCGGTTTCGATTGCCTTTGCCTGGAATGGTGAGGTGCAGGTAGGGGTAGTGCACTGTCCCTTCTTGCAGGAAACCTTTAGCGCGGTGCGTGGCCAGGGCGCCTACTTAAATGGTCTGCCGTTGCAGGTACAGCCACCTTTAAGTGTTGCTTCGGCGCTAGTGGCGACCGGGTTTCCTTATGAGCGGGCCCCCCGTGCAGCCCTGTTGGCCCGTTTGAGCCGGGTTATGGCCGAGGTGCAGGATGTGCGGCGCTTGGGTTCAGCCGCGATTGATCTGTGCTATGTGGCGGCGGGGCGCCTGGCTGGCTACTTCGAAACGGTCAAGCCCTGGGATATGGCGGCAGGGGCCTTGATCGTCCACGAAGCAGGTGGGGTGATCGGGCGCAGTGGCGCATTAACCTCAGGCCTGCCGGCTGAATTGGATGGTGAGCACTTGGTAGCTGCCAGCCCGGCTTTTTTACCGCAGTTGTTGGAGTTGTTAGGTGAGCCAGAGCATTGATTGGCGCCAGCGTTTTAGTGCGTTAGCGGAGATCCTGGCGCAGTGGCAGTTTGTCTGGCAGCCCCTGCCGTTTAAACAGTTGCCGCCAGAGTGGACACAGCAATTACCGCAGTTGAGTCAGTATTTGCTGGCGCTGGATGACAGCCAATGGCAGCAACTGGAGGAGAACATCCAACAGGCCAAAGGTTTATCCCCCTGGTTGCCGGTGGTGCAGTTGGCTGAGCTCGTTCAGGTGCCGGACTGGTCTACAACACTGAACCTGCCGGAGGACTGGTCTGAGCATATCAGTGCACGGAAATGGCAACAGCTACAGGCTTTTGTGGCCCAGATCCGTTGGCAGCCGCAGCAACAATTAGTGGATTGGTGTGCGGGTAAGGGGCACCTCTGCCGTACCCTTAGCCGTTGGCAAGGCTGTGCGATTACCGCGTTGGAGTGGGATGAGGCACTTTGCCAGCAAGGGCAGCAGTTGGCTGATGCGCTGGGTTTGCCTGTACAGCTCCAGCAGCAGGATGTGTTGGCAGATTCGGCGGCACGCTGGATTAAAGCCGATAGCCATACCTTGGCTCTGCATGCCTGTGGTGATTTGCATGGCCGTTTATTGCAGCTGACGGCGGCGGCACAAGCCAGTCTTACCTTAGCCCCCTGTTGCTATCAGGTGACGGCGGCGGAGCACTATCAGCCATTTTCCGCATTGGGTCAGCAGTTACAGCAGCAATTAAACTGGCAATTAACGCGGGAGGATTTGCGCCTGGCGGTACAGGAGACAGTCACGGCGCCGGGGCCGGTGCGCCAGCAGCGCCAGCAGGCCAGTGCCTGGCGTTTGGCTTTCGATGCGTTACAACGGGAATTGCGTGGTGTGGATCAATACTGGCCGGTGCCCAGTCTGTCCTACGGTCAGTTGAAACAGGGTTTTTCCGCCTTTGTCCATTGGTGCGCGCAGCGCAAGGGCTTGGCCTTGCCTGCCGAGTTGGATTGGCAGTACTGGGAACAGCTTGGTTGGCAGCGTTTAGCCCAGGTGCAGCGTTTTGAATTGGCTCGCCATCTGTTCCGTCGGCCGTTGGAGTTATGGCTGGTGCTGGATCGCCTGGTGTTTTTGCAAGAGGCGGGTTTACAGGTGGAGTTAGGCACCTTTTGCAGCAAACCGCTCACTCCCCGTAATTTACTTATCCGTACGATTCGCTGATTTTTGGCATTAACACGTAGCTATTTGACCCTTTGAGTTCGTTTTTGACTTTGCGGGCTGCGGCGCTGGAATCTAAGCTTTCGCTAACATTATCAGCAAGCTTAGGGATGAGCGCAGGAGAATCGTGCATGAGCATTCGCCATAAGCTAATCGCCGGGTTTCTGGCAACGCTTCTAATTCCTTTGCTTGTGATTGGCTTAGGCCTGGGCTGGCAAATTCAACAACTGGCCCGTGATCATTTTGTTGATGCTTCGGGGCGGGAAATTGCCCAGGTCGATGGGGCCATGACCATCTTTTTCCGAGGGGTGTTCGATAACGTCGATTATCTGGCTACCCACCCGACCCTGCAAAAAGCCGATGCCTCCATTAAAAACTATCTGAATGCGCCGGATAATCAGCCCATGACACCTAGTAAAAACGGTGGTGTTGAGGGGGAGATATTTGCGTTATTTGACCACTTTGCTAAAACCCATCCCGGCTTTGCCTACGTTTATATGGGTACCAAAGAGGGCGGCTACATACAGTGGCCAGAGGGCAATACCAGCGGTGCTTATGATCCCCGTGCTCGTCCTTGGTATAAGGCGGCACTGGCAGCTACAGGCAAAGTTAAGCTGACAGAAGCCTATTACTGGGCGCCGGATGATGAAACCATCATCAGCGCGGTAAAAACCATTGATCAGGCTGGCACGGTATTGGGGGTGATGGCGATTGATGTTTCCCTCAAGGGGTTAACCGAAATGGTGAAGCAGATTCGCATCGGTGAAACCGGCTATCTGATGCTGATTGAAGACTCGGGCACCGTGCTGGCAGATTCCGCTAAGCCTGAGAACAACTTTAAAAAGCTCAGTGAGTTATCCGGTGCGGCCTACGCCACCTTGGCTCAGGCCAATGGCGAGGTAGAGGTTGAAATTGATGGGGTGCGCTATCTCGCCAATGTATATAAATCCCCCACGTTAGGATGGAAATTCATCGGTTTGATTGAGGCTTCTGAGGTGTATGCCGAATCGACCGCCATGCTGATCAAGCTGGCGGTATTGGGGCTGATTTTGACTCTGGTGTTTGTCGCCTTGGCGATCATGATGTCAGGCATGATTGCCAGACCTATTCAGCAGGTGGCGGCAGGGTTGAAGGATATTGCCGAAGGGGAGGGGGAGCTGACCAAGCGCCTGACCATTACCACCAAGGATGAAACCGCCGAACTGGCCCACTGGTTTAATCGCTTCCTCGATACCATTCAGGGCCTGGTGAAGCAAACTAAAGAGAGTGCTCAGGGTGTACATCAGGCATCGGAGCGGGCGATAGCAGTCTCTCATGAGATGGATGCGGTATCTCAGCAGCAATTACAGGCGCTGGAAATGGTCTCGACAGCCTTTAATGAGATGGTAGCAACCGCTAATGAAGTGGCCAATTCTTGCGTGAAGGCTGCGGAGTCAGCACAGACGGGGCAGCGTTCGGTCAGTAAAGGGCAAAAGATGATTGAGGACGCGGTGGTCAGCGTCAATGAACTTAGTCAGGCTATTCGCCGGGCATCCGGCTCGATTGAGCAGCTGGAGGAGTCGAGCAACAGTATCACCACGATTTTGGATGTGATTCGGGGCATTGCCGAGCAGACTAATCTGTTGGCCTTGAATGCGGCGATTGAGGCGGCCCGTGCCGGTGAGCAGGGGCGTGGCTTTGCGGTGGTGGCAGATGAGGTACGGGCATTGGCTCAACGCACTCAGGAGTCGACTCAGGAAATCAATCAATTACTGGAAAAATTGCGCTCCGGTACACAACAGGTTGCTACAGAAATGAATCGTAGCCTGCATCAGTCTGAGCAGACTGTTGGGCGGACGTCAGAGGCGAAAACCTCCTTTGATGAGATCGCCGAAGCGGTGGAGGTGATTAAGGATATGAACACTCAGATTGCCAGTGCAGCGGAAGAGCAGCATCAGGTATCCGAAGATATCAATCGCAATATCGCCCAGATTCACACCTCCTCTAACGAAGTGGCGGATACGGCCCGTCAGGCGGCAGCTAACAGTGGCAAACTGGAGGACGTGGCTAAGCATCTGAATGCCTTGGTTGGGCGTTTCAAAGCCTAGTCTGAGGATCTTTCAAGCAGGTCAACAAGGGTGCCTTGCCGGCCTTTGTTGATCTGCATCAACGAGCTCGATGGCTACTCATTTATCATGCCGAGGTCTTGCATGGATTGGTAAGACTGACCTCGTCATTCTGTGTGCGGGATGACAGGAGGCATATCACACCAAGGGGATGGTGAACGACATAACAGCCTGTGTGGCCTGGACCCTTTTGCTGACTGGCATAAGGGTTTTGTTGTTAGCACCTCCCCTTCGCTAAGCTGCGGTTGTTATGCGTTCACCTTCTCCAGCTCAATTTGGATGGCAGGAGTATCAAAATGGAATGTGTTACACGTCGAGATTTACTTCAGCAGCTAAGTGGCGATGAGTGTTTCTTTATCGCCCGTCAGCCAGTCTATGACGCCAAACTCAATATTGTGGGGTATGAGCTGCTCTACCGTAGTCAATGCGAGCAGCAGGCCAATTTTACCTGTGGCAATCAGGCTACCGCCTCGGTATTGGGTATTTCTCTAACGGAAATGGGCATTCCTGAGCTGGTGGGGCCGCATCTGGCCTTTATCAATATGACCCGCTGGGCGTTGCTCTCGGCACAGGTGATGCTGTTGCCCCCCCAGAAAGTCGTGCTGGAGATCCTCGAAGATGTTGAAGTTGATGAGGTCTTACTCAATCGTTTACAGCAGCTGAAGCAGGCCGGTTATCGTCTGGCTCTAGATGACTATGCTCTGCAACCCGGTAAAGAAGCATTGATCGCGTTGTCTTCGTTAATCAAGTTGGATGTACGCCAGCTGTCCTCTACCCAGGTACGTCAGCTAGTCCGCTATTTCAAAGGGCAGGGGCGCCAGGTACTGGTGGAAAAGGTGGAAACCTGGGATGAGATGGAGCTTTATCGGCAGGAGGGAGCCGACTATTTCCAGGGTTACTTTCTTGCTAAACCCCAGTTGTTATGCGGGCGTAAAGCGCCTTATAACCACCGCGTGACGCTGGAGTTATTGCAGCGTCTGTATGACCCGGAGATTGGCATGCGTGAACTGACCGAGCTGATCTCGCAAGATGTGTTTCTCTGCTATCGCTTATTGCGTTATCTCAATTCGGCGGCCTCGGGTTTGAGTGTCAAGGTAAGCTCAATTCAGCATGCGATTGTCATGCTGGGGTTAGAGCCCTTACGTGCCTTGGTGACACTGTTGTCCTTGATGAAGGATGGCCAGCATCCGCCAGCGCTGGTTCACTTGCTGCTAGTGCGGGCGCGCTTTTGCCAGTTGAGTGCCCCCCTCTTCAAGCTTAGGGAACAGCCATCCAGTCTATTTACAGTTGGCATGCTGTCTATGCTGGATGTGTTTTTGGCGAAACCCTTACCTCAGCTATTACAACAGTTACCTCTGCAACCGGAGTTGATACGTGCCGTGTTAGAGCGACAGGGGGAGATGGGGCAGATCTTGCAGCTGGCGGAAGCCTTGCAAAATGGCAAACCCTTAACCAGGGTGGGGGTGGACGCCGAACAAGTACAGCAGTGCTATCAGCAGGCATTTGTCTGGGCAACCTTGTCTATGGCGCAGTTGGGGAGTGTTTAGCCGATGGAGCGGCGGCTGGCAGTGACAGAGCTGCGTTTGGGGATGCGAGTGGTACGTTTGGATTGTCCTTGGCTCGATTCACCGTTTTGGCGCCATCAGTTTGAGATTCGTGATCACCAGCAACTGCAGTTGCTGCGACAGCATTGCCGCTATGTGTATGTTGAGAGTAGTAGCCTCGTGGAGCCTGGGGAACTGCCTCGCCCGCGTGTGAGCCAACCGCAGACGCTGGTGAAAGCTAGCACAGGTAAGGCATTCACTGTGCCTGAAAAGAAGCTGAGTCAGGCGTTCCAGCAGCAACTGGGCCGTATCGATCAGCTCTTTAATGATATCCGCTTGGGACGGGCGCTAGATGCCAGGCGCAGCCGTGAAGTGGTCGAGGCACTGCTTGTAGGCGTCTTGCGTGATCCGCAGGGCATGTACCTGTGGGGGCAAATGCAGGTGGATGCTCCTGCTTTGGCGCATAAATCATTAAACGTCTGTGTGCTAGCTCTGGCACTGGCACGATTCATTGGCCTGCCCAATAAGAGTTTGTTAGAGCTTGGCTTGGGGGCGCTGCTGCATGATATTGGTTTGTTGGCGTTACCAGAAAGCCTGTTAGCCAAGCGGGGGCGTTTGCTTGCCGGGGAGCGTCAGCAAATAGAACAGCATTGTCACCTGGGTCAGGAAATGCTGCGTGATCAACCCGGGCTTTCCCGCTGTGTGCGTCATATCGTTGCCCATCATCATGAGCGGATAGATGGCCAGGGCTATCCAGCCCGTCTGCAAGACAGACAAATTCCTTTGACGACACGGCTAGTGGCAACGGTAGCTTGTTATGAGGCCATGACCCGTGAGCGGCCCTACGCGAAGGCTGTTTCTCCCGCCCAGGCGCTGCGTGATTTGCTACTGCTGCGTGACACCATGCTTGATGGCCGTTTGGTGATGAAGCTGATTCGTATGTTGGGAATCTATCCGCCCGGCTCGGTATTACGCCTCAAAGATGACCGAGTAGGGATGGTGCTGGATCGGCAGGAAACCAATATTCGTTTGCTGCTCATTGGCCATTATCCCAACCAGCCCTGGGCGACACCGCAGCCGTTACAGTTAGAGGAGCTAAGGGTGGTACAGGTACTAGAGCCGGATGACCCCTTTCTTGAGCAAGCGCGGGAAGGGTTGAGTGCGTGGTTGCGTTCATTAGGCTAAAAAAGAGGGCCCTGGTGGGCCCCAAACTGCGAGATTGATAGAGATATAACCCCATCTCCAAGGGAGCGGGGGAGGGCTAACCAACCCAGACCTTCCCCACTTCTGCATCAGTGATGCAGAATCTGGCTCAGGAACAACTGAGTACGTTCGTTTTGCGGATTATCGAAGAAGTTGTTCGGATCGTTTTCCTCGATAATCTGTCCGCCATCCATAAAGATCACCCGGTTAGCAACGGATTTGGCAAAGCCCATCTCGTGGGTGACGCAGAGCATCGTCATACCGGATTCAGCCAGGCTGATCATAGTATCCAATACCTCTTTCACCATTTCGGGGTCGAGGGCAGAGGTAGGCTCGTCAAACAGCATGACGTCAGGGTTCATGCATAACGCACGAGCAATGGCAACACGCTGCTGCTGACCACCGGATAATTGGCCGGGGTATTTCAACGCCTGATCAGGGATTTTGACCTTTTCCAGGTAGCGCATGGCGATGGCTTCAGCCTCTTTGCGGGGGATCTTTTTCACCCAAATAGGGGCCAGGCAGCAGTTTTCCAGCACGGTCAGATGAGGGAACAGGTTGAAGTGCTGGAACACCATGCCAACATCGCGGCGGATCGCTTCGATGTTCTTCAGGTCATTACTGAGGGTGACGTTATTGACAATAATGTCGCCCTGGTGGTGCTCTTCCAAACGGTTAATGCAGCGAATCATAGTGGACTTACCTGAGCCTGAAGGGCCGCAGATAACGATACGTTCGCCTTTTTTAACGTCCAGGTTGATGTTTTTCAGTACGTGGAAGTTGCCGTACCACTTGTTTACGTTTTTCAGTTGAATCATCAACTTATCGGATACGGTCAGGGTGCTCTGAGACATATTCAGCTCTCCGAAATCAGGTACGGTTAACGCTTGTGGCCAGTGTGCAGCTTACGTTCGAGGTGTTGGCTGTAACGGGACATGCCGAAGCAGAATGCCCAGAACATGAAGCCAACAAACACGTAGCCTTCGGTGGCAAAGCCCAGCCACTTGGGATCGGTCAGCGCTGCCTGAACGATAGCCAACAGGTCAAAGAGGCCGATAATCAATACCAGACTGGTATCTTTGAACAGGGCAATAAAGGTGTTGACGATGCCAGGAATCATCAGCTTCAGGGCTTGAGGCAGAATAATCATCGACATCATGCGCCAGTAGCCCAGTCCCAGTGCCGCTGCAGCTTCATATTGGCCTTTGGGAATAGCCTGTAAGCCGCCGCGTACCACTTCTGCCATGTAGGCAGACTGGAACATGGTGATACCAATCAGCGCCCGCAGCAGTTTGTCAAAACTTAGCTCCGCAGGAACAAACAGGGGCAGCATGACCGAAGCCATAAAGAGCACGGTAATCAAGGGTACGCCGCGCCAGACTTCAATGAAGACCACGCAGAAGCTTTTAACGATAGGCATCTCGGAGCGACGACCCAGGGCCAGCAACACACCGATTGGCAGGGAGGCAACAATGCCTACCATTGCCAATACCAGCGTCAGCATCAGGCCACCCCATTTGTGGGTCTCTACAACTTTGAGGCCAAAGGCACCGCCATACAGCAGGAAGAAAGCAATGACCGGGAACACTACCAGAGTGAAGGTGGCGACCCATTTCTTCCAGGGTAAGTTGGGGATCATTAACCACAACAGGCTGACGAACATGATGAAGAACATCCAGTTTACCCGCCAGTATTCGGACTCCGGATAAAAGCCATAGATAAACTGGTTAAAGCGGACGGTGATAAATACCCAGCAAGCACCACCGCTGGTGCAGGCGCTACGGTCTTCACCGAACCAGTCGGCATTGATAAAGGCCCACTGAATCGTTGGAATCAACGCGGAGACCAGCAAGTACAGGGTCACCAGAGTGATGACACTGTTGACCGGGCTGGAAAATAGGTTGGTGCGTAGCCAGCCAATCAGTCCTGTTGAGGCAATGGGTGCTGGCAGGCTAGGTAAGGGCTGAAACTTTTCCATATCAACGCTCCACCAGTGCCATACGGTTATTGAACCAGTTCATAAACATCGAGATCGAGAGGCTGATGAACAGATAGACGGCCATGGTCATAAAGATGATTTCAACGGCCTGACCGGTCTGGTTAAGGGTGGTGCCGGCAAAGACCGAGACCAGATCGGGGTAGCCGATGGCGGTGGCCAATGAGGAGTTTTTGGTCAGGTTAAGGTACTGACTGGTTAACGGTGGAATGATGACACGCATCGCCTGGGGAACGATAACCAGACGCAGAGTGCGGCTGTGGGGAAGACCCAGGGCGTGGGCAGCTTCACTCTGACCATGGTGAATGGCTTGGATGCCGGAGCGCACGATCTCGGCAATAAACGCAGCGGTGTAAATGGTCAGTGCCATTAACAGGGCCAGCAGCTCTGGGATGATGGTGATCCCACCACGGAAGTTAAAGCCCTTCAGTTCGGGGTAGTCCACGCTCATTGGGCTGCCCATTAACCAGTAAGTCAGCAGCGGCAGGCCAATAATCAAGGCCAGGGAGGTGGAGAATACCGGGAAAATCTGACCGGTTTCATCTTGGCGCTTATGGGCCCAGCGTACCAGTGCGACGCAAGCTGCGATGGCAATGAACAGGGCTACGACCACCATGCCAAAGCCGTCTTCAAACACCGGTGCAGGGGTGTAGATGCCGCGAATATTAAGGAAAGTATTGGGCAGGAACTCAATACTGTTACGCGGGTTGGGCAAGGCACGTAGTACGGCAAAGTACCAAAAGAAAATCTGCAATAGCAGCGGAATATTACGGAAAATCTCGATATAGGCAGCGGCAATCCGAGACACCAGCCAGTTAGGCGAGAGTCGGGCTACGCCGATAATGAAACCGAGAATAGTCGCTAAGGCAATACCCAGTCCGGAGACTAACAGGGTATTGAGCAGACCGACTACGAAGGTGCGTCCATAGCTATCGGTTTCAGTAAAAGGAATCAGTGACTGGAGTATTCCAAAACCAGCAGGTTGGGAGAGAAAAGCAAAACCTGTGGTGATACCACGTTGCTCTAAGTTAGTGAGGGTGTTGTTTACAATCCACCAAATAAACCCTCCGACAGCAATGATCAGCAACGCCTGGAAAAACAGCGCACGTTTTTCTGGATCATTCCAGATGTGCGTCTTCTTGCTGGGCATGCTAGCTGCGGTGGCCTGAGGCTGGTTGGCATCAGACATTCGCAAACCTCCTGAAAACAAGCTTGAGGAAAGGGTGAGCAGTGACCTGCTCACCAGGGTAGTTACGGGCTCCGAGCCTGGTTGGGTGCGAGGGGCACCCGTCCAGGTCTTTTTCTCGAGGGTAGAACCCTAACTCCGGATTAACGCAGAGGAGGAGCGTACTGCAGGCCGCCTTTGCTCCACAGAGCATTCAGACCACGTGCAATACCCAGAGGAGAACCAGTACCTACGTTACGCTCAAACATCTCGCCGTAGTTACCAACCTGCTTAACGATCTGGTAAGCCCAGTCAGCAGGTACGCCCATTGCGGTACCGAAATCACCTTCTTTACCAACGAAGCGCTTCACGTTGGGATCGTCGCCATTGGACATTTCATCGATGTTAGCAGCAGTCAGACCCATTTCTTCGGCGTTGATCTGTGCAAACAGTGACCAACGAACCAGGTTGAACCACACATCGTCACCTTGGCGTACCACGGGGCCCAGAGGCTCCTTGGAGATAACTTCAGGCAATACGGATGCGCTGGAGGGGTCAGCCAGTTTGATACGCAGTGCGTACAGCTGAGATTGGTCAGAGGTCAGTACGTCGCAACGGCCTGCTTCGAAGCCCTGTACAGTTTGGTCAGAGGTATCGAATACAACAGGCTGGTAAGTCATGTTGTTAAGGCGGAAATAGTCAGCCAGGTTCAACTCAGTGGTGGTACCTGCTTGGATACAGAAGGTGGCACCATCCAGTTCCAGCGCACTGCTTACGCCCAGTTTGTTGGAAACCATGAAGCCTTGGCCATCATAGTAGTTCACACCGGCGAAGTTCAGACCCAGAGAGTTGTCACGGGTGATGGTCCAGGTGGTGTTACGGGACAGCATGTCCACCTCGCCAGACTGCAGCGCGGTGAAACGCTCTTTGGCGTTCAGCGGGATGTATTTTACCTTGCTGGCGTCGCCCAGTGCGGCAGCGGCCACGGCGCGGCAAACGTCAACGTCCAGGCCCTGCCAGTTTCCTTTGTCATCAGGAGTGGAGAAGCCGGGCAGGCCGGTGCTCACACCACACTGCAGGAAACCGCGCTCTTTCACGGAATCCAGGGTGCCAGCCTGAGCCTGAGCAGACATTGACAGCGCCACCGCAGCGGCTGCAGCCACAGAACCGATTTTTTTCATGTTACTTGTCCTCGGTCTATCTATCACTGGTTTGGGGGATAGTCACGACATGTGACGATCTCGCGGCTAGGATGTAGCAATAAGCGTGCCTAATCTTAGACTGTCGAAAATTTAATGATTCGAAGGGGAGGAGAAGGGCGCACTGCTGTTCTACTTTGGTGGTATAAGGCACTAAATCCCCTGTAACGGCGTTATTTTGACGAGGCATGACGCCATTTAGAGTAGGTGGGCAAATACTCTTGCAAAATAACAGTTTATGGTCTAGCGAAGAACGCCTAGGATGGTGGATGGGGTAACAGGTAACACTTTTGCACTGGTTAGAAGCAGGGTGTCACCTCTCGTTGCCGTTGATGATTCTTTACAGAGCATTTTCTTTTGGCTGGGAGAGCAAGCAGGTGCATGAGGCGTTGTTATGCCATGAGTGTGATGCATTGGTGGATTTGCCCGAGCTGCAGCCAGGGCAGGACGCCTTTTGTCCTCATTGTGGCGCACATTTGGCCAGCGCGCGTCCAGATACATTGCGACAGACACTAGCCTTGGCCCTGGCTGGATTGCTGTTATATGTGCCGGCCAATCTGTTGCCTTTATTGAGCATGGATGTGATGGGGCAACATCGTCAGGTGACATTATGGGAAGCCGTATTGGCGCTTTATCAGAATGGTGCTTGGGTGGCTGCAGGACTGGTGTTGCTGTGCAGTATGCTGGTGCCTTTATTAGAACTCTGGATTTTGTTTCAAGTTTCGCTGTTGTTGCTGTTAAAGCAGCGTTGGGGCGTGCGTACTTTATTTGCGGCTTGGTACTGGCTGCGGGATTGGGGAATGCTGGAGGTGTATATGATCAGCATTCTGGTGTCGATGGTGAAGTTGCTTGATATGGCACAGATTCACATTGGTTTAGGTTTGTATACCTTCGCGGCGATGTTATTGGTGGCGCTGTTGATTGGCCTGACCTGTGATCCCCATGAAATATGGCAACGTCTGGAGGCTCTTGATGACTAAGGTTGCACGTGGCATCGATCTGGGCTTAGCGGGGTGCCGCCGTTGTCATAAGGTGTGTCAGCTGGCTGAGCAGGATACTCTGGCGATGCCGCAATTCTGCCCTCGCTGTGGTGCGCGCTTACATTTGCGTAAGCCCCATAGTCTGGAGCGTACCTGGGCTCTTATACTGGCGGCCTTTATTTGCTTCTTCCCGGCTAATCTCTATCCGATGATGACGGTGACCAGTTTAGGTCGCGGCGATCCGAGCACCATCATGGAGGGGGTGATCACCCTGGTGCAGCATCAAATGTATGGTATTGCTCTGGTAGTCTTTGTTGCCAGTGTGGCGGTACCCCTATTAAAGCTGGTGGGGTTGGCGATGTTGCTGTTGGGGGTGCAGGGGCAGGTGGGGTTAACGGCCAAGCAGTGCACGGTCATCTATCGGTTGGTGGAGATAGTGGGGCGCTGGTCGATGTTGGACTTGTTTGTCATCGCCATCTTAGTGGCTTTGGTGGATTTAGGGGCAATTGCCAAGATTGAAGCCGGCCCTGCCGCATTGGCATTTGGGTTGGTGGTGGTATTAACCATGTTGGCGGCGATGAGTTTTGACCCCCGTCTGTTGTGGGATAAGGAGTGGCGAGATGAGTGAAGGGCAGCAGCCAACCGCAGGGGTAACCCAGGCCCTGGTACGTAGACGCAAGCGTTGGTCCATGGTTTGGTTTTTGCCGCTGTTAGCCCTGGCAATTGGTATCTGGCTGTTATGGCGTAGTTACAGCGAGGCTGGCATTGGCATTGTGGTGCGCTTCCAGAATGGCCAAGGGCTGGAAATAGGTAAAACCGAGTTGCGTTATAAAGGTTTGCGCATAGGTGTGCTTGAGCGCCTGGAGTTTGCCGATGATTTGTCCTGGGTAGATGCACATATCAATGTGGAGCGCAGTGCCGAAGGGGCGTTGCGCCATGGCTCGCGTTTTTGGTTAGTTAAGCCGCGTATTTCTTTGGATGGAATTACCGGATTAGATACCTTGGTGTCCGGCAACTATATTGCTATTCGTCCCGGTGATGGCAGTTTTGCCCGTGAATTTGAAGCGGATTTACAGCCACCGCCGGTGGATGTGACTGAACCCGGTTTGCACCTGACGCTGAAGGCGCGCTCTTTGGGGTCCCTCTCTCCTGGTGCACCGATCTATTACAAGCAAATCAAAGTGGGTTCGGTACAGGAGTACCGCCTGGCGGATAACTTCACCAGTGTGGAGTTGGATGTGTATATCCCCGCTCCCTATGATCGCCTGGTTAGCCCCTCAACCCGCTTCTGGAATGCCAGTGGCATCAGTATTCGGGGCGGTTTGGGCGGCTTCAACGTACGCACCGAGTCCCTGGCGACCTTATTGGTGGGGGGTATCGCTTTTTATACCCCGGATGAGCAGGCACAAACACCGGTGCCGAATGGCAGTGTTTTTACCCTCTATGAGGACTATGCCAGTGCTGAGGCTGGGGTGCCGGTGCAAATCCGATTCCAGAGTGCAGAGGGGTTGGTGGCGGGTTCGACTCCGGTGGTATATCGCGGCATTACCTTAGGAACGGTGCAGGATGTCAGCCTCAGCGAGGACCTCAGTGAAGTGGCTGCCAAGGTGTTATTTGATCCCCGGGCGAAGGCGCTGCTCAATACCGGAACACGTTTTTGGTTGGTGAAACCAAGTATCAGTCTGGCCGGCCTATCGGGGCTCGACACCTTGCTCAAGGGACAGTACATCGCTCTGGAGCCTGGAGAAGGGGAGCCTGCCCGGGAGTTTCAGGCATTGGCTGAAGGGCCTAATTTGGATCAGGTGGAAGATGGCCTGACTCTGACGCTAAAAGCCCGCTCGTTGGGTTCGGTGTCGGCGGGTTCGCCGGTGTACTTCCGTCGGATCGAAGTGGGTAAGGTATTGGGCTACCAACTCAGTGATGACCATGAGCAAATCCTGATTGAGGTCAATATTCGCCCGGCCTACAGCCACTTGGTCAATACCGCTGCGCGTTTTTGGCATGCCAGTGGTATTCAGCTTAGTGGGGGGTTAAGTGGCATTAAGCTGGAAACCCAGTCGCTGTTGTCATTAATCAGCGGTGGCATCGCTTTTGATTACCTTGAAGATGCGAAAACGGCGAAGGCTAAACCCAGTACGGAATTTATCCTCTATGACAACGAACGGGTTGCTTTGCGCCGTGGTCGTTATGTGCAGATTCGCTGGGATGATGCCCAGGGGTTGCAGCCCGGCGCAGAACTGCGTTGGCAAGGGCTGAAAATGGGCGAGGTTACCGCCATTCAACCCTTGCAAAACTGGGCTGGCGTGCTGGTAGAGGTGCTGCTACAGCCTGAGGCCTACAGCCTGGCGGTCGAGGGCAGTCGCTTCTGGGTGGTGAAGCCAGAAGTGGCACTCAGTGGCGTGCAGGGGTTGGATACCCTGGTGAGTGGAGCCTATATTCGCGTCCTGCCGGGACGGGGAGAGGCAGCCAAAACCTTTATTGGCTTAGCCCAACCTCCCGTGGTGGAAAAAGAGCAAGGCTTGCGTCTGGTGCTGGTGTCAGCGGAGCTAGGCTCCCATAAGGCCGGTGAGGGTGTTTACTATCGTGGTGTACAGGTCGGCAAGGTGGTGCGCACCGCCTTGTCACACACTGCTCAGGATGTCTTGATCGAGGTCTTAATTGAGCCGCGCTACGCTAACCTGGTGCGGCAGAACAGTCGTTTTTGGAATATCAGCGGCATAGGGGTGGACTTTGGCCTGTTTAAAGGTGCCACCATTCGTACCCAGTCCTTGGAGACCATCCTGGCAGGGGGAATTGCCTTTGCCACACCTCCCGAGTTGGCAGCGAAGGCGCCATCGGGTGCTTACTTTAATCTTCATAAAGAAGCGGAGCCGACTTGGTTACAGTGGCGTCCGCAGATAGACCTGCCTGGTGACACCCTCGGACTCTCACCCCCTGCTGCGCAGGAGGATAAGGCTGAAGTGGCGCTGGTAAAGGAGTAAAACGTGAAAGTGGCGGTTATTCATACGGTTGTGGCGCTGGCTCTCGCCAGTTGGGTTCCTCAGAGCGTGGCGGCGCCTACCTTTGGCGAGTATCAACAACAGACCAGGGAGCGTTTGCAAGCGACCAAGCCGGCCTTTGCGGGTGTCTCTGCAGAGCAGGCAATTGAGGCTGTGATGCCCTTTGAAGTGGGGCCGCCGGAATCGCCCCATGCATTACTGCTGGTACATGGTCTGACTGACTCTCCTGCTATGTTGCGTTCGGTAGCGGAGCGTTTAGGGGCGCAGGGCGTGCATGTGCGGGTACTGCTGCTGGAGTGTCATGGTTCAGTGCCGCAAGCCTGTTTTGATGTGCAAGCGGACACCTGGCGTCAGCAGGTGCGTGAACAGTTGGAAAACATGCTAGTTCTGCATGAGCAGGTCTATCTGGGCGGTTTTTCCATGGGGGGAGTGCTGGCAACACTGGAGGGGCTGGAGCATCCTCGGGTGCCGGGATTGCTGCTATGGGCTCCGGCCTGGAAGGCAAGCAGCTCCATGTTGTGGTTAACGGATTGGCTGCATCCTTTTATGGACTGGTTGGGGCAGCAGCCTGAGTTGGATTACGGCAAGTATGCCAGCTTAAGTCTGAATGCTGTACGCCAGTATCATCACCTGGCGAAGGCCTCTCGTGCTCTGTTACAACGCCATGATAGTTTTGGTAAGCCTGTACTGGTGGTGGCTAGTGCGGATGATGGCACCATTGATAGTCAGTATCTCTGGCAACAGTTCAGCCGGATGGGGCAGTTTGATGCTCAGTTGCATTGGTATGGTGAACTGCCTGAGCCTTATCAGGGGCCTGCCACCCTGAAACACTGGCCTGGGTATGATGAACAGGCACGGATTTTGGGGATCTCCCATCTGGGGCTGACTAATTCCGCGCAACATCCCCACTATGGTGTGCAGGGGGATTACCGCAACTGCTTATCTCATTGGCAAACGCCGGCTTATCAATCCTGTATGGAAACAGAGACCCCCTGGTATGGCGAAGAAGGGATGGAGGGAATGGAGCAGCACCAAGCCGCACGATTAATGTTTAATCCCTACTTTGAGCCGATGATGGAGGCGGTGGAGCAGTTTATTCTGCAGCAGCCGCAGTAACGTCGTAGAGCGGTGTGGTGGGGAGTGCAGCTTTTGAGAGTCGCTTGTACTGCCAAAGAAAAACCGCCCCGAAGGGCGGTTGAAGGGGTTACAGCTGGCGCAGGGCCTGGATGCGTTCATCCAGGGGAGGGTGGCTGGCCATCAGGGCAGCGAGGCCACCTTTTAAGCCTCCGCGAATACCAAAGGCAACCAGTTGATCGGGCATGCTGGAAGGCATTTCGTACTCTGCTTTCAAGCGTTGCAGGGCGCTGATCATGGCGTCCTTACTGGCCAGACGGGCACCTGCTTCGTCGGCACGGTATTCACGTCGACGTGAGAACCACGCCACCACAAAGGAGGCCAGGATGCCGAACAGAATTTCCATAATCAGGGTGGTGACAAAGTAGGCAATGCCGTGGCCGCCGCTGTTTTCTTCATCGTTACTGCTGAGAAAGCGGTCAACGGTGTGGCCAATGATGCGGGCAAAGAACATAACGAAGGTATTTACCACGCCCTGTACCAGGGTCAGAGTGACCATGTCACCATTGGCAACGTGGCCAATTTCGTGGGCCAAAACAGCACGCACCTCTTCGGGACGGAAGCGGGTCAAGAGACCTTCACTCACCGCTACCAGGGCATCATTTTTGTTCCAGCCAGTGGCAAAGGCATTAGCTTCCTGGGCAGGGAAAATACCGACTTCAGGCATTTTGATCCCGGCTTTCTGCGACAGTTCTGCCACCGTATCCAGCAGCCATTTCTCATGCGCACTGCGAGGAGTTTCAATAATTTGAGTGCGGGTGCCCATTTTGGCCATGGTTTTGGACAAAAAGAGCGAGATAAAAGAACCGGCAAAGCCGAATACCGCACAGAAAACCAGGAGGTTGGCGAGATTCAGATCAACTCCGTTGGCCTGCAGAATGGAGCCCACACCGAGTAGATTAAGCACTATCCCTGCGACCACCATCACTGCCAGGTTGGTTGCTAGGAAAAGCAGAATTCGCATCATAAACGCATCACCTCAAACAAAGGGGGAATGCTGTCTAAGATAGGGCGAGCCGGTTGGGATGCAAGGGGCGCGCTTTATCAATATGTTTCCTGCTTGAAGTAAGTCGTAGCCCTCCGTTAGGATGCGCGCTTTATCTGGTTGCCAGCCGTTTGCTCCGAAGGGGGAGAAGGTTGGTGGATGTCCTTGTCCGGTGAGATGGAGTGGCATGGAGTTTTCATCCTGGCGACAGGCTGCACAGTGGTTACAGCAACAGCCGCCGCATCAGTATGTATTGTTACAGGTGGGAGAGGCCTGCTTGCGTTTGGTGCAAACCCCGTTGGCCTGTTGGGGCATGCTGAGCCGGGCTGAACAGGTACCGGCGGAAGTGGCTCGCTTGTTAGTGGCCAGTGGACGTTATTGCAGTATTCAAACAAGCAGGCGTTTGTGGCAACGAGGGCAGTTAAGTGCGAACTGCTATGCCCTGGCGGGGCAGTATCTTTGGTTGGAGCCGGATGCAGAGGCAGGTCTGCTAGGGGGCGACCCGCTGAACTGGGCTCTGGCGCCGCAGTGGGTGGCGCAGCTGTCAGCCACTGCCTGTTTGTGCTTGCAGCCGGTGGATGCCTTTTTGCCCAGTGTTTTGCTCAAGCAAGGGATGAAGGTGTTGAGTGTTAGTCCCGCGGCTAAGGTGCAAAACCATTGGCAGAGGGCGCGCCGGGCACTGCAGTGGCGCCAGGATCAATGGGCTCTGCTCGAGGCAGATACGGAGCATTGTTGGGGGCGTTTACCCAAGGATTGGGAGTTCGATGCGGCGGTGTTAACGGTGCCGGATGAGTTGGCGAATCCGCGAACCTGGCTGAGCCGTCATTTACGCCGCCTGGAAACGACATTAGTCCCTGATGCCAGCCTGATTTTGCAGTGTCGGGCCAGTTGGGTGACAGAAGGGATGGTCAATTGGGTGGAAACGGAAGGTCCAGACTTTCGCTTACGTCATATTTTTAAGCAACAGGACCGTTTGGCCCTGCTGCTTGGTTATGAGCCCTGAATTATTGCTCGTAGGTTTGCAGGAAGCGGGCAATACGGTCAATGGCTTCTTCCAATACCTCACGGTGGGGCAGGAATACCAGACGGAAATGCTGGGTATCGGGCATGTTAAAGCCACTGCCTTGGACGATGAGCACTTTCTCTTGTTGCAGTAGATCAAGTGCCATCTTCTCATCGTTGCGAATGGGGTAGCGCTCAGGATCCAGGCGTGGGAACAAATAAAGGGCACCCTGCGGTTTGGTGCAGCTCACCCCGGGAATGGCGTTAAGTTTTTCATAGGCGATATCGCGTTGCTCGCGCAGGCGCCCACCGGGAATAATCAGGTCATTAATGCTCTGATAACCGCCCAATGCGGTCTGAATAGCATGCTGGGCTGGCACGTTGGCACAGAGACGCATAGAGGCCAGCATGTCTAACCCTTCAATATAGTCACGGGCTTTATGTTTGGGGCCGGTGAGTACCATCCAGCCAGAGCGGAAGCCTGCTGCACGATAGGTTTTGGATAAGCCGTTGAAGGTTAGGCAGAACACATCTTCGCTCAAGGAGGCGAGGGGAGTATGTTCGGCCTCATCAAACAGGATGCGATCATAGATTTCATCGGCAAACAGAATCAGGTCGTGTTTGCGCGCCAGTTCGGTAATGCCAAGCAGGGTGTCTTTGGAATAGAGCGCGCCGGTGGGGTTGTTGGGGTTGATGACCACAATGCCACGGGTGCGAGGGCTGATCTTGCGCTCGATGTCTTCCAGATCCGGTTCCCAGTTATTGCTTTCGTCACAACGATAATGCACGGCATGGCCGCCAGACAGGGTGACGGCGGCGGTCCAGAGTGGATAGTCGGGGGCCGGAATCAGCATCTCATCGTTGTCATTGAGCAGGGCCTGCATGGCCATCACAATCAGTTCGCTCACGCCATTGCCGAGATAGATATCCTCAATGCCCACTCCGGGAATCTGTTTTTGCTGACAGCTTTGCATGACTGCCTTGCGTGCGGAGTAGAGTCCTTTGGATTCACAGTAACCCTGGGAGTTAGGCAGGTTGTGGATCACGTCGGTGATGATTTCTTCCGGAGCATCAAACCCGAAAGGGGCGGGGTTGCCAATATTAAGCTTAATAATGCGCTGGCCTTCGTCTTCCAGGCGTTTGGCTTCCTGCATGACGGGACCGCGAATGTCATAACAAACATTAATTAACTTGTGGGACTTGCGAATGACTGGCATGGCAACCCTGCTCTCTTAAAAGGAATGCTTGAACTGGGTGGATATTAACCTTATGAACAACCAATGGCTTGCAGATGAGTGCAGGTCTAGTTGTGTCTGGTCAGCGGCGAGCAAACCATCATACGCAGCCTGTTCAGGGTTGCAAGGGGCCGCATCGAGCAGACGTGGCATCTGTTGTCACTCCTTAGTAAAGGTGTTGCAAAGAGAGGGGGAGAGCCCTCCTTTGTTTGGACTCCCGCACTAATCAATCCTGGATAAACACAATAACGACGGTGAAGGAGGACCCCATATGCAGTTAGTCATCGAACTTAAGAGTCTGGATGAAGCGCAATGGCGCGAGCGCTTAACGCCAGATCAATATCGTATTTGCCGTCAGGCGCAAACGGAGCCACCTTTCAGCGGGCGTTATTATTTCCATGATCAGGTAGGTTGCTATCACTGTGTCTGCTGTAATGGCGCGTTATTTTCTTCAGAACAAAAGTATTTGTCTGGGCAGGGCTGGCCAAGTTTTTGGGCACCGCTGCATCAGCGGGCCATTAAAACCCGCTTGGATGAACGCGGCGATGTGGTTCGTACCCAGGTGGTTTGTGCACGTTGCCAAGCGCATTTGGGGCACTTGTTTGAAGATGGGCCGCCACCGACAGGCTTGCGTTTTAGTATCAATTCGGCAGCGCTGAAATTTGTGGCTGTTGAGGTCTGATCAGTAAGCGATACCACTGGGTGCAGTAACACAAAAGGGGCCGCAGCCCCTTTATTACTAGCAACCTACGCAGTGTATTACTGCAGTGCTTGAATCAGCTTGGGATCGCGGAAAGCGCGGCTGAGGGTTTCAGAGAATAGCTCGTTAATAATCTGCTGGTTAGTCTCTTCATTGGGTTTGCGCACAAACTCGTGGTGTTTCTCACTCTGATAGCGTCCGGTGTAGTTATAGTTGCTCCGGCTGGCAACTACTCGTACTGAGGTGGCTAGATCAACGGTAGTGAGCAGATTCTTCACGCCGCTATCATAGGTAAGCTGATCAATGATAACGGTCAGGTTGGCGTCACCCTGTCCGGGGGGCGCAATCCGGAAACCCATTTGTTGCATGGTGCGGGCCAGGCTATTGCTAAGGGTAGTATTCAGATTGTTGTTGAGTGACAGCGTGCTGGTCTTGGGATAAACGCCGCCACGGGTGCCGATAATAGGTGAGGGGCGGCGATCTTCTACCTGGATGCTAACGATTTGACCCTGGGCGGCAAACTGGCCAGGTTGAATCGTGGGGGCCAGAGTAATGCTTTGCGGGCTGAGTGCGCACCCAGCCAGGGTCAGCGACAGTGCAGCTGCAAACAAAGCCGAACGCATAGTGTCTCCTTAGCTTCATCATGGAGTCGTGGAAATTGAGTGCACATTAAGCCCAGCGGTGCTCTTTAGCAATATCTGCAGTCCTCCTCATCTTTGTAAAGCAGGCCTTCTCTAGAAAGGGTGTCAAAAATCAAAAAGAAGGGGCTTGGCGCTATTTAGAGCAGATTGGCTTGATCTAACCGGAAAAGAAAAAAGTGATTTAACTGTTTGACAACACTTAGGAAATGCGTAAAATGCGCACCCACGTCAACGGCGCTGCCGATAAAGTTGTACGGTGGTGTTGGCGAGTGGAGCGGTAGTTCAGTCGGTTAGAATGCCGGCCTGTCACGCCGGAGGTCGCGGGTTCGAGCCCCGTCCGCTCCGCCACTTGTTCGG
>NZ_KK211039.1:151588-715093 GCF_000619885.1 Balneatrix alpica DSM 16621 | reverse complement strand
GTAAGCGTTGTGAGGCGTTGAGCTAACCAGTACTAATTGCCCGTGTGGCTTGGCCATATAACCCAGTGATCTGGGACACGTTGACGAATGAACGTGAGATGTTGTGATGACGACAACGAACTGAAGACGATCCAGAATTTAGGTAAACCTGCGGTCACAGCGTGACATAAGACAGAGAGACCTGAACCGAATTGCTTGGCGACCATAGCGAGTTGGAACCACCTGATTCCATCCCGAACTCAGAAGTGAAACGACTCAGCGCCGATGGTAGTGTGGGGTTTCCCCATGTGAGAGTAGGTCATCGCCAAGCGCCTAATATGCTCATGTAGCTCAGTTGGTAGAGCACACCCTTGGTAAGGGTGAGGTCGGCAGTTCAAGTCTGCTCATGAGCTCCATATGAAAGCCCTTCTGTTTATACAGAAGGGCTTTTTTCATTTTCGTCTATACTGTGAGTGTGTACTTCAAGGAGGCGATATGTCTAAGTCTCGTTGGTTTGACATTATTCTCAGTGTACTAGCTGCAGCTTTTGGCGTCCAAAGCGAACGCAATAGAAGGCGTGATTTTCAGTCACACTCTTTTTGGCCATACATCATTGCAGGCGTGCTCTTCTTGATAGTGTTTTGTGCTCTCTTGCTTAGCGTGGCAATTTGGGTGATCCCATCTGAATAATTTTTGTCCGTGATTGGACAAGATTTGTTCACTGTCTATACTCGACTTAAGTCTGCACTTGATCTGTATCAATGCATTCTGGCGGACTCTGGATTGGTGTCTGTCAATAAAAATAACAAAGACAGTAGGTGAGATATGCACTATAGCATCAAGCTTGGTGTGCCTTTGCGCATACTGGTCGTACCGTTGTTTTTGCTTTTCCTTCCTTCTGCTTATGCTGACTGGGCATTAAATATGCCTGTTGGGGTGACAGAAATTAGTCGCAATGTATATGGCTTGCACATGACCATATTTTGGATCTGTGTTGCTATAGCTGTGATTGTTTTCGGGGTCATGTTCTGGTCAATTCTCCATCATCGAAAGTCTAGAGGAGCTATTCCAGCACAGTTTCACGAAAGCACATTAGTAGAGATTATCTGGACGCTTATACCACTGTTAATTTTGATCGCTATGGCAGTTCCTGCGACGGCAACTTTGATAAAGATGTATGACGCATCAGATGCTGAAGTTGACGTTCAGATTACAGGTTATCAATGGAAATGGCGTTATCAGTACCTTAATGAAGATGTGGATTTTTTCTCTAATCTGAACACCCCTCAGGAACAAATTCAGAATGAAGCACCGAAAGGTGAACACTATCTCTTAGAGGTTGATGAGCCCTTAGTGCTGCCTGTGGGTAAAAAAGTGCGCTTTTTGATTACTGCCAATGATGTTATTCACTCATGGTGGGTGCCAGATTTAGCGGTCAAAAAAGATGCGATACCTGGGTTTATTAATGAAGCTTGGGTCAAGATAGAAGAGCCAGGTATTTACCGTGGTCAGTGTGCGGAACTCTGTGGTAAGGATCATGGTTTTATGCCAGTGGTGGTTGTAGCCAAATCCGAAAAAGACTATCAGGAATGGTTGGTAGAAAAGCAGGCTGAAAAAGCAGCTTTAGCAAATTCAGCTAATCGTGAATGGTCATTAGAAGAGTTAATGGAGCGAGGAGAAAAGGTATATGCAGCAAGTTGTGCTGCATGTCATCAGCCTAATGGTATGGGTATCCCACCCGCATTCCCTGCTCTCAATGGCAACACAATTGTTACGCAAGATATAGATAAGCATATTGATGTGGTTTTGAAAGGGGTGACAGGGACCGCGATGCAAGCCTTTGCTGCCCAGCTTAATGATGTAGATCTTGCTGCTGTAATTACTTATGAACGGAATGCCTGGGATAACAAGACGGGTGATGTTGTTTCTCCACAGATGATCAAAGAAAAACGATAACGAGGAGAGCACTATGAGTGTGGCTACAAGTAATGTGACCCATGATCACCACGGCCCCTCCTCTGGAATTGGACGTTGGATGTTCACCACTAATCATAAAGATATTGGTACGCTTTATTTATGGTTTTCTCTAATCATGTTTCTGATTGGTGGAACCATGGCGCTGATTATTCGGTTGGAGCTATTTCAGCCGGGCTTGCAGGTGGTAGATCCAGGTTTTTTTAATCAAATGACCACTATGCATGGTTTAATAATGGTGTTTGGTGCCGTTATGCCTGCTTTTGTTGGTTTAGCTAACTGGCTGATTCCCATGATGATTGGTGCGCCAGATATGGCGTTGCCAAGAATGAATAATTTAAGCTTCTGGATTTTGCCGTTTTCGTTTTCGTTGTTGTTATCAACCTTATTGATGGAGGGGGGTGGTCCAAATTTTGGTTGGACTTTTTATGCTCCTTTATCGACTACCTATGCCCCACCTAGCGTGACTTTTTTTATCTTTGCGATGCATATGGCCGGTATATCATCGATCATGGGAGCGATTAATGTTATTGCAACAATTTTAAATATGCGTGCCCCAGGCATGACCTTTATGAAAATGCCGCTCTTTGTATGGACTTGGCTGATTACAGCATTTCTACTCATTGCGGTCATGCCTGTTTTAGCTGGCGTGATCACTATGATGTTAATGGACGTGCATTTTGGTACTAGCTTTTTCTCTGCTGCAGGTGGTGGGGATCCAGTCTTATTTCAGCATTTGTTTTGGTTTTTTGGACATCCTGAAGTGTATATTATGATATTGCCTGCCTTTGGGATTGTTTCTCATATTATTCCAGCTTTTAGCCGGAAAAAACTTTTTGGCTATGCATCTATGGTGTATGCCACTTCCTCTATTGCATTCTTGTCCTTTATTGTTTGGGCGCATCACATGTTTACGGTCGGGCTGCCATTGGTAGCAGAGCTGTTTTTTATGTATGCCACTATGTTGATAGCGGTACCCACTGGGGTGAAAGTGTTTAATTGGGTTAGTACGATGTATCGTGGTGCGCTGACATTTGAGACACCTATGCTCTTTTCAATTGCATTTATTGTGCTTTTCACGATCGGTGGTCTTTCAGGATTGATGCTAGCAATTTCTCCTGCTGACTTTCAGTATCATGATACCTACTTTGTAGTAGCCCACTTTCATTATGTACTGGTACCTGGTGCAATTTTCGGCATCATGGCGGCTGTGTATTTTTGGTTACCCAAGTGGTGTGGCAAGATGTACAACGAAACTTTGGGTAAAATTCATTTTTGGTGGTCATTTATCGGCTTAAACCTTACTTTCTTCCCTATGCACTTTGTTGGCTTGGCTGGTATGCCACGACGTATTCCTGACTATGCTTTGCAATTTGCTGATTTCAATATGGTATCAAGTATCGGCGGCTTTGTTTTTGGCACAGCCCAAGTCTTTTTTGCCTATGTCATTATAAAAGCTATTCGTGAGGGAGAGCCTGCGGCAGCAAATCCTTGGGAAGGGGCTGAGGGGCTAGAGTGGACGATACCTTCACCGGCACCCTATCACTCTTTTTCTACGCCACCTGAAGTAAAGTAAGGAGAAGGAGATGAGCGTCAGCGCTATTCGTCGTCAAGTGATAACGCTAGTGCTGGCTTCATTGGCAATGTTTGCGTTCGGTTTTGCACTAGTGCCATTGTATGAGGTGTTTTGTCAAATTACAGGTTTAAATGGCAAAACATCTACTCAAGCTTATAGTCAATCTCATTTGACGACAGTGGATACTTCTAGACTAGTGAAAGTACAACTATTGACCATTGCCAATGAGCAAACGCCTATTGCGTTTAAAGCTGAGTCCAGTCAGATGCAGTCCCACCCAGGACAAACTTATGAGGCTTGGTTTGTTATGGAGAATCCTACAACTCAGTCGGTTGTTATCCAGGCTGTACCAAGTGTCAGTCCAGCATTAGCAGCGCAACATTTTAAGAAAGTGCAATGTTTTTGCTTTGATCAACAGACCCTGTTGCCTGGACAAAAAATGCGTGTTCCGGTTGTGTTTATGTTGAGTCCAGAACTTGACCAAGATGTTCATACTCTGAGCTTGGCTTATACCTTGTTTGATATTACTAAATCCGTATCGACGGCGATGAAATAATAATAAGGAGAACTTTATGAGTGGGTCTTATTATGTGCCGGCAGAAAGTAAGTGGCCATTAGTTGCTTCTATAGGTTTGTTCTTTTGTGCATTAGGTGGTGGGCTGTTTATTTTGCAGGGAGTGCCCTGGCTCTTCCTGTTGGGGTTGTTGATTATTTTTTATATGTTTTATGGCTGGTTTTCTAATGTAGTGAGTGAAAGTCGGGCTGGACTATATGATGCGCAAATGGATCGATCATTTCGCTGGGGGATGAGCTGGTTTATTTTTTCTGAGGTCATGTTTTTTGCCGCATTTTTTGGTGCGCTTTTTTATGTTCGACAGTTTGCAGTACCTTGGTTAGCCGGAGAGGGCGATAAAGGGCTAGCGCACATGCTATGGCCAGAGTTTACGGCGAAATGGCCTGTTATGACACCTCCTGATGCTGAGCAGTTCCAGGGCCCAAATCGCTTAGTGGATCCATGGCATTTGCCGTTGCTTAATACTATTTTGCTTGTTTCATCAAGCTTCACCTTAACTTGGGCTCATCATGCACTGAAAAAAGCACAGCGGGGAGGAGTGTTGCTGTGGATGCTTGTCACGATCGCGTTAGGTTTGGCTTTTTTATACGTTCAGGCATATGAGTATTACGAAGCTTATACAGAATTAGGACTAACGCTACATGCTGGAATTTATGGAGCGACTTTTTTCATTCTGACTGGATTTCATGGTTTACATGTGACACTGGGGACTCTGATATTAATAGTTATCTTTGTTAGGGTTCTGAAAGGCCACTTTTCTGAAGATAAACACTTTGGCTTTGAAGCTTCTGCCTGGTACTGGCATTTTGTTGATGTGGTTTGGTTGGGATTGTTTATATTTGTGTATGTGGTCTAATTTCCTAACTGTCCATTGGCTAGGCCGTAACTGATCAAAATTAAGATGAGTATGGCTAAACTGATACGTAGTTTTAACGAAGTAAGAAGACGAATATTTTGACTGTTATCCTTGTTAAGGAAGTAAAAGCCACAAGCTAGACTCAGCAGCATGCCTACAAAGAGTATGATAATGATTGATTTGATTAACATTTTTGGTGCTCCTATCGATGATTGTTAAAGTGCTGAAGCAGTATTTATTGTTAGCTTTGGCTTGTCTAGGTTTGTTTTTAGGATTTTGGCAATGGGAACGCGCTAATGATAAACGTATTCTAGAACAGGCCTCAGGGAAACAGTTTACTTTACAGGAGTTGTCTACAATGTCGACTCCGCCATGGGGAGCTGAGTTAGAGTTAGAAGGACGGTGGTTAAACAATTGGACGGGATTCCTCGATAATCAGTTGGTAGATAATGTAGCAGGAGTTGACGTATATCGAATACTTCAGCTACCTACTTCAAGCTTGGTCTTGGTTAATCTTGGTTGGTTGCCATGGAATGATCGTAGCCTACTCCCTGAGATACGCTCTATAGCAGCGACGCTTAAAGCTCGCGTTAAAGTTTTTCCTTATGCACAGCCAGCCTTGAAGTTGGGTAGTTTTCCCACAGTTTCAGAAGATAAGCAGTTAATTCCTTGGGTTGAAAAAGGCCTTATTGAGGAAAGGTTTGCGATTAAGTTACCTGATTATGAGTTACGAGTCGTTGATAATACGACTGGATTTATATCGCATTGGCAGCTAAATACTATTTCAGCAGAGAAACACCTTGGCTATGCTGTTCAATGGTGGTTGTTAGCTTCTCTTAGTATGGGGTATTGGATATGGTTGCGCAGAGCTTAAGAGGTGGAAGCATTCGCTGGTCTCTATGGGCAGTATTGGCGATTAGTTTGGTACCCATTGTTTTGGCTCAGATACTCTATTTTAGCGGCTGGAAGCCGGAAGCCACAAAAGAGCATGGCCATTTCTTTAATCCTGTTATTGATTATAGTCAGTGGCTAGAGGGTGATACTGAGCTTAATAAAGCATGGCTAGGGCGTTGGAGCCTTTATCTCAGTGTCGCGGGTAGTTGTGATAAACGTTGTCTGACAAGAGTAGAGGAGGTGACACAGTTACATTTAGCCTTGGGAAGAGAAGCGCCTAGGGTTATGAGGGTCTGGGCAGATGCAAGTATGGCGGCTGTGGAGGGCGATCCCTTTGCCAGGATAGAGCGAGTTAACTTTATTGATCAACAAGTGCCAGAGTTGTCGCTGACGGTGATCGATCCACACGGCAACATTGTCATAAATTATCCATTGAATACAGAAGCCCGTTGGATCCTGAAAGATCTTCAACGTTTACTCAAACTTTCCAATATTGGTTAATAAACCAGCATAGATAGTGAATTACCAACACTGCTAATAACAATAAAAGGTGTGCTATGGGTGTCAGAACAGCGTATCGATTAGCCATATTAGGCTGTTTACTAGCTTTTGTTGTGGTAACTCTTGGTGCCTTAACTCGTTTACTTGATGCAGGACTTGGCTGTCCGGACTGGCCTGGCTGTTATGGCTTTTTAACGGTACCAGTGGCCGACCATCATGTCGCTATCGCGGAAGCGCGATATCCTGATTTTCCGGTTGACCACACTAAAGGTTGGGCGGAAATGATTCACCGTTATGCAGCGGGCATGCTAGGGCTATTAATACTGGCCTTAGCTTGGGGGGCTATGCGTCAATCACCTGGATATCCGAAAGGATTAAGTTACACCCTGCTTGTTGTTGTCGTAGTGCAGGCAATGTTTGGTATGTGGACGGTGACACTAAAGCTTTGGCCTCAAGTGGTAACTCTACATCTACTGGGCGGTTTTACGACGCTGCTACTACTGTGCTTATTAATTCTCAGGATAAGGGCATTATCACCGAATATTAAGCCACTGTTATCAGGCTCCCAATCTAGACAGCGGAGGCGAGGCTTGTTAGCGAGCCTGGGTTTGGGGTTAGTGATTGTGCAGATTGTGCTGGGGGGATGGACAAGCTCCAACTACGCTGCTTTTGCTTGCCCAGACTTTCCTCGTTGTCAGGCTCAGTGGGTGCCTGAACCAATGAACTTCCAGGAAGGTTTTAATATTGCGCAAGAAGTAGGACCGAATTATCTGGGAGGACAGTTAAATGGAGAGGCTAGGGTAGCCATTCACTGGACTCATCGCGTTGGTGCGGTTTTGGTGACAGTGGTGAGCTTATTGGTCGCGTTGGCGTTGTGGCGTCAGCATTTGCGCAAACAAGCTTTATTACTGCTGATTACTTTAGGTGTTCAGCTTTCCATTGGAATTGCTAATGTTCTATTGCAGTTGCCACTTTCGTTGGCGCTGGCACATAACACTGGGGCTCTGGCGTTGCTGTTGGCATACGTCTGGGCGGTGCATTCGCTGTGGCAGCCACAAGCAAAGTGGCAGGGAGGATTGCTATGAACTGGCGTACGCTGACAGTCCGTACCCTAGGGTATGAGCAAATCCAAGCTTATTACGCCCTCACTAAACCGAGGGTTGTTGCAGTCATGTTGTTAACTGCTGTGGTTGGGATGTTGCTAGCTGATGAGTCGTTACCCTGGCGAGCTTTGTTTTGGGGAACACTGGGGATTGCTTTGTCAGCAGGGTCTGCTGCAGCTATTAATCAGTTAGTCGACTCTAAGCTGGATGCATTAATGGCCCGCACTCATCGTCGTCCGTTGCCGCAGGGGCAAGTGAGCCAGCAACAGGCTCTGATATTTGCCGGTTGTATCGGCACTGCGGGAATTACGATTTTGGCTTTGCAGGTCAATCCATTGACGGCTTGGCTGACATTGGCTTCTCTGATTGGGTATGCCGTGATTTACACGGCTTTTCTCAAGCGTGCTACACCACAAAATATCACCATTGGTGGTTTAGCTGGGGCAGCGCCTCCGCTGTTAGGTTGGACTGCAGTGACTGGCGAGGTGGCAGCCGAGAGCTTATTGTTGGTCTTAATTATCTTTGCTTGGACACCGCCACATTTTTGGGCGCTGGCGCTGCATAAGAAAGAAGAATATGCCCGTGCAGGAGTGCCGATGCTGCCAGTCACCCATGGTGAAGCCTTCACCCGCTTACATATCGTCCTCTATACCTGCCTGTTGTTTGCCGTCACGATGTTTCCATTCCTGACAGGTATGAGCGGTTGGCTATACTTAGTGGGCATGTGTGGCTTGAATATTCGCTTTGCACAATGGACTTGGCGAGTATGGAAAGCAGAGGATCAGCAAGCGCCGATGGCGATGTTCTGGTTTTCGATAAAGTACATCATGGCAGTCTTTGCTGTGCTCTTGATAGATCATTACTTAACCCTATGAATACAGGAGGAGTCAGGTGTAAGCGTGGGTGTGATAACGACAATAATCGGAGGAAGCAACTATGTTCTTTCAGCATATCTGGGGACTGGTGTACCACCCAAAGCAAGAGTGGGACTCCATCCGTGAAGAGCAATACAGTATTAGCTATCTATATACGCATCACCTCTGTTGGCTAGCGGCTATACCAGCACTGTCTATGTTTATTGGAACAACACAGATGGGCTGGAGTATCTCCGGTGGCGACTACGTCAAACTCTCTGTTGAAAGTGCCTTACCTATTGCCATTGCTTTTTATTTCGCTTTGCTAGTTGGAGTAGGGGCGATGGCTTACAGCGTTTACTGGATGGAAAAGACCTACGGCTCAGATGCTAGCTTAGATCGCTGTATGGTACTGACCACCTTTACCGCAACACCTTTGTTTATGTCAGGGTTGGCGGCCCTGTTGCCTATTCTCTGGTTTGATGTTTTTGTTGGAATGGGGGCGGTCGCTTATACGGTGTACCTGCTATATGTGGGGGTGCCCATTGTGATGCGGATTCCGGAAGAGCGTGGTTTTCTCTTCTCTACTTCGGTATTAACAGTTGGACTGTGTGTGTTAGTCGGCATGTTAGCTACCACGGCTATTCTGTGGGGCTCAGGCTTGACGCCGGTTTTCATTCGTTAGCATCTTTTGTTATGCAGCACCCGGCCTTGGTCGGGTGTTTGCGTTTAAGGGGCACTTAACTGTCCTGGTGGTACTCCCAACACTCGTTTAAACGCGCGTCGAAAGGCCGCTTCGCTTTGATAGCCAAGCTCCTCAGCCAGGATAGCAATGGCTGGGGCTTCGCTCTGTAGGCGCAATTGCGCTAAACGCATGCGCCAACGAATAAGGTAATCGCCGGGAGGCATACCGACCTTGGCTTTGAACTGTTGTACAAAGGCACTTCTCGACATGCCAGCAAGCTTGCTCAGTTCAAGCAGATGCCAGGGATGGCCGGGTTGTTGGTGGATAGCAATAAGCGCTTTAGCAAGTTTGCTATCTGCCAGTGCAGCAAGAATCCCTGTCTCAATCACCTGATTTGCCAGCAAGTAGCGCAGGATGTGGATGAAGAGCACTTCACAAAGTCGATGAATAACTTGCTGATGACCACAACGTGGCTGTGTTAACTCGCTCTCGATCAGTTGCTGCAAGGCTTGAATTTCAACCTGCTCTGCGGGCGGTAAGCTCAGCATGGGCGGGAGAGCATCCAGCAATGGATTGAGCTGTGCTCGGCCAAAGTCCAGTTTGCAGGCAATGCAGCGGATGTTTGGATCAATGGAGTGCCAGCGGTGCTGGCCTTGCTCCGGTAGCCACAAGAGTACGGGAGCCTCAATATCATATTGATGGCTTTGATGGACTAACTGTGCCTGGCCCTGGTAAAGCCAGTAAAGATAACTTTGCCCTTCGATGGTTTGATTTAAGCCATCTTTATCCAACAGGGTGGCAGTCACAACATGAGGTTGAAAGAGTCTAAGTAAGTCTGTTAAACGATCCATTTGTACTATCTGCAATAATTAATGCCATATAAGGTTGCCATAAGTTCTGATGTGGCGTCTATGCTATAGACCTATCACTCGGGTAGGAGAGGAGAAATCACATGGCATTAATTCCACGTCAGCAAGTCCCATCTTTAGCCTTATCAACTTTGCAAGGTCCTTGGCAGCTAACCCCGGGACACCAGGGGCCATTTACGATGCTGGTGTTTTATCGTGGCCTGCATTGCCCAATTTGTCGTAATTATTTGCAGGAGTTGAATAAACTGGCGGCAGAGTTTGCCGAGCGAGGCATCCAGATTTTGGTCGCTAGTAGTGATAGCCAAGAGCGTGCACAGCAAGCCCAGGTAGAGTGGGGATTAGATCAGTTGGCCATTGGCTACGGAGTTACAGAACAGCAAGCACGAGCCTGGGGGCTGTATATGTCGGCAGGGCGCGGCAAAACCTCGATTGGCATTGAAGAGCCGGCACGCTTTAGTGAGCCAGGGCTGTTTTTGGTGCGCCCCGATTTAAGCCTGTATTGGGGCAATATCAGCACAATGCCTTTTGCACGTCCGCACTTTCGCGAGATTTTGGGGGCGATTGATTTTGTTGTGAAAAATGATTATCCCGCTCGCGGCGAGTTGTAATTGGCTTTGCTAGGCGGTGTTTGTTACACCGCCTAGACGTTTTTCTAAAGGTTAGGGTCAACCACCACCCGGCCTTTCACCCTGCCTGACACGATGGCTTCAGCTTTGCTCACCACCTCTTCCAGCCCAACCACTTCAATGCCTTGTTGGTACAGTTGCGGGGGGACTAGCGCTGCCAGACGTTGCCATGCCTGTTCACGCAGGGGGCGAGGGCACATGACTGAATCCACTCCCTGTAAACGCACATTACGTAAGATAAATGGCATGACGGTGGTGGGCAGTTTAAAACCTGCTGCTAAGCCACAGGCAGCCACGGTCGCGCCGTACTGGCATTGGGCCAATGCCTTTGCCAGGATTTGATCACCGACTGTATCAATTACCCCAGCCCAGCGTTGGCTCTCAAGGGGCTTAGCCGGTTGTTGTAATTCGCTACGGTCAATTATCTGTTCGGCGCCCAAGTGACGTAAGTAATCATGGGTTTCTGTCCGTCCAGTAAGGGCATGTACCTCATAGCCCAGTGCTGCCAAGAGAGCGACAGCAAAGGAGCCAACGCCACCTGCAGCCCCTGTTACTAATACGGGCGCACCGGCAGCCACTTGGCCTTGTTCGAGCGCCATGACGCAGAGCATAGCGGTGAGTCCTGCGGTACCGATAGACATGGCTTCTAGTGCGCTTAGTGATGACGGGCAGGGTACTAGCCATTCACCCTTTACCCGCATCTGCTGAGCGTAACCACCCCAGTAGCGTTCACCGACTCCCCAACCGGTTAGAATGACTTGATCGCCGGCTTGCCAGTGCGGATCAGCCGACTGCAGGATACGCCCCGCTAAATCAATCCCTGGCACCATCGGGTATTGATGCACAATCTTGCCGTTACCGGTAACCGCGAGGCCATCCTTGTAATTAAGAGAGGAGTAGGCGACTTCAACCAGAATCGGCTCATCGGGTAAATCCTTAGTGGAGAGCCGTTCTATCTGAGCACAGAGGCCTGTCTCTTGCTGCTTCAAAACGAGCGCGTTAAACATGCTGCAATCCTACTCTACGCCAACAAAGAATGGCTTAACTATAGAGCAGGGGAGCGCCCTGGAAAGTACGACGTTTGTCGTAACAGTTGCGTTTATCGCTATATGAGCAGTTATCTGAGGCCTTGTTCGCGCAGACGTTTATACAGTGTATTGCGTGAGACACCTAACTTACGGGCGACTTGAGACAGGTTGCCATCACAGTGTTGTAAAAGCTGTTCCAAGTCTTCTTCCTCTTCCACTGCGGTTAGACCGACTGAGGGCATCGTATCCTTGTGATGACTGACTCTAGGCTGTAAGTCCGTATAAAAATCATCAGGTAGATGTTCAGGGCTGATGGGCTCTTGGTCTGCCATGGCCAGGGCAATCTGCAAGACGCTGACGAGCTGACGGATATTGCCGGGCCAAGGATGAGAGAGTAATAGCGTTAGCGTATCAGCGCGAATGCCCGCCACCTGATCACTTTCGCGATAACGTTGCCAGATGCTCTGAATCAGCGCTTCTTTATCTACCCGTTCACGCAATGGTGGCAATTCCAGGTTAAGGCCACTCACCCGGTAATACAGATCCTGGCGGAAAAGTCCCTCCGCTACATCTTGTTTGAGAGGGCGGTTGGTGGCGGATACCAGGCGGATATCGACCGGATAGGACTCAGTGCTGCCCAGGGGGGTGACTCTACGCTCTTGCAAGACTCTTAGTAAACGAGCCTGAACTTTTAAGGGCATGTCACCGATCTCGTCGAGAAAGAGTGTGCCCTTATGGGCTTTGCGGATCAGGCCAATACTGCCTTTGCTACTGGCGCCGGTGAAAGCCCCTTTTTCGTATCCGAACAACTCAGACTCGACCAGCTCACTGGGAATAGCGGCACAGTTAACCGCGACCAGCGGGTAATTGGCCCGACTACTGGAGTGGTGCAGTGCCTTAACGAATACCTCTTTGCCCACGCCCGTTTCACCATGAATCAACACGGGAATATCTTTATCTTGCAAGCGCTCGGCCTGGCGTACGGCTTTATCAATACGGGGATCGCCCAGGTTAATCGATTCGAGGGTGAATTCTGCGTGATTGCTGTTTTTGCTTGGCATGGGAATGACCGGCGCTGGGCTTGTCTGACGAAAATCCCGCGCTTTGATGCGGGTGATCAGGGGGCGCTTCAGCATCCCGTAGAAGCGGTACTTACCAAAAGCGGTAAGAGGAAAGGGGGTGTTTTCCGGGTGATTGATCAGTTGACGCAGTGGAATATCAAACAGGCTTTCAATGTTCACCAAGGACAACTCCAAGCCCAGCAACATGTCTGCCCGGCGATTGGCAGAAATCACAGCGCCCTGCTCGGTAAAGATCAGCATGCCTGACCACTGGGAGTCGAGGTTGTCCAGGTTGGTGTTAAAGGTTAACGAAAAGTGTTCATCCTTGAACAGGTTAATGATCAACCTGTTCTCCACCGACTGAGTCATCATCTTGACCATGCCCAGGGTGTGGGTCTGGGGCAGATAAGCATCACTGGAAACATCCAGCACCCCGATCAGCTCTCGATTGGCGTCGTAAATCGGCGCAGCGCTGCCGGTCATAAAACGATTGGCCTTCAGGAAGTGTTCATCCCGCTGAATTTGTACCGCTTGCCCACATGCCAGGGCCGTACCAATCGCATTGGTGCCGGTGTACCGCTCAATCCAACTGGTACCGGGCTCAAAACCGCAGACTTGCATGGGTTCTAAAAAGCGTTGATCCCCCCAGGATTGCAACACCTGGCCTGTACCATCTGCTAATAAAATCAAACAGTTGGAGTTAGACAGGATGTGTTCATAGTAGGGCAGCACTTCGTGATGAGTGGTTTGCACTAAAAAGTGATTACCCTCCAGCAGGGTGTGTACTTCACCCTGGGGGGGTTTATGCAGCTCTGGGGTGGAGTGATGGCTGAGGCCAAAGCGGCGGCAGCGATCCCAAGAGTCGCGTATCACCTGCTCATGGGGGAGCAGGGAAGGAGATTTGGTTAAAGGCATGGCCCTGACCCCAGATTGTTATTGTTCACGAGTGTTCAGGTTGAACAGATTCTGTTGTCAGTCCCTGTGTAAAGTCAACAGTTTGTACTGTTCATTTTCGCTAGCGAACATTTTGGAAAGAGCAGGATTTTATTTTAAATAGTTGATTTATAAAGGATAAAGTGTTTTTTCAGGCTGTGTTGATGAAGCTGGCATGATTCTGGCTTTTCGTATTGCTACATGTGACCGCTGACCAACCCAGCGGTCGGGTGCAATAACAACAATTAAGGACACAGCATGTCTTTGACGCTAGAACATGTCACTCGCGTCGTCGATAAACAGCTTTATATCGATGATGCCAGTCTGACTTTCGAGCCAGGGTCCTTCAACGTTCTCCTCGGGAGGACACTGGCCGGAAAAACTACACTGATGCGATTGATGGCAGGGTTAGATCAACCTACCTCTGGCCGTATTCTAATGAATGGAGCCGATGTCACCGGCGTGCCGGTGCGCCAACGCAACGTCTCCATGGTGTATCAGCAATTCATTAACTATCCCAACCTGAGCGTGTTTGAAAACATCGCTTCACCTCTGCGATTAGCTGGAGAGAGTGCGGCGGTCATCGACCGTAAGGTGCGGGAAACCGCTGAGATGCTGCACATCGAGGCCTATTTGCATCGCCTGCCGCTGGAACTATCCGGTGGTCAGCAACAGCGTACTGCGATGGCGCGGGCGTTGGTGAAGGATGCCGATTTGGTGCTATTCGATGAACCCCTGGTGAACCTCGATTACAAACTGCGCGAAGAGCTGCGCCAGGAAATGCGCGAGCTGTTCAAATCCCGCAATACCATCGCGATTTATGCCACTACTGAGCCTAACGAGGCCCTGGCATTAGGTGGTACGACAACCATCATCCATGAAGGCCGCATTATTCAGTCGGGGAAAACGGCTGAGGTCTATCACCGTCCTAATTCGGTTATCGCCGCAGAGCTGTTCTCTGAACCGCCGATTAACTTGCTGGATGGCAAGGTGACCGAATCTGAGGTGACCTTCGATGACTATGTGCACTTCCCCCTTAATCAGGACCTGAGCGGCATTAAAGCGGGTAATTATCGCTTTGGTGTGCGCCCTAGCCATGTTGGTTTGGTGCCTTGCAATGATGACGACCTTGAACTGTCTGTCACCGTGGATCTGGCCGAAATCAGCGGTTCAGAAACCTTCCTGCATGTGAAAAACGATCACTTCTCCCTCGTTCTGCATCTGTCCGGTGTACACGAGTATGACGTGGATGAGCCCATTCGAGTCTATGTGCCCACCCACAAGTTGTTCGTCTTTGACCTGCATGGTGGGCTGATTCAAGCCCCCAGCCGACGTATCTAGGAGGAAGCATGGCTGAAATACGTTTACAGGGGCTGGCGCACAGTTATAGCCGCCAGCCAAGCGGCCCGCAGGATTATGCTATTCGGCAGATGGATCATGTCTGGGAGCAGGGTGGTGCCTATGCACTGCTGGGTCCATCCGGCTGCGGCAAGAGTACGCTGCTGAATATTATCTCCGGCTTATTAGTGCCCTCAGAGGGTAAGGTGCTGTTCGACCAGAAAGAGGTGAACCGCCTGGCGCCGGAGCAACGCAACATTGCCCAGGTGTTTCAGTTCCCGGTGGTGTACGACACCATGACGGTGTTTGACAACCTGGCTTTCCCCTTGCGTAACCAAGGGCTGTCAGAGTCCAAAGTGCGCTCTAAGGTGAATGAGATCGCCGAGGTGCTGGAGTTACATCCGGTGCTTAACAAGAAGGCGAAAAATCTAACCGCTGATGAAAAGCAGAAGGTCTCCATGGGGCGCGGCCTGGTGCGGGACGATGTATCGGCGATTCTGTTCGATGAGCCGCTAACGGTGATCGATCCACATTTGAAGTGGAAGCTACGGCGCAAGCTCAAGCAGATCCATGAGCAGTTCAATATCACCATGGTCTACGTCACCCATGATCAGCTGGAGGCTTCCACCTTCGCGGACAAGATTGCGGTGATGTATGGCGGCCAGATTGTGCAGTTTGGTACCCCGCGGGAACTGTTTGAGAAACCGGCTCACACCTTTGTTGGCTTCTTTATCGGCAGCCCCGGTATGAACCTGGTGGAGGTGATGCGCTGCGAGGGTGGCGTGCAGTTTGACACCATCAAGGTGCCGCTGCCGGAGCGGATCAACAAGCTGCTGGCCGAGGTGCCAAGCAACAATATCAAAATTGGTATTCGTCCAGAGTTTATCCACGTCTGGGACACTCCCTATGAGGAGGCCTATGAGTGCGATGTGTTGCACACCGAGGACTTGGGTACCTACAAGATTCTGACCCTGCGTCTGGGTAATCACCAGTTCAAGGTGCGCCTGCAGGAAGATCAGAAAGTTCCCCAGAAGCATACCCGTATCAGCTTCCCTGAGCAGTGGCTGAAAGTGTATGTGGACGAGTATCTGGTGGAGTAATAACCATGAACAAGATTGAAAATAATAAAGCCTGGTTCCTGGTCTTACCGGTGTTCTTGCTGGTGGCCTTCAGCGCCATCATTCCGATGATGACGGTGGTGAACTACTCGGTACAGGACATCTTTGATCAAAGCACCCGCTACTTTGTCGGCACCGACTGGTACCGCGATGTGCTGCAAGATCCGCGTTTGCATGACTCTTTGCTGCGTCAATTTATCTTCTCAGCCTGCGTGCTGTTGATTGAAATTCCGTTGGGGATTGCGGTGGCGTTGGCGATGCCAACCAAGGGTAAGTGGGCATCCTTGACTCTGATCGTCTTGGCAATTCCCTTGCTGATTCCCTGGAACGTGGTCGGGACGATTTGGCAGATTTTTGGCCGTGCGGATATCGGGCTGATGGGCTGGGCGCTTGCCAGTCTTGGGGTGGATTACAACTATGCCTCCAATGCAGGAGATGCCTGGGCCACGGTACTGTTGATGGATGTTTGGCACTGGACCTCACTGGTGGCGCTGCTGTGCTACTCCGGCCTGCGTGCCATCCCGGATGTGTACTATCAAGCAGCACGTATTGACCGTGCTTCGAATTGGGCAATCTTCTGGCACATCCAGTTGCCGAAAATGAAAAGTGTGCTGCTGATCGGTGTGATGCTGCGCTTCATGGACTCTTTCATGATCTACACCGAGCCCTTTGTACTGACCGGCGGCGGCCCGGGTAATTCCACCACCTTCCTCAGTCAGACCCTGACCAAGATGGCAGTGGGACAGTTTGATCTGGGGCCGGCGGCTGCCTTCTCGTTGATTTACTTCCTCATCATTCTGCTGGTGTCCTGGGTGTTCTACACCGCCATGACCCACAGCGACAAACAAGGCTGAGGAGCGCGCTATGCAAACACGTAAACTCATTGTCCTCCTGGCTTATGTGTTCTTCCTGCTGGTACCGATTTACTGGCTGCTGAACATGTCTTTTAAGAGCAATACTGAAATCCTCGGCGGCCTGACGCTGTTCCCGCAGGATTTCACCCTGGCCAACTATAAGGTGATTTTTACCGATCCGAGTTGGTATATGGGTTATCTCAACTCCCTGTACTACGTGGCGATGAATACCACCATCTCCCTACTGGTGGCGCTGCCTGCGGCCTATGCTTTTTCCCGATATAAGTTCCTGGGGGATAAGCATCTGTTCTTCTGGTTGTTGACCAACCGGATGGCACCGCCTGCGGTATTCCTGTTGCCGTTCTTCCAGCTGTATTCCTCGGTTGGGCTGTTTGATACCCATATTGCCGTTGCTTTGGCGCACTGCCTGTTCAACGTGCCTCTAGCGGTTTGGATTCTGGAAGGCTTTATGTCCGGCGTTCCCAAGGAAATCGATGAAACCGCTTATATCGATGGTTACAGCTTTCCAAAGTTCTTCGTCAAGATCTTTATCCCCATGATTCGCTCCGGCATCGGTGTGACGGCCTTCTTCTGCTTCATGTTCTCTTGGGTAGAACTACTGCTGGCGCGCACTCTGACCTCGGTGGATGCCAAACCCATCGCGGCGGTGATGACGCGTACGGTCTCGGCGTCGGGGATTGATTGGGGCGTGCTGGCCGCAGCAGGGGTACTGACAATCCTGCCTGGCATGCTGGTGATCTGGTTTGTGCGTAACCATGTGGCCAAGGGCTTTGCCCTGGGTCGAGTGTAAGGAGGGCTGAAGATGGAATGGATGGCTTGGACGGTTCCGACCGCCACCTTTTTTAGCGTGATTGCCTGCATTCTGGTGGTGATGACGGTGGCGGAAATCCGCTCCCCCTGTGTTGAGCGCAAGGGCTTCTTGCCGATCAGCACTACCCGTGGTGATCGCTTGTTTATCGGCTTACTGGGAAGCGCCTATCTCCACCTGCTGGTGGTAGGTGCCACTGACTGGAGCATCTGGGTGGCCTTCGCTATTGCCCTGGTGTGGATGTTTATCGTGATGAAATGGGGGTGACGACGACTCGAAGGGACGACTTAACAGCAGTGCCGAATAGAAATCATTCATCGACCTAAATAAGAGGTACTTATGTACAACAATAACAACAAACTGAAAAAGGCAGTGGCGCTGAGCGCGCTGCTGGCGATGTCCGGTATCAGCTGGGAAGCTCTGGCTGATCAGTACCAAGATGCGGCTAAAAAATGGGTAGATTCTGAATTTGATGTTTCTACTCTGACTAAAGAGCAGCAGTTGGAAGAGATGCAGTGGTTTATTGACGCCGCCAAAGAGTTCCGTGGAATGGAAATCAACGTCGCGTCGGAAACGATCACTACGCACGAGTACGAGTCTAAAGTACTGGCAAAAGCCTTCTATGAAATCACCGGTATCAAGATTAACCACGACCTGATTCAAGAAGGGGACGTGGTCGAAAAACTGCAGACACAAATGCAGTCTGATAAGAACATCTATGATGCTTACATCAACGACTCTGACCTGATTGGTACTCACTTCCGTTATGGCAAGGTGGTGCCCATCAGCGACATGATCGAAGGGGATGGCATGGAATACACCCTGCCCACCTTGGATCTGCAAGATTTTATCGGTCTGTCTTTCACCACAGGGCCTGATGGCAAAATCTATCAGCTGCCTGACCAGCAATTTGCCAACCTGTACTGGTTCCGTGCAGATTGGTTTGAGCGTCCTGAACTGAAGAGTAAGTTCAAGGAAATCTACGGCTATGAGCTCGGGGTTCCCAAGAACTGGTCTGCTTATGAAGATATTGCTGAGTTCTTCAGTGTGCACGTGAAAGAAATTGATGGTCAGCGTGTGTATGGCCACATGGACTACGGTAAGAAAGACCCATCCCTTGGATGGCGTTTCACCGATGCCTGGTTCTCCATGGCCGGTGCTGGCGACAAAGGTATTCCTAACGGCCTGCCGGTAGATGAGTGGGGCATCCGTGTCGATGGCTGTCGTCCAGTGGGCTCCAGTGTTGCCCGTGGTGGTGCCACCAATGGCCCAGCTGCGGTCTATGCGACTACCAAGTATGTGGACTGGCTGCGCCAGTACGCGCCGCCTGAAGCGCAAGGCATGACCTTCTCTGAGGCTGGCCCTGTACCTGCCCAGGGTAATATTGCCCAGCAGATCTTCTGGTACACCGCCTTTACTGCCGATATGACCAAGCAAGGTCTGCCGGTGGTCAATGAGGACGGTACTCCCAAATGGCGGATGGCTCCCTCTCCCAAGGGTCCTTACTGGGAAGAAGGCCAGAAACTGGGTTATCAGGACGCCGGTTCCTGGACCTTTATGGCCTCTACACCTAAAGAGCGTCGTTTAGCTGCATGGTTGTATGCTCAGTTTGTGGTGTCAAAGTCCGTCTCCCTGAAGAAGACTCTGGTGGGTCTGACTCCGATTCGTGAATCTGACATTAACTCTGAAGCCATGACTCAGGCAGCGCCCAAGCTGGGTGGTTTGGTTGAGTTCTACCGTAGCCCTGCGCGTGTGCAGTGGACTCCCACTGGTACCAACGTACCTGACTATCCCAAGCTGGCTCAGCTGTGGTGGCAGTACATTGCAGAAGCCGCTAACGGTGAAAAAACTCCCCAGGAAGCACTGGATGGTCTGGCTGCTGCCCAGGACAAAGTTCTGGAGCGTCTTGAGCGTGCCGGTGTCCAGGGTGGTTGTGGTCCCAAGCTGAACGAGCCACAGGATCCGTCCTACTGGCTGAACAAGCCTGGCTCACCTAAGGCCAAGCTGGCTAACGAGAAGCCGCAAGGGGAAACCGTTCCCTATGCGGAACTGCTGAAGTCCTGGGAAGATGCCCGTAAGTAAGCATCGGTAACAGGCAGAAAATCGGGGCCCAGCGCCCCGATTTTTTTTGCATCCCTATTTGGCTGGCATAGACTCAGGCTAGCAATCAGGAGGGATGAATGAGCTACCGCGATCTTCTGCAACAGCAGCCGCAGTTATTAGCAGTGGGGTTATTGGCTGTGTTGAGCAGTCAGCTGGGACAAAGCTTCTTCTTTGGCCTGTTTTTGCAGCCGATTCAGCAACAAGTGCAACTCGATAGTGCTGGTTTCGGTAGTTTCTATTCTGCCATTACGCTCTGTAGTGCGTTTTTGGTGATGCGTTTAGGCGGGGCCCTGGACTGGATGTCGCCTGGGCGCTTTTTATGGTTGACCTTGTTGGGCTTAAGTCTGGGAGTCGGGCTGTTAACGCTTGCGCCCTGGGCGGGGCTCGCCATGTTGGGGGTGGCGCTACTACGTTTTTGTGGGCAGGGGTTGTTAACCCATTGGGCTAGCACCCTGGTTGGGCGTCAGGCAGGCACTTATCGCGGTCGGGCTTTGGCATTAATTGGCCTGGGTTTTCCTCTGGCGGAGGCATTGCTGCCGCCTTTGGTGGTGATGGCCCTGGCCTTGATTAGTTGGCAGCAGTTTTGGTGGTTAGCTTGGGCATTGATAGCTGCCGCCTGGCTGCTAGTGTGGCCCTGTCAAACTTTGCGCCGTCCGGCAGCCTCTGTGCGGGGGAGTCAGGCGGCGGTGCGGCTTCCCTCTCCCTGGAGAGATTCACGCTTTCTTTGCCTAGTGCCGCTGTTTTGCCTGTTACCTGCCTGTCTGACCGGGATCTTTATCTACCAGGGGCGTTTCAATGCTGACTTGGGTAGCTCCAGTACCAGCTATGCCCTGGCGATGTTGCTGCTTGGCTTGGTAAAGATTCCCGGAGCATTATTTGGCGGGGCGGCGGTGGACCGGTTGGGCGCTGCCCGGGTCGCACTAGTCTTTGTGTTGCCGTTTGCGCTGGGCCTATTGCTGGGATGGCAGCTGCAGGGCGGGCTAGGCGTTGCCTTAATCCTACTAGGTGGCGGTATCTGCATGGGCATGCAGGAGGCCATGGCAGTCAGCTTGCTGGTACAGCTTTGGGGAGCAGAGGCACTGGGCTATTACCGCGCCCGCTATGGCGCCTTGGTGGTGTTTGCCTCGGGCTTATCTCCGGCGCTATTTGGTAGCTTGCTAGATTGGGGTTGGCAGTTTCAGCAATTACTGCAAATGATGCTGGTGGTGACTGTTATAGCCTGGTTGATTGCCGCGTTGCCGTTATCGCAGCTAATGCACCAGTCTGCCCAACAGCAGGGTTAATCCCGTTGATTATCAAAAGAAAAAAGCCCTCACAAGGAGGGCAACGGAAGCCACCAGGAGTGGTGTCAGGAATGATTAACGGCTTTGGGCCAAGCGGGGCGATGACCAGCTAGGTAGTCGCCTAATTGTTGCTGTTGCTCAGTGCTGAGGAACAGGCCCAGTTTGGAGCGGCGCCAGAGGATATCTTCACTATTCTGCGCCCACTCATATTGTGTCAGGTAATCCACCTCGGCCTGGTACAGGGTGTCGCCAAAGTGTTGGCCTAGCTGGCTCAGACTTTGACTGTTACCGAGAATATCGAGACTCAGGGTGCCGTAACTGCGTACTAAGCGCTTATTCAGTCGGTCCGGTAGCCAGGGGTAGCGTTGTTGCAAGTACTGCTCCAGGCTGCTGTGGTCAGCAAAACCGCCACCAGGCAGAGGACTTTGCGCAGTCCAGGGCGCACGCATATGGGGGAAGTAAGGGGCTAGTTTGTCGACTGCCGCTTCCGCCAGCTTACGATAGGTGGTGATTTTGCCGCCAAAGACAGAAATCAATGGCAGTTTGCCTTGCTGATCTTCCAGCTCCAGGGTGTAGTCACGGGTTACGGCGGAGGGGTTGTCAGCCTCGTCATCCAGAAGCGGGCGAACGCCTGCATAGGTCCACTGCACTTGGTCACGGGTGGTTTGGGTAACGAAGTGGGCATTAATGACCTGTAACAGGTAATCGATTTCCCCTTCGGTCATTGTGACTTTGGCAGGATCGCCCTGGTATTCCAGGTCGGTGGTACCCACCAGCGAGAACTCGTCCTGGTAAGGGATGACAAAGACGATGCGCTTATCGTCATTCTGCAAAATGTAGGCTTGGCGCTCATTATGCAGACGGGGCACCACCATGTGACTGCCTTGGACTAACCGAATCTGCTTAGGCGCTCGGCGCTCCAACGCGGTATCGAAGAAGGAGGCTACCCAGGGGCCGGCAGCATTGACTACGGCGCGTGCCTGCACATGGCGCTTCTCGCCACTTTCGCTGTGTTCCAGGGTTAAATGCCAGAGTTGTCCTGTTTGCCGAGTGGCATGGACGCAGCGGGTGCGCGTGACGATTTCTGCACCGAGACTACGTGCCTGCATCGCATTCAGCACCACCATTCGGGCGTCATCTACCCAGCAGTCAGAATATTCGAAGCCCTGATGAATGTGGCTTTGTAAGGCGCTACCGGCTTTAAAACGAATGCGCTCGGAAGCGGGCAGAGTTACGCGCTTGCCCAGGTGGTCATATAGAAACAAACCAGCCTGAATCATCCACGCGGGGCGCAGATGAGGGCGGTGAGGCAGACGAAAGCGTAATGGCCAGACAATATGAGGAGCCTTGCGTAGCAGCACTTCGCGCTCTTGTAAGGCCTCTTTAACCAAGCGGAATTCATAGTATTCCAGGTAGCGTAAGCCGCCATGAATCAACTTAGAGCTGGCTGAGGAGGTGGCGCTGGCTAAGTCTGCTTGCTCACACAGCAGCACGCGTAGTCCGCGGCCTGCTGCATCGTTAGCAATACCCACGCCATTGATGCCGCCACCGATGACGACCAGGTCGAAGGGAAGTTGGGCTGATTCGCTCATAAGCTACCTGCGTAAATTCGAAAATCAACATAAACGAACATTTTCGAAAGTTTAGGCGGCTCAAAAAATAAACGCAAGCGCAAATTTGCTAAAGCGAAAATGCAAAGCTGTTTCTGCTCCGGTTGTCGGCAGAAACAGCGTAGGCAGAAGCAGCGTCTAGAAAACGTCGGGGGTGAGGAGGCTCAGTGATCGGCGACGATCAGTTCGACCTGGTGCAGGGCAAGTAGCTGCTGGATGTGCTTGGGAGGGGGTTGATCAGTCACTAGGGTGTGTACTTGGCTAAGATTGCCTAGACGCACCATGGCGCTGCGACCAAACTTGGAGTGGTCGGCCGCCAGAAAGACTTGCTTGGAATTCTGGATAATGGACTGGGCAATGCGCACTTCGCGGTAGTCAAAGTCTAGCAAGGAGCCGTCTTCATCAATGCCGCTGATGCCGATGATGCCGTAATCCATGCGGAACTGGTGAATAAAGTCACGGGTGGCTTCACCGACAATGCCGCCATCACGGCTGCGCACTTCGCCGCCAGCGATGATGACGGAAAAGTCCTCCTTGGCGCTGAGTATGGAAGCGACATGAATGTTGTTGGTGACGATGCGCAGGTCACGGTGTTGTAGCAGGGCGTGGGCTACGGTTTCCGTGGTGGTGCCGATATTGATAAAGACCGAGGCGCCATCTGGAATCTGTGCCGCCAGGCATTGTGCGATGCGCTCTTTCTCGCCATGGTTGAGGATTTTTCGGGTGGCATAGGCGGTATTGACGGTGCTGGATTCGAGCGCCGCGCCCCCGTGGTGACGGCGAATTTTGTTGGCGTCAGCCAGTTGGTTCAGGTCGCGGCGGATGGTTTGAGGGGTAACGTTGAATAACTGCACCAGCTCATCAATGCTGACAAAGCCCTGCTGGCGTAACAGTTCAAGAATTTCATCTTGGCGACGGTGTTGACTCATGCGGTCCATCTCCCTGGGGTGGCGTGCCCATTGTAACTCCTTGATGCGCGGTGGAAAGTGACAATGCAGTTGATTGAATTCGAAAAATTTGTTGCAAGATTGGATGTTGGTGACAGAATACGAAAAAAATCGAAAATAAAAAGGTAAGGCGTCATGGCTAATTATTTGCTCGCCCTGGATCAGGGTACAACCAGCTCCCGCGCTATTGTTTTTGACCGTGCCGGCCATGTGATCAGTATGGTTCAGCAGGAGTTTTCCCAGCATTTTCCAAAGGATGGATGGGTGGAGCATGATCCGGAAGATATTTGGAGCTCCATTCTGACCACGGCTCAGCAGGCGCTGAAAAAGGCGGGTCTAAGTGCCACTGAGATAGCGGCCATTGGCATTACCAATCAGCGTGAAACAACGATGGTGTGGGATCGTCAGACAGGTAAGCCGGTTTACGCCGCGATTGTGTGGCAGGATCGTCGCACCAGTGAGTATTGTCGTGAGCTGAAGCAGGCTGGACTGGAGGAAAAGGTTCAGGCAAAAACCGGTTTGTTGCTTGATCCGTATTTCTCGGCGACCAAATTACGCTGGATTCTTAATGAAGTGCCGGGGGTGCGTGAGCGGGCGGAGCGGGGTGAGCTGGCATTTGGCACCGTCGATACTTTCTTATTGTGGCGTTTAACGGGGGGTAAGAGCCATGCCACCGACGCCACCAATGCCTCACGCACGCTGCTGTTTAATATTCATGAGCAATGTTGGGATAAGGAACTGTTGGAGTTGTTTGCTATCCCGGCCAGCTTATTGCCAGAAGTAAAAGACAGCTCTGCTGATTTTGGTTGTACGGATCCCGCTTTACTGGGGGGCGAAATTCAGGTGGCGGGGATTGCGGGTGATCAGCAAGCAGCTCTGTTTGGCCAAGCCTGTTTTACCCCAGGGATGGCGAAGAGCACCTATGGCACCGGCTGTTTCTTAATCCTCAACACTGGCGAGCAGGCCCTGAGTTCACAGAACCGCTTGCTGACTACGGTGGGTTATCGCTTGAACGGCAAGGTCAGCTATGCCTTGGAAGGCAGTATTTTTGTTGCCGGGGCAGCGGTGCAGTGGTTGCGTGATGGTTTGCGCCTGATTGCGCAGGCAGGTGAAACCGAAGCGCTGGCGGCTAAAACCCGGCTAGATCATGGTGTATACCTGGTACCGGCATTTACCGGTTTGGGGGCACCTTACTGGGACCCGGAGGCGCGGGGCGCTTTGTTGGGCTTGACCCGGGATACTGGAATTGCCGAGGTGGTGACGGCGGGCCTGCAGTCGGTGTGTTTTCAGACGCAGGATTTATTGCAGGCAATGGCGAAAGATGGCGTGGATATCCGCACGCTACGGGTAGATGGCGGTATGGTGGCCAATAACTGGCTGCTGCAGCATCTGGCGGACATCTTGCGGGTGGAGGTGGATCGCCCTCAGGTGACGGAAACAACGGCGCTTGGGGTGGCCTATTTGGCTGGCTTGCAGGTGGGGTTGTATGAGTCGTTAGAGGATATCGCCAAGCAGTGGCGTTGTGAGCGGCACTGTCAACCAGTGATGGCGGAAGCTCAGGCGGTTAGCCTTTATCAAGGTTGGTGCACGGCAGTGGAGCGGGTGCGTAGCCATTAATCGCTACTTGGTTAAGAGAGTCGCTACCTGAACGGAAGTGCGATATTGGCTCAACTAGGTGAACGGCATAAGCCACGATCAGGATCGTGGCTTATTGCTTAAAGGGAGAGTGAAGTAGACAGCATGCTTACTCGTTAACCGCCGGCACATTGAGAGGGCGTTCGGCGGCTTGCAATGCCTGCTCTTTGCGAATTTCAAAATAGCGAATCAGTTCTATGCCGGCTTGCACCACCTGAGACTGGGGGCGACTGCTGCAATAGCGGCCGAGATAATCCAGTAGATTGCCTCGTTGTACCATTTCGCTCAGTGACCAATTGGGCAGATCCAATGCTGCGGCGCTGATATAGCCTTCCATCCAGGTTTGATAGAGAACAACGGCTTTGGTACGGGTGTCAGGATTGGCGATGTGTTGCATAAATTCCATACAGCCATAGGTGCCGGCGCCGAGCAGCGTGCTCATATTAGACTCGCTGGTATGGCTGCTCTGCCACTCCAACAAACCATGCATCGCATCTACCAGCCATTTGTTAGGTTGGCATTGACTCTGCAGCTCTAATAGTAAAGCGGTATGCCTGGCCTCATCGACGTTATAGGCTAGTCCTTTGATAAAGGCATGCCCCGAGAGGTATCCCTGGGTCCAGGATTGTGATGCTAACACTTCTGCTGGGCTGCTAAAGGCTTGCTCACAGTTCTGGTCGCCTTGACCATAAAGCTGGTATTGCAGGAAGTCCTGCGAGGCCCAGAGGTTGTTTGCGAAACTAATGAGCCCGGTCAGTGCGAGTGTGATGAAAGTCTTCATAATCACCTCCAGAAGCTGGTCAGGGGTGCGACTCTCCGTTTAGGGCTAATCCATATATTGCTATTGGAGGGGGCGCTACAGCTTCACAAGGGCAGGCTGCAAAGGGTTACGCTTTGTCACTAAAAGGTGAGTTGCACTTGACCCTCCAGTAGGGGGAGGGTTCAGATTGGCAAAACTAGATACAGCCGAATTCGATAAGTGAGGTACAGCATGAAAAGCAAACTTACCCTGGCATTAGGTGCATGGTTGTTGGCTTCGGGAGCTTGGGCCGCTCCCGATTGGAGTGCGGATGTATCGGCACAATCCCATGAGATTAAAGTTTTTCGTAGTCCTACTTGTGGTTGCTGCAAGGCTTGGGTGAGCCACCTGCGTGAGCATAACTTTCAGGTACAGGATATTGAAACGGATAATATGGCCAGTGTGAAACAAGCATTGGGCGTGCCTGCGGCGCTGGGTTCCTGTCATACCGCGCAGGTGGATGGCAAGGTGATTGAAGGGCATGTGCCAGCTAATGCTATTAAAGCGTTTTTGGCGAAAGGAGAGATGGCGGGAGCGGGGTTGTCTGCCCCTGGTATGCCTGCTAACTCACCGGGTATGGAGCAACCTGGCAGCACGGCGATGGACTTTGAGGTATTAGAGTTCAATGGTATGGGCAAGGTTGAGGTGTTTGAGCGCTTTCAGTCGCAATAGATGAGTAAGTTGCTCATGGCTAAACCTGAGCATGTCAGATGAGGCAGGCAAAACGCCTGCCTAAATGCTTTCCACGCCAGTAGATGGCGTGGGACGGAGCGGTTAAAGCTCGTAGCAAAGGGTGTGCTAGTTTTGCTGGGAAACAGGTTGTCGGGCACGACGCGGTCGGCGTAAGGCGACAATACGGCTGCGGCAGGCTTCGGCATAGAAGCTGACAGCCCTGCAGTGTGGGCAGACGATCAGGTCATCCGCCTTTTTATTGGTCAGACTACCATAGATGCCACCATGGCATTGAGGGCAGTTAATGAACTGTTCCGGCATGGTAATCGCTCCCTGTTATGATTATGGGTGAGCTTGGAGTGCCAAGAATCACGGTTATATGTCTATAACCTAGTAGCCTAAGTGGGGATAAACAAGGGAGAATTTTTCATGCTGCGCTGCAAAGAAGCGACCCTCTCCGTTTGATGGGGAACGGAGAAGGTGCTGCCGCAGCGACTTCTAGTGGAAGTCGGTGGGGTTACTGCTGGCTAGCGTAATAGGCTGCCAAGTCGGCAATATCTTGGTCGGACAGAGCGCCAACCATCGAGTACATGACCGCCGCTTGGCCGCCTTTGCGCTCTTGGGATTTGTAGGTTTTGATCGCGGACTCTAAATAAGCAGCATTTTGACCTGCTAGTTTGGGGTAGCTATCCATAATAGGCTTTTTGCCCCCTTCGCCATGGCAGCTGGCGCATACGGCGGCTTTGGCTGCGCCGGCGGCTGCATCACCACCAGCATAAGCAGTGGTTGCCAGGAGAGTCATGGCTGTGATCGCGATGAGTTTTTTCATGGTTTTCCCTTCTCTATCTCACGGTTATAGGCCAGCAGGCTTGAACGACTGGTCTAGGGCCGATTCAAGCATGCCAGATGTCAGCACTAAGGCATTGATAGATATCAATACTGTTGTGCTGATAGTTCTTCTTGGTTGAGGTCGCGGGCTACACGAAAGCCCCAGTTGTTATCACTCGCATTGGGTTGGTGGCGATAGCGGCTGGCGGAGCGCAACAGGCGCGGAATATCGAACCAGGAGCCACCACGCAGAACTCTGAAGCCACAGTTAGGGCTATCAATGGCTGCACCATTATCGGGTGCATCCTGATAGTTAATCTGATAACAGTCTTGCACCCATTCATATACGTTGCCGTTCATGTCGTGTAGTCCCCAAGGGTTGGCGGGAAATGAGCCAACAGGGGCGGTGCGAACACCGTCCCATTCACTACCGCAACTGTCACAGACGGCACGACCCTGACCCAGAGTGCCTCCCCACCAGTAGGCTGTACTGGTGTTGGCGCGTGCAGCATATTCCCATTCGGCTTCACTAGGTAAGCGGTAAGCCTTGCCAGTTTTTTCGCTTAACCATTGGGTGTAGGCCTGGGCATCGCGCCAGCTGACGTTTACAACGGGTCGTCGCCCTCTCCCCCAGCCTTGATCGTCAGGTAAGCGGCGATTAGTGGCTTTGGCAAAGAGGTCATACTCTTCAAAGGTTACTTCATGTTTACTTAAGGCAAAGGGGGTTCGGATCACCACAAAGTGCACGGGGAGTTCGTTATCGTCCCCTTGGCCGTCTTGGTCTCCCATATAGTTGGAGCCAGCAGGGATGACGACCATATTGGGGCCGCGCCGTCCGTCTGTCATGGGGTCCGAGAAAATGTCGCCGACCTGTAAGCGAGGCGGAGGGACGGGGGGGGAGGACTGGGGTTGATAGAGTGTCACAGCGCTGGGGTCTGGTTCAGGTGGAAGGTTACGTAGCTCTGGATGCTTGAGCTTCATAAAGAAGGCAGTGATATTTTCATCCAATTTGCGGTTTTTGACTTCGGGGTGATTGACCACCAGGGTGCGCAACTCGGTGAGTTGTTCGTCTAGCTGTTGGCGCTGCGCATCGCTGGTGATGTCCTCACTCAGACTTTGTTCCAGTTGTTCAACCAAGTTGTCCACCCGCTCTTGGGGTGTAGGCTGCATCCACCAAAATAGTCCCAGATTGATGGCTGCCAGAGCGGCTAAGCCGATTGCTCCGCCCAGCATTAGCTTGCGTGATGGAATGTCACTGAGCCTGTCGAGCAAGCCTTGGGGCTGTAGGCGCTGTAGTTGCTCTTTCCAATTAAACTTTAATCCTGGGGCAGCAGCGGGGTTGATTACTGTCTCTTGGTTGGCGTCAGTGGGTGAGGGTGCCGAGCTGTTGCTGGGGGCGGGTTCTGCTTTAGGTTCAGGAGCAGGCTTGGGTGTGAAAATTTCCTCAATATAACGTTCGGTGTCCTGGTAGGGACGCTTGCGAGGGTCGGCATTTAATAGCTGCAACAGTGCTTGCCACTGATTATCTTCCAGCCAGCCCAGGCGCGTTGGGTGCCCACGTTCATTGCTTGCATAGGCTTGTTGGCCGCTAAGCATTTCGTAGGCCAGGCAGCCGAGGGCAAAAATATCTGCCGCAGGTTGAGGAGTGGGTTTGCGACTGAGTAGTTCCGGGGCGTAATAAGGCTGCGCGGGGGTCGGAATGCCCAGCTCTTCTAATGCACGGTAGAGGGGCCAGTTGTAACCGACATTCAGTACTTTGAGCTGATGCTCTTTGGTAATGAATAGACTGTGAGCGCCAAGATCAAGATGGAGCAGTTTTTGTTTGTGTAAGTTCTCTAATACGGCGAAAAGCTTTTTAAGCAGAAGTTTGGCAGTCTCCGCTTTCAGGCTGCGCTTGTTCAGGGTGGCGCTGAGACTGGCCCCCTCGAAAGCTTCCAGAATAATAAACTGCCAACCGCTGGAGGGGGTGGCTACATCCCATACCCGGGCAAGGGAAGGGTGTTGTAGCTTGCGCTGGCGTAGCGCCTGTTCACGCATGGCTGCCATTGCGCTGTCATGAACATAGAGGACAGGGTTAATAATTTTAAGGGCGACCGTCCGGCGACGGCCGCTCTCGCGCGCATGCCAAAGGGCGGAGACAGGGGAGCTGCTGACCTCCTTTAACAGGCGAAATTGATATTCGCCATGTTGAAGTAGTTGGCCTTCCTGCAGCTGAACTAACGAGAGTGCACCATCCTTCATGCCGCCTCCACCAAAACATTAGTCGGTAGCAATGTCGTTAAAGCTTTTTACCAGATTATCCAAGTCCTTGATCTGGCGGAGGAAGGGCTCAAGCTTATCCAAGCGCAGGGCTGAGGGGCCGTCGCATTTGGCTTGGTTAGGGTCTGGATGTGTTTCCAGGAAGAGGCTGGAGAGTCCCTGTGACATACCAGCCAAGGCAAGTTGGCGTACCAGTTGGCGACGACCATCGGCAGAGTCACTGCGTCCTCCCGGCATTTGCAGGGCATGGGTGACATCAAACATAACCGGGTAGCCGAAGCTTTTCAGGGTGCTAAAGCCCAGCATGTCCACCACCAGATTGTTATAACCAAACATGCTGCCACGCTCACACAGCATGAGTTGGTGGTTGCCAGCTTCTTCGCACTTACGCAGGATGTGGCCCATTTCATGGGGGGCTAGAAATTGCGCTTTCTTAATGTTGATCGGCTTACCGGTTTGGGCAATGGCGACCACCAGGTCAGTTTGCCGTGACAGGAAGGCAGGTAACTGCAGCACATCCGCCACTTCAGCCACTGGAGCGGCTTGCCAGGGTTCGTGTACATCGGTGATAACGGGGATGTTAAAGGTGTCTTTGACCTTTTGCAGCAGACGCATGCCCTCTTCCAGGCCTGGGCCGCGGAAGGAGTTAATCGAGGAGCGGTTGGCTTTATCAAAGGATGCTTTAAACACGTAGGGAATGCCCAGGCGCTCGGTGACCTGGACAAAGTGTTCGGCAGTACGCAGGGTCAGATCTTGGTTTTCCAGTACATTCAAACCACCAAACAGGGTGAAAGGACGTTGGTTGGAAAGGTCAATCTGGCCCACGCGAACGGTTTTCTCAGTCATGAATCCTGCATCCTATCAAAAAGTTTCAAGGCAAAGCGGAGGTTCCCTAGCAGTCTAGCTCAACTCCTGGGAATTGAGCGGCATGCTGATGAATCCACTCCTGGGCGGCTTGTTCGGTGCTTAAACGTAAGCCACGTCGCTGGCATTGCTGCTGATAGGCGAGAATATGGCAAACCTGCTCTAGCATCCGTATCCGTTGTGCTTGGAGAGGATCAGGAAACTGGATCAGGATTGTAAAACGGTTTCGTCCCCGTTGGCGACAGGCCTGTACCCATCCCTGTACTTGTAGTTCGGCAGCAAGGCTAGGGACATGGATGGCAACGTTCAATCCTGTGCCTAAGTGGATATTGCTATAAAAACGGACGCATAGCCCTTGCCTGGGTTGGGGGGCGGTTGGCCGGGGCAGGGGAGCAAAGTGAACAGGAATGCTGCGTGGATGGGCGATGGTGGGGGAGCTATGGGGCATGTTACATCCTCCGGAAAGAGGTGTTGTGTGTTTTTTATCCAGTTTCAAGCAAGGATGGGGCCAAGTTTTAATCTGGTTTGCATGCCAGGAAGGATGCTGGTAGAGTACGCGCACCTTCAGACGTGCACATACGTCGACTTGTCGTGGTGGTCCTGCCGGTCCCCCCGCAACAATAAACCGTGAACCCGGTCAGGCCCGGAAGGGAGCAGCCGCAGCGGTGGACTTGGGTGCCGGGGTCGGGCTGGTGGGATCACCTCCATCTCCCTCCCTTCTTATGCTAAGGTGCCCAGACAGCCTTATTACCTACGAGGGCAGCGATGAGTTATCAGGTCTTGGCGCGCAAATGGCGCCCGCGTAACTTCCATGAAATGGTCGGCCAGGAGCATGTACTGCGTGCTTTGATCAACGCATTAGACCAGGACCGCCTCCATCACGCTTATTTGTTTACTGGTACCCGAGGGGTAGGTAAAACCACCATCGCTCGTATTCTGGCTCGTTGCTTGAACTGCGAAACCGGGGTGACCTCCAACCCCTGCGGTACATGCAGTGCCTGTACGGAAATCAATGAAGGGCGCTTTGTTGACCTGATTGAGGTGGATGCTGCCTCGCGTACCAAGGTAGAGGATACGCGCGAGCTACTGGAAAACGTGCAGTATGCACCCAGCCGTGGTCGTTATAAGGTCTACCTGATCGACGAAGTGCATATGCTGTCAGGGCATAGTTTTAATGCCTTGCTGAAAACCCTGGAAGAACCTCCTCCCCATGTAAAATTTTTGTTGGCTACCACAGACCCGCAAAAGCTGCCGATTACCATCCTCTCTCGTTGCTTGCAGTTCAGTCTCAAAAATATGAGCCCTGAGCGCATTGTTGATCATCTGCAATATGTGTTGGGGGAGGAGCAGATTAGCTTTGAAGAACCAGCATTATGGCAGTTGGCTCGCGCGGCTCAGGGCAGTATGCGGGATGCGATGAGTTTGACTGATCAGGCGATTGCCTTTGGTCAGGGGAAAATCCAGGCGGCGGATGTAGGGGCCATGCTGGGCACCCTGGAGCAACACTGGGCGCTGGGGTTGATACAAGCGTTAGCGGCAGAAGATGTTGCCGCCATGCTGCAACAGGTTGCCGCTTTAGCCGAGCAATCGCCGGACTATCCTAGTTTATTGAGTGATATTTTGGAGGTGCTGCATCGCTTGGCTTTGGCCCAGGCCTGGCCGCAAGGAGTGGATAATAGCCGCGGTGATCGCGAGGATATCCTGGCCTTGGCGGCGAAGCTCAGTGCAGAACAAGTGCAGCTCTATTACCAGTTTGCGTTACAGGGCCGTAAAGATCTGGCTCTGGCGGCAGATGGTCGTCAGGGTATCGAAATGCTGTTGCTACGAATGCTGGCGTTTCGCCCGCGTGGGGTGCCTGTTGCCCCGCAGGGAGTGGAAGTCCGTGCCCAGGCAGCATTGCCTGCCGTCAACACTCAGGCAGCGCAGGACTCCGCAGTGGCGCCAGCACAGCAAACGCCATCCCCCTCTAGTGTAGCGGCGACTGCCCCTGTTAGTCCGCCGCAGGTAAGCGTAGCCTCTCCTGAGCCTGAGCCTGAGCCTGAGCCTGAGCCTGAGCCTGAGCCTGAGCCTGAGCCTGAGCCTGAGCCTGAGCCTGAGCCTGAGCCTGAGCCTGAACCCACCGAAAAGGCACCGCTGGAACCTTTGCCGCATCCCAGTACCATCCAGGTGCAGAGCGATGTACCTGTCGTAACCGCAGACGCTGCATTATCTTCTGCACCTGCACCTGCACCTGCACCTGCACCTGCACCTGCACCTGCACCTGCACCATCTGGCTTGATGGCAGGGCAGGATGAGGCGCCACCGTTAAGTGCTTATGCCGACGAAGACTATGCAGGCTATGACGAGGCCGACGAGGATGCTGGCCCGGCCACCAGTTGGCAGCAGGAGCAGGCAGAAACTCTGGTTAGTCAAATTGTCACCGAAGTAACGGTTGAGCCTGTGGTGGAAGAAGCAGCGACGCTTGAGTTGCCGCCCGAGGAGCCTGTGCTGGCTGTTGAACACCCGTGCTTGGCCTTGGATCAACTCAATACTGACACCTGGGAACAGGTAGTCGCCGGGCTGGAGGTTCACTCTATGCTACGGGCTTTGACGGAGCATCTGGAGTTTCGTCAGTATCAACAAGGAGTGCTGGAGTTTTGGTGCGAAGAACAACAGCAGGTATTCTTGCAGGATAAACAAAAGCAGGCGTTGGAAGCAGCCCTTAGTGCTTATTTTCAACAGCCACTGCGGTTACAATGCCAACCCCGTGCTGGGTTGAGCGCCAGCCCCGCTGCCTTTAAAGCAGCGCGACGTGCAGCGCGTCAGCAACAGGCGGAGCAGGCTATGCTGCAGGATGCCGGGCTGGCCCTGTTGCAGGAGGCGTTTGCCGCTATTATTCAACCCGGCTCGATTAAGCCCGTGGAATCATAAGAGGTACAGCATGTTAAAAGGTGGAATGGGTAACCTGCTCAAGCAAGCGCAGAAGATGCAGGAGCAGATGCAGAAGGCACAGGAAGAGCTGGCCAATGCAGAAACCACAGGCGAAGCAGGGGCTGGCCTAGTTAAAGTGGTTATGAATGGTCGTCATGATGTGAAGCGTGTCAGCATTGATGACAGCTTGATGTCTGAAGATAAAGAGATGCTGGAAGACTTGCTGGCGGCAGCGGTGAATGACGCTGTGCGTAAAATTGAAGCGATCAGCAAAGATCGTATGTCTGGCCTGACCTCTGGTATGGGTCTGCCTCCTGGCTTCAAAATGCCGTTCTAAACATGAAGCATTTCAGTCCGCTGATTGATAGCTTGATTGAGGCCCTGCGCTGCCTACCTGGAGTGGGGCCGAAATCTGCCCAGCGCATGGCGCTGCATCTGTTGGAGCGCGATCGACTGGGGGCTGAGCGTTTGGCTGAGCGCCTGCTGCAAGCGGTTGAGCAGGTTGGGCATTGTCGCCGCTGCCGCAACCTGAGCGAAGATGAGCTTTGCCGTCTGTGTGCCAGTGACCAGCGCGACGATGCTTTGCTCTGCATAGTAGAGATGCCTGCGGATGTCCTGGCGATTGAGCAAACAGGCAGCTATCGCGGACGTTACTTTGTGTTGATGGGGCATCTGTCCCCTATCGAAGGAATAGGTCCTGAGCAGTTGGGAATTAAACAGCTGTTAGAGCTGGTGGCTGAAGGGCAGGTGGAAGAAGTGATTCTGGCCACTAACCCTACCGTGGAAGGTGAAGCGACTGCTCATTACATCACCGAACACTTGCAGCCGCATCCCGTGAAAGTGAGCCGCATTGCCCATGGTATTCCTCTTGGTGGCGAGCTCGAATATGTGGATGGCGGTACGCTGATGCATGCGCTCAGTGGGCGCCGTGCGTTGCGTGACTGAAACGGAAAGCCCTATGAGCATGCCTTCCCCGATCTGGATCGAGCAAGATCAAGCCCTGGCGGCCTGCTGTCAGCGCTGGCTGACCTTGCCGATCCTGGCGTTGGATACCGAGTTTGAACGTACCCATACCTATTATCCTCGTCCAGGATTAATCCAGGTCTATGATGGCGAAGGAATTTACCTGCTAGACCCGCTGGCCTTAACCGATATGACCCCCTTTAACGAAGTGTTAGAGCGGGCAGATATCGTCAAGGTGCTGCACTCCGGCTCGGAAGATATTGAACTGTTTATTTTCCGTTTAGGTGCTAGTCCCCAGGGTATTTTTGATACCCAGGTGGCGGCAGCCTATGCTGGCTTGGATACCGGTATGGGTTATCAGCGCCTGCTGGAGCAGTTGCTTAATGTCAGCCCTGCCAAAGAAGAAACGCGCTCCGATTGGCTGCAACGTCCTCTGACTGAAGCGCAGTGCCATTATGCGGCGGAGGATGTGTATTGGCTCTATCAGGTCTATCAAATTCTGCAGCAACAGTTGGCCGACAAGCAGCGCCTGCACTGGGTGCTGGAGGATGGCGCTAGCCTGGTTAGTCAGATCGCCGATAGTTTTGCCCCGGATCATTATTACAGTCGGATCAAGCAAGCTTGGCAATTGAATCCCCGAGAGCTGGCGATTTTGCGTGACCTGGCGAGTTGGCGCGAGCGTGAAGCGCGCCAGCGTGATGTTGCCCGTAATCAGGTGATGTCAGACATTGTGCTGTGGCAGGTGGCGCGTACCAAGCCCCGTAGTACAGCGGCGCTGAGTCAGGTGGAGGGGATGCGTCCTCATTGGCTGAAAAAAGCCACACCCTACGTGCTGGCAATTATTGAAGCAGCCCTGGAGTTGCCGCCGGAGGCCTTGCCGGCGCGCTTGCCTAAGCCGCTTTCCCGGGCGGCGCAGGGGCGTTTGCGCCAGTTGCGCACTGTGATTAATCGTGTTGCCAGTGAGCAGCAGGTACCTGCTGAATTACTGGCACGCAAAAAAGATTTGGAATGGTTGATCCGTCATCCTCAGGCATTAGCTGATTTAGCGGCCTGGCCTGGCGGACTCCATGGCTGGCGCCAAGTCATGTTGGCGCCAGCTATCACCTCGCTTGAATTTAACTAAACAGGTAATGCTATGAAGCCTTTGCTGTGCAGCATTTTTAAAAGCAGCCGCAAGGATGAGACTTATCTCTACGTCAGTAAGCCAGAGAAGCTCAGTCGGGTACCGGAGGCTCTACTTGAGCAATTCGGTAAGCCTGTGCATGTGATGGATATGTTGCTCAAGCCGGACCGGCAACTGGCGAGAGCCAAAGGTGAGGATGTCATTAACCGCATTATGCAGCAGGGCTTTTATTTGCAACTGCCCCCACCACGTGAAGAGTACATGCTGGATCTGTACAAGGCTCCAACGGAAGGCCGTTATTAATGCTACGTGCTGATTTTTGGCACAAGCTGTCGCTTGAGGAGCTGACGCCAGCCGAGTGGGAGGCTCTTTGCGATGGCTGTGGGAAGTGCTGCCTACACAAGCTGGAAGACGAGGAAACCGGAGAGGTACATCAAACCCGTATTGCCTGTCGTGAACTGGACATCAAAAAAGGTGGCTGTTTGCATTACCAGGATCGATTTAAGCGGGTGCCGGGTTGTACCCAGCTGACGCCTGCTATTGCGCGGGAGGCGAGCTGGCTACCGCCAAGTTGTGCCTACCGGTTGCGTGCAGAAGGCAAGCCTTTGCCGTCCTGGCACCCATTAGTGGCCGGTCATGACAAGCTGGCTCGTCAAGCCAGGGCGCGAGTGCGTCAATTGGCGATTAGCGAACGGGTTGTCGAGGAGCATGATTGGGAGCTGTTTCTGGTTGATATCAGTGAGTTAGATCCTTAAGCAAAGGTTACACAGGTAAAGGTAAGATTTAGCACTTGAGTGCCAAGTCAGTTTCTAATAAAGTTTCGGCAACAATTTTGCATCAAGAGTAGGGCTGACGTCCTCGCCAACCTGCCTAACCTGGGCAAGGTGGACTCCGTTTGGAGATGCGGTCACTGGCAAGTGGCAACCAAACAGGTAATAACGTCAGCTCTCATAAACCCTATGGGAGCGTATATTCATCATGCTGACTACATCATCTATCCCTATCGACCTTCTCTCTGCTGCTGCCACTGAATTAAGCCTGGTCAGTCCTCCCAGCCTGAATGGGCAGAGTGTGCTGTGGCTGAGCCATCCTCTATCCGGCGGCATGGTGCGTGTTTGGCTAGCGCAAGGTAAGCGCAAAGATGGCGCGGGTTTGCCGCAGCTAACCTACTTCCTCTATGTCGAATATTGCACTCTCAGTGGCGAACATGCTTATCGTTGTTGCGAGTTTGCCAGCTTGGAGCAGGCGCAATCATGGTTGCGTCAAAGCCTGCCCAGCTTGCCCTTACCTAAGCTGTGTCCGAAACGTAGCCGCGACTGGTGTCAGCGTGAAGGCTTGATCGCTTAATTGATCTTTACCTTGGCTAGATGCGGCTGCTACTAGGCGCTTTGTCCCTTCTTTGCTATAAGTTAGGCCTTCTTATGCCTTGATTTATAAGGGGGGACTGTGGGAATGCGAGGACGATTGCAGGCGTGGCTAGCGGTGTTGCTGCTCAGCCTGGCTTGGGGAGTAGCTCAGGCTTCATCGGATGTGCGTCTGCTGCTCGATATTTCTGGCAGCATGAAAAATAACGATCCCAATAACCTGCGTGTTCCAGCCACCCGTCTACTCGCTCAGTTAGTGCCAGCAGGTAGCCAGGCCGGGGTGTGGGTATTTGGCAATCAACCAGGGGTGTTGGTGCCCCATCAGCCAGTAAACGATGCATGGCGGCAAACAGCCCAACAGAGCGCGGCGCGGATCAGTAGCAGTGATCAGTGGACTGATATTGGTGCCGCATTAGAGCAGGCATCCCGGGCGGCGAGCCAGGGCGAGTTACCTAAGCATCTGATTTTGCTCTCCGACGGCATGGTGGACATTGCCCAGGATGCTACTGCGAATGCCGCTGCCCGCCGTCAGGTGCTGGAGCAGACCCTGCCTAAGTTAAGTGCCGCTAATTTTAAGGTCCACACCATTGCGCTAGCGGATCAGGCTGATAAAGAGTTGTTGTCACGCCTGGCGAAGGAAACGAGTGGAGTCTATGCCCAGGCACGTAGTGCTGATGACTTGGCCCGCATTTTTGCCCAGATTTTACAAACTGCGGCTCCAGCAGAGCAGCTGCCATTAGAAGGGAATACCTTTTTAGTAGATCGAACGGTCAAAGAGTTTACGCTGTTGGTCTTCCGCTTGCCGAATTCCCCTGCGCTGGAACTCTACAGTCCTGATAAACAAACCTATAACGCCAATAACTATGGGCCACATATGCGTTGGTTCCAGGATGATAAATATGACCTGGTAACGGTACGCCGCCCTCAACCAGGTGAATGGCGGATTAAAGCAGAGGTCGATCCACAAAACCGTGTCACCATCGTCAGTGATTTCAATCTCTATGTGAAACCACTGCCGGGCTCAGCCTTCTTAGGTGAAAAGTTGGAGTTGGAGTTTGCCTTCCAGGAAAAGGGTAAAAACATCACCATTCCGGCTTTCCATGAAATTATGGAAAACTCCGCCCGGGTATTGTTTCCAGATGGCAAGCTTGAAATCTACCCAGTAGGCACTGAACAGTTGGATGCTGGCAGTGGATTGTATCGCCGTCCGCTGGATATGTTGAGCCAGGCTGGTCAGCATGAGGTGAAGGTGGTAGTGGATGGCAAAACCTTCCGTCGTCTAGCAACAATGCCGATCACCCTGCATGCCCCGGTAGAAATTAAAGGTCGGATTGCTGAACAAGATGGTCAGGCAAAGGTATTGGTGGAGGCGACTCCGGATCGCCCCGAGTTACTACCAGAGTCCAGCACCATTAAGCTCGAGTTACAGGGTAAAGATGGCAGTACCCAACAGGCTGACATGGTGTGGATGCCGGAAGAAAAGCGCTGGCAGGCATACCTGAGTCCGGCCAGTCAGGGCACTGTCATTATTAAGGGGCAGGTAGAGGCAAAACTGGAGGATGGTAAGTCAGTCAGCTTCAATACCCCGGAAGTGCAGTTAGATTTCTCCCCCGCGCCGGATGCGCCTGTACTCCAGCAGGGTGACATTTTGCAGGATGTGAATGCCGGTATGGGCTTGGGGGGAGAAGGGATTCAAGCAGAAACCGTTGATGCTTCGGGGGCTACGATTAAAGTAGTGGGAGAACCGATGGAGGAAGCGCCTGCGCCAGCCGAGCCTGCTGCTGAAGCGGCTGCAGAGGCAGAAGTCACTCCGCCGGAACCTGCTGCTGACGAGGCTGCTCCAGCGCCCGCCGCCGAGCCTGAACCGGCGCAGGAAGAGGAAAGCAACCTGTTACTCTATGCCAGTATAGTGGCGTTGAATCTGCTGATCGTTGGTGGTCTGATCTTCCTGTTCTGGCGCTATATGCGCCGTCGTAAAGTGAAAGATGAAGTGGAAGACAGTGCCGTGGGAGGAAGCCGTTAATGTGCGAATTGTTGGGCATGAGCGCTAATGTGCCCACCGACATCTGCTTTAGCTTTACCGGCTTGATGCAGCGCGGTGGGGGCACGGGCCCACACCGCGATGGCTGGGGCATTGCCTTTTACGAGGGAAGGGGCTGTCGTAGCTTCCATGATCCCAGTCCCAGTGTGGAGTCGGAAATCGCCAGACTGGTACAGCGTTATCCGATTAAGTCGCATATTGTGATCAGTCATATCCGCCAGGCCAATGTCGGCAAGGTCTGTCTGGAGAATACTCACCCCTTTAGTCGTGAGCTCTGGGGACGGATCTGGACCTATGCCCACAATGGGCAGTTGGATGGGCAGTTGAAGAGTTGGCCACTAGGAGACTATCAGCCAGTTGGGGATACCGACTCGGAATATGCCTTTTGCTGGCTATTAGGTGAAATCAGGCGGGCTTACCCGCAGCCTCCTGGTGCTGAGCAGCAGGCGGAGTTAGCAGCGTTTATTCATCAGCGTTGTGAACAGCTAAGGGCGCTGGGGGTATTTAACATGCTGCTGGCGGATGCCAGTACTCTCTATACCTATTGCACCACCAAACTGCATTGGATTACCCGGCGCGCACCCTTTGGTGAGGCACATTTGGCGGATGCGGATGTGCGAGTCGACTTCGCCAAGGAAACCACCCCTAAAGATGTAGTGACGGTGATTGCAACCTTGCCGCTGACGGATAATGAGGCCTGGACGGCATTACAGGTGGGGGAGCTGGTGGCTTTCCGTGATGGAGAAGTGGTGCAGCAGCACAGGACGCTAATGAGCAGTTAGCTGAACAGCCAGGGCAGCGACTGAGCTATTCAGTCTGAGAACAGGGCAGCATGGGGCTGCCCTGTTTTCGTTTGGCCTTATTGCACCAGTTCTTGTTCGCTGAAGATGCCTTCAAACAGAGGGGAGGAGAGGTAGCGCTCGCCAGAGTCAGGCAGTACGACTACGATTTTCTTGTCGGCAAACTCCGGCTGCTGGGCCAGGCGCACGGCAACTGCCATGGCGGCACCGCAGGAAATACCGGCCAGAATACCTTCTTCCTGCATCAGGCGGCGGGCCATGGCAATGGCTTCGTCATTGCTGACTTGCTCTACCCGATCCACGACGCTGAGATCCAGGTTCTTTGGCACAAAGCCGGCACCAATGCCCTGAATTTTATGGGGGGCGGGCTTCACTTCCTGATTGGCCAGAGTTTGGCTGATTACCGGCGAATCAACTGGTTCGACCGCAACGGTCAGCACATTTTTACGTGCTTTGAGGTAACGACCTGTACCTGAAATGGTGCCCCCTGTACCGACCCCAGCTACCAGCACATCCACTTCACCATCGGTGTCTTGCCAGATTTCCGGTCCAGTGGTTTCTTCATGGATTTTGGGGTTGGCCGGGTTTTCAAACTGCTGCAGCATCACCCGAGTGGTGGGGGCTGCTTCGACCAGCTCTTTCGCTTTTTCAATGGCGCCCTTCATGCCTTTGGCGGGCTCGGTCAGCACCAGGTTGGCTCCTAACGCTTTCAGCACTTTGCGGCGCTCCAGGCTCATGGAGGCGGGCATGGTCAGAGTCAATTTATAACCGCGGCTGGCGGCAACAAATGCCAGCGCGATGCCGGTGTTACCGCTGGTGGGTTCGACCAGCTCCATACCGGGTTTTAGAATACCGGCTTTTTCTGCTTCCCAAATCATGCTGGCACCAATGCGGCATTTGACTGAGCCCGCTGGATTGCGGCTTTCCAGCTTAGCGTAAATGGTGCCCTTATCGCTTAAGCGGTTGATTTTAACCAGAGGGGTTTGGCCGATGGTTAAAGAGTTATCCGTGTATATGCGGCCCATAGCGATTTCCTGTCTTTATATATGTCTGATTGGAATAAAAGAAGGCTATTTTTTCTAGATCTGAATATATAGACCTCTGGCGCAGAGAAAGCAATCTCTCGTGCGTGTCTTTACTTGAATTGCAGCCTAATTAAGGGTTTTCCCTAGCATGGGTAGGGGGTAAGATCAGGCGATTAAACCGGCGTAGGCCGTTACCTTTATCCGTTTGCAGGAGCCCAAGATGTCCCAGTTTCAAGGCAGTGACCGTTATATAGCTACCGAAGACTTACAGATGGCCGTTAATGCGGCTGTGTGCCTGCAGCGCCCGTTGTTGGTCAAAGGTGAACCGGGCACAGGTAAGACGCAGTTGGCTGAGGAGGTGGCCAGGGCTCTGGGTAAACCGCTGCTGACTTGGCATATCAAGTCCACCACCAAAGCTCAGCAGGGGCTCTATGAGTATGATGCGGTTTCCCGCCTGCGTGACTCTCAGCTGGGTGATCCACGGGTACAGGACATTAGTCATTACATCGTGAAGGGGAAGCTGTGGGAAGCCTTTACTGCGCCAGAGCAGGTGGTGCTGCTGATCGATGAAATCGATAAGGCTGACATCGAATTCCCCAATGATTTGCTGCAGGAACTCGATCGCATGGAGTTTTATGTTTATGAAACCCAGCAGACCATTAAAGCCCAGCAGCGACCAATCGTGATCATCACCAGTAATAATGAAAAAGAGCTACCCGATGCGTTTTTGCGGCGCTGTTTTTTCCATTACATCAGCTTTCCTTCACGGGAAACCCTGCAGCAGATCGTGCAGGTACATTATCCCCAGGTGGAGCAGCGCTTGGTGGAGCGGGCGTTGGATGTATTTTTCGAGATTCGTACACTCAATGGTCTGAAGAAAAAGCCCAGTACTTCCGAACTGATCGATTGGTTGAAACTGCTGATGGCGGATCAGCTCAGCCGCGATGCCTTGCTGCATAAACAAGGTGCGCAGGCGATTCCACCCTTGGCCGGCGCTCTGCTGAAAACCGAGCAGGATGTGCAGTTGCTGGAGCGTTTGGCGTTTATGCACCGACGTCAGCAGGGCTAGGTTATGTTGATCGACTTTTTTAGCGAAGTGCGCCGAGCGGGGGTGCCTTGCAGCCCGCGTGAATGGCTGGATCTGGTAGGAGCACTGGAGGCGAATCTGGCTGCACTCGATATTCAGGCGTTCTATTACCTGGCTCGAGCCTGCTTGGTGAAGGATGAACGGCACTATGATCGCTTTGACCGTGCTTTTGCACACTACTTTAAAGGGATAGAGGCGTTGCCCAGTGAGCTAACCGGGTTGATTCCTGCGGAGTGGTTGCAGAAGAACTGGGAGCGTCTCCTGAGTGCTGAAGAACGCGCGCAACTGCCTACTCAGTCTAGCCTGGAGGAGCTGCTGGAACTGTTGCAAAAGCGTTTGGCCGAACAGGAAAAGCGTCATGCCGGTGGTAATAAGTGGATTGGTACCGGTGGTACCTCCCCCTTTGGCGCCTATGGCGATCATCCTCAGGGAATTCGCATTGGCCAACAGGGCAACCGGCGTAACAGTGCGGTAAAGGTGTGGGATAAGCGCGAATTTCGGGATTTGGATTCCTCCATCACCCTGGGCATTCGCCAAATTCAGGTGGCGCTGCGTAAGCTGCGTACCTTTGCCCGCCAGGGGGCGGCGGATGAACTGGATCTGGATGCCACCATCAGTCACACCGCCAAGCAAGGTGGTTGGTTGGACATTCAGATGCGGCCTGAGCGGCACAATGCGGTGAAGGTCTTGCTGTTTTTGGATGTGGGCGGCTCGATGGACCCCTATATCCGCCTCTGTGAGGAGTTATTTTCCGCCTGTCGTAGTGAATTCAAGCATCTGGAGTATTTCTACTTTCATAACTGTGTATATGAAAGTGTATGGCGCAATAACCTCAGACGTAACAGCGAGCGGACTCCATTGGAGGAGGTGTGGCGCACCTATGGGCCAGAGTACAAACTGATTTTTATCGGTGACGCGGCCATGGCACCCTGGGAGATCTCCCACCCGGGTGGCAGTGTTGAACACTGGAACGAAGAGGCCGGACAGGTGTGGCTGCAACGGTTATTAAGCCATTATCCCAAGCGCATCTGGCTTAACCCCATGCAGCAGAGTCATTGGGGCTACACCCAGTCCATTCAGATGATAAGTAGCCTGCTTGAACAGCAGATGTATCCCCTGACCTTGGATGGTCTGGAGCAGGGGATTCGCACACTCAGTCGTTAGGCATTATCCCTGCGGCAGTTAAACACTGCCGCCTTTTTCGACAAAATGCACCACCACTTCCTTAACTAGAAAGGCAAATAGCCCCAGCCCTAAGGAGAGGAAGAGAATCAGGGTGCCAAACTTGCCGGCCTTCGATTTCTTGGCCAGGTCATAGATGATAAAAAAGACAAAACCAGCAAAAACGGTAATGCCGACCGTTAACATAATGCTTTCAATTTCAGCCAAACGCACAGTACATCCTCCGCAAACAGGCCGCTATTTTAGGCGGCGAAGCGGGCGGGGGCAATCAAGACTCTACTCGCCAGGCCAGGAAGTATTGCAGCACCAGACGTGCCAGGGGAGTCCACTGGTAGTTGTCCTGCTGTAATGCTTGGGCCAGTTGGCTAAGGGGCAGGGTCACCAGGCTGCCTTCGTCATCGAAGCCACTATGCGGTGGTTGATTCAGACAACGCACCTGTAAAGCATTGAGCTGTACTGCGCCGTAGTTCACCTCTTGGGTCAGCAACCAGGGGGTGCTGGGGCCAAGGTGGCCATAGAGGCCGCTTTCTTCCTGCAGCTCACGCAGCATGGCCTGTGCCGGTTGGGCGCGATCCTGCAGCGGGGAGATGCCACCACCAAATAGGGACAGATAGCCGGGATAGAGGTGATTGCGCTGGCTGCGGCGTTGCAGATAGAGCTGGGTGCAAGAGGCATCGACAGCAACACAGGTGGCGGCAACCAACCTAGGGCGCTGACCCTGTGCGCGCAGAGCCATCACACTGGCATAATCGCTGGTATAGGCGGCCAAGGGGGAGTGGAGTGACTCCAGGGTTAATAAACAGACACTTTCATTATGCTGTAGTTGTGTCAGTGCTTGTTGATAGGCCTCTTGGCTGAGGTCAAGGGAAGCTTCACCTTGGAGCAAAAGATCGGGGGTATCGGGGTACACCGCCAGCAGGCGGATATGCTCCGGATCTTGCTGATTAAGCTGCTGAATCAATTCCGGGCCGGGTAGTGCGGGGCTGTGCCATTCGGTAGGGTGCATAGCGATCTCATGCAGAAAAACAGCAGGGAGGGGCAAGCATAGCGAATTCACCACTCTGCTGTCATGGTTCCATGCTGCCTGGGGCGGATGCATCGCAATGTCATTACGGAAGTGATGACTGATGTATTGGCGTGAAATTTTTCCTCACCTTAGCCATCCGCTCACCTTGCTTGCTGCAATGTTTTCGTTGCAGGTGAAGGCTAAAAAAGCAAAGCCTCTGCAGAGGCTTTGCTGTGAGGTTATTCCACTGGCTTGGATCGTCGCCGCCGAATTTCATACACAATGGATAACACCAGGGTCACGGCAATAAAGATGACCCCCAGGGCATTAATCTCCGGAGTGAGGCCCATTTTTACCCGGCTGGCGATGTTGGTGGTCAGGGTGTAGTCCGAACCTATCGCAAACAGGGTGGTGTTGTAGTTCTCAAAGGATTGCAGGAAGGCAATCACTCCGCCACTGAGAATGGCAGGCTTGAGGAAGGGCAGGGTGATTTTGTAGAACACCTGACGGTGGCTGGCACCGAGATCCAGCGCGGCTTCCTCAAGTGCTGGATCAAAGCGTTGCAAGCGGGCTAAAAACAGCAGCATGCAATAGGCAGAGATAAAGGTGCTCTGGGCCACAACCGTGAGGAAGAGGCCGCCGGGGACGCCAAAGTTGTTCCAGAAGATCAGGGTGGAGATACCCAGAATAATCCCCGGGGTCAGCAGGGGGGAGACCAGGATGGCGTAAAACAGGGTGTTGGCACGGGAGTGCAGGCGCGACAGTAACAATGCACCTGCCAGGCCAAAGGTGAGGGACATCACCACCACCCCGGCACCGATAACCAGACTGTTTAGTACCGCCTGCCACATCCGCTCATTTTGAAATAACACCTCGAACCAGTGCAGGGTGGTACCCTGCCATTCGGTCACGCTGGGAATGCGGTTTTCGTTAAAGGCCGCTACCACCATGATCATCAGGGGGACAAACAGATAGAGCAGGAAGAAACCAAGATAGGCGTTCATGCTCCAATGCATAAAGCGGTCGGCCTGAAAGGTGCCGGGGCGAATGCGTCGGCGGCCATGGCTGGTGGCATTGGTTGAGGTCAGGGTCTGGCTACTCATTTGGCAATATCCTCCAGGCTGACTTTAAACACCCGCATCATCAGCTGAATAAAGCAGACGCAGAGTACCAGCAATACCATGGCGTAGGCGGCACCCTGGTTCCAATTACCGCCGTTAAAGAACCAGTCATAGATGATTTGGGTAAACCACAGGGAGTTAGTGCCGCCCAGCAGCTGGGGTACGGCATAGGAGCCGGCGGTCAGCATAAAGGTCATAATGCAGCCCACGGCGATACCGGGCTTGGCATGGGGGATCACAATACGCCAGTGGATGCGCCACCAGGAGGCGCCTAAGTCGCGGGCGGCTTCCAGCTGGTTTTTGTCCAGGGTCTCAATGGTGTTGTACATGGGGAATACCATGAACAGGATGTAGGCATAGGTCATCCCCAACATGACGCCGGTATTACCCTGCATAAACAGAATGGGTTCGCTGATAAGTCCTAGCCAACTCAGTACCGAGTTCGCAAAGCCTTGGTAGGAGAGAATCATCAACCAGGCCAGGGTGCGCAATAGTTCATTGACCCAGTAAGGAATCAGCAAGGCTACCATCAGCATGGCGGCGCGCTCTTTAGGGGCCAGCTGGGCCAGATAAAATGCCGTGGGGTAGCACACTAGCAGGGCGACCAGGGTCACCAGGGCGCTGGACCATAGGGTTTTGATAAAGATCGAGCGGTGCAGTTCGTTATCGGCCAGGGTCTGGTAGTTATGTAAACCATAGACCTTTTCCGGTTGTTGCAGTTTTTGTTCTAGCTCGGTGATCTGGGCGTAGAGCTGATCACGTTGCTCGACAGCCGTATCAATATCCCCCTGCAATAACTCGGTTTTGCCGGTATCCCCCTGGGTGGCATCCAATTCACGCTTGAGGCGGCGTAGGCGGCTGTCCAGCTGTTGTACATCGACATAGCGATCCTCTATCTGGCGGTCGATGACTTCGCTCTGGCTACGATCCAGATGCCAGAAGGAGTGCTCTACCATCTGTAACTGCGGCAGGATGATCAAGCCCAGCATCCAGATGGTGCAGGCACAGACCACATAGAGGCTCATAAACCAGCCATAACGGCGGATGTAGTTATTCATGGGCCAACTCCCCACTGGGCAGGATCAGGGTATGCTCGGCATGGCTGCCAAAGTCGACCTGTTGTCCCTGGCTCAGTTGCACACTGCCGTTGTTGGGAGCGGAGATGACCCAGTCACGGCCATCCTGACGTTGCACGAATAAGTTCAGATAGGCGCCTTCCAGATCGATACGCTTCAGGGTACCACTGAGGTGATTGCTGAAGCTGCCTGCCGGGCCAAACTGGAACTGCTCAGGGCGAATAAAGGCAATAGCATCGCTGCCTACTGGTAGGTCATGCTGGCAGCGGCCCTGAATCATTCCTTGGGGAGTCTGCAGGGTAACGCGACCTTGCTCATTGCTGCTGACTTTGCCAAAGATGGCGTTGTTTTCCCCCACAAAGGTAGCGGCAAAGGCGGTGGCGGGATTGTTGTAAATCGCTTGCGGGGTATCGACCTGATTGACGACACCGTGGTTCATTACCGCCACCCGATCTGACATGGTTAAGGCTTCGCCCTGGTCATGGGTAATGTAGATAAAGGTGACGCCGGTACGCTGTTGGATTTCCCGTAGTTCGGCGCGCATATGCTGACGCAGTTTTAAATCCAGTGCGGAGAGAGGCTCATCCAGGAGCAGCACGGAAGGGTTGACCGCCAGGGCGCGGGCAATGGCGACCCGTTGGCGTTGACCACCAGAAAGCTCGCTGACCAGTTTGTCTCCTTGACCATTCAAGGCAATCAGGTCGAGTAGTTCATCGGCACGCTTGCGTCGTGCGGCTTTGCTGACTCCCCGTACTTCCAGGCCAAAGGCGATATTTTCCCAGACTTTCATTAAGGGAAACAGCGCAAGGTTTTGGAAGATCAGCGCAGTAGGGCGTTTGTTAGCACCGATGCCGGTCATATCTTCATCACCGATATAGACGGCACCTGCGGTTGGGTCCATAAAGCCGGACACCATCCGCAAGATTGTGGTCTTACCGCAACCGGATGGGCCGAGAATACTGAAAAATTCGCCTGCGCGAATGTGCAGATTAGCGTTTTTAACGGCCATAAACTGACCAAACTGCATACTGACTTCGCGCAGCTCTACGGCTTTACCGTCCATTCGCTTTCCTCTTTTATTGCTATCTCAGTGGCGTGCTGGCATTGCTTAGGGCTGGCACGGGCTGAGGTGTTGTAATGACCCTGGATGTGGCTAGGTATTGTTATCGTTATTATGGTTATCGTTATTATGGTTATCGTTGTTATGGCTATATAAGGAAACGGGCCTTGCTGGCCCGTTCCTTGCGCTACGAGAGGGTGACTTAGGCCGCGACAAAGCGGTCTACGTGCTTCTGCCAAGCGGTGTTCAGCCAGGTCGGCTCGGTCATCCACCACCACAGGCCAGCGACGGCTTCGGCGGGGTAGGCGGCCTGGAGGGCGGCTTTAACATCTGGCTTGATGTATTCCTCTGCACCGATGACCGAGGCGTTATAGCCGGACTGGTTCATGTGCATGGCTGCCACTTCAGGCTTGAGCATGTGGTTGATGAAGGCATAGGCCTGTTCCACGTTGGCTGCACCTGAGGGAATACCCATGGTGTCCATCCAGGCCAGACCGCCTTCTTTGGGCATCATGTAGCGGAACTGGTTGTTGGACTCGCGTTGCAGGGTCAGGCCAGGGCCGTCCCAGGTCTGGCCGATCACGCAGCCATTTTGCTTAAAGGCAGCGGTGGTTTCGGAGGAGTTGCTCCAGAACAGACGCACCTTGGATTTGTTGGCGATGGCGAATTCTACGGCTTTATCCATTGCCGCATTGAACTGTTCTTCGCTGGCGTAAATGTCGGCCAGGCGGTTGGTGCTGATCTCGCCACGGCTTTCCATCAACAGCAACAGGGAAATCAGTGCTGACTTAGGACGCATGGTAACCATGCCGGCGTTTTCTTCGCTCCACAGATCCGCATAGGACAGCTGGCCAAACTCGTAGTTACGTTTGCTGCTATCGAAGGTAACGGCTTCGGTACCCCAGTTAAAGGGCAGCAGGAAGCGCTCACCACGACGGGTTGCGCCCAGGCTGATGGAAGACTCATAGACGGATGGGATCACCGCATCCACATTCAACTTGCTCTCATCCAAGGCTTGCAGCAGGTTGAAGGGGTAGTAGTTGTTGCCGTTGGTCACGGTGGGGAAGATAACATCGAAGCCGGTGCCGTTAGAGGCTTTGAGCTTGTTGAAGGCTTCGGCGTTGGTTCCGTAAGTGCTGAGATTGATCTTGATGCCGGTGGCTTTTTCAAAGCTTTCCATCATGTCCGGCCAAATGTAGTCGGACCAGCTGAATACGTTGACCTCACCTGAGGAAGCCAGCACACGCGAGCTGATAAAGGCAGGGGCGACCCCACCGAAGATGGCTGCTGCGGTACTGGTGGCGGCAGCGGTTTTCAGAAAGCTACGACGGCTTTGATTAATTACCGAATTTTCCTGATTGGAAAAATCCTGCTTCTTTGACATGACTGCAAACTCCCTCTGGATCGTTTTTTATTAACGGGAATGCTTATATATCAATTACTTATGACATTTTTATGGCGGTGATCAAAGATTGATCTAGGTCAGTGCTAGGTCAGAGTGCTAAACAAACTGGACTCTGTATAGCACCACTTAGCAAGATGTTATATAACCACTTTGTAAATTCTGCCCGCACTAAAGTGAGAGCAGACGCCGCCTGGGAAAGATTAACCCCAGGCTGAGGTGGCCGAACGAAGTTCAGTATAGAAGGAGTTGCGTGATGCGTCGTGCGGGTGGAGTAATGTTGTCCCAACTGGCCTTGGACCGTGAGCAGAGTACGCCTTTGTATCGTCAACTGTACTTACAGTTGCGTCAGTTGATCCTGAATGGCGTATTGCCGCCGGGTTGTCGTCTACCCTCGACCCGTACTCTGGCTAAAGAGCTGGATGTTTCCCGCATTACCGTGATTTCGGTGTTTGATCAGTTACTGGCGGAAGGCTTTCTGATCAGCCAGGCGGGCTCTGGTACCTATGTCAATGCCGAAGTGCAGCATCAGGTGCAACAGATACCGTCCAATCGTAATCCGATACCGCGAGTATCGGGCTGGAGTTTGGCGATGTCACGCCGCAGTCAGCGCTATACCAAGATTGGCAAAAAGACCTGGTATGACTACCCCAACTGCTTTGTTCCTAGCTCACCGGCATTTGACCAGTTTCCTCGACAGGTTTGGAACAAACTGCATAACCGTTATCTGCACCACCCTGGTATTGAACTGTTGAGCTATGGCGATAGCCGTGGGTATGAGCCCCTGCGTGAAGCCTTGGTGGATTACCTGCGGGATGTGCGTGGCTTAGTCTGCCGTAAAGAGAACATTGTGGTGGTGACGGGGGCGACCCAGGCGATCAACTACCTGGGCTGGTTGCTGTTGGATGCCGGGGATGTGGTGTGGATGGAGGATCCGGGTCATGTGGCGGCCCGGTTGGCCTTTTCCGGCACCGGGGCGCGGGTGTTGCCGGTGCCGATTGATTCCCAGGGTATCGATGTGGGGTATGCCGAGACGGTACTGCCCCAGGCCAAGCTGCTGTTTAGTACGCCCTCCCGCCAGCATCCGCTCTGCATCACCATGCCAATGCAGCGCCGCCTGGAATTGTTGCAGTGGGCTGCCAGGGCGGATGCCTGGGTGATTGAAGATGATTGTGAGAGTGAGCTGTATTTTCATGGTCGGCCACCCAATGCGCTCTATACCCTCGACCCTAACTCGCGGGTGATCTATGTCGGCACCCTGAGTAAGGTGATGTTTCCAGGTTTGCGCCTGGGTTATGTGGTGATGCCGGAGGAGCTGGTGGAGGCCTGGTGTGCGCTCTGCACGGTAATGGATCGACCGCCGCCCAATTTTACCCAGGCGGTGGTGGCGGACTTTATGGCGGAGGGGCACCTGATCAGCCACATTCGGCGCATGCGTGAGCTGTACGCTGGGCGTCAGCAGCGTTTGGTAGCGTTATTGCAACAGCACTGTGGTGATTTCTTTGAGTTGCAGCAGGCACAGGCTGGCTTGCAGCTGCTGGCCTGGCTGCCGCCTGGGCTGGATGATCGTCAGGTGTCTGAGGCTATTTTGCAGGAGGGGGTGGATGCTTATCCCCTTAGTCACTGGTCGGTGAATCCCAATCCGCGAGGTGCGCTGTTATTAGGTTTTGCTGGGGTGCCTGAAGCGGAAATGCAACGCGGGGTGAAAGCCATGGCCCGTGCGCTGCGCCGCCAGGGCTGGCTCAGTTAAGGATGAAAGCGGTCTTAAAGTTGTCATAAAAGTGGTTATAGGGACATGCCGCCTGAGCGAGTAGGGTCGTTGGCACCCTTACTGGCTCAGGCGATCTCTCATTGGCTTGGTTCCACTTCAAACACGCGGAAAATTTGTTGCAGCTTGGCCTGCCGTTCCTGATTGGCAAAGCGCCCCAAGCCCTCACCGTTGCCAGGGCGCCAGGCCGGGCTTTGCTCCATCAGTGCCTGCTCCAGTTGCCAACGATAGCTAAAGCGTCGTCCTGCCAGTTGACTCAGTGCCTGCCACTGGGCTTGGCTGTACCAGTTCAGGTCAAGATTGCCGACCTTGTGTGCGTTGAGATAAAACACCCCTTCGTAGCTGGCATAGAGCAATTGGCGGCGTTGTTCGTCGTTCAGGGGTTGCAGGCGCTCCACCTGTTCTACCAGGCGCTGGCTGCTATTAAAGGGTACTTCGCTCAGACGCTGCAGGGGCTCCGTCTGCCAGCCCTGTTGGCTCAGGTAGTGCAGGGTTTGGCGATTCAGTACGTAGCGTTCCTGACGGGCAATATCCTGATGAAACAGGTTTTGCAGCAGGAACAGGCCGATAATGGCCAGCAAGCAGGCGACCAGAGGGGTCAAGGCCCAGCTGCTGCCCAGGCGACCCAGCAGGCGCCAGTTCAACCCTCGTCCACCACGCAACAGACCAATGCCGACCACGGCGCCGATAATGGCCTGGGTGCTGCTGACCGGCACCAGCGGCAACGCCGGCAGATGCAGGCCGATCAGCCATTTTTGCAGGGTCTGGGAGGAAAACAGAAACAACACCAGCGAGTGGGCACACACCACCACCCAAGCCAGGGCAGGGGAGAGCTGCATCAGGCCGTTGCCAACGGTCATCATCACTTTTTTCGAGTAGGTAAAAACGCCGACACCAATGGCGATGCTACCGAGCAGAAACAGTTGCTGGGTGGCACTAAAGTGAAAGCCTTCGTAGAACTTATCCTGAAAGGGCGACACCAGGCTGAATACCCCCATCACATTGGCGATGTTATTGGCACCCAGGGCATAGGCACCAAAGGCGCCGGTAACCAGCAAGGCCAGTCGGGTATAGGCGTCCAGACGCAGCAGATGGGGCTGGCAGTAATCGAGCCAGCTTTGCGTCAGCTTATACAGAATCACTGCCAGTACGCCGGCCAGCAAGGGGCAGAGAATCCAGGTGGAGACCACCTGCAGCAACAGAGTGGTATCAATTACTCGGCCGTTGTACAGGCTCCAACCTACCACAGCACCAATAATGGCCTGGCTGGTGGAGGCGGTCAGACCCGAGCGCAGCAGGCTGAAGACCGCCAGGGCGGCAGCCAGGGCCACCATAAAAGCACCAGCAATGCGATCCACCCCCCCCAGTGCACCCAGGGTATGGGCCGCACCGGAGCCGCTAATCACCGCGCCGAGCAGAACAAAAATGGCACAGAGAATGGCTGCCGTACGAAATTGCACCATGCGGGTGGCGACTGCGGTGCCAAAGATATTAGCGGCATCATTAGCACCCAGCGACCAGCCCAAAAACAGGCCGCTGGAAACGAAAAACCAAAAACTCAAATCCATGGTGCGGGTCCGTTAGAAGCGACGTTTGATGGCGTAAATCGCCACACGATCGCTGATGCTTTCGGCGCAGTTGGCCAGTTCATCAATACGCTCGACGAAGTAGCGCAGATGGATCTTGTTGGCCAGTGGCAAGGGTTCCTGGAACAGCGCCTGCAGCAGTTCAGTGCTTTGTTTGTCCGCTTCCCCCTCCAGCCAGTGCACCTTGGTGGCGTAATCCCGCACCGCGCGCAGGTCTCGGAAAAAGGCGCGAACACTCTGAATCACTTCGGCTACGCAGGCGCAAACCGTGTCGAGCAAGCGCTCCAGAGCAGCATGCTGGTGAGGGGGGAAGTCTGGGCGCTCTATTTGAAATTTAAACAGGGTGGACTCATGGAGGTTGATCAGGCGATCGACATCTTCCATCAGTTCCAGCACATCACCACGCAGATCCGGAATCAGGGTGCGCAGGTACAGTTCGCTTTCAATAGTGCGGCGCAATGCATCGCTATCGCTTTCCAGCGCTTCTACCTGGTGCAGCAGCTGCTGAAAACCAGGACTGACCCCTTCGCGCAAATACAGGCTCATGGCTTGACGAAACAGCTGGCCAGAGTCTTCTACCTTGCGCAGGTAGTCGTCAATTTGCAGTTCAATCTGGGTGGCAGAGCCAAAAACAGCAGGCAGTTTCAGTTTCATCAATTTATATCCCCAGCGGATAGACAAGGGCGGCACCCAGGGCCGTCATCTTGGCAAAGACAGCAAGTAGGACTCAAATGAGCATTGATAAGCCGGTAACAAAAAAAATTCATGGCTGGTCTCGTCATCTGCCTCCTCTTAATGCACTCAAGGCTTTTGAAGCTGCGGCGCGTCACCTGAGTTTCACCCGTGCCGCCCTGGAGTTGAATGTGACCCAGGCGGCGATTAGTCACCAGGTGCGGATGCTGGAGGCTTATTTGGATCAGCCGTTATTTATTCGTCAGCATCAGGGCTTGGTGTTAACCGAGGCGGCTCAGCTGTGGCTGCCTAGTCTTGAGCAAGCATTTGATCTTATTGATAAAAGTAGCAGGAAAATTCGACGGCAACAGGCCCAGCGTTGGCGTGTCGCGGCGGATGTATGGAGCTTTGGGGTGTGGTTGCAGCCCTGCTTGGGGGCGCTGCTGCAAGCATTTCCGCAGTTGGATTGGGTCAGCGATCAGCAGAGAGAAGTGGATGCTTGTCTACAAACCGTGTTGTTGACGGATACTCAGGATTCTCAGTGTTGGGGAGAGCAAAGTTGTTGGCTGGTGGGAAAGGCGGGGCTGTTGCAAACGGCAGGGGAACGCATTTTGCACTGGGGGGAGGATCATGCGCTCTGGGCTGCATGGCAGCCGCAGCTTGAACCGCTGCAAGAGTGTCAGGTGCTGGACCGATTGGCGCTATGCCAAGCGCTGCAAGCGGGTATCGGAGTGGCGTTATTACCCGCCAGTGTCGCCAGCGAGCTCTTGCAACAAACATCGCTGCAGGGGCGGCCAACGGAGCTACGTGTGGCCTGGCAATGGGGTACCGAGACTGATTGGCCTTGGTTGCATGAGCTACAGCAGTGGTTGGATGGGCAGAAGCAATATGAACGGCAACAGGAGCTGGCTTTGAAGTCAGCTTGAGTGAGATAGCAAGGTGATAACAGGATCATTAATGGTGGTGGGGGGTGGATTCGAACCACCGAAGCTCGCGCGTCAGATTTACAGTCTGATCCCTTTGGCCACTCGGGAACCCCACCAGGGGCAAGTGCTGAAATAATACAGCAGCCAGATAATTGAACTTGGCGGGGTGTAAATGGTGGTGGGGGGTGGATTCGAACCACCGAAGCTCGCGCGTCAGATTTACAGTCTGATCCCTTTGGCCACTCGGGAACCCCACCGCGCCAAGTGGGTGCGTATACTATTGATCTCCTTAGTTAATGTAAAGCCCGTAAAACATTTTTTTAGCGGTTGGTTAAGTACTAGGCAGCTTAAGAAAGTGACTTTTTCGATTACACAATTTTACAAAAAGCCAAGCTGGCGTTTTATAAGGCTTTGCTGGAAATGGGGCTTGGAGTAGTCGGCTTTAACAAAAAATCAAGACTTGAAGTAGAAGGGGGGGGCTCCTATAGTTGCTGCCTAAATCACGGCTCGCTACTAGATATTGTGTTGTCTCTTGTTGGGATGCACTAAATAAGGTGAGAGTGAAATAAGGGCTGCACAAGAAAGGCTGAGGACGGAAGAGCATCTATGCAAAACATCCAGGTGACGAAGCGCGATGGGCGCACTGAGGCGATTGACCTAGAAAAGATTCATCGAGTGGTGACCTGGGCCGCTGAGGGCCTTGAGAATGTATCCGTATCCCAGGTGGAGTTAAAGGCTCATCTGCAATTTTTTGATGGCATCCGTACTCAGGATATCCACGAGACGCTGATTAAAGCTGCGGCGGATTTGATCTCTGAAGATGCGCCGGATTATCAGTATCTGGCTGCGCGTTTGGCTATTTTTCACCTACGTAAAAAAGCCTTTGGTCAGTTCGAACCGCCACGTCTCTATGATCATGTGGTGAAGCTGGTTGAGTCCAAGCGTTATGATCAGCATCTGCTGCTGGACTATAGCGAAGCAGAGTTTGATGCGTTGGATCAGCACCTGGATCACTGGCGGGATATGAACTTCAGCTATGCGGCGGTGAAGCAGCTGGAAGGTAAATACCTGGTGCAAAACCGGGTGACTGGTGCAATTTACGAAAGTCCCCAGCAGCTCTATATGCTGGTTGCGGCGTGCTTGTTTGCCAACTATCCGAAAGCGACCCGTTTGGATTATGTGAAGCGTTTCTATGATGCATGCTCATTATTTAAACTGTCGCTGCCAACGCCGATTATGTCAGGGGTGCGGACGCCTACCCGTCAGTTCAGCTCCTGTGTATTGATTGAGTGTGATGACTCCCTTGACTCTATTAATGCCACCGCCGGCGCTATTGTGAAGTATGTGAGTCAGCGTGCCGGGATCGGCGTCAATATGGGTAATATCCGTGCCCTGGGTAGTCCTATTCGCGGTGGTGAAGCCTTCCACACCGGTATGATTCCCTTTGTGAAGCACATTCAAACGGCAGTGAAGTCCTGTTCCCAGGGTGGGGTGCGCGGTGGAGCAGCCACGGTCTTCTATCCCATTTGGCACCTTGAGGTCGAGTCTTTACTGGTGCTGAAGAACAACCGTGGGGTAGAGGAAAACCGTGCCCGTCACGTGGATCATGCTTTCCAGTTTAACCGTTTGATGTACCAGCGCCTGATTAAAGGGGAAAACATTACCCTATTCAGCCCCTCGGATGTGCCTGGTCTATATACCGCCTTCTTCGCTGATCAGGAAGAGTTTGAGCGTCTTTATGTGAAGTACGAGCAGGACTCTTCAATCCGCAAGAAAACCCTGAAGGCGGTGGATTTGTTCTCTATGTTTGCTCAGGAACGTGCGCAAACAGGCCGAATTTACCTACAGAACGTTGATCACTGTAATACTCGCAGCGCCTTTAACCCGGCTAAAGCGCCGGTACGTCAGAGTAACCTCTGTATGGAGATCACTCTGCCGACTAAACCGTTACAGGATATTCGTGATGAGCAGGCGGAGATTGCACTCTGCACCCTGTCAGCCTTTAACCTGGGAGCGCTGGAAAGCCTGGATGAGCTGGAAGGTTTGGCGCAGCTGATTGTGCGTGCACTCGACAGCCTGCTGGATTATCAGGACTATCCGCTGCCAGCGGCTGAAATTGCCTCCAAGCGCCGTCGTACGTTGGGAGTTGGGGTGACTAACTTTGCTTACTATCTTGCTAAGCATGGCGTGCGCTATTCGGATGGTTCGGCCAATGGACTGACTCACCGCACCTTTGAGGCCATTCAATACTATCTGTTGAAGGCTTCGAATGAGTTGGCGCGTGAGCAGGGAGCCTGTGAGGCTTTTGCTGATACTTATTACGCCGAAGGTTTGTTGCCTATCGATACCTATAAGAAGGATATCGATGGCGTGTGTGCAGAGCCTCTGCAACTGGACTGGGACGGTCTGCGTCAGGCGATTCTGACCCACGGTCTGCGTAACAGTACTCTGACGGCTATTATGCCCTGTGAGACCTCCTCGCAGATCACCAACTCCACTAATGGTATTGAGCCGCCCCGTGGTTTTGTCAGTGTGAAGGCGAGCAAGGATGGTATTCTCAAGCAGGTCGTGCCGGAGTATGAGCGCTTAAAGCATCAGTATGAGCTGTTATGGCGAATTCCGAGTAATGATGGCTACTTACAATTAGTCGGCATCATGCAGAAGTTTGTCGATCAGTCGATCTCTGCCAACACCAACTATGATCCCGCTCGCTATGAGGGGGAGAAGGTGCCGATGAAGCTGCTGCTGAAAGACTTGCTGACGGCTTATAAACTCGGGGTCAAAACTCTGTATTACCACAACACCCGTGATGGTGCGAAGGATGATCAGGGCGAGGATATGGGGGGCTGCGAAGGCGGCGCCTGCAAGCTCTAAATCAGCGAAATGGCAGCGGGGTGATCATCACCCCGCTGCTACGAAAAGCCAAAGGGGTCTGGGTGGCCTCTCGCAGCGGTGGTTCAGGCCGCTGCATGACTGTTTGAAAGTGACAGCTTAGCGCCTGTCACTGCGTGTGGAGATGCAAAAAGCACTATGGCTTATTCAACCTTTAACCCCAATCAATACGATCACTTAAAGCAGCCGATGTTCTTTGGTGAGAACGTCAACGTGGCGCGCTACGACCAGCAGAAGCACCCGATTTTTGAGCGCTTGATTGAAAAGCAGCTGTCTTTCTTCTGGCGTCCTGAAGAAGTGGATCTGTCTTCGGATCGTTCGGATTTTGCTGAGCTGCCTGCCCATGAACAGCATATTTTTTTAAGTAATCTGAAATATCAAACTCTGCTGGACTCGGTGCAGGGGCGTTCGCCTAATGTGGCCTTTCTGCCGGTGGTTTCCCTGCCTGAGTTGGAGACCTGGTTAGAAACTTGGTCATTCAGTGAGACTATCCATAGCCGTAGTTACACCCACATCATTCGTAATATCGTCACCGACCCCGCTAAGGTGTTTGACGACATTATCGTCAATACCGAGATTACCAAGCGAGCGGTGTCGGTGACCAAGTACTACGATGACTTTATCGAATACTCCAGCCTTTACGTGCAGTTTGGTGCCGGTAGTCACGAGATAAATGGGCGTAAGGTTGAGGTCAACATGCGTGACTTGAAACGCAAGTTATACCTCACGCTGGCCTCAGTGAATGTGCTGGAGGCGATTCGCTTCTATGTCAGCTTTGCCTGCTCTTTTGCTTTTGCTGAGCGCGCTCTAATGGAGGGCAATGCCAAAATCATCAAGTTCATTGCTCGGGATGAGGCGCTACATCTGTCCGGTACTCAACAGATGCTGAATATCATGGCGTCCGGAGGGGATGATCCGGAAATGGTGGAAGTTGCCAAAGAGTGCCGCGAGGAAGTCGTGCGTATCTTTAGTGAAGCGGCAGAGCAAGAAAAACAGTGGGCCCATTATCTATTTAAAGATGGTTCCATGATTGGTTTGAATGCCACTATTTTGTGTCAGTACGTTGAGTACATCACTAATGTACGAATGCGTGCATTGGGGCTGGAGCCGTTATTCCAGGTGAGCTCCAATCCTTTGCCTTGGATGAATGCTTGGTTGGTTAGTGACAACGTACAGGTGGCACCCCAGGAGTCGGAGATCAGCTCTTATCTAGTGGGGGCGATTGACAGCAGCGTGGACTCGTCTGATTTCGATGACTTCGACCTTTGATCCGGCTGCCGCCAAGCTCAGAGTGTGGGTACAGGGGCGTCATGAGTTTCATTACAGTGGCGCCCCGACCTTATTGGATGCGCTAGAGCAGCAACAATTACCAGTACGTTATAACTGTCGTGGTGGCTACTGTGGTTGTTGTCGGGTGCGGTTGCAACAGGGGCAGGTGCGTTGGTTACAAGAAAGCCTGGTTGAGTTGGCGGAGAATGAAATTCTCAGTTGCTGTTGTGTACCCCTGGGGCCGATTAAAATCGAGTTGCCAGAGTAGCAGTCAGGCTAGAGGAGGGCGGTTCGCTCCATGCGTATGGAAATATTCTGGATTCTAGCAGCGCTAATCATTGGCTTGGGGGTATGGCATGGGCTGAATACCCGTCAGCAGGTGGCTAAGCTGGAACTAGAGGGTTTTCAGGTAGATGAGCGTTTGTTGAGCTCACCCTCTTTGGCGTTGGATGATAGCCAGCAGATGTTGGCTGTGGTTTATGCGGATCGAGCCGAACGCTATCCCTATAGCAGTATTCGGGGTTGGCGTACCCATGTTCGCGAGCGTAAGCGTAATGAAGAAACCAGCTATCGTTGGCAGTTGGATGTCTTTTGGCAAGACTCACAACGGACATTAAGCATTACCACGGATAAAGAAGTGGAGTGGCAGCGTTGGGCGGGTGTATTGCGGCAGCGTTGGCCAGAGGAGCCTGCGACACAATCACCTTGGTGATTGCTAAAGACGTTGCAGATGACGTAAAAACGGCGCTTTGAGCGCCGTTTTTGTGAGTGTTCACCAGAGGAGTGGTTAACGCCGTGCCTCTTTCAGGCTTTCCGAAATTAGGAATGCCAACTCTAAGGCCTGGTCAGCGTTAAGGCGCGGGTCGCAGAAGGTATGGTAACGATCCCCCAGTTGCTGCTCAGTGATCTGGTAGGCACCGCCAATACACTCAGTGACGTTTTTCCCTGTCATTTCAAAGTGTACGCCGCCTGCATAGGTGCCTTCCGCTTTATGAATTTGGAAGAAGGCTTTGACCTCCTGCAGAATGCGCTCTACCGCGCGGGTTTTAAAGCCGCTACTGGCTTTGACGGTGTTGCCGTGCATAGGGTCGGAAGACCAGAGCACTTTGCGCCCTTCGCGTTTGATTGCTTGCAACAGGCCAGGTAAGTGGTCGGCAACCTTGTCTGCCCCCATGCGGACGATCACATTGATGCGTCCTGCTTCGTTATCAGGGTTCAGGATGTCTAACAGGCGCAAGAGCTCGTTCGGGTCTGTGCTGGGGCCGGCCTTGATACCGATAGGGTTATGTACGCCCCGTAAAAATTCGACATGGGCGCCATCAGGCTGGCGAGTGCGGTCGCCAATCCAGAGCATATGGGCAGAGCAGTCGTACCAGTTGCCGGTCAGGCTATCCTGGCGGGTAAGAGCCTCCTCATAGGGCAGTAGTAGGGCCTCATGCGAAGTATAGAAAGCGGTTTCTTTCAGCTGGGGTACGGAGGAAACCTCCAAACCGCAGGCTGCCATAAAGGCTAGGGTTTCGTCGATACGATTAGCCAGATGCTGGTAACGCTCACCCAAAGGGCTTTGCTCAACGAAGTTGAGATTCCACTGATGGACTTTGTGCAGATCTGCTAAGCCCCCCGTGGCAAAAGCGCGCACGAGGTTAAGGGTGGCTGCAGACTGATGGTAGGCCATCAGCATCCGCTCTGGATCGGGGGTGCGTGACTCGGCGGTAAAGTCGTTACCGTTAATAATGTCTCCCCGATAGCTGGGCAGTTCAATGCCATCCAGTACTTCTGTGTCAGCTGAACGTGGCTTGGCAAATTGTCCAGCCATGCGACCAACTTTGACGACTGGGCAGCCGCCAGCAAAGGTAAGCACTACTGCCATTTGCAGGAGTACCTTAAAGGTGTCACGAATATTGTTGGCGCTAAACTCAGCAAAGCTTTCGGCGCAGTCACCTCCTTGTAAAAGGAAGGCTTTACCTTCAGTCACCAAACTAAACTGACGACGTAGTTCACGAGCTTCACCGGCAAAAACTAGCGGCGGATATTTGGCTAGCTGGGTTTCTGCCTGGTTAAGTTTTGCGCTATCGGGATAGGTTGGTACTTGACGGATTGGGCAATTACGCCAGCTGCTGGGCGTCCAAGGTTTCATGGGGGTTCCTTAACTGCGTCCCTTAATAAATAGGAGTAAGGGGGCAATATACGCACACTCGGGCGTCAGCGGCAAGGTTATTTTTAACTCTGGTCTTGCCATGGTGAGCTTTAGGCTATAGTTGTTGGCAGACGCCTAATCTTTCACTTTGTTTTGCTGCTAACGCTCTAAATTGCTTTGGTATCTTTTTGTGAATAGGGCGGCTTTGGTTATAATGGCCAACTTTGGGGCTAAGCCTCATCAGTTAGATGTTAGATATTGGAGCAGCGACCCTGAGCCGGCTTTGTCCGGTAGTGGATTTAGGCTCGCCTTACTTTCGACCGACTTGCTGGACAGCACGGATACAAATGGAAGCGCAAGATAGTCATGTATTAATCGTCGAAGACGATGAACGCTTAGCGACACTCACCAAAGAGTATCTGGAAAATAATGGGCTGCGTGTCACTCTGGAATCTAACGGGGCTAAAGCGATTGAGCTGATCAAAAAACATAGCCCTGATTTGGTGGTATTAGATTTAATGCTGCCAGGCGAAGATGGACTGAGCGTGTGTCGACAAGTTCGTCCTTTCTTCAAAAATCCGATTCTGATGTTAACGGCCCGTAATGACGACCTTGACCAGGTGTTGGGGTTGGAGATGGGGGCGGATGACTATGTCACCAAGCCTGTGCGGCCACGAGTGCTACTGGCGCGTATTAAAGCATTGTTGCGTCGAGTGCAGGTGGTGAAGGAAGTCGTGGCCCAGGCCAGTGCTCCTATTACGGTCACAGAGTCGACTCGATTCGAGTTTGGCGATTTGGCGTTGGACAGTGGTAAGCGTGAAGCCTGGTTAAATGGTGAGAGTGTTGATCTCACTAGTGCAGAGTTTGACTTACTTTGGTTGTTGGCCAGTAATGCCGGTCGCGTGTTAACCCGTGAAGAGATTTTCTCATCGTTGCGTGGCATCGCCTATGATGGCCAGGACCGTTCAATTGATGTACGCATTTCCCGTATTCGTCCCAAGATTGGTGATGATCCTATTCATCCTCGCCGGATTAAAACAGTTCGCAGCCGGGGATACCTCTTCGTCAAGGACGCGTAACAAAAGCGATGTACCTAAGGTGATGACGCTTCGACGCTTCTGGCTAGCAGTGGCGCTTACACTGCTGGCCTTGCCTGGCTGGGCGCAACAGGAAACCCGTGCAAAGGTATTTGGGGTTTACCTGGACGAAGTGGATCGCGACCAGATTTACCAAGTCATTACTCAGGCGGGTGGAGAACGGCTCTATCGTCGCACGGGTTCGGATGTATATTCATTGCAAGCGGTGTTGCCTGAGGCGGTAAATTGCCGGGTTGTGTTTGATGGAGAGGAGCAGGTGGTTGAGGTTATTTTTAACTTTAATCCCCACTCTCTGAGTAAGGAACAATTGCTGCAGCTGGTCACTGAACGCTATGGGCCAGCACAGCAGGAAGATAAGCAGCCTCATCAACATATCTTCCTATGGCAATTGGAAGGATCGGGAATTCGTCTACGTTATGACCCGATCTCGACTTCGGAATTACAATACTATCGACGCTAGCTAAACCTCTCTAGTTAAAGCTGTTGTCTATGTGAACTTTAACCTGCTTTGAGAGCGTCAGGGCTCCGAATGCCTTGCAGCGTTTGGAATGACATATCCTGCGCAGTACGAATAAAGTCCTGAATATACTCCGCATCTTTTTGCTCTTCCCGTACGGCAGCATACAGGGTTGACCATACACCTTTATTGGTGAGTGGTCGGGCCACGACATAGTCTCGTTCCAGGTACTCCGTTAATGCCCAGTTAGGAAGAGCGCAGACTCCCCTGCCACTGGCAACCAGCTGAATCATCATAATAGTGAGTTCAGCGTAACGAACTGCGGCAGGCTCTTCCCCTGCAGGGTCGAGAAAGCGGGTAAATACATCGAGTCGATCATGATCGATCGGGTAACAAATCAGGGTTTCCTGGACTAGATCACTGGCTTCAATATAGTTTTTCTTAGCCAGCGGATGACGTTTGGCCAGGGCGAGTAGAGCCTCATAGCTAAAAAGAGGGATGTAGCTCAGGGTAGGAATATCCATCGGATCAGAGGTGATCACCAGATCTAGCTCTCCGCGTGCTAGTGCCGGCAATGGGGCAAAATTAAAGCCGCTCACCAGGTCCATTTCTACTTCTGGCCAACTGTCGCGGTATTGATTGATAGTGGGCATCAACCACTGGAAGCAGCTGTGGCATTCAATCGCAATATTGAGACGGCCAGTTTCGCCACCGGCTAAACGGGCAATATCACGCTCGGCGCTACGCACCATCGGCAGGATATCATCCGCTAAGCTGAGCAAGCGCTGCCCTGCGCTGGTAAAGACAACGGGCTTTGTTTTGCGGATAAAAAGCGAACAATCAAGACGATCTTCCAGGTCTTTGATTTGGTGTGAGAGGGCGGACTGGGTGAGGTGGACGCGCTCAGCGGCTTCCACCAAACTTCCGGTTTCTCTTAGTGCAATCAGGGTGCGGAGGTGGCGCAGTTCAATCATACGTCGGATTCACACTGGCGGGCCTGAGTTTGTTATCGGTGATTTTAGCGGCGATGTCAAAAACGGCCAGAGAGTGATAAGGGGCGTTGCAGCGCCCCTTGATACTAGCGTAGCAAAAACTCTAGCAGCGCTTTTTGGGCATGAAGACGGTTTTCTGCTTCGATAAAGGCAACGCTGCGCGGGTCGTCCAACATATCCATGCTGATTTCTTCTCCTCGGTGAGCAGGGAGACAGTGCATGAAGATGGCCTCTTTGGCGGCGTGATCCATGAGTGCAGGGGAGACCTGGTAGCTGGCAAAGGCGCGCATACGTTTTTGTGCTTCTTCTTCCTGGCCCATGGAAGCCCAGACGTCAGTAGCAACCAAATGGCTGCCCTTGACGGCTTCCACTGGATCACGGATAACCTGGGCTCGCCCCTGACTTTCTTCGAGTAAGGCCGCCGGAGGCTCGTAGCCTTCTGGACAAGCGATGTGTAATTCAAAATCAAACAGTTGGGCTGCTTTGATATAAGAGTTGCACATGTTGTTACCATCACCTACCCAGCACACACGCTTGCCTTGGATATCGCCACGGACTTCAAAGAAGGTTTGCATATCAGCGAGTAGTTGGCAGGGGTGATAGTCGTCGGTCAGACCATTAATCACAGGAACACTAGAGAAGGCGGCAAAGCGCTCTACCATTTGATGATCGAAAGTACGGATCATCACCGCATCTACCATGCTGGAAAGAACCCGTGCGGTATCCTCAACCGGTTCGCCGCGGCCCAGTTGGGTATCCCGGGGGGATAAGAAAATCGCGCTACCTCCAAACTGTGCCATGCCAGCCTCAAAGGAGACACGGGTGCGGGTAGAGGATTTTTCAAAAATCATACCGAGCACGCGATTCTTCAGGGGTTCGTATACTTCACGACGTCGGTGCATAGCCTTCAGTTCCAGCGCACGCTGAATCAATTGACGTAATTCGTGAGTAGACAAATCCGTTAAGGTTAGAAAGTGGCGTGTGCTCATGATCTCTCTTCACGGTCTAGCAGCCGTCAACAATAAAAGCGCACCGCCCAAGCGGTGGGTGACGGCGAAAGGTATAAGTTGGTTACAGGCGCGACTTATTCAGGATCGTCGGCATGAAAGACTCGGATGAGTCGGGTGACACTGGTCACCATTAATTCGGCATCCTGGTCTGACAGGGTCAGGGGGGGTAACAGCCGAACCGTATTTTTCTCACGGCCTACAACATTTAGCAAGACCCCTTTTGCCTGAGCGAAGAGCATCAGAGGTTCGCAGGGTTCCTCCAACTCAATGGCGAGCATCAGGCCTTGGTGGCGAATCTGTCGCACATATTCTTGTTGACCAAGCTTGTTTTGCAGGTGAGTGGCGAGATACTGGGCTAGCGTTTTGCTCCGTTCAAGAAGGTTCTCAGCCTCAATTAAGTGCAGGGTGCACAGTGCGGCGGCACAGGCTAGCGGGTTGCCTCCAAAGGTGGAGCCGTGATCGCCACGCTGTAAAATGTCACCTGCAGTACCTCTGGCTAAGCAAAGGCCAATCGGTAAGCCACTGGCTAAGCCATTGGCGCCGGTAACGACATCAGGCTGAATGCCGCATTGCTGGTAGTAAAACAGGCTGCCGCTACGGGCAAAGCTCTGCACTTCGTCTAATACCAGTAACCATTCATGCCGGTCACAGATTCTCCGTAATCCTTGCAAGTAGCTGGCATCGGCAATCTGTACGCCGGCCTCACTTTGAATGGCTTCGCTGATGACAGCGACAATGTCCGGATGCTGTCGGGCAGCTTCTTCAATGGCATCAAGGTTGTTAAAGGGAACACGGATAAAGGTGTCGCGAAGGGGGCCAGAAAAATGCAGATCAGAAGCATTCAGAGTGCCTAGCGTACGGCCGTGAAAGGCATTGCTCATCACCAGGATGCGCGGATGGGCAATACTCCGTTGTTCTGCGTATTGCCGAATGATGCGTAGGGCAGCCTCGTTCGCTTCCACCCCAGAGTTAGTAAAGAACAGGCGCTCCATCTGTGCAGCCTGGGTGAGCTGTTGGGCGAGTTGCAGTTGTACGCTTTGATAAAAAGCATTGGGAGCAAAAATTAACTGCTCCGTCTGGGCTTGAATAGCTTCAACGATCATTGGGTGGCAGTGACCCAAAAGTGTGGCACCCTGATTGCCATGTGCATCCAGGTAGGCGTGGCCTCGGTTGTCATACAACCAAATGCCCTGTCCACGGCTAATGGCAAGGGGCAGGCGATTGTAGGTTTTCATAAACACCGAGTGGGACATGACAACTCCTTGAAGCGATGGGCAAAACTGCTGCAAGTATAGAAAGCTTGTAACTCTTTGCTAGCTGGCTCTTGTAAAACCTTGGTCGCGTCCTAATATCTGCCTCATTGTGGAGTAGGGCAGTGGTGCTGGCAAAATTGGTCATATGCCTGACTGTGATACTCGGAATTGCTATACTGGCCTCACTTTTTTGTGAGTCTGACAAAGAGAGCCGTGGTTATGGATATTGTTGAAGTCATCAAACAACAGATTGCTGAGAACACCATTCTGCTTTACATGAAGGGTACTCCTCAGTTTCCCCAGTGCGGCTTCTCCTCCCGTGCGGTTGAGGCCGTGATGTCCTGCGGACAAAAGTTTGCTTATGTGAATATTCTGGAGCATCCGGAAATTCGTGCGGAGCTACCGAAATATGCTAACTGGCCGACTTTCCCACAGTTGTGGGTGAAGGGTGAGTTGGTTGGTGGTTGCGATATCGTCACAGAGATGGCGCAAACTGGTGAGTTGAAGACTCTGTTAGATGCAGCCGCTGGCGAAGCTAACAGTTAACACAAGGTGTTCTGCCATTTGGCAGGGCCAATATTAGAGCTAAGACGGAGAAGAGTGACCCATGAGCGTACTCGTTGGCAAGCAAGCCCCTGACTTTACTGCTGCCGCTGTGCTGGCTGATGGCCAGATTGTTGACAGCTACAACCTGAAAGAAGCGATCAAAGGTAAATACGGTCTGGTGTTCTTCTATCCGCTGGACTTTACCTTTGTTTGCCCTTCTGAGCTGATTGCGCTGGATCACCGTGTTGACGCTTTCAAAGAGCGCAATGTAGAAGTGATTGGCGTATCCATCGATTCTCAGTTTACTCACAATGCCTGGCGTAATACCTCCGTTAATGCAGGGGGTATCGGTGCAGTGAAGTACACTCTGGTAGCCGACGTGAAGCACGAAATCTGCAAAGCCTATGACGTTGAGGCTGAGGGTGGTGTGGCTTTCCGTGGCGCCTTCCTGATCGATAAAGAAGGCGTAGTACGTGCTCAGATCGTTAACGACCTGCCCCTGGGCCGTAACATTGATGAGCTGGTGCGTTTGGTTGATGCGCTGCAATTCCACGAAGAGCATGGCGAAGTTTGCCCTGCTGGTTGGAAGAAAGGCGACAAAGGTATGCAGGCTAACCCCGAGGGCGTAGCTCAGTACCTGGCTGGTAATGCTGACAAGCTGTAAGTTGGAAGTGACTCACTGCTGAGTCAGTGCCAAGAAAACGCCCTCATCTGAGGGCGTTTTTGCATGATGTTAACGGTGGCTGGAAGCGGGATTATCCTGGTTAGAGGCGATACCGTTCACGGTAATAACCATCGACGGCCACAATGCGGGCGCTATCACCATCCTGTAGCTGCAGAGTTTCTGCCAGCTTGGGACTGATGATGACTCGGTCATGCTCAATCACCTGAATGGTATCGATGCCACAGCGATAGTCTTTCAGCTGACGATTAGAGATCAGGTGAGGCTCGCCTAGTTTTTCATCTACTTTGCCGACCTTAACCACTTTCAGGCGGCTATTGCGGATAGAGTTGATCTGGCTCAGCTCTGCTTCCACAGTAGGGCCACCATCGAAGATATCGATATAGCCAACATGTTTGAAGCCTTCTTTCTCCAGCAGGCGCAGAGCTGGTGCTGTTTTCGGGTGCACCTGGCTAATGGCTGCTTTAGCTTCAGGTGAAAGCAGATTCACATAGAGTGGATATTTGGGCATGAGTTCGGCGATAAAGACTTTATTGCCCATGCCAACCATGTAGTCTGCTCGGGCAAAGTCCATCTTGAAGAAGTGCTCACCCAGCCAGCTCCAGAAGGGTGAATTACCCTTCTCATCCGAGTAACCACGCATTTCTGCAATCACACGGCTGCTAAAGCGCTCCGGGAAGTCTGCCAAGAATAAAAAGCGAGATTTAGACAGCAAACGGCCATTGGTGCCTTGGCGATAGGGTTCTTTTAGATAGAGGGTGCATACTTCGGTACTACCGGTGTAATGGTTGCACAGGATCAACACTTCCATTTTGTTATGGATGCTGAGTTCTTGCGAAGCATGTACCACTACGCTGCGGTGGTAATGATAAAAAGGTGCGGAGAGGCCAACACCAGAGCTGATTGCGGTGGTGCCGACAATTTCTCCACTATCGGTATCTTCTAATACGAACAGATAGCTTTCTTCACCGGGCTCATTGATGGCCTTGGCGAAGGATTCCTGCGAGCAGTCGATTTTGTTGTGCAGGATCTCTTCATTGACGGGCAAGGAAGTAAAGCCCACGCCAGACTCCACGGCGATCTCATAGAGTGCCGGATAATCCTCCTGGGTGATGGGGCGTATTACCAGCATAGATAGCGTCCTGTTGTCCTTATAAATATGCAGGGTTGATCTGATCTTATAGGCGTTAGCGCAGGGGTTTGTCTATTGGGGTGGTCGCTTGCTCAGAAATTTACGCCTCAAGGGGGAAAGCGCAAACGCAGCTGATCCGTTGTTGTACTTGAGCTATGCCAATACCTTGGTTAGATTGTGCGGCCTTAGCCAAGGAGAATGTTGAGCGTGTGTGATCATCATCTGTTGCCAGATTTGTTCCAGAGTAACCAGCGTTGGGCTCAGCGGATCAAAGATCAGGACCCTGAGTTTTTCGCTAAGCTGGCACAACAGCAGTCTCCTGAGTATTTGTGGATTGGCTGTGCCGATAGCCGAGTGCCAGCTAATGAAATTGTTGATTTGTTGCCTGGCGAACTCTTTGTACATCGCAATGTGGCCAATGTGGTTAGCCATAATGATTTTAACTGCCACTCGGTGATCCAGTACGCGGTTGAAGTGCTCAAGGTCAAGCATATTATGGTGGTGGGGCACTATGGTTGTGGTGGGGTGCGGGCTGCGCTGGAAGACGCTAGTCATGGCCTGATCGATAATTGGCTACGTAATATTAAGGATGTTTACTTCAAGCATGAGCAGCACTTCAGGCAGCTATCTTCCCAGGATGAGCGAGTCGATTTATTGTGTGAACTGAACGTGATGGAGCAGATGATCAACGTATGCCATACCACCATTGTGCAAAACGCCTGGCGTGCAGGGCAGGAGTTGCATGTTCACGGTTGGATCTATGATATTCAGGATGGCATCTTGAAGGATCTGGGCTTGTGTGTGTCTGCTTTGGATCAAATACCTTCTTATCACGCTCCTTTGCCCGCCCAATTAGGGTGTCGCTAACCCTTGATGGCTTTGCCGATGTTCAGGTGACAGGAGAACCGAGTGCTCCAATTCCGCTACTGGATTTTCGATTTAGATGGCACCTTGATTGATGCCCCTTTGGCGTTTGCGGCTATTCGAGCCGAGCTAGGGGTTCCGCCGGGGGAGGATATTCTCAGTTACCTAGATACGCTACCTGCGGCGGAATCGAGTTTGCGCCATCATCGCTTGAGGGCAATTGAAATGGAGGCCGCCAAGGTCAGCCAGGCCTTAAAGGGGGCAAAAAGTCTGCTGGCTTGGTTGGTGGGGCAAGGTTGCCAACTGGGTATTCTGACTCGCAACCATCAGGAAGCTGCTTGGCACGGACTGCAGCGTTGTGGTTTGGCGGAGTTTTTCCGTCCCGAGGCCGTACTGTGTCGAGAACGGGCACGTCCTAAACCGGATCCCAGCGGGATTCAGCAGCTAGTGCAAAGCTGGCAGGCGCCGACGGAGCAAACTCTGATGGTGGGGGATTATCTCTATGATTTGCAGGCAGGTAGACGGGCAGGGGTGAGTACGGCGCTCATTAATCAAGAGCCGCATTGGCAACCTTGGTGGGATTACTATCAGCCAGGGCTGACTGAGCTGCATCAGCGCCTGCTCAAGCTACAGGCGCATGCTTTGAAGGCTCAGCCTAGCTGAGAGACGCCTTATCTTTAAATGCCGCCAGAACACGATTGCGGGCAAAGGTATGGTCAACCATGGGGGCGGGATAGCTAAGGTTGTGCTGAAATTGCCAGGGGGCATGCAGAGCCTTACCTTGCAGGCTACTCAGTTCAGGAATAAAACGTTTGATGAAATCGCCTTTTGCATCAAAGCGTTGGGACTGACTGACGGGATTGAAAATGCGGAAGTAGGGGGCAGCATCTGTGCCTGTTGATGCGCTCCACTGCCAACCACCATTATTAGCGGCGAGATCGCCATCAACCAGCTTGCTCATAAAGTAGGCCTCCCCTAAGCGCCAGTCCAGCAATAAATGTTTGCTTAAAAACATCGCACTCACCATGCGTAAGCGATTGTGCATCCAGCCGGTTTGATTGAGTTGGCGCATGGCGGCATCGACCAGAGGATAACCGGTCTGCCCCGTTTGCCACCGTTGTAGGTCTTGCTGATGCTGACGCCAAGGCAGGGATTCCGTTTCAACTTTAAAAGCTCTTCCTTTGCTGACGCGGGGAAAGCCAAACAGAACATGCTTGTAAAACTCACGCCAGAGCAATTCATTAATCCAGGTTTCTGCGCCTTTATTGCCATTCAGAGCGGCGGCCAGTGCTGCTTGCAGACATTGACGGGGCGAGAGGATACCGAGGGTTAAATAGGGAGAGAGCACGCTGGTTCCTGCTATGTCAGGAAAGTCCCGTTGGCGGTCATAAGTGAGCAGGGTGCGGTTGGCGAAGCGTTGTAAGCGTTGCCAGGCGGCTACTTCGCCAGCAGGCCATAGATCTGTGCGGTAGTCTGCTTCCTCCTGCCAAGGCAGGACAGGGTCACTGGTACAAGGTGATTGGGGTTGACCCAGTGGTGCGGGTAGGGGGAGTAAGCTGCTGTCTTGTAGAAGTGGCCAGGCCTTGCGTTTAAAGGGGGTAAAGACGCTGTAGTACTCACCCTGTCCCGTGAGCAGGCTGCCGGGGGCAAATAGTACTTGGCTATGATGACCCTGGCAGTGCAGTCCCTGCTCGTGCGCCTGCTGCTGCAATGCCTGTTCACACTGGTGCTCATTCCACTCATAGCTGTGGTTAAAGTGCAGCTGTTGACAGCGATATTGCTGGGCAAGCGTTAGCAGTGCCTGTGGTAGGTGCGCAAAGGATTGGCAGGGTAATAGCCGTAGTGGAATGTTTAAGGTATTCAGTTGTTTTTCCAGCTCAATCAGGCTGCGTCGATACAGATCCTGTTTGATCGGAGCATCGCCGTGTTGTTGCCATTGCTCTGGGGTAATAGCAACAGCAACGATTACCCCCTGCCGAGCGCGGCTAGCGTAATAGAGTGCCGGATTATCCAAGAGGCGCAAATCATTGCGCAGCCAGACCAAATGCATCTTAGTCCTCCTTAGTACGGGATGAAGGCACCAACAGGTTACGAATCAGGCTGAGGTGGGGCAGATAGCAAGTCTGAATAGAAGCACTGCTTAGCTCCAGGGAGGGGTGAGGCTGAATCATCAGCATGCCTAAGGGGAGTTGCGGATAGAGCTGGCGTAAGCGAGTGAAGTGACTCAGATGCTGGGTAGATGGTTGCTCAGCCACGCCAATCAGTGCCTTGGCTTGCAAGCGCTCCAGGGCAATGGGCAGCTCAGCAAAGGGTAGTTGGCCGACAAGGTGGGTGCGGAACCCTTGCTGGCTGGCTTGCCATGCTTGTAAAGTCGCCAACCACGAAGGTCTGGCTTGATCTAACTCGATAATCAGTAATAAAGGCCCTTGGGCCTGTTTGGCACTTTGATAGAGACGTTGCAGGAAAAAACTGTGCAGGCTTTGCAGCAAGAATTGCCATTCCAGTTCGGCACCTAATACCTGTTGCTGAGGATTGGGTTGTAATTGTTGCATCAGTGGGTAGAGCAATTGGTTGACGCAGGTTTCAAGAGGGTACAGCGCAGTCAGCTGCTGCAAGATGGCATCAAACTTATTGCTATTAAGGGTTTTGACCGCGGTTAATAAATGGGTGGCTTGTAGCTCCCACTCGACAGGATGTTGCTCGGGTTGGCTAGGGGGGGCATTGCCATCCAGTAAAGGCTTAACTTGACCAATGCTATAGCCGCGCTCCAGCCAGGCCAGAATCTGGTGTACTCTTGCCACCTCGTTTTCACTGTACAGCCGGTGGCCCTTGGGTGTGCGCTGGGGTTTGATCAGGCCATAGCGGCGTTCCCAGGCCCGTAGCGTAATCGAGTTGACCCCGGTTAAACGGGATACTTCGCGGATAGGAACTAAAGCAGACTCGGTTGTGCTCATAGGATGGTGAGGCCTCAGTGACCTGTGGACGGGGCTTGAACCTGAGCCTAGTCAACGTCTATACAGGTAATAATAATTTTTTATGTATAAGAATATTGGTTTTTAAAGTTGTACATGTCAATATTCTTGTACATATTGTCTGCCTTACGGCAGACTGGCATGAAGTGAGGAAGTGGGATGCCGACCTATCAAGGTATGACTCAGTTTGCCCATGAGCGGGGTGGAAAAACGGTGGTGTTGTTATTAAACCTCGGCACTCCGGATGCTCCAGATACACCCTCCGTACGGCGCTACTTAGCGGAGTTTTTAAGTGATCCTCGGATTGTGGAGATGCCCCGCTGGCTGTGGAAGATTATTCTGCATGGCGTGATTCTACGGATCCGTCCCAGTCGTTCAGCCCATGCTTATCAACAGGTGTGGACGGAGCAGGGTTCGCCATTGCTGACGATTAGCCGACAGCAGCAGCAAGCGTTACAGGCGCGTCTAGGGGAAGGGGTACAGGTAGAGCTGGCCATGCGCTATGGCCAGCCAAGTATGCAGGGCGTGATGGATAAACTGGTACAGCAAGGGGTGGAGCGATTGTTGGTATTACCTTTGTACCCTCAGTATTCAGGCACCACCACGGGATCAACTTTTGATCGGTTAGGGCAGCTTTTGCAGCGCTGGCGTTGGGTGCCGCAGCTGCACTTTATCAATAGTTACCATGACCACCCTCTTTACATAGAGGCTTTGGCAGGCTCAGTAGAAGCCCATGAGCAGGCTGAGGGAAAGCCTGATAAATGGTTGCTGTCTTTCCATGGCACGCCAAAGCGTTACCATCGCCAGGGTGATCCTTACTATTGTTTTTGCCATGTGACAGCTAAGGCTTTGGCGGCCCGAATGGGATGGCAAGAACATCAATATCAACTCTGTTTCCAATCCCGTTTTGGGCGGGAGGAATGGCTTAAACCTTATACCGATGAAACGCTCAAAACCTTGCCAGGACAGGGAGTGAAGCGGGTAGCCACGCTGAGCCCGGGCTTCTCGGCTGACTGCTTGGAAACGTTAGAAGAAATGGCAGTGGAGAACCGTGAGGTGTTCCTCCAGGCGGGAGGGGAGGAGTATCACTATGTGCCGGCACTGAATGACAGCGCTGCCCATATTGATTTGATGGAGGCGTTGCTCCAGCCTTATCTCGCTTCCTGAGCAAATAGCAACTGGCTAACAGAGTGATCTGTTAGCCAGTTTTAAAGAAGGAGGGTTAGTCGCCGCGCTTGGCGTGGAGTTCCATGGAGACGGAGTCGGCAAAACGTAGCGCATGGGGTTTGTCGATCTCTACGCTGGCCTCTTTGACAGCACCATGATTCATCACCAGTTCCAGTACGTCCTGGCAGAGTTTTTCCAGCAAGTGGAAGCGATTTTCTTCTACCAAACTGATAACCGCTTTGGTAATGGTGCGATAGTTCAGGGCGTTGGACATTTCGTCACTACTGGCGGCTTGGCTGGCATCGTAGCGAATCCAGGCATTGATGATCACATCCTGACGGTTGCGAATTTCTTCCTCTTTGATACCGATAAAGGTACGCAGGCGGAGGTTCTTGATGCGAATTGTAGCTGGCTGCAGTTCATAGCCAGGTGTAGCCATGGTTAGTTCCCTCTGATTAATTGCAAAAACTCATTACGGGCGGCTTCACTGGTGCGGAAGGTGCCCAGCATGACAGAGGTGGACATGGAGGAGTTCTGTTTTTCCACCCCGCGCATCATCATACACAGATGCTTGGCTTCAATGCTAACCGCAACCCCTCTGGCACCTGTAACTTCCTGAATGCAATCAGCGATTTGCTTAGTCAAGTTCTCCTGAATCTGTAGGCGACGGGCAAATAGATCGACGATGCGAGCGATTTTTGATAGGCCCAACACCTTGCCGTTAGGGAGGTAGGCTACATGAGCTTGACCGATAAAAGGCAGCAGATGGTGTTCGCACAGGGAGTAGAGCTCAATGTTTTTCACGATCACCATCTCATCGTTATCTGAACTAAAAATGGCTCCGTTGACCACTTCCTCCAGCGATGTCTGATAGCCGCGAGTCAGATATTGCATAGCCTTAGCGGCGCGCTTGGGGGTATCCCGCAAGCCTTCTCGCTGGGGGTCTTCACCTAGTTGCTCAAGAATGGACAAGTAGGTTTGCGTGAGGGCTTCCGCCATCTGTTAATCCTCGTTCAGTTGGGGGAGGTAGGCAGCGGCAACAGTGCTCATGCCTATCAGTACAACCTGTTACGTAAGCCTAGCTGTTGTGGATGAGGTTGCAGGTATTTTTGTTGTAGGACATAGCGTTGTTGACTGCGATGAAAATGATGCCGCAGCAGGCGCATCGGTACCGCCAAAGGGACCTGACCTTGACGATAATCTTCAATGCATTCGAGTAGATCGGCTCTTGAGTTCGCGTCAGTGTGTTTCTTCAAATAGCCAAGCAAATGCTGCATGACATTGACATGACCACTGCGCTCGGCGGGACGAGCCAGGGCATGCATCAGATCACTGAAATATTCATCGGCGTGTTGATCCCACTCAGGGCCTTTTAAGTTGGCCAGACGCTTGCCCAGTTGTTTATAAGCCTCTGGGTTATGTGCCATCAGCAGATACTTATGCCGGCTATGGAAGTCTAACCAGGCAGCTTTGCTCCAGGGGTTAGCTTCATCTCGTGCCTGACGCAGTTGCTGCCACTCGTGATAAATGAATACCCGCATCATGAAGTTGTCACACAGTTGTGGATCCTGTAGACGTCCTTCTTCTTCTACTGGCAGGAGAGGAAAGGCACGCATTAACTCGGCAGCGAAGAGGCCACGCCCGCCGTCTTGATGAGGATGGCCATTGGGTTGATACACCTTCACTCGCTCCATGCCACAGCTGGGGGAGTTTTTCATCAAGATATAACCGCTCAAGCGATTGCCCTGGCGTTGTACATAGTCATGGGAGAACTCTTGCAGCGGCGCGGTTACATCCATAGAAGCATCATTGGAACCCACTGCGCGGGGGGCTTGAGGATCTCCGATCAAGCGTATGGCCTGACGGGGGACTCCCATACCAATTGCGACTTCAGGGCAGGCAGGCAGCCAATCAAAGTGCTCGCTAAGTTGCTCAAGGCAGAAGCGAGATTGCTTATGGCCACCATTGAAGCGGACCTCCTGGCCGAGCAGGCAGGCGCTGATACCAATTAAGGGACGTGAGTTGGACATAAGCGAACCCCTTGTGCAGTGATGGTATGAAAACTGATGCAATTAAGTTGTACAAATAGGTATAGCTTGTATAAGAATTATATGCAAGGGGTTGTGTGCAGGTGAAAGGGCCTAGCTATACTCACAAAGGCGCCTTAGCGTGACAACGACAGGTGTGAGGGTAATGGCTAGCGTCCAGCAAAAAACCTGACCGAAGAAAAGGAGAGAGTGATGCGAGTCCTTATTACGGGTGCAACGGGGTTTTTAGGCTGCGCACTGGTGGCTATGTTGACCCATCAGGGGCATGAATTGGTTGTATGGGTGCGTAATTTACGTCGAGCTCGAGAGATGTTAGGGCATCATGTTCGGGCAGTGGAGCATTTGGCAGAGCTAGACAGCTGGCGCCCTGAGGCCGTGATTAATCTGGCGGGTGAGCCGATATTGGGCCGTCGTTGGAGTGACGGCTACAAACAGCGGCTGCTTAGTAGTCGGGTAGGCTTAACCAGGGAGTTGGTCGCTTGGTTGGCCCAGGGGTTAGCGCCAGCGGTGATGCTCAGTGGTTCTGCCATCGGCTACTATGGTTTACAGCCAGCGACTGTCTATCTGGATGAGTCCAGCCCCGGACGTGAGGGTTTTACCCATAAACTTTGCCAGGAGTGGGAGGAGGCCGCATTGCTCATCCAGGAGCAAGGAACCCGCGTATGTTTATTGCGTACTGGAGTAGTACTCGGCATGGGGGGAGGCGCTCTGGCGCAGATGTTGACCCCTTTTCGTCTGGGCTTAGGTGGGCCTGTGGCAAGCGGACAACAAATGATGTCGTGGATTCATTTGCAGGACTGGTTAGATGCAGTCAATTTTCTGCTCGCTCGTCCAACGTTGTCTGGGCCCTTTAACTTAGTGTCGCCTAACCCTGTAACAAATGCGGAGTTTAGCCAGGCCTTGGCACACAGCCTAAGGCGTCCGGGTTGGATGCGAATGCCTGAGTGGCTATTGCGGCTGTTATTTGCCGAGGGGGCGGAAGTATTGGTACAGGGGCAGCGCGTCTTGCCGGCGCGTTTGCAGCAAGCAGGTTTTAAATTTGCTTATCCTAAGCTGGATCGTGCACTGGGCGCTATTTTAGGGCATCGCAAGTCGGCTTGAAGCAGCGGGTGATCAGTAGGAATCGAGGAATTATGAGCAAGTCTCAGGAAGCATTTGTTGCCCGTTATATCGCAGTGGTGGGGGCAGGATTAGCGGGGGCGGTATTGGCCCATGAGCTGCATCAGGCTGGGCATCGGGTAGAGGTGTTTGAAAAAAGTCGTGGGCCGGGCGGGCGTCTTTCGAGTAAGCGTCATGAGTCAGTTGTCGCGGGCTTAGATATGGGAGCCCCTGCTTTACAGGCTGAAGAGCCCGGATGGTTAGCGCAGTTAGAGCAGTGGCAGCAACAGGGGTGGGTGCAACCTTGGCTGCCACGTCAGGGAAGCTGGCTGGCGGGAGAAGGCGTTCGACTAATTGCTGGCCAGCGTCAATGGGTTGGGGTGCCTAGTATGCATACTCCGGTCAAAGCTCTGCTGGCGGATATTCCTGTGCAGAGAGGGGTACGCATTGAGAAGTTGGAGGCCCACCGTCAGCACATTACTCCAGTGGATGCTGTACGTAGTTATGGTCAATTTGACTTTGTCGCCCTGGCGGTGCCGGCTCCCCAGGCGGAGCCGCTATTGGTACATTCCCCCAGCTTGCTGGAATTTGCCCGTCAGGTGCAGCCTGATCCCTGCTGGGTCAGTGCTATACAACTACAGCAGCCTGGACTGGATTGGCCGCTCGATTGGGTGGATTTACAAGGGCATCCTCAATTAACGCGTGTGGTGCGCCATACCGCTAAACCCGGTCGTCAGCAGGAATCAGAGGTGTGGGTGCTTTATGCCAACCGGCGCTGGAGTCTGGAGCATTTGCAGGCGGATAAAGCCTGGGTGGCCGAGCAAATGGCCCAGGCGTTAGCCGAGTTGGTAGGGCAGTCATTATCCTGGCAGGCATTGCAGAGCCATCGCTGGCTATATGCGCGTCTACAGGCTCAGGGCAGTGTGCCTGCTTTTTTTGATTATCAGCGCCGCATAGCACTCTGTGCGGATTGGTTAGGTGGTACGGGGGCACAGGGGGCTTGGCGCAGTGGTATGGCCTGTGCCCGCTCAATGTTAGCCGCGCTTGGACGCAAGGATGGGGTGTGATGATACAAGGCAATATCCTGATAACAGGCGGTGCTCAGCGAGTGGGATTGGCGTTGGCGCAGGGGTTACAGGCAGAAGGCTATCAGGTATGGATTACCTATCGGCGCCCCCGCCCCGAGTTGGAGCAGTTGCAAGCCTCGGGAATAAGACTGATCCAGGCGGACTTTAATGATATGACACAGGTGGAAGACTGTATTGCGCAGATACAGCAGCAATGCGACTCCTTGCGCGCTTTAATTCACAATGCCTCCAGTTGGGCTGCTGACCAGGGTGATCAGCAAGATATGGCTATTTTTCAGCAGCTTTTTCAGGTGCATATGCAGGCCCCCTACCGTTTGACCCAGGCCTTGGCACCGCTGTTAATGCAGCATCAAGGTTTAAGGGATGTGATTCATCTGACGGATTGGGTCATTCATAAAGGTAGTGATAAGCATGCTATGTATGCGGCAACCAAAGCTGGGTTGGAGAATTTGACCCTGTCGCTGGCAAAACGTTATGCACCAGACATTAAGGTAAATGCCATCGCGCCTGCTTTGATTTGTTTTAATGATGGGGATGATCAGGCATATCGTGTGAAGGCTTTGCAAAAGTCGGCTTTGCAGATTGAACCTGGTACCCAGGTGGTGTTGGACTCGGTACGTTATTTGCTCAATAACACCTACCTGACAGGGGCGAGTTTGCCGCTCAATGGTGGGCGTCATCTGCTTTAAGAGCGAGTAAGGTTAGGTAAAGTAAAGAGTGCAGGCCTCCGCTGCAGGGAGGCCTGGTTGCTTATATTTAGCCCTCGGCAAAGGCGATCGCCGCTACCTGGTCATAGTGACTGGCAAAGTGCACTTCCAGTTTTGCTTTTACATCCTCCGGTAACTCATCGTAGTCCCGCTGGTTAGCCTGAGGCAGGATCAGGGTGGATAATCCCACTCGTTTGGCAGCGATGACCTTTTCGCGAATCCCCCCTACTGGCAAGACTTTACCCGTGAGGGTGAGTTCGCCAGTCATTGCCAAGCCTGCTCGAGGCGCCTGCTGGCGGGCGAGAGACAGCAGTGCTGTGGCCATGGTTATGCCAGCACTGGGCCCGTCTTTGGGGGTTGCCCCTTCCGGTACATGCAGGTGGATAAAGCCTTTGTCGAAGGGCTGGGTGTCGCCGGCATAGTGCTCAATATGGCTACTGATGTAGCTATAGGCGATTTCGGCAGACTCTTTCATCACTTCGCCTAGCTTGCCGGTCAGCTTAAAGCCACGGTTGTGCTGGTGCACTTGGGTGGCTTCAACGGGTAACGTGGCGCCGCCCATCGCCGTCCAAGCCATACCGGTGACAATTCCGACACCTTGCATCACCTCTTCTTGGCGGAAGTAGGGGGCGCCAAGATAGTTAGCCAACTGTTTAGGGCTGATGCTGATTCTGTCTTGTTCGGGGTGCTCCAATAATTGGCGTACGGCTTTACGCAGTATCTTCTGCAGTAGCTTTTCCAGCTGCCGTACCCCGGCTTCTCGCGCATAGCCATCAATTAATTGGCGCAGTGCGGCATCGCTGATGCGTACTTTGCTTTTATCCACGCCGGCCTTTTGTAGCGCCTTAGGCCAGAGATGGCGTTTGGCGATACTGAGCTTTTCTGCCAAGAGGTAGCCTGATAAGCGTATGGTTTCCATGCGGTCCAGCAGCGGGCCGGGAATAGTATCAAGCTGGTTAGCCGTGCAGATAAACAACACCTTGGACAAGTCCAGACGCACATCAAGATAATGATCAAGAAACTCGGCATTTTGCTCGGGATCCAGTACTTCTAATAGTGCAGAAGCTGGATCCCCCTGGAAGGAACTGCCAAGTTTGTCGATTTCATCCAGCATGATGACTGGGTTGGCAACCTGCACTTCTTTCAGGGCCTGAACCAGTTTGCCGGGCATGGCGCCAATATAAGTGCGTCGATGCCCTTTGATTTCGGCTTCATCACGCATCCCACCTAAGCTAAAGCGATAGAAGGGTCGCCCCAGTGCATCCGCCACAGCGCGACCGATCGAGGTTTTACCCACACCTGGAGGGCCGACCAGCAGCATGATGGAGCCCGATACTTCACCTTTCCAGCTACCTAGCGCGAGAAACTCAAGGATGCGTTCCTTGACGTCATCTAACCCGTCATGATGTTGATCGAGTTTGCGTTTAGCACGCTTGAGGTCCAACTTATCTTTACCCAGCCGTCCCCAGGGAACAGCGGTAATCCAGTCAAGATAATTGCGAGTGACGCCGTACTCAGGGGAGCCAGTTTCCAGAATACTGAGTTTTTGCAGCTCCGCCTCGATTTTCTCGGCCACCTGGGGGGGAGGGGTAAGCGGCTTTAAACGTTCACGGAAGCGCTCAATATCGGCGGTGCGATCGTCTTTTTCCAACCCTAGTTCACGCTGTATAACTTTGAGTTGTTCTTTCAAGAAGAACTCACGCTGACGTTGGCTGATTTTGCTGTTGACCTCTTCCCGAATGGAAGATTGGAGCTTCACCATCTCCAACTCTTTGCGCAGCAGTACCAGCACTTTTTCCATTCGTCTAAGCAGAGGTAAAGCCTCTAGGACTTCCTGTAGCTCATCACCCTTGCCGCTGGTGATGGCGGCGGCAAAGTCGGTAAGGGGGACAGGGTCATTAGGGTTAAAGCGATTCAGGTATTGCTTGAGCTCTTCCCCGTATAGAGGGTTATGTGGAATCAACTCCTTAATGGCCTGGATGATCGCCATGGCATAGGCACGTACTTCTTCGGCTTTTTCCTGCCGGGGCTGAGGGTAGTCGACCTCCACTAGGTAAGGTGGTTTGCGGCTGAGCCAGCCGCGAATTTTGAAACGCCGCAGACCCTGGGCGATAAATTGAATATGGCCATCATGATTGTTGAGGTTGTGGACGCGGACTACGCAGCCAATCTCAGCAAAATCTTCCGGCCGTAATTGATCTGGTTCCTGTTCGCCGACAAAGCAGAGCCCCAGCATTTGATGGGGAGAACGCATCACCCGCTGTAGTGTCTCCTCCCAGGGTGACTGGCGTAATTGCAAAGCATGAATCTGGGCAGGAAAAAACGGACGGTTGCTGATGGGAATCAGATGCAGGGTGGTAGGCAGCACCTGCTCGGGCAAAACCAACGCCTGTTTGTGCTCACCTTCATGGCTAAGCACTTCGTGGGGTAGGTCGAGGGAGTCGCGGTCCTCTTGGCTCATAAGTCCATCTCCAGCAAGTCATGTGATTTGCATTAGATGGGTATGCGCAAAAAGAATTAAAGGGGGAGGGGGATGGCGCCGGCAGAAGCGCCATCGGCACTGGGGTCAGAGGACATTGACTTCAGCTGCTTGCAAGCCTTTTTGGCTCTCCGCAACGCTGAAGGAAACCTTTTGTCCCTCTACCAGAGTTTTACGGCCTTTCTGTTGGATAGCACTAAAGTGTACAAACACATCAGGACCACTGTCTTGGGCGATAAAACCGTAACCTTTGGTATCGTTGAACCACTTTACGGTGCCTTGGCGCAGATCAGACATAAGCTCTCCTGTCAGATCGTGTAAATCAACAACAAATTTCGATTGGGCAGCCAGATGTAAGCAGTGTGCAAAGAAAAGCGACAGCTATCTTGCTAGCGGCTCAATCTTAGCCATTGAGCGTAGGAGACAACCTGAAAAAGCTCAAATTACGGTAAGAAAAAAAGTGAACTGGAAAAATTTGGATGTAGTGTCTTTACTGTTATGGATCAATTTTTTAACCGATGATCTCAATATTGAGTCGTATTTATGCAACACCCTCCCGGTGAGTTTTGTTAAAATACGCTACAACTAAAGTTGCATTGTATGCTGTGGGAGAACAAGCATGGCCGAGTATAAGCATCTAGCCGAAATGGGCGTTGAAGATGTGAGTCAAATTGAAAAGTACACTCTGCGCCAGGAGGGGGATGAGGATGTACTCAAGATTTATATGCATCGTGATAAAGGCGAGTGGTTTGCCCGTTCGCGTAAATTTAAGTTCAAGCGTTTTGTGAAGACTGTTCGTATCAACGAAGGTACACAGCACTATCGTGAAGTGAGTGAGATGAACCCCTTCTTGCTGCGTGCGGTAGATGAGCTGGATAAGCTGGTTGCTCAAGAGAAGAAGACACTGACCCAGAAAGAGCAGATGCTGGAAGAGCTTGATCACTTGGAGAAAGTGGTAAGCCGTAAGATTACTGATCTGCGTCGTCAAATTGAGTCGATGTAAGCAACATCAGTCAGATTGGCAAAAAAGCCACCCGAATCACTTCGTGGTGGCTTTTTTTATGGCGCTGGCTCGCCTTAAAAGGCCTCGCGTAACCAGCGGCAAACATGGCGTGTCAGCATTGATTCATTCAGCGTGTAAATGTGGAAGAAGTCCACTCCTTCCGTATGTAGACGAGTAATCTGGTGGCTGAGTACATTCATGGCCAGCAGGCGGTGATCAATATCTTCGGCTTCGACCCCTTCAAACATTTTATGCAGGAAGTCAGGTACATTAGCCTGACAGCGTGCGGCAAACTGTGTCATACGTTTGAAGTTAAGAATGGGCAGTAACCCCGGTACCACCTGGGCATCAATTCCAGCTGCAGCTACGCGGTCGCGATAGCGTAGAAAGACTTCAGGGTCGAAGAAAAACTGTGTGATGATGCGATTAGCACCCGCCTCAACTTTCTTCTTCAGATACTCCAGCTCCTTGTCTTGAGAGGCAGAGTCAGGGTGTCCTTCCGGGTAGCCTGCTACCGAAATGTCAAAATCCGCGACTTCTTTTAAGCCAGCCACTAACTCATCAGCATAGGCAAAGCCATCAGGTCGGGGAGTGTAACGCTCCTGGCCAGGCATATCGCCACGCAGAGCAACAATATGACGGATATTGCTATTCCAGTAGTCCTTAGCCAGTTGGCGAAGCTCATCCCGGCTGCCGCTTACGCAAGTCATGTGTGCTGCGACAGGGCAGCGGGCCTGCTGAGCCATCACCAAGGCCACTTCTTTTGTGCTGTCCCCCGGCACATTACCGCCTGCGCCGCAGGTAACAGAGATAAAAGCGGGAGAGAGAGGCGCTAGTTCTTGGCTGGCTTTCCACAGTGATAAGGCTGTAGGGGCAGTCTTGGGGGGGAAAACTTCCAGGCTGAAATCAGGCTTACTCATGGTGAACTCCGCAAACAAAGGGGCACGAACTGGCTAGCAGTATCAATACAATCATCTTAGAGGAGGGTTGTAGGGGAGTAAATTTCATTATTCTCAGGGGTTCTATGAAGATGTTTCAGTTATAACTACACTGCCTGGTTAAAAAATAGACTGATAGATGCACAAACTTAGGGCTTTACGGTAGAATGCGCGCCTCCGTGAATTTGCATAGTGATAATGAGAGCAACATGAGTTCAGCCAATCCTAAGGTGGGCTTTATTAGCCTGGGTTGCCCTAAAGCCCTGGTCGATTCTGAGCGTATTCTGACCCAGCTGCGGACGGAAGGTTACGATATTGTGCCTACCTATCAGGATGCTGATTTGGTCGTGGTGAATACCTGTGGCTTTATCGACGCAGCCAAGGCGGAGTCCCTGGATGCAATTGGGGAGGCACTGAAAGAGAACGGTAAGGTGATTGTGACCGGCTGTATGGGGGGCAAGGAGTCGGATATCCGTAATGTTCACCCGTCGGTGTTGAGTGTGAGTGGCCCGCAGCAATATGAGCAAGTGGTTAATGCTGTGCATCAGTATTTGCCGCCCAAACAAGATCACAATCCTTTTATTGATTTGGTGCCGCCGCAGGGGATTAAGTTAACGCCTCGCCATTACTCCTATTTAAAGATTTCAGAAGGTTGTAATCATCGTTGTACCTTCTGCATTATTCCTTCTTTGCGTGGTGATTTGGTGAGTCGGCCAGTAGGTAATGTGCTTGATGAAGCCGAGCGCCTAGTCAACGCAGGAGTAAAAGAACTGCTGGTGGTATCCCAGGATACTAGTGCCTATGGCGTAGATTTGAAGTACCGTACCGGCTTTTGGCAGGGCCGCCCAGTTAAGACCCGTATGCGTGAGCTCTGTGAAGCGCTCGGCTCGATGGGAGTTTGGGTGCGTTTACACTATGTGTATCCTTACCCATCAGTTGATGAGTCCATTTCACTGATGGCAGAGGGAAAAATTCTGCCTTATCTGGATATCCCCTTCCAGCATGCTAATCCTCGTATTCTGAAATTGATGAAGCGCCCTGCGGCCACTGAAAAAACCTTGGAACGTATTCAACGTTGGCGAGCCATCTGTCCTGACATTACTCTACGCAGCACCTTTATTGTGGGTTTCCCGGGTGAGACTGAGCAGGAGTTCCAGGAGTTGCTCGATTTCCTGGATGAGGCGCAGCTGGATCGCGTTGGTGCCTTTACCTATTCCGCAGTAGAGGGAGCAACTGCCAATGCGTTGCCTGGAGCTGTGCCTGAAGAGGTTAAAGAGGAACGTTTGGCGCGTTTTATGGCGAAGCAAGAGGCGATCAGCGCACAGAAGTTGCAGCAGAAAATTGGCAAGAGAGTACAGGTGTTAATTGATGAAATCGCCGAAGAAGGGGCTGTCGGTCGTACACAAGCGGATGCTCCTGAAATCGACGGTTTGATTTTCTTGGATGGGGCGACACATCTGGAGCCAGGTCAATTTGTTGAAGCGATCGTAGAAGATGCCGATGCGCATGATCTATGGGGGCGCTTGGTTAACTAAGGTTGCCGATTACTCAGACATTGCACATTTGCTAAAAAGGCCAGCATTGCGCTGGCCTTTTTAGTGATGCAGCGGTTAAAACAACTCAATATCATCTTTGCCTGCATTGGGTTGGCTTAGATTGTCATGCCGCTCGATATAGTGCTGCACCACTTCTTCAATACTTTTGCCTTTGACGATCATCTCAAACATTTCCCGTTCGGCTTGCATTGAATAGCTCTGCTTGATGGCCTCCTGCAGGTCTGCCCAGGCTTGGGGGCTGTAGCGGCGCTGAGAGTCATCAATCAACAAGCCTAAGCCAGACAAGCCCTTTATCACGTGATCAAGGCGCTGATCTAAGCGATCATAAAATTGGAAGGCAATAATCGCCTGCTCAATATGGAGTTCTGCTTCTTGCATAGGGGCTGATTCAGCCAGTTGATCCGACAGCTTGGCGAAGGCTTCGGTCAGGTTATTGATCGAAACGCTACTATCGTGAATGGAGCATTTTATTTGGGCAATTGCGAGGCCCAGCATGACGAGTGTCTCCTTGACCTGGCTCCAGTCCAGGTCAGGATGTTGAGTGGAACTGCCGGGGTTATGAATCATCCTTTGCTCCTTGCCAAGCATGGCTTAAGGGGTGCGCTGAGCCAGGTTGAACTCATGCTGTTTAATAAACAGTTGAGGGCGCTGCAAATGCGCTTGGTAAATCACCGCATATGTCAGCACATTCTGTACATACTGGCGAGTTTCATTAAAAGGAATAGTCTCGATCCAGGCATCGGCATCCAAATGACCGCGTTCTGCTAACCAGCGTTTAACTCGACTGGGGCCGGCGTTATAAGCAGCGGTAGCAAGAATACGGTTGCCATTGAATGTTGTCCGTAGCTCATCCAGATAATGTGTGCCCAAGCGGATATTCACTTGTGGTATTAGCAGATCCTGAGGGTTAGGGTTCGCCAATGAATAGCGCTTAGCGGTGTGCTGCGCTGTACGCGGCATCAGCTGCATCAAGCCGCGGGCTCCTGCATGAGAGGTTGCGTCATGGCGGAAGGCGCTTTCCTGGCGTGAGATCGCAATCACCCAATCTGCATCTAGTCGTAAAGATTGTGCAGCCGGTAGAAAGACTTCACGGTAGGCGAGTGGGAAGCGTAATTGAGTATCATCCCAATGCTTGGCTTTAGCCATGGTATAGATGGAGACAAAGTGCCATCCCCACTGCATTGCTAAGCGAGCAGCGGCCACTTTTTGCTCCTGGCTCATGTTGTCTAGAGCACGATACCACTCACGACGAGAGTTAGTATCCTCGCCGAGTAGGCTCCACTCCATTGCTCGTGTCACTGCAGGAATAAAGAGAACGCTGCGTTGCTGTTCGCCACTAATGGGTAACGGTTGGTGGTTAAGTTGGTAGCGGCTTTGCAATTGTTGGGCTGCGTAGTAACCATAAAAGCTGCGCTCTTGTGCTAGCTTTTGCAGCATCTGCTTGGCTTGCTGTTGGTTTTTGTTGAGTGCAAGGCTGGCACGGCTATACCAGTAGCGCCAACGTTCTTGTTCTTGTACTTCTTTGTCTACGGCTGCGTGCAGTTGCAAGACGGTTTGCCAGTTAGGCTGTGCTAAAGCTGCTCGTAGTAAAATTTCCCCCACATCTTCACTCAACGGCTGTCCAAGCTTTTTGCTCCAGGCTAACGTTTGTTCGGGTTGTTGTCGGGCTAGGCGACTGAGTAAGTATTCTTGAGTTTGGCTGCGTTCAGCTTGATTGGGTTGCAGGCTTTTGGCCAGCGGGTGATAGAGGCTTAGTACGGCGCTGGCATCTTCTTTGGCCTGTTTCTCTAATAAATGTACATAGACTTTTGCTTGCCAGCTGTCTTTGTTTTTCCAGCTTTTTAGCGCTTGGGCTAGGTTGGTGGGCTTGCGGTACAGGTTAATTAATTGTTTTGCACTGGCTTGCTCACCCTTTGGTAGCAGGTCAACAAGGTAGTTAGCCAAGGATAAATTATCTTTTGCCAGTGCGGCCCCTAAGCGTGCTTGAATCATCTGAGTGCTTTGCAAACCACGCTTTTTCCAAGTGGCGAAGGGAGCTTCGCAAGCTTGAGGTTGGCTTTGCCCATTGAGCCATAGTTCGGTGGTGGCTTGATCGGCTAGTTTGTCTTGCTTGCTTTGATAGAGAGCCCAGGCTTGCCAACAACGTTGGGAGGCGTCTGCTTTAAGAGAAGGAAATACCTGTAAGTACTGACTCCATTGCTGTGTCTTGGCAAGCTGATTTGCCCATTGGCTCTGTAGTTGATCGTTAAAAGGAAAGTCAGGGTAACGGCTGATAAAAGCCTGAATATCTGATCCGGACTGGGGGGTAATCTGTTTGCGTAATTGCTCGTAAGCCAAGTACGGGTAGAGCGGATAGAGCTCAAGCCCTTTGCTCATAGCAACAGCCTGCTGCCATTTGCCCTGATTAAACAGCGCGTAAGCTTGGCTGAACTGGCTGCGTAGAGCAGGCAGTTCTGGGGTGACCGCGCTTGCGGAGGTGGTCATACAAGTAAGAGTGGCGGCAACCGTGACACGGGCCAAGCGGAGCAACGCAGACATAGGTCCATCAACCTCAAAAAGCAGCAACCCTTCGTGGGCATAGCCTGAACAAGCGATTAGAATACGCTTTCTCAATACTAGCACAAAGGACCTTTGCATGACGCTGGTGCGTTTGGATGGGATCAGTTTGGCCTATGGAACGGACGTTTTGCTCGACTCTGTCAGTCTGCATGTAGAGGCAGGGCAGCGAGTCTGTATTCTAGGCCGTAATGGTGCAGGCAAATCCAGCCTGTTGAAGCTGATAACCGGGCAACGGCGTGCAGATGCCGGAGAAGTATGGCTGCGGCCGGGTGTGCGTATGGGGTGGTTGGAGCAGAACCTACCTGAGTCTGCGGATGCTACTGTACTGGAAGTCGTGACTGAGGGGGCAGGTGAAGCGAGTCAGTTGCTCAAGGCTTACCATCAACAAGCATCTAAGATCGAAACGGCTGCGGATCTGCAAGAACTGGAACGCTTACAGCATCAGCTTGAGGCGATAGGAGGTTGGTCTGTAGAGCAGAGAATACAAACTCTGCTGCAACGTCTGGAACTGCCTGCGGAAAAGCGCTTAGGGGAGTTGTCGGGTGGTTGGCGACGCCGAGTGATGCTGGCCAGAGCCTTGGCGGCAGAGCCCGATGTGCTCATCCTGGATGAACCAACCAACCATTTAGACCTCTTGGCCATCGATTGGTTAGAGCAGTTGCTGCTTGATTACCGTGGTGCGTTGCTGTTTGTCACCCATGATCGTGCTTTTTTGCAGCGCATTGCCAACCGCATATGGGAGCTAGATCGTGGACAAATATACGACTGGCGTGGAGATTATCGTGGCTTCTTGGCACACCGTGAACAGCGTTTAGAAGATGAAGCTCGTCACAATGCCCTTTTTGATAAGCGCTTGGCTGAAGAGGAGGCTTGGATTCGTCAAGGTATTAAAGCAAGGCGAACCCGTAACGAAGGGCGAGTGCGTGCGTTAGAAGCCATGCGCCGTGAACATGCGGCTCGTCGCAATGTTCAGGGGCGTGCGCAGGGTGGAATTGAATCTGCTGATGCATCTGGGCAATTAGTATTTGAAGCTCAGGATTTGCATTATCAGCTACCTGATCGTTATCTGGTGAAGGGCTTGAATCTCAGGGTAATGCGTGGTGATCGGATCGGCATTATCGGCGCGAACGGGGCAGGGAAGAGTACGCTTATTAAGCTGCTGCTAGGGCAACTGTCACCCAGTGCTGGGCAGGTTAAGCAGGGTACTAAACTGGAAGTGGCGTACTTTGATCAGTTGCGAGATCAGCTTGATTTGAGCCGTACGGCAGTTGATAACCTCGCCGAAGGGCGTGAGTTTATTCAGATCCATGGTCGTAATAAGCATGTAATGGGGTATTTGGCTGAGTTTTTGTTTACTCCAGAACGTGCCCGTACTCCTGTGAGCGGATTGTCGGGAGGGGAGCGCAACCGGTTATTGCTTGCCAAGCTCTTTAGCAAACCTGCCAACTTATTGGTGATGGACGAACCAACCAATGACCTGGATATGGAAACCCTAGAGTTATTGGAAGAAATGCTGGCTGAGTACCAGGGCACATTGTTGTTGGTGAGCCATGACCGTGATTTTCTCGACAAGGTGGTCACCAGTACCTTGGTGCTGGATGGTCGAGGTGGCGTGCAGGAGTTTGTTGGTGGCTATGAAGATTGGTTGCGTCAAGGTGGCAGCTTAAAGGCGTTAGTCAACAATGAGCAGCCGGTAGTGAGGGCAGTCAAAGCGGATAACAAAGTTAAGCAAGAAGTCACCCCTGTAGTGGCGAATAAACCGCAAAAACTTAGTTATAAACTACAACGTGAGCTGGATGCCCTACCAGAACAAATAGAACAGCAAGAAGCTACAGTTGCGAGCTTAACCGAACAAACCCAGGCTCCTACATATTACCAGCAGCCATTAGAACAGGTGCAAGCAGGGCTAGCTCGTTTACAACAAGAGCAGGAGAGGCTAGAGCAGCTTATGGAGCGTTGGCTAGAGTTAGAGGCAATGAAAGAAGGGGGCTAAAGCCCCCCCCTGTACAATTTGGAGTCGCTAAGCTTTATTCGATGGCGCCAACGCGTACTGCTAAAACATCACATTTGGCGCCATGTAGAACCCCGTTAGCGGTTGAGCCCAGCAGCAAAGCGAGGCCATGGCGGCCATGGCTGCCGACTACGATCAGATCACAGCCATGTTCTTCTGCAATACGGTGAATTTCGGATTCGGTATGACCACTGGTGACTAATGTTTGTGCGGGCGGAACGGCTAGTTGTTCTACAAAAGAGGACAGGCGTTTATAGGCGTGTTCTTCTAACTGATTCTGAATGCCGGTTAAATCCATAGGCACATCGCCACCGTAGGCAAAGCTTAATGGCTCAATCACATGCAGTAGAGTGAGTTGGGCGCCACTGTTCTTAGCGATTGTGGCGGCTTTGTTAGCAACCTGAGAAGCCTCGTCACTAAGGTCGATAGCAACCAGGATTTTTTCGTAGGTACGCATGGTGAGCATCTCCTGCTTAAGTCTATATCTAATAAAGGTAGCATAGCCCGGGGTAAAGACCTTGAGGCGGATCAGAGGATAACTGAAATGATGTGGGTAGTAGTTGCGGTTGCGCTAGCGTTGTTAGGATCATTGTTTTGGATTTTGCCGTCGCCTAAACAGCGAGCACAAATGCTGTTACGAGAGCAGGCAAGGCAGTTGGGGCTGCAAGTTCGCATGCAAAAAATTCAATTTCCACGAGCGCCTGGGCAGTTGGAAGATGCGCCTGCATTGAAGATTACTTATTGTCTTCCTAGCGTACAGAAGCAAGATAAAGCTGTTGAGATAAGTCATTGGCAGTTATCGCGTGGCCAGGGCAGTTACCCTTTTAATGCAGCCTGGGTGTGGCTGGCGGCTACTGCTTATCCGGAGCATAAGCGTGCCCAGCTAGAAGAATGGTTAGCGGAGCTACCTCTTAGCTGTTTGGCTGTGTGGAAGACGCCGTTAGAGTATGGTGTGCTTTGGCAGGAAAAGGATGAGCAGGAATTGCGACACTTGCAGCAGTCTTTGCAGGCCGCACTTAAGTTGCATCTGTAGTTTTTTGCATAATCTGCATCTTGCACTCGAGCGGGACGCATATTATCCTGCTGCAAATTTTTGACGCCGACCTATATTTCTCGGTGTGTGAAGAAGCTTAAACAAGCTCTGTACTATACTGATCAAATAGCTTTATAAAGGTAGGCGTTTAAGTTTGGTCCTTCTTAGTTATCTTCTTTTGAGGACATTAAAAGGAAAGGTAAGAAGGGTTGAATGTGCCATTTTCGAGATCGAATACTTTAATGCATAACTACTTTATTGGTGGTTTTTTGGTCATTGAATTTTCGATATTGAAAAAGGTTTGATTTAGCTGGCGTTATGCACTATCTTGTGCGAGGGCGTGTGTAACGCGACTACTAAATTAACAAAGCACGTTAATACTGAAGGGGAAATTGAATGAAAAAGTCAATCATCGCTCTGGCAGTAGCTGGCGCAGTAGCTGTTCCCGCTGTTGCAATGGCTGATGCTACTCTGTACGGCCGTCTGCACTTCCAACTGCAGTTCGACAAGGACAAAGATTTCAACGTTGCTAACGCCGGCCACCGTCTGGGCGTTAAAGGCGACTCTCAGATGGACAGCGGCCTGACCGCTTTCTATCAGCTGGAAACTCAGTACAACAATGACAAGGGCTCTGCCCGTAAGTCTAACAGCTCTACCGATGCTGCTGACATCACTGTTCGTCACGCTAACGCTGGCGTAAAAGGTGACTTCGGTACTGCTACTGTTGGTCGTTTCACCAACCCCATGACTTCTACCTACGTTGCTGACGTATTCGAGCGTAACTCTGGTGTTTATGAGCAGGCTCCTTACCGTGTAGGTAACGCCCTGGCTTACACTACTCCTAACATGAGCGGTTTCGACGGCTATGTTGGTATCATCGGTGAAGGCGAAGGTTCTGACACTCAGTACAAAGATGTAGACGGTTACATCGTTGGTGGTAACTACTCTGTAGACGGTCTGTATGTTGGCCTGGGTTACATGACTGCTGACTACACCAAAGCTGCTGATGGCAAAACCAAGGATCTGACCTTCGGTGTTTCTTACACTGTTGACAACCTGTACGTAGCTTATAACTACGAAAAAGCCACCACTGGCGTAGCTAAAGTTGACACCAAGGTTCATGACTTTGCTGTAACTTACGCAATCGACAAGACCACTCTGGGTCTGGGTTATGCTCGTGCTAAGACCGACAACCAAGACACCAAGAAGCGCACTCTGGTAGGTGTTTACCACAACCTGGGTGGCAACGCTGACGTATATGCTGAATATGCTGACTACAACAAAGCTGACGGCTCTGCTGATAACCTGACTCTGGGTTACCGCGTTAAGTTCTAATCGAACTTAATCAACAAAGCCCCGCATATTGCGGGGCTTTTTGTTATCTGCTCTAATGTGCTCATGCGTTAGCAAAGCAAGGACTGTTGCCCGTGAATTTTTTCAAGCAGATATCTGTAGCACTCGTGTTGGGAGGGGCTGTATGTATCCCCGTAACGAATGCTGACCAGACTACAGAAAATGAAGTTATTCTATTACCGTTGTCTGAAAAGGATCCTTTTGAGTCGTTTAATAGGGCTATGTTTAGTTTTAACGAAGGGCTCGACACGGTAGTACTAAAGCCTTTAGCAAAAAGCTATCGCTATGTTACGCCTGATTTAGTTGAGTCTGGTGTGACGAATTTCTTTGATAACTTAACGGAAGTGCGCAATATCGCTAACAATCTACTGCAGTTCAAGTTTGATGGGGCTGCACTAAGTTTTTCCCGTTTTGTTTTTAATTCTACCTTTGGCTTGGCTGGCTTTATTGATGTGGCCACGCCTATGGGTATTGCTAAACATCCAGAAGACTTTGGTCAAACTTTGGGTTACTGGGGAGTGAGCTCTGGGCCCTACCTAGTGCTGCCTTTATTTGGTCCCTCTAGCCTACGTGATGCTACACGCTTTGTGGTGGATGCGCCGTTGGATCCGATTAATCACTTGGATGACGATAGTGCTCGATTGGCTGTGCAGGGGGTGAGAGTCATTGATACTCGTGCTCAGTTACTTTCACAAGAGCGTTTGATTGAAGGCGATAAGTATTTGTTTGTGCGTAATGCATATTTGCAGCGTCGCGAGTATCAGGTACAAGATGGGCAGGTGCCTGATCAGTTTGATGTAGACTTTTAACTTCTACCCTGGCTTGTTGACGCATGAACAAAGAAAGCTGTCGGGTGCTAATGGTGGCTGGCCATTATCAGGCTACCGAGCAGATTGTGCGTTATTTAGAGCGTCATGGACTCGAGGTTATTTGGACGGAGTCTCCTCAGGATGCGCTTGCTATGCTAGAAGCGCATTCTTTTAATGTTATTCTATCTAGCCTGCATTTACGCCAGGGGTCGGGCTTGGATGTGCTGGCCTATGTGGCTGAGCATGAGCTATTAGTGCCAGTATTAATGATGGCGCAGTCTGCTGTCTTGCAGGATGTGTTAAATGCGCTGCGTAGTGGCGCTTGTGACTTTTTCATCCAGCCTCAGTATGACCTGCATGCACTGTTAAAGTCAGTACGTAAACATGTGCATAAGTATGCGGCGGTCATGGAAAATGAAGCTTACCGCGAAGCACTGGAGAAAAATAACCATCAGCTGCAATTAAGTTTAGGTGAGTTAGAGGCCGATCAGAAAGCAGGGCGGCAGATCCAGCAAAAGATGCTGCCTTCCTCGCCCGTTGAAATCAATGGCTATCGCTTTGACCACCAATTGATACCATCGCTGTATTTAAGCGGCGATTTTATTGATTATTTTTCCTTGAATAATGACCTAACGGTTTTTTATTTAGCGGACATCTCTGGACATGGCGCTTCCTCTGCCTTTGTTACCGTACTACTAAAGAACCTGACAAATCGACTCATTCGAAACTACCGGCGACAGTCCAGTTTTGATATCCTTTCACCTGTGTCAATGTTGCGTCGCATCAATCAGGAGCTGTTGGATACCCAGCTTGGTAAGCATCTGACTATTGTAGTGGGCTTGATCGAACATCGGGCTCAACGTCTACATTATGCCATTGGTGGACACTTCCCTAAGCCAGTTTTGACCGATGAGCAGGGAACGCGATTTTTACCAGGAGAGGGGATGCCGGTTGGACTTTTCCCTTTTCCTCACTATGAAGAACATAGTATGAGCATTGGCTCACATTGGGCGCTTACGGTGTTTACCGATGGGGTGCTAGAGGTGATGCCGGGCTCGTTAGCAGAAAAAGAAGCCAGATTGTTGCAGCTGGTGGAAAGCAGCCTACATCAACCTGAGCTAATTATTGAACAGCTGAATCTAAAGGTAATGGAGTTACCTGATGATGTGGCCTTGCTAAGTGTGAATAAGCTATAGCCATGCAGTCTGGCAAAATTTTAGTCGCTAAGCAGGAAGGTACTTATGTACTCAAGTTCTGTGGCGACGTGCGACTCACGCTCTGTTCTGCGCTTGATCAGTTTCTGGAAACTATGCTGACTGATCCAGACTTCACGACGGTTCTTATAGATCTGACAGAGACAGATGGCATTGATAGTACCTCACTGGGGTTGCTAGCCAAGATTTCGGTCAGAATGCAGCAGAAGCACCGGTTGTTACCGACCATTCTCTCCGTTAAAGACGACATCACACGTATTCTGATGAGTATGGGCTTCGATAAGGTTTTCTTGTTGATTCGTGAGGCTAACACTGAAACGGCGGGTATGCATGAGCTACCACTGTCTCAGTGTTCTGAAGACGAAATGCGTACCACGGTACTGGATGCGCATAAAATTTTGATGAATCTAAATGATCAGAATAAATTAGTTTTTAAAGACTTGGTGGCTTCGTTAGAAGGATGTGCACCAGAGGCGCGTAAGCATTAACCAATATGCTTCCAATAGTTAAAGCGTTTATTGGTTGTTCGGTTAGTTAGATGTTTAAGCTAAATAAAAAACGGGCTCTTTAGGCCCGTTTTTTGTTGGATTCTTTATTGGTAAGTAAAGTCACTTAAGCTTGTGCAATAAGTTGCTCAAGCTTGTTTTGGTCAGCCGCGAATAGGCGAATGCCTTCGGCTAGCTTTTCGGTAGCCATTGCATCTTCGTTATGCAGCCAGCGGAATTCGCTTTCTGTCAGGATGCGTTTTTCATCCGTGCTACCCTGTCCCGGTTTTAGTTGGGTTGTCAGTTCATCCTGACGGCTTTGTAGCTCATCAAGTAAAGCCGGGCTGATGGTGAGCCTGTCACAGCCAGCCAGTGCAATAATTTGCTCGGCATTGCGGAAGCTGGCACCCATGACCACAGTTTGATAACCATGGGCTTTATAGTAGTTATAAATGCGGGTAACGGACTGTACGCCCGGATCTTCATGGGGGAGATATGAGGCCTGGCCGCTGTGTTTTTTATGCCAGTCCATAATGCGACCGACAAATGGTGAGATCAGGAAGACACCTGCATCGGCACAGGCCATGGCCTGGGCAAAGCTAAACAATAATGTCAGGTTGCATTGAATGCCTTCTTGTTCCAATTGGCGAGCAGCCTGAATACCTTCCCAAGTCGCTGCAATTTTAATTAATACTCGATCACGGCTTACCCCCAAGTCAGCATACAGCTGAATCAGTTGGCGGGCCTTTTGCAGCGTTTTCTCGGTTGAAAAGGAGAGACGTGCATCGACCTCAGTGGAGATACGGCCAGGAATGCTGTGCAGAATCTGCTCACCCAGGCGCACGGCTAAATAGTCAGCTGCCAGGGCCAGCTGTTCAGCGCTATCCTGACTTAGCTCGCCTGCCCAGCGTTTGGCTTCTTGCATCAGGCTCTGATATTGAGGTTGCTGACAGGCTTTAAGTACCAGAGAGGGGTTGGTTGTGGCGTCTACTGGTTGCAGGCGCTGAATGGCATCCAGTTCACCTGTATCTGCAACGACAACAGTCATTTGACGAAGTTGATCAAGTATTGTGTGCATAGCTATCCCCTAAATTGGATACATATCATAACGCTGAGTTTCTAGCTCCGCCAACTGTAGCGATTATTTTGTTTCGGTAGGTTGTTGGGGCAAGCGCACGTGCTCCATGGCATCTACGAGTGTATGGAGGCCTGCTCCGGGGCGATGGGCTTGTTCGCTTAAGTGACGGCGGTATAGCCTCCCTCCTGGTAATCCTTGGAAAATGCTGAGCAAGTGACGCGTGATATGTCCTAATGGAACGCCTTCTTGCAAGCACTCTTGTAGAAAAGGCAGGTAAGCTTGTACAGCCTGTTTAGGGCATTGGAAGGGGGAGGGTTGAGCAAAGAGTACTGGATCGACTTCCATTAGCAGGCGAGGATTGTAATAGGCTTCACGCCCGAGCATGACGCCATCCACTTGCTGTAAATGGGTTTGGCACTCGTCTAGTGTTTTAATGCCGCCATTGAGGATAATTTCTAGTTCAGGGAAGCTCTGTTTAAGTTGATAAACATACTCGTAGCGGAGCGGTGGAATTTCCCGATTCTCTTTGGGGCTAAGGCCTTGCAGGATAGCTTTACGTGCGTGCACGATAAAAGTCTTACAGCCGCTTTGCCGAACTTGTTCAACAAAGTGGTGCAGCACTTCATATCCTTCTTGTTCATCAATGCCAATGCGATGCTTCACCGTGACAGGGATATCCACCTCTGCCTGCATGGCAGCTAAACATTCAGCCACCAGTTGTGGATGTGCCATCAGGCAGGCGCCAATCATATTGTTTTGTACGCGGTCGCTGGGGCAGCCCACATTGAGGTTAATCTCATCAAAGCCAGCATCTTCACACATGCGGGCGCACAGTGCTAAGTCTTTGGGATTACTACCACCGAGTTGGATGGCGAGCGGATGCTCGCTGGGGTCATAGCGCAGGAAGCGTTGGCGATCACCATGTATCAATGCCCCGGTTGTGATCATCTCGGTATACAACAGAGTGTGTTGGCTGAGGCTGCGGGCAAAGCGGCGATAAAAGCGATCGGTCAGCTCCATCATGGGAGCAATGGAAAAGCGTCTATTTACGGTGGTATTCACTATCGATTTGGTCGTTAGAGGGGCTGGGAGGGGGGATTATAACGTTCCGCCTAAGAGCTGAAAACGTTATCTGTGCAAGGTGTCTGGTACTGGTTACTCTGACAGCGTTCGGGCCATAAATAGAGCGTCTTGACCATAACTATTACATACGGCTTGTGGTAAAGCGGTAAATCCTTGTTTTTGCCAAAACCGGCTGGAGTTTTGTACAGAGACGAGCCGGATCTCTTGATAGCCTGAATGACCGGCGAGTGCAATTAAGTGGTGAAGCATGATTGAACCTATGCCTTGGCCAGAGGATGAGGGGGATATGGCTAAGTCGTGGAGAAATAAAACCTTACCGTCTGTGCCTAAGGGAAGGCGCTGAAAGAGTTTGGGTGGATGATCATCATGCCAAGGGTGAGATAATAAATAGCCTTTTAAGTGGTCATCCTCTCGATAGATAAAGCAGCTTTGGGGCGATCTTATCCACTTATCTTGTAAAATCTCGACCTCTTCAGGCTCAACATCGCGATAGACTTCGCCTTGCAACTGCAATATTTCGGGCCAGGTTGCTGCGGTAATGAGTTCGATCGCCATCTGCTGTCCTAAAGCACAGTGCTCTATCGTGACAGAGCTGGAAAGTAGATGACCGGCTTGAGCCGGTCATCCAGGGAAGGTTGCACTAACTTACTGCCGGGGTCTTTCGGCTAATACTGTGTTAGAGAGACTGACGAAGTCCGCCAGAATGCGTCCAGACTCAGCGAGGATAGGATCTTCTTCATTGTTCTCGGTAGTGCTGCTTTCTTCAAAGCTGGCAAAGTCCGGATACAAGGGGAGTCCTTTGGCTTGTCGACGCTTATTCTCCTCATCCAGCAGACGCTGTTCAGTACGTTGACGGCGTTCACGAATGCCCTCTTCGTAAAGAGGTAATATCTTTTCATCACTTAGTTCTTTTTGTAAGCCCATCTGGCGCACCATGTAGACAAAGTCAGGATCTGCACTGACCCGCGTTTGATGGCGTTGCCGCAGGATATCGAGAACAAAAGCATAATCACCATAACTGGGGTAGCGTAGCGGCCGTACTTTATCCCAGGCCAGTGCATTGGGGAGGGCGCTTTCGCCAATCTGTTCATTATCAACCGAGGACGGGAAGCTGATATCAGGGATTACCCCTTTGTGTTGAGTGCTCTCACCAGAGATGCGGTAGAACTTGGCTTGGGTGAGCTTTAATTGACCCACATCCAGTGGCAGCAGTGTTTGCACAGTGCCTTTACCAAAGGTTTGGCTACCGAGTACCAGGCCGCGACCGTAGTCCTGAATAGCACCCGCAAAGATTTCTGAAGCAGAGGCACTCAGGCGGTTGACCAGCACAACTAGAGGACCCTCATACACCACTTTGGGATCGGGGTCACCCATGATGTTGACATTGCCCTGGGAGTCACGCACCTGCACAGTTGGCCCCTGACGAATAAAGAGACCAATTAGCTCATTGGCTTCACGCAGAGAACCGCCACCATTGTTGCGCAGGTCAACGATTAGGCCTTCAATGTTTTCGTGCTTGAGTTCCTGAATCAGTTGTTCCACATCACGAGTGGTGCTTTTGTAGTTAGGATCCCCTGCCTGGGCTGCTTGAAAATCAAGATAGAAAGTCGGCAGGGTCACAACACCTATTTTGTGGGTTTTACCTTCTCGGGGCAGTTCGAGTACTTTTTTCTGGGCGGCTTGATCTTCCAGTTTGACCTTGGAGCGAACCAAGCTGATGATTTTTTGCTTCTTGTCATCGCCCCCGGCTGGCTGGATTTGTAGGCGAACAGTGGTGTCTTTGGGGCCACGAATCAGGTCGACAACCTCATCCAGGCGCCAGCCTACTACATCTTGCATTTCGCCATCTTCGCCCTGAGCAACGCCAGTGATCAGGTCGGCAGGTTTGAGTTGGCCGGATTTGTCAGCAGGACCTCCCGGCACAAGTCGAACGACTTTAGTTTGTTCATCTTCGCTTTGCAGGACGGCACCAATTCCTTCCAGCGAGAGGCTCATATTGATGTTGAAGTTTTCAGATGAGCGTGGCGAAAAATACTGGGTATGAGGATCGTATAGCTCGGCATAGGCATTCATAAATACCTGATAGGCATCTTCGCTCTTGGTTTGGCGTTGGCGCTGAATCTGATTACCTAGCCGGCGCTCTAAGATGGGTTTGGCTTCTTCCAGTGTCTTATCAGCCATTATCAGGGCGAGTACTGAGTTCTTCAGTTGCTTGCGCCAGAGATCTTCTAGTTCGGCTTGAGTCCGGGGCCAGGGTGCTTCTTTGCGATCGGCTTCAATACTCTCTTGCAGGGGGAGCTGATAAGCATCGGGACCCTTGGCTAGCAGATCAAGCTGATAATTTAAGCGTTCCAGCCGACGTTGTTGAACCAAGTTGAAGATAGCAAAGGCATCGTCTAGCTGGCCTGCCCGCAATTGGTCATCAATTTCTTTACGCATCGGCGCAAGCTTATCCAGATCGCTTTGTAATAGCAGAGTGCGACTGGGGTCCAGGGCAGTGAGATACCGGTCAAAAACTTTGGAGGCAAGCTCATCATTCAACGCGGTGCTGCGATAATGATTATTTTCCAACATGCTGACGATACTTTGGGTCAGCTGGGCGTGATAGGGGGCTTGTTGAACCTGATCCAGGTTTGCCTGGTAGTTCAGTTCTGGCCTAGCTGTGCTGCTATGGGCAAGCGGGCTTAACAGCAGTGTCAAACCTGTGGCAAAGATAATGGTAGACAGACGCATTGCGCGTTTCCTTTGTCTAGGGCTTTGATTGTCAGACCGGCAGGAAGTAAATGGGTTCCCAGGGTGATGGTGGCAGGCTTAAAGCTGATTTACAACACAAGCTGCCACTATCCTCGCTATAATGGGCGCAGATTCACGTTATACAAGGTGGTATCAGTAAAAATGCAACCTACTGAGCAGTTTAATCAAGGACTTTTGCAGTATTTGAGTACATCTCCCACACCTTTTCATGCGGTAGCCAATATGCAACGTGAGCTGGCTGCGCAAGGCTTCAGCCTCTTAAATGAGGCGGAGTCTTGGTCTTTACAGGCGGGGGGGAAATATATGGTGACCCGTAATGGGTCGGCATTGATTGCCTTTGTCATGCCTAGCCAAGAGCAGGCACTACAGCAGGGGTTGCGTTTAGTGGGCGCACATACGGATAGCCCTTGCTTGAAAGTGAAGCCGCAACCAGAAATGTGTCGCCAAGGCTACTTTCAGTTAGGCGTTGAAGTGTATGGCGGTGTTTTGCTTAACCCCTGGTTTGATCGTGATCTTTCCTTGGCTGGGCGGGTTAGTTACCGGACAACGACAGGGCAGTTGAAGTCTTGTTTGCTAGATTTGCGCAAGCCGGTTGCAGTGATTCCCAGCCTGGCCATTCACTTAGATCGCGAGGTGAATCAGAATCGCTCCATCAACCCTCAGCGTGATATCCCACCGATTTTATGGCAGCAGGCCAAGTTGAATGCGCAGGATTGGCGTGCCCAGCTGTTGACCTTGGTACAGCAGCAAGATGGGGATGCTGAGCGTGTGTTGGATTATGAGCTGAGCTTCTATGATACCCAGGCTGCAGCCTTAGTCGGGTGGAATCAGGAGTTCATTGCCAGTGCCCGTTTAGATAACTTGCTGAGCTGCTACGTGGGATTACAGGCTTTATTGCAGGCTCCAGCGCCAGGGGCGATATTGGTGTGTACGGATCATGAAGAGGTGGGGAGTGCTTCTTGCTGTGGTGCAGAAGGCCCGTTCCTGCAGGATGTGCTGGCGCGGATGTGGCCGGAACAAGAATTGCGTCTACGTATTATCCAGGGTTCTTTGCTGATCTCGGCGGATAATGCTCATGGTATCCATCCGAACTATGCTGATAAGCATGATGCTAACCACGGCCCCTTACTGAATCAGGGACCGGTGATCAAGATTAATGCCAATCAACGTTATGCCACTAACAGTGAAACCAGTGCAGTGCTGCGTCGTTTGGCTGAACTTGAACAGGTGCCAGTACAGGCGTTTGTGGTACGTACAGATATGGCTTGCGGTTCGACTATTGGCCCTATTACGGCCACCAAGCTGGGAGTGCCGACGGTGGATGTCGGGGTGCCAACCTTCGCAATGCACTCAATTCGTGAGTTGGCAGGTAGTGATGATGCTTGGTATTTGTACCGCATGCTGAGCCGTTTTATGCAAGAGTGCCCACGCTTTATTTAATGGTCCAACCAAGCACTGGGCAGGTGCGCAACAGGTTACGTACCTGCCCATTACCTTAGTGCTTAGCTGCCCAGCATAGCGCGCAGCATCCATGCGGTTTTCTCATGCAATGCCATGCGATCGGCCAATAACCCTGCACTTGACTCGTCCGCTGCCTCTTGAGCGAGGGGTAAGACTTCACGACAAGTGCGCACTAGGGTTTCGTGGCTTTGCACCAATACTTGCAGCATGGCGGTAGCATCGCTCACATCGGGTTGTTCTTTAATCTTGGATAGTTTGCTGAACTCAAGGTAACTGCCAGGAGCACGGGCCCCGAGTGCACGAATCCGTTCAGCAATATCATCGACTGCGACAGCCATTTCCGTGTACTGCTGCTCAAACATGGCATGCAGAGCATGGAACATCGGCCCGGTTACGTTCCAGTGAAAGTTATGGGTTTGTAAATATAGGGTGTAGGTGTCTGCCAACAGCTGGGATAAACCCTGAGCGATGCGGGCACGGTCCTGTTCGTTGATACCAATATTCATGGCTTCCATGGTGTTGCTCCTTGGCAGGTTGAACTTGGGTACAAGCTTAGCCATTGGCTTTAGCACTGCAAAGTTGATACTTCCGATGGGGATGATAGGCAAATTTTATCAACCTTAGCAGTAAAGACGGTTCTTGCTTGTTGCAAAGCAGCATAAGACAGGCTTAAGTAGAGTCACTAAGGGTTTTTCCTAGGAGGCGTGATGATGGACTTAGGCTTGGAACAGCAGCAGCGTCAGCTGGCGGGGTTAATTCTCCAAGGTTTCGATGACTATCGCGCCCGCTTCCGCAAAATCACCATGGGCGCCCGGGCACGTTTTGAGAATGCGGCTTGGGCAGAAGCGCAAGCGGCGGCGGCAGAGCGTATTAACCTGTATGAAAAGGCGGTAAGTCGAGTCGTCGCATTTCTACATGAGAGTGGTTATCTGCAAGGGGTGGGCGTCGCAGGGTGGCCGCAAGTGAAGGGTTTTTATACCAATTTGCTTGATGGTCGCACTGATTATGAGTTGGCGGAAACCTTCTTTAACTCGATTTACTGTCGGCTGTTTAAGCACCTGGGATTAAGCAATGAGGGGATGTTTATTCACTCTTCTCGTCACCTGGACTCCGTTCGTACCGGTATTCCTATTATTAATACCTATTACCTGGAAGATGGGTTAGTCCGCCTGATTGATGAGATTTTGGATGATCAGGCTTTCAGTTTGCCGTGGGAAAATAAAAGACGCGATATCCGCAATATTGTGAAGCACTTGGAGGCGCACGCTCCTGAGAGTATCTGGCGTAGCATCCAGGCAAAGGTTGAGGTGTTGAACTCGGTATTCTATCGCAATAAAGCGGCATATCTGGTTGGTCGGGTTCTGGCAAGTGGGCAAAGTTTGCCCTTTGTATTGGCGATTCTGAATAACGAGCAGGGCGCTATTTATATCGATACCCTGATGCTGGATCGCGATGATGTCAGTATTTTGTTCAGCTTCACCCGCTCTTATTTTATGGTGGATGTGCCTGTTCCTTCCGAATATGTACGATTTTTAAATGCGCTTTTGCCTGGTAAGAACTTGGCTGAGCTGTATTCCTGTATTGGCTTCTTTAAACACGGTAAGACAGAGTTTTATCGAGAGTACCTGCGTCATTTACAACGCTCGGATGATCAGTTTGTGATTGCTCCAGGTGTAAAAGGGATGGTGATGTCGGTATTCACCCTGCCGTCTTATCCGGTGGTGTTTAAGATCATCAAGGATAAATTCGCGCCCCCTAAGGAAGTCAGTAAGGCGATCGTTAAAGAAAAATATGAGTTGGTTAAGCGCCATGATCGGGTAGGGCGAATGGCGGACACTCAGGAGTTTTCCAATTTTATTCTGCCTAGAGAGCGAGTTTCCCAGGAGTTACTGGATGAGCTGCTGGAGGTTGCGCCGAGCTGCCTGACGCTGACCGAGTCTGAAGTGGTTATTCATCATCTTTATACCGAGCGTCGTATGACTCCGCTTAACCTCTATTTGCAAGATTGCAGTGAAAGCCAATTGCTTGAGGTGCTGGATGAATATGGTAATGCTCTGAAGCAACTGGCAGCAGCCAATATCTTTGCTGGTGATATGTTGCTGAAGAACTTTGGCGTTACCCGTCATGGTCGAGTGGTGTTCTATGACTATGATGAGATCAGCTACCTGACGGAGGTAAACTTCCGCTATATACCTGAGCCGACGTATCCAGAGCAGGAGCTATCCGGTGAGCCCTGGTATTCGGTGGGGCCAATGGATGTGTTTCCGGAGGAGTTTCCCCGGTTTTTATTTGTCGATAGCAGGGTACGGCAGCTCTTTACCAAGATGCATGGTGAACTCTTCGACGCTGGCTATTGGCAAAGTATTCAGCAGGCGATTAAACAGGGACAGGTAGTGGATGTGTTTCCCTATCGCAAACGCAAGCGCTTTAGTCGGACGGAGGCAGAAGCAGAAAGCGTAACAGTATCCTGAACAAGGGTAGCGACAGGTAATAAAGAGGGGGCGGCTAGCCCCCTTTTTAATGGAGTGTCACAGGAGCTTAGTTATGCCCAGGTGGCCATTGGCGCTCATTGTCTTCGCTTTGATTGATATCAGAACGGGGATCAAGTTCAGCCGCCACAGGTGTATTGGGGGGCACGGGGGTAAAGGCCTGGTGTTCTTCCAAGGGCACTGGAGCGCGAACCCGACGGCGCCATAGCAGGAATAAACTCAGTCCCGCACCGCAAATCCCGAAGTAGGCAAAGAGCCCCTGCGGGCCAATCAGGCTGATAGCCAAGGGGGCCAATAAGGGGCCCGCCATCGCCCCTAGGCTGTAGGACAGTAAGAGGCCTTGGTTGGCGCTGATGACCTGTTCCGGAGTGAGCTCATCGCAGGAATGACTGAGGGCCAGCGGATAAATTGAGAAGGCTAAACCGCCAAATAGAAAGATCAGGCTGGCGAGTACCCAGGAAGGTTGTGGAGTAGGTAAGAGTACCAGTGCCATGGCGATGGCCACGAGGCCAACGCAGAGCAGGCTGAGCACCTGACGACGGTCCATGCGATCAGATAACCGACCCAATGGATATTGCAGACACATCCCCCCCAAGATGACGATGGCCATCATATTGGCGACTTGCTCCAGGCTGTAATGGCTATCCGTGAAGTACAGAGGCAGTAAACCATAGAGGGCGCCTAATACCAGGCCGGAGGTAAAGCAACCCCACATACCGGCAGGGGTCAACTTGAGTAAGGCAAAGAAACTGATCCCCTGTGGGGCTTCCAGTGAAGGCATAGCAACACGGGTCAGGGACAGCGGCACAACAGAGAGTGACGCGGCCATGGCTGTTAAGGCAAAAGGCACTAGCACCATGGGGTCAATATATTTCAACAGCAACTGACCGCAGGCGAGGGCGCCATAGAGCAGGATCATATAAATTGCCATCAACCTGCCACGGTTGGCAGGGGTGCTGGAAACCAGCATCCAGGACTCAATCACTACAAACAGGCCACCCGTTGCAAAGCCTCCAATTAGGCGTAAAAAGGCCCAGGTTAAGGGTTCGACTATCAGACCATGGATGATGGCAACACAGGCAAGGATAGAGGCGTAGGCGGCATAGGCACGAATATGCCCTACCCGGGTGATTAAACGGGCGTTCATAAACGAGCCAAAGACTAGGCCGGCAAAATACGCAGTAGAGACCAAGCCGATCCATTGGGGAGAGACCTGCTCTGCAGAAAGACGAATCGTCAACAGGGTGGTGAGCAGTCCGTGCCCAAGAATAAAGATAACCAAACTGAAGAGTGGGGGAGCGACCCCAAGATGTGCGAAGCCTGCCATAGCTACAACCTGCATAACCAAGTGCTAAAACGACCCCATGAAGGGGAACGCGGAATATAGTGCATTTTTTCGACAATGCAAGTTATTAATCCAGCAAGCTATCTGCTGCAAGCATAAGCATGGCGAACGAGAATGGCAGTGCAAGAGGGGTGTCGCAAAGAGGGATCTGGGAGGCGTAATGTACGCCTCCGAGGAGTAGGTTTGTTAGTGCTGGTGATGGGCCGCAGGTATTATCTGTAGGCCCAGAGCGGGGCGTTTAAGGCTATGTGGATCTTGACCTTCTGCGGGAATCTCATCCCAGCTCACCTCGCCATTCGCACAAATTTGTTTCACGTTGAGCCAAAGCGTACCTTCGGCATTAGCAGCGATTTTGCTGCGAAAAACGAATTCATCGTACCAGTCATCCGGTAGAGAGCCTCCTTGCCAGCTAAGGCTGATGACGTCTTCACTGATGGTTTTACCGTGGCTCTCATAAGCTGGCACGGGGCCACGTTGACTGCTGAGCTGCCAGCCTGCTTTGGGCATGGGTTTGGTGCCTTGAAAGCTGGTGGGCAGGGTGACGATAACCTGTTCGGTAGCTTGTCCTTCGCAGCCGTGGGGAATACGTACCACGGCTTTGTAGTAGTTGCCAGCCTCTGCCTCGGTTTGCTCCAGAGTGGCGTGGGCAAAGCTCTGTCCTGCGGTTAACGTCAGACCGGCAAAGAGTAAGGAACGACTCAGAATGTTGGTAAACATAGGGCATCCTTGTATTGAGTACCCGTGCATTATCTTCAGTCTGAGCAATGGTGGGGATGTGGCAGATTGCCGCAGGATTACAAGCAGTTGGTCGGTTTTGGCAAGCCAGCTAGTTTGCTAGCAGTTTTGGCGGGGGTGCCAGGGAAGAGTTGCATCAGATAGAGGCTGGTACCCTTTTCCGCTCCCAGGGCTCGGCCAACAGCTTTTACTAACGGGCGAGTGGCTGGAGCAAAACCATATTCGGCGTAGAAATCACGCAGCAGGTGCAGGACTTCCCAATGGCGCTGATCCAGTACAATGCCTTCCTGAGCTGCATAGGCTTCCGCTACGGCGGGGTTCCATTGGTGGAGGTCGAGTAGATACCCTTCCGGATCGGTGGCAAGTAAATGGCCATCAACCGCTAACTGCATATTCAATACCAGGTTAAGGATTGTGAGTGGGCGGCAGTTAAATCCACCAATCCATCATAGTCAAGTGCCTGAAATGGAGGCTGCACGTTGAGTCCACGTGCTTGAGCGTCTTCGCTAAGTACATACAGGCTTATCCCTGTGGCGTCAGTTGGCAGAGGATGTTGTTGGAGTACGTAGCTGCCATCTTGCAGGAACACCAGTGCATCGCCTGCCTGACAACGGTGTAGGATGGCTTGCAGATCCTGCTGCCAGGGAGAAAGAGGGATCAGGTGAAGCATGTTCAAAAGCTCAATACATGGGTGGCTTGCCGGAGTTGCTGTTGCCAATGACTGGACTCCACCACCTGCAGTTCTGTGTGAATGTCGCTTAGACTTAGGCCGCGCCGCTGCAGGCTGTCCAGATCCACGTAGGCATGCTCAATATCATATAGCGATAAGGCGCCCAGCATTTTACCAAGGTCTTTACGGTTATTTAGTTGGCCTTGTTGTTGTGCTAAGGCAGCCCATACCCCTTCGTCGAGGAAATACAGCCTGACATCCTGACCAAAGGCGGCGCAGGCCAGCGCGGCTTCTAATCCTTCGCGAGCCAGTTGGCTGCTATAGGGGGAATGACGGATGACTATGGCGAACATTTAGCCTCCAAATGTCAGCAGGCGATCGGTTTCCAGTGCTGCATCCACCAATTGACCCAGTCCGGCCAGCTCAAAACCAGTGGCAATATTGTGTTGCTGGTGGCCAAAGCGCTGACTTTCTGCACTGTCGAGGACGCCTCGGCGCTGGGCTGCGGCGATACAAAGGATTAACTCGGTACCTGCCTGCTGCTGCAATTGTTGCCAGCCTTGTAGTAGAGAGGCTTCATCTTGAGGCAGGCTTTGCAAACTATTGCCGGTATGGATGGCGGCGCCGTAAAAGAACACCCGTTTAAGTTGGTGCCCTTTAGCCAACAACGCCCGGGCAAAAGCCAGGGCGCTGTGGTTGGCCTGGTTGTCGCCGGGGGCGGCTGTGACAACCAGGGTGTAACTGAGGCTGTTATCAGTCATCACTGCTGAAGAAACCGACTAACTGCAGCAGAGCTGTGAACAGGTTCAGGATGCTCAGATACAGGCTGATGGTCGCCATGATGTAATTGGTTTCACCGCCATGCACCATGGAACTGGTGTCATAGAGGATGAAGCCAGAGAAGATCAGTACCGCAGCACCTGCCATGGCTAACTGTAGGCCGGAAATATCAACGAATAGACCAATCAGGCTGACACCAATCAGGACCAGCAGGCCGGCAAACAGGAAGCCGCGCATAAAACTGAAGTCTTTACGGGTTGTGAGCGCATAGAATGACAGCCCCATAAAGATTAGTCCTGTTAGGCCAAGAGAGGTGCCGACAATTTCAGCGCCATTACTCAGGCTCAGGTAGTAGTTGATCACCGGCCCCAGGGCATAGCCACTGAAGCCAGTAAAGGCGAAGGTTAGAGGTAGAGCTACGGCGGAGTTACGTTTCCATTGAATGGCGAACAGCAGGCCAATCATCACTGCAATGTAAAGGAGCGGATGAATGGGGGCTGCGGCAGAAGAGACCGAAACCAGCGCGCAGACCGCACTGAACACCAATGTCATGGACAATAGTGCATAGGTATTGCGAATGACCTTATTGGTTAAGGCCGCGCTCTGCGGTTGTGCAGAGACAGTCTGGCGAATAGGCATACTTAGCTCCTTATTGATCGTCCAGTATCTTGGTTGTCTAGCCTCGCTTGGGCCAGAGTTTTTAGCTTGCCTTGGTTTGAAATGCAAGGTGGGGGCGTTGACAGCCATTTTCAAACTCTACACCATGCGCCGCGAAATCCTAGCCGGGGGGCTGTATCCGTATGTTACCTATTCTTTATCAGGATAAGCATCTAGTCGTGGTTTATAAGCCCGCTGGAATGTTGGTGCACCGTTCTTTTCGCGCCCCGCAGGAAACCGAGTTTTTGCTACAGCGTCTGCGGGATCAGTTAGGGCAGCGAGTTTACCCGGTGCATCGGCTGGATCGCCCAACCGCAGGGTTATTAGTCTTCGCCTTGGATGCAGACAGCGCACGCCGTTTAACCGAGAGTTTTACTGAACGGGGCGTGCAAAAAAGTTACCTAGCCATTGTGCGGGGGCATGTGCAGGCAGCAGGGGAAATTGACTATCCGCTGCAGGAACAACTGGATGATTATGATGATCCCCGTACCCAGTTAGACAAAGACCCACAACCTGCTCGAACCAGCTATGTCCCGCTGGCGCATGTTACGCTGCCAATTGCAATAGGGCGTTATCCCGAGGCGCGCTATAGCCTGTTGCGACTGCATCCGCACACTGGACGCCAGCATCAGTTGCGCCGTCATCTTAAGCATATTTTTCATCCTATCGTGGGTGATACCAGTTATGGAGAGGGGCGCCATAACCGCTTATTTCGGGAGCACTTCGCTTGGCAACGTCTAGCGTTAGCCTCGCTAGGGCTGGGGTTTTATCACCCCTATAGTGGAGAGTGGATCGATGTACAAAGTGCGCCAGATGCCGAGCTTCTAATGCTTTTGGATAAATTGGGCTGGAGTTTTGCCGTAACTGACCTGACTAATGAAAGTAAGCGTATAGAAGATAGTGTTCGCTAAGCAGTCAGCTGCATCTATCGCCATTTTCAGCATTGGGAGGCTTATGATGAGATACCGTCAGGCAAAATATGCGATCGGGCAGATAGTTGAGCACCGTCACCTTGGCTACCACGGTGTGGTGATAGATGTGGACTATGCATATGCCCTGGATCCTCAAACTTTTGTGGAGGTCAATGCTTCTCTGCTTGAGCAGGGGCTGCCAGCGCTTGATCCGGATCAGCCCTTTTATATGTTGTTGACCAGTGAAACAGAAGATCAGCTTTATGTCTCCGAGGCCAACCTTGAAGAGGTGATGGACGATGAGGCAATCCAGCACGAAGATTTGGATTTGTACTTTATGGGCAGGCAGTCAGGGCACTATTTGCCAAAGCATGCCTTTCATTAATAACTTTGATCAGTATTGGATTAAGTGATTGCACAAACGGGGCCTGGGGCCCCGTTGTTGTTTATATCTCAGGGGCAGGAAAAGGGATTAGACTTGGCAAAGTGGTTGGGATTGATTAAGTTGACGTTCGCGTAAACGTAATTGGAGGCCGCTATGGACTTTTCCCTGTCTGAAGAGCAACAACTGATTCAGGAAATGGCAGCACGTTTTGCTGCTACGGAGCTTGCACCCATCGCGGCAGCGTTGGATCGGGATGCGCAGGGACAGCGGCCTGCTATGCTGGCCAATGTCGCTAAATTGGCTGAGTTGGGCTTTCTGGGTCTTAACATTCGCTCTGAATATGGTGGTGCAGAAGCTGGAACCCTGGCGTTTAGCCTGGTGATTACCGAGTTGGCTAAAGCCTGTGCTGCCACGGCAGTGACCGTATCGGTCACTAATATGGTGGCCGAGGTGATTCAGGCGGTGGGAACGGAGCAACAGAAGCAGTATTACCTGCCGAAGCTTTGCAGTGGTGAAATGCTGGCGGGGAGTTTTTGTTTAACGGAAGCGGGGGCAGGTTCTGACCCCGCTGGAATGCGTACTCAGGCCAAAGCCGTTGAAGGTGGTTGGGTGTTGAATGGCACCAAACAGTGGATTACTAACGCCGAGTTTGCTGGCGTGTTTGTGGTCTGGGCGGTTACCGATACCAGTCAGGCCAAGGGTAAGGGGATTTCTTGTTTCCTGGTGGAAGCAGGTACCCCCGGCATGCAGATTGGTCCAGCGGAGCATAAAATGGGGCAGCATGGTTCGGCGACCAATGAAGTGGCCTTTGTTGATTGCCAGGTGCCAGCCAATGCTTTGATGGGCGAGCTTAATCAAGGTTTTAAAGTAGCGGTAGGGGAGTTGGCAGGGGGGCGTATTGGTATTGGCTCCCTGGCTTTGGGTGTGGCTCAGGCTGCGATGGACTATGGGCGTCAGTATTTGACTGAACGCCAGCAATTTGGCCGGCCGTTAAGTGATTTTCAGGCGTTACAGTGGATGTTGGCTGATCGTTATACCGAGCTGGAGGCTGCGCGTTTGTTGTTATGGCAGGCAGCTTGGTTGAAAGAGCAGGGGTTACCCTTCGCTAAACAGGCCTCTATGGCCAAACTTTATGCGTCCGAGTCGGCCAATCGTGCCTGCTATGATGCGCTGCAAATGCTGGGTGGTTATGGTTACATGCAGGAGTACCCGTTGGAACGCATGACAAGAGATGTACGCATTACCACTATTTATGAAGGGACCAGTGAAATACAGCGGTTGGTTATCGCGCGGGAGTTACTGAGGGAGCTGCAATAAAAAAGGCAAGCCGAGGCTTGCCGTCAACAACCTGATCTCTCTAGAGGGAGATCATCTGGGCCACTGTTTTGGCAGTGGCTCAGCCCTGTTAGCCAGGGGCTTGCGAAAGGGATCGTGGTATTGGCGATGCTCTATTTCTCAACAAACGCCCGTTCGATTACATAATCACCCGCCTCTCCCATGCGAGGGGAGATACGCAGACCAAACTCATTCAGTATTTCACTGGTTTCTTTCAGCATGCTGGGGCTGCCGCAGATCATGGCGCGATCATGCTCCGGATTCAGTGGTGGTAAGCCAATATCAGCAAAAAGTTTGCCGCTACGCATCAAGTCAGTCAGGCGTCCTTGATTGCGAAAGGGTTCACGGGTGACGGTGGGGTAATAAATCAACTTTTCCCGAATCTGCTCACCGAAGTATTCATGCTCAGGCAGGGTGTGATTAATGAAATCGCTGTAAGCTAGTTCACTTTGCCAGCGTACGCCATGCACCAGAATGATTTTGTCGAAGCGCTCATACACCTCTGGATCTTGAATCAGGCTCATAAAGGGGGCTAAGCCGGTGCCGGTGCTGAGTAAATACAGGTGCTTGCCGGGTAATAGATCGCTCAGTAACAGGGTGCCAGTGGGCTTGCGGCTCACCATGATTTCATCACCGGGCTTAAGATGCTGTAATCGAGACGTTAGGGGGCCATCAGGCACTTTGATGCTGAAAAACTCTAAGTGATCCTCGTAGTTTGGTCCGGCAATGCTATAAGCGCGGAGTAAAGGGCGTCCCTCTACTTCCAGACCGATCATGACAAACTGGCCATTTTCGTAGCGTAGCCCTGGATAGCGGCTGGTTTTAAAGCTAAACAGGCTGTCATTCCAATGATGTACGCTAAGTACTGTTTCGGTTACCAGGTTGCTCATATAGGCCTCCTCTAAACTAATGCGCTAAGCATAGACTCCTTAGTTTGTTCTGTTAAATTGATTGTTTTAATTTTTAATATTTGTTTTGTTGATTGTTAGAGTGGCTTGCGCTTTGTTGAGTAAAGCTGATAATGGCCGCCCAATGTGGGTAATGGCTCCTGGGAGGGCAGATGCGGTTAGATAAATTTATAACAGAGTGCACCGAATTGACGCGCTCCCAGGCTAAGCGTGCTCTTATATTGGGCGAGGTGCAGGTAAATGGTAGTTTGCAGCGGGATGCCAGCTATAAGGTACAGCCCGCTGATGAGGTTTTTTGGCAGGAGCAGCGTCTGAGTTTGCGAGGGCAGCGTTATATCATGCTGCACAAACCGGAAGGGTATATTTGCTCAACGGTAGGTGAGGTACATGAGTCAGTGCTGGCTTTACTACAGGTGGATAAGCGTCAGAGTTTACATATCGCCGGGCGTTTGGATGTGGATACAACGGGGTTGGTGTTGATTACAGATGATGGCCAGTGGTCGCACCGTGTGACCTCTCCCAAGCGCCTGTGTGAAAAGCGTTATCAGGTGCAGCTAGCAGACCCTTTAAGCGGTGATGAGGTCGCGCACTTTGCTGCAGGAATTCAGCTCCACAATGAAGATAAACCCTGTTTGCCTGCGCGTTTAGAGGTGCTGGGTACTCACCAAGCGCAATTATGGTTACAGGAAGGTAAGTACCATCAGGTTAAGCGCATGTTTGCTGCCTTAGGGAATAGGGTTGTGGCTTTACACCGCGATCAAATCGGTGCAATTCGGCTTGATCCTGCCCTGGCGCCAGGGCAGTGGCGTTATCTCACTGTAGAGGAAGTCGCTGCAGTATAGGAATGCTTTTTGCAGGCGCGTGCTAAGCCCTAATCAGGCATACTGGCGCGCCTTTCTGCCCGGTCGTCACGGGTGTTTGTGCTGGCTGTCCCTATCCGGGGTGGCGAGCAGGCTCCACAAGAGCTGCGTGAATATTTGACGCCACAAGCGTTAATAGGAGTAAAGCATGTATCTTACCCATCGTTGGCTTTCCATTCTGGAGGGCTGTCTGTTGGTCGCCTTGGGCATTCATATTTTAAATGCGGCAGGACTATTAATCAGTGGCACGGCAGGCCTGGGATTAACCCTGCAGCGTCTTACCTCGCTCAGTTTTGGTCAGTTGTTTTTTATTCTTAACTTGCCCTTCTACATACTGGCACTGAAGTATTTGGGTAAGGGGTTCACCCTGCGTACCTTTATCAGTATTTCTTTACTTTCTATCCTGACGGAGTTGCTTGATCGCTATATGCATTTGCAAATACAGGAGCCTTTTTTTGCTGCTGCTTTAGGTGGCATGTTAATCGGTTTTGGGTTGATTCTGTTGTTTCGTCATCAGTCCTCATTGGGTGGGCTTAATATTTTGGCCATGTATCTTGAGCGTCGCTATGGTATCCATGCCGGTAAAACCACATTGGCGGGGGATGTGCTGATCGTCATTCTGGCTTTGTGGGTGTTTGCGGCGGAACAGGTGCTCTACTCACTTGTAGCCTTCTTGATGATGAGTTCTGTGGTAGGGCGTTATCACCGTCCTCCCGAGTGGGCGAAAGTGCCTCAGGCGGCTTAATGCGTTGACGTTGGGCTCATGGTAGATTAGGGCACTCTTTTGCCTAATTAGAGCAGTGACCCTACCATGAGCCAATATTGGAGCCCCATCGTTCAGTCCTTAACCCCTTATGTGCCGGGCGAGCAGCCCAAGCATCAGCGTTTGGTTAAGTTGAATACCAATGAAAACCCCTATCCTCCTTCCCCTAAAGCCATTGCAGCCATGCAGGCGGCCTGTGCGGATAGCTTGCGTTTGTATCCGGACCCTAACTCTGACCAATTAAGGCAGGTGATTAGCCAGTACTATGGCCTGAGCAGCGATCAGGTTTTTGTGGGAAATGGTTCGGATGAGGTGTTGGCGCATATATTTTGTGGCCTGCTCAAGCATGATAAACCGCTGCTGTTTCCTGATATTTCCTATAGTTTTTATCCTGTCTACTGCGGTCTCTATGAAGTTGAGTACGTTCAGGTGCCTTTGGCTGAGGATTTCAGTGTTCGCCTAGCCGATTATCAGCAGGATAATGGTGCAATCATTCTTCCTAATCCTAATGCACCGACTGGTATTGCGTTGGGGTTGACGGAAATTGAGGTGCTACTGCAACAGCATCCCCATTCTGTGGTGGTGATTGATGAAGCCTATGTGGACTTTGGTGCGCAGTCGGCGGTAACGCTGATTGATCGTTATCCTAATCTGTTGGTAGTGCAGACGTTGTCCAAGTCGCGCTCGTTGGCTGGTTTGCGGGTTGGATTGGCAATGGGGCAGGCTCACCTGATGGAGGCGCTCGAGCGGGTTAAAAACAGCTTTAACTCGTATCCGCTGGATCGTGTTGCACAGGCGGGGGCTCAGGCTGCGTTTGAGGATCAGGAATATTTCGTTGAATGTTGCAATAAGGTCATCGCAACCCGTGAGAGCTTGATAAAAGCACTGCAGCAATGTGGATTTGAAGTGTTGCCTTCAGCGGCTAACTTCGTATTTGCGCGTCATCCACAGCGCGATGCCGCGACTCTCGCAGCGGGATTGCGTGAACAGGGGGTGATTGTGCGTCATTTTAAACAAAAGCGTATTGATCAATTTTTGCGTATTTCGATTGGTACGGACGCGGAGTGTCAGGCGCTGCTAACGGCGTTGCAGCCATTGCTCAAATAGCTAGGAGTCTAGGCAGTAATGATAGAGGGGTGGCGCAAGCTGCCCTTTTTATTGGGGTCTGCGTTAATTTTTTGAGTAAAAAGAAGAAATACCAATTAACGCTTGAGGTGCGATGTAGCTAGTCAATATGGCGTAATTAAGTTCGCTAGAATAAGGCTTAATGCATTGCTGGGGGGGATAAAATAAGAAGGGCAAGTGAATTGCAATAGTGGTCGGGGAGGAGGGATTCGAACCCCCGACATCCTGCTCCCAAAGCAGGCGCGCTACCAGACTGCGCTACACCCCGAATGGCTCCTCGAGCTGGACTCGAACCAGCGACCAACGGATTAACAGTCCGCTGCTCTACCGACTGAGCTATCGAGGAACACTATTGCATCACTGCGGGGCGGCATATTAATGATCGCGTGGGGTGTCGTCAAGTGCTTGATAGAAAAAATATTTAATTGTGTGTGCAATTATTTTTTAAGGTCAAAAGCTTGCCATTGTCATCTTTATGCGCTAATGCCTTGACCAGGCTTGAGGAAGCGCATACAATCCCGGCTCTCCTTCAGCACGCATAGATAGCGTCACAAAAAGCGCCAGTGTCCCATTCGTCTAGTGGCCTAGGACACCGCCCTTTCACGGCGGTAACAGGGGTTCGAACCCCCTATGGGACGCCACCTTTTTGGATTTAGGTAGATTTCGTCGCCTGTGAGAAGTGATCGTGCGGCTCACAGTGTGCTTACTGAAGTAGTATTACCCCCCTTCTTCAGGGTGACTGAGATCAGTCACCCTGTTTTTTTATCTAGCGTTTGCCTTTGAGCATCTGCTCATAGACGAAACCGGTAACAGTCACCTTGGTTTCTTCATCAAGCTCGCCATCAAACTCAGTGCCATGGTGGTAAATGACCTGGCCACCTTCATCCTCTTCCAGGGTGCGGTTGCGAATCAGCAGAGGGACGCGCACAACTTGCTCTACCCCTGCGATGCTGAGACGTGCAGTCATGTAAAGACTTTGGCCAATCTCGGCGAGAGGCTCATTGCTGCTGATACGTGCTCCCGTTGTGCTGATATCGGTACAAATTGCTGGGCGAGGCCAGCGACCTGGCATGCTGTGCTCGACAATTTCGTCTAGGGAAACGATTAGACGTAGGTTAATCCGAGTGGCTTTGCGATATTCCAGCACATCAAGCTCTTTAGGAAAGGCGAGGTGCAGGTAATTAAAAGGTGTTAGGCAGGGCTTTAACACTTGAGTGCTAAAGCCACAGACTTTGTTGTCGGCCAAAAGTTTGACCTTGAGTGGCTTGCCCTCTTTGAGCATGATGGCACGTCCCTGCGAAAGTGGGGCGGTAACCAGCATGCTTTGCCCGGAAATATAGCCAATTAAGCGAACCACGTAACGGGTGACAGGGCTGAGTGTCTCGATATAGAGCGGATCGCCTATGTGTAATCCCAGCTCTTCAAGACGCACTTGTCCTGGTTGTTCTTGTTCCTTTTTCATTGATTCCTGCTTTTAGATCACAGAAAAGCCCATAGCTTTCAGGCAGTTATAGGTATCTGCTGAAGCCTTGTCCAGCTTCACGGTTAAATTATGTAGCTCGCGAGCTAATGGATAGGTTTTGCGCAGCCAGTCAAACTGGCTGGGATCATTGTCAGAGTTTTGTATTTTGTTTTTGAAGCGCTGAGTTTCGCTTTCTAAATCAATTAGTAAGCTTGGTAGGCGGAGAAGGGTTGGCCAATCTGCCTCGGTGAGGGAGAGTTGCGTGATTGGACAGGCGGGGAGAAAGTTGCGCCAGTCTAGTGAGGCTTCCTGCTGTAACCAATGGCACAGTGCTTGATAAATCATGGCACTACCGCGAAAGCGTCCATCCAGGCTATAACCTGCAATATGCGGAGTGGCGATTTGGCAGTAGGCAAGTAATGGCTGTAGAGGCGTGGGCTCGTTTTCCCACACATCCAGTACCAGATGTAGGTCCGCATTGTGCTGCATGCGTTGCAGTAAGGCTTGGTTGTCAATCACATCCCCACGGCCCGCGTTAAGCAAGACGCTTCCTGCGCGAATTTGAGTGATCTCCTTGGGGCCGAGTAAGTGATAGGTAGGGTGGGGGCCATGGCGGGTAAGGGGGGTGTGCAGGCAAATAATATCAGCCTGTAGTGCCTCCGTTAGGCTGCCCCAGGGGGCGCTACAAGATAATCCAGCTGCCTGGCGGGGTGGGTCGCAGGCTAATACTTGCATTCCTAAGCCTTGTAGGCGACTAATCACGCGACCGCCCACATTTCCGGCACCGATGACCGCGGCACGCTTGCCCTGCAGCCAGTTATGACTTTGGTGGCGCGATAATAACGCTAGGCTGGCAATGACATAATCGGCTACGGAGTCAGCATTGCATCCCGGGGCATTGCAAACATGAATGCCTTGTTCAGTTAGCCAGTCAAGGTCGAGATGGTCCGTCCCGATGGTAGCGCTGCCAACAAACTTTACTGTGGAGTGTTGGAGCAGGTGGCGATCGACTTGGGTAACCGAGCGCACTAACAGGATGTCGGCATCTGCTACATCTTGGGGCTGAAGAGAGCGTCCGGGTAAGGCATGCAGCTGTCCAAAGTGAGCAAAAAGCTGATCAAGCCCAGGCATATTTTCGTCGGCGACTAGCTTGAGAGAACGATGGGGTAGGCTAGGTTGCATCATGGTGTTGTAGTCTTTACATTCTGCTGGGTTTAGGGCTCAATGCGCGGCTTTTTTGCAGCGGTGTTATAAGGATACCAAGCTTGAGATGTAAGTGGTGTAAGGCTGACGCCGAGGTTGAGCTGGATTTGCATCAAGACCTGTTGGGGGATTGGTGGGTTCAAGTCAGCTGGCGTTGGCTAGGCAGAAAAAAACCACGTGTAGAGCAGCACTTCTTTGCCAGCCAGGAGTCGGCTTGGGATCATATTGCCTTATGGGGACGCCAGCTTAAAGCAGAAGGCTTTAAACGGGCACAGAGTGCGGAGTGGCAAATAGAATTACCGCTATCTTCGACTAATTGCTTGTCAGATATCAACTAAAGTCTAGGTGTAGGGGTGTGGTAACTGGCGCTTAACCTTATAAGCTGGGAAGAACAAAAAGTAGAACAATAAACATCAGGTTGTGACTTATGCCCAGATCACGCTTATCCCGTGCGCTTTCTTTGGCGATTATCGCCAGTCTCCTATTAATTCCCCTGTTATATTGGCTGCAAACCACACCCTTGCAGATTGGCATTGTGCTTGTGGTGCTTTGGCTTTGCCTGTTGCTGACAGCTTGGGACGGCAACAGTGACGATTCCATGAAGGCTGAGGCCTCAGAGAAAAAAGAGTCGTCTTTTAAGGAAGTGGCCAGACGCTTGTCCCGTTTGACGAGCCGTAATGCGATTTCGGCTGCCCAGGTCGCTTTCTCAGTGCAGCATATGGAACAAAAGCTGGAATCCCAGCTGAACTCAGTGGTGGAGGTCGCCACCACATCTGAAGCTATTACTCATACCGTACAGGATGCCGCAGTCAGGGCGGAGCAGGCAGCAGCATCTGCAATGCAAGCCAGATCGGTATCCGAGCAGGGGAGTCGTCGTTTGCAGCAAGCGTTACAGGCAATGCGCGCGATCAATGAGCAAACGGAGACATCGCTTAAGCTGATTGATAGCTTGAGCGAGAAGTCTGGAAAAATTCAGGAAGTCACTAAAGTGATTGAGGGGATTGCCAGTCAAACCAACCTATTAGCTTTAAACGCGGCGATAGAAGCGGCGCGAGCGGGTGAGCATGGGAGGGGGTTTGCGGTGGTCGCGGATGAAGTGCGGCAGTTGGCTGCACGTACTGCAACCTCGACCAGTGAAGTGGGTAGTATTGTTGAAGAGATACATAGCCAAACTAGCCAGGTGGTGGAGCAAATTCAGCGCCTCTCTGAAGAAATTCGGCTGGGTATGGAAGAGGTGCGTGATGTCGGTGAACAATTAAGTGGTATCGCTGGCCAGGCCGTGCAAGTGGAAGAGCAGGTGCAGGAGATCGCCCGGGGAGCAGCCGATAATCGTAGCAAGTTAGAGCACATATTTGCGGCGATCCAGCAAGTTCGCGCTGGCGTTGAGGCTGACGAAGTTGATATGCATGCTTTGGCAACGGAAGCGAACCAGTTGACTGAGTTGGCTGAGCAGGCCAGTGAGTTTTTGGCAGAGGTAACACTGGATCCCTATCATCAACAAGCCTACGAAGTGGCGAAGCAGGCTAGTCAAAGGATCAGCCAGCAAATGGAGCAGGATATTGCTGCTGGGCGGATCAGTGAGCAGGATTTGTTTGATCGTCAGTACCAACCCATCCCCAATACCTTCCCGCAGAAATACCACACTCGCTTTGATCAGTATGCGGATAAGGTATTGCCGAGTATCCAAGAACCGTTATTAGAAGCGAATAAGCAGCTGATATATGCCATTGTGACGGATAACAAAGGTTATGTGCCGACTCATAATAATGCTTTTGCCCATGCGCCCTGTGGTGACCCTGAGGTAGATATGGTGAAGAGTCGCAGCAAACGGATTTTCAATGATCGCACTGGATTACGTTGTGGCAGTCATCAAAAGACTTTATTACTGCAGACCTATAAGCGTGACACAGGGGAGGTGATGCACGACTTGTCGGTGCCAATCTACCTTAATGGGCGCCATTGGGGCGGATTTCGGGTCGGCTACCGACCTGCTGAGGGCTAATCGCAATAAGGGTAGCAGCCGCTACCCTTATTTATTTGCACGTGAAAATACTGTTCAGAGCATTCCTACAGGTGTGGGTTTACTGATCGGCGTGTAGAGACCGCGCATCAGGGCGCCTAATACACTTTTAAGGGCGCTGTAATGTGATCCCATAGGGGTGCAAAAGAACGAGCGGCACCAAGCCCTCAGAGCCCTGCTCCCTTGGTTTTGGCTGGCGTACCAATAGCTCCAGGCGAGCGAAATTTTAGCCTGGGCTCGGGCGCGTTGAAATGGGCTTAATCGGGCGAATCCGGCTTGGTGATGCTCGTAAATGGCTTGGCAGGTATCGATATAGGCTAGAAGGGCATCTGGTTGCCATTCCCCCTCCCAAACTACCCAGGGGTAGGGAGTAATGAGGATGCTGCCTTGCAGACTTAGTTTGAGTGCACTTTCCCAAGCTTGTGCGGTTTCTGGCAGGGATGCCTGAAAACCGCCAGAGCGACGAAGGGCTTTCACTTGCATCACCATGCTAGAAAGCGTGCAGACAGGCTCGGCAAGTAGGTGGCTGTAACCGCTACCTGAAAGAGGCTCTGCCTTCCAGCTTGCGTGATGATAGAGTTGGCGAAAGCCAGGGCTCAGTTCAAATAGGGTCGTTTGAGGGCCTTTAAGCATGCAATTGGTCAATAACAAACTGGGCTGTTCGCTTAGTGCAGGGCTTAAGGCTTCTAGAAAATGTGGCTGCCACTGATAGCTGTTTTGCCAAAATAACAGGTAGTCCGCCTGGGTATGCAACAAGATATGGTGGCGACTCTGGCTAAGGTGTTCCCCCTCTGCCGGGATGAGTAAGACAGGCCAGGGCCAGCGTTGTTTCTTTAGTAAGACCTGATATTGGCTTTGCTTACTTGAGTCACACAGGAGCCAGCACTCCTTGATGGATTGTCCTTGGGGGACAAGACTGCTAAGACGATGAACAAGCTGCTCTGCGCTTTCATCAAAGCTTTCCAGGACGATGGCTAAAGTAGGTGTGGGCTTGGTCATCTGCTGCTTCCAGAGTCTGTGCTGCTATCTGGTTTAAGGGGGAGATTTCTCCCTTGCTGATAACTTATGGGGGAACGGGCTTTTTTCCAATTGGTGAGGGGTAACAAAGCGTAACCTCTGGCGTGGCAGGGTGTATAAAAAGCGTCTAATGTAGAAGTTGTGCAGACAAGCTAAGGAGCAGGGAATGAGTAATACCAATGCTGAGGTAGTGTTGCTGGTGGAAGACAGCCCTACCTTAGCGGCGTTATACCGAGCTTATTTGCGTGATATGCAGGTTGAGGTAGTGCATTGCAAATTAGGGCAGGAAGCGCTGGATTGGCTAGAGCTGCATACGCCTTCGGCAATGCTATTGGATCTAATTTTGCCTGATATGCATGGTATGGATATCTTGCAGCATTTACAGGCACAGCACGTTAACTATCCCATTATTGTGATTACCGCCCACGGTAGCGTAGATGTGGTTGTCAGTGCGATGCGCGCAGGTGCGCATGATTTTATTGAGAAGCCCTTCGATGAGAAACGTTTGCGCTTAACGCTGTCCAACAGCTTGAAGTATTTCGCGCTTAATCAGCGGGTCAAGGTGTTATCCAGTGAGCTAAATCGTGAGTCGTTCCATGGCTTTATTGGTCGTTCATTAGTGATGCAAGGTATTTACCGCATTATTGAGAGTGCGGCACCTTCGAAAGCCACGGTGTTTATTAAAGGGGAGAGCGGCACCGGTAAAGAGGTGTGCGCGGAGGCCATTCATCGTGAAAGCCCCCGAGCAACTAAGCCTTTTGTCGCGATCAACTGTGCAGCGATTCCGCACGATTTAATGGAGTCAGAGATCTTTGGACATGTAAAAGGGGCCTTTACTGGAGCGGTGGCGGAGCGCAGCGGAGCAGCGGAGCGTGCCAATGGCGGGACGTTATTCTTAGATGAAATTTGTGAAATGGATTTGGATCTGCAGTCCAAGCTGCTGCGTTTTATCCAAACCGGGACTTTTCAGAAAGTAGGTGGTAGCAGTGTGCAGAAGGTGGATGTGCGTTTTATCTGCGCCACCAATAAAGACCCCATGGAAGAGGTGCAGGCAGGGCGTTTCCGTGAAGATCTGTATTACCGTTTACACGTCATTCCTATTCGCTTGCCCCCGCTGCGTGAGCGGGGGGAAGATTTGTTGTTAATCGCCCGGGCGTTATTGGCTGAATTTGCTCAAGAGGAAGGCAAAAGTTATCAAGGTTTCAATGCCGCAGTGGAAGCAGTGTTTATGGATTACCCCTGGCCGGGCAATGTACGCCAATTACAGAACGTAGTGCGCAATATTGTCGTGTTAAATAGTGGCGGATTGGTCACGGAGTCTATGCTGCCAGAACCCTTCGACCAGCATCATGAAGGGCATAATTATATTAGCCCGGTGAAACGTGTTGTTAGCCAGGTTGAAGAGAGTCAGGAGCCGATTCTGCCGCTGGCAAAAGTGGAGCGGGTGGCGATAGAGCGTGCGTTAAAAGTGTGTGATGGTAATGTTTCCCGAGCGGCAGAGTTGCTTGAGGTAAGCCCATCAACGCTATACCGTAAGCTTCAGAGTTGGCAGAACGAGTAGAAATAGATAGGAACCGTTCGAGTTCCAACGCATTGAGGATGGATGCATGACGCAAACGGCTTTGTTTGATCCCAAGCCATTGTTAGAACTTGAAGAGGATACCTCCACTCAAACCATGCGGACCTTTGCTAAAGGTTATCTGCAAGATGCACCGCACAAAGTGCAAGAGCTGGAAGCTGCTTTGAATCAGGCAGATCAGGCCCAGGTAGTAAAGAATGCCCACGATTTAAAAAGCAGTTCGGCTGGGGTGGGGTTGGTAGAGTTAGCCAGGGTAGCTAAGCAAATGGAGGCAAGCGCCAGAATTGGCCAGCTAAAACCAGTAGAAATTTTGCTAAAGCGTAATCAGCATTTGCTGGAACAAAGTTGGCATGTGCTGGCCAATTGGTTGGAGTAGTTGCCGGCTTGAGCCGTAAAAACAAAGCCCTGCTTATGCAGGGCTTATCATTTCTGCTGAAATCAGCTTAATGATGTTCCTGCAGGAACTCATCGCTTAGATACAGCTCATCATTGGAGTTCAGGCTGATACCTCGTTCCAGAATATTCTTAGCGATTTGTTTGGCTTCATCCAAAGAGTGCATTTGGTAGGTGCCGCACTGGTATTCGTTCAGCTCAGGGATGTCATTTTCTGCCTGAACGTGCAGCACATCCTGCATGGCTTGTTGCCAAGCGGTGGCGACCTGCTGTTCGCTGGGGGTACCAATCAGGCTCATATAGAAACCGGTACGGCATCCCATGGGGGAAATGTCGATAATCTCAACGTTGTCGCTATTTAGGTGATCACGCATAAAGCCTGCAAACAGGTGTTCCAGGGTGTGAATGCCACGCTCGGACAGAATTTCTTTATTCGGCAGGCAGAAGCGCAGATCAAACACGGTGATGTCATCCCCTTTAGGGGTGCGCATGTTCTTGGCAATGCGAACCGCAGGGGCCTGCATGCGGGTATGATCAACCCGGAAGCTATCGAGTAGGGGCATGGTGACTCCATCCATTGCTGCAATCAAAGGTGGCTAGTATACCAGCCCTGAGGCAATTGGGCTCCAGGTTAGCTTTTGCTAAGATGCGGGCTTTGTTAGAGCGCTAGAGGAGTGCGGATGATGTCAGTGAAGGTAGCCATTATTGGGGCAATGGAGCAGGAAGTAGAGTTGCTGCGCTCTCAACTCAGCGAGCGAGAAACCACCACTCTGGCTGGCTATGAGTTTTCCCGTGGCAAGTTGCATGGGGTGGAGGTAGTGCTGCTTAAATCTGGCATAGGTAAGGTAAATGCTGCTCTTTCGACTACGCTGCTGTTAGAGCGTTTTGCCCCAGAAGTGGTGATCAACACAGGTTCAGCCGGCGGTTTTGATGCAGGGTTAAACGTTGGTGATGTCGTGATCTCCACTGAGGTATATCACCACGATGTGGATGTGACGGTGTTTGGTTATGCGCCTGGACAGGTGCCGGGGCTGCCAGCTCGCTTTGCTGCTGATGTAGCACTGGCCAGCCAAGCTAAACAGGCTATTGCACAGGTACAGCTACCTGGGCAGCAGATTGTGAGTGGTGAGATTGCTTCAGGTGATGCATTCATGCATGAGCCTGAACGGGTTGAGGCAGTGCGTATACTGTTTCCGCAGATGAAAGCCGTCGAGATGGAAGCGGCAGCGATTGCCCAGGTTTGCTATCAGTTTCAGGTGCCTTTTCTGATCATCCGTTCACTGTCAGATATCGCCGGTAAAGAGTCCAATCTCAGCTTTGAGCAGTTTTTACCCAAGGCGGCCAAGCACTCAGCAGAAATGGTGATAGCCTTGGTTGCAGCCCTTGGGGTAGGCTCTGCCTAAACGTCGGAATCCGCTCAGAAAGGAGGTCTCATGATAGGTTCATTTTATCCCCCCCAGCGTACGTTGTTAGGGCCAGGCCCATCTGATGTAAGTCCGCGGGTGTTAGCCGCCATGGCGCGTCCGACTATTGGCCATCTGGACCCTGAATTTATTCGCATGATGGATGAGATGCGTACGCTATTACAGTATGCCTTTCAGACCCAAAATGCGTTGACGATGGCGGTGTCTGCACCGGGTTCAGCGGGGATGGAAACTTGCTTTGTTAACTTGGTAGAGCCGGGCGATAAAGTGATCGTTTGCCAAAATGGGGTGTTTGGTGGGCGGATGCTGGAAAATGTACGCCGCTTTGGTGGCGAGGCGGTCTTGGTAGAAGATGCATGGGGCGAGCCTGTTTCCGTAAGTAAGGTAGAGGCCGCGATTGCAGCTAATCCGGATGCGAAAATCCTGGCTTTTGTGCATGCCGAGACTTCAACCGGGGTGCGTTCAGATGCCCAGGCATTGTGCCAGCTGGCGGCTCGTCATGGGCTGTTGACCATTATGGATGCAGTGACCTCGTTGGGCGGCATTGAACTTGCTCTTGATGCCTGGGGAGTGGATGCCGTTTATTCCGGTTCCCAGAAGTGTCTGTCGGCGGTGCCGGGTATCTCCCCAATCAGTATGAGTGATAGAGCTCTTGCGAAGGTGAAGGCACGCACTACGCCGGTACCCAGTTGGTTTCTAGACTTAAACCTGGTGATGGGGTATTGGGGCCAAGGGACGCGCCGGGCATACCACCATACGGCACCGGTTAACACCCTTTATGCACTGCATGAGTCCCTGGTAATGCTGCAAGAGGAGGGGCTGGAGGCCGCATGGCAACGCCACGCTCTGCATCATCAGGCCCTTAAGGCAGGCTTGGAAGCAATGGGGCTGTTGTTGCTGGTGGATGAGGCCTATCGTTTGCCGCAGCTGAATACGGTTGAAGTTCCTGCTGGAGTGGATGAAGCCAAGGTACGGGCCTTTTTGCTAGATACGTTCGATCTGGAGATTGGGGCAGGGTTAGGTGCCTTGGCGGGTAAAGTGTGGCGTATCGGTTTGATGGGACATGGCTGTAATGAGCGTAATGTCAGCTTCTGCTTGAGTGCCTTGGAAGCTGCGTTATTGCAGCAAGGCCACCCGTTGAGTGCCGGCGCTGCGCTAAAAGCAGCGCAAGGTGTCTATCGGGGTTAATGCTTGCTTAGGGAGCGGGGCCCATCAGTTGCTGTAGTGCTGTTTGGGTCTCGTGATCAGCCCAGGGCTTAGCCCCTAAGATGGTTTCCACCCGTTGTCCCTGGGGATTAAGTATCCAGGTAAGTGGTAAACCTTTGGTGGCTACCTGACTGAAGAGACTATTGTGTGGGTCCAGTAGTAATGGCATGTGCAGGCTTAATTGATGTTCCTGCAAGAATGCGCTCAGAGCTTCTGGCGATTCGCCCAAATTAACCGCGAGTACACTAAAAGGATAGTGAGGTTGCAGGGACTGATGCAGAGCATCAAGCTCTGGCAGCTCTTTCACGCAGGGAGCGCACCAACTGGCCCAGAAATTGACAACCAGCCATTTCCCCTGCCAAGGGGTTAAGTCGATAGGTTGGCCTTCAGTATCCCGTAAAGGTGCCTGTAGTAGCTGCTGCCAGTCGGCATAAGCCTGAGGGGGAAGGCCAAGGTGTAGAGTTAGGGTTAGCAAGCATAAAATGATAAGACGCATACTCACCTTCGTTTCGTGGGTGGGCCACCATCAGGCTGGCTAAAGCCAGTAAGCATAAAGAGGGAAGGGTTGCTATGAAAGTGGCATTTATCGGTTTAGGGGTGATGGGCTATCCGATGGCCGGACACCTGCAACAAGCCGGTCACCAGGTTACGGTATTCAATCGTACCTCAGCCAAGGCCGAGAAATGGGTGGCGGCTTATGGTGGGCAGATGGCACTGACTCCTGCGGAAGCAGCGCGTGAAGCCGAACTCGTGTTTGCCTGTGTTGGTAATGATGATGATTTGCGCGAGGTCACCTTAGGACCACAAGGGGCATTTCAGACTCTGATGGTCGGGGCGGTCTTTATTGATCACACCACGGCTTCTGCCGATGTGGCACGTGAGCTTTATGAGGCCGTTGGCGAGCGAGGCGCACATTTCCTTGATGCGCCGGTATCCGGGGGACAGGCAGGGGCAGAAAATGGCCAGCTGACGATTATGGTGGGAGGGGATCAAGAGGCCTATGACTTAGCTCAGCCGGTCATGCAGGTTTATGCTCGACAAATGCGTTTGCTGGGCCCCGCTGGTAGTGGCCAGTTGGCGAAGATGGTGAACCAGATTTGTATTGCAGGTTTGGTACAAGGGTTGGCTGAAGGGCTGCATTTTGCCCAGGGAGTGGGTCTGGATGCGGAAGCTGTAGTGGATGTGATCTCTAAGGGGGCGGCGCAATCCTGGCAGATGGAGAATCGTGCGCTAACCATGTTGGCTGGCAAGTTTGATTTTGGTTTTGCGGTTGACTGGATGCGTAAAGACCTCGGCATTGCCTTGAACGAAGCTCGGCGTCAGGGGGTGCAGTTGCCTGTGACAGCGCTGGTGGATCAGTTTTATGCTGAGGTACAGCGTATGGAAGGTGGGCGTTGGGATACATCCAGCTTGATCGCCAGACTGCGCAAATAGTGTACAAAGGTTGGCTTGTCATTGATTTAGCTCAATGGCACCATGTGCGCTCCCATTTTTTTGTATGAGAGCGCCCTGAAATGTTCGGAATTGATTTGTGGAGTCTGAAATCCTTCCTGCCTAGCATTGCCATTGTGATCACCATGCTGGTCTTGGTGGGGGTGGGGATTCGCACCCTAAAGCGTTTTATTCGTGAGGACGCGATCAAGGCAGGCGAGCAGGGCTAAACTCCCAGACCTGACTATTAACAGTGGTGTTGTGATGACATCATTGAGATAGAACCCTGGTTACTCCAGGGTTTTGTTTTTTGGGGCTGAAAAAGGCCAGTGTTGATTGACGATAAAGCCCCAACTCAGCTCATCTTGATCGAATAAGCACACTTGCTGCGGTAGTCGGCAAACCTGCAATTGTTGTTGCAACTCTGCCAGAGTAAGAGGGGGAGTAGCAGGGGCAACTTCGCTTAGCCACTGGGCTTTACTCAGCAACCAATAGTGACCTTGCTCCGGTAGTAGTGGGGTATCTCCATGGGTGAGCCACCAGCCGCGTCGAACAGCGGGGTTGAGTGGCGGAGGCAAGGGATGCTGGCGCCAGTTGTGTTGCCAGGGAAGGTGTAGGCGTCCCGGTATTCGCAGGCTTACCTTGTTCGGATTGAGCTCCCAGCTGGCTAGAAAAGCAGCGACATAGGGATGTTGCGTCAGTGCTAATTGATGTTGAAGGAGGCGTCGCCATTTTCGCCCCAGGCTGTCATGGGGATTGGGGCCGATCCAGGCATCAAGATCTTCAATACTTTGTTGGGGATACCAAAGATACCACTTCGCTGCCAGTTCAAGATGGAGCACCTGGCCATTAGGATCACCTAGCAATAGGTCGAGTTCCCCCAGGGTATGTCCTTCTGCGCGAATGCAGAGGTTATGTAGCTGTAATGGGTAGTGTTGAGGAGCAAAGTTATGAAGCTGCTCAACCATTCGTCCCAAGGGGAGAGGATAGGTTAAGGGCACAAGCGGCGACTCGGGGGCTGTCAGAGAAGGGAGTGCCTGCTGTGTGTAGGGCGGAGCGAGCAGAATGTCGGGAGTGTTGCTAAGCCAGGTCAGTACCTGGCTCTGCCAAAGGGAATCAAGCATTCAGCATGGCGCGTAACATGCGCTTGACCTCATTCACCTCAAAAGGTTTATCACAGATGGCATCTACCCCAGCCTGACGGACAGCGCTGAGACGAGCCTCACTGTGTTCTGAGGTGACCATCATAATGGGGATATGGGCATGCAGAGGGTGTTGGCGAATGCCGCTGATCAGCTCTTCCCCGTCCATAACGGGCATGTTGTAGTCCGTGACTACCAGATCAACGCTTTGCTCTTCGAGTAAGGCAAGGGCTTCTGCGCCATTCTCTGCTTCGATAATACTGGTGACGCCCATTTTGTTCAGAATGCGGCAGATATGTTTACGGGCCGTGTGGCTATCATCGACTACCAGTAGGCGCAGGTCAGCGATATCGTAATGGTCGAGTTCAAGTTCATCATTCTGGTAGTAGTCCAGAGTTGCTAATAGTGCACGGCGCAAGTCTTCAATTTTAAAGGGTTTAGGTAGGATAGCGACGGCACCCGCTTGACGCACAGGATCGAGATGTTCGAGCTTTTGTTCGCTGGAGATCAGCATAAAGGCGACCCCTGCCAGTTCATCATGGCCACGTAGTTCGTAGATTAGCTCGGTTCCTGTGCCGCTGGGCAGATAGAGGGCACTGATAATAAGATCGGGGTGGTAGCGTTCGATCGAAACAATCGCCTCGGGCAGGTCAGCCACGCTTTCAACCTGAGTGCAGCCAGCGCTGATCAGGGCGTCTTCTATCAGGCGTCGCTGCATGGCGGAAGGTTCCACCAGCAGGATAGCCAAGTGACTGATATCCTGGGGATGGGCATGAGTCATCAAATTTATCCGGTGTTATCTGCAAGTGTGTTAGAGTAGGCGACTTGCATCCATGATAGCCACAGCCAGCTTAATTTAGCCAGTACCATGGCCGAAACCGATATCAATAAGATTCTTGTCAATGGTGCCCAGATTGCTCTGGAGCAGCTCAAACGTGCCCGTAGCCACGATAGTTTGATGTTTCATTACGCGGAAATTAGCGTGTACTTGGAAGTGTCGCTGTCACAGGGAGCGGGTATTTCCCACTGGTCACAAGAGGCGCTGCAGGACATGTTTGCCGAAGCGGCTCAGGTGTTGATGGAGCGTTCTCGCCAGTTGCGTGTACAGCCTCATGTCGGCGCTTGATATTGCTTCTTTGTTGGCTAATTTGCCGCGTAAGCCTGGGGTCTATCAGATGCTGGGCGATCAGGAGCAGGTGCTCTATGTTGGTAAAGCGGCGGACTTAAAGGCTCGCGTCAGCAGCTATTTTCGCAGTACTGGGTTGACGATTAAGACCCAGGCATTGGTAAAGCGGATTCAGCGGGTACAGATTACTGTCACCCATAGTGAAACCGAAGCCTTACTACTGGAGCAGAGCCTGATTAAGGAGCTGCGTCCTCCCTATAACATCCTGCTGCGGGATGATAAGTCTTACCCCTATATCTTCATCTCTTCGCTGGATACCTATCCGGCGATTCGTTTTCATCGTGGGCCAAAACGTAAAAAGGGGCGCTATTTTGGCCCCTATCCCAGTAGCAGTGCGGTGAAAGACAGCCTGCATTTGTTGCAGAAGATTTTTAAGTTACGCCCCTGTGAAGATGCGGTGTTTAACAACCGCTCCCGTCCCTGTTTGCAGTATCAAATTAAGCGCTGTAACGCGCCCTGCGTGGAGTTTATCCAACCAGAGGAATATCAGAAAGATCTTGAGCATGCGCTGATGTTTCTACAGGGTAAAAATGCCAGTTTGTTGCAGGATATTCAGCAGCAAATGGAGCAGGCGTCGATGGAGTTGGCGTTTGAGCGGGCGGCAGAGTTGCGCGATCAGTTGATTAGTCTGCAAAAAGTGCAGGAGCAGCAGTTTGTTATCGGTGCAGGTGGTGAGGCCGATGTATTAGCCGCGCAGGTGCGTCCTGGTGGTGGCTGTGTGCATGTGTTGTATGTGCGTCAAGGACGGATTCAGGGCTCACGTACGTATTACCCGAAGCTGGCGGTAGAAGCAGATGAGGCCCAATTGTTATCGGCTTTTATTCCGCAGTTTTATTTGGGCAGTCAGGAGCGGGAACTGCCGCCAGAGCTATTGCTGAGCCATGAGCCGCAGGATAAAGCCGTGTTGGCGGAGGCGTTGTCGGCAGCGCGAGAGCGTAAAGTGAGCCTGAATGTGCCCCAGCGTGGAGAAAAGTCGCAGTGGCTCAAGCTGGCAGAGACTAATGCGCAGGATAATCTGGCAGCCTATCTGGCCAGTCAGAATAACCTACTGGAGCGCTTTGTGACGCTGCAGGAAGTGTTGGGGTTGGATGAGCTACCTCATCGCATCGAATGTTTTGATATTAGTCATAGCCAGGGCGAAGCAACGGTTGCTTCATGCGTGGTGTTTAATGCGCAGGGGGCGGTGAAGCAGGACTATCGTCGTTTCAATATTGAAGGCATTACTCCTGGTGATGACTATGCAGCGATGCACCAGGCTTTGACGCGCCGCTATGCTCGTTTGAGCGAAGAAGGCGCCAGCATGCCCAGTATTTTGCTGGTCGATGGCGGTAAGGGACAACTCGCTCAGGCACGTCAGGTGCTGGCAGAGTTGGGAATCGAAGAGATTCAGTTAGTCGGGGTAGCCAAAGGCGTTACCCGTAAACCAGGGCTGGAAACCCTGTGGCTGGAAGAGGACAATACGCCTCTGATTTTGGAGCGGACTTCGCCAGCCTTACATCTGATTCAGCAAGTGCGTGATGAGGCGCACCGTTTTGCTATTAGCGGCCATCGTGCCCGTCGTGGTAAAGCGAGGCGGGTATCCTCACTTGAGGGGATAGCTGGAGTAGGGCCGAAAAAACGCCAGGCTTTGTTGCGCCACTTTGGTGGTATCCAGGGGGTACAACGAGCCAGCATGAGTGAAATCGCAAAAGTTCCCGGTATTAGCCAAGCACTGGCTCAGGACATTTATGACCATTTACACCCCGGAGGGGCAGAAAACAACGATGTGGACTAACCTGCCCAATCTTCTCACCCTGTTACGGGTCGTGCTCATTCCCGTTATTGTGGTGGTTTATTATTTGCCCTATCACTGGACGCTGATGGCCAGTGCGGTGATTTTTTTGTTGGCGGGTATTACCGATTGGTTTGATGGTTACTTGGCTCGACGCTTGAATCAGAGCACGCCTTTTGGCGCTTTCTTGGATCCCGTGGCGGATAAGCTGATGGTGGCAGTGGTGTTAGTCATGTTGGTAGAAACCTATGCCAGTATTTGGGTCACCTTGCCGGCGGCGGTGATCGTGGGACGGGAGATACTCATCTCAGCCCTGCGGGAGTGGATGGCTGAGCTAGGTAAGCGTGCTAGCGTGGCTGTGTCGTACATTGGTAAGGTCAAGACCGCTCTGCAGATGGGGGCGCTTTGTATTTTACTGGCGGCGGCGCCGGGCTCTATGTTGAGCTGGATAGGCTTGGTTGCGCTCTATTTAGCTACCTTATTGACGCTTTGGTCGATGCTAATTTACCTGAAAGCGGCTTGGCCAGTGCTGACGGATGCGCGATAAGTCATTCTGATACAAGTAATTTTTGTGTTAGGTTGTTGACAGCAAAAGCGGAGTCCCTATAATACGCCTCCGAAGCAACAAGCCAGAGTCACCCACTCGGGTTTGTGTTTAGAGCGGGAATAGCTCAGTTGGTAGAGCACAACCTTGCCAAGGTTGGGGTCGCGAGTTCGAGTCTCGTTTCCCGCTCCAAAATGGCTGGATGGCAGAGTGGTCATGCAGCGGACTGCAACTCCGTGTACGCCGGTTCGATTCCGACTCCAGCCTCCATGTTTGCCTGGGTGGTGAAATAGGTAGACACAAGGGACTTAAAATCCCTCGGCTGAATAAGCCGTGCGGGTTCGATTCCCGCCCCAGGCACCACATGATAATTTGTAAAGCGGGAATAGCTCAGTTGGTAGAGCACAACCTTGCCAAGGTTGGGGTCGCGAGTTCGAGTCTCGTTTCCCGCTCCAAATTATCAATCCTATAACAGGCCTAGCCTGTTCTATTTCGAAGTGCCATCCTCGGTCTTTTTCCAACGATAAATTACTCCTGCTTTATATTTTTCCCTTACTCAGCATTAGTTTGCTCCCTTCGCCGATCCTTGTTTAGTCCGATTGTTTTACTTCTGGGCCTGTTTACTGTCTCTGTTATGGCTAATGTTTTGCTAGGTTTGACCAGCGCGACTGTGACAGTAGTTGTTGACGTGTCTTACTCTTCCCTGTTCTTGCTTTGGTTAGCCGATCAGCTTACCTGATAAGTGGACACTGCCTTTGGCTGTGATGGTGCAGGTTTTTAGCTGCTCGTCATATCTCATAGCTGTGCGAGAGCTATGAGGGCCAAGAGTGGAGCTGATTTGCTTGAGAGGAGTGTAAGCGCCCTCAGGACAGAGGGCACTTAGGATAGGAGATTCGGGTCAATTTACTTTAGGTGACGTTCTAATCCAGCCTGCGCCAAAATACGGGTTGAAATCTCTTCCACCGACAGGCGTGTGGTGTCGATATAGGCGATGCGTTCCCGCTGGAACAGTGCCAGGGCTTCTTTGGTTTCGTGTTCGCAGAGCTCGTATGAGGCATAGGGGCTATTAGGACGGCGCTCCTGACGAATAGCGCAGAGTTGTTCAGCTTCAATGCTTAGGCCAAAAAGCTTATGGCGATAATTTTTGAGAGCAGTGGGCATTTTTAAGCGCATACAGTCATCCATATCCTCTTCCGTCAATGGATAGTTGGCGGCGCGAATACCGAACTGCATGGCCATGTACAGACAGGTGGGGGTTTTGCCGCAGCGGGATACGCCAATCAGGATAATGTCCGCTTCATCGTAGTGTTTGATTTTGGCGCCATCATCGTTATCCATGGCAAAGTTAACTGCTTCTATTCGCTGTTTGTAGCGCCGCTCTTCCGAGATAGCGTGGGTTTTGCCGACGGTATAGCTGGAACGGGCCGCTAGCTCATCTTCGAGTGGTGCTAAAAAGGTACCAAAAATATCCACCATAAACGCATCGGCTTCGGCAATGATGGCCCGGACTTCGTTATTGACGATGGTATCGAAAATAATTGGCCGCCCATCATCATAAGCGGCGGTTTTATTGATTTGGATAAGGGCGTTGCGGGCTTTTTCCGGGGTATCGATATAGGGCAGGGTAATCTGATCGAAACGGATGTTTTCGAATTGAGTGAGCAGGCTGTGGCCAAGGGCTTCAGCGGTGATCCCGGTTCCGTCGGAGATAAAGAAGGCAGTGCGTCGCATGGTGCAGACTCCCTGGATGAAAACTGCATTCATTATAACGATCAGATATGTAGTTTCTCCTTTTGAATTTTTCAGGTTATTAGAGTGCTTGGGGAAACAAAAAGTTTTTTTACTGGTTTTTTAACCATATTTTCATATGTAACTTATTGATTTTAATTAAAAAATGTCATTGGTCATACCTGTAGCAAAATTACATTTTAGTGAGGTTGGGTATTTACAAAAAAAATTCAGTATGATTAGCCCCGCCAAATGAGTGGTTGATCTGATTTGGCCAAGCATCACACGTGAACACAAAGGGGTTTAAGCCTTGGAAAACTACATTCTGTTTTTCGACAAGGTAGGAATGGGGGATGTTGAGCGAGTTGGCGGTAAAAACGCATCGCTCGGAGAAATGATCAGCAACCTGGCTTCGGCTGGTGTGCAGGTACCCAACGGTTTTGCTACCACTGCCCAGGCATATTGGGACTTTATTGAGTATGGCGGTTTGGCTCAGCGTATTGCGGATGAGCTGAAAAGCCTGGATGTAGACGATGTTAAAGCCCTGGCGGTGACAGGCAATCGTATTCGCTCCTGGGTGCTTGAAGCCCCTTTCCAACCCGCACTGGAACAGGCCATTGACCAAGCCTGGCAACAGCTTGCAGGTGACCATGCAGAGTTGGCCGTGGCGGTCCGTTCTTCTGCAACGGCGGAAGATTTGCCAGATGCTTCTTTTGCTGGCCAGCAAGAAACCTTCCTTAATATCCGTGGCTTAGACAACGTTAAGCATGCCATCAAAGAGGTGTTTGCTTCGTTGTTTAACGATCGTGCAATTTCTTATCGGGTTCATCATGGTTTTGACCACGGTGAAGTCGCTTTGTCTGCCGGTGTGCAACGCATGGTGCGCAGTGAAACCGGCGCCAGCGGGGTGATGTTTACCCTGGACACCGAGTCAGGCTTTGATCAGGTCGTGTTTGTGACCTCCAGCTATGGTTTGGGTGAAACGGTAGTGCAGGGTGCAGTTAACCCTGACGAGTTCTATGTGTTCAAACCTAATTTGGTGGCTGAGCGTCCGGCGGTACTGCGTCGTACCCTGGGCTCAAAAGCGATCAAGATGATTTATGCGCAAGAGTCGAGTGCAGGTCGATCTGTGTTGACCGTGGATGTCGATAAGGCAGAGCGTGCACGTTTCTCCATCAGTGATGCTGAGGTTGAAGCGCTGGCGCGTCAGGCCCTGATCATTGAGAAGCATTATGGACGGCCGATGGACATCGAGTGGGCCAAGGATGGTGACGATGGCCAGCTGTATATCGTGCAGGCGCGTCCTGAGACGGTGAAAAGCCGGGCGAATCAGAATGTGATGGAGCGTTACCTGTTGAAAGAAAAGGGTACCGTGCTGGTGGAAGGTCGCAGTATCGGCCAGCGTATTGGTGCCGGTCCAGTCAAGGTTGTGGCCAGCATTGCGGATATGGATAAAGTTAAGGCTGGTGATGTGTTGGTGACGGATATGACCGATCCCGATTGGGAGCCGATCATGAAGCGTGCCGCAGCCATTGTCACTAATCGTGGTGGACGTACCTGCCATGCGGCCATCATTGCCCGAGAGCTAGGCATTCCTGCGATTGTCGGCTGTGGTGATGCTACAGATAAGCTGCAAGATGGCCAGGAAGTCACCGTATCCTGTGCAGAAGGGGATACAGGTCGTGTTTACCAAGGCCTATTAAACTTTGAGCTACGCACTAACAGCATCGACTCCATGCCATCACTGCCTTTTAAGGTGATGATGAACGTTGGTAACCCAGATCGTGCCTTTGACTTTAGTTCGCTGCCTAATGAAGGCGTCGGCTTAGCTCGTTTAGAGTTCATCATTAATCGCATGATTGGTGTGCACCCCAAGGCGCTGCTGAATCTTGATGAGCAGCCTAAAGAAGTGCGCCAGGCGATCGAAAAACGCATGGCAGGCTATAGCTCACCAGTCGATTTTTACGTCGATAAACTGGTTGAGGGCATTGCCACCCTGGGTGCAGCCTTTGCACCGAAAAAGGTGATTGTGCGTTTGTCTGACTTTAAGTCGAACGAATATGAAAACCTGATTGGTGGTAGTCGCTATGAGCCAGGTGAAGAGAACCCCATGCTGGGCTTCCGTGGTGCGTCACGCTACATCTCTGATAACTTCCGTGATTGCTTTGCACTAGAGTGCCGTGCCCTGAAAAAGGTACGTAATGAACTGGGCCTGAAGAATGTCGAGATCATGGTGCCTTTCGTGCGGACACTGGGTGAAGCGCGTCAGGTTGTGGAGCTGTTGGCTGAGCATGGCCTGCGTCGTGGAGAAGATGGTTTGCGTGTCATTATGATGTGCGAATTACCGGCGAATGCCCTGCTGGCGGATGAGTTCCTCGAGTATTTTGATGGTTTTTCTATCGGCTCGAACGACTTAACCCAGCTGACCCTGGGCCTGGATCGTGATTCTGGCATTGTGGCTCACTTGTTTGATGAGCGTAATGAAGCGGTGAAGAAACTGCTGGGAATGGCGATCAGCGCCTGTAAGCGGGCGGATAAATATGTGGGAATCTGTGGCCAGGGGCCATCTGATCACCCCGATCTGGCTAAATGGCTGATGCAGCAAGGTATTGATTCTGTTTCCCTAAACCCGGATTCAGTATTGGATACCTGGTTCTATTTGGCTGATGAACATAGCGCCAGTTAATCAACAAAATGGCCTCCAATTGGGGGCCATTGTTTTTATGCATTTTTTTTGGATAAGTCGGGAAATTCTTGCCATTTTTTTTCCGATGGAGACTAGGCAAAAGGGAATTAGCTGCCATACTGTATCAGTGATTGAGGTCAGCATGCTGCCTCAGGACGTGACCGGGTAATTTGTGTGGTTGGTTGCCTGATTGCGCTATTACGATCAACCGCTCGTTTTGAATTTGGTGTTTGTGCATGAATATCTACGTTGGCAACCTTGCTTATAGCGTAACCAATGATGACCTGAAAGAAGCCTTTTCTGCTTTCGGTGAAGTGCAGCGTGCAGCTGTAATCATGGATAAAGAAACTGGCCAGTCCAAAGGTTTTGGTTTCGTTGAAATGGCTGATGATGGCCAGGCAGAAGCCGCTATCGCTGCTCTGAATGGTGCTCCTCTCAAAGGCCGTAACGTGAAGGTTAACCAGGCGCAGCCTCGTCCTGAGCGTCCTGCTCGTGGCCCCCGTCCTCAGGGTGGTCGCCGCTTCTGATTCATCAGAAACGATAGGAGTGCTAAGGCACTTCTGAGCATAAAAAACCCGGTCTTGTACCGGGTTTTTTATGCTTGTGATCCCCCGCAGCTGACGGGAGAGCAGGGGTAGTGAGCTACCCCTGCTGGTCAGGTATTAACCAGCAAGCTTGGCTTTTAGTTGCAAGCGGCGGCGGTGCAGGACAGGTTCGGTATAGCCGTTAGGTTGGGCACAGCCTTCAAAGACCAATTCACAGGCGGCCTGGAAGGCAACGCTGTCGGCAAAGTGAGGGGCCATCGGGCGATACTCAGGGTCCTCGGCATTCTGACGGTCGACCACGGCTGCCATACGTTTCATCGTCTCCATCACCTGCTCCTGGCTGCACACACCGTGCAGTAACCAGTTAGCGATATGCTGGCTGGAAATGCGCAGGGTGGCGCGGTCTTCCATTAAGCCGACATCATTGATATCCGGTACTTTGGAGCAACCTACGCCCTGATCGATCCAACGTACCACATAGCCCAGAATGCCCTGAGCATTGTTATCCAGCTCTTGCTGAATCTCTGCCGCGCTCCAATTAGGGTTGCTTGCTACCGGTACGGTGAGGATGTCATCCAAAGAGGCGCGAGGACGTTGGGCTAACTCCGCCTGGCGAGCAAAAACATCGACCTGATGATAATGCAGGGCATGCAGCGTGGCTGCGGTGGGGGAGGGAACCCAGGCTGTATTGGCACCGGATAGTGGATGCGCTACCTTGGCTTGTAGCATGTTCGCCATCTGATCAGGGATGGGCCACATGCCTTTACCAATTTGCGCACGACCGCTAAGGCCGCACTCCAAGCCAATGTCGACGTTCCAATTTTCATAGGCGCTGATCCAGGCTGCTTGTTTCATCTCGCCCTTACGAATCATCGGACCCATCAGCATGGAGGTGTGAATTTCATCGCCGGTACGGTCAAGGAAGCCGGTGTTGATAAACACTACGCGCTCTTTGGCGGCGCGGATGCATTCTTTGAGGTTGACTGTGGTGCGGCGTTCTTCATCCATGATGCCCATTTTTAGGGTGAAGGGTGGCAATCCGAGCACCTCTTCCACTCGCCCGAACAGTTCATTGGCGAAGGCAACTTCTTCGGGGCCATGCATCTTCGGTTTAACGATATACATTGAGCCAGTTGTGGTGTTGCGGAAGGCGCCTTTACCCTGAATATCGTGTAGGGCAATAGCGGTGGTCACCAGGGCATCCATGATACCTTCCGGAATTTCGTGCCCATCTTGGTCGATAATAGCCTCGTTGGTCATCAGATGCCCAACGTTACGCACAAACATCAGGCTACGGCCTTTTAACAGCAGCGGCTTGCCGTCCAAACCTTGGTATTCACGATCAGGATTAATCCGTCGAGTGAAGCTTTTACCACCTTTGCTGACTTCTTCAGTCAGATCGCCCTTCATCAGGCCTAGCCAATTGCGGTAAACGACGATTTTATCGGCGGAATCAACGGCCGCTACTGAGTCTTCGCAGTCCATAATGGTGGTCAGCGCAGACTCAAGCAGAATATCTGCCACGCCAGCGGCATCACTTTGGCCAATTTGGCTACTAGGATCGATCTGGATCTCAAAGTGCAGACCATTGTTCTTTAATAGGACAGCTTGCGGTGCTTCGGCTGGACCGCGATAACCGATCAGTTTGCTGGGCTCAGCCAGGGCAGTCTCTCCCCCTTGTGACAGGCTGACGCTAAGTTGTCCTTGTACAATCCGATAAGCGCTGGCGTCTTGATGTGAACCCTGCGCTAGAGGGGCTGCTTGGTCGAGGAATTGACGCGCAAACGCGATCACTTTGGCTCCTCGAACTGGGTTATACCCCTGACCTTTTTCGGCGCCTTCTGTCTCAGCAATAGCATCGGTGCCATAGAGAGCATCATAGAGGCTGCCCCAGCGTGCATTGGCAGCATTCAGGGCAAAACGTGCATTCATCACCGGTACCACCAGCTGAGGTCCAGCCATGGTTGCCATTTCGGGATCGACATTGCTGGTGCTGACCTGGAAAGCTTCACCTTCAGGGAGGAGGTAGCCAATCTCTTGGAGGAAAGCTTTGTATTCGGCAAAATTAAATGCGCTGCCTTGATGAGCGCGGTGCCAGTCATCAATTTTGGCTTGCATTTCATCGCGTTTCGCCAGGAGCGCACGGTTACGGGGTGCTAGATCTCGGACGATGGCTGCCATGCCATCCCAGAATTGTTGCTCACTGACGCCGGTGCCGGGTAGCACTTCGGTGTTAACGAATTGGTACAGGGGGGCGGAAATTTGCAAACCGCCATGAGCGATGCGTTGACCCATCGAAAATGCCTTCTTTGCTTGTCTGGCTCGCCGGCTGCAGACGAGGGCTCCTAGGCTCTTGGAGTGGCAAGGGCGTCGACTTACGCGCAGCGAGTCCAGTTATGTTTATAGTTAATGCAGGGTTTACTTTTATAGCTGAACCCAAGCAGAACCTATCCCCGCAAAACAGACACTTACCTTATCACCGCTGACAGCGGCAGGGTAACCACTCCAGGTGCCTGTCGTCACCCAGCTGCCAGCTTCCAGGTGATAACCCAGGTGGCTGCAGAGGTTAACAAATTCCGGCAGTAACTGAACCGGATTCTGTTGAGGATGGCCTCCCTCATTTTGCACGATTAAGTGGTCATTGATATATAGTTCGAAGGGTTGAGAGGAGAAATTAATCGAGTTTTGCCAAGTATGAGCCTCTCCAATAACCAACGCACCGTTCATCTGGTTATCAGCAAGGTGTAGCTGTGTTGGAGCCTGGGGCCAGCCTGCTAAACGACTATCTAGAACTTCAATAGAAACCGCTACATGACTGATAGCAGACAGTATTTCCACCTCAGTGTATTGTTGCTTTGGCTGAAAACTACGGTTGAAACAGAAGGCTAGTTCAGCCTCTACATGCAAGGCCGTAAAGTGCTGAGTATCAATCTTGGCTTCGCTTGCATAGCATTCGCTGGCGGCAATAGGAGCAGCAAAGATTTGGCCATTGCCCATTAATCCTGTTTTCCACCATTTTGCAGGCTGCTGGCGTAACTCCAGTACCCGTTGTTGGACCGCATAAGCAGTTTCTTCATCTAATGAATTCAATAGCGCCTCGGGCAATGCCAGTGGTTGATGTTGCTGGCGTGCTTGCAGTAGTGCGCGACTAATGGGTTCAATGACATCCTGGCAGTGCATCATCAGTTAGCTGGCCTTTAACGTGGATGTGTGTCCTGTTTCCTGACGATCCTGTAGTTGACGGGTTAACCAGTCAGGATCCATTTCAGGGACGGAAGATAACAGTTGGGCACTGTATTCTGGATGGGGAGGGCTGAAGATCTCCACACAGCTACCCTGCTCGATGACTTTACCATAACGCATGATAACGACTTGATCGGCAATCGCTTTTACCGTGGCTAAATCATGGGTGATAAACAAATAGGTGAGTTGCAATTCTTGTTGTAGGCGCAGTAGGAGCTTAAGAATGCCTTCCGCCACTACTTGATCCAGTGCTGAGGTGACCTCATCACAGATAATCACCTCAGGTTCGGCAGCCAGCGCCCTAGCAATACAGATACGTTGTTTTTGCCCACCTGATAACTCATGCGGATAGCGGTCTAAGTAAGTATCAGGGTCTAGATCAATCTGCTTGAGGAGTTCATGGATGCGTTTAGTTTTAGCCTGGCCAGATAAGCCAAGGTAAAACTCCAAGGGACGACCAATAATGTCCTTAACCCGTTGGCGGGGATTCAGGGCAGTGTCCGCCATTTGGTAAATCATTTGGATGTGACGCAGTGTGTGCTGGTCACGTTGTCGATAGCTGGCAGGCAATACCTGGCCCTGATACACCACTTTACCTGCTGTAGGCTCAAGCAGACCAGTAATCACCCGTGCTGTGGTGGACTTTCCTGAGCCGGATTCACCAACGATAGCCAGGGTTTGCCCTCGCGGTACATCAATATTGACATTGCTCAGTACCTTCAGAGTGTTGTTGCCATAGGCAGCATCGACTCCCTGTAAGGAAAGCACTGTTTCTGTGGCTGTTTGCGCAGGGGCTGGCTTTTGCAGGTTACGTACTGCCCACAGGGTTTTGGTGTACTCAGCCTGGGGTTGATGCAGCATGTGGCGGGTCTCTGCTACTTCAATGGTCTGGCCGTGCTTCAACACCTGAATTCGATCAGCCATTTGCGCCACGACGGCCAAGTCATGGGTAACGTAAATGGCTGCGGTGTTATAGCTTTTGACCACATCACGAATGGCGGCCAGCACTTCAATTTGGGTCGTTACATCCAAGGCCGTAGTGGGTTCGTCAAAAATAATCAGATCGGGCTGGCAGGCCATCGCCATGGCTGTCATTGCCCGTTGTAGCTGTCCGCCGGACAATTGATGGGGATAGCGATAGCCAATCCGCTCTGGGTTGGGTAGCTGCATCTTGCGATAAAGGGCAATCGCTTCACGCTTGGCATGCTCAGGGTCCATCCCCAGATGCTGAACGGGGCCCTCAATATACTGATCAAGTAAGCGTTGGGCTGGGTTAAAGGACGCCGCGGCTGATTGGGCAACGTAAGCGATGCGCTTGCCCCGCAGCTGTTGCTTGGTGGCTTCGCTAGCCTGAGTCAGATCAATGGAATCGAAAAGAATGGAGCCACCGCTGATGCGACAACCCCCGCGGGTATAGCCCATGGCGGCCAGCCCCAGGGTGGATTTGCCTGCTCCGGACTCACCGATTAACCCCAGCACTTCACCTGGGTAAAGATCAAGATCAATGCCCTTGATGATTTCCTGCCAGCCTTGATCCAATTTGGCCTCAATCCGCAGGTCACGCATTTGCAGTAAGGGTTTGCTGTGCATGGCTGTCTCCTGAATTATTCCTTGAGGCCACTGGCTTGGTGGAGTAACCAATCCACCACAAAGTTGACGGCCACGGTCAGCAACGCAATGGCGGCTGCCGGCAGCAGGGGGGTGATATCACCGAAAGTAATGAGGGTGGCGTTTTCGCGGACCATGGCGCCCCAGTCCGCTGCGGGGGGCGGATTACCTAAGCCAAGGAACGACAAGGCCGAGATAAACAGAAACACGAAACAAAAGCGCAGCCCAAACTCGGCAATCAAGGGGGGCATGGCATTGGGCAGAATTTCATGGCGGATCAGCCACCAGAGCCCCTCACCCCGCAGGCGAGCCGCTTCGACGTAATCCATTACGACAATGGACTGGGCGACGGCGCGGGCGAGGCGAAATACCCGCGTCGCATCCAAAATGGCGATGACTAAAATCAGCGAAAGAGTGGAGGTACCGACGATGGTTAGCATCAGCAATGCAAAGATCAGCGCCGGGATAGCCATCAAGACATCGACCACTCGGGAGAGTAGTTGATCCAGCCAGCCGCCAACAACCGCAGCGAGGATACCGGCCAAGCCACCCAGGGCGAATGCCAGTAACGTCGTTGCCAAGGCAATGCCAAGCGTATTCTGTGCGCCATAGAGTAGGCGGCTGAGCATATCGCGGCCCAGATTATCGGTGCCGAGTAAAAACTCTGCCCCCCAGGGTGCATAGACGTCACCGACAATCTCGGTTTCACCATAGGGCGCTAACCAATGCGCCAGCAGGGTGACCAAGGCATAGAGCGCAATAATCAACAAACCAAGTTGGGCGCTGAGCGGAGCCTGTTTCAGGGACTGATACCAAGGCATAAGCGTGACTCCTAGCGAGGGTTCAGTAAGCGTGGATTAGTAACAATGGCGGCAATGTCCGCCAGCAGGTTCAGCACGATAAAGGCTGCTGCAAAGACCAGGCTGGCCGCTTGGACCACGGTGATATCGCGCTTGGTCACCGAGTCCACCAGCAATTGCCCCAAGCCGGGATAGACAAACACCACCTCGACCACCACCACACCGACAACCAAGTAGGCCAGATTAAGGGCAACGACGTTGATGATCGGTGCTAGGGCATTGGGTAGTGCATGGCGAGTAATGACCCGCCAGGGAGATAGCCCTTTAAGGTGGGCCATTTCAATGTAGGGACTGGCCAGCAGGTTAACGATGGCGGCGCGGGTCATCCGCATCATATGGGCCATCACCACCAGTGTCAGGGTGAGGGCAGGCAGCAAACAAATCAGTAAGTAGTCAGACAGGGAGGTCTGCTCAGAGACGTTGGCCAGGGATGGGAAAAAATTACTTTTTACCGCCAGTAACAAAATCAGAATGTAGGCGACAAAGAATTCCGGAAATGAGATTGATCCCAAGCTGAAAATATTGGTCAGTCGATCAAACCAGGAGTGGCGATACAGGGCGGCAAGAATGCCCAGTAGTAACGACAGGGGAACGGCGATAATGGCGGCGTAACAGGCTAATGCCAGGGTGTTGGCAAGACGGCCACCAATCAACTCGCTGATCTCACGGCCATTTGCCAACGAGCGGCCAAAATCACCTTGCAGTAATTGGCCTAGCCAGTTTAGATAGCGGGTCAGTGCGGGTTGATCCAGTCCTAGTTCCTGGCGAAATGCAGCCAGGGTTTCGGTGGTGGCGGATTGGCCAAGAATGGCCTGGGCCAGATCCCCCGGTAGCAACTCAACCGCATAAAAAATGATGATGGAGACTACCAGCAGCGTCACGAGCCCTAAGCCCAGACGCTTTAGCGTCATCTGAATAATGGTATGCATGGTGTTGGCTTATGGTTAGGGGCAGCGCCCAAAGTGGAGAATTTCCCGGCATGGCCGGGAAATCGTGACAGTAGGGGTTAGGCTACCCACCAGCGCTCCATAAAACGCTGGCCATCCAAATCCCAATTGGCGGCAACCTGTTCGTCATGCTGTACCCGGTCGCGCATGGCGACCACATAGTTACCGAACATAGGGATAATGGTGCTGCCTTCGTCTCTGACCAGTTGCTGCATTTCCCCATACATAGCGCGACGTTTGTCATCATCTAACTCTGAGCGCGCTGCGACCAGCAGTTGGTTGAAACGTGCATGCTCCCAGTTGGACTCATTCCAGGATACGCCCTTGGCATAGACGGTTGAGAACATCCAATCCTCTGTCGGGCGGCCACCCCAATAACTGGCGCTAAAAGGCTTTTTCAACCAGACATTCGACCAGTAGCCATCGTTAGGCTCCCGCAGGATTTCAATCGTAATCCCCGCTTTTTTGGCGCTTTCGGCAAAGAGGGCGCCGGCGTCCAGGGCACCATCAAAGGCGGTTTCGGCCAGGCTCAGTTGAACTTTTAACTCGCTCATACCGGCTTGTTTCAGGTAAAAGGCGGCCTTGTCCGGATCATAGCTGCGAATCGCCAGGTCATGATTAAAGAAGCGGTTGGATGGGCCTATAGGGTGGTCGTTGCCCACGACCCCATAGCCTTTGAGTACCTTCTGCACCATCTCTTCACGGTTAATGGCGTGCTTGAGCGCTAAGCGCACATTATTGTCCTGGAAGGGGGCTACATTGGCATGCATCGGCAGGGTGTAGTGCAGGGTGCCAGTGCGTTGTTCTACCTTCACGCCTGGGGCGCGTTCCAGCATCTTGATGGTTTTCAGGTCGGGACGGTCGATCAAATCAACCTGACCGGTCATTAATGCATTCAAGCGGGCAGCGGCATCGGCAATGACGAGAATTTCAATCTCGTTGATATGGGCGCGGCCGCTTTTCCAGTATTGCGGGTTGCGCAGGTAGGTGGCGCGTACCCCTGGCTCAAAGCTTTGCAGAATATAAGCCCCCGTGCCGATGGCGCTCTGGGCATCAATGCCTTCACCCTTGGCTTGGCGAATGCCCAGGTGGTAGTCACTAAGGATAAAGGGGAAGTCCGCATTGGCGTCTTTTAGCTCGATCACCAAGGTGTGGGCATCCGCTGCGCGCATGTCAGCAATGCCCTCTACCAAGGGCTTAGCGCCGGACTTGGAGCCATCTTTGCGGTGATGATTCAGGGAAGCAATCACATCCTCAACACTTAAGGATTTGCCATCGTGGAAGGTCACATCCTTGCGTAGGCGAAAGGCCCAGACTTTGGCGTCGGCACTGGCTTGCCAGGACTCAGCCAGCTCGGGGATCAGTTTGCCGTCTGTGTCGATTTCGGTCAGGTTGTTAAATACGCCATAGGCCAGCGCATAGAGGAAGTCATTGTTATAGGTCGCAGGATCAAGGGAATCCGTAGTGGAGCCCTGGCCGCCGCCTACGGTGAGCTTACCGCCTTTTACCGGGGCCAGGCTGCCTGCATAGGCTTGGCTCAGGCTGAGCCCGCCTAGTCCCAATGCTGCCCCAGCGGCTAAGCTGCCGGCTAAAAAACGGCGACGGCTAATGCCTTCTACCGGCTGCTGGAGATCACATTTTTTCGATTTATTATTCATGTTTTCTTCCTGTCGCTGATCAATGGATATCGTGCTGACGCCAAGGCCAGCCAATTGGGTTACACCTTGAAGGTGATGGCTTTGGTCCTACAGTAGTTACGCAAGGCTTCGAGTCCTTTCTCTCGCCCAAAACCGGACAGGCGGTTGCCCCCAAAAGGGACTTCCATACCGCCGGCCCAATAATCGTTAACCGTGATCTGACCAGCGTCGGTGCGTTGGGCAAAGTGCAGGGCAGCCTGAACATCGCGGGTGTAAATGCCGGCGGCCAGGGCAAACTGGGTGCAGTTGGCGGCATTAATGGCCGTTTCCAGGTCATCAACTATTTGCACGCTGAGGACGGGGCCGAAGATTTCCTCTTGAATCAGCTCGTCATCCGCAGGCACGTCATCAATGATGGTGGGCGCATAAAACCAGCCTTGTCCCTGCCATTGCAGACGTTGTCCGCCACAGAGTATCTGACGGCCCCGTGCGCGGGCGCGTTCCACAAAGGCTGCTATTTTGTCCAATTGAGCCGCTGAGCTGATGGCGCCAAAGCTAGGGTTGTCGAGGCTATGGCCAATCTGCAGTTGCTTAACCTTGCGCAGCACGATATCGAGTAATTCGGCATGAACGCGGCGCTCCACGATCAGGCGGGAACCCGCCGAACAAATCTGCCCAGCGTTATAAAAAATGGCGGAGAGGATGCCGTCGGCCGCGGCTTCCAAGTCAGCATCGGCGAGTACGACCAAGGGGGACTTGCCCCCAAGCTCCAGAGTCAGGCTGCTGATATTTTGTGCTGCGGAGCGCATGACATGGCGACCAGTCTGCACTGAGCCGGTAAAGGTCACATGGTTAATGCCGCGATGGGCGACCAGGGGCGCGCCGGTATCCACCCCCAGCCCACTGACCACGTTGTAAACCCCATCGGGCAAGCCTGCTTTGCTAAACAATGGGCCTAGCATCAGGCTGGTGAGAGAGGTGTTCTCCGCAGGTTTGACGACTGCCGTGCAGCCGACTGCCAGCGCAGGTGCTACGCCGCGCAAGGTGGTATTAAGGGGGAAGTTCCAGGGCACAATGTGGGCAGTCACCCCAACAGCTTCCATGATGGAAAAGGACAGGGCTTGCTGGCCAAGGGGATAGCTATCGCCCTGTACCTTATCAGCGGCACCGGCGTAATAGCGCAGGGTGCGCAGGCAAGACTGGATATCCGCGATAGCTTCGCTAATGGGCTTGCCCACCTCTAATGCTTCCACCGTGGCAAACAGATCTTGTTGCTGCTCCAAAAGATCTGCCGTGCGTGCTAGAACCTGCCCCCGTTGGTGGGCGGGCAAGGCCTGCCACTGAGGCAGAGCGGCTTGCGCCGCATTAACCGCAAGATCAATATCCTTGGCGCTGCCTGCCGGGATACGGGCAAAGGCTTGCCCCGTGCACGGGTCGAGGCTATCCAGCCACTTTTGTGCGCTGGGTTCGCGCCACTGGCCATTAATAAAGAGTTGCTGGGGCAGACCCTTGAGGGTGCCCTGGGTGAGGTATTCTTCACGCAACTGGGCGAGAGTCGGGTACATGGGCTATCTCCCCTGAGTTAAAAACGCGAGCCGTTAAAGCTGACTTGGTACTGGGCATGGCGCAGCCAGTCTGGGTTGACCTCTGCTCCCCAGCCGGGGGCGGAGGAGACTTCCAGGTAGCCTTGGCGAATATCGAAACCGGGGCTAAACAGCTGTGCTTGCCAGGGGTAGTAGTCCAGCCCTTCGATGGAAAATTCCAGGTACTTACCGGGGTTGCGAATGCCGAGCATGAAGTGGGCCGAGAACAGGGTGACCCAGGACAGGTTGGCGGCATGCAGGGTGCAGGGCAGATCGGCCTCGGCAGCCATGTTGGCCACTTCCAGGGTGCGGCTGATGCCGCCCATGTAGCAGATATCAGGTTGAACGATATCGACCACACGCTGTTGTATGATCTGGCGCCAGACATTGAGGTTGTTATCCTGCTCTCCACCACTGACATCAATCTGCAGGCTGGCGGTGACTTCACGGGTGGCATCCAGTTCCCAATAAGGACAGGGTTCTTCGTAATGGCTGATGCCGTAGTCCTGTAACAGATGGCCGACTTCAATGGCACGTTTGGCACTGAAAGCACTGTTGGCATCGACCAGCAGGGTAACCTCATCACCGAGGGTACGGCGCATATGCTTGATAATCTGTTCGGTGCGCCCTGGCCATTGGTCTTCATCACGCCCACATTCACGGCCAATGCGGAATTTGAAAGCATCAAAACCGTGGCTTTCTTGGAGCGCCAGCATCCGCTCGGCTTCCTGCTCTGGGGTAATGTCGCGACGCATACTGGAGGCATAGGCGCGAATACGGTTGTGTTGGCCGCCGAGCATTTGCCAAACACTTTGCCCCCGGCGTTTGCCTTGGATATCCCAAAGTGCTGTCTCAACCCCGCAAAGGGCGCGATAGAGATAGGTGCCGGGAAACTTATGTTCACGTTCCAGTACCCATTGCACCCAGGCATGAATGTCGCTGGCATCCCGACCCAGGCTGTGTGGAGCGATATGGCGATGCACCACCTGACAGCTGATATCGGCGTTGTAGGGGGAAACCTGGCCCCAGCCTTCGTCTCCGTCGGTGGTTCGAACCCGCACAAAGCCGACATATTCATTGGTAAAGGTTTCGATGCTGGCAATTTTCACGCTGGCTAATCCCTGAATGGCTAGTGCGGCCATTATGCTCAGGGCTGTTAAATAAAAACAAACGAAGTATTATTCCGCTAAGGCTAAAAAATATTTGTTCATTTGAGGGCGTTATGAGTTATCACCTTCCCCCTTTAACTTGGCTGCGGGCATTTGAAGCGGCTGCCCGTGCCGGTAGTTTTACCACTGCGGCTGAAGAGTTGAGTTTGACGTCGGCAGCGGTCAGCCATCAGATCCGCTCGTTGGAGTCTTATCTGGGTTATCCGTTGTTTGAGCGTTTACCCCGGAGCGTCAAATTAACCAGCATGGGGCGGGCCTATTTGCCCGCAGTACGGCGTGCCTTTGATGAGCTGTCCCGCACCACTTTTGGGCTTTTCGGGGGGCAAGGGGAGCGGACCATTACAATACGCTCGACGGCATCCTACTCGGTACTCTGGCTGGCGCCTCATCTGAAATCTTTCCTGCAGGCGCATCCGGAAATTGATGTGCGTTTGCATACCGCGATTTGGGTGGAGGCCTTGAACCCGGATGAAACGGACATTGATATTCGTTTTGGCGATGGCCGCTGGCCCGGTTATCAGGTGGAGTTAATCAGTAATGACAACTCGGTCGTGGTGTGCAGCCCGCAGGTGGCGGCGCAGATTGCGGCCTTGACTAGCCTGGAGCAGCTGCAGGATTTTAAGTGTATTCATATCATGGGGCGGGAAGGGCGCTGGGAGGAGTATGTAAGCAAGCTTGGAGTGGAGATCCCATTGGATTTGGGCATTAAAGTCGACACCTCCCTTAATGCGTTGGAGCTGGCCGCTTCCGGTATTGGTTTGGCGTTGGTGCAAAAGAGCTTTGCCGCCGCCTATCTTAAAGATGGACGCTTGGTTCGCCCCTTTGATCTGGAGCTGCCTTCTGATGAGTCTCACTATTTGCTATTGCCGAAAGGGGCGAAAAGCTCCAAGCCAGAAGCATTGTTATTCCGCGACTGGCTATTGGCAGAGGCGAATCCAGAGCGGAATTAGTGACGGTGATCCGCCAGAATCAGATCGGCGCCCCGTTCAGCCAACATAATGGTGGGGGCGTTGGTATTACCTGATACCAAGCTTGGGAAAGCGGAGGCATCGCAGACGCGTAATCCTTGAATGCCGTGTACCCGTAACCTGGCATCGACCACGCTATCCTCTGCGCTGGGGCCCATGCGGCAGGTGCTGCAGGGATGGAACACCGTCCAGGCATAAGCGTGGATATCCTCAATCAATTGTTCATCACTGACACATGCTGGGCCGGGGCGGATTTCTTCAATAATGACGCCGGACATGGCTTGGGTTTGTGCCAGCTTACGCAGGTATTTCACCCCTGCCAGCAGGGTTTGCACATCTTCCTCATTGCTAAGGTAATTAGGTTGAATCAAGGGGGGCTGGCGTGGGTCGCTACTCTTGATCTGGATATAACCCTCGGATTTGACCCGACAGTTTGATAATCCCAGCAAAAAGCCGGAGAAGGGGTCGGGATTCATCAGGGGACGTTTGCCCGCTGGTGCGCGGGTATAGCTGACAGGGGAGAAATACAACTGGATATCCGGTTGAGTCAGTTCCGGGCGGGTTTTGATAAAGCCGCCGGCTTGATTGACGCTCAAACTCAAGGGGCCACGGCGCTTAAAAACGTATTTGATCCCAGCCCAGAGCTTGCCCCACCAGGGGTGTAGTTCATCGTTGAGAGTGGGCTGGCGGCTGGTGTAGAGATAATCCATGCCTAGGTGATCCTGCAAGTGGCGGCCTACCGCAGGTAAATTGGCGACCTGGGCTATTCCCAGTGGTTTTAATACTTCTTCAGCGCCCACCCCGGAAAGCTGCAGCAGCTGTGGGCTATTGACTGCCCCTCCACTCAGAATGACTTCGCGTTTGGCAAATACCTGCTGACGTTGGCCATGGCGCTCATATTCCACCCCCAGGGCGCGGGTGCCGGCAAAGATCACCTTGGTTACCAGTGCATGATCAATCAACCTCAGGTTGGACCGTTTCAATGCTGGATGGAGGTAAGCTTTGGCGGCGGACATGCGCATGCCATTGTGGGTGTTGAGCTGGAATAGACCGACTCCTTCTTGACTGGCGCCATTCATATCGGGGTTACGTACCTCCCCCAGCTCAACGCCGGCACGGATAAAATCCTGACACAGAGGGTGCACATCCTGCGCGGGAACCTGGACCTGAATGGGTCCACTATGGCCACGATACTGCGGGTCACCCTGGATAAAGGTTTCACAGCGCTTGAAGTAGGGCAGGACATCGGCATAACTCCAGCCGGAGTTGCCCGCTGCAGCCCAGTCATCGTAGTCCTTGGCATTGCCACGTACCCAGACCATGGCATTGATGGAGCTGGAGCCTCCTAATACCTTACCGCGGGGCCAATAGCTTTGGCGTTGGTTGAGGCCAGGGACAGGCTCCGTCAAATACATCCAGTTCACCGCCTTTTGGTAATAGGTTTTGCCATAACCAATCGGGATTTGAATCCAGAAGCGCTTATCGCTGCCACCAGCTTCTAACAGTAAGACACTGTACTTACCGTTTTCACTAAGGCGATTTGCCAGTACGCAGCCTGCTGAGCCTGCGCCAACGATGATGAAATCGTATTTATCCATGCCAGTGACCCTGAGTAAGAAAGGAGGCTGCTACCTTTTGGTAGCAGCAGAATGGGGCCACTATAAGGGCAGAAAAAACATGCTTCAAATATTTATTAATCAAGTTGATTTAAGGCTAAGTTTTGTTTTTCTTTAGGGGTGATTTCCTTTGTTGATGGCGCTGTAAACGGTACTGAGTTGCTCTCCTGATCGATGGCTCAGAGGTGTCAAAGCAGGTTGTGACTGATAGCGGTGCTGTACTGAATATTGTCGTGTACTGGGCAGCGGGCACAGACCTGATCGAAAAAGGCAGCTTGTTCCACCGGGCTTAGGTCACAATCCAGTTGAGCTTGGATGAACAGTTGTTGAAAGCCCATACGCTGATCCGTTGCTTTGCCTAACAAGCCAGCCGGATCGTAGTCGCCACTCACCTCAATGCTCATGCCACGTAGGTTAAGGCGTTGTTGCATAGCCATGATCCGCGCAATGCTGCCGATGCAACCCGCAAGGGTGAAGAGAAACATTTCTAAGGGGGATACGCCTTCATCCTGGCCACCCGCACTTTGGGGTTGATCGATACTCAGGTGATGGCCGCGAATATCAGTCTGAATCAGAAAGTGTTCATTGAGCTTGGCGTGAATACTGAGGGTTTTGTTCATCTGGATACATCCTTCTAAATTAGATTTGTCTAATTTATTGCGCTTGAGGATGAAAGGAGATGATGTGGATCAAGAAGAGGGACAATCCATCCCTGGATTGAGAAAAGGTTATTTCAGCCCGTTACGTTGTAGGATTTCATCAAACACGCCATTGGCTTTGATGGTTTCCAGGCCCTTGTTGACCGCTTCAATAATGGTCTCGCGTTTGTCATTGAGCAGGCCGGTGGTGACATGCAATGACTGGCTGGATAGAGAGCCATTGGTAAACTCAATTTGCTCTAACAGTTCAGGCTGATGACGGGAGATGGTTGAGCGGGCGACCAGTTCGTCCTCAAGGGTGAGGTCAATTTCGCCGGCAATCAGGGCTTTGACGTTAGTCATCAGATCCGAGGCTTCAGGACGTTCAAAGGTCAGGTCGTTTACGAAGGAGTCGCTGTAGCCATAACCACTGATAATCCCCACTTTTTTACCTTCCAGGGTATTCAGGCCGCTGAACTCAAAGGCATCCCCTTTGCGCTTAATAAACTTTATCTCGTTCTTCAAATAGGGCTCGCTATACACCAGGAACATAGTGCGCTCTTCGGTAAACCAGGTGCCGACTAACAGGTCGTAGTTGGCGTTGGTAACCCCATCAATCGCTTCTGCCCAGGTCATAAACTTGAACTCCAACTGATGTCCCTGGGACTCCAGTGCAGCACGGACAATTTCTATTGCTACCCCTTGGGTATCTTGCTCAGGATCGAGAAAGGGCGGCCAAGGATCCCCGGCCCCTACGAATTTATCGGCGCTGGCAAAGGGAGCCAGAGCAGCCAATAAGCAGGCGGTTATTATTTTTCTCATGTTGTGCTTCCTTCAGTAGATTTAGGTTAGCTACCCTCAACTACGGGTATAGATGCTTCTGCTACTGGCAGGGTTCTCTTTCAATGGATGGGACAAAAAGTGAACACTCTGGCAGTAAAAAGCAGGCACAGCATAGGTGGGTTAGCGTGGATAAAGAGGGGTGAAAACGACGCTTCTAAGAGGAGAGGCGGCTAGGCTGGCGTCCCTGCCTGTAGTTTGACTAGCCTAGCTTGTGCATTTACCGAAGATCGTAGTTTTGCAGGATCTGTTCGTAGGTGCCGTTGTCCTTAATGGCCTTCAGGCCGGCGTTGAAGGCGCTGATAATTTTGTCTTTATCAGCATGCAGATTACCCACGGCAACATGCAGATTTTGTGTAGAGAGCGCTCCAGAGGTGAATTCAATCTGTTCCAGTAGGCTGGCATCGGCCTCGGCAATGATGGAGCGGGCAACCAGTTCATCTTCCAGGCTGAGATCAATTTCGCCGGCGACCAGCGCGTGGATATGTTGCATCAGCTCATCAGCTTCTACCCGGGTAAAGGTGAGGTCGTTATTAAACTCATCGCCATAGCCATAGTCTTTAATCACGCCAACTTTTTTGCCTTCCAGGCTATTGAGACCTTTGTAGTCGAAGCTATTGCCTTTGCGTTTAATAAATTTGATGTTGTTTTGCAGGTAGGGCTCGCTGAAGCTGAGAATCATGGTGCGCTCTTCCATAAACCAGGCACCGGAGTGGATATCGTATTCCCCTTGGGCGGTGCCCTCGATGACCTCGCTCCAATTAAGTACTTTGATGTCCAGCTCCATACCTTGGGAGGCAAAGGCGGCACGAACAATTTCCATTGCTGCACCAGGGCGGGCGGGATCAGTGGTAAAGAAGGGAGGCCAGTCGCCGTAAACGGCAGTCATTTTTTCAGCACTGGCAAAGGGCGCCAAGAGAGCGAGCGCAGCTGCAAAGATCAGTGATTTCATTTGCCTATCCTCATCATCATGATGCGTCTAAGGTCCCGTATGGGGTTAGGCTGCTACTGCTATTCAGGCGATGAGCTTGCAAATGGAGAGAAACAAAAGTGAGGGAAAGTGAGTAAAAATGGCGGGAAGAGGGAGTTGTTGCGATGCTTAAAAAAGGGGAATGCATCAGGCCCGCCCCGGAGGACGGGCCTGCGTCTGCTTAGCGGTAGCTATCTACGCTAGGGCAGGAGCACACCAGATTACGGTCGCCGTAAACGTTGTCGATACGGTTAACCGTGGGCCAGTATTTGCTGGTGGGCTGTACCCCTTTGGGGAAGACCGCCTGCTGTTGGCTGTAAGGACGCTGCCAGCCTTCGGTCAGATCGTCCAGGGTGTGAGGCGCTTTCACCAGGGGGTTGTTGTCCGCTGGCAGTTCGCCGTTTTGAACCTGGGCGATTTCTTCACGAATGGCGATCATGGCATCACAGAAGCGATCCAGCTCCGCCTTGGACTCGGACTCGGTCGGCTCGATCATCAGGGTGCCGGCTACCGGGAAGGACATGGTGGGGGCATGGAAGCCATAGTCCATCAGGCGCTTGGCGATGTCTTCCTCGCTGATACCAGAGGCCGCTTTGAGCGGACGAATATCAATGATGCACTCGTGCGCTACCCGACCGTTACGGCCACGATAGAGCACAGGGTAGTGCGGAGCCAGACGGTTCATGATGTAGTTAGCATTCAGAATGGCCATCTGGGTGGCTTCACGCAGGCCCTGAGCGCCCATCATTTTGATGTATACCCAAGAGATCGGCAGAATCGCTGCGCTGCCGAAGGGGGCTGCGGAAACCGCGCTATTACCTTCGGGGACGCCCTCTACTGGGTTAACCGCATGGCTGGGCAGGAAGGGGGCTAGGTGGCTCTTCACACCGATCGGACCCATGCCGGGGCCACCGCCGCCGTGGGGGATGCAGAAGGTTTTGTGCAGGTTCAGGTGAGAGACGTCAGAGCCGAATTTGCCTGGCTTGGACAGACCGACCTGGGCGTTCATGTTGGCGCCGTCCATGTAGACCTGACCACCATGCTGGTGGATGATTGCGCAGATCTCGACGATCTCTTCTTCAAACACACCATGGGTAGAGGGATAGGTCACCATCAGGCAAGACAGGTTGGCTGAGTGCTGTTCTGCCTTGGCGCGCAGATCATTGATATCGACGTTGCCGTTGTCGTCACACTCAACGATCACCACCTTCATGTTGGCCATGGCCGCTGAGGCGGGGTTGGTGCCGTGGGCAGAGCTGGGGATCAAGCAGATATCGCGGTTATCCTGACCGAGGCTGGCATGGTAGCGACGAATCGCGACCAGACCAGCATATTCGCCCTGAGCACCGGAGTTGGGCTGCATGGAAATAGCATCATAACCGGTGATTTCAGCCAGGTCGGCGGCCAGCTCATCAATCATGCGCTGGTAACCACGGGTTTGCTCTTTCGGGGCAAAGGGGTGGATATCGGCAAACTCAGGCCAGGTCACCGGAATCATTTCGCTGGTGGCGTTGAGCTTCATCGTACAGGAGCCCAGCGGAATCATGGCGTGAGTCAGGGACAGGTCTTTGTTCTCCAGACGCTTCAGGTAGCGCAGCATCTCGGTTTCTGAGTGGTAGCTATTGAAGGTCGGGTGAGTGAGGAAGTCGCTGCTACGCTGGTAGCTGGCAGGAATGCCGCTAAAGCTTTGCGCCACGATGTCAGCATCCAGGCTAGCGACATCCAGGCCATGGTTAGTGCCCAACAGCACATCAAAGAGTTCCGCCACATCAGCGGCGCCCTTACGCTCATCCAGGCTGATGCCGAGCTTGTCACTACCAACTTTGCGCAGGTTCAGGCCGGCATCCAGCGCACGCTGGTACAGGGCAGACTGTTCGTTGCCCACCACCAGGGTCAGGGTGTCAAACCAGGTATCATTTTCCAGCTTGATGCCTTTTTGTTGCAGACCTTTGGCCAGGATGCTGGTCAGGCGGTGAATGCGTCCGGCGATTTGACGCAGGCCTTTCGCACCGTGATAGACCGCATAGAAGCCCGCCATGTTGGCCAGCAGTGCCTGGGCAGTACAGATGTTGGAGGTGGCTTTTTCGCGGCGGATGTGTTGCTCGCGTGTTTGCATGGCCATACGCAGGGCAGGCTTCTGGTGGCTGTCGATGGAGACGCCAATAATCCGGCCAGGCATGGTGCGCTTATGGGCATCCTTAGTGGCGAAGAAGGCGGCGTGAGGGCCACCGAAGCCCATGGGGACACCAAAGCGCTGGGAGGAACCGAATACCACATCCGCACCCAGTTCACCTGGGGTTTTCAGTAACACCAGGCTCATCAGGTCTGCGGCAACGCATACCAGGGCTTTTTGGCTCTGGGCCTGTTTGATCAGGGCTTCCAGGTCATGGATTTGACCGTTGCCGCCTGGGTACTGCAGCAGCAAACCAAAGACTTCATGGTTGGCCAGATCGCTGTAAGGATTGCCAATCACCAGCTCGAAGCCAAAGTATTCTGCACGGGTCTTGAGCACATCCAGGGTTTGGGGGAAGACGTCTTCGGCAACAAAGAACTTATTAGTCTTCAGCTTGGAGGAGCGTTTGCACAGGGCCATGGCTTCAGCGGCAGCGGTGGCCTCGTCGAGCAGGGAGGCGTTGGCCAGTTCCATGCCGGTCAGGTCCATGACCATCTGCTGATAGTTGAGTAGACCTTCCAGGCGACCCTGAGAAATCTCAGGTTGATAAGGGGTGTAAGCGGTATACCAACCGGGGTTTTCCAGTACGTTGCGCAGGATGACCGCCGGCACGATGGTGTCGTAGTAGCCCATACCGATGTAGGACTTGTTGACCTGGTTCTGCTTGGCCAGTGAGCGCAGATAATTCAGGGCGTCGCTTTCCGTCATGGGCTCCGCCAGGGCCAGGGGCGCCTGCAGGCGGATACTGGCAGGAACGGTGCTGTTTACCAGCTCCTCCAGGGAGTTCAGGCCCAGGCTGCTCAGCATCTCTTGAGTGTCAGCGTCGCTGGGGCCGATATGACGGTCGATAAAGTCGTGGCGCTGCTCAAGAGCCTGCAGCGGTAGGTTGTGGGGAGTGCTCATGGGTCTACCTTTACCATCAATGCCGGAATAGGGTGGCGCAAGCTGATAACTGTAGCAGTCGTGGCTCAACTTGCGCGCAAACAAAGATCGGCGCAGGGCAGCGCCGATCTGGACTTAGGACTCTTCGGCAACCTTTTCTTCGTAGGCTGCAGCGTCCAGCAGGCTGGTTAGATCATCCTGGTTGGCCAGTTTCAGCTTGAAGATCCAGCCTTCGCCATAGGGATCCGCATTCACCTGCTCAGGGGTGTCATTCAGGCTCTCGTTCACTGCTACCACGGTGCCTGCCAGAGGGGCATAGAGGTCGGAAGCCGCTTTCACGGACTCAATCACGCCGAACTCTTCGTCCGCACCCAGCTCACGCTCAACTTCAGGCAGTTCAACAAATACCACGTCGCCCAGCAGTTCTTGGGCGTGGTCAGTTACCCCAACGGTTACGGTGCCATCACCATTGTCCAGGACCCACTCATGGGTGGCGGTGTAACGCAGGTTGGCTGGAATCTGGCTCATTTTGTTTTCCTATATTGTTCAATGTTGCCTAACAGAAAAAAGTTTCCGCAATTATCCCCTAATCAGGAGTAAATGGGGAAGTGTTCACACAGAATTTGTACCTGACGACGCACTTGGCGTTCACAGGCGGCGTCGCCTTGTGGTTGCTGGCGTAGCGCATCCAGTACGTCACTGATCAGGTGACCAATCTGACTAAATTCTTTAGTCGTAAAGCCGCGGCTGGTACCTGCTGGAGTGCCGAGACGAATTCCCGAGGTAACGGTGGGTTTTTCCGGATCAAAGGGAATGCCGTTCTTGTTGCAGGTAATGCCTGCGCGTTCCAGCGCCTGCTCGACGATATTGCCAGTCAGGCCCTTGGGGCGCAGGTCTACCAACAGCAGGTGGTTGTCGGTGCCGCCGGATACCAGATCGCAACCCCGTTCCAGCATGACGGCCGCCAAGGCTTGAGCGTTGTCGACCACTTGTTGGATGTAGTCTTTAAAGCTGGGCTGCAGTGCTTCGCCAAAGGCAACCGCTTTAGCGGCGATGACATGCATTAAAGGGCCACCCTGTAGGCCCGGGAAAACCGCTGAGTTAATTTTCTTGGCAATGGCTTCATCATTGCTGAGGATGATGCCACCGCGGGGGCCGCGGAGGGTTTTGTGGGTGGTGCTGGTGACGACGTGGGCGTGGGGCACTGGGCTGGGATGATGGCCGGTGGCAACCAAGCCAGCAATATGGGCCATATCGACCATCAGATAAGCGCCGACTTCATCGGCAATGGCTCGCATACGGGCAAAATCAATCACCCGAGGGTAGGCTGAAGCGCCGGCGATAATCATTTTGGGGCGATGTTCTTTGGCCAGGCTTGCCAGTTGATCGTAGTCAATCTGCTGGTTGTCCTGGCGCACACCGTACTGCACGGCATTAAACCACTTACCAGATAGTGCAGGGCGGGCACCGTGGGTCAGGTGGCCGCCGGCATCGAGTGACATGCCCAGGATAGTGTCGCCAGGCTGCAGCAATGCCAGCATTACCGCACCATTGGCCTGGGCTCCGGAGTGGGGCTGGACATTGGCAAACTGACAGCCAAATAGTTTCTTAATCCGTTCAACCGCCAGGGTTTCGGCGACGTCGACAAATTCACAGCCACCATAGTAACGCTTGCCGGCATAGCCTTCGGCATACTTGTTGGTGAGTACGCTGCCTTGGGCTTCCAGCACGGCGCGGGAGACGATGTTCTCGGAGGCAATCAGCTCAATCTGTTGCTGCTGACGACCGAGCTCGTCAGTAATGGCCTGGGCCAGCAGGGGGTCGCGCTGACTCAGGGAGGCGGAGAAGAAATCAGACGTCATGGGGCTTCCTTCAGGCTTGTTATCAGTATGGGTTAGCAGTTAACGACGTTGACGGCGAGGCCGCCGGTGGCGGTTTCTTTATATTTATCCTGCATGTCGACACCGGTTTGGCGCATGGTTTCGATCACGGAGTCGAGGGAGACGTGATGTTCGCCAGTGCCACGCAGGGCTAAGCGGGCGGCGTTGATCGCCTTGATCGCTCCCATGGTATTGCGCTCGATGCAGGGCACCTGTACCAGACCCTTAATCGGATCGCAGGTCAGGCCGAGGTTATGCTCCATGCCAATTTCGGCAGCATTTTCAATCTGTTCATTGCTGCCGCCCATGGCAGCACAGAGGGCACCAGCGGCCATGGAACAGGCCACACCAATTTCCCCTTGGCAACCCACTTCGGCAGCGGAGATAGAGGCATTGCGTTTGTAGAGCATGCCAATGGCGGCGGCAACGGTCAGGAAGGTAATGATGCCCTGCTCATTGGAATGAGGGACGAAACGATCGTAATAGGCCAGTACCGCTGGAATCACCCCAGCTGCACCGTTGGTGGGGGCAGTCACTACCCGACCACCGGCAGCGTTTTCTTCATTGACGGCCATGGCATACAGGTTGACCCAGTCCATGACGGTAAGCTGATCTTTAAAGCCGGCTTCCGGACGTTCGGTTAGTTCCGTGTAGAGTTTGGCGGCTCGGCGTTTAAGGTTTAACCCTCCTGGCAGCACACCGGTTTCACGACAGCCGCGGCGGATACAGGCATCCATTACCTGCCAGATCTGTAATACCTCGGTGCGATATTGTTCGGGGCTACGCCAGGTTTTCTCATTCTCCATGACCAGGGCGGCAATGCTCAGGCCGTGGGTTTTGCATTGCTGCAATAATTCGGCGGCGTTACGGAAAGGATAGGGAACGTCGTCATCGCGGCGCAGGCGATCATCCCCGGCGTTCTCAGTCTCTGGCTCTGACAGTACAAAGCCACCCCCGACGGAATAGTAAGTTTGCTGATACAGCTGAATGCCCGCTTCATCAAAGGCGCGCAGTTGCATGGCATTGGGGTGCTTGGGCAGAGACTGGCCGAACATAAACTGCAGGTGGCTAGCTTCGTCAAAGGGAATGCTGTGCTCGCCGCCGAGTTGCAGGGTCTGGCTTTGCCGCAACTGCTCAATGCGTTGCTGAATTTGATCAGGGTCAGTCAGGTCTGGACGCTCACCCATCAGGCCTAAAAGTACGGCGGTGTCGGTGGCATGGCCCTGGCCGGTCATGGCGAGGGAACCAAACAAAGCGGCTTTTACTTCTTTAGTTTGCGCAAAGACACCCGCTTGACGCAGTTCATCCAGGAAGCGATAGGCCGCCCACATGGGGCCAACGGTATGGGAGCTGGAGGGGCCAACGCCAATTTTAAACAGATCAAAAACGCTCAGTGACATAGGGTTCTCCACCGACCAGTTGTGTTGTTATTGGAGGCTGTGCGGCCAGGAGGCGGTGACAGCGGTTAGTCGGTTAAAAAGTTTCCAATAGGAAACATGGTTAAACTTAGGTGCCAGCGCTTGGACTGTCAAGCCTCTCTAATTTATGTAGGGTTGCCAGGGGCGCCTCGCAATAGCTGCTAAGTATAGATAAGCCGTGGGGCGCTGACCCTGCATCTTGATTAATCCTTTAATTAGTTGCGGTAATGGATGGTTATGAAAAACCGAAAAATGCTGCCAGTTGAGGGGGCAAAGGTTGCCTGAGGTGACACTTTGCAGTAGTGTAAGTTTCAAATTGGAAACAAGGTTGCGGTTTTCCCCGGTTGTTTAATGATGGCCGGGAAGAAGCTCAGGCTTCGTGGAACCCTAACGAGTAAAAAATAACGCCAATAGGTAAGACCATGTCAGAACAGACTCCCTTGCTACGTACACCTTTATTCGATCTTCATGTGGAGCTGGGGGCCAAGATGGTGCCCTTCGCTGGTTATGAGATGCCGGTGCAGTATCCCCTGGGAGTCAAGAAAGAGCATGAACACACTCGTGAACAAGCGGGTCTGTTTGATGTGTCTCACATGGGGCAGTTAAAGCTCAAAGGAGCGGAAGCCGCTGCGGCGCTGGAAACATTGGTGCCGGTGGATATCCAGGACTTGCCAGTAGGAAAGCAGCGCTATGCGCTCTTTACTAATGATCAGGGAGGTATTCTGGATGACCTGATGGTGGCTAACCTGGGTGAGTACCTATTTGTCGTGGTGAACGCTGCTTGTAAGGAGCAGGATATTGCCCATCTGCGTCAGCATATTGGCTCGCGTTGTGAAATCGAAGTGCTGGAAGATCGTGCTTTGCTGGCCTTGCAGGGGCCTAAAGCGGTTGAGGTGTTGGCGCGCCTGAATGCGGATGTTAGCAAGATGATCTTCATGGATGCTGGCCGCTTTACTCTGTTGGGTGAAGAGTGTCTGGTGAGCCGCTCGGGTTATACCGGCGAAGATGGTTTTGAAATTTCGGTACCGGCGCATAAAGCTGAGGCACTGGCGCGTGAGCTGCTGGCGCAGGCGGAGGTTGAGTTCATTGGTCTGGGGGCGCGTGATTCTCTGCGTCTGGAAGCGGGGTTGTGTCTGTATGGCCATGATATTGACACTACTACTACGCCCTTTGAGGCCAGCCTGCTATGGGCTATCTCCAAACCCCGTCGTGCCGACGGTGAGCGGGCAGGAGGGTTCCCTGGAGCGGAGGTGATTCTTGCTCAGATCGCCAGTAAAGAAGCTTCCCGCAAGCGGGTGGGGTTGATTGCTGAGGGCCGCGCTCCTGTTCGTGAAGGAACAGAGTTGGTGGATGCCGACGGCAAGGTCATTGGTCAGGTGACATCCGGTACTTTTGGTCCGACCAAGAATGCGCCAGTGGCGATGGGCTATGTGCATACAGCTCATGCTGCGTTGGGTTCAGAGGTGTTCGCTATGGTGCGCGGTAAGCCACAGAAAATGGTGGTGAGCGCGATGCCCTTTGTGCCGCAGCGTTACTATCGAGGTTAAATAAACGAGGTTAAACAAGCGAGGTTAAACAAGCGAGGTTAACTGCATCAAGGCTAACAGCATTGAGGTTAACCTATCGCAATCGTTTCTAGCGGCATCATCGTTGGGTGGTACCGCTAGTCACGGCGGCTAAGCGTTGGCTTGCCGCTGTGGTTAAGGCAGTCAGATGGTCGAATGCTGTCTGCTGCCGCCAATCTGGGTAGGGCTGATCTAGGCGGTGCTTGGATTGCTGGCAGGGTTGCCTGCTAACACTGGTTTGAGTTGTCCTCTTCGGCTTCCCTGAAGCCACCTTTTTGAGAACCTTGCCACCCTCGCTTGTCTTCCCGCTGCTGTGCAGCAGGCAAGGTTCTCACTTTTCTCTTTCTGCCCTGATGGGCTTCCGGTTGATTGTCTTGCTGCTTATTTATTCAGCGCGTTGCGTAATCGTTCGGCGAGTTCAAAGCGCAGCTGCTGGGCATTGGCCTGTGGCAGCATTAAGGCAAAAGCCAGCCATTGTCCTTTGACCTCCAAGTAGCCAGCCAGGGTGCTGGTGTCCGATAGGGTGCCGGTTTTGGCTTGTACACCAGGGCGCTCCAGATTAAGCAGGTTTTGATAAGGGCGCATCTTATCCAGTAGTTGACCTAATTGGGCGGGGCTGAGCTGGTTTTGTCGGGAGAGCCCTGCCGCCTCGGCGATTTGGACGTTACGCCAGTCAAACTCACTGACAATAAAACTCTGTATGGCAAGTTGAGCTTTGGTGAGAGTGGCTGGCGCGCCGAGCTGCTCTGCTCCCAACACCAGAAAGAGCTGATTGGCGATGAGGTTATTGGAGTACTTCAGCATGCCTTCTAATAACTGGCTTAGGGGCTGCGGGTTGATAAAGGTCAGGTAGGGTTTGGCGCTGGCAGGTAGGGTGCCGGTTTTGAGGCTGTTGCCGACACTGATACCTTCCAGACGCAGGAAAATAGCCAGCAGTTCGGCCAGGTGCAGCTGTTGAGTACGGCTATCTGGGCCAAGGTTGATCCGACCTTCTAGTCCCGGCAGGCGAGGAGCCTGTTGATAGGCTGCCTTGGTCATGGGCGTCTGCCATTCGGGGGAAATAATCGAACCGCCATCGCGTTTGAGTGCCACGGTGTTGTAGTTAGCAATGGCTGCGCCGGGGTGAGCATCGTAAGGGTTATGGCTGTTGCCGATTCCGTCAGGAACTTGGTTGCTGGCGAAATAACTACCATCTATTCCAACCCCCTTAATTTTTTTCAAACCTTTTGAGCGCAAGGCTTTCGCTAGTTTTTGCAGTACTTCAGAGGTGAGGCCTGGATCGCCTTTGCCCTGTAGCCAAAGGATGCCGTCAGCATCAAGCCAGAGAGGAGTCTTGAATTGATAACTAGGCCCCAAGCGTTGCAGGGCGTAATAGGCGGTCAGTAGTTTCAGGGTGGAGGCGGGCACCTGAGGCTGTTCGGCCTGTTGGTTGAATTCAGGGTGTTGTTCTACCCAGAGTCCGGCGGAATGGGGTAAGCCGTTTAACGGGCTGGCATGGCTATTTAGGCTGAGGTTGCCAATAACCAGCAGGAAGGTCAGGAGCGACTTGAGGAAAGGCTGAATCGGCAATTGCATGGCTGGGTCCGTTGATGCTCATCGCAATAAGGAGGCCTAGTCTAGGGGCTAGTGCTGGTCAGGGACAAGTATCGCGGCACTTTGCTGGGGCTGGGCTAAGGTAGTAGAGGGCAGGCTTGCATCCCCTGGGGGATGGGTGTACTTTGTCCACACTAAATAACATTTTCTGCAAAATATAAAAATGTCGACATTTTATGGAGTCCACTATGGCTAAGCCCCAATTTAACTGGCAAGACCCTTTTCTGTTGGAAGAGATGCTGAGTGAAGAAGAGCGGATGGTGATGCAGGCGGCGCGTGAATACGCTCAAGGTAGCCTGATGCCACGTATTCTGGAAGCCAACCGGCACGAGCATTTTGACCGCGAAATTATGTCTGAGCTGGGTGCGTTGGGACTACTGGGCTCTACCTTGCCGGAAGAATACGGCTGTGCCGGTGTAAACCATGTCTGCTATGGCTTGACCGCACGAGAAGTGGAGCGGGTCGATAGCGGTTATCGTTCGGCGATGAGTGTGCAATCTTCCCTGGTGATGCATCCTATTTATGCATACGGCAGTGAAGCGCAACGGCGTAAATACCTGCCCAAGCTGGCCACCGGTGAGTGGGTAGGCTGTTTTGGTCTGACCGAGCCCGATGCCGGTTCTGATCCAGGTAGCATGAAAACCCGCGCCACCAAGGTGGCGGATGGTTATTTGCTCAGTGGCAGCAAAATGTGGATCACCAACTCCCCGATCGCCGATGTCTTTGTGGTGTGGGCCAAGCTTGAGGGTGAAATCCGTGGCTTTGTGCTGGAAAAAGGCATGAAGGGCCTGAGTGCACCCAAAATTGAGGGCAAATTCTCCCTGCGTGCTTCTATTACCGGCGAAATCGTAATGGATGAAGTGCTGGTGCCTGAAGACAACCTGCTGCCCAATGTCAGTGGTTTGAAAGGCCCCTTCGGCTGCTTGAACAAGGCCCGCTACGGCATTGCATGGGGGGCGCTGGGGGCAGCGGAATTCTGCTGGATGCAGGCGCGCCAGTACTGTCTGGATCGCAGCCAGTTTGGCCGTCCGTTGGCAGCGACGCAGTTAATTCAGAAAAAACTGGCGGACATGCAAACCGAAATCAGCCTTGGCCTGCAGGGTTGCCTACGGGTAGGGCGTTTGCTCGACGAGGGACGTTGTGCACCGGAGAATATCTCCCTGATTAAGCGCAATTCCTGTGGTAAGGCACTGGATATTGCCCGTATCGCCCGGGATATGCACGGTGGTAACGGTATTGCCGATGAGTTCCACGTCATTCGTCATGTGATGAATCTGGAGGCGGTCAATACCTATGAAGGCACCCATGATGTTCATGCGTTGATTCTTGGTCGTGCTCAGACCGGTTTGCAGGCGTTCAAGTAATGGCTGGCGCACTGGCAGGCATCAAGGTGCTGGATTTGTCACGAGTATTGGCTGGCCCTTGGGCCAGCCAGACCCTGGCGGATCTGGGGGCGGATGTGGTGAAGGTCGAGCGGCCAGGGGCGGGGGATGATACCCGCCATTGGGGACCACCCAATCTCAGCACAGCTGCAGGTGAGCCCACAGCGGAGTCGGCCTATTTCCAGAGTGCTAACCGTGGCAAGCGTTCTCTGACGTTGGATTTTACCCAGCCAGAAGGTCAGGCCCTGGTGCTTAAGCTGGCAGCGCAGGCGGATATTCTGCTGGAAAACTATAAGGTTGGCGGCCTGGCTAAATATGGGCTGGATTACGCCAGTCTACGCAAGTTGAATCCCGGTTTGATTTACTGCTCCATCACCGGCTTTGGTCAGCAGGGGCCCTATAAGCAGCGTCCTGGCTATGATGCGATGATTCAGGCGATGGGAGGGTTGATGAGCCTGACCGGTGAGCCGGAGGGGATGCCGGTTAAGGTGGGAGTGGCGTTGGCAGATATTATGACCGGGCTCTATGCCAGCACCGGCATTCTGGCGGCATTACATCACCGTAATCGCACTGGCGAAGGTCAGCACCTGGATCTGGCCTTGCTGGATGTGCAGGTAGCGACCCTGGCTAATCAGGCGATGAACTACCTGGTGAGTGGCGAAACACCTAAGCGCTATGGCAATGCCCACCCGAATATCGTGCCCTATCAGGCATTTGCAGTGGCGGATGGCCACCTGATGTTGGCGGTGGGGAATGACGGCCAATTTCGTCGCTTCTGTGAGGTGGCGGGGGCGGCGGAGTTGGCGGATGATCCGCGCTTTGCCACTAACGATGAACGGGTACGTCATCGTCAGCAGCTCTTGCCGCTACTGGAGCCGTTATTACTGCAAAAGGACTTGGATACCTGGTTGGCTCAGTTGGAAGCGGCCAATGTGCCCTGCGGTCCGATCAATACCCTGGATCGGGTGTTTCGTGATCCCCAGGTGCAGGCACGGCAAATGCTGGTGGAGTTAGAGCATGCCAGTGCCGGGCTGCGGCCTTATGTGGGCAGTCCGTTGAAGTTTTCTGCCACCCCCGTGGACTATCATCGAGCCCCACCCCTGTTAGGTCAGCACACGGCAGAGGTATTGGCAGACTGGCTGAGCCTGTCCGCCGAGCGGGTAGCCGAGCTGCATGAGCAGGGTGTGGTGTAAGTGAGTCGCGCTTAGCGTGATATTGCCTGAGCTGTCCGTCCTGCCAGCAGTTTAGAGTGGCAGGGCTGGACGGCTGATACCGCCGCCGGCCCGTTCTGGGATTGGCAACTGTGCCTGCTGTTGGCTCAACGCAAATAAGGCTTGTTCTATCTCGCGTGGCCAGGGTGCGGAACGGCGCTGCTGCATGTCCACCCCGATCAGCAGCGTTTCCATCTCCACCAGGGTCTCCCCTGACTCGCTATTAAGCAGTTGATGATAAATACGTAGACGTTTTTCGTCATAAGCGAGCAGTTGGCTGCTGGCTTGCAATCGCTGCCCTAAACGGCCTTCCTGGCGATAGTGCAGTATGTTTTGCAGGGTAAAGGCGCTGAATTGGCGCTGTTCGCGGCTGATGGCATCCAGGCCAATGGCATCCAGCAGGGTGTCGGTGGCGCGGGACAGCAACACCAGGGCATAACCCTCATTCAAATGGCCATTGTAATCGCAGGCCCAGTCTTCAATGTTGCCCAGTTCAGTGAGGAGATAGGGGGGAGTGAGTAACGGTGGGGTCATGGTGCCTCCTGGCAATCTCTGGCTTGACTGAATGTCGTGCTAAAGGCGCTCGGGCAAGCGCTGTCACTCAGGGTGGTTAATCTTGCTAAATAGAGCAAGCCAGACCAAGGTCGTGGCGGGGGGAGTTGGCAGCAAAAGCAGAGGATAAAAAGCCCCGGCAAGCCGGGGCGAGAGAGCAAACTTAAGGCTTAGGCTGGCTCGACATCCAGATCTTCACGATCCTTGCCGGCGTTAGCCTGTTGGCGATAGTTTTTGATCGCGCCGCTCTTGATGCGGGCCATGTAATCCGCCAGATCACGCTTGACCACCGGGGCCAACAAGTACAGGCCAGCAATGTTGGCCAGTGCCATAGCGAAGATCATGGAGTCGGAGAAATCGATAACCGGGCCCAGATTCATGGCTGCACCAATAACAACGAAGACGCAGAAGATGAACTTGAACGTTAGGTCAGAGGCTTTGCTTTCCCCAAACAGGTAAGTCCATGCCTTGGTGCCGTAGTAAGACCAGGAGATCATGGTGGAGTAAGCGAACAGCACCACCGCTACTGCCAGAACGTAGGGGAACCAGGAGATGGCGCTACCAAAGGCAGCGGAGGTCAGTTCAACGCCACTCATGCCACCGGTGGTATACATGCCAGTAATGACGATAACCAAGGCGGTCATGGTGCAGATCACGACGGTGTCAATGAAGGGTTCCAGCAGGGAAACGAAGCCTTCTGACAGGGGCTCGTTAGTGCGCACCGCAGAGTGAGCGATGGCAGCAGAGCCAATACCCGCTTCGTTGGAGAAGGATGCACGCTTGAAGCCCTGAATCATAACGCCGATGACGCCACCGGCCACACCTTCAGCGCTGAAGGCACCTTCGATAATCAGATTGATAGCAGTGGGGATCATGTCGGCATTCATCGCCAGAATCACCGCACCGGCAGCCAGGTAGATGCCCGCCATAAAGGGAATGATCTTCTCAGTCACCTTGGCGATGGACTTGATCCCGCCGATGATGACTACGCCAACCATGATCGCCAGCAGCAAGCCGATCAACCAGGCTTTGTCAGCAAAGAAAGATTCACTGCCGCCGGTCACATTAATGATTTGCTGGGCAGTTTGGTTGGCCTGGAACATGTTGCCGCCACCGAAGGCGCCACCGATACAGCAGATGGCGAAAAAGACCGCCAGGAAGCGACCCAAGCCGGCTTTGCCTTGTTCCGCCAAGCCTTTGCTCAGGTAATACATCGGGCCGCCGGAGACGCTGCCATCAGCATTAATGTTGCGGTACTTCACCCCCAGGGTACATTCCACAAACTTGGAGGACATCCCCAGGATGCCGCCCATGATCATCCAGAAGGTGGCACCGGGGCCGCCGATGGAAACTGCCACGGCCACACCAGCAATGTTACCCAGGCCAACGGTTCCGGATAGGGCAGCTGTTAATGCCTGAAAGTGAGACACCTCACCCTTATCTTTCGGGTCGGTGTAATCGCCGCGTACCACGCGAATAGCGTGCTTGAAGCCACGAACGTTGATAAAACCAAAGTACAGGGTGAAGAACAGCGCCGCGACAACCAGCCAGACAACGATCAAAGGCAGGTTGGCGTCTCCAACAGGAACAGAGTAGAAAATGATGCCAGCAACCAAGTTAGCAATAGGGGCTACAGCTTCGTTGATAGCAGCGTCGAGGCCCTCTGCGTGAGCAGCAGGCAGAACACCCAGAAGGGCGAAGAGTCCGAGCAAAAGTTTTTTCATAGCATGTACTCTTGTTTAGTTGTTGTTAAACCGGCAGGCATGCTTCCCGCTGGTTTTCGCTGATACCACCCGGTGGAGGTGGCTAAACATTTGCGTAGGACGCTGACGCAAGGGAGGCCAGGTAACCCTGGAGGCTGGGTAGGAACAAAACGAGGCTTTGCACACCACTGACTCCGGCAAATGTTTATTATTTTCACCGCTGTTTAAGGGTTGAGCGTTTTGGAGTTCCTTCAAGCTCAAGCACCACGGTGCCGGTCCGTCTTGGGTCGAGCATTCTACTGGAATGGCAGTGGTGAATTTTTTTGAAATAATTGCGTTGGTGAGGAAATTTTCTGTTTGCTCTGTCTTAAACAGGGAAAAATCCTGTCTTTTTCTTGTGTTACTTGTTTGCAAGGGTATTTGTGAAGATAAGTAGCAAATTTAACTAATGAAATTGATTAGGGCGAGATAAGTTGCTGCTGTCACAGTGCTGTGAGTTGTAGGCCTGTGCCATACAGATTGGCTAATCTAGCTGCTTGTCTTCTTTTGTCAGTCGGCAAACTTAAATAGGAGAGTATCTGATGGGGTTTTCTGTTCACGAAAAGGAAAAGATGATTGCTCTCAAAGGCGTAGGTGCAACGGTGGTTGCACGTTTAGAGCAAATTGGTTTTTCGTCTTTATCACAGTTGGCGGAGGAAGATCCGGCTGATGTGACCAAGCAAATTTCCCAAATGATGGGTTCAACCTGTTGGCATAACAGTCCGCAGGCGAGGGGAGCCATTCAGGCGATCATCACGCTAGCGCAGGAAAGTGTGGAATGAGTGTGGTGTGTTGCCTTGGTTATGTGTTTATAGATCACTAGTCCAGGGGTACATCCGTACCGACCGATGAGGGGATAGGTCGGCCAAGGGCGCCGTGGTAGAGTACGCACCCACAATCCTCATCGATGAAGAGACATTCCCGTGATCAAACTCGGCAGACTCAACAGGCTTAAAGTAGTGCGCGAAGTCCCGTTCGGGGTCTATCTCGATGATGGCGACAGCGACGGTATTCTGCTGCCCAAGCGTGAAGTGCCGGAGGGTTGCCGTCTTGGCGACCAGTTGCAGGTGTTTGTTTACCTTGACTCGAAGGATATTCCTATCGCTTCCACACGTAAGCCCAGGGTGATGGTGGGGGAGTTTGCCAGTCTGAAGGTTACCGACGTTAACAGAGTAGGGGCATTTCTGGATTGGGGCATGCCCAAAGAGTTGTTCTTGCCCTATAGCGAGCAACTGAAGCCGCTGAAAGTGGGTGACTGGTGCACCGTTTATATCTATATCGACAATAGCAAGCGCATTGCTGCCTCAGCCAAGACGGATCGCTTTATTGAACCGGCTCCCACTGATCTTGCGATAGGGCAGGCGGTGGAACTGCTGATCCTACGGCGTACCGATCTTGGTTATCCGGTGATAATTGATAATCGCTACGAAGGCTTGCTGCATCATCAAGACTTGTTTCGTGAGGTGCGCCCCGGTATGCGTTTGAGTGGCTTTATTAAGCAGTGCCTGGCGGATGGCAAGGTGGATGTGATGCTTGATAAGCCAGGCTATGCAAGGGTTGATCCGTTAGCGCAGAAGATACTCGATTATTTAGAGGCCCATGATGGCTTCTGCCCTCTGGGGGACAAAAGTGATCCTAATGCCATCAGTGACACCTTTGGGGTGAGTAAGAAGGCTTACAAGATGGCGCTCGGTGCGCTGATGAAGGCGGGTCGCATTCGTCAGGATGAGCAGGGTGTGCACTTAAAATCTACTAGTAACTGGTAGTTGCGTAGTCATAACACCTCTGTGACATGTTTTTGTTAACGGGGGGATGCGCCTAACCAACGATAAGGCAACATATAGGAAGCAATGACTACTCCAGCGCATTTTGGTGTGGTGATCTACGCTGCTAATCTTCCCGCCCTGGCGCAGTTTTATCAGCAGATGTTTGGCTTGACGGTGCTTCATCAAACGGCAGAGCTGATCAGTTTGGCTGGTGATGGCGTCAATCTTGTTCTGCATGTGCCGCCAGTGGCGCTGCTGGAGCCACACTTTAATCGCACGAAGATGTTTGTTGCGGTGGCTGATCTGTCGGAGGCTCGGCAGCAGGCGGTTGCCTTAGGTGGTCAGGCGCTGGAGGGGGAGTGGGCTAACCCTATCTTCAGGGTGGCTAATATCCTAGATCCGGAGGGAAATCATATTCAATTGCGGCAGTTTCACCGTTAGTTAAGCTGGGTGAAATCCAGGGTGGCTGGTCTGCATATCCCGCCCTTGTTCTTCTTAATCACTCTGGTTAGGCTGCCTGCTGGTTAGCCTTGACGACTGGAATGCTTATGTCTGCTTTTAATCTCCATCCGCAGTTGGCGGCGGATACTCTGGTAGTGGGTGATTTGCCGCTGTGCCGGGTATTATTAATGAATGATTGCCAATATCCCTGGCTGATTTTAGTGCCGCGCCGGGGGCAGTTGCGTGAGCTGTATGAGTTGGATGAGACGGATTTAGCCCAGTTTTATCAGGAGTCTTGTCAGGTGGGGCGCCGGTTAATGGTGCACTTTGCCGGCGATAAATTAAATGTGGCAGCGTTGGGCAATATGGTGCCTCAGCTGCATGTGCATCATATTGTGCGTTTTCAGCAAGATCCGGCCTGGCCTGCTCCTGTTTGGGGAAAATTGCCTGCGCGCCCCTATGAGTCGGCGCAACTGGCGGAACTCAAACTAGCGTTGCAGCAACTCTTGGCGCCTGTCGGCTTAAGCCCGTTATGATGCGGAGTGTTGAGTGCTATTTCCTTTTTTGAGCAGGGTCGGCGCTGGTTTAGTCAGGTGGCGTCGGCGGTAGGCAAGGCGATTATTTGGGGTATATAATGTCGCGCTTTGCAAAGGGGTTCCCTTTGTGCTCTGTTCCAGTCATTGGTGATTTGCAAGGGCGTAAGCGATGCCTATTTATGAATACCTCTGTAGCGCTTGTGGCCATGAACTTGAAGCGATTCAAAAGTTCAGTGATGACCCTCTAACCGAGTGTCCCAGTTGTGCTGAGCCACAATTGGTTAAACAGCTCTCTCTGCCGGGTTTTCGCCTGAGTGGCAGTGGCTGGTATGAGACCGACTTCAAGACAGGTTCGAAAAAGAATCTGGCGGACAACAAGGGTGAGTCCTGTTCCGCAAACCCGGCTAACTGCGGTGCCTGCAGTGCCGGAGCGGATTGAGACTCCCCTCCAGAAGATTAATCAGGAAGCTATATATGCGCAGCCATTATTGCGGCGAACTTCGTGAACAACAGATTGGCCAGGAAGTCACTTTGTGTGGATGGGTACACCGTCGCCGTGACCACGGTGGGGTAATCTTCCTGGATTTACGTGATCGGGATGGCATCGCTCAGGTGGTGTTTGATCCTGATGCCGAAGAAAGCTTTAAGCGTGCTGACCGGGTTCGTAACGAGTATGTGGTTAAGGTGCGCGGTAAGGTGCGTGCTCGCCCTGCCGGAACTGAAAACCCTGATATGGCGACCGGTAAAATTGAGGTGCTGGGTCTGGATCTTGAGATTCTGAACCAGTCTGAAACCCCACCCTTCCAGTTGGATGATTACCAGCAGGTGGGTGAGGATGTGCGCCTGAAATACCGCTACGTTGACCTGCGTCGCCCGGAGATGGCGGCTAAGCTGCGTTTCCGCTCTAAGGTGACCCACGGTATTCGTAATTATTTGGAGGAGCAGGGCTTCCTCGATATTGAAACCCCTATCCTGACCCGTGCTACCCCTGAGGGTGCGCGTGATTACCTGGTGCCTAGTCGTACACACGAAGGTAACTTCTTTGCGCTGCCGCAATCGCCGCAGCTGTTTAAGCAGTTGCTGATGGTGGCGGGATTCGATCGTTACTATCAGATTGCCAAGTGCTTCCGTGACGAAGACTTGCGTGCTGACCGCCAGCCTGAATTTACCCAGATCGATATGGAAACTTCCTTTATGGATGAGGAAGGGGTCATGCAGATTGCTGAGGGTATGGTGCGGACGCTGTTTAAGGACCTGCTCAATATCGAGTTTGGGCAGTTCCCCCGTATGCCTTATAGCGAGGCAATGCGTCGTTTTGGTTCCGATAAGCCTGATCTGCGTATTCCGCTGGAGTTGGTGGATGTAGCTGATCTGGTGGCGGGTGTGGACTTTAAGGTGTTTTCTGGCCCGGCTCAGGATGCCAAAGGTCGTGTGGCTGCACTGCGTGTACCCAAGGGTAATGAGCTGACCCGTAAGCAGATCGATGATTACACCAAGTACGTGGGCATTTATGGTGCTAAGGGGCTGGCCTATATCAAGGTGAACGACAAGGCGGATGCAGAAAATGGTCTGCAATCGCCGATCGTGAAGTTCCTCGGGGTGGAAGTCTGCCAGGCGATTCTTGAGCGTGTGGGCGCTGAGAATGGCGATCTGGTGTTCTTCGGTGCGGATAAGGCCAAGATCGTTAATGAGGCCTTGGGTGCGCTCCGGATCAAGCTGGGTGAAGACATGAACCTGATTGAGCGTCCCTGGGCGCCGCTATGGGTGGTGGACTTCCCCATGTTTGAGGAAGATGACAAGGGTGGTCTCAGTGCCGTGCATCATCCCTTTACTTCACCTAAAGGCAGCGTAGAAGAGCTGCAGGCTGACCCCGCCAATGCGCTGTCCCGCGCCTATGATATGGTGCTGAACGGGGTGGAACTGGGTGGTGGTTCTATCCGTATCCACGATCAGAAAATGCAGCAGGCTATCTTTGCGATTCTGAATATCAGCGAAGAAGAACAGCAGGAGAAATTTGGCTTCCTGCTGGATGCACTGAAATTGGGTGCGCCTCCCCATGGTGGTCTGGCTTTTGGTCTGGATCGGATGATTATGCTGATGACCGGTGCGAAGTCGATCCGTGAAGTGATTGCCTTCCCGAAAACCCAGAGTGCGGCTTGCCCGATGACGGAAGCTCCTGGTGAAGTCAGTGCTAAGCAATTGCGTGAGCTGCATATTCGGGTGCGGACATCTGCAAGCGAAACCTAATAACTCGGCTCCTCGGAGCGAGGTGAAGGTTGATAGACGGGCACTCAGGTGCCCGTCTGCTTTCTAGTGAAACGGATCTAGTCAAAGCTGAGATGCTAATTAAAGTCTGGAGACGATAATGGCAGGTCATAGTAAATGGGCCAACATCAAACACCGTAAAGCGGCCCAGGATGCCAAGCGTGGCAAAATTTTCACCAAACTGATTCGTGAATTAACGGTAGCGGCTAAAACCGGCAGCCCGGTTGCGGAAGATAATCCCCGGTTGCGTGCAGCAATAGAGAAGGCGCGCCTGGCTAACATGAGTCGGGAGACGGTAGAGCGGGCGATTGCCCGGGGTGCAGGGGCGGGTAATGATGACAACTATGATGAGCTGACCTATGAAGGTTACGGCCCGGGTGGGGTGGCGATCATGGTTGAATGCATGACCGACAATATCAACCGTACCGTGGCCAATGTGCGGGCGGCCTTTACTAAGGCTGGCGGTAATCTGGGAACCAATGGTTCGGTGGCTTATCTGTTCGATAAAAAAGGCCTGATTACCTTTGCTGAGCTAAGTGAAGACCAGGTCATGGAAGTGGCGTTAGAAGCTGGGGCTGAGGATATTCAGGTAAATGATGATGGCTCCATTGATGTTTATACCGATCCACTGGAGTTCGTACAGGTGAAAGAAGCGATGCAGGCAGCGGGACTGGAGCCTGTGCATGCAGAGGTAGCGATGATTGCCGCGACCCGTGCTCCCTTGGATATCGAAGGCGCACAGAAGATTCTCAAGTTAATCGACGTGCTGGAAGATCTTGACGATGTACAGGCGGTATTCCACAACGCCGATATTCCAGAAGAGGCGATGCTATAAGTCATTGGCTTACTGATAGGGCCCGGCCGGCTGGTCGGGCTTTTTATTGTATATATATACAGTTTGAATGAAATCTCCTAAGATGCGCACAGAATGAAGGTAGAGACCTGTAACAGGGTAATGGGGGAGAGCAGGCGGACAGATGGCAGTCATTTTAGGAATTGATCCCGGCTCGCGTATTACTGGTTATGGCGTGATCCGCCAGCGCGGCATGCAACTGGAATATGTAGCCAGTGGCTGTCTGCGTTTGCAGGGCGATAACTTGGCAGAACGTTTACAGCAGATTTATGCGGGATTGGGACAGATCATCGAATGGCATCAACCCCAGGAGTCAGCGATTGAGCGGGTATTTATGGCGCGTAACCCGGACTCGGCATTAAAGCTTGGCCAAGCACGGGGGGTGGCGATTTTGGCGCTTGCCCAGGCCAAACTACCTGTTGCGGAATATGCCGCCAGGGAAGTCAAACTAGCGGTTGTGGGGAAGGGTAGTGCGGAAAAACAGCAAATTCAGCATATGGTGAAGGCACTACTGAAACTGCCAGGTTTACCCCAGGTAGATGCTGCTGATGCTCTTGCAATCGCCATCTGCCATGCTTACCAGAGATTAGCGCAGGTGCGTTTGGCTGGGGCCTAATGCCTTGATCTGCACTTTCTGTGTGGTAGTGCATTGGATTGCGAAAGTTTTGTTGTGAAAGTTTTTGAAGAGAGTTGAGTGCGTTATGACTGCTGCAGCAGTAATCAGTTTTTTGGATCATTTTGGCATTATCGTTTTTGCGGTTGCCGGAGCACTACGCGGCTGTCAGAAAGGCTTGGATATTTTTGGCGTGCTCGTGTTTGCCATTGTGACGGCCACTGGCGGTGGTACCCTGCGCGATATATTGATGGGGGATTTGCCGGTTAACTGGATGCGCGATAACACCTATCTGTGGCTGGCGATTATCAGTGGTGCCTTTACTTTCTTTTATGCAGGCCGCGGGCCGATTCCTTTGCGGGCATTAACCGTGGCGGACGCGGTAGGGTTAGCGGTGTTTACCGTCTTGGGTGCGGATAAAGCCCTGGAGGCCGGAATGGCACCGGTTATCGTAGTGGTGATGGCGGTGATGACTGGCTGTGTGGGGGGAATTATCCGCGATGTGCTGGCGGGTGAAATTCCATTGATTTTTCATAAGGAAATTTATGCCACTGCTGCTATTGCTGGGGCCCTGGTTTATGTGGGATTAACCCATGCAGGAATTAGTGGCTGGTGGGTGCCGTGGCTGGCAATGGCGGTAGTGTTGGGGTTGCGCTTGGCTGCAATTTTGTTTGATTTGCGTTTGCCGCGCTTTTTGTCCATGCCGGCCTATCAAGAGGAGACGAAATGATCGGACGGTTAGAAGGCATCATTCTGGAAAAACAGCCGCCTCAGTTGTTAGTCGATGTGGCAGGGGTAGGCTATGAAGTGGAGGCCAGTATGCAGACCCACTTCCGTTTGCCGGAACGGGGCAAGAAGGTGGTGCTGTATACCCATCATCTGGTTCGTGAAGATGCGCAGCTGCTGTACGGTTTTGTTGAGCGGCAGGAGCGGGATCTGTTTCGAGTGCTGATTAAAGTCAACGGCGTTGGGCCTAAGCTAGCCTTGGCTATTCTCTCTACCCTTAATATCAAAGAGCTGGTAACGGTAGTGCACCACCAGGATGTGCAGCGCTTGGTGAAGGTTCCTGGCGTGGGTAAGAAGACTGCCGAGCGCCTGCTGGTAGAGCTGCGTGATCGGCTGGATGGTTGGTTGGAGTTGCAGGAGCCAGAACACTTCTCCTTGCAAGCTCAGGGAGTAGAGGTGCAGTTGAAAGAACCGGATATGCGGATGGAGGCGGAGCAGGCGCTGTTGGCATTGGGCTATAAACCGGCGGAAGCGAGTCGGCTGTTAATGCAGGCGGAAAAGCAATTGCCGGCGGAGCAGCGTACGCTAGAGGCATTGATTAAGCAGGCCCTGAAAATGATGGCGGCGGGTTAATACATGATAGAGGCGGATCGTTTTATTACCCCTAAGGCTCAACAAGGGGAGGAGTCGCTGGATCGAGCGATTCGACCTAAGCGTTTGGCGGATTATGTGGGGCAGCCGGTGGTGCGCGAGCAGCTTGAAGTGTTTATTCAAGCGGCTAAACAGCGCAGTGAAGCTCTCGACCACACCTTGGTATTTGGGCCGCCCGGGCTAGGGAAAACCACTTTGGCGAATATTGTCGCTAATGAAATGGGGGTAAATATCCGCGCTACCTCTGGGCCTGTCCTGGAAAAGGCGGGAGATTTGGCGGCAATGCTGACCAACCTTGAGCCGATGGATGTGCTCTTTATTGATGAAATTCACCGCTTGAGTCCGGCGGTGGAGGAAGTGCTCTATCCCGCGATGGAAGACTATCAGCTCGACATCATGATTGGTGAGGGGCCAGCAGCTCGTTCGATTAAACTGGATTTACCACCTTTTACTCTGATTGGTGCCACCACTCGTGCGGGCTTATTGACCTCCCCCCTGCGCGATCGTTTTGGCATCGTGCAGCGCCTGGAGTTTTATTCCGTCGAAGACTTGAGTCAAATCGTTACCCGTTCAGCTATCCTGTCTGGGGTGCAAATAGAAGCAGAGGGTGCCTGGGAAATTGCCCGCCGGGCACGGGGTACACCGCGAATTGCCAATCGTCTATTGCGTCGGGCACGGGATTTCGCTGAGGTTAAGCATCAAGGGGTGATTACCAAGCTGGTAGCGGATCAAGCGCTGAATATGCTCAATGTTGATGCCCAAGGCTTTGATCATTTGGATCGGCGCTTATTGCTGGCGTTGCTAGAGCATTTTAATGGTGGTCCTGTGGGGGTAGAAAGCTTAGCGGCAGCCATTAGCGAGGAGCGTGACACGATTGAGGATGTGTTGGAGCCCTATCTGATTCAGCAGGGCTACCTGATGCGGACGCCGCGAGGGCGCATGGCAACCGATAAGGCCTACCTGCACTTTGGTTTGACATCGCCGAGGGCTCCATCGGCATCCGACTGACCTGCATCATAGTTTTTCTTGCGGGGCGCACTAGACTGGCCGAAACGATGGGGGGCAGTCTATGTTGACGACGCTGCAGGTACTGCGCATTAAGCGCCAATTAGAAGATTATGAGCATCAGCTGCTGAATGATCTGCAGCAAGAAGAAGTCATGTTTGGTGGTCATCATGGACGTCAGGCTGGTAATCCGATGGTGGTACGACGCACCAGTCAACGCTTGCTGGAAACCCAAGCTGCACTATCGCGTATTGATGAAGGTGACTACGGTATCTGCTGTGATTGTGGTCGGGATATTCAGTTACAAAAGCTACAAGAAAACCCGTTAGCGACCCGTTGTCACCGTTGTCAGTTCGATAACGAAAAAAATTGATCTTCACGCGCAAAAAATATCAGACAACTCCCCCCTTTTATTTCTGCTGTCTCGTCACTATCCTGTGCCCCGCCCTGGTTCTGTGTGGAATGAGGGTGAGATACATTTTGTAATTTTTTTTGTTGTAGTCTGTTAGGGGTTTGGTGTTCAGTCTGAGCAAAATCCTTTAGGCTAGCCGTTTCTGTTTGAATGAAGTGTGCAGGAGAGAGTGAGTGGCAGCGGATCATATGTCCATATGGAGCCTAGTGGCCAATGCGAGCGTATTGGTGCAGCTGGTAATGCTAATACTGCTGATGGCTTCGGTATTGTCTTGGATTGTGATCTTTCAGCGTCGCACTATTTTGTCTCGTGCTGGTAATGCACTGGAAGAATTTGAGGATCGCTTTTGGTCTGGCATGGATTTAAGCCGCCTCTATCGTGAAGTCTCGGCTAACCCTGATCCTGATAGTGGTATCGAGAGCGTTTTTGTGGCGGGGATTAAAGAGTTTTCCCGCCTGCGTCAGCAACCTGCGACTGATCCTGAAGTGGTCATGCAGGGCGTGCAACGCGCGTTGAAAGTGGCGGTATCCAAAGAGCAGGACAAGTTAGAGATCCATTTGCCGTTTTTGGCAACGGTGGGTTCAGTAAGTCCTTATATCGGCCTATTCGGAACTGTGTGGGGGATTATGAACTCCTTCCGCGGCTTGGCTAACGTACAGCAAGCAACCTTGGCAACGGTAGCGCCGGGTATTGCTGAAGCCCTCATTGCCACGGCCATTGGCTTGTTTGCAGCTATCCCTGCGGTGGTGGCCTATAACCGCTACAGTGCTCAGGTTGATCGCTTGCTTAATCGATATGAAACCTTTGCGGAAGAATTTACTGCCATACTGCACCGTAAACTTCATACGGTAGATGGCTGAGGTTGTTATGGCTCGTCGTGAACGCCGCTTAAATGCGGAGATGAACGTAGTACCTTACATCGATGTGATGATGGTGTTGTTGGTGATCTTCATGGTGACTGCGCCGATGCTAACCCAAGGGGTGTCGGTTGAGCTGCCTAAGGCCCCAGCAGAGCCAGTTGAAGTTGAGCAAAATCAGGAACCCATTGTGGTCACGGTGAATGCGGAAGGCTTGTACTTTTTGAGTCACGGCGGCAAAGACACAGACCCGGTTGAGCTCACTCTGATTCAGGAACAGGTTAGTAAAATCCTGGAGCAGCAACCCAAGACAAAAGTACTGGTTCGTGGAGACAAAAAGGTCGAGTACCAAATGGTGATTGGCCTGATGGTGGCCCTGCAAGAAGCTGGGGCTGGTACGGTAGGTTTGGTGACTGAGCCCTAATAGCTGTGTGGAAACTGGATCGCAGCTACCTGCTGCCAACAATTCTTGCTGTTGCCATGCATATTCTGTTGCTGGCAGCCTTTGTGGTGAACTGGGCATTTAAGTTTCAGGCGACTCCACAGCAAGTGGTGCCTCACTATGTTGAGGCAGAGATGATTGACCTAAAAGCCCTGACCAAAAACTCGCAGAATACGAGTCAGCAGGTGCAACGCCCGGATGAGAAAGAAAAACGGGTAGAGAAAGAAAAACGTAAGGCTGAAGAAGCCGCCAAAATTCAAGAAGCTACCCGCGTTGAAGAAGAACAAAAACGGGTAGAGGAAGCTAAACAGCAAGCTGCAGCAGAACAGCAGCGCTTGGCAGAAGAAAAGCGCCAGGCAAAAGAACAGGCGAAAAAAGAAGCTGAAGCCAAGAAAGAGGCAGAAGAAAAGCGCAAGGCCGAAGAGCAAAAGCTAGCGGAAGAAAAAGCCAAGGCTGAAGAGCAAAAGAAAGCTGCTGAAGCCAAGCTAAAAGAAGAGCAAAAGCGCAAAGAAGAAGAGAAGAAAAAAGCCGAAGCAGAAGCCAAGCAGAAGGCTGAGGCGGAGGCGAAGAAGAAAGCTGAGGCGGAAGCGAAGAAGAAGGCTGAAGAAGAAGCCAAGAAGAAAGCCGAAGCAGAGGCGAAGAAGAAGGCAGAAGCCGAAGCGAAGAAGAAAGCTGAGGCAGAGGCGAAGAAAAAGGCCGAAGCAGAAGCTAAAAAGAAAGCGGATGCAGAAGCTAAGCGCAAAGCCGAACAGGCAAGGCAGCAGCAAGAGCTGGAGCGAGCGCTGCAGGATGAATTGAATACTCAGCAGGCGATGGCCGGCGAGCAAAATGTGGCGGATGCGACAGGATATATCCGTGACATGATTAGCCGGGCCTGGTCGCGCCCACCCTCTGCCCGCAATGGCATGGTGGCTGTGGTGAGGGTGAGTCTGATCGACTCTGGCAAGGTTGTAGATGTGCAGATTGTGAAGCGAAGCGGTGATGCTGCCTTTGACTTAAGTGTCGAGCAAGCAGTGTGGCGAGTAGGCCAGTTTGAAGAGCTACAGAAACTAGATCGTAGCTTGTTTGATTCGCGCTTCCGTAAATTTGATTTGGCGTTTAAGCCTGAGGATCTACGTCTGTGAGGATGGCAATGAAAACTTGGTTTAAAGCTTGGTGGTTTCTGGCAGTGCTGTGGATGGGACAGGCCCAGGCAGAGCTCACCATTGAAATTACCAAGGGTATGGATAACCCCACTCCAATCGCTATTGTGCCTTTTAAGTGGGATGGAGCTCCTTTACCTGAAGATGTCAGTGCTATCGTTTCTGCCGATTTGCAGCGCTCTGGTCAGTTTATGCCGCTAGAGCGTGGACGGATGCTGAGCTGGCCCCATGAAGAAAGTCAGGTCTTCTACCGTGACTGGCGCATTATTAAGCAGGACTACCTGGTTATTGGGCGTATGACTCAAGTAGGTGGCCAGTATCAAGCCGAGTATGAGCTTTATGATATTTTGCGTGAGCAGCGTTTGCTGAGTGGTCGTGTAAATGGTGGTCCGGATAATCTGCGTGATATCGCTCACTTTATCAGTGATCAGGTATACGAGAAGCTGACCGGTATTCGTGGTGCATTCTCCACTCGGATCAGTTATGTCTCGGCCCAACGTGGTGGTGCCTTCCGTCTGATTGTGGCCGATGCTGATGGTGCTCGTGCACGGACAATTTTGGAGTCTCGCGAGCCGATTCTGTCACCTAGCTGGTCAAAAGATGGTAAGCGGTTGGCTTATGTATCTTTCGAAACGAGCCGTCCGGCGGTGTATATCCAGGATCTGTCAACCGGTCAGCGTCAGCGCTTGAAGTCTTTCCCAGGGCTGAACGGTGCGCCGAGTTGGTCGCCCGATGGTCGTAAGCTGGCGATGGTGTTGTCCAAAGATGGCAACCCTGAAATCTATACCTTTGACATGCAGACCTTGCAGTTGGAGCGAATCACTGAGCACTTTGCCATTGATACCGAACCCAGCTGGGCACCTGATGGTCAGCACATTATTTTTACCTCTGATCGTGGCGGTCAACCACAGATCTACAAGGTCAATATTTATAGCCGCAGCGTGCAGCGCCTGACATTTGAAGGCAACTACAATAGCCGCGGTAAGCTGAGTGCGGATGGTCGCTTCTTAGTGACAGTACACCGTAATCAGCGTGGTGGAATTTTCCACGTCGCCGTCCATGACCTCCAAAACGGACGCGTTTACATCCTGACCGATACCACTTTGGATGAGTCACCCAGTATTGCCCCCAATGGCACCATGGTGATTTACGCAACCAAAGAAGGCGGTCGCGGGGTGCTGGGCGTTGTCTCCATGGATGGTCGGGTGAAGTATCGTTTACCTGATGCTTTCGGTGATGTGCGAGAACCTGACTGGTCGCCCTATCTTAATTAAGCGACTGGTCCCTGAAAAAGTGCAGTTATTAACCACTGTGTATTGGAGTGAATCCAAATGAAACTGTCCGCTGTTAGCAAAGCAATCGCTCTGGGTGTATCCATGGCCTGGTTGGCAGGTTGTAGCTCAACTGGTAAAACCACCGACGCCGGTGCAGGTCAGGGTGCTGACTCTGCTTACGGTTCTGGTGTAGGCAGCCAGGGCGCTATCGACGCTTCCGCTGTTGCCAACGTACCCTCAGTGTTCTATTTTGACTTCGACAAGTCTGACCTGAAGGCTGAGTACCGTGATGCCCTGGCTGTTCACGCCCAGTACATCAATGCTAATCCTTCTGTCCAGGTACGTCTGGAAGGTCACACTGACGAATGGGGTACTCGTGAGTACAACATGGCTCTGGGTGAGCGTCGTGCCAAGACCGTTGAAGCTTTCCTGCGTGGTCAGGGTGTTGACCTCATGCGTATCGAATCCATCAGCTACGGCGAAGAAAAGCCTGCAAATGCTGCAAGCAACAAAGACGCATGGTCTGAAAACCGCCGTGTAGAGCTGAAGTACCAATAAGTTGAACTATGCGTAACAAACCGCTGATTACTTGCTTTTCCCTCTTCGCTGCACTGGGAGCTCCGTTAGCCCAGGCTAATTCGGTTCCGGTTATTGAGGTGCAGCCGGTGGATTCCAACACCCAGGTGTTGGCACCTGCTTATGGCGGGAATGTGCAAGTAATAGGTCAAGGCGGTGGTCGTGCGGACCCTGGGCTTTATGAACAGCTGCAAGCATTGCAGCGTGAGGTTCAGGTTCTGCGTGGGATGGTTGAGCAGCAATCTTATCAGATTGAACAGCTTAAAACCGACCAGCGCGATCGCTACATGGATCTTGATCGGCGGTTATCGCAAGTCAGTTCTGGTGCTAATAGCTCGGCAGCAAGTGCAGATACTGGAAGCGCACCTAGTGCGGCTTCCAGTGCTGCACCTGCCGCGAGTGGCTCAGAACAGGAAGCCTATATGGCTGCGTTTGAATTAGTGCGCCAGCGCTCATTTGACCAAGCAGCACAGGCATATGAAGCCTTTTTGCAAACCTACCCTAACGGTGCTTTAGCTGGTAATGCCTATTACTGGTTAGGTGAAATCTATTTAGCCGTTAGTCCTCCCAAAGCAGATCGTTCTCGTGATGCTTTCAAACAAGTCGTAGAGCGCTTTTCTGATCACCGCAAGGTGCCGGATGCCCTCTATAAGCTGGGTCAACTCAGTGATCGTCAGGGTGATAAAGCTGCTGCTCGCAAGTATTTAGAGCAAGTTGTTAAGCAGCACCCCGATAGCGCTGCAGCGAAGCTGGCTAGCGATTACCTGAAAACTCTGCGCTAAACTGGCCCTGCTAGGCTTTGGGCATATATAATCGCCCGCTTGTGGCCATGGCCTGAGAAGGTGGGCGTGACGCCTTAGTGGAATGGATGTAGTGGGTGAATACTCTATCCAAAGTTCCCTCTGGTAGATTCGCACTTTCTCCATATTAGCTGGATGAGAGAACAATGCTGAGCGAACACGATATCGCGGACAAAATTCTGGTGCGCGAACACTTCGCCCGTATGCATGAGCCGAAGGCGCTGACAGCGGATGAAGTAGAAGGGTATAAGCAGCAGATTAAAGCTTTGTTAAAAGCGCAAAATGCGTGCCTGGTTGCCCATTATTACACTGACCCGGTGCTGCAAGCCTTAGCTGAGGAAACTGGCGGCTGTGTTGCCGACTCCCTGGAAATGGCTCGCTTTGGTAACCAGCATCCTGCTTCCACGTTGGTGGTGGCGGGTGTGCGCTTTATGGGTGAAACGGCGAAAATTCTTAATCCGGAAAAGCGTGTATTAATGCCGACGTTGGAGGCGACCTGCTCGCTGGACGTGGGTTGCCCGATTGAAGAGTTTTCCGCATTTTGTGACGCTCATCCCGAGCGAAAAGTAGTGGTTTACGCCAACACCTCTGCGGCGGTAAAAGCTCGTGCAGATTGGGTGGTGACCTCAAGTTGTGCGCTCGAAATTGTTGAGCATTTAATGGATCAAGGTGAGAAGATCATCTGGGCTCCTGATCAGCATCTGGGGCGCTATATTGAGCGTGAAACCGGGGCAGATATGCTGATGTGGAATGGTGCCTGCATCGTTCACGAAGAGTTTAAAGCCAAAGGTATTCTTGATCTTAAACAGGTTTACCCTGATGCGGCTGTGCTAGTGCACCCTGAGTCTCCTGAGGCCATGTTAGAGGTGGCAGATGTGGTGGGTTCCACCAGTCAGCTGATCAAAGCGGCCTGTAACCTGCCCAATGACACCTTTATTGTGGCAACGGACAAGGGCATCTTCTATAAGATGCAGCAGTTAGCTCCAGGGAAGCGTTTTCTAGAGGCGCCGACTGGTGGACGTGGCGCTACCTGTCGCAGCTGTGCACACTGTCCTTGGATGGCGATGAATGGCCTGGAGAATCTGTTGCAGGTATTGCAGCGGGGTGATCAGGAAATTTTTGTCGATCCTGACTTGCGGGAACGGGCGTTACTGCCTCTGCGCCGCATGCTGGATTTTTCTGTGCAGAAACAGTCTTAAGTCTGTACGGGACAGCTTAGCGCTGTCCCTTTTCCCACTCTTCCCACTCTTTTGCTTCTTGTTCTCTGGCATCCAGAATGCTGGCCTGGGTCGGGGTAATCTTGCGACTATTGCGGGCGTAGTGTACTTGCTTGCGTGCCTGCTCCCAGCTGGCGGTACGCAGGAAGTACTGGATTCGTGCTAGATGAGTGCCTTCTATATCTTTGGCTTTGCCGCGAATTTCGGATAAGTCATACCAGACGTTGGCTTGGTCGCTATGACTGATGCTGAGTTGTTCTAACACTTGCTGTGCGGCTTTTAGATTGCCTTGCTTTTCGTAGGCTTCAGCCAATAGGCGACTTAAACCGAGGTGACCAGGGCTTAAAGCCAGGGCGTCAGACAATGCTTGGCTGGCCTGACTAAAGCGGTCGCTGGCGAGCAGCCATTCTCCTTGTAAGTACTGCACACTGAGTTCAAGTGGGTGGTGCTTGAGCAGCCATTGCATACTGGCAGCAGCTGTCGCCGGTTGTTTGGCATGGATTGCCGCAAGTGTCAGTCCATAATGCTGGGCAGCTTGGGCCGTAGGCTTAAGTTTTTCTTGGAACTGCAGCAACAGAGCGCGTGGGTTTTTGTGTAAGAGCACTTTGGCTCGTACTTGCGCAATCTGGAATGCCAGGGGTTGCTGCTCATTTTGACGAGGGTACTGGCTGGCTCGATTAAGAGTATCTGCTACCCGGTTTTCACTTAATGGGTGAGTGAGCAACATCTCCGGTGGTTTACGACCATGGCCAAAATCCTGGTTGAGTTTGCCTAGCATGCCGGGCATAGCGTAGGGGCTAAAGCCAGCACTGGCTAAGACTTGCATGCCAAGGCGGTCAGCTTCTTGCTCATGGAGACGGCTAAAGGCCAGACTGCGTTGTTGAGCTGCTGCTACGGTAGTGGTGATGGCTGCTCCCCCCACTTGACCATTGTCGGAAGCTGCTGCTGCTAGAATGCTGGCCACGGTGGCGGCGATCCAGAGAGGGCGTTCGTTACGTTCCTGTTGCTTGCGCAATGCATAGTGGCGTTGACTGAGGTGAGCAAGTTCGTGCGCAATGACCGAGGCAAACTGATCCTCGGAGTCGGTATACAGTAGTAGTCCGGCATTGAGGCCAACTAAGCCGCCGGGCACGGCAAAAGCGTTAAGGCCCGCGGAGTTCATTACCAGTAGGCGTAAGTTGCTATTAGGTTGATCGCTGTAAGGGGCTAAGCGGAACAGAATATCGCTGGCGTACTCCAGCAAAATAGGGTCGTCCATTACCTGGCGACTGCCACTTAGCGAACGGTACATGTAATCGCCGATCCTTCCTTCATCATCTAGACTGACCGTGGCTGAGGTTTGGTCGCCCAGGGTAGGGAGGTTGAGATTGAGCGCATGGCTGACAGGGCTGGCGAGAGCGAATGTCAGGGGTAAGGCTAGGGTAATGAGTCGCATAAGCATGAAGGTTCCTCCGCTGCAGCAGTTTAAATCTTGCCTTTGCTTGGGGGCAATGATGCGGGGGTGACAGTTTTTTGCTAATCTGCGGCCCTTGCCCCTGCAGATAAGCAGCGTTGATGGCTGCTTTACCGGACTAAAATCAAGGCGTTAGCAGATGAAGCATGACGTAGAACTGGATGCGAGAGGGCTGGCCTGTCCTCTGCCATTGTTAAAAACTAAGCAGTCCCTGCGCCATATGACTACTGGTCAGGTGCTCTGGGTACGAGCAACGGATGCTGGATCCTGGCGTGATATTCCGGTGTTCGTAAAACATAGTGCCCATCAGTTGGTTGGGCAGCAGGAAGTGGATGGGGCTTTCGAGTATTGGATCAGCAAGGGGGCTGACTAAATGTTAAAGGTGCTTAGCCAGTGGATTGAACGGCACTTTTCTAACGAAGAAGCCTTGGTGTTGTTCTTTCAGTTGTTGTTGGCCTTTATAGTGGTGATCACTATGGGAGGCATGCTGGCGCCGGTTTTTGCCAGTGTGATCTTGGCGTTTCTGCTGCAAGGAGCGGTCAGTCGTGTAAAGCGTTATGGAGTACGCCATTGGCTGGCGGTATCCCTGGTGTTTGTCTTGGCTATCGGGCTTTTCTTTGGTTTTGTGTTGTTTTTCCTGCCAATTATATGGACGCAGTTTAATAATCTGTTGAAAGAGTTGCCGCGGATGTTGGCTGAGGGGCAGGCGTTACTGAATCTGTTACCACAAAAATATCCCACTTTAGTGTCGCCGGAACAGGTGCGGCTGTGGACGGAACAGGCAGCAGGTGAGCTGGGTAAGCTGGGGCAGGTGGTGTTGACCTTTTCCTTATCTTCGATTGCCAATCTGATGACGTTGCTGGTTTATATGGTGCTGATTCCGATCATGATGTTTTTCTTTATGAAGGATGGTAGCCAAATTGTGCATTGGTGGGCGCAACACTTTTTGCCAAAAAAACGTAAGCTATTGCACCAGGTATGGGTGGAGATGGATGCGCAGATTGCGAATTACATTCGTGGCAAGGTCATTGAGATTATTATTGTTGGCGTTGCAACCTATGTCGTCTTTGCCTTTTTGGACTTGCGTTATGCCGCCTTGTTAGCGTTGTTTGTTGGCTTGTCGGTGTTGATCCCCTATATAGGTGCAGCGGTGGTGACTGTACCGGTGGCGATGATTGGCTATTTTCAGTGGGGCTGGTCGAACGAGTTTATCTACCTGATGGTGGGCTACGGTATTATCCAGGCGTTAGATGGAAATGTGCTCGTCCCCTTGTTGTTTTCGGAGGCGGTTAATCTTCATCCGGTAGCGATCATTTTGGCGGTGCTGGTCTTTGGAGGGCTGTGGGGTTTTTGGGGGGTGTTTTTCTCGATCCCGTTGGCAACCCTCTGTAAGGCGGTGCTCTATGCCTGGCCACGCCAGCCGGAGTTAGAAGAGCAAACGTAAGCTGCTGTCAGATTAAGGAAGCCGGGAGGGGCGGCGTGCCACATCCCGGCTTTTTATTATTGATTAGCCCGCTAGTTGTTGTGCGGCAGATAACACTTCAGCGGCGTGTTCTTTAACTTTTACTTTGCGCCATTCTTGACGTAGTACTCCCTGGGCATCAATTAAGAAGGTACTGCGTTCAATCCCCATATGCTCTTTGCCATAAAGCTTTTTTAGCTTAATCACATCAAATAGTTTGCAGAGATTTTCTTCTGGATCGCTGATCAGGGCGAAAGGAAAGTCATGCTTATTACTGAAGTTTTCATGGCTACGCAGACTGTCCCGAGAAACACCGAAAATAACAGTGTTAGCAGCGCTGAACGCAGCGTGTAAATCGCGGAAATCTTGGCTCTCGCTGGTACAGCCGGGGGTGTTGTCTTTGGGGTAGAAATAAATAACGACTTGTTTGCCTTTGAGCTGTTCACTGTGAACGCTGCCTTGTGTGCTCTCGGCGCTAAAGGGTGGGATGGGTTGATTAAGGCTTACTTGGCTCATGAGACCTCCTGCTAAAGCTACAACTATGTAGGGGTAAGTGCTGAAATATCAACTCTATAAGGCATTTAGGCCTGTTGCTTGCCTTTGCTCTGGGGTGCTTTAGAATGGGGCAGCACAAAAATGTCTGACACGGAGACTTTCATGATTACTGGTAGCCTTGTCGCCATGGTAACTCCCATGACGCGTACTGGAGCAATTGATTGGGCTGCCCTGGACAAGTTGGTCGATTTCCACTTGGACGGCGGAACGAATGCCATCGTTGCGGTAGGCACCACGGGGGAATCGGCTACTCTGGACCCCAAAGAGCATACAGAAGTGATTGCTCATGTAGTCAAACGTGTCGATAAACGTATTGCGGTAATCGCTGGCACTGGTGCTAATGCGACTCAGGAAGCGATTGAGCTCTCTAAGGCAGCAAAGGCGGTCGGGGCCGATAGTTGCTTATCTGTCACTCCCTACTACAACAAGCCGACTCAGGAGGGACTCTATCGTCATTACTGTGCCATTGCAGAGGCGGTAGAGATTGATCAGATTCTGTATAACGTTCCCAGTCGCACTGCTTGTGACCTGTTGCCAGAAACTGCTCTGCGCTTAGCGCGTGATGTACCTAATATTATTGGCCTGAAAGAGGCTACTGGTAATCTTGATCGGGCACGTTGGTTAGTTGAGCATGCCCCTCAAGGCTTTGCCCTTTACTCAGGTGATGATGCGACGGCGGTTGAGTTTATTCTGGCAGGGGGACATGGCGATATCTCCGTGACGGCCAATATCGCACCTCAGGTCATGGCTCAGGTCTGTGCTTTGGCGCTGGCAGGTAAAGCAGATGAGGCCCGGGCATTAAATGAGCGGTTAATGCCGTTGCATCAAAAGCTTTTTGTGGAAGCAAATCCCATCCCGGTAAAGTGGGCGTTAGAGCAAATGGGTTTGATTGAGTCAGGCATTCGCCTGCCTTTGACTGAATTGTCTGAACATCATCACGCGACAGTGTTAGATGCACTTAAACATGCTGGATTGGTATAAGGAGAGCGCTGTGCGTGTACGTCAAGGTTTGACACTTTCTTTGGTTGCGGCTCTTGTTTTATCCGGCTGCGGTTCATTGGGTGGAGATGAAAAAGCGCCAGCTAAAAAGCAGGGTGGCTTTTTCGACGATAAGCTAACCAAATACCAAAATGCTAAGACGCTGCCCCCATTACAAGTACCCGATCAGTTACAAGGGCAAACGGCAGAGTTTGTTTCTTTGTATCCAGTTGGTCAGGTTGATGAGGTAGGCTCTAAGAGTGAGCAGTACGCTAAAGCCCCGCGGCCCATGTTCTTCTATGCTGAAGTTGGTAATGAACACGTTTACATGGATCGTAATGCTGGAGAAAAGTTTATTTCCGTAGGAGAGCCTGCGGAGGTGGTTTGGCCGAAATTAATCCAGTTCTTTGATTATTCCGGTACCCGTTTAGTAGAGACCAATGCACAAATGGGAGTGTTGGAGACGGACTGGCTGGAAATGAATCGGGACGAGCCTGGTATTATTGACACCTTCCTGTCATATCTCTACCTGACTCAAGACAAGCGAACAGTTGATAAGTTGCGTATTAGCCTCATACCGGTTGAACAAAACCGGACTGAAGTGCGAGTGCAGCATACTGCTATCAACAAGGCGGACTTTGATAAGGGTAATTATCAGCTGGATTGGGCAGATCCCAATACTCAGGTCAGCTATAAAAACCGCATGATGTATGAGCTATTGAGTTATTTGAGCGAGGCTAAGGATGAGCAGTCAGCAGTAACATACTTGGCTCAGCAAAAGCGGAAAAACTATCAACGTGCCTTGATTGGTCAGAATGAGCGAGGATTCCCTGTTCTGCGTGTGCAAGGAGGGATGAACTCTGTTTGGCAGCAGGTAGAAAAGGCCTTGCAGGATGGCAAGTTTGATGTCGGTAGTAGTGATCCTGAATTGGGCCACTTCTATATGACGTATTCAACTCAATTGAAGTTTAAGAAGCCGAAGATGGGCTTTTTTGAGTGGTTGCACTCTGATCGCGGTCCGTTAAAGCTGGACACTGGTTTTATTTCGGAAGCTTTAGGCATTACTGAGACAGAGAAGAAAACAATCAAGTATTCCGGCTTGAGTGAGCCTATTGAGGATGTGAAAAACCCCTTGGCTTATAAAGAAGGCTTTAAGGTCTGGTTAGGCAATCGGGTTATCTTTGTTTTTGAGGATGATGGTGGTTTTACGGGTTTCTGGGATAAAGAAACAGGTGCTTATAAGCACACCGGCAAATATCAGCTACGCTTGTCGCGTACTCGTCAGGGAGTGTTGGTGACAGTGTTTACCGATGAGGATGTGTTGGCCGCACCTGAGGTAGCTGAAGAGTTATTGTGGAAGCTGCGACAGTTTATGGTCGAAGCTTGATTGCTAACAAAACCGCTCGTTTGAGCGGTTTTGTTTTCCAGTTGGTTTATTTTTTAGTGGTGATGTAAATGGAAAAACGTGAGCAGCTTTACGCGGGTAAGGCCAAGTCAGTCTTTACAACCGATGATCCTGATCACTTAATTTTGCTGTTCCGCAATGATACTTCTGCATTTGATGGTAAGAAGCTAGATCAGCTTGACCGCAAGGGTATGGTGAACAACAAGTTCAACGCTTTTATTATGGAAAAGCTACAAGCTGCCGGTATTCCGACCCATTTTGTGAAGCGCCTGTCGGATAATGAGAGCTTGGTCAAGCGTATGGAGATGATGCCGATTGAGTGCGTGGTGCGTAATCTAGCTGCGGGTGGATTATGTCGTCGCCTGGGCGTGGAAGAGGGGATTGAGCTGAATCCTCCTACCTTTGAGCTATTCCTGAAGAATGATGCTCTAGGTGATCCTATGATCAATGAGTCCTATGTAGAAACTTTTGGTTGGGCAAAGCCGGAGCAGCTAGCCAAGGCCAAAGAGTTGACCTTTGCCGTCAACACCGTTCTGAAGCAGTTGTTTGCTGATGCGGGGATTTTGTTGGTGGACTATAAGCTTGAGTTTGGCGTGTTCAAGGATGAAGTGATTCTGGGTGACGAGTTTAGTCCTGATGGTTGCCGTCTGTGGGATGCTGCTACTCGTAAGAAACTGGACAAGGATCGTTTCCGCCAGGGACTAGGGGATGTAGTAGAGGCATACGAGGAAGTGGGTAAGCGTTTAGGCATCAACTTTGATGCTTAATATTTATATCTGAATTGAGGGCAGGGCGAATCGTTCCCAGTTAGTTCATGTCAGATATCAGAAAATAAAACACCGGGCCTTGGCCCGGTGTTTTATTTTGCTCCGCTTGGAAGCTTAGAGAAATAGCTTAACTGCGGTAAAGCCAACCAGGCTCATAGTGATGGTATAAGGCAGTGCCATCACCACCATTTTGCCATAGGACAGGCGCACCAGAGGGGCAATGGCAGAGGTAAGCAGGAATAGGAAGGCTGCTTGACCATTCGGGGTAGCCACACTGGGGATGTTGGTGCCGGTATTAATAGCAATGGCGAGCTTATCGAAGTGCTCACGGCTGATCTCGCCGTTTTTGAGAGCTTCAGAGACTTCATTGATATAAACGGTAGCGACAAAGACATTGTCACTAATAGCAGATAACAAACCGTTAGCGACAAAGAAAATGGCGGGCTGGTTTTCACTCGGCTGTGCTAATACCCAGTGAATAATAGGTTGGAAAAGATGCTGGTCATGAATGATAGACACGATGGAAAAGAACACGACCAATAGGGCAGTAAAAGGTAAGGCTTCTTCAAAGGCTTTACCAATCTGGTGTTCTTCGGTGATGCCATTCATGGCAGTCAGTAGAATGATCACCATTAAACCGATTAAGCCAACGGCTGCCAGGTGGAAGGCAAGGCCGATAACTAGCAGGATGGCTACAACCACTTGCACTAAAAGGGTGACCTGATCGCGTTGGGAGCGCTTAGAGTCCTCAATGCGGGAAAACTCTTTCAAGATGGTGCGGACAGACTCAGGTAGCTTGGCGCCATAGCCAAAAGTGCCGGTCATTTCTAAAAGGATGCATGTGATTAGGCCAATGGCTAGAACAGGCATCGAAATAGGAGCCATCAGCACAAAAAATTGAATAAAGTCCCAACCGGCTTTATCGGCAATCAATAGGTTTTGCGGCTCACCAACCAAAGTACAGACACCGCCTAAAGCGGTGCCTACAGCACCGTGCATGAGCAGACTGCGTAAAAAGCTACGGAATTCCTCAAGGTCTTGGTGATGGGTATTGCCTACAGAAAGGTCATCCGAGTGGTCGTGGCTGTCGCTTACTTGTTTGCCTGAGGCGACTTTATGGTAAACCGCATAAAAGCCTACGCAGACACTGATCAGTACTGCGGTGACGGTTAAGGCATCCAAAAAGGCTGATAACAATGCAGAGGCGAGCGAAAACAGCAGTGAAAGCTGCAGTTTAGAGCGTACATTAAGCAGTATTTTGGTAAATACCGTCAGCAGCATCGACTTCATAAAGTAGATGCCAGCCACCATGAACATTAGTAACAAAATGACTTCAAGGTTGTTTGATACTTCATGGTAAACACTCTCGGGACTAGTCATGCCCAGGATAATGGCTTCAATCGCGAGAAGCCCTCCTGGCTGTAACGGGTAGCACTTCAATGCGAGTGCAAGGGTGAAAATAAACTCGAAAATCAGCACCCAGCCAGTCACCGCTGGACCAGCCAAAATCAACATGATGGGATTAAGAATTAAAAAGCCCAGAATCGCCTGTTTATACCAGACGGGAGAGTTGCCCAAGAAATTGCGGAAGAAGGCTTGGGAGAGAGTACCTGCCATTCAGTACCATTCCTATGCTTAGGAGAGGGACGGATCGGCCGTAAAGACCATAAAGCGATATGCTGCGCTATGGGTGCTTAGGTTGTCCCATGGGGGTTGCCAAAGAAGCGAAAGGCCGAATTGTCCACGTCTCCTCTGGTTAATTGTGTTTAGATGTTTCAGAGGGTAGCCAAGCCTAACAGGGTTGCCAGCTAATAGGAAGCACAGTGAAACAGCATTTTCTTGATCTACATAAAGATCACGGTGGCACCGTTTAACTAGGCTGGCAGTTCTAGCTAAACCATGCCTGCCACACTAGGCGAGCGCTGATAATCAGTACAACGCTAATAAATAGTGGGCGGATAAAAGGGGAACCAAAATGGATAGCCAGACGCGCGCCGAGATAAGAGCCGGTCATGATGGCGACACCGAGGCTGAAGCCCAAAAAGAGATGAACGTGACCTAGTAATAAGAACACCGCCAAAGAGACGATATTGCTAATGAAATTCATGCTCCTGGCAACGCCGGAGGCGTAAAGCATGGATAGTTTATATAGCCCCATACTGGAAACTACCCAAAACGAACCGGTTCCAGGCCCTGCAACACCATCATAAAAGCCGATACTTAAGCCTTGTAGGCGCTGATAGAGGGGGCGGCCAGGCGTCAATGGTGGCAGTTCTTGTTGTTTGGGTTGTTTCTTTTGCAGCAGGACGTACAGAGCGGTCAGGCAAACAATGATGGGTAACAGACGATCCAGCCAGGTAGCGTCTAGCCAATCTGCCATGAGCGTGCCGAGGATAGCGCCGATGAAGGTAAATAAGGCGGCTTGCCACCAAAATATCGGATTAAAAAAACCTCGGCGATAAAAGGTTAGACTGGCAGTGGCAGAGCCAAAACTGGCGGCTAGTTTATTGGTGCCTAGCGCCAGGTGAGGTGGTAATCCTGCGGTTAAAAGAGCGGGAATAGTCAGTAAGCCGCCGCCGCCGGCGATGGCATCGATGAAGCCAGCTGTAGCGGCAACAGCAAGGAGGACGGCAAAAGTTAGGGTGTCAATGGAGGGGGGGAGCAGTTCGACTAACATAGGTTCCTGGCTTGCTGGGGTAGGGGCGTGCGCATTAGTATGAGCCCCTCTAATTAAAGCTGTGTATTGAAGGGGAAATGGAGTGGAAGCACTAGTGGAGTACGGACTCTTTGTGGCAAAACTGGCCACCGTGCTGGTATTAGTGGCCCTTACGTTAGTGAGTATTATTCTAGGAGTAAAGGGGCAGCGCGGTGGACGCAAGGGGCAGCTAGAAATTCAGCATTTAAATCAACATTTTGAAGAGATCGCCACAGCGATAAAAGAACATATTCTGTCTCCTGAACAGCTAAAACTTGAGCGTAAAGAGCAGAAAAAGCGTGTAAAGAGTAAAGAAGAGCAGGCGAAACGTGCTGAGTCTAAGCGTATCTATGTTCTGGATTTTGTGGGGGATATGCGAGCTCATGCAGTAGATAAATTACGCGAAGAAATTACCGCAGTATTGAGTGTGGCGCGTGCGGGTGAAGATGAAGTGCTGTTGCGTTTAGAAAGTCCGGGTGGAGTGGTGCATGGTTATGGTTTGGCAGCAGCCCAGTTAATGCGTCTACGAGAGGCTGGTATCGCCGTGACTGTGGCGGTCGATAAAGTGGCAGCTAGTGGTGGTTATCTTATGGCTTGCGTGGCTGACCGTATTTTGGCAGCACCTTTTGCGATTATTGGTTCGATTGGCGTTGTGGCGCAGATCCCGAATATTCACCGTCTACTGAAAAAGAATGATATTGATGTTGAATTGCTTACTGCCGGTGAATACAAGCGAACGTTAACGGTCTTGGGTGAAAATACCGAAAAGGGTCGGGAGAAGTTCTTACAGGATTTAGAAGAAACTCATCGCCTGTTCAAGGAGCAGGTGCAGCAGTGTCGACCACAGTTGGAAATTGAGAAAGTGGCAACTGGTGAGGTGTGGTATGGCAGCCAAGCCTTGTCGCTAAATTTGGTGGACCAGCTGATGACCAGTGACCAGTGGGTACAGCAATCTTGCCAACACGCTCAGGTTTACTGGGTACGTTATCAGCAGCCGCGCAATTGGCAGGATAAGTTGGGAGTGGCTGCCACCGCGGTATTAGATGCAGTAGAGCGTAAATGGGGACAGTGGACGCGGATTGGGCGTGTATCTCATTAATACGCTTGTGTGCAGTGTGGGTAGTCTCTATTAGTTAGCCAGGGTGGGCGCAGGGCTGCGGCCTCGTCATACCAAGATACAAGGGTGCGGGTGTTATGCCGAAGTGGCGGTTAACCCTGGTAGAGAAGTGGTTGGTTGGCAGCTGGTTGCTGACCCTGCTGTTGCTTAGTGCACAGTTGGGCTGGCATATGACTGCGATGGTGCAATCTCGTCAGCTGGTGGTAGAGCGCCAGCTGCATATGCTTGAACAAACGCTACCGGGTTTGGTGAGGCCGTATCTGGCCCCTTTGCAGTTGGAACCTTTGCGCTTATCCCTTGAGCCTTACCTGAGTAGTCATGGTGGACTCATTCACTCGCTATCGATTATTAACCCTTTTGGGCGTGAGTTACTGAGTATTGGCGCGCAAAAAGAAACGCCTTATTTAAGTGCTGATCAGCATTTGCGTACTAGTGCTGATGGTCGTGTGATGTGGGCCATCTTAACTATGCCTGCTTTACCACCGGGACAAGGGCAAATCTTGCTCAATCTAGGGATTGAGCTGCAACCTTTTCTGTTCCAAGAGAGCATGATGTTATCGGCTGTTGTGCTGATCATTGTGTTAGGCGTGGTCTGCATTCCCTGGTTGTTACACAGTTGGCGAGCGCTGCAGCGACGTTTGCATCGCAAAACCCTTGGACTCTATCGTTATTGGAAACGTGGTGAGATTCATAGCTGGCGGCCAGATGCTACCTATACCTTTTCAGGTTTTGAACTTGAACGCTTTTTGCGCAATTACCATCGCTACTATGTGCGGGTGCGGGAGTTCTTTGATGCTTCACGAGAAGGCTTAATTATCATTGATGCGCAGGGTAGCTTTCGGCGTTGTAATGATATTGCTTTGGAGTTGATCGGAGTAGAAGATCGCCAACTGCTCAAAGGTCAGGGAGTGGTGCAGTGGTTTATTAACTTTGATAAGCCTTTTTATGATGTCGGCCTCTTTCAGCGTCAGATGCTGCAAGATATTCAGCAGCATCGATCATTCAGTTATGCCTGTCTTAGCCTCCATGTGGGAGCGGGTAGGCGTCGTTTAGTCGAGTTGCACTATACCCCCTTCTCCCATCCTTCTGAGTTTGAAGCAGGCATGTTTTCCTGTCGTGATATCACGGAGGAGCATGATATTCGCCAACGCCTGTTGTTAACGGCGAAGGTGTTCGAGAACACTCAGGAAGGCATCATGATTACCGATGCGCAAAATAAAATCCTGGCGGTAAACCGAGCCTTCACCACCATTACTGGTTATAGCGCTGAGGAAATTGAAGGGCAGTATCCTGGCAAGTTAAGTTCGGGGGTACACGGTCCACTGTTTTATCAGCGGATGTGGGATGAGCTGCATAGTAGTGGTCGTTGGCAGGGGCAGATTTGGAACAAGCGTAAAGACGGACGGGTATTCCCGGAGTGGTTATCCATCTGTGAAGTTCGCAATGACCAGAATGACGTTCAGCACTATGTGGCTGTTTTTAATGATATTTCTTTATTAGTGCGGCAAGAATCTGAAATTACCAATCACAACCGTTTGCTGCGTAACATCATGGATAACCTCAATGATGGGGTGTTGGTGTTAGATCTGTCGCGCACTATTTTGCAGGCCAATATGCACGTGTACCGCTTGCTAGGGATTGAGCCTGATGCAGAGCATTTACGTGATTGGCCATTGGGGCGCTTTCAGCCAATGGGGATCACCAGTCAGGAAACCCGTGAGCCGCTGAATATTGCGCTGGAAGAGAAGGTGCTCTGGGATCAGGAGTATCTGTTTGAGCGGGATGACCAAACCTACTACCTGACGATTAACGCCAAGCCTCTGTATGACAACGAAGGGGTACACATGGGGGCGCTTATCGTTTTGAAAGATATTAGTCAAACTAAGCTGGCGCAGAATAAGTTATTGCAAGCAGTTGAGGAGGCAGAGCAGGCAACGCAGGCCAAGTCAGAGTTTTTGGCCAGTATGAGTCATGAAATCCGTACGCCGATGAATGGCATTATTGGTGTTGCTGATATTCTAACTGAGTCCCCTGAACTGAGTGAGGATGATCGCCAGTTAGTGCAGATTATTCAGTCATCCGGTGAATTGCTGCTTGCCATCGTCAATGATGTTTTAGATTTCAGTAAGCTAGAGGCTGGTAAGCTCAGGCTGGTACATGAACCCTTTGGTCTGGGTGAGTTGGTGCAGGCATCTGTACAGGTAGTGAGTAAGCAGGTACAGGATAAAGGGCTGCAGTTGGTATTGGACTATGAGGAGACTGCCCAGGACTGGGTTATAGGCGATCTACAACGCTGTCGGCAGATATTGGTTAATTTGCTGGGTAATGCGGTCAAATTTACCGACCGAGGGCATATTTATTTGTATGTCGAACGGGTGCGCAAGCTCGGCCAGGTAGCCTGGTATCGTTTTACTGTAGAGGATACCGGACAGGGTATTGAAGCGAACTTTCTGCCGCAGTTATTTGAGCGGTTTAGCCAGGCCGATAGCTCCTCCACACGTCGCTATGGTGGGACAGGTTTGGGGCTAGCTATTTGTCGCAAGCTAGTAGAGCGCATGGGGGGCTATATCGATGTGGAAAGCGCTCTTGGGCGTGGCAGCACATTTTGGTTTGAATTACCTCTCCCCTTACAGCTAGAGCATAGTGAACAGCCCTTGATGCCTCAGGTGGATGCCTTTAGTCGGGCATACCGTATCTTGGTGGCGGAAGATAATGGGGTTAATCAAACCGTGATAGCCCATATGTTGGAGAGGATGGGGCTGGAAGTACAGATAGCAGCCAATGGCGAGGAAGTAATTGACATGTGGTTGCAAGGGCAGTTTGACTTGATTCTGATGGACTGGCGTATGCCGGTTATGGATGGGCTGGAAGCAACCAGACGAATTCGCCAGTTGGAGCGGGAGCGTCATAAACCATCGATACGTATTATCGCTTTGACGGCCAACACCTCACATGAGGATAAGGTGATGTGCTTAGAGCAAGGTATGGACGATTTCTTGGCCAAGCCTGTTAAGTTTGAGCAGCTAAAACAGATGCTTTATCAACACCTAGAGGCAGAGCATGTCTAGCCTGCGTATAGAAGTCAGTATTGCATCACAGCAGTTATCGCTATTGGGATTAGCGCAACCTTGGGTTGTGCCTTGTTCAACTGCAGTTAAGGGGGCGGGGGAGTGTTATGGCAGTGGCTGTACCCCGCGGGGGCGGCACTGGATTCGGGCTAAAATTGGTGCAGGTTTGGCAGAAAATGCCGTCTTGGTGGGGCGACGCCCAACAGGGGAAATCTATTCCCCGCAATTAGCCGCTGCACAGCCGCAGCGGGACTGGATACTAACCCGCATCCTTTGGTTGTGTGGTGCAGAACCCGGTATTAACCGGCTTGGACAAGTGGATACCATGCGCCGCTATATATACATTCATGGAACGCCGGATACAGAACCCATGGGTGTCCCTCTGTCCCATGGCTGTATCCGTTTGCGGAATGCCGATGTTATGCGCCTTTTTGAGCTGGTTGAAGTAGGCACGCCAGTACTGATTCGGGAGTAGCGTTAGTCCACTAGGGCATGTAAGCGCCGGTAAGCATGGGCTTCGTAGCAGCCCAGAATTCGCATGTCTTTGGCAAAGAAACCGAGTTCTTGTAGGGCAAGCTGCATGTTGTGTTCTTCGGTGTGGGCGGCGATATCAATATGGAATTGGCTCACATTGAGTGTGCCGCCAGTCATGTAGCTTTCTAATTTGATCAGGTTAACCCCATTAGTAGCAAAGCCGCCTAATGCCTTGTAGAGCGCTGCAGGGATATTGCGTACGGTAAATAAAATGGAGGTGATATACGCTTTGCTAGGGTCGAAGGTGGGAGTGTGATTATCTTTGGAAAGAATCAAAAAGCGTGTGGTATTGCCCTGCATATCCTGAAAATTTTCCTGCAGGATCTCGAGTCCATAGAGCTCGGCTGCCAGACGTGAAGCAATTGCCGCATGCTGATGATCAGTGCGTTGGCTGACCTCCAATGCCGCACCAGCAGTATCCAGCTTAGCAATGCTCGCCAACCCTAAGGCTTTAATATGCTGGTCACATTGGGCGAGTGCTTGTGGGTGAGAGCAGACAAATTTGAGGTCAGTCAGCTGCGTACCTGGTCGTACTAATAAACAGTGATTAACCGGCTCAAAATGTTCACCGACAATATGTAAAGAGGTACGGGGCATTTGTCGGTAAATCTCTTCCACGCGACCAGCTGTAGAGTTTTCCAGCGGAATCATGGCTAATGCCGCTTCACTGTTTTCGACTTTTTCCATGGCTGCGACAAAAGAGGAGCAGGCTAGTGCAGGCATATCGGGAAACACTTGGCGGCAAGCTAAGTGGGAATAAGCACCTTCATGGCCCTGATAAGCAATGACAGAGGGAGTCGACATAACACGCACCAAACCTTGGCAAAAAGACTTTTTACGCAGCAAGGCACGACAGGCTGTGGCATACTGCCCGCCGCCAAAGGCTGCTCGGGTTTTGCATCATAGCAGAGACTGGACGGAAAGGCGTATTGGGGTAGGTTATTCAGTTGTAAGGATCTATGCGGCTAACTGCAGGACACTAAATTAGTGAATACACGTCTTTCGTCATGGTCGTTGCTAGCTTTGCTGGTGGCAATGATTCTTTGGGCCAGCTCCTTCATTGCTTTGAAATATGCTTTTCAACGTTTTGATCCCTATTGGGTGATTTGGGGCAGGATGTTAGTGGCTGCACTCTGTATTTTGCCATTTCTGCCTTGGTTAGTACGACAAGTACAGTACCAATCCGGTGACTGGCTTTATCTATTGGGTATGAGTGCCTGTGAGCCCTGCTTTTATTTTTTGTTTGAGGCGACTGCCCTTAAAAATACGACGGCTGCGCAAGCGGGTATGATTACGGCATTGCTACCTTTGTTAGTGGCGGTAGGGGCTGCATTCGTCTTGCGTGAGCAGATAAGGAGACAAGCCTATGTTGGCTTTGCTGTGGCGATGTTGGGTGTGGTTTGGCTTAGTTTGATATCGGGGCAAGGCGACGAGTATGCTCCCCATCCTGCTTGGGGTAATTTTTTGGAATTGATGGCCATGGTGTGCGCGGCGACGTATACGCTGCTGTTAAAATACCTCACCCAGCGTTACTCGCCCTGGAGTTTAACTGCCTTGCAGGTACTGGTAGGGAGTCTATTTTTTATGCCTTTAGCGCTTTGGCAAGCGACCCCTTTACCGACCAACTTACCACTTTTGCCCAGTATGGCAGTGGTGTATCTAGGCATCGCAGTCACTTTAGGTGCGTATGGCTTGTATAATTTTGCCGTAAGTCAGGTGCCTGCATCTCAAGCCAGTGCTTTTATTAATTTGATTCCAGTATTAACTCTGGTAATGGCTTGGGTGTTATTGGGAGAGCGTTTGAGCTTGGTTCAGATACTCGCCTGTGTAGTGGTTTTGACTGGATTATTTATTAGTCAGATGCCAAGGCTAAAATGGCATCAAATATTGATAAAGGTATAGCTTTTCTATGACTCCTGAACGTATGGCCAAAATAAAGACTGTATTGGCCAGGCGCCAGCCAGACTTAACGTTACTCACTGATCAGGTACATAAACCACGTAATATAGCGGCATTGGTTAGGACCTGCGATGCAGTAGGAATAGGCCGTATGCATGCAGTACAGCCTCAGAAAAGTTATCGACCCTTTAATGGTACGGCCAAGGGCAGCCAGCAATGGGTAGAGGTGCAGATGCATGAATCGGTGGAGCATGGCGTGCAACATCTCAAAGAACAAGGGTTTGCTGTCGTGGCGGCGCATTGGTCAGAGCGCGCTCAGGATTACCGGGAGTGGGATTTTTGTCAGCCAACGGCTCTGCTGTTGGGAGCAGAAAGAATGGGAGTAAGTGACTGGGCTGCAGAGCAGGCCGATGCGCATTTGGTTGTACCCATGATGGGAATGGTTTCTTCCCTTAATGTGTCTGTAGCGGCAGGAATTATTTTGCAGGAAGCGCAAACCCAGCGTTGGCGTAATGGTTTATATGAACAAATGCGCTTATCTGATTCTGAGTTTGAGCGGTTGTTTTTTGAATGGGCGCATCCTAGAGTGGCCGCTTCTTATAAAAAAATGGGTTTGCCCTATCCAGAATTAGATGCAGAGGGCGATATAGTCCCTCATCCTTTACCTGCTAATGGATAAAAACTTGCGCCATTATGCGCATTTATAGGGTTAAAGCTCTGCTTTTTCCGTTTGTAATTTGAACGCTTTGCACTACACTGCATGCAGACAGCATTGTGGGGTGCGAGCTTAAGCTGCTATCATTATGCCACCTTAATAATGATGGTTTTGGAGGCCTCCACGCCCCAGGTCCTGACAATGTCAGGTTGTGGTGCGCTGCGACGGTAAATATTTTAAGGAACTAAAAACGAGGTTAGCCATGAAAAAAACCGTGACTGTACTTGCGCTGGCTATGGCTGCAAGCGGTTTTGCTTTCGCGACTCCGGATACGCACTCTTACTGGGTTGATTCCAAGGGCGTGGTAGTTAAGGACGGCTCCGGTGCCTGTCTGCGTACTAGTCAGTGGAAAGCTGAAGATATCTCCGTATGTACCGGTGAAAAGCCTGCAGAGCCTGCTCCTGTAGTTGCTGAGCCTGTATATCAGAACGTAGAACAGTCTCTGACTGTATACTTCCCGCACAACGTAGCGACTCTGTCTGAAGCCAATCAGGCTCGTCTGGCTGAGTTCGTTGGTAACGTGAACAGCACTTTCAACAGCGTTGAGGGTGTTGCGGTAGCTGGTCACGCTAGCTCCCCCGGTTCTGACGGCTATAACCTGCGTCTGTCTCAGAAGCGTGCTAACAACGTTGTTAGCTCTCTGAACAGCCTGGGTGTATCTAACGCCGCTGTTAACGCTTACGGTGAAACCGATCTGGTATTCGATGCGAATGGCAAAGAAGACCAAGAGCGTAGCCGCCGCGTAGTAGTTGACGTGGTAGGTAAGAAGAAAGTTAACTAATACAGGTTAACTGTGGAGGGGTAAGCTGATTGCCTCTCCTTTCTAACTAATAAAAAAGGAGCTTTTCAGCTCCTTTTTTATTGCGTGTAAATTGGCTTTTTAGTGGCCGCGTACAGCATAGATTGCATTTAGATTGCGGAAGTAGCCTTGGTAATCCATGCCACAGCCGTACAGGAATCTATCTTCCACTTCGACACCGATAAAGTCTGGTTGGAAATCAACTTTTCGGTTGTGTAGCTTGTTAATTAGGGTGGCAGTATAAACTTTTGCGGCGCCGCCGTTGGACAGGGTGTTGTAAATAGCCTGCAGGGTATGCCCTTCATCAAAGATATCATCAATGATCAGTACATGGCGTCCGGCAATTTCACTGGCTGGTCGTACCCGCCATTCAATTTCTCCCCCCTTTAGTGCCATGCCATAACGGGTGGCGTGGATGTAATCAATTTCCAGCGGAAAATCCATCCGGTTTAAAAGTTGTCCGGTAGGGACTAAGCCTCCACGCATAACGCAGAGTACCAGAGGGGTTTTGTCGGCAAGCACTTCGCTGATGGCTTCTGCCATGTTGTCATAGGCTTGGCTGATTTCTTCGGAGGAAACGAGGCAGTCGGCCTGGGCGTGAATGGCCATCGCCTCCGCGGCGGAAATGCTCATAGGTAAGCCCTTTGTGTGTCCTAATAAAATAAAGGCTGCCAGGCAGCCTTCATAATTAAGCGAGCGATTATAACTAAAATGATCTGATCGGACTAGATGTGGATATATACACGTACTCCCTCGCCAGAAAAGCGTCTATACTGCGCGGTTAATTTTATGCCGTTAAAAGTTGGGAGTGCTTATGGCTATTCACGAAATTACTCATCCTCTGGTTCGTCACAAGATTGGTTTGATGCGTAAGGAGGGAATCAGTACCAAGCATTTCCGCGAGCTTTGCAGTGAGATTGGCACGCTGCTGACTTATGAAGCGACTCGTAACCTGGACACTGAACGGGTTGAAATTGAGGCCTGGAACGGGGTGAAGTTACAGGTCGAGAATATTAAAGGGAAGAAGATCACCATTGTGCCCATTTTGCGTGCAGGTTTGGGTATGTTGGATGGTGTATTACAGCTTATTCCTAATGCCAAGGTCAGTGTGGTGGGTTTGTATCGCGATGAGGAAACTCTGGAGCCCGTACCTTACTTTGACAAGGTGGTCAGTGACATTGACGAGCGTACGGCGCTGATTGTTGACCCTATGCTGGCAACGGGTGGCACCTTGGTAGCGACCATTGATCTGCTTAAGGCCAAGGGTTGTACCCACATCATGGGGCTATTTTTGGTTGCCTGCCCAGAAGGGGTGGCCAAGTTGCAGGCTCACCATCCGGATGTTGATATCTATGTTGCTTCTATGGATGAGCGCTTAAATGAAAAGGGCTACATCTTACCGGGTCTGGGGGATGCCGGTGACAAAATTTTTGGCACCAAGTAAGGGCGGATTAATGAACGAGATGTCTGTGTTGAAAACCGCCGTTGTAGGTGCCCAGATGCTTTTTGTGGCCTTTGGTGCGCTGGTGTTGGTGCCTTTGTTGACTGGTTTGGATCCAAACGTGGCCTTGTTTACCGCCGGAGCGGGAACCTTGGCGTTTCAATGGATCACTGGCCGTCAGGTTCCTATATTTCTCGCCTCTTCTTTTGCCTTTATTCCAGCCATTATTCATGGTGTAGGAACTTGGGGGATTGCCCAAACGCTATCCGGATTAGTGGCGGCGGGCCTGTTTTATATGTTGCTGAGTGCGCTGGTGGCCTGGCGTGGCGCAGGTTTTATTCAGCGCTTATTGCCGCCGGTAGTGGTGGGGCCGGTCATTATTGTGATCGGTTTGAGTCTGGCTCCTGTGGCAGTCAATATGGCGCAGGGCAAAAGTGGTGATGGCGCCTTGCAGCTGGTGCCACTGGCGGATGCGCTCTTTATCTCAATGACCGCGTTGATGGCGACCGTGGTGGTGTCGGTTTGGGCGCGAGGTCTGCTGCGTTTGTTGCCGATCTTGGCTGGTCTACTGGTAGGGGTTGTCATGTCCCTGCTGTTAGGGCACATGAGCTTTGATAAGGTAGGGGAGGCCGCTTGGTTGGCAATGCCTGCTTTTGTGGCGCCTGAGTTTAGTTGGGCGGCGATACTCTTTATCGTGCCAATCGCCATTGCCCCAGCGGTGGAGCATATCGGTGATATGGTGGCGATTTCTCAGGTGGCGGGGAAAGACTTTGTACAAAAGCCGGGCCTGAAGCGTACCTTGCTTGGGGATGGCGTGGCTACGGCGTTGGCTGGCTTTTTGGGTGGCCCGCCCAATACCACTTATTCTGAAGTAACGGGGGCGGTTGCCCTGACCAAGGCGTTTAACCCTGCCATCATGACCTGGGCTGCTGTATTTGCCATTGTGTTGTCCTTTTGCGGTAAGTCAGGCGCGCTTTTGGCTTCTATTCCGGTGCCGGTGATGGGGGGCATTATGACCCTGTTGTTTGGTGCTATTGCTGCGGTGGGGATGAATACGTTGGTCAAAGCCGGTCATGATTTGGCCCAGCCCCGTAATTTGGTGATTGTGGCATTGACGCTGGTGTTCGGTATTGGTGGTATGCAGTTTAACCTGGGGGAGTTTGCCCTGCAGGGGATAGCGCTCTGTGCATTGTTGGCAATCTTGCTGAATCTGCTCTTGCCTAAAACTGAAAGTTGATTGTTTTTTGATCTTTTTTGCAGGGGAGCTTAGCTCCCCTTTTTTATTGTCAACAATTTACCTTGTGGGGGTTAGACATAGGTCGCAAATTCGGCTTTGGTCTTAGTGGTTGTATGGCCTTAATCCAGTATGGTGACAAGGATGAATGGTCAACTGTCAACAATCCTATAAATGACCATCGATGCGAGGAGGATGACCTATGGGTTACCAGGCAGACTATCAAGAATCTATTCAGGCCCCTGGTCAGTTTTGGGCCAAGCAGGCAGCGAAACTGGCATGGCATAAAGCGCCAACCCAGATTCTGGGCAAAGACGAAAATGGCATTGATCGTTGGTTTGTTGATGGTGAGCTGAACACTTGTTACTTGGCACTGGATTACCATGTAGAGCAAGGGCGAGGTGAGCAAATTGCCCTCTACTATGATTCTCCAGTGACGGGGGTAAAGCAGGCGATTAGCTACCGTGAACTGCTCGATAGGGTAGGTCGCTTTGCTGGTGTGTTACAGAGCAAGGGGGTCAATAAAGGGGATCGGGTGGTGATTTATATGCCGATGATTCCTGAAGCGGCCATTGCGATGTTGGCTTGTGCCCGTTTGGGGGCTATTCACTCGGTGGTGTTTGGTGGCTTTGCCCCAAGTGAGTTGGCGGTACGGATAGAAGATGCGCGTCCTAAGGTGGTGCTAACGGCCTCCTGTGGCATCGAAGTGAATAAGCAGATTGCCTATAAGCCTCTGCTGGATAAGGCGCTGCAGCTTTCTTTTCATCAGCCTGAGGCGGTGATTCTGTATCAGCGCCCACAACTGGAGGCTGATTTACAACCTGGGCGTGATTTTGACTGGCAGGCAGAGGAAGACAATGCGCAGGCGGTGTCCTGGGTGCCGGTTGCGGCGACGGATCCACTGTACATTCTGTATACCTCCGGCACCACCGGCAAACCCAAGGGCGTAGTGCGGGATAACGGTGGTCATGCAGTAGCGATGAAATACAGCATGGAGTCAGTCTACAACCAGCGCCCTGGTGATGTATTTTGGGCGGCCTCAGATGTGGGGTGGGTGGTGGGTCACTCCTATATTGTGTACGCCCCTTTGATTCAGGGTTGCAGCAGTGTGTTTTATGAAGGCAAGCCGGTAAAAACGCCGGATGCGGGGGCTTTTTGGCGGGTGTGCGCCGAGTACGGGGTGCGGGCATTATTTGCGGCGCCAACGGCTTTTCGAGCCATCCGTAAAGAGGATCCACAGGCGGCACTGCTACAGCACTATGATTTAACTAAGCTGGAATACGTGTTTATGGCCGGTGAGCGCTTGGACCCCCCTACCTACGAGTGGACTACGGAAAAGTTACAGCGCCCGGTAATTGATCATTGGTGGCAAACCGAGACGGGATGGGCAATTGCTGCCAACCTGATGGGGGTTGAGCCTATGCCCGTGAAGCCTGGTTCGGCGACGGTGCCGGTACCGGGGTTTGATGTACAGATTCTTGATTCTCGCGGCCAACCTGTGGCCCCAAATGAGCAGGGCAGTGTAGCTATTCGCTTGCCCTTGCCACCAGGCTGCTTACCCACTGTGTGGGGGGATTTTGAGCGTTATCGTAGTGGCTATCTCAATGTTTACCCAGGCTATTATGTGACTGGTGATGGTGGCTACCGGGATGAAGAGGGCTATGTATTCATCATGGGGCGTACCGATGATGTGATCAATGTGGCTGGTCATCGTTTGTCTACCGGGGAGATGGAGGAGGTAGTGGCCAGCCATCCGGCGGTGGCGGAATGCGCGGTAATTGGTATTCAAGAAAGTCTGAAGGGGCAGGAGCCGGTTGGGTTAGTTCTATTAAAAGACGGGGTTGAAGTGGAGGAAGCGGCTTTAGAGCAAGAATTGGTCGCCATGGTACGGGAGCGCATTGGCGCCATTGCCTGCTTCAAGCGTGTGCTGGTGGTGAAACGCTTGCCTAAGACCCGTTCGGGTAAAATTTTGCGCCGTATCCTACGTCAGATGGCGGACGGGGAGAGCTATACTGTGCCTTCCACTATTGATGATCCTGCAAGCTTGCCTGAGATTGAGGAGCTAATGCGTCAGCGAGGCTTTTCAATCTAAGAATGCAACCTAAGAACTCAGTATCGCGAGCGAAGCCAGGGCAGGAGTGCCCTGGCTTGCTGCGTTAATGTGGGCCCACAGTTAAGCCTGACTTTGCAGGCTCTCCACTAAGCCTTCCACCGCATCGAAACGGCGGGCGGCGGTATCCATCGGTAGCTCAAAGCGTAGCTTTTGTGGCCCTTGCAGTTTGTAACGTTGAGGTTGGCGTTGCACCAAGGTCACCAATTTGAAGGGGTCAACCTGAGTGCTGGCGCCAAACTCCAGTATTCCCTGCTGTGGGCCGGCCTCGATTTTGTCGATACCCAGCTGTTCGGCTTTCAGTTTTAGACTTGTGAGACGGAACAGATGCTTAGTCGGCTCCGGTAGCAGGCCAAAGCGGTCGATCATTTCCACTTGCAGCTCGCGCAGGGCCTCATCATCGGCGGCGCTGGCAATGCGCTTATACAGAATCAAGCGGGTATTGACGTCGGGCAAATAGTCTTCGGGGATGAGTGCGGCTACTCGTAAATTGACGTCACTACTGGGGGCCAGTGGGCGTTCCAGATCAAAGCTCTTGCCTTGTTTGATGGCTTTGATCGCACGTTCCAGCATTTCCATATAAAGGCTGAAGCCTATGGTATGGATTTGCCCACTTTGCTCCTCGCCGAGCAGTTCGCCAGCGCCACGGATTTCCAGGTCATGGGTCGCCAGAGTAAAGCCTGCCCCCAAGTGATCGGCAGAGCTGATGGCTTCCAGGCGCTTCTGCGCATCCGGAGTCAGGCTGCGCCAGGGGGGGGTGAGCAGATAGGCATAGGCCTGATGATGAGAGCGTCCGACCCGGCCCCGTAGCTGATGGAGCTGAGCGAGGCCAAACTTGTCGGCTCGATCAATAATGATAGTGTTGGCGTTGGGAACATCAATGCCGGTTTCGATAATGGTGGTGCACACCAGTACATTGAAGCGGCGGTGATAGAAGTCCGACATCACCTGTTCCAGTTCACGTTCGCGCATTTGGCCATGCCCCACGGCGACCCGTGCCTCCGGTACCCATTCGCGGATTTTGGCGGCGACCTGCTCAATGTCTTTGACTTCGTTATGCAGGTAGTAGACCTGGCCACCCCTTAGCAATTCACGTAGCAAGGCCTCTTTGATCATGCGCTCGTCCTGCTCACGGACAAAGGTTTTGATCGACAGACGCTTGGCTGGCGGTGTCGCAATAATGGAGAGGTCGCGCAGGCCGGACATCGCCATATTCAGGGTGCGGGGAATCGGTGTCGCAGTCAGGTTGAGGATATCGACATTGGTTTTCAGGCTCTTTAGCCGCTCTTTCTGCTGCACGCCAAAGCGGTGTTCCTCATCGATGATGACCAGTCCTAGGTCTTTGAAGCGCACATCTTGCTGGAGCACTTTATGGGTGCCGACCAGGATATCGACCTTGCCTTCGGTGACGGCCTGCAGGGTAGCTTCACTCTGCTTGCCGGTACGGAAACGGGACAGCACCTCAATTCTTACCGGCCAGTCGGCAAAGCGGTCGCGAAAGCTTTCGTAGTGCTGTTGCGCCAACAGGGTGGTGGGAACCAATACCGCAACCTGCTTACCATTTTGGACGGCGATAAAGGCGGCACGCATGGCGACTTCGGTTTTACCAAAGCCCACATCACCGCACACCAAGCGGTCCATGGGGGTGCTGGCGGCCATGTCCTGGCGAACGGCCTCAATGGCTGTCTGCTGGTCGGCGGTTTCTTCAAAGGGGAAGGCGGCAGCAAATTGGGCGTAGTCTTCATCCTTACTGGTAAAAGCAAAACCTTTGCGGGCGGCGCGACGAGCATATACATCCAAGAGTTCGGCTGCGGTATCCCGTACTTTTTCGGCGGCCTTGCGTTTGGCTTTTTGCCAGCTGTCACTGCCGAGTTTATGCAGGGGCGCCAGCTCCTCGCTGGCACCGGTGTAGCGACTGATTAGTTGCAGCGCCGCCACCGGGACGTAGAGCTTGGCTTCATCGGCGTATTCCAGCATCAGAAACTCGGCCTGTTGCCCTTCCACTTCCAGGGTAACCAGGCCCTGATAGCGGCCAACACCGTGATCGAGGTGCACCACTGGTGCGCCAGGGCTGAGCTCGGTCAGGCTGCGGATGACCTGTTCATTGCTGTCATCACGCTGACGTTGGCGCCGCCGGCTCTGGCGCACCTGTAAACCAAAGAGCTGGTTTTCACTCAGAATGGCCAGTTGCTGTTGCGGTAACAGGCAGCCTTGCTGCAAGGGGGCGATGCTGAGATACAGGCCTGGCGGTTGCTGGGCCAGGGCGTGCCAGTTGTCGAGCAGAGTAAAACTCAGTTTGGCTTTTTGCAGATGCTCTAGCAGGGCTTCGCGCCGACCATTGCTCTCAGCGCAGAGCAGGATGTGCCAACCTGAATGCTGTTGGACAAACTGTTGCAAGGCACGGTAGGGCTGCTCCTGGCGGGCGTCAATGGTTAAGGCCGGTGGCAGGCTGCTGGCGAGATTGATGCGACCGGCTTTTTCCGGTTGGGGATCGCTATCCAGCAGTAATCCCGGTAATTGATTGAGCGCCTGGTTCAGCTCATTAGGACGTAAAAAAAGCTCCTCAGGACTGAGAATGGGGTGACGAATATCGTGTCCCAATTCCTGGTGACGGTTTTGAATGTCCTGCCATAGCTGGTTCAGGCGGGGCTGCAAGCCGGCAAAGTGGGCGAGGAGAACCTGCTTAGGTAAAAAGTCGAACAGGGTGCTGGTGGCTTTAAAAAACAGCGGCAAGTAGTACTCGATACCAGCGGGGGCAATGCCATGACTGACATCCTCATAGATGCTGCACTGGCGTGGATCGACGTCGAAACGTTCACGAAAACGCTGGCGGAAGAAGCTGATACTGGCTTCATCCAGTGGGCATTCCCGTGCGGGTAACAGCTTGACCTGAGGCAGGGTGTTGAGGGTGCGCTGGCTCTGCGGGTCAAAGGTGCGCAGGGTTTCGACCTCATCATCAAAGAGTTCAATTCGCAGTGGCAAGGGGCTGCCCATCGGGAAAATATCCATGATGGCACCACGCACCGCGTATTCACCATGTTCATAGACGGTGTCAACGGCACGGTATCCCGCTTGCTCCAGGCGTTGGCGATAACGGTGGGGGTCAAAGCGTTGACCGACTTTCACCTCCAGGCTGAAAGCATCCAGGTAACTCAGTGGGGGGAGTCGCTGCAACAGGGTGCTAAGGGGCAGAATCAGGTAGCCCCATTGGGTGTGCGGCAGCTGATGCAGGGTATGTAAACGCTGGGAGGTGATGTCCTGGTGAGGGGAGAAACGGTCATAGGGCAGGGTTTCCCAATCGGGAAAGCTCAACGGACGTAAGCCCTGTTCAATTTCGCTGGCCAGCAGGTAGTGGAGTTCCTCTTCTAGCTCCTGAGCCTGAGAGGATGTCAGCGTCAGAACGATCAATAACCCCTGATATTGACGCAGGGTTTGCGCCAGCAGCCAGGCCGAGGCGCTTCCTTGGAGTTGGCCAAAAAAACGGATATCGCCAGGGTGTTTGGGCAGGTTTAGCGCGATGGTTGAGCTACTCACAGCGTGCCTATGTCCTTGTCACTTGAACGGGATGAGGGGCAGTCTAGCCCGCCGTGCGCCATCTTACCCTATGTTGAGAGCGGCTGCAGTCAGCGGCTTAGCCAAAATGCTAACAAAGCAGGTATCGCTAGCGTTTGCCCGGCTCGGCATAAACAGGGATAATTGGCGCGCCCGAAACCCTCTCCTCGACATTGAAGGAAACACCCGTGAGTCAAGAAAAAGTGTTTGCCGAGTGGAAAGAACGTGAATCCGTTGCCGAGTCGATGATTCCCCTGGTGGGTCATCTGTACCGTGAGCGCAACGTTGAGATCTCTGTCTACGGCAAGGTCATTGTCAATCGTTCTGTGATCGACATCATCAAGGCCCACCGTTTCGCTCGCCAGATCACTGGCACTGAGTTGTCAGTTTTTGACACTTACCCCATTTTGCAAGCATTGAGCGAGCTCAATGTGTATGCCGCCCATGTGGACATTGGCAAGCTGGCTGAGCGTTATGCTGAGCAGGGCCAAGATCAGGATCTGTTGGCTTTCCTGCGTGCTGAACTGGCGGATGCCCCGCAAAACAGCCGTGAAGGTCAGGGAACTGATGTTGTGCTCTACGGCTTTGGTCGCATCGGTCGTTTGCTGGCGCGTATCCTGATCAGCAAAACCGGTGGTGGTCAAACCATGCGCCTGCGTGCCATCGTGGTACGTAAAGGCAGTGCTGATGATTTGGTTAAGCGTGCCAGCCTACTGCGTCGCGACTCTGTGCATGGCTCTTTCCGCGGTACGATCACCGTGGATGAAGAGAACAATGCCATCATCGCTAATGGTAACGTGATCAAGGTGATCTATGCTGATGCCCCTGACACCATTGATTACACCAGCTATGGCATTAGCAATGCGCTGGTAGTGGATAACACCGGTAAGTGGCGTGATGCTGATGGTTTGTCTTTGCACCTGCGCGCTACGGGTGTGGCCCGCGTACTGTTAACGGCTCCTGGCAAGGGTGAGCTGAAGAATATCGTGATGGGGGTTAACCATGGCGATATTACGGCGGAAGACAAGATTCTGTCGGCGGCGTCCTGTACCACTAACGCTATCGTGCCGGTACTAAAAGCAGTTAACGACAAGTTTGGTCTGGAGTACGGCCACGTTGAAACCGTGCACTCTTATACCAATGACCAGAACCTGATCGATAACTACCATAAGGCAGATCGTCGTGGTCGTGCGGCGCCCCTGAACATGGTTATTACTGAGACAGGTGCAGCAAAAGCGGTGGCTAAGGCGCTGCCTGAGCTGACTGGTAAGCTGACCGGTAATGCGATTCGTGTTCCCACGCCTAACGTGTCTATGGCAATCCTTAACCTGACGCTGAAGCAGGATGTCACCAAGGAAGAGCTGAACGACTACCTGAGCTGGATGGCGCTGCACTCTGAGATGCAGAAGCAGATCGACTTCTCCACTTCTCCCGAAGCGGTCTCTTCTGACTTTGTTGGCTCCCGTGCCGCTGGTGTGGTTGATGGCTTGGCAACGATCGTCAGCGGTAACCGTTGTGTGCTTTACGTATGGTACGACAACGAGTTTGGCTACTCTTGCCAGGTGGTGCGCATCATGCAGCATCTGACTGGTTCAACTCTGCCGGTTTTCCCGAAAGAGTAAGAGAGTGGTATTAGCTGAAAAGGGCCTCTATGGCCCTTTTCTTGTTTATGGGGGAAGTCGATGCAGGTAGTAATGCTAGCGAGTTAGTGGTCAAACAGCGGCGGCAGTGAGATGGCCTCTTCTTCGCCGCTGCGCTCGCTGAACACCACCTGATTGCGGCCATTGCGTTTGGCCTGGTATAGCGCGTTATCAGCTTCTAGCAGAATTTGGGTGGCAAGTGAAGGAGCGGGACGCTGGCCGCCATGGGGGGTGTAGGTGGTAAGGCCGAGTGATAGGGTCAGCGTGAAAGACTGCCCTTGGCTGTTCTTGAGTACTTTTTTGCCGGTTTGTTGGCGCATGCTTTCCGCAATGCGCAAGGCTTGCTCGTGATCACAGCCGGGGAGCAGAACGGCAAATTCCTCGCCGCCATAGCGGGCAATAATGTCGGTTTGGCGCACCTGTGAACGTAGTACCTCCGCCACCTGGGTTAAGGCTTTATCGCCTGCAGGGTGGCCGTAGGTATCATTGATGCGCTTGAAGTGATCGATGTCGACCAATAAGCAAGAGAGCGGATAACTCCCTTGGCAGGCTCGCTCCAGTCCTTCTTTTAAGGCTTTGTCAAAGTAGCGGCGGTTCCATAGCTGGGTCAGGGCATCGCGCAAGCTGAGTTGGCGTAAACTCTCTTGGTTGATGGTGTTTTCAATGCAGACCGCGGTAATGGAGGCAAAGTGATGGAGCATGTCTTGCCCCTGGCTTTGGTGATAGCGCTGGGGATGTTGACTCCCCAGTACCAGGGCGCCAATCAAATGCTCCTGACGGCACAGAGGCAAAATGGCATGGCTCTTAATTTGGCTTGGCCAACCTAGCTCATGGTACTGCAGTGGTGAAACGGCGCCTAAACGGGGTTCGCTTTGATTAAAACGTTGGCGCAGTAGGTCGTACGAGGATTCCAGGCGTAGGCCGAGCTGGCTTAATTGACTGAAGGACTCACCTAATAGCTCTTCAATTTTTTGCTCTGGGTCGAGTAGCCAGAGTCGTACCCCATCCAGCTTAAAGCTTTGTAATAGCCCTTCCAGAAGAGTATCAAGCAATTTGCTCAGGGTGTTGGCTTTGAGCAGTTCCAGCTCCAGTGCGCGAAAAGTATTGAGCGCCAACTGGTGTTGCTGGGCATCTTGCAGCAGCTCATTGAAGGCTTGCTCAAGCTGAGCATAGCGCTCTTCAAGGCTGGGCTGTTGAGGCGCGCTGGCGTCTGACATGGAAAGCGGAATCTGCCAAAAAAGGGGCTAAAAGTGTGCCGGATCGCGGATTATATCGGCTTTGTCGCCGGCGAGTGTAGTTGAAATGTCTGCTTTTGTAACCCAAGGAGCAAAGCAGGCACTGTACTGAAGGAGTCACCTTATGGAGTCTCACCGAGTCAAGATGCAAATTGCTGTCCCGAAAGCTTTTGTCGAGCGTTGCCAGCAAAGGCAGGCTGATCCAGCTGAAGTATTAACGGCGCTGTTGGAGGAATTGGTGAATTTAAATCCGAACTTCCACAAAGAAGCTGAAGCGTTGTTTATGGAGGCGATAGAAGACGCTACCCGTTTGCATACTTACAGCCAAGATCGTGATGACTGGAGTTAACGCTGGGGCTTGAGCCCATGTACAATGCGCCTCTGCTTAGGAGGTGCCTGTGCAAGCGGAATTTGAAACTCCCTGGTGTCGATTGATGTTAAGTCGTTACCCCGATGAGGGTGACCGTGAATTGCGTGCGTTTGATGCCGCCGATCATTATGCGTTAGAGCAGCTCTCTGCCATTTTTACTGGCCCTGGTCAGCCGGCGCGGGATAAGCGCATTTTGATCCTCAATGATAGCTTTGGTGCCTTGGCCTTAGCACTGCGTGAGTCAGATCCTGTTAGCGTGGGTGATTCCTGGCTGGCGCAGGAGGCTGCACGGCGTAATGCAGCCAGTAATCAGCTCACTCCTCCCCAGCTTTATTCCGACCTTGAGGCGCCTCAGCAGCCAGTGGATGTTGTGCTGTGGCGTTTGCCGAAAACCCTGGCTTATATGCAAGATCAGTTGGGGTTGATCCGGGCCTGTGCTGGCCCCGATACCCTGGTGCTGGCGATTGGAATGGTGAAGCACTGGAGTAACGGCCACTTTAAGGTATTGCAGCAACTGGGAGAGGTGCAGCTTGGTTTGGCCAAACGCAAGGCCAGGGTGGTGCAGGTGAAGCTGACACAGCCTGCCAGTGGTGCCTACCAATTTGGATTGAGTCATTACGAGGTTGCTGAGTACGGCTGGCGCTTGGGGGAACACTCCAATGTATTCAGCCGCGGCAGCCTGGATATTGGCAGCCGGGTGTTGTTACAGCATCTTCAACTTGAGGAGGGGCTGCGAGTTGCCGACCTGGGGTGTGGTAATGGGGTGCTAGGCTTACGTGCGCTTGGCTTACAGCCAAGCTCTGCACTGAGTTTTCATGATGAGTCCTTTATGGCTTTGGCCTCTGCAAAGCATAACCTGATGCATAACCTTGGTCCGCAGTGTGAGGCGCAGTTCAGTATTGGTGATGGTTTGCAGGGGGTGGAAGCGGGGAGTTTTGATCTTATTCTCAATAACCCGCCGTTCCATCAGCAACAGGTGGTAGGGGACTTTATTGCACGGCGCATGTTTCGCCAGGCTGCTAAAGCGCTGGCGCCCGGTGGGCGTCTGTGGGTGATTGGTAACCGACATCTGGGTTATCACCAAAGTTTAAAGCAGCAGTTTCGCCAAGTGCGTCAGCTGGCGGCAACCCCCAAGTTTGTTCTGCTGGAAGCGGAAAAATAATCACTAGGGAGTTTCGTCCAGCAGACTAAAGGAAATAAAAGTCAGCAATAGGGCAAGGCCCACGATCAACGCAGGATGGCCGAGGCTGAGCATGGTAATGCCACCGAAGGTCCAGAGGGTGCGCACTTTTTTGACTTTGCGTGAATGCTTACTGGTAAAGGCGCGACCGTAGAAGTGTTGGGGGTCGCGTCTTCTACCTGTCATCCAGGGCATTTCCCAGGGGGCTTGTAAACGCTTAAGCAGGTTTCTCCAGGCCTTTCGCATGTCGACCTCCAGCGTCAGCTTGGTGTCGCTGATCGTTTGACTCAGCATAAAGATCAGTAAAGGGTTGGGAGTCGGTGGAGGCGACGTTCACTTCTGCCATCCGCGACATTAATGCCAGTTCATCTTCCAGTTCTTGCTGGCGATGCTGCAGGAGTTCAATCTCTGCCACCATACGTTTGCTGTCTTGGGCAAAGCGCGCCACCAGGGTTTTGGCCTGATTGAGTTCCATTTCCAGCTGGGTAATACAGTTTTCTGCCTCTTTCAGCATCCGTTGCTGATTTTGTAGTGCGTTGTTTTGCTCATCAAGATAGCGTTGCTTGGTGGTTTCGTCGTGGGCTTGGGCTAGCTGGTCTTTTAAGTCGTGGATGAGTTGTTGTTGCTCTTTTACCAATAAACGCAATTTGTGCAGTTCATCTTCATGATCTAGTTGAGCAACGGCTTGTTGTAATACCTGCAGGCGGTTCTCTTCTACCATGACATAGCCGGGGGGGAGTTCAGGTTTACGCTCACGTGCTTGCAATAAGGCGCGACGGGTTTTGTCCGCCTGTTGCACGAGCTGGCTATGTTTATGCAGCAAGTCTTTGTTGAGGCCATGCATCTTGAGCTTGTATTGCTCAAATTGGCTTTGTAGTTTGAGTTGGCGTCGGTGGTAAACCGCCAGCAGTAGACAGAGTAGCGCGATTATTTGCACGGATAGCCAACCCCAAAGCTCCATGATGTCCATTGCTTTGCTCCTGCAGGGTAGTGGTCAGCATGTTAATAGGGGTAATCAAGAGTAAAAAAAGTATGAGTACACAACATTGGCGTAGTGTGTCGCCTGACACGTCCTCCTGGCAGTTGGGATTAGGTTTGGAGTCCCTGCTGTTACAGCAAGGCAAACGTGGGATGGAGCAGGTGGCCGCTAGTCTGGAGCCGGGCTATTTAGCCCGCAGCCTCAACCATCTGGTCCATGCGCAGGGAGAGGTATGGCTGCTGTCCGGATTTCCGGTGGGGGATACTTTTGAAAATGATGGCCCCCTGGGTGCGTTGGCGCTGGCTCGTGCTTTGCAGGCTGCTAAACGCCCCTGTCGTTTACTTTGCTCACGGCCATTGTTTGCCTATATGCAGGAGCTGTTGCCCTGTACCGAGTTCCCGATTATGGGGCGGGAAGCGAGTCAGTCATTGGCAATGCAACTTTTAACGACCCATTCACCTGCCCTGTTGCTGGCTATTGAGCGAGTCGGGATGGCGGCGGATGGTCACTATTACAGTATGCGCGGGCAGTGTCTAAGTGGTCGGGTAGCAGAGCTTGATTGGTTAGTGCGTGAGGCGGAGTGTCCGGTGATTGCCATTGGTGATGGCGGTAATGAAATTGGTATGGGTAAGGTGAACCAGGCCTTAGCTTCTTTGCCCATTACCCCCTGCGTGACGGGTTGTACGGAGTTGATTCCAGCAACGGTGTCGAATTGGGCGGGTTATGTACTGGCAGCCTGGTTGATGGCTCTGCAAGGCCGCTTCTTACATGAGGTATTTGACTTACAGCACGAAGCGCAGCGGATGCAGCAGGCGGGAGCAGTCGATGGTCTGACCGGCCAGGCCGAGCTGAGTGAGGATGGTTTTGCTTTGCAGCAGGGGGTGGCTCTAGTGGAGCAGGTCGAACAGCTGCTAGGTCAGTATTATGTGCTGTCCTAAGTGAAGGGGAGAGCAGCGCGGCAGCGTGCCGCGCTGTAGTGATTAGTCTTGACGCAGGCTAATGTCCACCATTAAGTCATTAGCGATAGCTTCAAGGTTGGATTTGAGCACATCCAGATCCAGCTCATCCGGTACACTGAGGCGGGCCAGGGCGCGGAACATTAACTCGCCAGACATACTGCCGCTTTCCACCTGGGTATCCAGCTTTTCAATATTGACTTCCAGGGCGGCGAGAATCGTGGTGATTTCCTTAACGATACCTGGTTGGTCCTGACCTAACAGATCGAGAAACACTTTACGGCGGTTAGGTAGGGGCTGGCTGCTACCGGGTTGAATTTGCACCTGCAATCCATACTCGACCAAATCGAGCAGAGCATGGCGGAGGGCATCCCCCTGACTTTCCGGTAAGGTGATGCGGATAATGCCAGCAAAACGACCTGCCAGGCGGGCGAGGCTGCTCTCTTCCCAGTTCCCTTGATGATTTTGCACGCAGCGGGCGATACGCTCGAGTAGGCCGGGACGGTCTTCGGCCATGACACTGAGAATCCACTCCATAAGACAACTCCTTTCTGAACAGGGGGAGGGCGTATATAATGCTCGGCCCCTGAGGCAGCTGGGTTAACCTTGTTAACTCTAGACCGCTGGGGTGGGGCTGTCAGCTTAGAATGGGCTTGATGTCGCTTTTAAGCTAAATGCTGGCACTTTGGTCAAAGGCTTGGTCAGTGGCCAGGCGGTGGCTGAATTGCAGATAAGAGAGGTGAGTGTGAGTATTCAATGGTTTCCCGGCCACATGCATAAGGCGCGCAAGGAAATTGCCAAGGCGATGCCGGAAATTGATGTGGTAATTGAGGTGTTGGATGCCCGCTTACCCTATTCCAGTGCTAACCCCATGGTGGCCAAGCTGTGCCAGGGCAAGCCGGTGATCAAGTTGCTGAATAAGAGCGACCTGGCCGACCCTGCCCATACAGAGCAGTGGGTTAACTGGTTTCGCCAACAGGATAATGTCACGGCATTGGATGTGTGTATGGAGCAGCCCAAGGCGTTGAAGCGCCTACCGGAGCTCTGTAAGAGCCTGTTCCCGATTCGGGCAGAGTCTGGCCGCAATGTGCGGGCGATGATCATGGGGATTCCCAACGTGGGTAAGTCCACCATCATCAATACTCTGTTTGGTCGTAAAATCGCTAAGGTAGGCAATGAGCCTGCTGTTACCCGGGCGCAGCAACGGGTGTTGCTGAAGGAAGGTATGGCGCTGTCGGATACCCCCGGTATGCTGTGGCCGAAGATTGAAGATGTTGATGCCTCTTATCGTTTGGCGGCCAGCGGTGCGGTACGGGATACCGCGATGGCTTACGAGGAAGTGGCATTGTATTTGGCTGGTTTACTACGCCGCCGCTACCCGGATGCCTTGTTACAGCGTTATAAGTTAAAGACGTTAGCTGAGGATGATCTGACCCTGGTGGAAGACATCGGTCGTAAGCGTGGATGTCTGCGTGCAGGTGGGGTGGTGGAGTTACACCAGGCCTCTGAACTATTAATTCAAGAATTACGCGCCGGTCACTTGGGTCGCATTACTCTGGACACAGTTGCAGAGTGGGAGACCAAGCTGGCGGAAGAAGCGGCCCAGGCGGCTGCACTGCAAGAGCAGGAGTCTGATAATGAGTCGTGATAAGAAGAAACGTACCGGTGGGGCAGAGCGCCTGTCCCCTGGTAAAGCGAAGAAAGAAGCCAAGGCACTCAAACCGGTACGTCGGGATGCTAATCCCGAGCTGAAGAAGCTGTACCGGGATCGTTGGCTGGCGCGCAATAAAAAAGTGAAATCGGTGTATCAGCGTTTTGTTGACGAGCAGGATGGGGAAGAAGATCAGGTGCAATTATCTGGCCGCTCGGCTCCTGCTGCCTCGTCCAATACACCGCGCAGCAGTCGGGTTTTGCAGAACCTGCAGCGTCTGCAGGCGGGTAAAGAGATGCTTAAACCTCAGGCCAATGTGGCGGAGGTGGAGGCTAAGCCGCAAACAAAAGCGCAGCCTGCACAACCTGAGCTGGTGGTGGAGCCACCCTTCCCCGGTGCAGAGAAAGACCAGCGTTTAATGTCGATCCTCAAGCGTATGCAGCAAGGCCGCAAAGTGGATGAGGCGGAGCTGGAGTACTTCGATCAGGTCATGGCCAAGCATGAAGACGAGATCGATTGGCTCGAAGATGAGGGTGAGGACGATCTGTGGGATGCGTTTGAGCGTAGTGGCCGGGGGCCAAAGGCCTAAGTGTCCACTGCTAGGCTCCCCCATTATTAGGCTCAGGGTACGCTGAGCTGAGCCGTGTTGGAGTAGATATGCAAAAGGCCCTTAACGGGCCTTTTGCATTAGGTCATAGCGCGAGATTAGTTCACTCGCGGACCTGGGCGACCATTTTTGCCCCCTTTGTTTTCCGCTGGTGCGCGGAACAACAGATACAGGTCGGTGAGCAGGTCGGGGATTTCGTCACAGAACTGCTGAGTCATCTTGGCATTCTTGCGGATGGCGCGCAGATCGGGGTCTTCAAACAGATCGGATGCCAGCATGATCGGCAGCATCAGTTCAGCGACTTCACTTTCGTGTTCGTCAAACCAGGCGGCTTCGTCCAGATAAACCCCTTCCATAAAGGCCTGGGCCCAGCTGGTCAGCAAGCCTTCTTCATCATCCAGGGTCAGGTCGCAGGGTAGTTCCAGCGGTTCTTCACCTTCCAGTTCGGCCTTGAGGGTTGTCAGCTCACGCTCTAGCAGGCTGATGATCAGGCTTTTCTGTTCTTCACTTTCCCAGCCCGGCTCTTCGGTAAAGATCGCCTCTAGCCAGGTTTCACGGCTGATTGGCTTGGGGCAGATGGCAACGGCAGTCAGTAAACCGTGGATGCCAATGTAGTCCAGCGCTTCCTCGGAGACCGCAGGAGAAAACAGAAAATCTTCGAGTTGCTCGAACTCTTCATCGCTCAGGGGATGGGCTAGGGGCTGGTTCATCTGTCAATCCTCTACAAGGGGGCTGCATTGTAACTCAGCTGCCAGCCGATGACACCTGTATGGCTTTCGCGGATAATGCGCCCCCATGATTGAACAGGCACGCACATTACTCAAGCAGCTGTACGGCTATGACCATTTTATTGGTCAGCAGGAGGCGGCTATCCGCGCGTTACTGGCGGGGCAGTCCAGCCTGGTGCTGATGCCCACCGGCGGTGGCAAGTCACTGTGTTACCAGCTGCCGGCACTGATTTTGCCCGGAGTGGCAGTGGTGGTTTCCCCCTTGATTGCTTTAATGCAGGATCAGGTGGCTAATTTACAGCGCTTGGGAGTGCGGGCGGCCTGTGTGCACCAGGGGCTGGAAGCAGAGGCCCACAGCCAGATTCTGCAGCAGGTACGCCAGGGGCTGTTGGATTTGCTCTATATCTCGCCGGAACGCTTATTGCTTGGCTCGATGCTGGAGCTGCTAGAGCGTTCCCCTTTGGCGCTGTTCGCCATCGATGAGGCGCACTGCCTGTCTCAATGGGGGCATGACTTCCGTCCGGAGTATCGACAGTTGTGCCAGCTGGTGCAGCGCTTTCCGCAGGTGCCGCGCCTGGCATTGACGGCCACCGCAGACCCGCAAACTCAGCAGGAAATAATCAGCCAACTGCAGTTGCAGCATTGTCTGGTGTCCAGCTTTGATCGGCCCAATATTCGTTACCGGGTGCATGCCAAACAAGGGGGAAAGCAGCAGCTATTGCAGTTTATTCGCCGTGAGCATCCCCATCATCCCGGCATTATTTATTGTGGCTCACGTAAAAAAGTCGAAGAGTTGCAGGGTTTTTTGCAAGCACAAGGCTATGCGGCCTGGGCGTACCATGCGGGCATGCCGCACCCTCAGCGGGAGGCTAATCAGGCCGCCTTTTTAGCAGCGGGTGAAGGGTTGATGGTGGCGACTCTGGCGTTTGGCATGGGGATCGATAAACCCGATGTGCGCTTTGTTGCCCACATGGATATGCCGCGTAGTTTGGAGGCCTATTATCAGGAGAGTGGGCGTGCAGGACGGGATGGCCGTCCGGCGGATGCCTGGATGCTGTATGGCTTGCAGGATGTGCTCTTGGCGCGCAAGCGCTTGGCGGAATCCAACTTGAGTCCGGAGCGGCGTCAGTTGGAGCTGCGTCGGCTGGAGGCCATGCTGCAGTTCTGCGAGGAGGCCAGCTGCCGTCGTCAGCAGCTGTTGCACTATTTTGGCGAGCAGATTGAGCCCTGTGGCAATTGCGATAACTGTCTCCACCCTCCTGCTCGCTGGGATGCGACCGAGGCAGCACGCAAGGCGTTGTCGACGGTATACCACACCCGGGGACAGGGAGGCGTCGCCACTCAGGTGGAGGTGCTGCTTGGCAAGAGCAGCCTGAGTGTACGGGCACATGGGTTCACCCAATTGAGCACCTTTGCCCAAGGGCGGGAGTTAACCGCCAGTCAATGGAAGCGACTCTATCGCCAGTTGATGGCGAAGGGATTGTTAGACTGGCAGGGGGATGACTACCAGCTGCTCAGTTTGACGGAGGCCTGTCGCCCGTTGTTACGGGCCGAGCAGACACTGTGGCTGCGGGAAGAGGGGCAGGACGAAGGCTATCAGGCCAATCGCTTACGTTTGCGGGTCAGTGGCCAGCAGCGTGTACTTTGGGAAGCGCTGCAGCGGCAACGGCGTGAACTGGCGGAGCGGCAAAATCTGCCGCCTTATCAAATCTGTACCGATGCCACTCTGATGGCCATGTTGGAGCACCGCCCACAAAATGAGACACAGCTGGCGCGTCTGCCCGGTATGAATCAGGAACGCTTGCGCTTGTATGCAGGCAGCTGGTTAGCATTGTTGCGTTTGTATCAGCAGCAGGATGGGCAGGACTCCAGGCTGACGGCTGATACCCATGAAACCCTGGCGCTGTTCCGCGTTGGGATGGAGCCTGGGCAGATTGCCAAGCAGCGAGTCTTACCCGAAAACCGTATCTATGCTGATTTGGCAGCGGCTATTAAGGCCGGGGCCTTGCGTATTACCGAGGTGTTGGAGTGGCCCAGTTGGCAGTTGCGTGAGGTGCGTGAGGTGTTGCAGCAGCTGGAGCAAGATGGCCAGGGCGCAGTGTTGCAGCGGGCGTTTCAACACTTTGATGGACGTTTTCCCTTCGGTGAACTGCGTTGTCTGCGGGCAGTGCCTGAGGATGGGCTGTGAGCCTGGGTTTATTAGGGCTGTTTGTGACGGCGATGTTAGCCGCGACTCTGTTGCCCGGCGGCTCAGAAATTGCCTTGGTGGCGTGGTTGCAGCAAGCGCCGGAGCAGTGGTGGCAGGGTTGGTTGGCCGCTACCCTGGGCAACAGTCTGGGTAGCCTGATTACCCTGGCAATGGGGCGTGGTTTGGCTTGGGGGGTGATGCGTCAGCGTCAACAACCTGCCCAGCTGTCGCGGTGGCAGCAGCAGGCAGTCAACTGGCTGCAGCGTTATGGACATTACGCCTTGTTCTGGTCGTGGTTACCCTTAGTGGGGGATGCCTTGCCGCTGGCGGCGGGTTGGTTAGGTTTGCCTTGGGGGCGTTGCGCATTCTGGATCCTGTTGGGCAAGGGGGTGCGCTACGCAGTGTTGCTGCTGGGCTTGGGGTATTTCCTTAGTTAGGGACAGGTTACAATGCCGCGGCGGGAGCTGCCGGGGATATCCTGGGGGTGCCCCTGGCTTGATGGGACTGCTGGGATAGAGCGATGAGTGCAAAGCAAGGCAACAGCATCGATAAACACGCGGAGGCCAGTCTGGCCAACCTGGAGCGTATTTTCACCCTGCCTGAAGGGGCTGATTCGACCCTGATGCGTTTGGACCGGGAGATTTCTGAAAATCTCGCCGGTTTTTTGCGTGAACGTATTGTGGCTGTGGAGAAAGACCTGGCTGAGGTGGAGCAGGACTTTGCTGAGAGTCGTTTGCCGGAGCAGCCGCGTTTTGTGGCGGAGCAGGTCGAGTTCTTATTAGAGAAGCTGGTGGCCCACTCGGTGCACACCGCTGCTCCCAGTTTTATTGGTCACATGACCTCGGCACTGCCGTATTTCATGTTGCCCCTGTCCAAAATTATGATTGCCCTCAACCAGAACCTGGTTAAGACCGAAACCTCCAAGGCTTTTACCCCGCTGGAGCGTCAGGTATTAGGGATGCTACATGGCCTGATCTATGAGCAGGATGATGCATTCTATGAGCAATGGATGCATAACCCGGACGGCCATCTGGGGGCATTTTGCTCGGGTGGCACCGTTGCCAATATCACTGCGCTCTGGGTCGCGCGTAATCGTGTTTATGGGCCGCGTCCGGGCTTTCGTGGTATTGCCCGTGAGGGTTGGTTGCGGGCGCTGCGTCACTATGGCGATGAAGGGGCGGTGGTGCTGGTATCAGAGCGCGGCCATTACTCCCTGAGTAAGGCGGTGGATGTGCTGGGGATGGGGCGTGATGATCTGATTGCTATCCCCACTGATGGGGCAAATCGAATTGATATTGCTGCTTTGCGTCAACGCTGCCAGCAGCTGAAACAGCAAAACATGCGGATTATGGCGATTGTCGGAGTAGCAGGTGCAACCGAGACGGGTAGCGTCGATGATCTGCAGGCCTTGGCAGCAGTCGCCAAGGAGTACGCTGCTTATCTGCATGTTGATGCTGCCTGGGGTGGCCCGACGCTGTTCTCAAATCGCTATCGTCATCTGTTGGCAGGGATTGAGCAGGCTGACTCGGTGACCATCGATGCCCATAAGCAAATGTATGTGCCTATGGGGGCGGGTATGGTGTTGTTTAAAGACCCCCAGGCGCAGCAAGCCATTGTGCACCATGCCCAGTACATTATTCGCAAGGGGTCCCGTGATTTAGGCAGCAGCACCTTGGAGGGCTCTCGTCCTGGGATGGCTCTGCTGGTGCATTCAGGTCTACATATTCTGGGGCGACAAGGTTACGAACTGTTGGTCAATAGTGGCATCGAACGAGCCAAGGCCTTCGCCAATCTGATCAAGGCGGATAGCCACTTTGAATTGATCAGTGAGCCGGTACTGAATATTTTGACGTATCGCTTATGCCCGCAGGCATTGCAGCATTGGTTGCAAGGGGCCGATCCAGAGGCGCGGCGGCAGGCCAACCTCTTGCTGAATCGGTTGACCCGTCAGTTACAAAAGACCCAGCGGGAGCGGGGACGGGCATTTGTATCCCGTACCCAGCTTAATCCAGAGCGTTATCAGCGCCTGGATACCCTGGTATTCCGGGTCGTGCTCGCTAACCCGCTCACCACGGATGCAATTTTGCAGCAAATTCTGCAGGAGCAATGGCAGCTGGCGCAGGAGCCGCAGTTTGCCGAAATGTGGCAACAGTTAACGGCGCTCAGTGCTTTGCCGTTGCCTGGGCCTTAACCGCCGGACTTTCCAACTTGGCAGGCCCTTGCGGGGTCTGCCCATTGGGTTTGTAGCGGCCGATAATCGATCCCATCAGAATGATTACCAGCAGGGCGTTGCTGGCTTGTTCAAAGCCAAATAAAAACAGCGCTGTGCCGACGGTCATGCCATCAATGACCAACAGGGTCAGGCCGCGGTTTAAGCCAATGCGTTTTTCCAACCAGAGTACCAGGATGGTAAAGCCGCCGGAGGAGGCATTGTGCTGGAACAGGGTAATGATACCGAAGGCCAGCAGCGCACCACTGGCGAGGGCCCCCCAGAGCGGGTACTGCAACTGCAGTTGCACGTTATGGCTGAGCAGATCGGTAAAGACCGATAGCAGGGTGACGGCAATCAGGGTGCGCAGGGTGAACTGCCAACCTTTTTCCCACACAGCCAACAGATAAAAAGGCAGATTAAGCAGAAAATACAGGGTGCCAAAGCTGATCCCTGGTAACAGGCGATCAAGGATCAGGGTCACCCCGGTAATCCCCCCCGTCGGGACGCTGGTCGCCTGCAAAAAAAGCACGCCCAATGCCATTAGGAAAGAGCCTTCAACCAGCCCCATCCACGCATGTGCTCGTTGTTTCATAATTCACCTAAATTCAATCACTAAACGGATGCTGACGGGCATCCAAAGGGGCGCCCCCTGCAAAAGGGCGCGTTGTTGTGCTGTACCGGAATTAATGCGTGTATTGAATCGAGGGGGTAAGGCAGAGAGCATGATCCCGGCCGAATAGCCATTCATTAGGCTTGGAAGCGCTGCTACGAATGCGGCGCATAGGCGGGATTTTTAACAGGGAAAGGCTGCCACTCAAAAAAGAGGCATAGGAACACTGCCTGGCGAGACACCAGTCGAACACATAGCGTTGACGTGTACGGAGATGGGTATGCATGGGCGGTGATTAAAAAATAAACAATAAAGGATGAGGGCGCGCGGCATTCTAGAACAAGCGGACAAGAAATAGAAGCGCTGCACAGCTAAAAGAGCGGAAAAAGCCGCTGCAATCATTGGTATCTGAGTTACAATAGCGCGCTTGGCAGGATAGGGTGCCGCTGCGATTTCAGTGGGCGGACTACCTGGTTAGCAACCCAGCAGAAGAATGAAGGCTATGAAACCTCTGGTTGGCATCATTATGGGCTCCAAGTCCGATTGGGAGACCATGTCAAACGCGGCATCGCTGCTTGAGCAACTGGGCGTGCCCCACGAAGTGCGGGTCGTATCCGCTCACCGTACTCCTGATCTGTTATTCGATTATGCCGCGAGTGCCAAAGAGCGCGGTATTGAAGTCATTATTGCGGGTGCCGGCGGCGCAGCGCACTTGCCGGGGATGGTAGCGGCCAAAACCGCATTGCCGGTGTTGGGGGTGCCTGTCCAGTCCAAAGCGCTGAGTGGGATGGACTCACTGTTGTCCATCGTACAGATGCCAGCGGGTATTCCGGTGGGAACCCTGGCCATTGGCAAGGCGGGGGCCAGCAATGCGGCTTTGCTTGCAGCCAGCATCCTGGGTAACAAGTACCCACAGTTCGCCGAGGCACTGGAACAATTCCGTCAGAATCAAACCGATACCGTCCTGGCTCAGCCAGACCCGCGGGAGGCAGTGTGAAGTTAGGTATTCTTGGTGGCGGCCAACTGGCCCGGATGTTGGCATTGGCGGGCTACCCGTTGGGACAGCGTTATGTGTTCTTTGATCCCAGTGCGGAAGCCTGTGCGGGGCAGGTGGGGGAGCTGTATTGTGCTTCCTATGATGATGAGCGTCAGTTAGAAGCCTTTGCCAATGCGGTGGATTGCGTCACCTTTGAATTTGAAAATGTGTCCTTGGATAGCGCACGCTTTTTAGAGCGTCATGTGCCGGTCTACCCCACGGCTGAAGCCTTGGCTGCTACTCAGGATCGCTTGACGGAAAAGAGTCTGTTTCAGCGTTTAGGTATCCAGACCCCTGGCTTTATGGCGGTGAGCTCGCTGGCGGATCTGCGCCAAGCCGTAGAGCAGTTGGGTTTGCCCCTGGTGCTGAAAACCCGCCGTTTTGGCTATGACGGTAAAGGTCAGTTTGTTGTTAAAGCGGTTGCTGATATTGATGCGGCCTGGAAAAGTTTGGGTGGTGTGCCTCTGATTGCGGAGGCTTTCGTGCCCTTTAGTCGTGAGGTTTCCGTGGTGGCGGTGCGGGGACGTGGCGGCGATGTGGCGTTTTACCCGCTGACTGAAAATGAACATCGGCAGGGGATTCTGCATCTTTCCCGGGCGCGGGCAGAGGATGTGATGACGGCCCAGGCGCAGGACTATGCCAAGCGCCTACTGGATGAGCTGAACTATGTCGGCGTATTGGCGCTGGAGCTGTTTCAGGTCGGCGATCAGTTGTTGGCCAATGAGTTTGCACCACGGGTGCACAACTCAGGGCACTGGACAATTGAAGGGGCTGAAACCAGTCAGTTTGAGAACCATGTACGGGCAGTGAGCGGATTACCGTTGGGCAGTACCCGGGTGCTGGGGCCGGTGGCCATGCTGAACATTATTGGGACTTTCCCGCAACGTGATGAGGTGTTGCAGGTGGCGGGCGCTCATTGGCATGACTACGGTAAGGCACCCCGTGAGGGACGTAAAATCGGCCACATTACCTTGACTGCGCCAACAGAGGCGGAGTTGGAGGCCAACATTGCTCAGGTGGCAGCATTGCTGAGCTAAGGCTTGGGCAGAAACAAAAACGGCAGCTTCGGCTGCCGTTTTTGTTGTGGTCTATTGCAGGTTGAGAGTCTGCACCATGGTGAGGCTGTCAACCGGGTTGCCGCCTGCATCCTGGCGCGGGAAGCTGGGAGGGTCAAAGGCCATGTCGCCGTCTTGGCGTGGTGTGCCGTCGGCGATCAGATTGGCAAAGTCAAAGAGTTTGGTGTCGGCCAAGTGGGAGGGCACCACATGACACATGGCGCGGAAAATGTTCTCAATCCGGCCAGGGAAGCGTTTGTCCCAGTCCTGCAACATTTCTTTGGTGGCCTGACGTTGCAGGTTGTCCTGGGAGCCGCAGAGGTTACAGGGAATAATGGGAAACTCTTTTAGCTTGGCAAACTTGCTGATGTCTTTTTCACGGCAGTATGCCAGGGGGCGAATCACCATTTGCTGGCCATCATCACTTACCAGCTTAGGGGGCATGCCTTTCATCTTGCCGCCAAAGAACATATTGAGGAACAGGGTTTCAATAATGTCGTCGCGATGGTGGCCCAGGGCGATTTTGGTGGCACCCAGCTCGGTGGCAGTGCGGTAAAGAATGCCACGGCGCAAGCGTGAACAGAGCGAACAGGTGGTTTTTCCTTCGGGGATTTTTTCTTTAACGATACTGTAGGTGTCTTCTTCAACAATGCGGTATTGGATACCCAGCCCACTGAGGTAGTCGGGGAGGATGTGCTCGGGAAAGCCGGGCTGTTTTTGATCCAGGTTGACCGCGATCAGTTCGTACTTAATCGGCGCATACTTTTGCAGGGTTAGCAGCAGCTCTAGCAGGGTGTAGCTGTCTTTACCGCCAGACAGGCAAACCATGATGCGGTCGCCATCTTCAATCATATTGAAGTCATGGATGGCTTGACCCATCGAGCGCAGCAGACGCTTTTGTAGTTTGTTGAGGTTGGTGATTTGGGATTTGCTGAGGTCCATGGTGGCCGCTCGGTGGTTCATAACAAAATAAAGGCGGGCATTATAGCGGGGCTTGGCCCCAGAAAAAACCAAACCGCCCGAAGGCGGTCTGGTGGCAGCGCAATATCAGTCAAGATATTGGCGTGGCATTACTTTTTCGGATAGTCGCGCTGGGTAGCGCCGGTGTACAGCTGACGCGGACGGCCGATGCGATTTGGAGAAGAGTGATGCTCGTGCCAATGGGCGATCCAGCCAATAGTGCGTGACAGGGCGAAAATCACGGTAAACATATTGGTGGGAATGCCGATCGCTTTCAGGATGATGCCGGAATAGAAATCGACGTTGGGGTAGAGTTTGCGCTCAGCGAAGTAGGGGTCTTCGATGGCGATCTGCTCCAAGCGTTTGGCGATTTTCAGTAAGGGATCATCTTGTTTGCCGAGCTGGGACAGTACTTCGTCACAGGTCTGCTTCATTACCTTGGCGCGCGGATCGAAGTTCTTGTAAACCCGGTGACCAAAGCCCATCAGGCGGAAGGGATCGTCTTTATCTTTGGCGCGGTCAATAAACTCGGGAATACGGGATTCGTCACCGATTTCTTCCAGCATGCTCAATACGGCTTCGTTAGCACCACCGTGTGCCGGTCCCCACAGGGCTGCAATACCAGAGGCAATACAGGCGAAGGGGTTGGCACCGGAAGAGCCAGCCAGGCGAACGGTAGAAGTGGAAGCGTTCTGCTCGTGATCGGCATGGAGCAGGAAGATGCGATCCATTGCCTTGGAGAAGACTGGGTTGGGTTTATATTCCTCGCAAGGAGTAGCGAACATCATATGCAGGAAGTTTTCCGCATAGTTCAGATCGTTGCGGGGGAACATAAAGGGCTGGCCAGTGGAGTACTTGTAACACATGGCGGCCAGGGTCGGCATCTTGGAAATCAAGCGGAAAGCTGCGATTTCACGGTGAGTCGGATCGTTGATATCCAATGAGTCGTGGTAGAAGGCGGATAGGGCGCCGACTACGCCACACATGATGGCCATCGGGTGAGCGTCACGGCGGAAACCGCGATAGAAGAAGCTCAGCTGCTCGTGCACCATGGTGTGCTTTTTAACAGTGGCAATAAAGTCAGCTTTCTGTTCGGCATTGGGTAGTTCGCCGTACATCAGCAGGTAGCAGACTTCCATATAGTCGGAATGCTCAGCCAGCTGATCAATTGGATAGCCGCGGTGCAGCAATACGCCTTTGTCGCCATCGATGTAGGTAATTTGCGATTCGCAGGAGGCAGTCGACATGAAGCCAGGGTCGTAGGTGAACAACCCTTGCGCAGTTAAGCCCCGTACATCGACGACATCTGGCCCCATAGTGCCGGCAAGAACAGGCAATTCTATGGTTTCATCCAGACCATCGATTTTTAGATACGCTTTTTTGTCAGCCATCGGTGGCTCCTATCTATTATGTTGGACTCATCACCGGCGGAGTGCACTATAAAGGTGCGGGCCGGTTGCATTGTCTGAGCGGCCCTGATGCTAAGGACGTCCCCACTATATTGGCAAAAAAACCTTTGTCAATTGTCAGCAGTCTTAGACAAAAGCTATATGGACGCTCAGGACAGAGCGAGTATTAATCCTTTATTAGTGTGGCTTGGATTGAGTTTCAATATGAGTTGTATGGATTTTGATCAGCTCTTGTGTCGACAATTTTTGTGCCCATAAAGTCATGCTAAATGCTGCGCGAAGCCTCATGGATACTTGGCCTGATAACACTATTGGATAATGGGTAGCAGCTATGGTTGCGTTGTCAAGGGAGGGGCAACTGACTATACTGTCCCGCCGAAAACTCCAGGTTGTGCAAGTGCGCAATGCCGCATAATCAGTTTTCGTATCAAGTGCTTAGCGCTTCCCTTAATAATCCTGCCGGAAAGGCAGTCATAAGGTGTAGAGAGCCGTGAACAAAAAACGACCAGTCAACCTTGATCTGACGACCATCAAGCTTCCCTTGCCTGCCGTATCGTCGATCCTGCACCGAGTAACAGGCGTAGGTCTGTTCTTGGGGTTGGTGTTCATGATGTATGCGTTCGATGTATCGCTGGAATCAGAACAGGGGTTTAACGATATCTCCGCTATTTTGCGTGACAGCTTTTTCGCCAAGCTGATTGCTTGGGGTCTGTTGGCCGCACTCTTTTATCACTGTGCCGCGGGCATCAAACACTTGCTGCAGGATTTCGGCTACGCCGAAGAGCTGGAGTCTGGCACCTTGGCCGCTAAGGTCACTTTGGGTGCGGGTGTGGTGTTGGCTTTGATCGCGGGGATTTGGATATGGTAACGACTATTACAAGTTTTGGTCGTAGCGGCCTTTATGACTGGATGATGCAGCGTATTACTGCGGTAGTGCTGCTGTCTTACACCCTTTTTATTGTTGGTTACCTGATGTTGAATCCGGAGCTGACTTTTGCCCAGTGGCAGGCTTTCTTTGCTCAAACTTGGGTGCGCATTTATAGCCTGTTAGCCCTGCTCTCAATTGGTGCTCATGCCTGGATTGGTATGTGGCAGGTTTCCACGGACTACATCAAGCCCACTGGTATCCGCTTTTTGTTTCAGGCGGTATGCGGCACCCTGATGTTTGTTTATGTGGTTTGGGGTATTCAGGTACTGTGGGGTCTGTAAGCGATGACAAATCTACGTACTATCAATTTTGATGCAATTGTAGTTGGTGGTGGCGGTGCCGGTATGCGTGCGGCGCTGCAACTGACCCAGTCGGGCTTGAAGACTGCCTGTGTGACTAAGGTGTTTCCGACCCGTTCTCATACGGTATCTGCTCAGGGTGGTATTACCTGCGCTATCGCGAGTGCTGATCCGAATGATGATTGGCGCTGGCACATGTATGACACCGTTAAGGGGTCTGACTATATCGGTGACCAGGACGCGATTGAGTATATGTGCTCTGTAGGTCCTCAGGCAGTTTTTGAATTGGATCATATGGGACTGCCGTTCTCCCGTACTGAGACAGGTCGTATTTATCAGCGTCCTTTTGGTGGTCAGTCCAAAGACTTTGGACGTGGCGGCCAGGCTGCGCGTACTTGTGCGGCAGCTGACCGTACTGGACATGCGCTGTTGCATACTCTTTATCAGGCTAACCTGAAGGGTGGTACGACTTTCTTTAACGAGTGGTATGCGGTAGATCTGGTGACTAACCAGAAAGGCGCGGTAGTGGGTGTCATCGCTATCTGCATCGAGACCGGTGAAGTCGTTTACATTAAAGCGTTGGCAACCGTATTGGCGACTGGTGGTGCGGGTCGCATCTATCAATCCACTACCAATGCACACATTAATACCGGCGATGGTGTGGGTATGGCGCTGCGCCTGGGCCTGCCTATGCAGGATATGGAAATGTGGCAGTTCCACCCCACTGGTATCGCTGGAGCGGGGGTGTTGGTGACCGAGGGTTGCCGTGGTGAAGGTGGTTATCTGGTAAACAAGGACGGTGAGCGCTTTATGGAGCGTTATGCTCCTAACGCCAAAGACCTGGCTTCCCGCGATGTGGTGGCTCGCTCCATGGTAATGGAGATTCTGGAAGGTCGTGGTTGTGGTCCCAATGGTGATCACGTTTATCTGAAGCTGGATCACCTGGGCGAAGAGGTACTGCATAGCCGTCTGCCAGGTATCTGTGAACTGTCCAAGACCTTTGCTCACGCTGACCCGGTGAAAGAGCCGGTTCCTGTTGTGCCGACTTGTCACTATATGATGGGTGGTGTGCCCACCAATGTGGGTGGTCAGGCGATTACTCAGGATGCCAACGGTCAGGACGTGTTTGTTGATGGCCTGTTTGCCTGTGGTGAAGTGGCTTGCGTATCTGTTCACGGTGCTAACCGCTTGGGTGGTAACTCTCTGCTTGACCTGGTGGTATTTGGTCGTGCGGCGGGTCTGCACATCGAGCGTCTGGTAGCGGACGGTTATGATGCTGATGCTGCTAGTGAGTCTGATATTGAGCGTGCAATGGCACGTTTGAACCGCCTGAATAACTCTACTTCTGGTGAGAGCGCGGTTGAAGTTCGTAATGAATTGCAGCGCATCATGCAGTTGTACTTCGGTGTGTTCCGCGATGGCGAGAATATGCAGAAGGGCTTGAAGATGCTCGAAGATCTGCGTGAGCGCGTAAACAACGTGCATCTGTCAGATAAGAGCAATGCCTTCAATACTGCTCGTATTGAAGCTCTGGAGTTGGAAAACCTCTACGAGGTCGCTATTGCTACTGCTTATGCAGCCGAAGCGCGTAAGGAAAGCCGTGGCGCCCATGCACGTTATGACTACCCTGAGCGGGATGACGAGAACTGGTTGAAGCACTCGTTGTTCTTCCCGGTAGACAAGCGTGTTGGTAAGCGTGACGTAAACTTCGCGCCTAAGACCGTTGAGGCCTTCCCGCCCAAAGCTAGAACATATTGAGGTATTGCTCATGACTATGCTGCAAGTCAGTGTATATCGCTACAATCCGGAAACGGACGATGCGCCCTATATGCAGGAAGTTCAAGTTAACACCGGCGGGCGTGATTTGATGGTGTTGGATGTGTTGCACCTGATGAAAGAGCAGGATGCGACTCTGGCATTCCGCCGCTCCTGCCGCGAGGGTGTGTGTGGTTCTGATGGTTTGAATATCAATGGCAAAAACGGTTTGGCTTGTATCACTCCGTTGTCAGCCTGCGTAGAAAATAACCGTCTGGTACTGCGTCCTCTGCCTGGTTTGCCGGTTATCCGTGACCTGGTGGTGGATATGTCGCAGTTCTATCAGCAGTACGAAAAGATCAAGCCTTACTTGATCAACAATACTCCTGCTCCTGCTATTGAACGTTTGCAGTCCCCTGAAGAGCGGGAGAAGTTGGATGGCCTGTACGAGTGTATTCTCTGTGCTTGCTGCTCAACCTCTTGCCCATCTTTCTGGTGGAATCCAGACAAGTTTATCGGTCCTTCCGGTTTGTTGCAGGCCTATCGCTTCCTGGTTGATAGCCGTGATACGGCTACTCGTGAGCGTCTGGCAGAACTGGATGATCCGTTCAGTGTATTCCGTTGCCATGGCATCATGAATTGCGTCAATGTCTGTCCGAAGGGACTTAATCCCACTAAGGCAATAGGCAAAATTCGCACCATGTTGCTGCAACAGGCCACCTAAGAGCCTGCTGGTGTTCGCCGACCGGAAAATTCCGGTCGGTTTTACATAAAAAGCTTATGAAGTGGCGCAAAATTCAGTAGAATATCGCGTCGCCTAATAAGGCGTAGTGATTACCTCTTTAGTTCTAATAGGTAGTTGCTATAAAAGAATCAGGCTCAAGCCTGGCAAGCACAAGCTAATACTGGTAACCACCAAGCTAAGGGGAATGGGGCAAACCCTCTATCGACTCTCGGTTCAGCGGGCGTAGAGTCATTAAAGAACCAGGAGCCAGGTAGATCCCCGCATACAGGGTGATCTAGATGCACGAAAGCATAATGGAGCTGATGTGGCGCACTTCCCATTTGTCGGGGGGGAACGTGTCCTACGTCGAGCAGATGTACGAAGACTATCTTCGTGACCCGAATTCTGTGCCAGATCAATGGCGGCAGGAGTTCGATCGCTTACCGCGACATACCGAGCATGTCAGCCAAGACATTCCGCACTCCGCAATCCGTGACCATTTCCTGTTACTCTCGAAGAATCGCAAGCGTGCTATTCCTGTTGCTACCAGCACAGTTAGTACCGAGCATGAGCGTAAGCAGGTACGGGTTCTTAAGCTGATCGAAGCCTATCGCATGCGTGGCCATCAGGTTGCCAATCTCGATCCCCTGGGATTGCAGCAGCGGAAGCCCGTGCCCGATCTGGACTTGCGTTACCATGAATTGTCCGAAGCGGATCTGGATACTGTATTCCAGATTGGTTCGCTGTTCTTCGGTAAGGCCGAAGCCCCTCTGAAAGAAATCATTGCTGATCTCAAGCAAACTTACTGCAGCACTGTTGGTGCAGAGTATATGCACATTGTCGACACCAAAGAGCGTCTGTGGTTACAGCAACGCTTGGAGTCTGTGCGTAGCCGTCCTAAGTATGAGCCTGAGTTCCGCAAGCATATCCTTGAGCGTTTGACAGCAGCGGAAGGCCTGGAGAAATATTTGGGCTCGCGCTATGCCGGTGCTAAGCGCTTTGGTCTGGAAGGTGGTGAATCCCTGATTGCCCTGATGGATGAGCTGATTCAGCGTTCAGGTAAGTTAGGTGCCAAGGAGCTGGTTATAGGGATGGCCCACCGTGGTCGTCTTAACTGCCTGATTAATATTCTGGGTAAGAATCCTTCTGAACTCTTCCAAGAGTTTGATGGTAAGCGTTCTCTGAGTGGTTCGGGTGATGTTAAATATCACCAGGGCTTCTCCTCTAACGTGATGACTCCTGGTGGCGAAGTTCACCTGGCCATGGCCTTTAACCCATCTCACCTGGAAATTGTTAGCCCAGTGGTTGAGGGATCGGTACGAGCTCGTCAGGATCGTCGTGGCGATAGCCGTGGTGAACAGGTTGTGCCTGTTGCTATCCACGGTGATGCAGCTTTCGCCGGTCAGGGTGTGGTCATGGAAACCTTCCAGATGTCCCAGACCCGTGCTTACCGTACTGGTGGTACTGTTCACATTATCATCAACAACCAGGTTGGCTTCACCACCAGTAACCCGCTGGACTCTCGCTCCACTGAGTACTGCACCGATGTTGCCAAGATTGTTGAAGCCCCGATTTTCCACGTTAATGGTGATGACCCCGAAGCTGTGGCTTTTGTGACTCAGGTGGCGGTGGACTACCGCAATGAGTTTGGTCGTGATGTGGTGATTGACTTGGTTTGCTACCGCCGTCGTGGTCATAACGAAGCGGACGAGCCCAGTGCTACTCAGCCGTTGATGTACGAAAAAATTCGTAAGCATCCCACTACCCGTGAAATTTACGCCAAGCGCTTGATTCTGGAAGGGGTGATTGACGAAGCTCAGAGCCGCCAGATGGAAGACGAGTACCGTGATGCGCTAGACAATGGCCGTCATGTGGTGAAGTCACTGGTGCTTGAGCCTAATACTGCACTCTTTGTCGACTGGAAACCTTATCTGGGCCATGAATGGACCGCTAAGTGTGATACCCGTGTTGACATTAAGTTGCTGCAAGAGCTCGGTGAAAAACTGTGCCAGGTGCCGGAAAACTTTGTAGTGCAGCGCCAAGTCGGTAAGGTGTTGGATGACCGCCGTCTGATGAGTGCAGGCGCAATGCCGGTCAACTGGGGCCATGCTGAACTCTTAGCTTATGCATCCTCTCTGCATCAAGGGCATCCTATTCGTTTGACCGGTCAGGATGTGGGACGTGGTACTTTCTCCCACCGTCATGCGGTGCTACATAATCAGAAAGATGGGTCTACCTATGTAGCCCTGCAAAACCTTTCTGATAATCAGCCACGCTTTACTATTCATGACTCTTTATTGTCAGAAGAAGCGGTACTGGCCTTCGAGTACGGTTATTCCACTACCATGCCTAACGTGCTGGTGATCTGGGAAGCCCAGTTTGGTGATTTCGCCAACGGTGCCCAGGTGGTAATCGACCAGTTTATTACCAGTGGTGAGACCAAGTGGGGCCGCCTCTGTGGCCTGACAATGTTGCTGCCTCATGGTTATGAAGGGCAGGGGCCTGAGCATTCTTCTGCGCGTTTGGAGCGTTTCCTGCAGTTGTGTGCTGAGCACAATATTCAGGTTTGCGTACCTACTACGCCGGCCCAGGTATTCCATATGCTGCGCCGTCAGGTGATTCGTCCGCTGCGTAAGCCGCTGGTAGTTATGTCACCGAAGAGTCTGCTGCGTCATAAGCAGGCGGTATCCTCCTTGGAAGAATTGGCCAATGGCAGCTTCCAGACAGTCATTCCTGAAGTGGCTGAGCAGGATAAGAGCAAGGTTAAGCGTCTGGTCATGTGTTCCGGTAAGGTCTACTACGATCTGCTGAACAAGCGTGATGCGGAAGGTCGTGATGATGTTGCCATCATCCGTATTGAGCAGCTCTATCCCTTCCCCGAAGATGATTTGGGTGAAGTGATGGGCCAATACCCTAACCTGGAGTCCATCGTATGGTGCCAGGAAGAGCCTATGAACCAAGGGGCTTGGTATTGCTCACAGCATCACATGCGTAATGTGATTCGTCGCCTCTTCCCAGGTCAGGACCTGATTGGTGTAGGACGTCCTCACTCCGCTTCGCCGGCAGTAGGCTACACTTCAGTGCACCTGGAAGAGCAAGAAAAATTAGTTAACGACGCCATCAATGGGTAACAGGCAGTGTGCCTGCTGTAAAACATAGAAAGGAACAGCCATGACTATCGATATCAAGGCACCCACTTTTCCGGAATCCGTTGCTGACGGTACTGTAGCCACTTGGCACAAGAAGCCCGGCGAAGCCGTAGCTCGTGATGAGCTGATCGTGGACATCGAGACCGACAAAGTCGTTCTGGAAGTAGTGGCACCTGCTGATGGTGTGATTAAAGAAATTGTCAAAAACGAAGGCGATACTGTTCTGAGCGAAGAGGTGATTGCCGTTTTTGAAGCTGGCGCTGCTGCAACTGCCGCTGCTCCTGCTGCTGAGGCCGCTCCGGCTGCTGCTGCCGCAGAAGAAGAGAGCAGTGATGACGCTGCTTTTGGTCCTGCAGTGCGCAAGCTGTTGGATGAAAACAACCTCTCTGCCTCTGCCGTTAAGGGTACTGGTAAGGGTGGTCGCATTACCAAAGAAGACGTGCTGAATCACCTCAAGAACAAGCCTGCTGCAGCTCCTGCCGCTGCCGCGGCGCCTGTTGCTGCTGTTGAAGTAGCCGCTGGTGAGCGGGTTGAGAAGCGTGTTCCCATGACTCGTCTGCGCGCTACCATCGCTAAGCGTTTGGTGGAAGCGCAGCAGAGTGCTGCCATGTTGACTACCTATAACGAAGTCAACATGAAGCCTGTTATGGAGCTGCGTAGCCGTTACAAGGATCTGTTCGAGAAGAGCCATAACGGTGTTCGCCTGGGCTTTATGTCCTTCTTCGTGAAGGCAGCAACAGAAGCGCTGAAGCGTTTCCCTGCGGTGAATGCTTCTATTGATGGCAACGATATTGTTTACCACGGCTATCAGGATATCGGTGTAGCCGTATCCACCGAGCGTGGTCTGGTCGTACCCGTGCTGCGTGATACTGACAGCATGGGCTTGGCGGATGTTGAGCGTACTATTAACGATTTCGCTAAGCGTGGCCGTGAAGGCAAGCTGGGCATGGAAGATATGCAGGGTGGTACCTTTACTATCACCAACGGTGGTGTGTTTGGTTCACTGATGTCTACCCCCATCCTGAACCCCCCGCAGACTGCTATCCTGGGTATGCACAAAATTCAGGAGCGTCCGATGGCGGTTAATGGTCAGGTAGTGATTCTGCCCATGATGTATCTGGCTCTGTCCTACGATCACCGTTTGATCGATGGTAAAGAGGCTGTACAGTTCCTGGTCACCATCAAGGATCTGCTGGAAGACCCGGCTCGCATGCTGTTGGATATCTAACGCGAGCACCCATAACGACTAGACAAACAGGAATGAGAAGATGTCAGAGAAGTTTGACGTAATCGTCATCGGTGCCGGTCCCGGCGGATATGTAGCGGCTATTCGTGCTGCGCAGCTGGGTCTGAAAACTGCCTGCGTGGAAAAGTGGGTCAGTGATGAGGGTAAGCCTGTACTGGGTGGTACCTGTCTGAACGTGGGCTGTATTCCTTCCAAGGCCCTGTTGGACTCCACTCATAAGTATGAAGAAGCCAAGCACGCCTTTGATGTGCATGGTATTTCTGTAGGGGAGGTCAATATCGACGTTCCCACTATGGTGAAGCGTAAGAATAACATCGTTAAAAACCTGACTCAGGGCGTTGCAGGTCTGTTCAAGGGTAACGGTGTGACCCTGCTGCAGGGAACCGGCAAGTTACTGGCTGGTAAGAAAGTCGAAGTGACAGATAAAGATGGCAAGGTTAGTGTGCATGAAGCAGCTAACGTGATCCTGGCCTCTGGTTCTGTCGCGGTGAATATCCCGCCTGCTCCTGTCAACGGTGACACCATCGTCGACAACATTGGTGCACTGGATTTCACTGAAACGCCTAAGCGTTTGGGTGTGATCGGGGCTGGTGTTATCGGTCTTGAGCTGGGTTCTGTATGGCGTCGCTTGGGTTCTGAAGTCGTTGTGTTGGAAGCGATGAATGACTTCCTGTCACTGTGCGATGTCGACGTGAGCAAAGAAGCCCTGAAGATTATGAAAAAGCAGGGTCTGGACGTGCGTCTGGGTGCTCGTGTGACTGGTACTGAAATTAACGGTAAAGAAGTGACCGTTAAGTACACTGACAGCAATGGTGAGCAGAGCCTGGTAGTCGACAAGCTGGTTGTTGCGGTTGGTCGTCGCCCCTACACCGAAGGTCTGTTGGCCGGTGATGCAGGTGTGGTGATTGATGAGCGTGGTTTCATCAAAGTTGATGACCAGTGCCGTACCAGTGTGCCTGGTGTTTATGCTATCGGTGACATCGTGCGTGGACCGATGCTGGCACACAAAGCCTCTGAAGAGGGTGTGATGGTGGCTGACATCATCCAGGGCCACAAGGCGCAAATGAGCTATGATTTGATTCCCTCAGTTATTTACACCCATCCTGAACTGGCTTGGGTTGGTAAAACTGAGCAGCAGCTGAAAGCCCAGGGCGTGAAGTACAAAGTGGGTAAATTCCCCTTCGCTGCTTCTGGTCGTGCTATGGCTGCTAACGATACCGAAGGTTTCGTAAAAATTATTGCGGACGAAGCAACTGATCGTATTCTGGGATGCCATATCGTTGGCGGCCATGCCGCTGACCTGATTGCCCAGGCGGTTATTGCAATGGAGTTTGGTTCCAGCGCGGAAGATATCGCTCTGACTGTCTTTGCTCACCCGACAGTGAGTGAGGCGGTTCACGAGGCGGCGCTGGCAGTGGACAACCACGCCATCCATATCGTCAATCGCAAGCGCTAATCGCGCCTTTCGGCCGCCGCGAGGCGGCCGAACGCAGAGCCTGCTCTGCAAATCCAGGTAGTAGACATTAGTCTGCTGTATCTAGGACAGTGCACAACAACGGTAGCAAGCATGAATCTTCACGAGTACCAGGCAAAACAATTGTTTGCCGAATACGGTCTGCCGGTGTCCAAGGGTTTTGCCGTGGATACCCCGGAGGAGGCTGCAGAAGCCTGTCAAAAAATTGGTGGTGACAAGTGGGTGGTCAAAGCCCAGGTGCACGCCGGTGGCCGTGGTAAGGCCGGTGGTGTAAAGCTGGTCGATTCTCCTGCCGCTGCTAAAGAATTCGCCGCAAATTGGCTGGGTAAAAATCTGGTGACTTACCAGACTGATGAGAAAGGCCAGCCTGTCTCTAAAATTCTGGTGGAAAACTGCACCGATATCGCTAAGGAACTGTACCTGGGCGCGGTAGTAGATCGTTCCAGCCGCCGTATCGTTTTCATGGCCTCCACTGAGGGTGGCGTGGAAATCGAGAAAGTAGCCCATGAAACCCCGGAAAAGATCCTGAAAGCCACCATCGATCCCCTGACTGGCGCTCAGCCTTACCAGGCGCGTGAGTTGGCTTTCAAACTGGGTCTGCAGGGTGACCAGATCAAGCAGTTCACCAAGGTGTTCCTGGGTCTGGCGAAAATGTTCCAGGACTACGACTTCGCGCTGCTGGAAATCAACCCCCTGGTTATCACCGAGCAAGGCAACCTGCATTGCTTGGATGGTAAGATCAACATCGACTCGAACGCTATGTACCGTCAGCCCAAGCTGCAGGCGATGCACGATCCTTCTCAGGAAGATGCGCGTGAAGCCCATGCGGCCGAGTGGCAGCTGAACTATGTTGCCCTGGAAGGTAACATCGGTTGCATGGTAAACGGTGCGGGTCTGGCCATGGGTACCATGGACATCGTTAAGCTGCACGGTGGTGCACCTGCCAACTTCCTCGACGTAGGTGGTGGTGCAACTAAAGAGCGCGTAACTGAAGCATTCAAAATCATTCTGTCCGACGACAATGTTAAAGCTGTTCTGGTTAACATTTTCGGCGGTATCGTTCGCTGCGACCTGATCGCCGACGGTATCATCGCTGCTGTCAAAGAAGTAGGGGTGAAAATTCCGGTTGTCGTGCGTCTGGAAGGTAACAACGCTGAACTGGGCGCGCAAAAGCTGGCGGAAAGTGGCATGAACATCATCGCTGCAACCAGCCTGACCGATGCTGCTCAGCAGGTAGTTAAAGCGGCGGAGGGTAAATAATGAGCGTTTTGATTAATAAAGACACCAAAGTCATCTGCCAGGGTTTCACCGGTAGCCAGGGTACTTTCCACTCTGAGCAGGCGCTTGCCTACGGTACCAAGATGGTAGGTGGTGTTACCCCCGGTAAAGGTGGTCAGACTCACCTGGGTCTGCCGGTATTTGATACCGTTGCCGATGCCGTTGCTGCTACTGGCGCTGAAGCCTCTGTGATTTATGTTCCTGCACCTTTCTGCAAGGACTCTATCCTGGAAGCGGCCCATGCCGGTATCAAGCTGATCGTTTGTATCACTGAAGGTATTCCTACCCTGGACATGCTGGAAGTGAAAGTGAAGTGCGACGAGCTGGGTGTACGTCTGATCGGCCCTAACTGTCCTGGCGTGATCACTCCCGGAGAGTGCAAAATCGGTATTATGCCTGGCCATATTCATATGCCTGGTAAAGTCGGTATCGTATCCCGTTCCGGCACCCTGACTTATGAAGCGGTTAAGCAGACTACTGATGCTGGCTTCGGTCAGTCTACCTGCGTAGGTATCGGTGGTGACCCCATTCCCGGTTCTAACTTCATTGATATCCTGCAGCTGTTCCAGAACGATCCCCAGACTGAAGCGATCGTGATGATCGGTGAAATCGGTGGTAGCGCTGAGGAAGAAGCAGCAGCCTTTATCAAGGCTAATGTGACCAAGCCTGTGGTGTCTTACATTGCAGGTGTAACTGCACCTCCCGGTAAGCGTATGGGCCATGCAGGAGCCATCATCTCCGGCGGTAAAGGAACTGCAGACGAGAAGTTTGCTGCTCTGCAGGACGCTGGTGTGAAGACTGTTCGTTCTCTGGCTGATATCGGTAAGGCCTTGGCCGAACTGACTGGCTGGGAAATGAAAGGCCAGTAAGTCTGGCAGAAAAAGGGAGCTTCGGCTCCCTTTTTTATTTTGGCGTAATGATGGGCTCAAACGAACTGGCATCTGGCCGATTAAGGCTTAGGCTTAACAGGCTGGTCAGCAGCGCATTAGTGTAGAGGGGGAAGCATGGCTACCTATCAGGTAGAGCAGCGAGTGGGTAATGAGTGGGCGCCATTATGGGTAATGGATGCCAGCTTTTTACCCCGTACCTTTGCTACCGCTGAAGCGGCGGAAGACGCGCTGTTTCGACTGCGGCGCCAGCGCTTCTATACTCCTGCCCCCCTAGGCCACTACCGTATCGTAGCGCGTCAGCAACAGCACTGGATGCTGGATTATTTACGTTTATATAGCCGCCTGCAGGCTCCTGGTTTGCATCCCCGTCATATTAGTCGTCCTGCCACCCTGGACTATGGCCGTAATCTTCTGCGCTTACACCTGATTCGTTTGCATCAGGAAGCGGGGCGGGAAATAGGCTGGGATGAGGTACAGGCCTATTTCGCTAAGCAGCAGGAAGCGCTAGTATCTCCGCCGCCACAAGCATTGGCAGGATAAACGCTTTGTTCTGAGTTGGATGTCATGCAGGACTACCTCAATTATTTGATGCTCCAGGTGAACTGGCATAATTTGCTGGCATTCGTCTGGTTTATGTTGTGTTTTCGCGGTTATACCCTGTTTGCGATTAAGCGTTCGCGGACAACACCGAGTTTGGCCAGTGTGCTGCATCTTTATCGTTTAGATTGGATGACGCGCATGCTGGAGCGGGAAAATCGTATCGCCGATACCAGTGCGATAGCTAATTTAGAGCGTAGTGTGGCGTTCTTTGCTTCTTCTACCATGCTAATTCTCGCTGGTGTGATCACTTTACTCGGCACTTCAGAGAAGGCGGTGTTGTTACTGTCAGATCTGCCAATTGTTGAGCCTTCGACAAAAGCGGAGGTCGAACTGAAGCTGGTAGTGCTGATCTGTTTGTTTGTTTATGCCTTTTTCAAGTTCACCTGGTCGTTGCGCCAATACGGTTTTTGTTCGGTATTGGTAGGGGGAGCCCCCTTGCCAGATGACCCTAAGGTTTCGGCTAAGGAGCGGCAAATTTTGGCTGCTCGCTGTGCCAAGGTGTGCTCAATGGCGGCGAATAACTTCAATTTTGGCCTGCGCTCTTATTACTTTGGTTTGGCGTTACTGGGGTGGTTTATCAGTCCCTGGGTGTTAATTACTTCTTCGACTATCGTGGTTTATGTGCTGTACCGACGTGAGTTTAAGTCATCCACCTTACGGGAATTAATGAGCAGTAACCCCGGCTAACCCTTGAAAGTCATGCACTTGTCCCCATTTTCGTTGCAGCTTTGGCTGAAACCTATTGATGGAGCAGTGCATGACTACAGACACCCAAGCCCAAACCCTGGGATTTCAGACGGAAGTAAAACAGCTTCTGCACCTTATGATTCACTCCTTGTATTCCAACAAGGAGATTTTCCTCCGTGAGCTGATTTCCAACGCTTCTGATGCCTGCGACAAACTGCGTTTTGCTGCCCTGGATAATCAAGATCTGTATGAGCAAAACCCTGAGCTGCGCATTCGTCTTGAATTTAACGAAGAAGCCAAGACCCTCAGTATTATCGATACTGGCATTGGCATGAGTCGTCAGGAGGTGATTGATAACCTGGGAACGATTGCCAAATCTGGCACCTCCGAGTTTTTAAAATCACTTAGCGGCGATCAGCGTAAGGATGCCAATCTGATTGGTCAGTTTGGGGTCGGCTTCTATTCCGCTTTTATCGTGGCTGATCAGGTCGATGTGTATACCCGTCGTGCTGGTGTAAGTGCAGAAGAAGGGGTGCACTGGAGTTCGAAAGGAGAAGGCGAGTTCAGTATTGCACCTTGCCTGCTACCTGAGCGTGGTACCCGCATTACCCTGCATCTGAAAGAGGGAGAGGGTGACTTTGCTAATGGTTGGCGTTTGCGCAATCTGGTGACCAAGTATTCAGACCATATTTCTGTACCTGTGCAGATGCTGCAGGAGCAGTATGGCGAGGAAGATAAAGACAAGACCCCAGAGTGGGAGACTGTCAACAAGGCAACTGCCCTTTGGGCACGTCCTCGTCAGGAAGTGAAAGATGAGGAGTACAAGGAGTTCTATAAGCATATTGCCCATGACTTCAGCGATCCTCTGACCTGGAGTCACAATAAGGTTGAGGGCAAGCTGGAGTACACAAGTTTGCTGTATGTACCTGGGCGTGCTCCCTTTGATTTGTGGAACCGTGAGGCACCCAAGGGCTTGAAGCTCTATATCCAGCGGGTGTTTATCATGGATCAGGCTGATCAGTTCCTGCCTCTCTATCTGCGCTTCATTAAAGGGGTGGTGGATTCGAACGATCTGTCCCTTAACGTTTCCCGTGAAATTTTGCAGAAAGATCCTGCCATTGACAGCATGAAGAGTGCGCTAACCAAGCGTGCCCTGGATATGCTGGAAAAATTGGCGAAAAACGAACCTGAGCGTTATCAGGAGTTTTGGAAGACCTTTGGCCAAGTGCTTAAAGAGGGGCCGGCAGAGGACCATAGCAACCGTGAGAAGATCGCAGGTCTACTGCGGTTTGCCTCTACTCATCAGGGTAGTGAAGAGCAGAACGTTGCTCTGGACGCTTACCTGGAGCGGATGCAGGAAAAGCAGGATGCTATCTACTATCTCTGCGGCGAGCGCTTCAGCCAAGTGAAGAACAGCCCCCATCTGGAAGTATTCCGCAAGAAAGGCATCGAGGTACTGCTGCTTACCGATCGCATCGATGAGTGGATGATGAGCTACCTGACCGAGTACAAAGACAAGAAGTTTGTCGATGTGACTCGTGGTGATCTGGACTTGGGTGAGTTGGATAGTTCAGAGGACAAAGCTGCTCAGGAGGAAGAAGCCAAAGCCAAGGAAGACCTACTCAAGCGTATCCAAGATGTGCTGAGTGAACAGGTGCAAGAGGTGAAAGTATCGCACCGTTTAACGGACTCTCCTGCTGTACTGGTAATAGGTGAGCATGACATGGGGCTGCAGATGCGTCGCATTCTGGAGGCCAGTGGTCAGAGCATGCCCGAATCCAAGCCTATTTTCGAAGTGAATCCCAAGCATCCGCTGCTGGAGCGTTTGGATCAAGAAGCTGACGAGGATCGTTTTGCCGATTTGACTCATATCCTCTTTGACCAAGCGGCGCTGGCTGCCGGTGAGAGTCTGAAAGATCCGGGTGCTTATGTGGCTCGGTTGAATAAATTGCTGCTGGAGCTCAGCCACTAAACATTGTGGTTGATTGGCAGGATGAAAGGGCAGGTTTTCCTGCCCTTTTCTATTTCCTTGGGTAGCGATGCCTGCTTTTTAGCAGGCGCTTTTTAATGGGCTGTGGTGAATCAGAGGGCAAAAGACGCTCATCAGGGCGGGATCGAATTTAGTGCCGGTTTCCTCCTCCATAATTGCCATAATGTGGAGGTGGCTGCGTGCGGGATGATAAGCGCGGGTCACTGCCATGGCATCGTAGCTGTCGGCAATAGTAAGAATGCGTGCCAATAAGGGAATCTGTTGTCCTTGCAACCGATCAGGATAACCGCTGCCATCGAAGTGCTCATGATGATGACGCACACATTGGGCGACCTGCTCGGCGCGGGGAAAGGCGGTTACTTTAATGATTTCTGCACCGATGGCGGAGTGTTGCTGCATTAGTGCCCATTCTTCGGTATTCAGTGCACCAGGTTTTTGCAAGATCGCATCAGCAATACCGATTTTGCCTAAGTCGTGCAGTTGGGCGGCGAGCAGCAAGATGTTGATTTCTGTTTGGCTCAGTTGGCAGTGATGCGCTAAAGCGTCACAGAGCAACACTACTCTGTCAGCATGGGCACGGGTTAAGGCATCGCGATAGCCGAGGGAAAGGGCCAAGGCATGACAAATCGAGGCGGGTGACATCCAGCGCATCCTGCATGGGGAAACTAAATCATCTCTGGGGTTAATTGATCTAAACCCCAAGCAAGACTGAATTATTGGCGTACACTTTGCTGCAAGCTGGGCTAAGGGCCAGGCAGGTTACACGTGAGTGAGGATGAAGAGTGAGTACCAAGTATCTCAAAAGGTTTTTTAAGCCCAATTCGATTGTGGTGTTTGGTGCCAGTGAGGAGCCAGAAAACCTGGGTGGTATTGTCATTCGGAATCTACAAGATAGCGGCTTTGATGGGCGCTTGTATGCGGTCCTGCGTGATGGGAGCAGCGGTGTGTTCGGCGTGCCTTGCTATGCTGGCGTGGCTGACTTGCCAGAAATGCCTGATCTTGCGGTCATTTGCTCAAGGCCTGAGCGGGTACCGGAGCTGATTCGTAAGCTGGGTGCTAATCAGGTGCGGGCTGCCATTATCCTCAGTGGTGGTCATATTGCCCAGGGTGAACAGAGTCAGCCTCTGCGTGAAGCAGTGAAGGAGGCCGCTCGTCCCTATGGTATTCGTATCATCGGGCCCGAGTGTCTCGGTATTCTGGTGCCTGGGCACAATATGAACGCCAGTTACAGCCATATCAATGTGCTAAAAGGAAAGGTGGCTTATGTCGGTCAGTCCGGCATTGTCGGTACCGCCATGATTGACTGGGCGACAGGGCAGGGGATTGGCTTCTCCCACTTTTTAACCCTGGGGGATTCGGTTGATGTCGACCTGCCTAGCATCATCGATTACCTTGCAGCCGACCCCTATACCCAGGCGATTGTGCTGCAGCTTAATAAGGTCTCCCGTGCCCGCCATTTCGTCTCAGCGGTGCGGGCGGCGGCACGGACAAAATTGGTCTTGGTGTTAAAGAGCGCTTTTTTGCATGAGCAAGGGCAACTGGAACAACACCAGGGCTTAGGTTTACCCAGTGAAGACCAGGTTTATGATGCAGTATTGCGACGTGCCGGGGTGGTGCGGGTCAGCACCTCGGACGAGGTTTTTAATGCTCTGGCCACCTTAAGCCGTAGTAAGTTGGTGCGCGGTGAGCGCTTAGCTCTGATTTGCAATGGCATGGGCCCAAACGCCTTGGCAATGGACATTTTGAAGCGCCGGGGTGGGCAACTTGCCCAATTAGCGGAGAGTACGCTGGATGCCTTGGCGGAAGTGATGCCGCCTTTTTGGAATCGTCAGCACCCATTGGACTTAAATGCGACAGCAACGCCACAGCATTTTGCTAAGGCCTTAGAGTGGGTGAGTAAAGACCCAGGGGTAGATGCGGTCTTGGTGATTCATGCTCCTACTCGTTTAGCGCCCTGCGTGGAAACCGCTGAGGCGGTTGTTCAGGTTGCTCGTCAATTAAAGACAACGGTATTGACCAGTTGGATGGGGCGTGCCAGTGCCATCGGCGCGCGTAATATTTTCAATGCCGCGCAAATTCCAACCTACATCACTCCGGAGAAGGCGGTAGAGGGCTTCCTGCATATGGTGGCCTATCGGCGTAATCAGGAGGTAATGCGCGAGACGCCCCCCAGCTTTGTATTACAAGAGCACTCCATTTACCGCATGCGTGCCAAGGCTTTAGTACAGCAGGCGCGGAGTGAAGGGCGTGATTATCTGCATCATGCCGAGGCAGCGGATTTGATTGCCAGCTATGGCTTGCCGGTTTCCACTTCATACTACGCCAAGGATGTGGCGGAGGTGATTAAAGTTGCCAAGCGGATTCAGAACACCATTGCAGTCAAAGCATTGCATCGGGATAACCGCTATCCCTTTTTCTATGATCAGGTGTCAACCAAGCGTTGGCACGACCTGGCTTTGGATCTCTACTCGGATCAGGAAGTGCGTCATCGTGTTACGCGCCTGGATTACCGTGTGCGTGAACGTTATGCCGATGAAGACCTGTATGGCTACGTTGTACAGGAAATGAAACGCGGCTTTCAGTCGATGCAGATGAACGTTGGTCTCTCGCGGCATCCGGTGTTCGGGCCGATGATTCTGTTTGGAGTAGGGGGCTACACCGTCGATGTGTTGGGGGATCGCCAGTTAGGGGTGCCGCCGCTTAATCTGGCCTTGGCGCGTACGCTGGTTCAGCAGACTCGTATTTACCGCATTCTGCAGGAACATAGTCATCAGGTGGAGCGTGACCTGCACTGGATTGCGCAGATGCTGGTCAAAATTTCGCAAATTGCGGTGGATTTGCCGGAAGTGAGTGCGCTGGAAATTAACCCCATGTTGCTCAATAAAACCGGCCTATTAGCAGTGGATGCGGCAGTGGCTTTAGCGGAACCTGCTGAGCTTTGCATTCCCCCCTATCCGGAGCATTTGCGCGAGTGGGCAACCTTATTGCGTTCGGGACGTGAGGTGGAGCTGCGGCCAATCCGTGGAGAGGATGAGCCCGCACACTTAGAGTTCTATCGTAGCCTTAGTCCAGAAACGGTACGGTTGCGCTATTTTTACAGCCGCTCGATTCCTAATCACCATGAACTGGCTAATTGGACCCAGATTGATTATGACCGGGAAATGGCTTTTATCGCCTCGGCCCCTAAGCAGGATGCAAGTAATGACTACGAAACCTTGGGGGTGGTGCGAGGAATTACCGATCCTGACAATGTGACCTGCGAATTCTCCATCGTTATTCGTGATGACTTACAGGGGGAAGGGCTAGGGCGGATGCTGATGACTAAATTAATTGATTATTGCCGCAGCCGTGGAACTTTGCAGATTATGGGCTCGACTTTACCGAATAATCTCAGTATGCAAAACCTTGCCTCAGCTTTGGGATTTCAGAATAGCTTCAATATGGAGGAAGAGGTGGTGGAAATGCGCTTGAGCTTACATCCTCCAACCGAGGATTGGCAGTTCCATCGCTTAGCCCAGCACTAACTGGGCGAGTGTGATGTTAGAGGCTGGGACAAAACAACTGATGCAGGGTATGGATCAGCTGGCGGGCACGATCATCTTTCAGGGAGTAGTAGATGGTTTGCGACTCGCGGCGGGTTTGTACCAAACCATCACGACGCAATACTGCCAAATGTTGCGACAGGGCAGACTGGCTCAAATCGAGTTGGCGATTCAGCTCTGTAACGGATAACTCTTTGCCATCCAGATAGCAGAGAATCAGCAGTCGGCTTTCATTACTCAATGCCTTGAGAAATTGGGCTGCATCGGCTGCATTTTCTTTCATCGCCGCCAGGGTTTCGGGGGGCAGTGTGGTGGTTGCGGGCACTGCATAAACTCCACTAAAGTCAACTTGGGTATGCTACTGCATCCCTTTATTCTCTTCAATTTTCCGCAGTTAAGCTTTTCATAGCGGCAGACTGATGTGCGTCAAATTGGCGTGATTATCAGGGTGGCGTTTGGCAATAAGTGAGCCTACCAGGTGGTAGTCAAAGGAGTGTGGTGTGCTTGCAGGATTTATTATCTTGTTGAGTTGTCAGCTGATAGGAGAGCTGATTGTCCGTGGTTTGGATTTACCGTTTCCCAGTCCCGTGGTGGGAATGGTGCTGCTGCTACTTGGGTTGATTGTTTATGGTCGCGTACCGGATGGTTTACGCCAGGTTAGCGAGGGGTTGCTGAAACACTTGGCTTTGCTGTTTGTGCCAGCTGGGGTGGGGCTGATGGTGCACTTTCAATTGATTGCACAGGATTGGTTAAGCATCCTCTTGGCATTGCTGCTGAGTTCGGTACTGGCAATATTAACCAGTGCTTGGATCATGCGCCGCCAGTTAGGTAGCCAGCAGGAGGAGCGTTAATGCCAGTCTTAACCGAACTCTGGCTGTATCTCGAGGCCAGCCCGCTACTCTGGTTAACCCTGACCCTGATCGTTTTTATGTTTAGCCTTTGGCTTAATCGCTTGCTGGGGAACTCTCCCTTGGTTCATCCGGTGTTGGTCTCGATGGCGATTATTATCAGTATCCTGCTGGTGGTGGGGGTGAGCTATGACCGTTACTTTGCCGGTGCGCAATTCGTTCACTTTTTGCTTGGACCGGCAACGGTGGCTCTGGCGGTGCCGCTGTTTGATCACCTAGCCAAAGTACGGGAAATTCTAAGATTGCTGATGGTGACCTGTATTACCGGTGCGTTGACGGCGGGGTTGAGTGCGGCCTGGGTGGCCAAGGTGATGGGAGCGCAGTTATCGACGGTGATGTCAGTCATGCCCAAATCAGTTACCTCGCCAATTGCGATGGGCATTGCGGAAAAAATTGGCGGTTATCCTTCACTCACAGCAGGTTTGGTACTGATTACCGGCGCCATTGGTTGTTTAGTCGCGCCGCTACTGTTTCGCTTACTGAAAATTGAAGATCATCGCATTCAGGGTTTTGTCCTGGGGGTGAGTTCCCATGGTTTTGGGACGGCGTTAGCGTTTGAAGTCAGTGCCCTTGCCGGGGCCTTTGCCGGTTTGGCGATTGGTTTAACCGGGGTGGTGAGTGCGTTCTTATTGCCTCTAATGGTGGGGCTCTTTCAGTAGGTTCGATCGCACAGTTGCAAGCAAAGCGCCCACAATGGTTGTGGGCGCGGGAGAGTGGTTTAGCTCTTAGTAAGCAATTAAGGAGAACACGGGAATACCGGCATCCTGCAGCTTGGCAGAGCCTTGTAGATCAGGCAGATCGATAATGGAGGCGACTTCTACCACCTGACCACCCAGTTTGTGGATCAGGCTGCTGGCGGCGAGCAGGGTGCCGCCTGTAGCAATCAAGTCATCAAATAGCAAAACCCGATCACCTTCGCTGCAGGCATCGGTTTGAATTTCCAATGTTGCACTACCGTATTCCAGGCTGTAGGACTCGCTGATAGTATCGCCGGGCAACTTGCCTTTTTTACGTACCAAGATCAGCGGCTTGTTCAGCTGGTGAGCAAGAATGGCGCTTACTAGAAAACCACGCGCATCGACACTGGCGATGTGGGTGATATCGCTGGTGACGTAACGCTCGATAAAGCCATCAGTCACGGTGCGCAGTGCCTTCGGGTCTTTTAAAATAGGCATGATGTCCCGGAAAGTGACCCCGGGCTCAGGCCAGTTGGGAATGGCTTTAATTACCGACTTTACGTAAAACTCATCAAATGCCATATCGCTACCTATCTCACAGCAAAAATCCTGCATAGTGCAGGATTCTTGCTTGTTATTAATAAATTAACCAAGGGTTAGCCGCGTTTTTGTACGGCACCCATGTGTTCAGGAGCAAACTCGCACTCGCCAGCAGCCTGATAGAGAAGGCTCATATCGAGTACTTCAATTTCCTTGCCGTCTACCCGAATGATTTCCTGTTTTTGGAAACGGGTGAAAATGCGGCTTACGGTTTCAACGGCCAAACCCAGGTAGTTACCAATCTCATTGCGGGACATGGATAAGCGGAACTGGCTGGCAGAAAAACCGCGCAGTTTGAAGCGTTGGGAAAGCTTGGTCAAGAAGGTGCCCACCCGCTCATCAGCATTCTTTTTACTGAGTAACAGCATCATTTGCTGTTCATCTTGAATCTCGCGACTCATGGTGCGTAGCAGGTTTTTACGCAGCTCTGGCAATTGGCCGGATAACTTATCCAGTTTCTCAAAGGGGATTTCGCAGACAGTAGTGGTTTCCAGCACTCGGGCAGAGACAGGGTAAACCTGATCATGGATACCACTTAAGCCCAGCAGCTCGCTAGGTAGGTAGAAGCCGGTAATTTGCTCTTCACCTTCATTAGTGAGGGTGTAAGTCTTAACGGCGCCAGCGCGGACGGCATAGACCGAACGGAAGGGCTCGCCTTGACGGAAAAGGTGATCCCCTTTTTTCAGCGGACGGCTTTTTTCGATAATGCCATCCAGGCGTTCCATCTCAGTGAAGCTCAAAGAGAGAGGTAAACAGAGAGAACTCAGACTGCAGTGCTGACAGTGAGCCTGCTTGATGTCTCTGACACTTCCTGCTTCAAGAGTGTGAATATGCGTCATCTGATTCCCTGCCTCTTATCCTTACGTGTACTGGGGGTTTGGAACCTGCTGGCATTATGAAGGATTTGCCGGCAGGGGTGAAGGCATTTGTTGCATCAGCACAAATACCTCCGCCAGGCAGTATAGGCCATCCTTGGCCAAGGGTAGGGGCAGCGTGAAGCTCATCACGGCTTAAGCTTAGATAATCCGCGAGAAGGTTCCGGCTGCTCCTTGTTGGCGATAGCGATCAAACTCCATGCATATATTGCGTATCAGGAGACGCCCCTGCGGCAGTATTTCAATACCACCTTGTTGCAGGAGTAGTAGGCCATCCTCGGCGCGGGATTGCAGGGCCGCAAGTTCACGGCTGAAATACTGCTCGAAATCGACGCCCCAGCAGCGGTTAAAGCTGGCGTAGTCGAGAGCAAAGTGGCAAATCAGTTGGTTGATGGCAGCGCGGCGGATTTTGTCATCCTGGCTGAGGGCCAGGCCACGCTTGAGGGCATAGCCCTGCTCTGCCACTTCACGCATCCAGGCGCCGACATCATGCTGATTTTGCAGGTAGGTATCGCCTATTTGGGCAATGGCGGAGGCGCCAAAGGCGAGAAGCTCACAATTACCGTGAGTGGTGTAGCCCTGAAAGTTGCGGTGCAATTTGCCTTGGCGCTGAGCAATAGCGAGTTCATCCTCTGGTTTGGCAAAGTGATCCATGCCGATGTATTGATAGCCTGCTTGATTGAGGCGGGTAATGCAGTGCTCAAGAATGGCTAGCTTAGTTGCGGGATCAGGTAAGTCAGCTGCCTGAATATGGCGCTGGGGGCGGAAGCGATCGGGTAAATGGGCGTAGTTAAATACCGATAAGCGATCTGGGCTGAGGGTAAGGATGGTCTCCAGCGTATTGGTAAAGCCTGACAGGCTTTGTTTGGGGAGGCCGTAAATCAAATCAAAGTTGATGGAGCGAAAACCCAGGTGGCGGGCTTCATCCAATAGCTCTTTAACTAGCTCGATAGGCTGCACCCGATTAACCGCCTCCTGCACCTGGGGATCAATATCCTGAATACCCAGGCTGATACGATTGAAGCCGATTTCACGCAAGAGTTGCAGGGTCTCCACGCTGGCCTCTCGGGGGTCAATCTCAATGCCGTAGTCCCCTTGATCATCTTCGCGCAGTTGGAAGTGTTGCTTGATCACTGCCATTAACTGGCGAATTTCCTCATGGCTGAGGAAAGTGGGGGTGCCGCCGCCCCAATGCAGCTGCTCCACCACACGCCCTTGACCAAAGCGCTTGGCGTAATAGGCAATTTCTTGGTACAGGCGTTCTAAATAGGGGGCTGCTTTGGCACGGTTACGGGTGATCACCTTATTGCAGGCGCAGTAGTAACAGACGTGCGCACAAAAGGGGATATGGACATAGAGTGAGAGTGGCTTGGTGGGATCACTGCTGGCAGCAGCAATATCGAGTAGAGTTTCGCCTTGCCCCAGGGCTTGGAATTCTACGGCGGTGGGGTAAGACGTATATCGCGGACCCGTGAGGTCATAGCGTTGGATAAGTTGAGGTGACCAAAGAGGTTGCGCTTGGTTCACGGTGGGCTCCTGACAGTACTTGGCGGCCCCAGTATAAAAAAAGCGGGGCAATCACAAGCTGATCTGCATCAAGTCAGTGCAGGTGGAGCAAAAAACGCAGGGAGTAGAGTCCCCAGGCAATAATGATGAGGCCGCTTAGGCGGCGTAGCCATGGGTTTTGCATCCACCCCTTCATCTGCTGGGCAAACCAGCCGGTGGCCAGCATGCTGGGCAGCGTGCCTAATCCAAACGCTCCCATAAGCAGAGCCCCTTCGACACTGGAGCCACTACTGAGGCTCCAGCTTAGCGTGGAGTAAACCAGACCACAGGGCAACCAGCCCCAGCAGATGCCGAGTAATAAGGCTTGGCCGTTATGGCGCACGGGGAGCAGCTTGCGGGTATAGGGACTGATATGGCGCCATAGTCGTTGCCCCCAACGCTCTAAATGGGTGAGTGCTGCCCACCAACCGGCGATATAGAGTCCCATCAGAATCAGCATGATGGCGGCAAACAAGCGTAAAAACTGCCAGCCATGGTTGCCGAGTAACGAGCCCAGGCCTGCTACCAGCGCACCGGCGAGCATGTAGCTGCTGATTCGTCCCAGGTTATAACTCAGCAGTAGGCTGGGGCGCCGCTGGGGGGATTGCAGGGCGACAGCGGTCATCAGCCCACCGCACATGCCCAGGCAGTGACTGCCACCCATTAGGCCAATCAACAGGGCAGCCCATAGGTCCATGCTGGCCATTAGCCCTTCTGCTCATCACTGGGGGGAGTGGTGGAAGAAGGCTCTTTGGGGATCAGTTTTTTATCGTCATCAAAGAGAATGCGATGGGCAGGGCTGTCGAGATCATCAAACTGACCACTTTTTACTGACCAGGAAAAGGCCCATACCATCAGCGCGACTAAAATCAGGGCGATGGGAATGAGTAAATACATGATGTCCATCAAAAATCTCCGGCTCAGAGGCGCGCTAAGCGCATAGCATTACCGACCACCAGGAGCGAGCTGGTGGCCATGCCCAGGGCTGCAAGGGAGGGTGGAATCCAACCCATTGCCGCCAATGGCAGAGCCAATAGATTGTACCCTAGTGACCAGGCCAGGTTTTCCGCAATGATGCGTCTTGTCTTTTTACTCAGGGTCAAAGCCTTGGCAAGTAGTAGCAGGTCAGGGCGCAGGAGCATCGCATCGGCGCTGTTTTTGGCCAGGTCAGTGGCTTGATTCATGGCGACCGACACCTGGGCTTTAGCCAGAACCGGAATGTCGTTAATGCCATCCCCTATCATGGTGACGGTATGCCCCAGTTGCTGCAGTTTTTCGATAAAGGTCAGTTTATCTTCTGGCAGGGCACCGGCCTGCCAGTGCTGGATGTGCAGTTGTTTAGCGACGTAGGCGACATTGGCTTCGGCATCGCCACTCAGCAGTGCCACCTGCAGGCCTTGTTGTTGCAGCTGGCTAATGAGCTGGGCGGCTTCAGGACGCAGGCTGTCTTGCAAACGGAACCAGGCTAGCGGTTGCTGCTCATCGGCCAATAACAACCATTGTCCCTGAGCGGCAGGAGGGGCAGGAGGGTTAACAGGACAGGCAAAGTCGGGGCGGCCGAGGCGATAGTGTTGCCCCGCAATTATCCCCTCAACCCCTTGGCCGATATGATTGTGAATATGCTCGGCCTGACCCTGGCTGAAGCCATCAAAGGCCTGGGCAATAGGGTGTTCAGAACCCTGCTCCAGACGGGCGGCTATATCCTGGCAGAGGTTAGCATCCAGGGGGCCAAGGGTTTGGGTTTCCACCAGTTGTAGCTGTCCGCTGGTCAGGGTGCCGGTTTTATCAAATACCACATAATCTGTTTTGCTGAGCGCTTCTAGCACATGGCCACGGGTGATCAAGAGGCCAAGCTGACGCAAGGTGCCGGTTGCCGCCGTAAGGGCGGTGGGGGTGGCCAGTGACAGGGCGCAAGGGCAGGTGACCACCAATACGGAGAGGGTGATCCAGAAGGCATCTTCGGGGCGAATCCAATACCAGCTAAAGGACACCAGGGCTGAGACAATTAACACGGCCAGGACGAAATGGCTGGCGACCTTGTCAGCCAGTACGGCGACCTTGGGTTTTTCACTCTGGGCTCGTTCCAGCAAGCGGGTAATAGCTGAAACACGAGAGGCTTGGCCGCTTTGGCTGACTTCGATGTCGAGCGGGCTTTCGACATTCAGGCTGCCGCCAATCACGCTATCACCCGGCTTCCGCATTACCGGTAGGGATTCGCCGGTGATGACGGATTCGTCCAGGCTGCTGCAGCCACGGCGGATAATGCCATCTGCGGGCAGAGCATGGCCGGGTTTTACCCGGATCAGGTCGCCACTCTGCAGCTGCCGTGCCGGCACTAGCTTTTCTTCACCCTTGATGAGCAGGGTGGCTCCGGTGGGTAGCAGGGATTGTAGTCGGTTACCGGCCTGTCCCATGCGATGACGGGCACGCATTTCCAGATAGCGGCCCAGTAAGAGCAGGAAGGCAAACATGGTGATGGACTCGAAATACACCTCACCGGTGCCTGTGTAGGTAGCATAAATGCCACCCAGATAAGCGATGATGATCGCAATGGAAACGGGCACATCCATGGTCAGATGGCGAGTCTGGAGGTCACGCCAGCTGGCTTTAAAAAAGGGAATACAGGAGTAGAACACCACAGGAGTGGTTAGAATCAGGCTCACCAGGCGTAAGTAGTCCTGATGAGCAGGATCAATGCCTGTATCGGCACCTGCCCAAAGGGAACCGGCATACATCATCACTTGCATCATGCCAATAAAAGCGACCCCGATGCGGATCAGGGCAGTACGCTGTTCTCTCTGTTGCAGCGCTTCTGCTTCGTCTGGCTGATAAGGGTAAGCCTTGTAACCCAATTGATAGAACAGGTTCAGAATACGGCTCAAGGGAAGCTGTTCAGCATCCCAGCTTAAACTGGCGCGATGGGTGGTCAGATTAAGACTGGCCATTTGCATGCCCGGCAGTTGTTGCAGACTTTGTTCCAGTAACCAGATACAGGCGGCGCAACTAATGCCTTCCACGATTAAGGTAACGTGCTTGCGGCCATCCTGATCAAGATGAACAAACTCCGCCTGCAGGCTGGGCTCATCGAATAAAAGCAGCTCTTGCCGTTGATCGGCATCCAGCAGTTGTGGTCGCAGTAGTTCAGGCAGGGCCTGCTGTGAGCGGTGCTGGTAGTAGTCTTCCAACCCGGCTTGCACAATGGTTTGCGCAACCGTTTGGCAGCCAGGGCAGCATAGCTGACGAGGCTCGCCCAGGATGCTTAGGACAAAGTCGGTCCCTTGTGGCACCGGTTGACCACAGTGAAAGCAGGAGAGTGCCATCTTAGTACAGACTTTCGCCAATCAAAGTGACGGGTTGGTCATAGGGAGGATAAGCGGTGCCCTGCACCCGCCATTCATCCGATTGAGGACGTAAAATCAGATAGCGCTTGCCACTTAATGGCTTAGGCAGATTGGCAGTATAGCTGCCGCGCCCCAGTGTGCTTAGTGCGACCTGCTCATCGCCGTGGACATCGGTAGGTTGGACTATTTCCAGCACCATTTTGCCTGGCAGTTCCTGATTGGTGGTAACCAGCAGGGTGCCAAGTTTGTTGTCGATAAGCACTTCAGCAGAAAGCTGCATCACTTTGGCCTGATCAAGCTTATCTGTCACCGCCACAATATCTTTGGCCTCTTTGCGATAGTCCTCGCGAACAGTGCCATCAAAAGTGACGTAAGACACCACCAAAAAGGATGTGCCTACCACCACGGAGGCCATAATAGGGACAAGAAGAAACCAGAGCCAGGGTTGGCGATACCAGGGTTTGGGGGTCATCTGCATAGTGCTGGGTTACCTAAATATTGGGGTGGGGCCGCGAGGGCCCCTATCTTACTCTAGCGGTTGCTGGGGCCGATGAAACGGTTTGTTTCTGTCAGGCTTAAGCTGCCATCGGAAGTCGTGAGGGTGAAATGCACATCAAAGCTGGCAGCAGGCAGTTGAGTCTTATCCATTTGCAGGCGCAGGTTATGAGTCAAAACTTCATTGGCTTGCAGTTGCAAATGTTGCCCGCCGATAACGGCTAGCCCGGGTGCGCCGCTGACACTGAGTTCATAGCTTTGTGGATGTTGGGTTTTGTTGGCAATGCGCAGGGTGTAGAGGTTTTCGACCTTGTTGTCCTGGACTTCAACATAGAGTTGTTGCCGATCACGCAGAATGTCCAGTTGTAAGGGGACACGGCTGCTGATGCCCCAGATAAAGGCACCAAACATAATCAATAGCACAACCCCATAGCCAATTAAGCGAGGACGCAGGATGTGGGTTTTTCCACCTTCCAGTGCTTCCTCAGTGGTGTAGCGGATCAAGCCTTTTTCATAGCCCATACGTTCCATGATGTCATCACACACATCAATACAGGCGGCACAGCCAATGCACTCATACTGGAGGCCATCACGAATATCGATACCGACTGGGCAAACATGCACACAGCTATCGCAGTCGATACAAGCGCCCAAGCCTTCTGCTTGGTAGTCTGCGCTCTTTTTACGTTTCCCCCGTGGTTCGCCCCGGGCAGTGTCGTAGGAAATAATCAGGGTGTCTTTATCAAACATAACGCTTTGGAAGCGTGCATAAGGACACATGTAGATGCATACCTGTTCCCGCAGCCAACCGGCGTTACCATAGGTGGCCAGGGTGAAGAAAAATAGCCACCACATCTCCCAAGGGCCTAAGTCCAGACTGGCAATGGCGGGAATCAGCTCACGAATAGGGGAGAAGTAACCAACAAAAGCCACGGCAGTCGCTGCGGCTATTAATAGCCATAGGCTATGTTTAAGCGCTTTTTTGCGAAATTTACCCGCGCTCATGGGTTGCTTATCCAGCTTCATGCGCTGGTTGCGATCCCCTTCAGTCACCTTTTCGACCCACATATAAATCCAGGTCCAGACGCTTTGTGGGCAGGTGTAGCCGCACCAGAGGCGACCGGCAAATACGGTGACGAAAAAGAGGGTGAAGGCGAGAATAATCAGCAACCAGGACAGCAGCATAAAATCCTGGGGAAAGAAGGTGGTGCCAAAGATATGAAACTGGCGATTGGGTAAATCAAAGAGTACGGCTTGCCGCCCCTCCCACTGTAACCAGGAGGTGCCAAAGAAGCCGACCAGCAGCAACCAACCGGTCAGCATCCGCAGATTGCGGAAAATGCCGGTAAAGGCCTTGGTGTAGATGTGTTCGCGCTTTTGGTACAGGTCATAGGTTTGTACCGCGGCATCCTTCGCCGGCTTGTTGCTCGGCACCTCTTTCAAGGGAATCCTGCTCATGCTAATCACCTGGTTCTAATGGGTAGCGTGATGTCCGAGGCCGGGGGAAGGGCATTAAAGACAACAACGAGGCAGTTTGACTGCTTCTTATGTAATGATTGTGTTTGGGTAGTAAAGCAAGGAGGCCGGTTGAACCGGCCTCCCCGATGACTTACTTGTCCAGTGACAAGCTCATCACATAGGCTGCCAGCAGGTGAATCTTCTCTTCAGAGAGCAGATTCTGCTGTGCAGGCATCACACCATTGCGGCCATTACGGATGCTATGGGCGATCTGCGCGGCTTCACCGCCATACAGCCAGATATCGTCGGTCAGGTTGGGGGCGCCCAGGGCATGTTGACCCTTGGCATCCGCACCGTGACAGGCGGCACAGAGTGCCTGGTAATTGCTCTGTCCACGGGCTGCCGCCTCCTGGTCAGTCGCTTTGCCAGACAGGCTCAGTACATATTGAGTCACATCTTGCACACCGTCTTCACCGAGGGCATCGCCCCAGGCAGGCATCGCACCGGCACGGCCGTTAGTGATGGAGGCTTTGATGGTTTCCGCCTCACCGCCATAGAGCCAGTCTTTGTCGGTCAGATTGGGGAAACCATGGCTACCGGTTGCCTGCGAACCATGACAGAGGGCGCAGTTGTCTGCGAACAGACGCTGACCCATTTGCACGGCGGTGGGGTTACGGGCAGCTTCTTCCAGCGGCAGAGAAGCATACTTCTCAAATACTGGACGGTAGTGCTCTTCGGCATAGGCCATTTCATCCTGCAGCTGCTTGGTTGAAGACCAACCCAGCAGGCCCTGGTAGTTACCCAGGCCAGGATAGAGGGCCAGATAGCCTAGTGAAAAAACAATAGTCAGCATGAAGAGGTTGAACCACCAGCGGGGCAGGGGGTTGTCGAACTCTTCGATACCGTCAAAGGAATGGCCAACGGTTTGGTCGGTGGCCTCTTTATAGGCTTCACCCTTACGGACGCTGAAGGTCAGCCAGGCGCAGCCAATGATCACTGCTAGGGTAATGACGGTTACCCAGGCGCTCCAAAAACTACTCATCGCTTGTTCTCCCGATCGTGGGAAGGTTCCACTCCGTCCTTTGGCTCTTGCTCATCTTCGGCAAAAGGCAAGTTAGCGGCTTCGTCGAAGTCCTTGCCCTTTTTGATGCCCCAGATCCAGATAAAGAGCCCGATAAAGGTGACCAGCATGATCACCGATATCCAGGGACGGAAAGCTATGAAAAATTCCATAAGCATCAGCGCTTGTTAGACTTCACGGTGCCCAGCTGTTGCAGGTAAGCAACCAGTGCATCGATTTCTTTCTTGCCACGGATCTCATCACGAGCAGTGGCAATCTGGTCATCGGTGTAGGGCACGCCTACGGTGCGCAGAGCACGCATTTTGTCTTCGACTTTGCGAGTATCCAGGTCGTTTTCGAACAACCAGGGATAGGCAGGCATGACCGACTCAGGCACTACATCACGAGGATTGTAGAGGTGAGCACGGTGCCAGTCGTCAGAGTAGCGCTGACCAACACGGGCCAAATCCGGGCCGGTACGTTTAGAACCCCACAGGAAGGGGTGGTCGTAAACGAACTCGGATGCTTCGGAGTAGGGTCCATAGCGTTCGGTCTCAGCACGCAGCGGACGAATCATCTGGGAGTGACAGACGTTACAGCCTTCACGGATGTAAATGTCACGACCTTCCATCTGCAGCGGAGTCAGAGGCTTCAGGCCAGCGATAGGCTGAGTGGTCTCTTTCAGGAAGAACAACGGAACGTTCTCTACCATGGTGCCGCCACTGATCACAATGATCACCAGCAGAGCCATGAGACCGATATTCTTTTCAATTTTTTCGTGCTTGATCATGGAATACTCCTCAGGCGGTCTGGGCCGCAGCAGACGCTACTGGGGCTTTGCTGCCCTTGCGCACGGTCTGCCATACGTTGTAAGCCATCAGCAGCATGCCCAGCAGGAAGAAGGCACCACCAATAGTACGTACCAGGTATCCCACATGGCTGGCAGCCACGGACTCAACGAAGGAGTAGGTCAGGGTGCCGTCTTCGTTGACCGCACGCCACATCAGACCCTGCATGATACCGTTTACCCACATCGCGCAGATGTAAAGTACGGTACCGACAGTCGCCAGCCAGAAGTGTGCGTTGATCAGACCGACGCTGTACATTTCAGACTTACCAAAGACTTTGGGGATCATGTGGTAGGTCGCGCCGATGGAGATCATGGCTACCCAGCCCAGGGCACCGGCGTGTACGTGACCAATGGTCCAGTCGGTGTAGTGGGACAGAGCATTAACAGTCTTGATAGACATCATCGGACCTTCGAAGGTGGACATACCATAGAAGGACAGCGATACCACCAGGAAGCGCAGGATGGGGTCAGTGCGCAGTTTGTGCCAGGCGCCAGACAGAGTCATCATGCCGTTGATCATACCGCCCCAAGAGGGAGCCAGCAGGATCAGGGACATCAGCATGGCAACGGACTGGGTCCAATCAGGCAGTGCGGTGTAGTGCAGGTGGTGACCGCCGGCCCAGATGTAGGTGGCAATCAGGGTCCAGAAGTGCACGATGGACAAGCGATAGGAGTAAATCGGACGCTCAGCTTGCTTGGGTACGAAGTAGTACATCATGCCCAGGAAGCCAGCAGTCAGGAAGAAGCCTACTGCGTTATGCCCATACCACCATTGCACCATGGCATCGATGGTGCCAGCGTAAACAGAGTAGGACTTCCACATGCCGACAGGGACAGCCATGCTGTTGACCACGTGCAGTACTGCAACGGTGATCATGAACGCCATGTAGAACCAGTTACCCACATAAATGTGGCTGGTCTTACGCTTGGCGACAGTACCCATGAAGACAATAATGTAAGACACCCACACGATGGTGATGGCGATGTCGATTGGCCACTCCAGCTCGGCGTATTCCTTTGAGGAGGTCAGGCCCAGCGGCAGAGTGATGGCGGCGGCAACGATAATGGCTTGCCAGCCCCAGAAAGTGAAAGCTGCCAGAGTGTCTGAGAACAGACGGGTTTGACAGGTACGTTGTACAACGTAGTAGGAGGTGGCAAACAAGGCCGAGCCCCCAAAGGCAAAGATAACCGCGTTGGTATGCAATGGACGCAGGCGACCAAAGCTAAACCAGGGGGTATCAAAGTTAAGTTGTGGCCAGACCAGTTGGGCGGCTATTAGCACACCCACTGCCATCCCGACGATTCCCCAAATAACCGTCATGATGGCAAACTGGCGCACTACTTTATAGTTGTACGTAGTGTGTTCAGTTGCTGTGTTCATGTCAGGCTCTCATCAGCAGCTTGATTGAAGGTTAAAAACCGGCGCCATTATCTGGTAACGAGTAAGGTTTTTCAAACAGTTACGGTGGCGTAAAGGCAGTAATTACGTCCATTGGAAAAGATTAAAAACTTATCTTGGGGCTATTTGCCCTTAATCCCAATTCTGTATCTATCACCTTGTTTTATATGGTTTTTTGCTAATTTTGTGGTGGTATTGCGGCTGTGTTTTACCGCCTGTCTCATTAATTAGGGTTATTTTTGCCTAATACTAATCGCTAGTCATTAGTGAACGTTGCCTTGACATGCGTCAAATTGTCACATGAGGGGGAGAGGGGGGCGCCGTGGTTAACTCTGAAGTGGATATAGTGTTGTTGCATGGCGCGGGAGCGGGGCATGGCTCTGCATTTTTGCAGCAGTTAGCCCGTGAATTATCTGCTTTCGCTGCGGTAGAGCCTCTGACCCTGGCGTATATGCAGGAGATGGAAGCGAGTGGGCGACGTCGGCCACCGCCACGCTTTGAGCGCTTGCAGGAGGAGCTGCAGGCTCGGTTGGATCAGCGTGCTCGTTCCTGCTGGCTGGTGGGGAAGTCAATGGGGGGACGCTTGGCCATGGCCTTACGCCCGCATCCGCGGGTGTGCGGCGCGGTGGCGCTAGGGTATCCTTTGCACCCGCCAGGAAAAAAGCAGCAATTGCGCTTGCCACCCTTGCAGTGCAGCGGCAAGCCGGGGTTGATTCTACAGGGGCAGCGGGATCCTTTTGGTCAACCGCAGGAATTTGTTGCCTTAGCCTTACCATCCCAGGTGCAGCTACAGGGGGTGGAGGGTGCAGATCATGATTGGCGCACACCAGTAGGTGGCATGAGCTTGGCGGCATTGTTACACCAAGCCAGTCTGGATATTGCCACCTTTATTAAGAACACCGATACAAAGTGATGTTGTCATGCAAACAGCCTTGACTCAGGTAGTGTTGTTTTGTCGCGCGGGTTTTGAGCGTGAGTGTGCAGGAGAGATGCAAGAGTTGGCGGCTAACCAGGGTGTGTATGGTTACCCGCAGTTTGAGCCAGCCAGTGGCTATGTGCTGTTTATTTGTACCGAGCCAGGGGGTGCTTATAAGTTGATCCATAGCCTGCCCTGGCAGCAGCCGGTCTTTACTCGTCAATGGGCTGCCTGTTTACCAACCTTGGGGGCAGTGCCCAAGCAGGATCGAGTGGGCTGGCTGGTGCAGGCAATGGCGGATTTTCCCCAGGGGGGGGAGGTATGGGTCGAAGCACCGGATAGTGAGCAAGGTGGGCAGTTACAGACTCTTTGTCGCAAACTGACGCCCCCTTTAGCCAGTGCTTTGCGTAAGGCTGGTAAGTTAAGCGAAAAACGTAACCTTAAGCAGCCCCGCTTGTATGTCGCCTGGTTGACCGAGCAGCAGGTTGTGGTGGGACTGGCCAAGCCTGCTAATGCAGCCCCTTGGCCCCAGGGGATTATGCGCTTGAAGTTTCCGGCTGGCGCACCTAGTCGCTCCACCTTAAAGCTGGATGAAGCCTGGCGTTTCTTTTTATCTGCCGAGGAGCAACAAAGCTGGCTGCAGCCGGGTATGACAGCGGTTGATTTGGGGGCCGCGCCAGGGGGCTGGACATGGCAGCTGGCCCATCAGCACTTCCGCGTGACGGCGGTGGATAACGGCCCAATGGATGAGGCGTTAATGGAATCGGGTTTGGTGAAGCACCGACAGGAGGATGGTTTTACCTATGTGCCTGAGCGCCCAGTAGACTGGATGGTCTGTGATATTGCCGATAAGCCGTCGCGTTCGATTGACTTGATGGCGCGTTGGTTTGAGCAGGGTTGGTGCCGTTTTAGTGTATTCAATTTAAAGCTGCCGATGCAGAAGCGTTTGGCGGCCTATCAGCAGTGTCGTGAAGTGTTTGAGAGCCGTATGCAGGCGGCGGGGCTGCAGGTCGAGATGCGCTGGCGTCAGCTTTACCATGACCGCGAGGAAATTACGGCCTTTGTGCGCTTGCTTGATTAAGGCGGACAGGCCGCCTTAATCCCACCACGTGATCGCAGTGCTTAGGCATGTTCGAGCAGGGTGACTTTTTCGGGTTCAAGCAATAGAGGGAGCAGCTGGCTCATGGCCTCCTGGCGTTCATTAGAGGCCTGCCAGCGCTGCCAGTCCAACTCGCTGCGATAGGTGGCAATGAGGATACGTTGCAAAGGGTTATCGACGTTTTTTAGTGCTTCACCGGAAATGAATCCTTCCCACTCCATAGCGGCGCGTAGGGTTTGTCTGGCGGCATAGTCGTAGGTGCTTTCCATATCGGGAGCAATCCGGCGTTCGATAAGGACTTTGATCATGGCACATCTCAGCTTTGGCTAATGTATCTATGCCCAGTGTAGAAAATCTATTTTGCTCTGGCCATTCTCTGTTGGTCGGCTATTCCGCTGCCCGCTTGCCGGCATCGCCCTTTCTCACAAGATTGACTACAATGCCGCCAGCATGAAGGAGAGTTGCACAGCTATGTCCGTTGATGTTGAGTATGATCGCCTGCTGGATACTAAGGGCTTGAATTGCCCTGAGCCCGTGATGCTGTTACACAAATGTGTGCGCTCAATGCAGGTGGGAGAAGTGGTGCGGGTGGAGGCAACAGATCCCTCTACCAGCCGTGATATTCCTAAGTTTTGTGAGTTTTTGGGTCATCAGTTATTGGCTCAGGCGCAACAGGATGCGCTTTACTGGTATTTGATTAAAAAAGGTGAATAAGGCGCCCGTCATGCAAATGGAAGGTTCACAGATTAATCTGGTGGAGTTGCTGGCTCAGTTGGAACAGCGTATTGAGCAGCAGTTGGCGGCATTGCAACAAGCGCAACAACAGATTCAACAGCTACGTGTAGAAAATGCGCTGCTCAAAGGGCAGCTGGCACAGGTTCAGCCGGGAGCTCAGTCACAACAGGAGCAGATTCAACCTGTTTCTGCTGCCAAGGTGCAGGCTGAGCCGAGCACGCAGCTGCCCCCCTCTCAGCCTCAGTCAGGGGTTGAGCAGGTTGCGCAAGAGCCTCTATCAGTATCTGAGCAAAGGTCGCAGCCGGTAGCTGACGAAGAAGCCTCAGGTGGTCGTAGCCGTGGCCACTCGCAGGATCGCAGCAAGCGTAAGAATAAAGCAGCCAACCATGCTGCGGTTGCTTGGTTGTGTGAGTTATTTCCCAAGGCTTTCAGCCGGGAGCAGCCTCAGGCTCTGCAGGTGGGGATTCAGGAGGAGCTGCTGGCAAAAATGCCTGAGCAGGGCTCAAAAATTAAGCGGGCTCTCGCCTCTTATACCCATGCGCCTTTTTATCTGCGGGCGATTAAAGCAGGCCAGCCGCGGGTGAATTTGCAGGGGCAAGCGGTAGGGGTAGTGACGGCTGAGGATGAAGCCTTTGCTCAAGAGCGTTATCAGCAGCAGTTTGGGCATAAAAAAGGCCAGCGAACGGCCAAGCCAGCCCAGGGGCGGGCTAATAAACCTAAACAGGGTGAGCAGCGCATGCAAAATAAGCTGCATCAACTGATGGACAAACTTAACTCCCACTAAGCTGCTCTTTTCTGGCAGCTTGGCGGATTAGGCAGGCTGCCAAAAATCCCCTTCGCACAACAGGAGAAGACTATGCCCCGTGCCCGGGTGACGGTTTACTGTGGCTCCCAATTTGGTACTCATCCAGCTTATGCGACGGCAGCGGATCAGTTAGCCGATGCACTCTGTCAGGCGGATTTGGGGCTGGTTTATGGTGGCTCACGGATAGGCTTGATGGGGCGTCTGGCTGATCGTGTGTTGCAGTTGGGGGGTGAAGTGATTGGCATCATGCCTACTCAACTGATTGAGCGGGAGTTGCAACATCCCGGTTTAAGCCGCTTTGAGCAGGTGGCGAATATGGCTGAACGCAAACAGCGCCTGCTTGATCTGGGGGATGCCCTGGTGGCAATGCCAGGCGGGCTAGGAACCTTTGAAGAGTGGTTTGAAGCTTGGTCCTGGGCCCGGATTGGTCTGCACACTAAGCCAATGGGGCTGCTGGATACGGAGGGGTATTATCAGCCGTTATGGCAGATGGCAGCCCATTCGGTCGCGCAGGGCTTCACCCATGAGAGCATGCTGGCGGGGATTAAAATTACTGCCGACCCGGTTGAGTTGCTGCAACAGCTGGGTATTTAGTCCGTCTGGCTGGCTTGGCCTGGTGCCAGTCCACAGCTATTAAGTAGCTGCTGCCACTGTTGTTGGTGCTGCTGAATGCGGGCTTGCCAGCGGCGCCAACTCCCATCCTCCGCTATCCATAGAGAGTGCAGATAATCTGCCACCACCTTGGGTGGGGGTAAAAGCTCCTGTAGGGTTAACCAACCCGCGCGCCAAGCTTCTCCCTGTCGCTGTAAGCGGCTCAGTTCCTGTTGTCCGCTTTGGGCGTAATAACGCAACAGAACATTGAAGAGAATGCGTCCCTCTTCACTCGCTTGCTGGTGATAACAAAGGGGGCGGCGGGTCATTCGTAATTGTAGCCAGAGGCTGGCCTGGGCCAGGCTGTTGCCGCTTAGCTGTAAGCTCTGCAGTAATTTGCTGCCAAAACGGCTGTGATAGAGGGCCGCCAGGTGTTGCTCTAGTTCGCTGAGTTGAAACAACGGCTGAGCTGGCGCGCCCCGGTGAATAGCTAAAACGGCGGGGGTAAGCTGCTGCAAAAAGGCTAAGGCCTGCAGACTGGCTTGGGCGCCGTCGTCTTCCAGGGGGAGTAGTGGAGTCTGTGCCAGGCTGAACTGGGCTTCACTCTCGGCGCTATTGTAAAGCAGGTTGGCAAGCAGTCGAGGTAACTGCTGGCGTTTATGCTGGCTGACTTGAGCAAGCAGCTGATAAAAGTTTTCTGTCTCCGCACGGCGCTGTGCCGGGGGACGGGACAGGCACTGGTCGGCCTGGGTTAGAAAGCGCAGCTCGTATGCCAGTTTCCAGGCGCTATCAGAAACCTTGGCGAGGCTGGAGTTACGTTCACTGATCAAGCCCAATAGATCGCATTCGGCGAAGTCTAGCGTGTCCAGTAAACCTTCACGCAGAGGCTGTTCTTCCAGCAGGCGCAGGCGCCGTTCAGGGTAACTGGGTAGCGGCAGAGTGGGTGGCTGCTGCTGTTGTTCACTCGTGCTTAAATTGAGTGGCCGCGGCAACCGCTCCAAATAGTCGGCCCAGAGTGCCTGGGCCGGATGTGGCGGTTCAAACAACCAAAGAACAATCAGCGCGGCGCTAAGCAGCAGACTGATGATGACGAATCGCCGCATAACTAATCCTCTGCATCCGCACAAAGAGTAGCAAAGCGGCAACGGTTAAACCGCTAATCAAGGCAATCCAGAAGCCTGGGGCCCCCATCGGCGCCCAGGGTAGGCTATCCCCCAGTGCCAGTTGCCAGCCCAGTGGCAGGCCAATACCCCAGTACGCCACGGCCACCAGTAACATCGGGGTGCGGGTATCTTTATAGCCGCGTAATACCCCAGCCACACTGACTTGCATCGCATCGGAAAACTGAAAGAGTCCCGCCAGCATGAGCAGCTCAGCGGCGACCAGAATGACGCCACCATCGGTGGAGTAAAAACCAGCCAGGGTCTCTGGCATAAAGCGCATCAGGCTAAAGGACAGGCAGGCAAACAGCAGATTAAGCTGAATGCCACTCAGGGCGCGGAAACGTGCCAGCTGTGGTTTGCCCGCTCCTAGCGCCTGACCAACGCGGATAGTAATCGCCATGGCAATGCTTAAGGGCACCATAAAGGTGACGGAAGAAAAGTTGAGGGCAATCTGATGGCCGGACACCACCGTTGCCCCCAGGGGCGCGAGCAGCAGGGCGATAATGGAGAACATGCTGGCCTCCATAAAAATCGCCAGACCAATGGGAATGCCGAGTTTGATAAGGTCCCAGATCACGCTCCATTGTGGACGCTGCCAGTCGTGCAACAGGCGGAAATGGCGGTAGAAGCGGCTGCGATCAAGGTATCCCGCCAGGCTCAGGCACATGATCCACATCACTATCCCGCTGGCCCAGCCACAGCCGGCCCCACCGAGCGCGGGGATGGGGCCAAAACCATAAATAAACAGATAATTGAGGGGAATATTGGCAGCTAGGCCAATAAAGGCGACATACATGGCCGGTCGGGTTTTACCCATGCCATCGCTGTAATAGCGCAGCACCTGATAACAGGCGATAGCAGGAAAACCCATGGCAACGCCATTGAGATAAATCTGTGTTTGCTCTCGTAAGGCAGCATCCTGCTCAATGAAATAAGCCAAGACAGGTTCAGCCTGCAATAAAAAGAGGGAACCCAGGCAGCCTAGTCCTAATCCTAACCACAGTGCCTGACGTACCAGAGGGGCGATATCTCCATGGCGTTCAGCGCCAAACAGCTGAGCAACATTAGGAGTGGTGGCCATCAGGGTGCCGATGATCAAAAGAAACAGGGGCACCCAAATGCTGGAGCCCAGTGCTACAGCGGCCAAATCCTGCGGACTGACAGCGCCCGCCATCAGGGTATCGACAAAGGCCATCCCCGTTTGGGCAACCTGCCCGGCAATAATCGGCAGTGCCAGTAGGAGCAGTTCCTTCAGCTCTTGGCGGCGTGGGGGTAAGACTTCGGAAACGGCAACAGCAGTCATAACCATCCTTGAGTGGCTGGGTAGCAGGCCCAGGCATGGGCAAAACGCTAAAAGGCCACTATTATAGCCGCCGCCCGGTAACGGGGAAGCAAAAGGATTGGAAATTGTATGCAATATTCCTGTCAGGAACTCATTAGCTGGTTTAATGACACCTTCGCCGTCAGTGATAACACCATTCTGGTGCGCGCTGAGGATGAGCCGATCTACTTACCGGCAGATGAGCGCTGTTCTCAGCAGCGGATTATTGTTGCCCATGCTTTTTTGCGTTGTCAGTTCGTATTAGGAAATGAATAAATGCGTGTATGCAGTACCGATGATGAATACTGTCAAAGTTTGATCCATGCCTTTGCGAACATTTTTCCCAACTTGATCATAAAAGGTGGCGCAGAAGAGCCGTTCTACCAAGCTCCGACAGCGAATAGCCCTGCCATCCTCTATTTCAGAAGTAACTATCCACGAAGCCTCTTACATGAGATGTCACACTATTGTTTAGCGGGTGAGCGTCGCAGGGGTTTGGACGATTTTGGTTACTGGTACGCCCCCTGTGGAAGAACAGCGGAAGAGCAGCAACGTTTTGAGGAAGTAGAAGCGAGGCCACAAGGATTAGAAAAAGCCATGTGTGAAGTTGTTGGCCTCAAGTTTTCACCCAGCCTTGACGATTTTTCAGGACGACCCGCCTCGGCAAGTTTTCTGCAAGCGCTAGAACTTGCCTATCAAGAGATGCAGGCAAATCCCCCCCCCACCGCCAATAAAGTCTTGTCTGGGTTGAAAGACTATTGGGATAGTAATGGTTTAACTCATCCGCTCCTGCTCAGCCAGGCTTGACATCTAACAGCGTAGATTTTTAGTTAGGCGTCAATCGAGGAGAGTGTGGGTTTGAATTTTTGCGTGTATCAATGATGATGCAAAAAAGCGAGTTGACAGATTTTTTGCTTGAAATCATTGTGATTGTTTCATCGTCAATGAAGTGATTTTTCGTGAAGCTAAGTGCAATAACAACCATCAATGCAGGCTATCCATATCGGGGCAAAATCTCTGAAGTGCCAGGCTCTGCTGTGGTCGCGGTTTAAATGAAGGATATCTCGCTAAATGAAGGGATTCGCTGGTCAGACTGTTTAGAAACCACGCTCCCCGGTAAACGTGAACCCGGCTACCTCGCCGCATGTGACATTTTAGTTAGTGGCCGCCCGAGGCAGCCATAACTACGCCGTGCTAGTAGATCAGTTGTACCTTCTGGGTATCGGCACAGATGGCGACGGTAGCGTATCGGTGGCCTTTGCATAGGGCAAACTCACCCATGATCAGCTCCGTACCTAGCTGAGATCCGGTGTGCTCAGCTCACGTGCAAGCGCTGATGGTCAATCACTTTCACCGTATGTCAGTGCAGCTCGAGCAACTGTGCCACCTGCGTGACCGGCAACAGAGACACCAAGGCCTCCACATGGCGGATCATGGCCTGAGTGAGCTCGCGGCGTCCGGGTAGCCAACTGATCTGCTCACGCCGGATACAGCACTGAGCGCAGCGTAGGCGACGCACAGGCACCTCCAGCCTCGAACAGGTCTCGCTCCCGTACCCGGCGTCTGTTGATATCATGAACCCGCTGAACGGCTTGGCCGCAGCTACCACAATGGGGCACATGCGAAGGGCGAGGCTTTAATCGAAGTAAGAGCGTGTTGGCGGTGGATACTTCGTAGCTTTCCAGCTCGAAGCCTTCCCAGAAAAGGCTCAGCAGATTAGCATCCATGGTGTCGGCAGTAGTTGGGTGTGGGTCGAGTTTTGGCGAACACAACCTTAACCCTTCTTACTGCCGCACTCCCACCTTCCCGCTAATCTGCGATGAATCAGGAAAAAGCCCTGATGCAGCAGCTGTTGACGGGTAAGCGCCGAGTAAAAGTTAACGAAATAGGAGATTCCAAATGATGGAGGATACTTGGGAAGAGCGCAGAAATTGGGAAGATAAACGTAAGCAGGATGTTCGCTCGGAATGGGAAAGAGACTATGCGCGCCTCATCCACTCCTCCGCATTTCGGCGTTTGCAATCTAAAACTCAGGTTCTGGGGTTAGGGGAAAGTGATTTCTATCGCACACGCCTTACCCACTCTATGGAAGTTGCTCAAATTGGTGTGGGTATCGTTCGCTGGTTAAAACAGAAGCACAGAGAAAATTCTGAAATTTTTAACGCACTGCCTTGCGATGCCTTGATCAGCTCTATTTGCTTGGCCCACGACATTGGTCATCCACCTTTTGGTCATGGTGGAGAAGTGGCGCTCAATGTGTGCATGCGAGATCACGGTGGTTTTGAAGGTAATGGGCAAACCCTGCGGATTTTGGCGAAGCTGGATAAGTACACCGAAAGTCACGGCATGAACCCAACTCGGCGGATGTTACTGGGGGGTTTGAAGTATCCGGCATCATACTCACAGACTGTCCTCAAAGAGGCATACGGCGAAGTGCCTGATCCTCGCTGGCTGTGCAAATCCGAAGAACAGCATCCACCCAAGTGTTATCTGGACGATGAACAAGAAGTCGTAGACTTCATTCTTGCCCCCTTTACTTCCGAAGAAAAAGCTGAGTTCACCAAGGCTTCTGAAAAACCAACTAGTAATGACAAAAAGAAACACAAAAAGCCCAAGTACAAAAGCTTGGACACTTCCATTATGGAGCTGGCCGACGATATATCCTACAGCCTGCATGATTTGGAAGATGTCATTGCTTTGGGAATGGTAAGCCAAAGGGACTGGGAAGAGCATTTTAAGCAATACAAAGAACTCTTTGTGAATTGTAATTTGAAATATGACGATATTACTAACGGGCTTTACGGGCGCAGCCATATGCGCAAAAAAACCATTGGCGGTCTGGTGCATGAGTTCATCATAAGCACCTATGTAAGCGCTTCCGGTGTCCATGGTGCAACAACGCCACTGATCAAGTGGAATGCGAAAATGGGAACGGAATCCGAGGCGTTAATGGAAAGCATCAAAAGTCTGGTGCTGAATAAGGTCATCAAAAGCCCGAATGTGCAGCAGTTGGAGTTTAAAGGCCAAAAGTTGGTGATGGAACTGTTTGCTGCGCTTAAATCCGACCCAATGCGCTTGCTGCCCGAAGACGCTCGAACCCGCTACAAGGATTCGAATAAAGAAGGGGACCAAATGCGTACCATCTGCGACTTTATCGCTGGGATGACAGACGAGTACGCCACCCGTTTTTACGAAAAACTGTACTACCCGCATAAGGGTTCGATTTTTGACCGGCTATAACGGGGAGTGAAGATGGACAACGACCTAATCCTCTATACAACTGATGATGGTGAATCCCAGCTCGTATTGCGCGAGCTGGGTGGTCAGGTTTGGCTTACCCAGCTGGAAATGGCTGAGCTCTACCAAACCAGCAAGCAAAACATCAGCAAGCATGTGAAAGCCGTATTATCAGATGGGGAGCTGGCCGAGGGGGCAGTTGTCAACTCAAAGTTTACAACTGCTGCGGATGGTAAAGAGTACCTGACCCTGCTGTATGCACTACCTATGATCATTGCCGTAGGCTACCGAGTACGTTCGACTCGTGGCACTCAATTCAGGCAATGGGCGACTCGCACGTTAGCAGAGTACCTGACTAAAGGCTTCGCTATGGATGATGAGCGCCTCAAAGACCCTAAATGGGATTATTTTGATGAGCTGCTTGAACGTATTCGTGACATACGTTCGTCCGAAAAGCGTTTCTATCAAAAAGTCCGCGATCTACTGGCGCTGTCTGAAGACTACCGAGCAAATGAAAAGGAAACTGGATTATTGTTTGCTGAGGTGCAGAACAAGCTTTTCTTTGCCGTGACTGGTCACACTGCCGCTGAACTGGTTATCGAGCGTTCAGATCCCTCTAAGCCAAACATGAACTTAACCAATTTTGCTGGTAATAAGGTTCGCAAGGCAGATGTGGTGATCGCTAAAAATTACCTACAAGCGGATGAGCTGGAAAGCCTGAATCGCTTGGTCAGCATGTTTTTCGAGTTTGCTGAGTTTAGGGCAAAAAACAAAACACATCTTCGTTTGCAAGATTGGCGCGAATACGTCGATAAGTTTATGGATTTTAATGAACAGCCATTACTCAATAATGCGGGGCAAATTAGCCGTAAACAGATGGAGCAGCTTGTTAACCAGCGCTATGAGCAATTTGATCAACAGCGGAAATTGGCAGATGCACAAGCGACAGATAAAGCTGAGCTAGAAGAGCTAGAAAAGCTGCAAGAACGACTGCAACAAAAACAAAAGGATAAAAAATGACCATCCAAGCGGCCCGTGGTGGCAAAGTCGATGAAGTGGCTTTACGCGAGGTGCTGCGCGGTGAGCTGCAAAAACGCACTTTTACCTTCCTTTACCTTTACCGGTAATAGCTATCCGCTGTCTGAAAAGACTATCGACAACCTGATTGCCGAGGAAGGCGCGTCTGGATGGGATGCTTTCGAGTATCCTTGGATTGATTTTGAAGATGTTTAAACAACGAGTGGAAGGACAGGTTAAAACCTATTTGGCGCAGGGTAACGGCGTTAATGAACCGCTACGGTAGCACAGCAGTGCTGCACCCAGCCGCGTTCGACTGGCGGCAGCACTGCGCCTAGTGAGCCATGTTAACGGCTGTGTTTAGTGACTGTGGCTGTGTTCAGCTTTGTTGATCTCTTTTACCGGTACCAGCACGCTTTGTTGGTCACCGCTGGCCCAGACCAGGGTGAATTCATACTGAGGCTGGCTAAGCGCCTCTTGCAAACCGATTAGCATCACATGCAATCCACCGGGTTGCAGGGTGACTTCGCCCTTGGCGGGGATTTCCAGTGCTTGTAGCTGGCGCATTTGCATGGTGCCATCTTGGATGCTGCTTTCATGCAGTTCGACACTTTTGACCGCCAACTGGCTGACTTTTACTTCGACTAATACCTGAGCCTGGTCGCCGTCATTGTGCAATGTCATAAAGGCGGCGGTATTGGGGGCACCGGGAGGAATGGCCCGCAGTGCGGCATCAGTGATATGGACTTCCGCCAGGGCGCTGGCACTGAGGAAGGCGGAGCACAGCAGGGCGGCGTTAAACAGGGGCTTGAGCATAATTTGCATCCTTGGTGAATCAAACATCCTTAAGAGCCTTGCAGACGCTGACGCAGTGCATCACGTATCTGTTCTGCACTGAGGCCATGTTGCAAAGTGCCGACCAGTTTGCCGGCGGGGTCAATCACATAGAGGCTGGAGGTATGGTCAACGGCATAGCCCAGGGCGGACTCTTGCATCGGGACTTGGCGATAGAAGGCGCCATAGGCCCGGGTGACCTGATTAATTTGTTCTTCGCTACCGGTGATGCCGAGCAGGCTGGGATGGAAGTAACTGGCATATTGCTTAAGCTTTTGCGGAGTATCCCGAGCCGGATCAACACTGATAAATAATCCCTGCAGTTGTGCCTGTTCCTCGGCCGAGAGTTGCTTCAAGGCCTGACCTAGCATCGCCAGGGAAGTGGGGCAAACATCCGGACAAGAGGTGTAGCCAAAAAACACCACCACCCATTTGCCACGGAAGTCAGCGAGTGCGACCTCTCCTTCACTACTGAGCAGGCTGAAATCTCCACCTAAACGGGCATAAGGCGAAGGGGCGTTGTCACGGCTGAGCTGATAGGCCACCAGTCCTGCGGCAAGGGCGACGAGCAGGGCAAGAATGGGCCAAAGAAGAGAGGGTTTGGTGGGTGCAGAGTTCATTGCCGGGTCTCAAACTGAAAGTGGGCCTGGTAGGGTTTGCCTTGGTAATAAAAGTTCACTTTGGCCAGCCAGTCCATGCGGTTACTGACACAACGACCCAAATGCAGCTCTCCCCGGTAGGAGCCGGGTGCCTGTTGTTGTGGTTGACTGCGGCTTAGGCCCATGTACATGGCGATACCTTCAACATCAAGCAGTGGTGAATCGATCTGGCCACCCGCCACCTCCAGCTGGTAAGCAAGGGGAGTCAGGCTGGAAAGCGGTGATTCAGTAAAACTCAGTGTTAGCTGCAGACCACGCCAGCTGAGTTGGCAGGATGGCTGCTGCTGTAGCTGACAGGGCTCACTATTGATCACTTCAGGAAGAGAAGAGGTGGCTGGCAACCAGCGCGGCAGTAGCAGGGTGAGTCCTACTGCTGCGGTGGCTGCCAGTCCTCCTAATATCGAAACAGTCCTATTCAGCTTCATCGTAGAATCCGCGTCTTTCCCCCGGCTGTCTCGACAGGGGCTTAGTTTAGTGAGCTCGCATGTAATGCCAATGTGGCAAATTGTCGCAGTGAAGCTAGAGCAGGCTTAAGCAGTCGTGCAGCGAAAATACCCGGCGTACGCCATGCGCTCCCTGATTCCAAGGGCGATCCATCAGCGCAAGATGGGTGACGTTAGCGGTTTTTTCCTGCACGTTGAGGATGTGGTTAAGGTGGTCGTCGACATAGAGATGGACTGGCCCCAAGCGTTTAATCCAGTCGGATTTACACTCGCTGGGGGTACAGACATGCAATTCATCAATAGCGAGCTGATGACGCTCAAAGTAGGCCCAGGTATGGGCCTCCGCCTGGGGGTGCCAGCCACGTGCGGTAAGGGTCGCTACTCGGTAACCTGCTTCTTTACAGCTGGCGATAAACTCGCGCGCCCCTTCTTCCAGATGCACTTCATTAATCAGGTCATGCTGATTAAAGGCATCCATTAGTTCTTCATGGCTGAGGCGGTAACGAGGGCGTAGATCGTACTCGTCCCAATGCTGCCAGTGAATATCAATACCTGTGGTGGCTAGCATGGCATGGTAGACCCGTTCTCGGGTTTGAGTGAGGACATCATCAATATCCAGCACAACAAGGGCACTCATAATTCTCTCTCGCTGGGGGCTAGGCCGAATGGGGAGCAGTTCGTTTCTTTGCTCACCGGCGTTATAGAGGAGGATGATGCCAAAAAAAGCGGCGGATGGGCATTGTTATCTCCTGTGTCGCGTCGGCTTCTTTGTTACCCTAATGGGGTTGTCACAAGGTGAGTGGTATGTGGTTGTCCCTGATTACAGCCAGTTTGGCTGCTGTTTTGAGTGCTGCAGCGCAGGCAGCAACGCCGGTTACCCTCTATGCGGGGGATACCATCGCTCCTTATTCCTATACCGAAGCTGGTGAGGTGAAGGGGCTGTATGTGGAGATTGTCCGTGCCGTTACCCAGCGTATGCCGGATTACCAAGTCAATATTGAGGCAGTGCCCTGGCGGCGGGGGCTGAGTTACGTCGAGTCAGGGCAGGGTTTTGCCATCTTCCCGCCTTATCATCGTAGTGCGATGCGTGCCAATCTTTGGCCTTACTCTTTGCCGATGCTGGCCGAGGAGGTGGTGGTCTTTTGTCGGCCTGAGGTGGTGGCCAAGGGCTTGCAGCGCTGGCCGGACGATTTCGGTGGTCTGGTGATTGGGCGTAATGCCGGTTTCGCCAGTGGTGGAGTGGCATTGGAGCAGGCGATTGAGCAGAAGCTGATTCAGATTGAGGAAGCCCCCAATGCTGAGCTGAATTTACTCAAGTTGGCCGGTGGCAGGCTTGATTGCTTTATTGATGACCGTCTTGCCACCCAATGGCAGTGGGGGCAGATGAAAAAACTGGGCACCTTACCCCTGAGTGCGCAGGACAGTTTACAGGAGGTGCAGGTGTTGTCCCGCGAGCAGGGTTTTCTCGCCTATACCAATCAGCATCTGGAGCGCTATCCCTTTAAAGAGGATTTTGTGCGCCAGTTTGATCAGCAGCTCTATGAGTTATATCGCAGTGGTGAGTTACAGCAGCTGGTGGATGCCTACCTACGCTAGCGCGGCAAGCTGAGTTATTATCCCCGCCTTCGCAGCGCGGGCGGACATGAGGACAGCATGGAACAATTTCGCAATGTAGGGTTAATCGGTCGTTTAGGTAGTCCGCAGGTGATCGACACCATCAAACGATTACTGCGTTTTCTGCATGACGAAGGCCTGACTCCGATTTTGGAGGAAAGCATTGCCTCGGTAATGCCAGGGCATAACCAGCAGGTGGCGACCTTGAAGCTGATGGGAGAGATCACGGATCTGGTGATCGTTGTCGGCGGTGATGGTTCTCTGCTCGGGGCGGCCCGTGCCCTGGCACCCTTTGGTGTCCCGGTAGTGGGGGTAAACCGGGGTCGTTTAGGCTTTTTGACAGATATCCGTCCGGATGAGGTCGAAGCCAAAATGCGCGAGGTGCTGTCGGGTAAATACAGCGTGGAAAATCGCTTTTTGATCGGCGCCACGGTTAAGCGTAAAGGTGAGCCGATTGGTGAGGGGCTGTGCCTGAATGATGTGATTCTGCACCCTGGTAAATCAACGCGGATGATTAGCTTCTCCCTCTACATTGAAGATCAGTTTGTTTATCAGCAGCGCTCTGATGGCTTGATTGTCTCGACACCGACGGGTTCGACGGCTTATTCCCTCTCCGGTGGTGGACCAATTATGCATCCCAAGCTGGATGCGTTGGTGTTAGTGCCGATGTTCCCCCATACCCTTAGCAGCCGTCCGATCGTGGTAGACGGCAATGCTGAACTGAAAATCGTCATCAGTGAGAAGAACGAGACTTACCCGCATATCAGTTGTGATGGTCAGACCCATATTCCCTGTGCGCCCGGTGACAGTATTCACATTCGCAAGCGACCCCATAAGCTGAAACTGATTCACCCGCTGAATTATGACTTCTATGAAACCTGTCGATCCAAGCTAGGCTGGACAGCAGACCAGGGGGCCTAAATGGACGCAGCAGGTTATGACCTCATCGGCGATGTGCATGGTTGCTCCCATACCCTTGAGCGTCTGCTGCGCAAGATGGGTTATCGCAAGTTGCGAGGGGTGTATCGACATCCCAGGCGCAAAGCTATTTTTCTTGGCGATATTGTGGATCGTGGCCCACGTATCCGCGAGGCACTTCACCTGGTGAAAGAGATGGTGGATGCAGGGCAGGCGTTAATGATTATGGGTAACCATGAATATAACGCGCTGTGCTATTGCACCCCGAGCCGGGCAGAGTCGAATCAGTTTTTGCGTGCCCATAATGCCCGTCATGAGCGGATTATCCGCGAGACCCTGGCGCAGTTTGCGCTCTATCCCCGTGAGTGGGAGGCTTTCTTGCAGTGGTTTATGGAGTTACCACTGTTTCTCGAGTTTGACCACTTTCGCGTGGTACATGCCTGCTGGGATGAGAGCCTGATCCGTGAATTTGCCCGCCAGTATCCCTCCCATTGTATGGATGCAGACTTTTTGCATCAGTCGGCCCAGGCTGGCAGTTTTGCCTATTTAGTGGCTGATCGTTTAATGCGTGGTACCAGTATGCACCTGCCGAATGGCAGCTTTATGGTGAGCAAGGATGGTTTCCATCGGCGGGTATTTCGCACCAGTTTCTGGAAAGAAAATCCGCAAACTTACGGTGATATTGTCTTTCAGCCGGACCCTTTGCCGGAAGATATCGCCGCCATGCCCCTCACCAGCGCGGAGCGTAAACAGTTGCTCTATTACGGCCCCGAGCAGCGCCCGCTGTTTATCGGCCACTATTGGCGTGAGGGTTTGCCTGCACCTATCACGGCCAACATCGCTTGCCTGGACTACAGCGCAGTCAAATACGGCAAGTTGGTGGCCTATCGGATGGGCAATGAGGCCCGCCTGCACCAGAGCAAATTTATCTGGAGTGAAGTACGGCGTCCGGAGTTACTGAGCCAAGCTTACATTGGCCCCGTATAAATGCTGGGTAACGGGTAAGGAGACGACATGGGTTTGATTTCCCCCTCAAGTTGGCAGGCAATGCGGCGCATTCCCGTCACGAGCCTGACCCTGGCCTTAGCCCTGCTGGTGGCGGCACTGACTCTTTTGGGTGATTACTTGCCCACCCTGGCCTGGTTTACCATTGTGCCCCTGGTCCAACAGGGGAACTATCTCTATGGCACGACCCTGGAGGCAACCCTGCAACAGGGGCAGTGGTGGCGGTTATTGAGCCCGGCTCTGATTCACTTTGGGGCATTGCACCTGGTGTTTAATGCCCTGTGGATTTGGGAAGGTGGGCGGCGGTTAGAGCGAATGTTTGGCAGTGGCTCGGTGTTGCCGCTGTTGCTGATGAGTGCGCTGGTGGCAAACCTGGCCCAATACTATGCCGGTAGTTTCCTGTTTGGCGGGTTGTCCGGTGTGGTGTATGCCTATTTGGCGGCACTGTGGCTATGGGATAGGTTGCGCCCCGCTCAGGCTTCTGGCCTGTCGCCGGCGCTCTTTGGGTTTATGTTGGTGTGGTTGGCTCTGGGATTTACCGAGATGACCGCTACCCTGGGTTTTGGCACAATGGCCAATGCCGCCCATGTGGCGGGGCTGCTAACAGGTTTAGTCTGGGCGCTGTGGTGGCATTGGCGAGTCCCAGCGAGGAGATAAGTATGGATTTTGCGACCCTGGCGCGCACCATGACGCCGGAAATCTATCAGAGCCTGAAGCAGGCTGTTGAGCTAGGTAAGTGGCCTAATGGTCAGCGCTTGACCGAGGAGCAACGCACCCTGTGTTTAGAGGCCATTATCACCTGGAGTGAAACCAATCTGCCGCCTGAGCAGCGTATTGGTTTTATCGACCGTAGTAAAAAAGATGGCAGCCAGCACGGTAAAGACCCTCTGGCGGCGGAAACCCTGAAGATTCTGAATCAACACTGATGTGGCAGCTTATCGGTCAGGGCGCGCTGGAGAAGATGGAGGCCAGCCAAGCTGACCAGGTTCAGTATCAGCTTGATCTTGGTCAGGGTGCCATCGCCTTAAACCTGCTGCTGGGCAAGCGTGTTCGTTTGCGTTATTGCGGCAGTATCCATTGTGTTCACTGTGGACGCTTGACCAAAAAGAGTTTCAATCAGGGATATTGCTACCCCTGTTTTACTCAGTTGGCGGCCTGTGATCCCTGTATGTTGGACCCGGTGCGCTGTCATTACGAGCAAGGCACCTGCCGCGAGCCTGAGTGGGGTGAGCAGGTGTGCATGCAGGATCACTTTGTCTACCTGGCCGATACCTCTGCCGCCAAAGTGGGCATCACCCGCTCCAGCCAGGTGCCACGGCGCTGGCTGGATCAGGGGGCGACCTCAGGTTTGTTGCTGATGCGGACCCGTACTCGCCAGCAGGCAGGTTTTGTTGAGGATCTGTTGCGTAGTCAGTTAAGTGACCGCACTGCCTGGCAGCGCATGCTAAAAGGGCAGAGTGAAGCGGTGGATTTACTGGCGCTGCGTGAGCAATTGCTACAGGACTTTGCCGAGCCCCTGACGGATTTAACTCAACGTTTTGGCATTCAGGCCATTCAGCCGCTGCTGGAGCAGCAGCCGCAGCATTTTGTCTATCCGGTGTTGCAGTATCCCAGCAAAGTTAAAGCCCATAATCTCGATAAAGATGCCGAAGTCAGCGGCCAATTGTTAGGTATCAAAGGTCAATACTGGATACTGGACACTGGTGTGATCAACATTCGCAAATATACGGCCTATCAAGTCGAACTAGCCATAGAGCACTGAGTCATGAGTCAACATACCCCCACCACCCAATACTTGAAGGATTATCGCCCCCCTGCATTCAAAGTGGTCAAGGTTGACCTGGTGTTTGAGCTGGGGGATGAGCAGACCCGGGTTAGCTCCCGTCTGTTACTGCAGCGCCAGCATCCTGGCGAGCTGATCTTAAACGGCGGTAAAGAGCTACAGATTGAGAGTTTGAAGCTGGATGGTCAGCTACTGCAGGCTGAGGACTATCAGCGGCAAGGGGAAGAATGGCGCTTACAGCCAGCGGATGAAGCCGTTTTAGAGTGCGTGACCCTGCTCAAGCCTCAGGATAATACCAGCCTGGAAGGCCTGTATCGTTCTGGCGGCATGTTCTGTACCCAGTGCGAAGCGGAAGGGTTCCGCCAGATTACGCTCTACCCGGATCGTCCGGACGTGATGAGTGTATTCACCACCACCCTGATTGCCGAGGCGGCGGCTTATCCGGTGTTGCTCTCTAACGGCAACCTGTTGGAGCAGGGGAGTTTGGAAGATGGGCGTCACTTCGCCCGCTGGCATGATCCCTTCCCCAAACCCTCCTACCTGTTTGCCATGGTGGCAGGGGATCTGGGCCATATCGAAGATAAGTTCACCACCTGCAGTGGCCGCCAGGTGACGCTGCGGTTGTACACCGAGCACCATAATCTCAGTAAGACCCCCTTTGCGATGGAAGCCCTCAAGCGCTCGATGCGTTGGGATGAAGAAGTCTATGGTCGCGAATATGACCTGGATATTTTTAATATCGTTGCCGTGGACGACTTCAACATGGGGGCGATGGAAAACAAAAGCCTCAATATCTTTAACTCCTCCTGTGTGCTGGCCCGCGCGGACACCACCACCGATGCCGGCTTTGCCCGCATTGAGGGGATCGTTGCCCATGAATACTTCCATAACTGGTCTGGTAATCGGGTGACCTGCCGTGACTGGTTCCAGTTGAGCCTGAAAGAAGGCTTTACCGTCTTCCGCGATGCCCAGTTTTCTGCCGATATGGGTTCCGCCGCGGTGAAGCGGATTGAGGATGTGACCCTGCTGCGCACGGCCCAGTTTGCCGAAGATGCTGGCCCGACGGCCCACCCGGTGCGGCCGGATAACTACATGGAAATTTCCAACTTCTATACCCTGACCGTCTATGAGAAAGGGGCAGAAGTGGTGCGGATGCTGCATACCTTGCTCGGTGCGGAATTATTCCGCCAGGGGTCTGACCTCTACTTCCAACGCTTCGATGGCCAGGCGGTGACCTGTGATGATTTTGTCGCTTGCATGGCGGAAGTGAGTGGGCGTGACCTGAGCCAGTTTATGCGTTGGTACACCCAGGCAGGTACGCCGCGGTTACAGGTGACGGACAGCTACGATGAAAGCACCGGTAAGTATCAGCTGCAGGTGCGCCAGAGCTGCCCACCTACCCCCGGGCAGAGCGATAAGGCACCTTTCCATATTCCCCTGGCTATTGCCCTGTTAGATCAGCAGGGGCAGGAGCTGGTGGCGGAGCAGGTCCTGGATGTGACCGAAGCGGAACAGGTATTTGAATTTGTCCTGCCGAGTCGTCCTCAGCCCAGTTTACTGCGAGGATTTTCTGCCCCGGTCAAACTGGACTATCCCTATACGCGGCAACAGCTGCGCTTTTTGATGAGTCAGGATAGTGATGGCTTTAACCGTTGGGAGGCAGGGCAGCGGCTGGCGGTGCAGGTTCTACAGGAGCAGCAGGCGGCCTATCTGCAACAGCAACCCCTGCAACTGGATGCGGATTTAGCCGATGCTTTCGCCACCACCTTGCAGCAAACACAGCTGGACCCGGCGGTGGCGGCCAAGGTATTGGCATTGCCCTCCGAAGCTTATTTGGCTGAGCTGGCGGAAGTGATTGAGGTGGAAGCCATCCACTACAGCCGCGAAGGCATCAAACAGCAGTTGGGCGAGCAGCTTTATGAGCAGTGGCTGGCGCGTTATCAGGCCAGCCGAGCCCAGGGCGGTTATCAATTCAATAGCGCGGAAGTCGGGCGGCGGGCTCTTAACCTGTGCTGTTTGGCCTATCTGGTGGCCAGTGGCCGGCCTGCGGCCCTGGAGTTGGCTGAGCAGCATTACCTTCAGGCCGATAACATGACCGATTCCCTGGGTGCACTAGGCGTGTTGGTACAGTATGCGCCCCCTGAGCAGAGTCAGGCTTTGCTAGATGACTTTTACCAGCGCTGGCAGGAGGACTCCCTCGTCGTCAATCAGTGGTTGGCACTGCAATGCGCTACCCCGAATGGGGAGGCGTTGGCGCGGGCAGAAACACTTTTGCACCATCCAGCCTTTGAATGGCGTAACCCGAATAAGGTACGGTCAGTATTAGGGGCCTTTGGTCAGAACACCCTGGGCTTGCACCGTGCGGATGGCCAGGGTTACAGCTTCCTGGCCAAGCAGATCAGTTATCTGGATGCCATCAATCCGCAGATCGCGGCCCGTCTGTTAACACCGCTGACCCGCTGGAAGCGTTATCCTGCTACGCGGCAGCAGCAAATGAAGGCCGCACTCCAGACCCTGGCGCAAGGGGCGCTGTCAAAAGACGCCTACGAGATAGTCAACAAAAGTCTGGCTTGATTTAACAGGAGGCCGCCTGCAGGTTAGCAGGCTCCTCCCTACAATGAAGTCCACAACCAAGAAGGGCTAAGTTATGGAATTTCGTTTAAACCCCGCCGATAAGCCGCAACTTCAGCAACAACTGCGTTTGGGCCTGTCCTACCAGGAGCGCCTGCAGGATGCCGAGGCCGCTCTGCGCCAGGCCCAGGCTGGTCGCTGGTGGATTCCAGGGGTGGTCTGCTTGCTGTTGTTCGCCATGTCATCGGATCTCTTCCTCGGTGCTGGTTTCGCTTTCCTGCTGGTACACCTTTACGGTCTGATTAAGGCCAAGCTAGAAGTAGGGCGTTTGCAGGAGCGTAAGCAAGAGGTGGATTTTTGGCTGCACCGCAAAGGATTGTTACTGTTGGGTCAGTCACTGTATTTCGAGCGTGATGAAAAGCGCACCACCCCGTTAGATCCCTACAACGACGAGCATTATGGCGAAACCAGCCAAACCCAGGCAGCGTGAATTTAAAGGAATCAGTCGGCGTGCCCGTCAGCTGCTGAGTCAGCCAGAGGGGGCAACGGTTGATTTCAAACGGGACCTGACCGGCATTAAGGGCTACCTCCTGGTAGCCTTTGCGAACTCAGCCGATGGTGGCGCCTTATTAATTGGCGTGGAAGAGTACACCACGGCGCATGGGGTGCAGCGCGGACGGGTTGTGGGTTGCCCGGTGGATGACGATGCGCGCTTGCTGGTGCTCAATAAAGCCAGTGATTGCATGCCAGGGGTCGATGTGGAAATCTTCGTCGAGAATCTGGCGAAGGCGCCTTTTCTGCGGGTGGAAATTCCCCCCGGGCGGCATAAGCCCTATTGCACTTCTAAAGGTGAGTACACCATCCGCAGTGACTCCCGCACCCGTGCTCTCTATCCGGCTGAACTGCTGTCCATGTTTATGGAGCGTGAGAGTGACCTGTTTCTCTCCCGCTTTCGTGATGCGGCCCAGCGTTTGGAGCAAACCCTGGAAGATATCAGTGGCTTGTTGACGGAAGGGCTGCCGGGAATTGGTAACCGCCTGCAGGGCTTGGATGAGCAGCTGGTACAGACTGCGACAGCCCTTGAGCAGTTACATACCAGTAATCTCAACCATGCCGATAGCCTGAGTGAACTGTTACGCACCCACGTCAATGCGATTGCCACGGTGAAGAATCTGAGCCGTACTTACGTTCAATCGGAAGTGCGCCATCAGCAGCAGATGCAAAATATTGAATCCCTGCTGGAACAACTGTTAGCGCGTCAAACCAAGCAGGATTAAGCAAGCAAAACGGCCCTTAAAGGGCCGTTAGTAAGGCGGGGGAGGCGATTATTCCTCGTCGCCGAGCTCTTCGCCGGATTCCAGCTCAAGCGCTTCCTCTAATTCCTCTGCACTCATCACCACCTCTTCATCATCGCCATTGGGGAAGATGGCAACATAGGTGTTGTCCTGAGTCAGGCCGGGTGTCCAGCGTTCCAGCCAAACATCCAGGGACACCGCCTCAGGCTGACAGTCAGCCCAATCATCGGTTGCCCACTCTTTGGCGAAGTCAGGGTGTGGCCAGACCGGGATACAGTCTAAACCATCGGCGCTCATGGCAACCCAACCTTCTGCTGATTTCAGGCTCCAGATTTGTTCCCAGTCGATCACTTTACGCAAGAAGTAGTCGTAGCGATCTACGGCGGGCAGGTTACGGATTTTCTGCAGTTGTGCAGAGCTGAGTTGGTAGGGCATAGCTGCACCCTCATTCAGGCCGATTTGCCGCTAGTGTAGCAGGAAAGCCGAGGGACGCAGCGGGTAATTTGCAGCTTTAAGCCAGGATCTCGCGTAAACACTGGATAAGTGTGTCGAAGCGGGTAGGAAGAGAGCGGTAACGTCTTTTGACTAAGTACAGAGGCTCATAGACCGGATGGACAGTGGGGAGGATGTAAAGCTGTTGTGGAGCATGAAAGCTTTTGACCGCGCTTAGTGGCAGCACGGTAAAACCTAAGCCCTGCGCCACCGGTAAGAGAATTTGGCTCAGCTGATTGATGTAGCCGCTGCTGGGTAAGGTGCGTGGATTTAACTGTTGTAAGGTCGCACTTTGGCTATGGGAGCAATACAGAGTGAGGTAGTGCTCCACATCGGGGTGACGAATCAGCCCGAGCTGGTGCAGAGCCTCAATGCTGAGGGGGCGGTTTGCATAGCGATGAGGTAAGACTAAGCAGAGATGCTCTTGGCCAAGAGTCTCTGCACTTAACTCCGCATAATCGGCATGGGCTGTCACAATGCCAAGATCCAACTCACCGGTATTGAGCAAGTGCAAAATGCGCTGATTAGGCGCTACTTCTACTTCTGTAATCAACTTTGGATGTTGGGTTTGTAATTGCAGCAACCCCGGGTAAAGGCGTAATGCTAATGCGCCTGAACAGCCCAGGCGGCATAGGCCGCTGAAGGGGTCGTCAAAGCCTAGGCTATTGAGTAAGTGGTGCTCGTTCTGTGCTTGTTGCTTGGCATATTGATATACCAATCTCCCTTGTTCTGTCAGTTCAAAATGTTTCTTCGTACGTAACAGGAGGGGATAGCCACAGGCTTGTTCAAGTTTGCGGATATGCTGACTCACCCCCGGCTGCGTCATGAATAGTTTCTCCGCCGTTTGGGTGAAGTGCTCTGTCTCGACGAGTGTTGTAAAGGTTTTCAGCCAGCTGGGATGGATCATGATAACGATTAATTATGAAATGGCGAATAAATGATAATTTCATGTGCTTTGTTCGGCAATTTATTCTTGCGCACCTAATCAGCAATGAACTTAACCGTCGATCACGATTGCGAGGTGCACAATGTCGACTCCTTATCCACGCACTTTTTCCCATATTGGTATTTCGGTACCTGACCTGGAAGCTGCCGTTAAGTTTTATACCGAGGTGCTGGGCTGGTACTTGATTATGCCGCCGACCGAAATTAGCGAAGATGACTCTGCGATTGGTGAGATGTGTACCGATGTCTTTGGTGCCGGTTGGCAGAGTTTCCGCATCGCTCATCTCTCAACCGGAGACCGGATAGGGGTTGAGCTTTTTCAATTCAAAAACCAGCAGAATCCTGAGAACAACTTTGAATATTGGAAAACAGGTATTTTTCATTTCTGTGTCCAAGATCCCAATGTTGAAGAGCTGGCGGAGCGAATTGTGGCGGCAGGGGGTAAAAAGCGTATGGCAGCCCCACGCTACTACTACCCAGGTGAGAAGCCCTATCGCATGATTTATATGGAAGACCCCTTCGGTAACATCCTGGAAATTTATAGCCATAGCTATGAGCTGCACTATGCGAGTGGTGCATACCGCTAGCGAGAACCCTGTGCGAGGGGTTTAGCCAGCATCCTTGTTGTTTTACCCACCAGGGCCAGGCACTTACGCCAAGTACTTAAATCAAGTACTTAAGAGCCAAGCGCTGGTGGGTTTGCCGTTTGCAGGAATAGCCAAACGAGTATTGCACTGGTCAAGAACAGCGCTGCACAATTAAGTGGTCAAGGTAAGTTGTGGTAAGGGCAAGGCTTTTACGTTTTGCTGAATCGATTGGTGTGTGGCAATAGACACAAGGATTGGCCTATGAAATTTCATTCTTTTCCTGTTTTGAGCCTGATGTGCTTGGTGCTGGTTTCCTTAGCGGGTTGTGCGAACCGGGCAGGCGTGGGGCAGGGTATGCAGCAGCTGGAGGTCGAGCTGAGTTACCGCCAGCGTATCGCGGTGCCGAGCGATGTCTGGGTAGAAGTGGGTATTTATGATGTCAGCAGTGCCGATGAGGGTATTGCCTTGGTGGAACAGCGCTGGCAGCCAGCGACCCAGGTGCCTTGGCGGGCACAGTTGCGCTTTGATCCTGGCGAGCTGATTGCCCAGCATGATTATGAGGTGCAGGCGCGGGTGTTGTCGGCAGCAGGCGAGCTGCTGTGGCTGAATGCAGAAAGTTATCCTCTACAAGCTCCCTGGTCGAGCCGGATGAGTGTGCTATTACAGCAGGCTGAGGACCATAGTGATGCCGAAGGGCTGAGCTATCAGTGTGGCGATGGCAGCCGTTGGCTGCTGGTGGCGGAGGGCGATGAGATACGGCTGTTGCGCCACTCCGCCGAAACCGGGCGCTTATTGCGGCCCGCTGCAGGGGACTCGGATCAGGTGTTTGTTGCCCCTGGGGCACGTCTAATTCTGCTGGAACAGCGGCTACACCTTGAGCTGGACGGACAGCGTTGGTCTGATTGCCGCTTGCTGCCGTAGCAGGGCGCGCCCTGTCTACGGCCTCCTAGTGGGCTTAATTCGTGCGCCGGGCTAAATAGCGCTCCACCGTATCAACAATCGCCTGGGTGTGGGGATCGATTTCCAGATTGACGCGATCCCCCACCTGGCTGCGGCCAAAGGTGGTGACGTTTAATGTTTCGGGAATCAAGTAGATATAAAAGCCTTCAGCAGTGAGCCCGGCAATGGTCAGGCTGCAACCGTTAAGGGCAATGTAACCTTTATCCATTAAGTATTTGCGATAGGCGGGGGGGACCTTAAAGCTCATCTTGCAGTTATCGCTGCTGCGTTCAATGGCGCTAATCAGAGCGCAATCATGGATATGGCCAGAGGTTTGATGGCCGCCGACTTCATCGCCAATGCGAGCTGCTCGCTCAAAGTTGGCGAAGTCCCCCTCACGCAACTCACCTAGATTGGTCAGTGCCAGTGTCGACTGGATGAGATCAAAGCTCGCCTCATCCCCCGCTACTTCAGTGACCGTCAGGCAGGTTCCATTAAAAGCGACGCTGGCACCGGCTTGTAGACCTTGGCAGGCGCCGGCAGGAAAACGAAAGCGCAGGGTACAAAAATCGTTCCTTGCCTGGCGGGAAACTACCTGAGCCTGGCCTTGCACAATGCCGGTAAACATCGTTTGTCCTTGGTCGTTAACATGGGGCGATTATGGTAGCAAAGTCGTTTGGTGACGTCTTGCCTGTGGAACGGATGGATCAAGGGTGCGTCAGTCGGGGCTTTTGGTTAAAATACCGCCCCTTTTTATAGGTGGCGGGGCGCGCCTGGTGATAGGCGGCGAGACGCACCTGGTCAAGGCAGGGCCTTTGTTCTGCCTGACGCACTCTGTAGCCTGCAACAGTTTAAATAAGGGCGCAGCCTAAGCTGTGCTGACAGGAGCCTGAATGTTTGATTTGCAGCAGTATTCCCGTGCCAGCCTCAAAAATGATGTGCTGTCCGGTTCAGTGGTAGCGCTGGCGCTGATCCCTGAAGCGGTGGCCTTTTCCCTGGTGGCGGGCCTGAGTCCTATTGTGGGGTTACATACCGCCTTTATGCTGGGCCTGATTACCGCTCTGCTCGGGGGTAAGCCTGGCATGATTAGCGGTGCCACCGGAGCGATCGTGGTGGTGTTGGCCGGTTTGGTCGCCTCCCATGGTCTGGAGTATGTGCTCTGGGCCACGATCTTGACCGGCTTGATCCAGATCTCCATCGGCATGGCGCGTTTAGGCAAATTTATTCGGCTAGTGCCCTTGCCGGCGATTTTCGGTTTCGTGAACGGTTTGGCCATCGTCATTATGCTGTCGCAGTTCCCGCTGTTTGAGGGCGAGGGCTGGCTGATGTATGCCCTGGTGGCGGTTACCATGGTGATTGTGTGGCAGTTGCCGAAGTACACCAAGGCGATCCCTTCTTCCCTGGCGGCGATTATCGTCATTAGTGCGCTGGTATTGAGCCTGGATCTGGATACCAAACGGGTCGGGGATCTGGCGGATATCAGTGGTGGGTTCCCCAGCTTTCATCTACCAACCGCCCCGCTGAATTGGGATACCCTGATTACCATTCTGCCTTACTCGGTGATTATGGCGCTGGTCGGCCTGATTGAATCCTTGCTGACACTGACGGTACTGGATGAAATGGGTGGCAAGCGCGGTCGTGGTAATAAAGAGTGTATTGCCCAGGGCGTAGGTAACACCGTCTGTGGTTTCTTTGGTGGCATGGCCGGTTGCGCCATGATCGGCCAATCCATTATCAACTTTACCAGCGGGGGATTAACCCGGGTGTCCAGCACGGTGGCGGCGGTGCTGCTGATTGTGTTTGTAGTCAATCTGGCGGATTACATTGGCATGCTGCCGGTGGCGGCGTTGGTCGGCATCATGTTTATGGTCTGTGTGGAAACCTTTGAGTGGGGCTCCTTTGCCCGTATCAAGCGGATGCCCAAGGCAGATGCGTTGGTGCTGGTGGCAGTGACGGTGATTACGATTTTCGCTGACCTGGCGATTGCCGTGATCATGGGGGTGATTATCTCTGCTCTGGTATTCGCCTGGAAGCACGCCAAGATCAGCGTAGTGGCGGTGGAAGAAGGGGAGAATGAGCGCCTGTATCGCCTGGAAGGCCCTCTGTTTTTTGGCTCTACGACCGCTTTCCTGGAGCGCTTTAAACCCGAGCAGGACCCCGAGCGAGTCATTATCGACTTTGCAGAGGCGCGGGTGATGGATTCCTCTGGAGTGGAGGCCATCGATAAACTGACGAAGCGCTATCTGGATGCTGGCAAGCAAGTGCGTCTGCGCCATCTGAGTGAAGACTGCATTGCGTTATTGAAGCAGGCGGGGCCTTTCTGCAGTCATGAACTGGATAACCCCACCTACAAAGTAGCCGCGGATGTATAAGCCCTGATGATTACTGCGAGCACCCCAGGACGTTTAATGCTGGCCCCGATGGAGGGGTTGGTGGATGTCATTCTGCGTGATCTGCTCACCCGGATGGGGGGCGTGGATACCTGCGTGACGGAGTTTATTCGGGTGACGGATACACTCCTGCCTAATCGTACTTACTATCGTATGTGTCCGGAATTATTGCAGGGGGCACGCACGGCGGCGGGGGTGCCAGTGTGGGTGCAGTTGCTTGGCAGTGATCCTGAGGCCTTGGCCCGTAATGCCCGCCGTGCCGCCAAGCTGGGGGCGCCGGTGATTGACCTGAACTTTGGTTGTCCGGCCAAAACGGTGAATCGTCACTGTGGCGGGGCGGCCTTGCTGGTTGATCCCGAGCGGATTCACCGCATTGTGGCGGCGGTACGGGCGGCGGTACCGCCACAGATTCCGGTGACGGCAAAGATGCGCCTGGGGTTGCAGGATCGCAGCCTGATGTTTGATAACGCCAGTGCGATTGAGTCAGCGGGTGCCAGCCTCTTGACCATTCATGCCCGCACCAAAGTGGAAGGCTACCGTCCTCCTGCCTACTGGGAGGAAATCGCCCGTATTGGTGAGCGGGTACAGATACCACTGGTTGCCAATGGCGAGGTGTGGACGCTGGAGGATTATGACCGCTGCCGCCAACAAAGTGGTTGCGTGGATGTCATGCTAGGACGGGGGCTGGTCTCTCAACCCTGGCTGGCCCTGCAGATTCGGGCGCGGCAGCAGGGCTTACCGATACCCGAGCCCAGTTTGGCGCTGCTCAGCCCCTGGTTGCTGGCCTTCTGGAGTCGTTGCCTGAATCACCTGAGCTTCAACTTTGCCCTGGGGCGCTCAAAGCAGTGGCTGAAAATGCTGTGTCGGGGCGTCCCTGCTCTGCAGGCCGAATTGGCTGAACTGCAGCGGGAAACCTGCCCTATGGGTTTTGGCCAGCGTTTACTGCAGTTAAGTGATAGTGAAGCGGCACGCCAGCACCAGGTGGATTCACAGCCCAGTGCGGCTTAATTAAGGTTGTCTGACTAAGGCTGCCTAGTACTGTAAATAGGAAGCCTTAGGCACGCTTGTTCCTCCTACATTTGCCCGGTACTGCCCAATATCTTGTCCGCCTGGTAACAAGCGCCAAGCCTGTATGGCGCCAACACAGGCTACAAAACTTTCCGTTATTGCTAAAGACGCAGAGGCACGTCTAGGCTCCCAGGGAGTAGGTGGACTGATCGGTGCTGGAATCAACGGCTTTATTTTTCAATAGTGTGGATGTTTACCCAGTATATTGTTTGGTGATGCTTCACCTTGTGCGCATTGCTACCAAAGTGTGCCTGTTTGGCTCTGGCATTTTTGGCAAGACTGGACGAATATTAACCCGTTAGGGAAAGCGAGCTGCAAGATAACGCGCAATGCTTTGCAGAAAAACGAGCATGCTCGTTTTTAACGGAGAAACTCAGTTATGAAGTCGATTTTTCTCTTTTTATTTCAAATGCTTAGCTTATTTTTTCTGCTCAATAGAAAGAAAAGAAATAAGCATGCGCAGGATTATAATGTTATGCCTCAAGGAGGAAGTATGTTCTATCAGCCAAGTGATATAAAACATGGAGAGCAAATTGATGAGCTAATGTGCTCATTAGGCAAGTTTATTGTTGAATTTGAAAGAGTTTGTGCTTCCATTCAGTACTTAGTTGTTTTTGTGCTGGAAAAGGACGGTTTGAGAAATCAACAGCTTGCAAAAATTGTGGTTGGAGATAAGGCTGCCCGTGAGTTACGCATTTTATTCGGCACTATCTATCAAGAACTTCCAGAACAGGATGCTGACGACAAAAAATCAGTAAAAGACCTTCTTAACCGCTTTGATAAACTTGCTGAATTTAGGAACGAACTTGTTCACGCCAATTGGGGGCTTGGAGATGAAGCCGGTGATGAGGAATTAACAGCGGTTCTTCAAAAGATAAAGAATAAACCAACTAAAGGCCTCATCCATAAACGAGCACCGATATCTAAATCTCTAATCGATAGGTTTGCTCTAGAAGCTCGAAAACAACTGGTCCTTTTTCGTCGGCTTAGCGTCGCATTACTTCAGTCAGGTTTTAAAACTAGTGACCACATGAATAGGTTTTCGGATTGCGAGTTAGAGGTGTCGCTATTCGAGTGGCTTAAGGCATAACAAACGCATCAAGTCGCCCAGCAAGCTGGGCTGGGACACCAAAACTACGCGGCGATTAGTTGGTGCTCCGCCCAAGTTTAACCAATCGCCGCTTAAGTTTTGCTGCCCCTTATGCGGGCGTTATAAGGTCGGAGTAACATGAAAGGATATTTTTTAGTCGTTGATATTTTAGGCTTTGGCCAAATGATTAAAAATCTACCGGAAGATGATTTAAACCTTAAAATCGAAAAATGGATTTCGATAGTAAAGAGTGTATGTGATTCTTATGATCTGAAAAACTATCAACTTATAAGCGACACCTTATTCATTGGTGTAGGGGATAGTGACTCTGAGTTAATTCAGGTTGTAAACGCTAGTCGAGAGCTATTAAATAAAAGCGTGAAGGAATCAATACCTTTGCGAGGGGCTATTAGTTTTGGTGATTATACATGGTCGGATGAACTTGTATATGGCAAAGCAGTTATCAGCGCTCATGAATTAGAAATGAAGCAAGATTGGGTAGGGATTGCCTGTATAGAAGGCATAAAAATACCTAATGGGTGTGCAAACTTAATCTGTTATGCACTGCCTCTTAAAAAAAGTGATAATCGCATGGGAGCTTCGGTTATTTGGGACGTTCCCGAATATGAAGACTTGATTTATTATTTATCAACAGGCGGGCTATGCCTGCCTGATAAAGCTCTTAGTGCAGATTGGTTTGCTAGAGTTGAAAAAACTATTTTATATTCTATGTATATAAAACTTGCTAAAAAATATTCATTTCCACAAAAAGAGTTTGGTGGGGTTAGCCCTTTACACTCAATTAGTAAGCACTTTGAAGAAACCTTATAACAAGCCACTAAAGCTTGACTCGTAACAGTTGGCTCGGTTCCGCTTCGCTACACATTTTAGCCAACAATTACTCGCACCTTGGTGGGGCGTTATGTAGTCCTTCATTATTTAGGGTGGGTGCACAACGCGATGTTTGCTGTTAGTTCAGTATTTGGTTTAACGGTGTTGTTTTGAGTTAAGCACAATCTTTAAAAGGTATGTGCGCAACGTGGTGTTTGCTGAATGCTAGGCCACTGGTTCATCAACGTTGCATCTGGTTTGGCACAATCGGCAAAAGGCTGGTCATGGTCTGATGTTGTGGTGTTAAGCAAATAATTTTAAGTTGCTTGGTAGTGCGCTTTGCTGAAAGTGGAGCGGTAGCTTGGTAAATCCGAATGGCTGACAGTAGATAGGTTGTTTTGTTTAAGTCGGTGCAAATTGCTTAGATTTTTGGCTGGCAGTGTGTGGTTTAGCAAACTACATAACAAGCCGCTTAAGTTGCTCACTGGCGTTCGCGGGACAAATATTACTTGGCTTTTGTCACTGCGTTCCAAAGTATAAGCCAAGTAATATTTGCCTCTTAGCGGGGCGTTAGGACCGCACAATAGTTCGGAGAATAAAGTGGATTTAGACTTACAAGGAAAAAACTTACTTGAACTCTTGGTAAGCAAGTTAAAGACGGTGGTACCGGGCAAGCCAGAAACTTATATTGGTTACAAAGAGTGCCACGATCGTCTTGGACTTCCTCAGATGAGAGAAAAATGGGGAGAGAGCCTCAAGCCTCAAGGGCTTTCGTCATTGGCGGATTGGACTAAAGAAAATAATAAACCGGGAATTACTGGAATAATTATTAACCTTTCTACAAAGGAGCCAGGAAAAGGATACTTTAATCTTTTTGGAAAGAATGATGGTGACTATGCTTGGTGGGCTGATCAAATAGCCAAGTCAAAAGCGTACGATTGGTCTCCATATATTTCAAAAGTATTTGATCTTGTTCCAAGTGATCTTGATGTGCCTGATAGGGGAGATATAGTTACGTCTCGTATAATAAGAGACTCATCTCTATCTTCAAAAATAAAAATCCTTCACTCTTATGAATGTCAGTTGTGTGGAATCGCACTGGATATGCCGGAAGGTAAAAAATACGCAGAAGGGCACCACATAAAACCGCTTGGTAAGCCACATAATGGCCCTGACGTTATTGAAAACATGATTTGCTTGTGTCCAAACCATCACGCCATGTTGGATTATGGTGCTATAAAAATTGACCCTAAACAGATACGGACAGTTGATGGACATGAAATCTCAAAAGACTTTATTTCGTATCATAATGAATTCATATATCAGCCCTAACAAGGTGGTGCAGTGGAGCCAGTTACGCTCCGCAAATTTTATGGTATCGCTTCGCTCTTTTTACCATAAAAATTGCTCCACTACACTGACCACGGCGTTAGTGAAATTAAGCGAATCGAGCAAGTATCTGAAAATTAGATAGAGAGTTCATCGCCATATCACTTTGTCTATCCACAGTAATGCAGCTAACAAATGTATCAGTCAGAACGCTCGCAAACTCGCGTCTATTACAGGGAGGTTGTGTACTTTGAGGATTAAATGCATGGAAGAAAATACCGAAAATTGGCGACAGTACTATGAAAAGGCACTATCTCGCCCACATCACCCACGAACTGAACTTGCTGTTCAATCTAACGAATCTTGCTCCAAGGTGGCTATAGACTGTGGTTGTGGTACTGGAAGTGATATTGTCTATTTAAGTGAGCAAGGTTTCTATGTTTTTGGCTTTGACGTTAATGCGGACTCTATCTCAATTTGTCGTGATCGATTTTGTTCTAAAAATAATGTGTGCCTTTCGCAACAGTCATTTGAAACGTTTGACTTTCCAAAATCTGGTGTTGTTATAGCTAACTCTAGTCTATTTTTTGCCAATCCTGATACTTTTAAGGTAACTATGCAAAAAATTACCTCATCAATAGCTATCGGTGGTGTTTTTGCTGGTGACTTTCTAGGGTATAAAGATAGTTGGGCTAGCGGTTTTCGAGTTTCTACAGCTCCTGTTACCAAATCTGATCTGCTCGGGATATTTGCGAATTTCGATATCTTAGATTTCAGTGAAAGAGACGAATTTGGCAAAACCTTAATAGGTGTGAAGAAGTATTGGCATACGTATTCTTTAATAGCGAAAAGACGAGCATAGCAAAAATGTTCAATTCGGATCTGTAAGTGGATGCCGAAGTCGCTTCTTTCAAATATGGCACATGTTTGCTCATTGTTTTACTCAGAATTGGCTGTGCTACCAATTCTGACTCAAAGTGGGGGGTTCCTGGTTGTTTCAGCGGTTTTTTAAACGAAGAACGTAAGCGTTCAGCCAGCCTTAATCCGGTGTCTTGTTTACCCCACCAAACTCCCCTCAATCTTTGACTCTCTCCGCATTCTTATTCCACCCTTCCTTAAATATGCAGGGGTTCTAGTTCGCTATCTTGCTGGCGTTGTTTGCGTAGCCGCAGCTCGCCCAGAATTTGCAGTAAGAGCTCGCTCTGCCAGTCGTAGCTTTCGCCGCGCTCTGCGGCCAGTAGGGCGCCTTCAAGATCTTGCAGGGCGTAATCCAGGGTGGGGTGCTTGGCTTGGCGGCGAATATCGTTAAAGGTGGCAATACCGGCTTCGGGCCAATTGCTCTGTGCCCATTCGATTAGTTTCAAACGTGCCAAGGTTGGCTGGCGGTTATAGCACAGCATGGCCAGTGCCTCGTAGGCTTCCTGTTCATCCAGCGCGTGACGCTTTTGAATTTGCATCTCCCGGGTTTGCTCCAGTTGCGCGCTAAGACGGCGCAATTGCTGCTGCTGGCGCCAAGCGATGGCCATCCCCACCAGGCCCAGCAGCAGGGCGAAGGCAGTGGTGAGCGGCCAGAACCAGTTGGCCTGTGCAGTGTTATCGGGGCTGGCTGCGGTGGCGCCTTCCAGACTGAGGTTGACGGGCGCGATGGCGCTGCCACTGCTGCTGGGTTCTAAGGGTTGGCTGTTGTGAGTGTCTGGGCTGGCAGTGGGGCTGCTGAGGGCGGCGGTATCCGCCAGGATGTCAAAACCTTGTCCTGGTACTTCCACCTGATTGGCTTGCTGCTGGCGCAGATTCCACCAGGGTAGGGTCCAGGCGGGCAATTGCAGTTGGCCACCCTGGTTAAAGGTGAAGCGCTGGACGATTTCCAATTTGCTGATAATGCCTTCTCCATCTTTCCAGCTTTGCTGGCTGGCGATGGCTTGCTCACTGCTAATGCCGGCTACCTGGGGGGGCGGGGGCAGATGAATACGCTCGGGGGGGAGGCCTGAAACCTCCAGGGTGATCAGGCGGTCACGTTTATCACCCGGGCGCAGTTGCGCATTGCCTTCATCTTTCCATTGATGTTTGAGATTGAGCTGGAAGGCAGGCAGGAAAGGCTCAGCTGGACTGGCTTCCAGCGTCAGGTTGAGGGGTTCGGTTTTTAGCTCCAGTGGCAAGGGTTCTTGATCCTCACCCTGGATGTTACCCGTCAGACTAAAGCTGCCTAACTTGAAGTCACCGGTACGATCCAGGTACAGCAGGTAGTGGCGCTCTACACTGCGCAGGCGACGGCCATCCAGGGTTTCCTGATAACTGGGGGCAGGGTGCTCCAGTTCCAGCAACTGACCACCAATGACTTCTGGGGTCTGCAGGCGTGTGCCGGGTAACAGTTCGCCTTCATGCTCAAGTAAGAGCTGTAAGGGGATGGCTTGCCCTACCCGATAAGGTGGCTTGAGTCCGGTGCTGAGGGTCAGGCTGATCTGCGGTAGGGTACTGGTTGCTGCCGAGGGCTCTGCTGTGCTGGCGGTGCTATCGGTTGCCTCGGTGGCAGCTTGAGTGCTGGGTTGGCTGACCACCGGGTAGGCAGGTGCGTTAACCGGGGGAGTCGCTGCTTGGCTGACTACTTGTAGGCCAATCGCATCCGAGCTTTCGTTGCCGACCCGAATGGGGGGCAAAGTTAAATTACCTGCCTGACGGGGGCGTAGCTCAATGCTCCAGCGCGTACTTTTTTGCATGCGGTTGTTGCTGTAGCGGAACTCGGTATTGGCGCGGGAGCTGAGGATTTCAAAGTCGCGATTGAGGCTGCTCAGCTGCGGAGGTTGATCAACCACCGGGCCCTGAACTTGCAGGGTTAGGGTAAGGCTTTCCCCCAGGTTTAAGCGGCTTTGGGACAGGCTAGCCGTCACCTCAGCCCAGCTGTTGGCGCAGGTGAGACTGGCAAGAAGCGCCAAGGTAGCCAAGGCCTTTTTATCCTGCATAGCATTCCCCATCACTTTCTATAAGACTTTCAGCATGTTAAGCCGAGGTGACGGCGAAGTCGAGGTGCCCGGTCAGGAAGGAAAAGCAGGTAAATCCGGCAAATAGCCACGCTTGGCTGTCATATTGGGGAGGCCACTGTTACCTGGCTGGGCAATCGCTCACTGCCTTCTATACTGTGGGTACTAAAACCTGGGCACTGCCGACTAGGTAAATAACAACGAACAAGGAATGGGATATGCCGCACACCCTGGCTGAAACCAAAAGCAAGATCCTCGAACGTCTCGACCAAGCCATTCAAGCGCAAATGCCGGGAGAACACGCTGAATTGGTGGGGCGTTTTGCCCGTTATGCTCTGTTAAATGCCCCGTTGGAGGATTTGGCCCAGCGGCGTCAGGAAGACTTGTACGGAGCCATGCTATATGGCTGGCATTATTTGCAGCAGCGCCAGCCTGGCGAAATAAAAGTACGGGTTTATAACCCCAACTATGAGCAGCAGGGGTGGCAGTCGGGACACACCCTGGTTGAGGTGCTCTGTGAGGATCGTGCTTTTATTGTTGATTCCCTACGGATGGCGATTAATCGCTATGGCATGACTATCCATACTTTGCAGAATGCGATTTTACCGGTGGAGCGTGATGAAAAAGGGCGCTTGCAGCAACTGCATGCCAAGCACGCCGGGGCGGGGAATTTTGAGTCTTATGTGGTGATGGAGGTGGATCGTCACTCGGATGCCGACAAATTGCGTAGCCTGCAAACGGATATTGAGCAGGTATTGCAGCAGGTGTTCGCGGTGGTGGACTCCTATGATCCGATCTGTGAGCGGTTGCAAACGGTACTGGCTGAGTTGAAAGAAGGGCAGGTGCCTGAAGGGGTGGATCGCACTGAGCAAAAAGAGGTGCGTGATTTTATTCAATGGTTGCTTAATAACCACTGCACCTTCCTGGGCTTTGAGAGTTACAGGGTCAAACCCAGTAAAGAGGGCGTCACCCTGGAGGCTGAGGGTGAGTCGTTGGGGGTGTTTAATCTCTGGGATGATGGTTGTCGGGGGCAGTTATTAGCCGCAGAGCCCACCAAGGGGCATGCCCTATTAGCTATGGCCAAGTCTCCGCGCAAAGCGGAAGTACATCGCCCGGCCTATCCTGACTATCTGATTATTCGCCGTTTTGATGCTAAGGGGCGTTGGGTAGGTATTTGGCGCATCCTTGGGTTATTTACCTCCTCTGCTTATGCCAGTAGTGTGCGCCAAGTGCCGTTGTTGCGGCATAAATATAAAGAAATCATGAAACGCTCTGGCTTCTATGAAGGGGGCTACAACTGGAAAGAGCTGACCCAGATACTGGAAGTCTACCCGCGGGATGAGTTCTTCCATACCGAAGTCGATGAGCTCTACGCCACGGTCATGAGTATCCTGCAAATTCAGGAGCGGCGGCGAATTCGGGTGTTTATCCGCCACGATGTGCCAGGGCGCTTCTATTCCTGCCTGGTATTTGCGCCCCGTGAAATCTATAGCACCAGTTTCCGTTTGGCGGTACAGCATATTCTGGAAGAAGAGCTGGAGGCAGGAGAAACCGAGTTCAATACCTTCTTCTCGGAAAGTGTATTGGCTCGTACACAGTATGTATTGCGATATGACTCGCCGCGTCCGGGGCAGCGCCCGGATGTCAAGGCAATCCAAAGCCGCATCATTGAAGTGGCCCGTTCCTGGGATGATCATTTACAGCAGGAGCTGGTTGAGCATTTAGGGGAGGAAAAGGGGCTAGAGGCGATCAGTCGCTATAACCAGGCCTTCTCCGCTGCCTATAAAGAAGACTTTAATGCGCGCACGGCCTTGGTCGACATTGAGTACATGGATGCGGTGACGGCCGCCAAACCGGTCTCTCTGCGCTTTTATCGGGCGATAGAAGCGGCGGAGCATACGTTTAAGTTCAAGCTCTATCACTTTGGCACCCCGCTGCCGCTCTCTGACATTTTGCCCATCCTGGATAATTTTGGTTTACGGGTGATTGATGAGCATCCCTATGAGGTGGTGCGCCAGGACGGCAGCATCTGGATTCATGATTTCAACCTGATTCTGAAAACTCCCGTCGAGGTGGACTTAAAAGAAGTGCGGGAGCTATTTCAGGATGCCTTTATGGCGGTATGGACAGGGGCAGCGGATAGCGATGAATTCAACCGTTTGGTCTTGCAAGCTCAGTTGAACTGGCGTGATGTTGCGGTGTTACGGGCATACGCCGCCTATATGAAGCAGATTGGCTTCTCCCTGAGTCAAATGGCGATTACCCAGGCCCTGTCTCAATATGTGCCCGTGACACGTTTACTGGTGCAGTTATTTCGTGCCCGTTTTAAACCCTCGCGTGCGGATAGTTGGGAGGTGGATGGCCCCGCCTTTACCAAGGTGTTGCTAGAGAGCCTGGAGCAGGTGCAGTCCCTCAATGATGACCGCATCCTGCGCATGTATAAGACGCTGATTCAGGCGACCCTGCGTACTAACGTCTTCCAGCCGGATGGCGAGGGGGCTTATAAGCCCTACCTGAGTTTTAAATTCAGCCCTGAGCATGTGGATGAAATCCCGCTGCCCCGGCCTAAGTATGAGATTTTTGTCTATAGCCCGCGGGTGGAGGGGGTACACCTGCGTGGTGGTAAGGTTGCCCGTGGTGGCTTGCGCTGGTCAGACCGTTTTGAAGATTACCGCACCGAGGTGCTAGGGCTGGTGAAGGCGCAGCAGGTGAAGAATGCGGTTATCGTCCCTGTGGGGGCAAAGGGCGGATTTGTCTGTAAGAAGCAGTCACCCACTGCCAGCCGGGACGAAATTCTGGCGGAAGGGATCAGCTGTTATCAAACCTTTATCCGTGGCTTGTTGGATATTACCGACAATCTGCTGCAGGGTGAGGTGGTGCCGCCCCAAGGTGTGGTGCGCCATGATGAGGATGACCCCTATCTAGTGGTGGCAGCGGACAAGGGCACCGCCACCTTCTCAGATATTGCTAATGCGATTGCGGCGGAATATGGCTTCTGGCTGGGGGATGCCTTTGCCTCGGGAGGCTCACAAGGTTATGACCATAAAAAAATGGGCATTACCGCACGCGGTGCCTGGGTTTCGGTACAGCGCCACTTCCGGGAAATGGGCCTGAATCCGGATACCACCGACTTCACCGTGGTGGGAATCGGTGACATGGCTGGTGATGTGTTTGGGAATGGTCTGTTGATGTCCAAGCATGCGCGTTTGGTAGCGGCCTTTAACCATCAGCATATCTTTGTTGATCCCAATCCGGATGCTGCGCAGTCCTATCAGGAGCGCAAGCGTTTGTTTGATTTGCCTCGCTCCAGTTGGACGGACTATGACAGCAAGCTGATCTCGGCGGGGGGCGGGGTATTCTCCCGGAGTGTGAAATCCATCCCTATCTCGGAACCGATGAAGCAACGCTTTGGCATTAGCGCCAGCCAGTTGACGCCGAATGATCTGATCAAAGCTATTTTGCGTGCACCGGTCGATTTGCTCTGGAATGGCGGTATTGGAACCTACATCAAAGCCTCGGATGAACTTCACACAGAAGTGGGGGATAAGGCCAATGATGGATTGCGGGTCAATGCAAAAGAGTTGCGCCTGAAAGTCATTGGTGAGGGCGGTAATTTGGGCCTGACGCAGCGGGGGCGGATTGAGTTTTCCCGTGCAGGCGGACGCCTGAATACCGACTTTATTGATAATGCCGGTGGGGTGGACTGCTCTGACCATGAGGTTAACGTCAAAATTCTGCTTAACCGGGTAGTGGCGGCAGGGGATCTGACCGAAAAACAGCGCAATCAGTTATTGGTGGAGATGACCGAGGATGTCGCGCGGCTGGTATTGCAGAATAACTATCGGCAAACCCAGGCCCTCAGCATGGTGCAATCCCAGGCGGTGAAGTATCACGAAGAAATTCGCCGCCTAATGGAAAACTTTGAAAGTGACGGCAAGCTCAATCGCCAGTTGGAGTTTTTGCCTACGGAAGAAGAACTGCGTGAGCGCCGTGATGAAGGGTTGTCTCGCCCTGAGCTGGCGATCCTGATGGCTTACGTAAAGGCGGATTTGAAGGCCGAGTTGATTAACTCCAGCGTCGGTGATGATCCCTATGTGGCGAAAATTATTGCCACTGCCTTTCCACCCCGGATCGAACAAGGCTTTGCCCAAGCGATGCTTGACCACCCACTGCGGCGTGAAATCATTGCTACCCAGTTGGCCAATGACATGGTCAACCATATGGGCATTACCTACCTACAGCGCTTGCAGCAATCTACCGGGATGCTGGGGGATGTGATTGCCCGCTCCTATTTGGCGGCGAAAGCGATTTTTGATCTGGATACCCTCTGGCGTGATATTGAGCGCCTCGATTATCAGGTGCCAGCCGATGTGCAGCTGCGCATGATGAATGAGAGTGGGCGCTTGGTACGCCGTGCCAGCCGCTGGATGATTCGCCATGTGCGGCTTGATCAGAGCGTGCAGGAAGCGGTACAGCGTTTTGCTGAGCCTACCCAGGCCATTGCTAATGCGCTCAGCCGCTATCTCTATGGTGAGGCTAGTCGTGAATTTAGCGACTTGCGTACTCGCTTTATTAAAGCGGGGGTGCCGGAGAAACTGGCGGATCGGGTGGCGGCTTCAGATTTGCTCTATACCAGTCTGAGTCTGATTGATGTGGCTACGGAGACGGGGCGTTCGTTGGCGCAGGTTGCGGAGGTGTATTACACCCTGGTGGATATGCTCGACCTCTATTGGGTAGGTCAGCAAATTAACCAGCTGCATGTAGGCAACTATTGGCAGGCCCAGGCACGGGAAAGCTTCCGCGATGACCTGGATGAGCTCATGCAGCGTCTAACATCGGGAGTGATTCAGGGGACAGAGCTGAAAGGGGATGGTCGAGAAGCAGTACAGGACTGGGCTAAGCAACAAGGCGTGCTGATTAAGCGCTGGCGCAAGCTGCTTACGGAAATGCGTGCGATGCCTCAGCATGAGTATCCACTCTTTACTGTCGCGATCCGCGAGTTGGCAGATTTGGCCCGGCAGTCCTTTTGATCCCACCTGATCCTTCGTTGGATAAGAAAAAGTGAGGCCAGCAGGCCTCACTTTTTTTGCGGCTATGTATAATGGCCCGGCCAAAACAGGAGGAGATATGGCTTACTCACTGCTTCGACCGCTGTTGTTCTCATTTTCTGCCGAAACGGCCCATGAACTCACGTTGGACTGGCTCAGTGCGGCGGCACGTTTAGGGCTGACCAAAGCGTTGCCGGCGGCGCCTAAAGCCGAGCCACGTAAGGTAATGGGGTTGGAGTTTCCTAACGCAGTCGGGTTGGCAGCAGGGTTGGATAAAAATGGCCACTGCATTGATGGCTTGGCCGCTTTAGGTTTTGGCTTTGTTGAGATTGGTACCATTACTCCTCGTCCACAACCTGGCAATCCTCAGCCCCGGTTGTTCCGGCTGCCGCAGCGTAATGCCATCATCAACCGCATGGGGTTTAACAATGAAGGGGTTGATCAGCTCCTTGCCAATGTTGACCATGCCAAGTTTCGCGGCATTCTGGGAATCAACATCGGTAAAAATGCCGCTACTCCGGTGGAAAACGCATTGGATGATTACCTGATTTGTCTGCAAAAAGTCTATCGGGCTGCCAGTTATGTCACCGTGAATATCTCCTCACCGAACACGCCTGGACTGCGCACCCTGCAATATGGCGATAGCTTAAAAGCCTTATTAGCCCCCCTGCATGAGGCCCGCCTGCGCTTGGCACAAGAGCAGGGTAAGCACGTACCTATTGCGGTTAAGATCGCACCTGATATGAGCGAGGAAGAGGTGCGGATGGTGGCGGATACCTTGGTGGAGACCAAGATGGACGCAGTAATCGCCACTAACACGACTTTATCGCGTGAGGCGGTGAAGGGGTTGAAGCATGCGGATGAAGCCGGTGGTTTAAGTGGTGAGCCGGTGCGTGATGCCTCGACGGCAGTGATTAAAACCCTGTCAGCCCATTTGCAAGGCGCTCTGCCGATCATCGGCGTAGGCGGTATCCTCTGTGGGCGAGATGCGCAGGAAAAGCTGGAGGCGGGGGCTTCATTGGTGCAGCTCTATTCTGGTTTGATTTATCGCGGGCCAGGGCTGGTGCGTGAGTGTATTGAAGCTACGGCGAAGGTATAGCGCTATTAATAAAGAAGGCTGTCAGCGGGACTGACAGCCTGGTTTAGTGGGTCACACCTTTGCAAGAAGTTCACCTAGTGAAAAGGTGAGGGCGCAGTAACAAGGCGCTATGGCAAAGAATGAAAAAGTCAGGTTGAAGGGTAAAGGTTATCCCATTGAGGGATCACGGTGTAGGGCAGCGACACCAGACATGCCACCCCAGTATGCTTCTCTTCCCGAACGCCAGCCGCTCATCCATACGGCGCGTTCATCCATATTATTTAATGGGCAAAGATCGCGAGACTTGCCCGCCAAACCGATCTGATATCCTCGATTGAAGTGACGTTGAGTGGAGTCGCGCTTTTGTTTTCTCATAGTCCGTGACCTCATGATCGAAATGGGTGGAGAGCCACTCTGCTTATTAACCCCAGTCTTGTTACATCCAGGTTTAGCTAAGTAGAAGAAGCTAACTCCAGAACAACAGCATTAGGCTGTCATCATTTTTTAGCAGTTTTAGTGCAGGGGTGTCGAGGAAGAATCTGTTATATGTATCACCCTGTTTATGACTGGATAGTATTTAAACCATTTTGACCAACAGGTTTAACTAGGGATCAGCCACTTAGCGTGTTTTTGTAACTTATTGATGAGTTGAATTCTTGTTTTTTATTATTAAGTTGAAAAATTTTTAGGATGGGGCTTGTGTAAACCCTAGAGCGGGGATAGGCATTGTCGGCGAGGTGGCGATATTGCCCTCTGGCTATGAGCTGTTTGGACTCCGCCTTGCCCCTCCAGTATCATGCACGCCTTTATAGAATGCCGGACGATTGACTATGAGTGAACGCCATACCTACCTGGTAACTTGCCCCAAAGGGCTGGAATCCCTGATTGAACAAGAGCTGCTGAACTGGCAAGCAGAAGGGGTTCGGCAAACGGTGGCAGGAGTCTATTGCCAGGGCCCGCTGGAGCTGGGCTATCGGTTGTGTTTGTGGTCACGTTTGGCAAACCGAGTGCTGTTGATTCTGGATGAGTGGCAAGTGCAGAACATCGATGAGCTTTACGATGGGGTGAAGCAAATCGATTGGCTCCAACACATCCAGGCTGAAGGCACCCTGGCGATTGATTTTAGCGGTCGCCTGCCTGGAGTTAACCATAGTCACTTTGGTGCTCAACGGGTCAAGGATGCCATTGTGGATCAGATTCGTGAGCAAACCGGCCGTCGTCCCAGCATTGATGCCAAGCAGCCAGATATTCGCGTTGCGGTACATGTTCATCGTCACCGCGCCACCCTTTCTTTGGATTTGGCGGGTGAGTCCTTACACCGTCGTGGCTACCGTTTACAGTCTGGTATTGCACCGATGAAGGAAAACCTGGCTTCAGCCTTGTTACTGCGGGCCGCTTGGCCAGATACCGCTGCTAAGGGTGGGCGTTTGCTCGACCCGATGTGTGGCTCTGGCACTATTTTGCTGGAAGCAGCGCAGATGGCGTTGGATATCGCTCCGGGTTTAGCCCGTTGGCAATACGGCTTTATGCGATGGAAGCAGCACGATAATGCGCTTTGGCAACGTTTGCGGGAGGAGGCCCAGGCTCGCAAAGAGGCAGGGTTAGAGCGTGGTTGTGCCGAGATTCGGGGCTATGATGCGGACCCACGGGTGATTAAGGTTGCTGAGGCCAATATCGAACGGGCAGGGCTGGCCAAGTGGGTCAAGGTGATGGTGAAAGAAGTTGCTGCCCTGTCTAAGCCCAGCCATGTACAGGATCAGGCGCCTGGACTGCTGATCTGTAACCCCCCTTACGGTGAGCGTTTGAGTGATACACCGGTGCTGGTACATCTTTACCGTCACCTGGGTGAGCGCCTGATTGAGCATTTCCAGGATTGGAATGCGGCGGTTTTCACCGGTAATCCCGAGTTAGGCAAGCAGATGCGCTTGCGCTCACATAAGCAATATAAATTCTTTAATGGCGCCTTACCCTGCGAACTGCTGCTGTTTAAGGTGGAAGAGCCTTATATCGTGCGGGCGGTGGAAGCCCGTACTCAGGAAGAAGCGCAGGTACAGCTCAGTGAAGGGGCCAGCATGTTTGCCAACCGCTTGCGTAAAAACCTCAAGGGGTTGAGCAAGTGGGTGAAAAAAGAACAGATAGATGCCTATCGTCTCTACGATGCGGATATGCCGGAATATGCGGTGGCCATCGATCTTTATCATGATTACCTGCATGTGCAGGAGTATGCACCGCCTAAAAGCATTAATGCCGATAAGGCACAGCAGCGTTTGAATGAAGTCTTGGCGGCGTTGCCAGTGGTAACGGGTATTCGACCTGATCGCATTGTACTGAAACAGCGCCAACGCCAAGCGGGGCGGGCACAGTATGAGCGCTTGGATCAGCAGGGCAAACTGCTGGAAGTGGTAGAAGATGGCTGCAAACTGTTGGTGAATCTCACCGATTATCTTGATACCGGCCTGTTCCTCGACCATCGTCCGGTGCGACGCCGTATCCAGCAGCTGGCAAAAGATAAGCATGTCCTTAACCTGTTTTGCTACACCGCAACCGCAACGGTGCATGCCGCGAAGGGGGGCGCCCGTTCTACGACGAGTGTGGATATGTCCCGCACCTATCTTGATTGGGGCCGCAAAAACCTGGCGGTGAATGGCTTTTCCGAGCGCTTCCATCGCTTTGAACAAGCGGACTGCTTTAAGTGGCTGGATGACTGTAAAGACAAGTTCGATTTGATCTTTATGGACCCGCCTTCGTTCTCCAACTCCAAGCGGATGGACGATGTGCTGGATATCCAGCGCGATCATGTACGTTTAATCCGTATGGCGATGCGTTGCCTGGCCCCAGGTGGCTTGCTGATCTTCTCCAACAACCTGCGCTCCTTCAGTCTGGATTATGGTGCCTTGCACAATTTGGATATCCAGGATGTGACTAAGCAGAGTTTTGATCCGGACTTTGCCCGCAATACCCGCATTCACCAGTGCTTTGAGATCCGGGCCAAAAACGGGTGAGAGCATCGGCCTGGTTAGCCAGCTTCCCTGCGCTGTCCTCGTTGCAGGGGCCTGCGTGGCAGCAACTGTTAGCTGCTGCGCGGGTGCAGCAGCTACCGGCAGGCACAGCGTTATTCCATGTTGGACAGACTTGCCAGCAGTTTATGCTGGTTTTATCCGGTTCGGTGCGGGTGGAGAAAAACGCAGTTAATGGACGCGAGTTGGTGCTCTATCGGGTAGAGGCTGGGCAAAGCTGTATTTTGACCAGCGCTTGCTTACTGGGGGGCTCGCCTTATCAGGCCGATGGGGTGACGGAAACCGCAGTTGAGGCTGTGGTGATTCCAGCGGCGATCTTTCGCCAAGCACTCGATAGCTGTGCGGGGCTGCGTGCTTTCGTGTTCGAGCAGTACAGTCAAAGGATTACTGAGCTGCTGATGTTGGTGGAAGCCGTGACCTTTAGCCGTTTGGACGAGCGTTTAGCGGCCTATCTGCTACGTCATGCAGAACAGGGACAACTCCAGCAGACTCATCAGCAGTTGGCGGCGGAGTTAGGCAGTGCACGAGAGGTGGTTAGCCGTCTGCTCAAGGAGTTTGAGCGCAATGGTTGGCTACGCTTGCAACGTGGGCGCATCCAGCTGGAAAACCAGCAAGCCCTGGCTCAACTAGGCTCCCCTGAACTCCGTTAGGCTGATTAAAGGGGTTGGTGACAAAGTCACAGATCTTTAGTTTTTACTTTATTAGACTGCGCTTATCTAATCTTGGTTAGGAGATCAGCATGCAAGCTAATGTGGGTGGTTTAGATCGTGGGTTGCGTATAGTCGTGGGGGTAGCGCTAATCGCCACCGCGCTGATGGGGTGGTTGCCGCTGTTGGGCTGGGTCGGAATTGTTCCCTTGTTGACGGGGTTATTTCGTTTCTGCCCGTTCTATCCTTTACTTGGTATTCGCACCTGTAAGATACGTGACTAGATGTTTGACGCGGGCCTGGTAACGGGCCCTTGCCCCTCCTTCAGCTCCCTCAGCTTCTTTTTCCTGTTAAATTCTGCCTTTTCTGCGAATACTTGATTGCCTCACTGGGTTTTAGGGTTGTTTTGTACTAAAACAGCATGAAAACGTCATCCTATGGGGCTAGTATCTCGGCCTCTGTTTGAGGACTCGAATCAACTGCAGGGAGGGGTAACATGAAAGGAGCCAATAATAATGTTTAACCGTGAGTTGAAGAATCAGCTGCAAGCCCTGCGTCAACGTGAGCAAGAACAGCAGGCGGTGATGGAAGCGTTAGGGCGTTCACTGGCAGTGATCGAGTTTACTCCCGATGGCCATATCGTGACGGCTAATGACAATTTTTTAGCAGCGATGGGCTATGAGTTAGCGGAAATTCAGGGACAACACCACCGTATGTTTTGCTTACCGGCCTTAGCGAAATCCGCTGAGTATGCCAGCTTTTGGAGCAAACTGGCGCAGGGGCACTTTGTTAGTGGACAACACCAACGCGTTACCAAGACAGGTAAAAAAGTATGGCTAGAAGCTACCTATAACCCGGTGAAAGATAGCCAGGGTAAGGTAATTAAAGTGATTAAGCTGGCTTCGGATATTACCGAGCGAGTCGAAAAGGATTTGGAAGCATCCAGTAAATTACAGGCGCTGGATCGCTCATTAGCGGTCATTGAGTTTACCCCTGACGGGAAAATTTTGACGGCTAACAAAAATTTTGTGAATGCCGTGGGTTATAGCCTGGATGAGATTAGAGGCCAGCATCATCGGATGTTCTGTGAGTCGGATTACGCGCAGTCAGAGGCATATCGTCAGTTCTGGCAGACTTTGCAGCAGGGACGTTTTCTGGCTGGACGTTATAAGCGTATTGGTAAGAGTGGACAGACGCTGTGGTTAGAAGCCAGTTATAACCCCGTTTTTGATGAGCAGGGGCGGGTGATTAAAGTGGTGAAGTTTGCCACGGATATTACCCAGCAGGTGGTGCATACGGAGGAAGAGGCGCGACAAGCAGCCGGTGCCCATCGGATTGCATTAAAAACGGAGCAGTTAGCGGAGCAGGGCAGTCATATTATTGAATCTGCCAGTGCAGAGATGGGGCAGATTGCCAAAGGTATTGAGCATGCTGCCAGTCAGTTAGCGGAACTGGGTAAACAGTCGGAGCAGATCACTAACATTGTCAATGCCATTCGTGGCATTGCTGACCAGACTAACCTGCTGGCTCTGAACGCTGCCATTGAGGCTGCGCGTGCAGGTGAACAAGGGCGGGGTTTCGCTGTGGTAGCGGATGAAGTGCGCTCCCTGGCAGGACGAACCAGTGAATCGACGGCCGAAATTACCGGCATGATTGAACGGATTCAGTCGGGTACCCAGGCGGCAATCAATAGCATGACAGAGTGCCAAAGCCAGGCGATTACTGGGGTCGAGTTAGCCAACAAGGCAGCCCATGCCATTACGGAAATCCGGCAAGGAGCGCGGGAAGCGGTTGAAGCTGTCAGTATTTTTGCCAGTAAAGAGTAATTTCATCTGTATTCGGCATCCAAGCTAACAGCTGCCGCGTTGGCGGCTGTTACTGAAGCAAATGACTGCAACATAATGACTGCACAGGGTTGGATGAAGACTATCTGCATAGATACAGGGCGCAGCAGCAGGAGCTGCTGCAACCCCTTGTATAACTGTCTCTAGGCTGGCTAGCACTCTGTTGTTGGCAACAGGGTCGATATTCATCAACGCGTTTTATCCTACTTAGTGCCTATCTATCTGAGTCATTTGCGCTCAGTACCTCCCACATTTTGTTGTAGCAACTAGGCACCAGCGCAGATCAAAAAGTTGGATTTGCTAGCTAGAGCAGGAATGCCATTCGCGTCACGAGCCTAGCTAAAGGCGACACTGCAACGCTGTCTTGTTTGCCTGTCTGCTTTTTAACTAATTGTTTTTAAATTGTTTTTTGATTTGGCTAGAAGGTGCGCCTGTGCTGTCAGGAACAAACTCGCCTTGACATTGGAGTCTAAAATTGCGAGTTTATTTTTAATTGATCGTTCAATTAAAAACCTAATTGCCGAACAGGAAAGACAGATGCCTAAACTGGGCATGGAAGAAATTCGCCGTCCACAGTTAATCGAAGCCACGATGGCAGTGATTGATGATGTGGGTTTGCAAGGTGCCAGCATTGCCTTGATTGGTAAGGCTGCAGGTGTCTCGCCGGGGATTATCAATCACTATTTTGGTGGTAAGGATGGCTTGCTGGAAGCCACCATGCGGGCGGTGTTACGCCAGTTGTCGGAGCATGTACGCGAGCGTTTGCAGGCCACGCAGCCAACGGATGTGTTGGGGCGGATCAGCGCCATCGTCGGCGGTAATTTTGACCCGCGCCAGTTGGATCAGCGGGTGGTAAAAACCTGGTTAGCTTTTTGGTCGCAGGCGATGCATGACCCCAAGCTATACCGTTTACAGCGGGTCAATGAGAAGCGCCTGCTGTCGCATCTGCGCTTGGAGTTAAAGCGAGTGTTACCGGCAGCCCAGGCTGAGCTTGCAGCTCAGGCCATTGCTGCCCTGATTGACGGTATCTGGTTAAGGGGAGCCCTCAGTCCCGATGGGATCGATGGTGCCCTGGCACAACGAATCATTGCACATTATTTGGCTCTGCAGCTGCCCCATTTGGCGGGCACCACTGAGGCGGAGTCTGGACAACCCTATTGCACACAAGGCAGGCACTGATGCAACAACAAGCACTTTATATTCATGGTCGTTATCAGGATGCCACTTCTGGCGAAACCTTTGTTACCCGTAACCCCGCCACGGGTGAGGTGTTAGCGGAGGTTCAGCAGGCCTCACTGGCGGATGTCGATAAGGCAGTTGCCTCCGCCCAGCAAGGCTTTGCGGTGTGGTCGGCGATGAGCGGTGTCGAGCGTGGCCGCATTCTGCAGAAGGCTGTGGCGTTATTGCGTGAGCGCAATGATGAACTGGCCCGTCTAGAGGTGCTGGATACCGGCAAGCCACTGCAGGAGGCGCTCTATGTCGATATCGTCACCGGTGCGGACGTGATCGAATATTACGCTGGCTTAGCCGCTTCCATTCAGGGGGCGCAGCAGAGCCTGGGTGAATCCACCTTCTTCTATACCCGCCGTGAGCCGCTAGGGGTCTGTGCCGGTATTGGTGCCTGGAACTATCCCATTCAAATTGCCATGTGGAAGGCCGCTCCGGCGCTGGCAGCGGGCAACGCCATGGTATTTAAACCCTCGGAAGAGACCCCGCTGACCGCTTTGAAGCTGGCAGAGATCTTTACTGAGGCCGGTTTACCCGATGGCGTATTCAACGTGGTGCAGGGGGATTACCGGGTTGGTCAGGCGCTGTCACGTCATCCGCAGATCGCCAAGGTGTCCTTCACCGGTGAGTGCGGTACCGGTAAAAAAGTAATGGCGGATGCAGCAGGCACCCTTAAGCAGGTGACCATGGAACTGGGCGGTAAGTCGCCTTTGATCGTCTTTGAGGATGCGGACCTGACCCGTGCGGTTTCCGGCGCGATGATGGCGAACTTCTATACCCAGGGTGAAGTCTGCACCCACGGTACGCGGGTATTTGTCCATGCTAGCCGTTATGACGAGTTTTTGGCGCAGCTGAAAGAGCGTACCGAAAAGCTGGTGGTAGGGGATCCATTGGCTATGGAGACTCAGATTGGCGCCTTGATTTCACGTCCACACATGGAAAAGGTGCTGGGCTACATTGAGGCGGCTAAGGCTGCAGGGGCGCGATTACTCTGTGGTGGCGAGCGTGCGTCCGGACAGGGGCTGGAGCAGGGTAACTTTGTGCTGCCGACCGTATTTGCTGACTGCAGCGATGAGATGCCTAATGTGCGGGAAGAGATCTTTGGCCCGGTCATGTCAGTACTCAAATTTGAAGATGAGGCTGAGGTTGTCACTCGTGCCAATGCAACCGGTTTTGGCCTGGCGGCAGGGCTATTCACCCAGGACTTTGCCCGTGCCCATCGGGTGATTGCCAAGATGCAGGCGGGTATTTGCTGGATTAATACTTGGGGCGCTTCCCCTGCTGAGATGCCCGTGGGTGGCTATAAAGAGTCCGGCTTAGGCCGTGAAAATGGCATCGAAACCCTGCATCACTACACCCAGACCAAGAGTGTGTATGTGGAGCTCGGTGAGCTGCAGTGCCCTTACGCCTAAGCGGGAGTGATGGAATGAGCAAGGTTTACGATTACATCATAGTCGGCGCAGGCTCCGCAGGGTGCGTGCTGGCCGATCGTCTCAGTGAGGATGGCCAGCATCAGGTGTTGGTGCTGGAGGCTGGCGGTAGTGACAAAAGCATCTTTATTCAGATGCCAACGGCACTGTCGTATCCGATGAATACGGAAAAGTACGCCTGGCAGTTTGAAACCGAGCCGGAAGAAGGCATAGCCGGGCGCCATCTGCATTGCCCCCGTGGTCGGGTATTGGGTGGTGGCTCCTCCATCAATGGCATGGTGTATGTGCGTGGCCATGCCTGTGACTTTGATGAGTGGCAGGAGCAGGGCGCGGAGGGCTGGAGTTATCAGGACTGTTTGCCCTACTTCCGCAAGGCAGAAAGCTGGAAAGGTGGGGCGGATGACTACCGTGGTGGCGAAGGTCCCCTGGCTACCTGTAACGGCAATGACATGAAGCTGAACCCCCTCTACCAGGCTTTTATTGATGCCGGGGTGCAGGCGGGTTATCCCCATACCGAGGATTACAACGGCTACCGCCAGGAAGGCTTTGGCCCAATGCATATGACGGTGAAGGATGGGGTGCGTGCATCCACCTCCAACGTCTATCTGCGCCGGGCGATGAAGCGTCCTAATCTGCAGGTGAAAACCGGTGTGGTAACCCGTCGGGTGCTGCTGGAGGGCAAACGTGCGGTAGGTGTGGAAATTGAACACCAGGGCCGTATCGAACAGGTGGCTGCCTCCAAGGAAGTGATTCTGGCGGCGGGCTCCATTGGCTCACCGCAGTTACTGCAACTCTCCGGTATTGGCCCTAAGGCGGTACTGGAGGCTGCCGGCGTGCCGCTCCAGCATGAATTGCCAGGGGTGGGAGAAAACCTGCAGGACCATCTGGAGGTGTACTTCCAGTTTTGGTGCAAAGAGCCCATTACCCTGAACTCCAAGCTGGGCTTAATCAGTAAAGGTTTGATCGGCACCCGCTGGATTCTGTTTAAGGATGGCCTGGGGGCCACCAACCACTTTGAGTCCTGTGGCTTTATCCGCTCCCGGGCGGGGTTGAAGTGGCCCAATATTCAGTACCACTTCCTGCCTGCGGCAATGCGCTATGACGGCCGCGCGGCAGTGCAGGGCCATGGTTTCCAGGTGCATGTGGGCCCCAACAAGCCTGAAAGTCGCGGACGGGTATGGATTAAATCCGCTGATCCCCATGCGAAGCCGGGGATTAAATTCAATTACATCAGTACCGAGCAGGATAAACAGGACTGGCGTGACTGCATCCGTTTAACCCGGGAAATCATTAATCAGCCTGCGCTGGATCCCTATCGGGGTGAGGAAATTCAACCTGGTAAGGCGGTCCAGAGCGATGAGGAAATTGATGCCTGGGTGCGCGCCAATGTAGAGAGCGCTTATCACCCCTCCTGCTCCTGCAAGATGGGGGCGGAGGATGATCCCATGGCAGTCGTTGATCCCGCTTGCCGGGTGCGCGGTATTGAGGCACTGCGGGTAGTGGACTCCTCCATTTTTCCCACCATTACCAATGGCAATCTGAATGCCCCCACCATCATGGTGGCAGAGAAAGCCGCGGATTTGATTCTGGGACGTGCGCCTTTGCCTAAAGCCGAGGTGCCGGTCTGGATTGATCCGGACTGGCAAGCACGCCAGCGTCAGGCTGCGCCCAAGCGGGTGATCCAGCCCAGCGGCTAACCGTTACTGGCGGAGTGGCATGCCAGGGCAGCAGGGTTTAGGCGCCTCTGCTGTTCTGCCACTCCGCCATTTTCCCTTCCCAAGGATGAATGGAACCCCCTTTTTAGGTGGGTAGGGCAGGTTTTTGCCCGCAACTTTTGCTGATAACAGGCCGATCTGCTTGGGCATTGCCCAGGCTGGCACCGGCCACGGGTAGCTCAGGCTGCCAAGCTGGTCGATCTTCGGGTCGCTCAGATTAAGTCACATGCCGACAACAACAATAACGGAGCCAATGATGATGACTAACCTGCTGACGGTAGCCATAGCGGTTACCTTGCTTACTTCAGCCTGGATTCTGCTTCGCTATCCTAAGCTGTACTGCAAGGGGGAAATCCCCAGTTCGCTGTTTGCCTTTATGGCCATTCTGTTTACCTCCGGTCTGGATGTGGGACTGATCATGTTCCCGCTAACGGAGTTTCCGACCTATGCCGCCGAAGAGGCATACCAGTTCACCAATCCCCTGGCGATTGAATTTGGCTTTTGGGGCTTTTTGGTCTGGGGCTTCTACTTTCTCACCACCTTTTACTTCTGCATTGTGGAACCACGCTTGAAGCTGTTTGAAATTCCGCTGATCAAGTGGTTAAACAATCTGGTGATTGTGGGTACCTGTGCCTTTACCGGTTTCCTGTTCCTCAGTTACCTGCCCAGCTATGTTGAGGGGATCGGTGATGGGGCGCGCTTCGCTTTGGTGGCGCTGGTGGTATTGATGGCGGTGCTGTCGAGCATGGATATTGGCTATGTGAAGTGGCTGAGTATCGGCTCCACTTGGCTATTCCTGGCCTTGATCGCCGCTATGGGGCTGTCACAACCAGGGCTGACGGGCGCAGAAATGGCGGCCACCCTGGGGTTGATTGGCGGTTACTTTAGCAATCTTGATCAGTTTGTGGCGCCCATCTCAGACTATCACCAGTTTTACCTGTTCTGGTGGTTCTCCTGGAGCATTATGATTGGCCAGTTTGTTGCCCGCTTTGTCGGGGGGTTACCCACCTGGCAACTGTGCTTGGCCCTGTTGGTGATTCCGTCCATTCCCTTGGCAATCTGGTTCTCGGTGTTGTACTACCAGTATTCCAGCGGCTTACCCCTGGCGGAGTGGGCGAAGTTGGCGATGGTGGTGGTGGGAGTGATTTTTGTGATCAACTCACTCGATTCCCTGATCCGCTTGTATACCAGCAATATGGGCATTTCCGTTGAGCGTCATGGCCGTCTGCCCTATGTATTGGGTAACTTTGTGGCTATGTATGGTTTGATTCTGCTTTACCAGTTCACTCCCTTCGATATTGCCTGGGTCGGAACCTTGGTCATTGGCCTGTATGCCCTGGTGTATCTGCTGTTGATTCGGCAACGGACACAGTTGCGGATGGAGCCTGTGCCAGTACGTTAAGTGAATACAGGTTAAGCGTTGCAGGTGAGTGGGGTGCGGGGCCCCATGATCACCAGCGCGTTAGCCAAGGCGCTGTGCGCCAAGTTTAGAGTGCAAAGGCTTCTAGTTGCCAATGGGCTGGATTCGCATCCGCTACCCTCAGGAGCCAGCCTTGCTTATCCCAATCGCCCAAGACGATGCGTTCTTTACCCTCAGCCAGAGGGTGACGCTGGGGGCGATGGGTGTGACCGTGAATGAGGATGTTGACCTGGTGACGCGCCAGGGCTGCCTCGACCTCGGCAGGGGTCACATCCATAATGTCATCCGCCTTATTGCTGGCGGCCATCTTGCTTTGTGCACGCATTTGCTCAGCTAGTTTAATCCGCTCTTGCAAGGGCAGGCTGAGAACCTGTTGTATCCAGGCAGGTTGACGTACCTGCTGGCGAAAGGCCATATAGGCCTGGTCCTGGGTGCAGAGGCTATCACCATGCATCAACAAAACTGCTGTGCCGTAGAGATCGATCCGCTGCTCTTCCGCCAATAACTGCATGCCGCAGTGCTCGGCGTAGGCTTCACCCAAAAGAAAGTCGCGATTACCGTGCTGAAAGTACAGACGGCAACCCTGGTCATGTAGCTGGCGCAGTACTTTCGCCAGCTGCAATTGCCAGGGCTGCACCCCGTCATCGCCAATCCAATACTCAAAAATATCCCCCAGCAGATAGAGGGCTTCCAGCCCCTCTGCCTCGCGGGCCAGTAAGGCCAGCAGTGCCTGATGAATATCCGGGCGCTTGGGGTCGAGATGCAGGTCAGAGATGAACAGGGTAGTCATGGGTTAGACAATCTCGGCAGATTCGATGATCAGATCTTCTACCGGTACGTCCTGGTGGCCGCCTTTGAAGCCAGTAGCGACGGCTTTCATGCGATTAACCACATCCATGCCTTCAACCACTTTACCGAACACGGCGTAACCCCAGCCGTCCATGGTCTTGCCACGGTGATCCAGGAAGGTGTTGTCCGCAACGTTGATAAAGAACTGCGCAGAAGCAGAATGAGGATCCATGGTACGGGCCATGGCGATGGTGCCGGCTTTGTTGGACAGGCCGTTGTCGGCTTCGTTCTCAATCGGTGCTTTAGTGGGCTTTTGCACCATGCCGGGTTCAAAACCACCGCCCTGGATCATAAAACCATCGATCACACGGTGAAAGATCACGCCGTTGTAAAAGCCGTCTTGGACATAGCTTTCGAAGTTCGCGGCGGTTTTGGGGGCCTTTTCGTGGTCCAGTTCCAGGGTGATGTCACCCATGTTGGTGTGCAGAATAATCATAGTTGCAGCCTTAATCGATGCTGGGAAAAGTAGCGTTGTACGCTTGGCGGGCACTTTAGCCCAAGGTCGCAGAGGGTGCAATGGAAGGGCGATGCTGACCGCCTGGATTGACGGCCAGCCTATCCCTTAATCAGCTTGCCAGAGGGCGGCGGGAGTGATATCCGCCAAGGTTGGTGTGCCTGCCAGTGACATGCAGACTTCCAGCTCTTCACGCAGAATACGCAGCATATGGGCCACGCCAAGGGCTCCGGCTACTGCCAACGCATAGAGTTGCGGGCGGCCCACCAGCACGGCATTGGCTCCTAAGGCGAGTGCTTTAAACACATCTGTGCCCCGTTCAATAGCGCCGTCTAGCAGCAAGCATTTATCGACTCCGACGGCCTGGCGAATTGCCGGCAGTACGTCGATGGCGGCGGGCAGGCAGTCCAGCGTGCGTCCACCATGATTGGACACCACCACGCCCTGGGCGCCCACGGCAAATGCCTGTAGTGCATCAGCGGGACTTAAAATTCCTTTCAGAATCACTGGCAGTGAACTTTGCTGGATTAGCCAGGCGATCTGCTCCCAGGTGGGGGCTTCACTCATCATGCCTTGAAAAACAATGCTTTGTGATGGACTGAAGCTGGCCTGGGGGAGTGGCGGACGACCACGCAGGTTTACTGCTTCAACCCCCTCCAGCAGGCTAAAGCCTGCGCGCTGGGCGCGGTTGCGGATGCCATGTAAAGGAGCATCAACGGTAATCACCAGGTGGCTATAGCCAGCTGCTTCGGCTCGGCGCATTAACTGCAGCGTAAAGTCTTGGTTCTCCTGCACATAGAGTTGAAACCATTTGGAGCCCTGGCTGCAGGCGGCAATTTGCTCAAGGCTATAAGAGGCCAGGGTGCTCGTGATAAAGCAGGTTTCGAGGGCTTCGCAAGCGCGGGCGGTGGCGAGCTCCCCTTCCGGGTGGGCTAGGCGTTGGAAAGCGACAGGCGCCAGGAAAATGGGGTGGCGCAATGACTGTCCCAGTAGTTGTAAGTGGGTACCGCCATGGGTGAGATCCCGTAGTACTCTGGGCATGATTAGCAGGCGATCCAGGGCTGTACGGTTACGCTTAAGGCTAATCTCATCCGCGCCGCCACCGGCAATATAAGCATAGGTAGCGGGTGGCAGGTGGGCCTGGGCATAGCGAGCATAGTCGCTGACACTGACCAGGTCGGCGGGGATTTGGCTTAAAGGGGATAGGGTGTCTGACATGGTCAGGTCTCCACCCAGTGTTGCAGCAGGTTTTGATAGACCCGTGACAGACGTATAACTTCAGGGTGGTTGGCATGCAACTGTTGGCTGAGCTCACGAATGCTGTTATCGACTTCAACCAGGAGGTGGCGTTCGGTATGGCTTCGCACCATGCTCTGAATCCAAAAAAAAGCACAGACTCGTTTGCCCTGGGTAACCGGATGTACTTGATGCACGCTGGTGGAGGGGTAGAGGATCATATCGCCAGCCTGCAGTTTGATCAGATGACTGCCATAGCTGTCGTCAATCTGCATCTCTCCCCCTTGATACTGGTCTGGTTCGGCGAGAAAGAGAGTGGCAGACAGGTCGGTGCGTAGCCGCACTGGGGTGCGGGGAATGACGCGGATGGCATTGTCGACATGGGCGCCGTAGTGCCCCCCCTGGTGGTAGCAATTGAACATGGGGGGGTAGATTTTTTGTGGCAAGGCGGTTGCGATGAAACGTGGGTGCTGGGCCAGTCGATCTAAAATCAGGTCGCCAATTTGTTGGGCCAGGGGATCGTCTTGCGCCAGTTGCAGGTTGGCCTTTACCGCTTGGGCTTGACTGCCCGCACTGAGCTTGCCATCCACCCAGTTGGCTTGGTCAAGGTGCTGGCGTAGTTGGCTGACCTCTGTGGCGCTGAAAAGTTGGCTAATTTGGTAAATCACCGTTGGCTACTCCTCTTGGTCCGGATGCTCAGGGCGGCATCCACTCTGATGCGGGCCTTCCGCCAAACGAAATGCGCAAACCAGGGGCGAAGGGGAGCCCCTGGTTTGGCCGTTTGAGGTTAGAACTTGTAGGTCAGGGTCAGGTTGGCAGAGCGGGCATCGCCAAGGTAAACGATGCTGCCGCCACGATAGACCGCTGTGTAGTACTCCTCATCAGTGACGTTTTGCAGGTTGGCACGTAGCTCCAGATCCTGGCTGAAGTTGTAGGTGGCAAAGAGGTCATAAACCCGATAGCTCGGTAAGCGAACGCTGCTGGTTGCCCCAGCATCCGGTTGTCCACCGAAGATTTCACTGGCATAGGTCAGGTTGCCACCGAAGGCAAACTTCGGTGTTGCCTGGTAGCGTAGTTGCAGATGGGCACTCTTCTCGGAGAAGTTTGCCTTGGGGAGCCCAATATTGCTGGCGTTGTATGAGGCCAGGGTTTCGGAGTTCATCAGGGCCACTCCCACTTGGCCGCTGAGTTTGTCGGTCAGGTTACCGGACAGCCCCAATTCTATGCCCTCAACGCGGTTTTTCCCGGTGTTGAGTGACCCACCGGAAGCATAGGAGTCATTGCCCCCTTCAATCACATCATCCTTGGTGATTTGGAATAGCGCTGCGGTGGCCAGCAGACGATCGTCGTTGAGGTTAAATTTAACTCCGACTTCATAGTTGGTGGATTGCTCTGGCTCTGCGGCGGCGTAGTTACCGGCGCTATCCGAACAGAGGCCGCCATAGCCACAGTTGGTACCGGCATCGGCTTCACCACCATTGATGTTGGAGGAGGTGCTCCAGCTGGCATAGAGCTTGCCGTTATCCCAGGCAGAGAAGACTGCGCCGAGATGGCCATTCCAGAAACCATCGTCATAGGCGTAGGTTTTACTGTTGGAGGCGGTGAACAGATGGTAGTCGAAGTAGTCGTAACGCGCGCCGGCAAAGACTTCCAGTTTGTCGGTCAGGGTGACGGTGTCCATCAGGTAGGCCGATAGGGTCTCTAGCTCCAACTTGCTGGCCATAGCGTTTTTGCTGGTACTGCCCTGCCATAGATTATGTTGAGCACTATAGGGATTGAGTACAAAGCTATTGCTGGTGGTGATGGCGTAGTTACCGGACTTTACCGTTTCTTTGGCGTATTCCGCTCCGGCAATAATTGTATGGCGGCGACCGGCGATATCGCGGTCAATCAGCAGGTTGGTCTGGTTGCCCAGGTAGTTGTTATCCTACCAGCCGGTAAAAGAACGCAGCCCACTACTGGAGCGGCTACTGTAGGCAGAGACAATGTAGTCGTTGCTGGTGTTGCCTAGGCGGCTTTTGTTTTCCAGGCGAACGCCATTGCCAAAGTCATAGTCGAGACCGAGGGTAAAAATATCGGCGCCGGTTTTTTGGAAGTCCAAACCATCTTGTCCGACATAGTCATACTTCAAGAATGAGCCGCTGGTGCGGTTGTAAGCGATGCCGGGGTCAGTGCGGTCATCGGTGCTGAAGTGGTAGTAGTCGGCATTGATGGTGAGCTTGTCTGTGGCTGCAATGGTGGCGGTCAGCAGGGCTCCCTGACGACCTTCGCCAGCAGGAGCACGGGAGGGGGTATCTGCCTGGGTGTATAGCAGGTTGGCGCGAACGGCGACCTTGTCATTCAGCGCTTGGTTGCTGTCGGCGCTGTAACGCTGGTAGCCATCGCTGCCAAGACCAGCACTAAGAGTGGTGAAATCATCATCCAGGATGGCTTTTTTGGTGACGGTGTTGACCGCTCCACCGGTGGAGCCTCGTCCGGCAAAGGTTGAGCTAGGCCCCTTGGTGATTTCAACCTGATCCAAGGCAAAGGTCTCGCGTGTAATCAAGCCGGGCTCACGCAGACCATCGGTATAGACGTCACTGCGGGCTTCATAGCCGCGAATAATGTAGCGATCACCAAAAGAGTTACCACCTTCACCTGTTCCCAGCGTAATACCGGGTTGAGCGCTGAGCAGATCCTTGAGCTCTGTTTTGCCGGAGTCTTCAATCAGATCCTTAGTCAGTACAGTCATCGTTTGTGGGGTGTCAGCAATATCCCGGCTGCGACGCTTGTCTGACAGGGATTTGGCTTTGTAGGGAGCACCAGGTTCGGCGTAGGGATTAGCGTCTGCAGGTAGCTTGGATTCCTCCACCACCAGTGTATCCAGCGTCACATCGTTTGGCTGGGGGCTGGCAGCATAAACCATGCCGGAGGTGATAGCAGAAATGGCTAAAGCCAGACTGCTAACAACCATAGGAGTTCGCTGGGAGGGGAGTGCACAGTCTGAGGGCTGATTGACTACAGCGGTCAGGCGTTGATTAAGCATTACAAGAGGCTCCTTTATTAAGGTCATCATGCGTTTTGGCAGGCAAGCAATCAGGGTATTTGGCGTGCTCGGGCAGCGCCGTCAGTTAGCAGGCACCATGGCTGGTACCACTAAACATCCGTGTTGGGGTATGCCATCAGGGCTGTGCTAATGCTGACTGAGTAATAAGGAGGTCAGGTGCCGAAGGGTTATTCCGTGCCTAAGAGGAAGGAAACACTGGGGACTGGCCGTTGCGTACAGAGACGCGGGTACGACTAAGGTTTTCAAGTTAGTTATCTCAATACTGCAATATGTTGAAATAATTAAGAAGGCGAATGATATGAATTGTCATTTGCTTTTGGAAGCGTATTTACATTTTGACTGTGCAAGGTGCTGAATGGCGAAGGTCAGGCCTCCAGCAGGGGGGAGATGACGGCGAGAAAGGGGAAGGATTGCAGCGGGTCAGAGGGTTTAGGCTTTGGTTGTGCTGCTTTCTGCGAGCCCTTAAACTACGGCTTTATTTTTTCTGACGAAAAATTGGGTGCCATGAGCAGCAACGACAAAACCGCGCCAAGCAACTTTATTACTCAGATCATTGAAGCGGATCTGAGTGCTGGCAAGCACAGTAAAATCGTGACCCGTTTCCCGCCGGAGCCGAATGGCTACCTGCACATCGGTCATGCCAAGTCTATCTGCCTGAACTTTGGCCTGGCCGAGCGTTACAAGGGTGAGTGTAATCTTCGTTTTGACGATACCAACCCGGAGAAAGAGAGTCAGGAGTACATCGACTCTATCCAGGAAGATATCCGTTGGCTGGGCTTCCGTTGGGCCGGCAAAGTGCATTATGCCTCCGACTACTTTGACCAGTTGTATCAGTGGGCACTGGAGTTGATTCGCAATGGCAAGGCTTATGTGTGCCAGCTGACACCTGAGCAAATGCGTGAGTACCGTGGCTCCCTAACCGAGCCTGGTAAGCACAGCCCCTACCGTGATCGTAGCGTGGAAGAAAACCTGGCGTTGTTTGAACAGATGCGTGCAGGTGAGTTTAAAGAAGGGGAAGCGGTGCTGCGGGCCAAGATTGATATGGCCTCCCCCAACATTAACCTGCGTGATCCGATTATTTACCGGGTGCGCCATGTGCACCATCACCAGACTGGCAATAAATGGTGTATCTATCCCAACTATGATTTTACCCATGGTCAGTCTGATGCAATTGAGGGGATTACCCACTCTATCTGCACCCTGGAGTTTGAAGATCATCGGCCACTGTATGAGTGGTTTCTGGATAACCTCAGTGTTGCCTGCAAACCCCGCCAGTATGAGTTTGCCCGGCTAAATCTGAATTACACCGTGACCTCAAAGCGCAAGCTGAAGCAGCTGGTGGATGAGGGGCATGTGAATGGCTGGGATGACCCACGGATGCCGACTATTTCTGGTTTGCGCCGTCGTGGTTATACCCCAGTGTCACTGCGTAACTTCTGTGACATGATCGGTGTCACCCGTAGTGAGTCCGTGGTAGATGTGAGCACGCTGGAGTTCTGCATCCGTGAAGACCTGGATGCCCATGCCGCTCGGGCCATGTGTGTTTTGCAGCCGCTTAAGGTGACCCTGACTAACTTCCCGGAAGGGCAGGTAGAACAGATTACCCTGCCTAATCATCCTAAGGATGATAGCTTCGGCAGCCGTGTAGCTCCCCTGACTCGTGAGTTGTATATCGAGCAGGAAGACTTTGCCGAAGAGCCACCGAAAAAGTGGAAGCGTTTGGCGCCAGGGCAGCACGTGCGTTTGCGCGGCACCTATGTGATCAAGTGCGAAGAAGTGATCAAGGATGCCAGTGGCCAGGTGGTGGAATTGCGCTGCAGCTATGATCCTGCTTCCGCTGGGGTCAATACCGAATATAAGGTGAATGGTGTGGTGCACTGGGTATCGGCTAGCCATAGCGTGCCTGCTGAAGTGCGTCTGTATGATCGCCTCTTCACCGAAGCGGACCCGGAAGGGGACAAGGATAAGAGTTTCCTCGATTGCATTAACCCTGAATCGCTGGTGGTTATGAGCGATGCCCGTGCAGAGCTCAGTCTGGCGGACGCTTCTCCTGAAACGCGTTTCCAGTTTGAGCGTCAGGGCTATTTTGTGGTGGATCGTCGCGACTCTCGCCCGGATCGTTTAGTCTTTAACCGTACTGTTGGCCTACGGGATTCCTGGGCGAAACAGCAGGGTAAATAAGCGCAAGCAAATAACGGATGCCCAATGCCGCCCGTCAGGGCGGCCTTGCTTTCTGATGTTGGAGGCCTAGGTGCTGCAGATATACAACACCCTGAGTAAGGGTAAAGAGACGTTCAAACCCCTGGAACCCGGTAAGATCAAGATGTACGTGTGCGGTATTACCGTCTACGACTTCTGTCATATCGGTCATGCCCGGGTGATGGTCTCTTTTGATGTGATCACCCGTTACTTGCGCTACCGCGGTTATGACGTCACCTACGTGCGTAACATCACCGATGTGGATGACAAAATCATTAAGCGTGCGGCCGAGAATCAGGAGTCCGTCGACTCTCTCACCGAGCGTATGATTGCCGCCATGCATGAGGATGAAGACAAGCTGGGGGTGTTGCGCCCCGATCTTGAACCCCGTGCCATGGCGCACATCGAGCAGATTATTGAAATGGTCGCCACTTTGATTGACAAGGGCTATGCCTACCAGGGCACCTCCGGTGATGTGTATTACCGGGTAGAGCGCTTTGCCGATTATGGCAAACTGACCAACCGTAATCTGGAGGATCTGCGTGCCGGTGCACGGGTAGAAGTGGCGGAAGACAAAGAAAGCCCACTTGATTTCGTGCTGTGGAAGCACGCTAAAGAGGGGGAAGTCAGCTGGGATTCTCCCTGGGGCAAGGGGCGCCCTGGCTGGCATATCGAGTGCTCGGCTATGTCCAAGTGCTGCTTGGGTGAAACCTTTGATATCCATGGTGGTGGACCGGATTTGCCCTTCCCCCACCATGAAAACGAGATTGCCCAGTCTGAAGCGGCTAACGGTAAAAAGTTCGTCAACTACTGGATGCATGCTGGTGCGGTGCGGGTAGATAACGAGAAGATGTCCAAATCCTTGGGTAACTTCTTCACCATTCGTGAAGTATTGGAGAAGTACAACCCGGAGGTGGTGCGTTACCTGCTGATCTCTACCCATTACCGTAGCCAGATTGACTACAGCGAAGACTCCCTGCGTGAAGCGCAGCAGGCACTGGAGCGTTTCTACAATGCCTTGCGGGGGCTGGACTATGCCCCGGATGATGATGCGGGTTTGACGCTGGATTATGAGCAGCGCTTCCAGCAGGTGATGGATGATGACTTCAATACCCGTGAAGCTTTGGCGGTCATGTTTGATTTGGTCCGCGAAATCAATCGCTTGAAGAAAGAGGATGCAGAAGCCGCTGCACCCTTGGCCGCATTATTGGTGCGCCTCGGTGGCATTATGGGCATTCTGCAGCAAGATGCGGAAGCCTTCCTGCAGGGCGGTGAACTTGCGCCAGGTTTGGATGCTAATGCCATTGAAGCCTTGATTGAAGCCCGTGCCCAGGCCAAACGTGATCGTGACTTTGCACGGGCTGATCAGATTCGTGATGAGCTGAAGGCACAGGGGATTATCCTCAATGATAGCCGCGATGGCACCACCTGGACGCGCGATAGCCTCTAGGCCTTGCATAGGTTAATTGGCCTCTAGCCAAGAAAAAACGTCTACACTCTAAGCCCGGGTTCTCCGGGCTTTTTTCTGCCTGGCAGAAGGCTTTTAACTGACCGGGAATCCCGTTATGATCCGGACGTTTTAAACCAATTAATTTAACTAATTGGTTTGATTAATAATTAATACTAGGGCCTTTATCGCTGTGTCTTGTGGTTGCTTGCCTAGTCTAACTGGCTAGCAAGCTGCGAATTGAAGCTGGCAGCCAATAACAAGCGAAAAGACACCTAATAGCCAAGGTTGAGCCAAGATGCTGGAATCATTGTTTAAGCTAAAGGAACACGGGACTACCGTGAGAACAGAAGTGGTGGCAGGGATCACCACGTTCTTGACGATGGCCTATATCATCTTTGTTAACCCTTCTATTCTGGCGATTTCTGGAATGGATCAGGGGGCCGTATTTGTTGCTACCTGTGTGGCGGCCGCAATCGGTTGCTTCATTATGGGCTTTATCGCTAACTATCCTATCGCGTTGGCTCCCGGCATGGGGCTGAATGCCTTCTTTACTTTCGCCGTGGTCGGTGAAATGGGGTATTCCTGGCAGGTAGCGCTGGGAGCGGTGTTTCTCTCTGGTGTAACTTTCTTGTTGCTGAGCCTGTTCCGGGTGCGTGAGTGGATCATCAATGCCATTCCTCAACCGTTGCGGATGGGGGTGGCGGCCGGTATTGGCTTGTTCCTGGCTATTATTGCCCTGAAAAGCGCAGGTATTGTGGTGGATAATCCTGCCACGCTGGTTGGCTTGGGCGATGTGAGCTCCCCCTCGGTACTGCTGACGGCATTGGGCTTTGTTCTCATTGTGGCGCTGTCGCACTACCGCGTTCCTGGCTCGGTAATGATTGGCATTCTGGTCGTGACTGCCATTGGCATTATGTTGGATGAGGCGCAGTTGGCGGGGGTGATGTCGATGCCTCCCAGTGTCGCTCCTACCTTTATGCAGATGGATATTGCAGGTGCGCTGAATATTGGCATGCTGAGCATTATTTTTGCGTTCTTGTTCGTGGATTTGTTTGATACCGCCGGCACTTTGGTTGGGGTATCGCAGCGTGCTGGTTTGTTGGATGAGCAGGGCAAACTGCCGCGTATGGGACGTGCTTTGATTGCCGACTCTACCGCTACTATGGCGGGAGCCATGATGGGAACTTCCACCACCACCAGTTACATTGAAAGTGCTGCTGGGGTGAGTGCGGGTGGTCGCACTGGCCTAACGGCTGTAGTCGTGGGAGGCCTGTTTTTATTGGCGCTGTTCTTTTCGCCCTTGGCTTCGTCTATCCCGGTTTATGCTACAGCGGGGGCATTGCTATATGTGGCCGTACTGATGGCAGGTGCCTTGGCGAAGGTGGAGTGGGATGATATTACCGAGGCGGCTCCGGTACTGATTACTGCAATCAGTATGCCTTTGACCTTCTCCATTGCTCACGGTATTGCGTTGGGCTTTATTAGTTATGGAGCCATTAAAGTGGCTTCTGGACGCTACCGTGAAGCAGGGGCAGGGGCGCTGATTCTAGCAGTGCTGTTTGTCGTCAAGTTTATCTATTTGGGGTAAGCTCTGCTGACCGGAAAAAGCCGCCCTTACCGGGCGGTTTTTTTATTTTGGCAGTGACGTAAAAAGGGGATTGATCAATGCGCTCGCTGTGGCTTGTAGCATTCGTGATCTGGTTAAGTGGTTGTGCCACTGTGATGCAGGGGCAACATAAGAATTATGTGAATCCTTATCAGCCTGTGCAGATGAATGCCAAGCTGGTGTTGGAGGCGCCTCTTGAGGCCAAAGGGTACTTGGATACGCTAACGTTGCAATTGCTGGGCAAGGGCTTTAGCCATGCTTATGTGAAGGAACAGGCACCTAAAGATTATCAACCGGACTATCGTGTACTGTTGTCACTTGGCAAGAGTACTGGGCAAAAAACCGTCTCCGAGCCGCAATATGGTTATGTCAATGAAGGCTGGCGTACAGAGTGCGTCGATACCGCTAATGGACGTCAGTGTAACTCGGTGCCGCAGATGAGCTGGGAGGTTGTGGGATATCAGGACAAACAGGTGGTGACGCAGCGCTTGTCCGTCAGTTTGGAATGGTTACCCGCTAAAGGTGGGGAGGCTGTATTAAAAAGCGTGGCTGAGAGTGATCAGGCAGGTTGTGCCGATGACAAGCTATATCGCTTTCTCTTGACCCAAGCGGTGCAGCGAATGGATTTTTTACAGAGTCGTGAAGCTCCGTTTCAGGTGGAAATGCCGGAAGATTACAGCTGCCAATAAGCTGTCGTTATTGCACCCTTGATACAGCTCAAGTAGCACCCTGGCTAAAGTTGGCTATCTTCTAGGATGCCCGCTGCGTCTAATCGAGGACGGGGCGGGCATTTTTGTATTCATTCATAGAGGAAGCGAAGATGGTCGAGCCGTTAGTGCTGACCGATGCCATGCTGGTGTCGGGGTTAATTCTGGCTTTCACTTTCATTGGTATTTTTACTGAACAGATGCATGGCTATGAACGGGCTAAGTTCGCCATGCTGGGGGCAGGACTGATGTTGGTGGCAGGCCAGTATTACGGCTTTTATAGCCCTGAAAAGGCAATAGAGGCTGTGGATTGGAATGTCGTGTTTCTATTGGGCTGCATGATGGCAATCGTTGCCATTATGTTGCCAACGGGAGGTTTTGAGGCCTTGGCTGCTTGGTTAGCTAGGGTAAGCGGGGGACGGCAGTTCCTATTGCTCTGTCTGTTGGGGACAGCTGTGACCCTGATCTCGCTATTGTTGGATAACGTCACTACGGTGGTGATTTTTGGGCCGCTGATTGTGTTGATTGCCCAGGCTTTAAAAGTCAGTCCTATTCCGTATTTGTTAGCCGCTGCGTTATTGTCGGATACCGGTGGGGTAGCCACCCTGGTAGGAGATCCTCCCAATTTGATGATTGGCTCGGCTGCCGGAATTGATTTCAATACCTTTTTCAGTCATATGGGCGGCATTGTTTTGGCGGCCTGGATTGCTATTTTGTTTGCTTTGCGTTTTCTCTGCCGGCACAGCTTGCATGTGGCGACTCAGGGAAGTTTTGAGGAAAACTTCCAATTTCATAATCGTAAATTGTGGAATCAGTCGTTGTGCGTATTGGGACTGATGGTAGTGCTCTTTATGTTTCATCATGCTATTGGCTGGGCGCCTTGGATGGTGGCGGCAACGGGGCTAACCCTGTTGCTGTTTATTGCCCGTCATGTTGAGCTGGAGCATGCGATGGAAGAAGTGGAAATGCCATTGCTGATGTTTTTCGTCGCGCTGTTTGTGATGGTGGGTGGGGTCGAGCAAAGCCGTTTTCTGGAATACATTGGCCAATTTATTCTGCCCTTTATTCAGCAAGACCTGTTGATGGCGACCCTGGTATTGATGTGGGTAGCGGCAATTTTGTCGGCCATGATCGATAACATCCCCTTTACTGCGGCGATGATCCCTATTTTGCTTGGCGTTGAGGCGCAGGGGGTGAATGTCACGCCGCTGTGGTGGGCGCTGGCAATTGGGGTGGGGATGGGGGGCAATGGCACTCATATCGGCTCAACTGCCAATGTGTACATTGTGACGCTCTCCGAACGCTTGGCCAAAGAGCGTAACGATCCCAGTCTGGCGATTACCCCTTGGGTGTGGTTTCGCATTGGTACGCCGGCTATGTTGGTCACGTTGGTTGTGTCCTCGGTTGTCTTTACCTTGTTTTTCGAGTTTTTTGCCACTTCCTGGCGATAATCAGCGTGGGCGTCGGAGAAGAGTGACTCTTCGGCGCCATTACCGCTTGCCTTCATCCCCCAGTCCATCTAAAAATCAATCAGGGCCCGTTTGTCTATGTGGCCCAATAATAATAACGAGGTAGTTATGGGGCACAGTGAAGGCTATCGCTTGGTAACCCGTGGGGATTTCGATGGCTTGGTATGTGCGATGCTCCTGCGAGAGCTCGATCTGATCGACGACATCCTGTTAGTTCATCCTAAAGATATGCAAAGCGGTGAAGTGGCGATTAACGGTTCAGATATCACCGCCAACTTGCCTTATGTTCCAGCCTGCCATTTGGCGTTTGATCATCATCACAGTGAAGTACTGCGTTATGCCTCATTAGAGCCTGATAACCTGATTTTGGATGCTAAGGCCCCCTCTTGTGCACGGGTGGTATACAACCACTTTGGCGGAGCCAAGCGTTTTCCACATATTGACCCTGAGTTATTGTTGGCGGTAGACAAGGGGGACTCCGCTGCTTTTTGCCTGGATGAAATCCTCAATCCCAGTGGCTGGGTGTTGCTTAACTTTATTATGGATGCGCGCACTGGCCTGGGTCGTTTCCGCAACTTCCGCATTTCCAACTATCAGTTGATGTTGAAACTAGTGCAGTACTGCCGTGACCATAGCATTGAGCAAATTCTGCAGCAGGAGGATGTCAAAGAGCGGGTTGAGCTGTACTTTGAACATCAGCAACGGGCGAAAGAGCAGCTGAACCGCTGTGTGAGGGTAGAGGGCAAACTGGCGGTGCTGGATTTACGTGAAGAAGAGGTGATCTGGGCCACCAATCGCTTCATGGTGTATGCCTTATATTCCCAAACCAATATTTCGATGCATTGCATTTGGGGGGTAAAGCAGCGCAATACGGTTTTTGCGTTAGGGAAGTCAATCTTTCAGCGTGACTGCCCGGTCAACATCGGTGAGCTGTGCTTGGAGTTTGGCGGGGGTGGGCATGCCAATGCGGGCACCTGTCAGGTGGATAATGAACATGCTGAACGGGTACAGGCCTTGCTGGTTGAGCGTTGTCGACAAGACTAGTGGGTGGAGCTGCGGAGACGAGGGGATACCAGGCTCCGCTTATTCGCTTACCCTGGATTAGCGAAAGCTAGCCCAGATCGGACAGTGGTCAGAAGGCTTTTCCATTGCTCTGATTGTGTAATCAATCCCTGCATCCTGCAGTTTGGCCAGCAAGGGAGAGGTGACCAGAATGTGGTCGATGCGCAGCCCCCGCTTGGGGGTGTCCTCAAAGCCTTTGCTACGGTAGTCGAACCAGCTAAACCATTCCTGGTTATCTGGGTTAAGTTGGCGCCAGGTGTCGGTTAAACCCCATCCAAGCAAACGCTGATACCACTCGCGCTCTTCCGGCTGGAAGCTGGTTTTGCCGGTACGCAGCCAGCGCTTACGGTTGTCTTCACCGATGCCAATATCGTTATCCGCCGGTGAAATATTAAAGTCTCCCATCACCACTACCTGCTGTTGATTATCCAGGCGTTGCTCCAGGTAATCCTGCAACTGGTTATAGAAGCGGCGTTTATGGGGGAACTTGAGGGGATGGTCAACGCTTTCTCCTTGCGGGAAATAGCCATTGAGCACGATCACGGGTTTGCCTTCGGCATCAGCGTAAGTGCCGATGATCATTCGGCGTTGGGCATCCTCTTCATCATCGGGAAAGCCCTTCTCTAACGCCAAGGGCGCCTGCTTGGAGAGTAAGGCCACGCCATAGTGGCCTTTTTGGCCATGATAGTGCACCTGGTAACCCAGTGCCTGTACATCCGCCAGGGGAAACTGCTCATCCGCGACCTTGATTTCCTGCAGGCCAATGACATCGGGTTGGTGTTGTTCAATCAGCGCCGCTAATTGATGGGGGCGTGCACGGAGGCCATTGATATTAAAGGAAATAATTTTCATATTAGCTCGGCATCTGCGAATAGATGGATTTTAGCTGCTCTTTGAAGCGAGCCATGATCTGCAGGCGGCGCAGCTTGAGGGTAGGGGTGAGACATTGGTTTTCTACCGTCCAGCCCTGATCGGTCAGAAGGACTTGGCGAATTTTGGCATAGCCCGGCATTTGTCCCAGGCTGCCATTCAGGCGACGTACTAATTTAGTCCGTGCGGCCTGAGGTAACTCCTGCAACTGTTTAGGGTTGAGGCCTTCACTTTGGCAGTAATCGCGCCAGTTTTCTGGGTTCACCACCACAATGGCGGTCAGGAAGGCCTGGCCATCCCCCGCTACCATGATTTGTTCAACTAACGGATCCAATGCCATGGCCTGTTCTAGGTCATTGGGGGAGATGTTCTCACCATTGGAAAGCACCATAATGTCTTTGGCACGACCCCGGATATGAATACGCCCGCGTTGGTCAATTTCCGCCAGGTCTCCGGTGCTTAGCCAGCCATCGGCATCCAGAATTGCGGCGGTAGCATCGGCTTGTTTCCAATAGCCCTGCATGACGGAGTCTCCCTTGACCAGTAGCTCGCCGTTCTCCCCTAAACGAATTTGTAGGTGGCTTAACGGACGGCCCACACTAAAGGGGTGGTTACCGGTGAGGTGGTTGACTGAAACAACGGGACTGGCTTCGGTTAAGCCATACCCTTGGAGCAGATTCATGCCCAGGCCGCAGAAGATTTCCGCCAGCTCATTGGCCAGTGCTGCACCGCCACTGACGGCAATGCGCAAACGTCCGCCAAAGGCATCCCGGATATTTTGTGAAACCTTGGGCACCAGAATAGGGGCCAGCAAACACAAAGGATGCCAGCGCATTTCCCCCTGCTGATACATAAATTGGCGCCAGCCGGCTTTAACTGCCAACCGGAAGAGGCGGCGTTTTTGCGGCTGATCCTTCAGCGCATCAACAATTTTGCGATAGAAGCGCTCAAACAAGCGTGGCACCGCAATCATAATGGTGGGGGCGACCTGTTTGAGATCATGGGCGAGGGTTTCGATGCCGCGAGCATGGGCGACGCTGGCCCCTAGCATCATCGGGATGTAGTAGCCGCCGGTACGCTCCAGCATGTGGGACAGCGGCAACACCGATAGAAAAATGTCCTCCTGGTAGCCATCAATAAACTCTAATGAAGAGGAGGCATCCATCAACATATTACGATGGCTGAGCATCACGCCTTTGGGGAGGCCAGTGGTGCCGGAGGTATAAACAATGGTAGCTAAGCTGTCGGGCTCAACCTGTGCCAGGGCGTAAGGCAGGTCAGCATGGGGAGGGAGCCAATCTTCCAGCGCAGTAATATCACTGCGCTCATCCGGTTGTAGTGCCAGTACCCGTTGCAAATGGGGGAGCTGGGCCTCCATATCCTGTAACTGGCGCCATTGGCTACTGGAGCTAAAGAGCACTAATTTAGCTTCGGTATCCTGCAGGATGTGGGCAACATTACCGACCCGATCATTGATGTATAGGGGGACGGTAACCAGGCCCAAGCCAAGGGCGGCTAAATCAAATAACACCCAATCCAGGGAGTTTTTAATCATCAGGGCAACACGGTCACCTGCTTGCAGGCCTTCATTACGGAAGGCTTGTTGCCAGCGGGCGGCTTCCTTGGCGACTTCTTTCCAGCTCACCCCTTTCCATTGGCGGGTGGCTGCATCGTGGACTTGATAGGCAGTTTGTTCTTCGCTGCGACGGACACGTTCTAGAAAAAGTGCAGGGACGGTGGTCGCTTGTTCGAAGAAGATGACATCTTTCGTTTTCATAATTATCAGCTTGTATCGACCAAGCGGAAAACTCTAGCAGGCTGCCTAACAGAAGCAAAGTCTCCAGAGGAACTTGGCGGCTCGATCGGCGTCTTAGCACCATGCGAGTCGTATATCAGTTAAAGCTTTTATACACTGGGACAATCTAATGAAGAGGAAGTGAAGGTGAGCCAATACGATTTTGATTTGTTTGTCATCGGTGCCGGTTCGGGTGGGGTGCGTACAGCGCGGATGGCAGCAGGCCTAGGTGCGCGGGTGGCGGTATGTGAAGACCGCTATATGGGAGGCACCTGTGTCAATGTTGGTTGCGTGCCGAAGAAACTGTATTCCTATGCTGCTCACTATGGACATGATTTTGATGATGCGGCTGGTTTTGGCTGGCAGGTTGAGTCTGTACGTTTTGATTGGTCGACCTTGCGTGACAATAAGAAAGCGGAAATTGCCCGCCTTAATGGTATTTACCGCAATATGCTCGGCCAGGCCGGAGTGAGCTTGATTGATGGCCGTGGCCGGGTTGTGGGGCCTCATGAGGTTGAGGTGGCGGGCCAACGTTATCGGGCAGAACGGATTTTGTTGGCAACTGGTGGCTGGCCGTTTATTCCTGAGGTGACAGGTAAGGAATTAGCGATTACCTCCAATGAGGTATTTGATCTGGAGACATTACCCCAGGCAATGGTGATTGTGGGGGGAGGTTATATCGCGGTGGAGTTTGCCAGTATCTTTGCTGGCTTAGGGGTGGAGACGCATCTTTGTTATCGCGGCTCACTGTTTTTGCGTGGCTTTGATGATGAAATACGTGCCTTTGTCGCTGAGGAAATGACTAAAAAAGGGGTGAAGTTGCACTTCAACACGGAGGTGAAGGCGCTGGCAGGGGAGCCTGGTGCGTTGCAAGTCAGCTTGAGCAGCGGCGAGACGCTGCAGGTGCAGCAAGTGCTCTATGCAACCGGTCGCAAGCCGAACGTACAGGGCTTAGGGATTGAGGCGCTTGGAGTGGTATTGGATCAGCAAGGAGCGGTCGTGGTTAATGACAGCTTCCAGACTTCAGTGCCTTCCATTTATGCGCTGGGGGATGTGATCAATCGGGTACAGCTGACTCCAGTTGCTCTGGCGGAGGGCACCTTTCTGGCTCACCACCTGTTTGGTGAGGGGCGTCCTCAGCCGGATTATCAGTACATTCCCACTGCTGTTTTTACCCATCCGAATATTGCCACGGTTGGTTTAACAGAAGCACAGGCAATAGAGCAGGGACACCAGGTGGCGGTGTATCGTTCCAGCTTCCGGGCGCTCAAGCACACATTGTCGGGGAGTGAAGAGCGTACGCTGATGAAGATGCTGGTGGATCAAACAACCGATAAGGTGTTAGGCATTCATATGGTGGGAGCTGAAGCTGGCGAAATTATTCAGGGGATGGCGGTAGCGTTAAAAGCTGGAGCGACCAAAGCGGTCTTTGATGCCACGATTGGCATTCATCCTACAGCAGCAGAAGAGTTTGTGACGATGCGCACACCAGTGCGTTAGTGATGTACGAAGGTAGGGGAAAATCGGGCAGAAGGGCCGACACCAGGCTGGCCCTTCTCACTCCCTGCCCTAGGGGATCAAACTTAAGCACGCCGAGCTAGTATAGCCAAGCTCCGTTGACTTGTCTGTAGCCGGTTACATAAAGTCAAATACTTTCTCCATGAGTGCGTTTTTTTCCGTGTTTCTCAGCATAAATCGCTTTATGTGCCTACATCCTTCTTTAGTTAGTCGCGACGTAGATGGTCCGGTATGGCAATTGGACAGGGAAAATTAAAGGCAACGATATAGGACGACAACAGAAAGGTCAGAATCGCGGTGGCCTGTATCACATGGGAAGCTTCTATGCCGATTAAGCGTAGATCCGTGGCTAGGTAGGCGATCAACAGGGAGAACTCGCTGACCTGACCAAGACGGAAGCCTATCTCCCATCCCATCGAGCGCCCTTCGCTAATGCGGGTGAGCAGTAAGCGGAAAATAACCGGCTTGAGGCCCAACACCAGCGCTGCCAAGACCAAGGCGGGCAGCAGAATGTCATCCAGCAAGGCTAGATTGAAGCTGGCGCCAATCGAGAAGAAGAACAGAATTAAGAAGAAATCACGCAATGGCTTCAGACTGGTGGCGATGTACTGAGAGATAGGGCTGGTGGCTAACGCGACCCCGGCGGTAAAAGCCCCCATTTCTGCTGATAAACCGAGCCACTGAGCGCCCTCTGCTAAACCTAAGCACCAGCCAATGGCAACCAGGAAAATATATTCATGGAAGCGGTCAAAGGCCTGGATCAGGCGCAGTAACACATATTTGACGAAGACAAAGGCGAACCCAATCATTACTGGGAAGGCGAGTAAGGTCTTCAAATAAGTACTGGCTCCACCATCTCCTTCGCCGGAATAAAGTGCAAGCAGCACGATGATGGCAATCACGTCTTGCAGCAATAGCAAGCCGACTACTAGCTCACCGGTATGCTTGTGGTGTAGTACGGTAGTAGGAAGAAGCTTGATACCAATGATGGTGCTGGAGAACATCATGGCTAAGCCAATAATCAGGCTTTCCGTCTGACTAAAACCAAAGAGTATGCCCACCGCATAGCCAAAGCCGGCAAAGGCTAAGGAGCTTAGTACAGCGACCAGCGTGGCTTTTCGTAGCATATGAATCAGGTGGGAGGGCTGCATGTCCAGGCCGAGCAGGAACAACAGAAAAATAATACCGATGTGGGCGATTTCATCCAGTAGCTTAATGTCGGCCACCCAACCAAAACCGTAGGGGCCAAAGGTGGCGCCTAACACAATATAGGCAACCAATAGTGGTTGCCGAGTGTAGAGTGCTACAGAGGCAAGCAGTGCAGCGCCTGCAAAAATTAAGAAAAACGAATAAACCAGATGCTGTTCCATGCTAGAGCCCAGGGTCAGGTGAGCGCGTCAGATAGGCGCATATTGCCAGTTTCTTTTATGCCAAATCCATAGAAACAAGACAGACGACAAACAACGTTGCACAAAGTGTACCAGCCAAATGGCTACCAAGCCGCCTCCGAGTACGGGGCCGAATAGCCAGGCAAAGGGCAAAAAGAATAACCACTGGCTGGCAATATTGATTTGCATGGCTGTTTTGCCTGAGCCACAACCCAATAAAGCCTGATTGAGCACTAGGGCTGCCGCATCTAAGACCAGCATCAGTGCTGTGAGTTTTAGAGGAGTTTGCGCCAGAGCGATCAATTCGGGCTGATGCAGGAAAAGCGCCAGAATGCTGTCACTGAATAGCCATAAGGGTAACGCTAACAGGGCCAGGAGGATAAACGCCAAGCGGACGCCTGTTACTCCCCAGGCAAAGGCGGAGTCTTGCTGCTGACGCCCTAAATCCTGATTGATCAGCGTTGTGCAGGCAATCCCGGTGCCGACGCCAGGAAGAATCAATAGCAGGGACAAATTGACCAGTACGTGAGCCACTGCCTGTTCACGGGTTCCGATCAGGCCAATCACCCAAAACATCAGCATCAGGCCAAAAGCAAAAAACAATTGCTGAGTTGAATGGGGAATCAGGGTGCGGATCAGACCTTTGCCAGTGCGCCAGCAGGGTGCCCAACGGCTATGGGTTTGCCGCCAACTCCGCCAGGCGAAGATGCCGCACCCCAGCCATAGTGAAATGAAGGTACCTAACCCTGCCCCCTCTGGGCCCCATTCCGGTAATCCCAGGTAGCCTTTTACCAGCACTAAACTCAGTAAAATATTGAGTCCATGCAAAGCAGCTAACCATTTGAGATAGGCGAGGGTACTGCCCTGACCATGGAAAAAGCCGCGAAAAACCAAGTTTAGTGCGACTGCTGGTAGGGCAAGTAAACGCCAGAATAGGTAACTTGATGCAGTGTGCTGCACCTCCGCTGATGGATTTAGCCAGTTCAGCAACCAAGGCGCAGCGGTGAGCATTAGTAAAGTGAGACTGGTACCCAGTAGCAATGCGAGTAAACAGGCACTGCTGAGAAGAGGGGCAAACAGCTGAGGTTGTTGGCGGCCAAGAAAGCGGGCAGTGCGTCCCTGTACACCGGCAGCTAACCCCAGGAGTACAGAAGCAGCAAGAAACGCCACGTATCCACCGAGGCCGACCCCAGCCAATGCCACCTCACCGTAGGGGCCCACTAAGGCGGTATCGACCAAGTTCAGCAGGCTTTGGGAAAGCATGCCGATCATGATGGGTAAGCTCAAGGAAAGGAGTTTTCGCGTGCGCACAAACGAAGTACATCTAAAGAGAGTGGCGGCATTGTAGCAAAAAGCGTAGTTGGCTGGGGGAAATAATAACCAAGCGATTTAGTAGGGTTTAACTTATATCAGCACTCCCTTACAATAGAGGCACTTTGATGAGGTAAGGCTGCTATGTTGACTGTAACCGACAGCGCTCAGGACTACCTGGCGCAACTGCTTGAAAAGCAAGGTGTAGAAGGGATTGCTGTACGTATTTTCGTAACCCAGCCTGGAACGCCTTATGCTGAAACTTGCTTGGCGTATTGCCGTCCTGAAGAAGTTATTCCCACTGATGAAGTGATGGAACTAGCGAAGTTTCGTGTCTATGTAGAACCCAACAGTATTCCTTATTTGGAAGAGGCTGTGGTGGACTATGCTTCTGACCGCATGGGTGGGCAGCTGACGATTAAGGCGCCGAATGCCAAGATGCCCAAGGTGAATCCAGATAGCCCTATCGAAGATCAGATTAACTATATTCTCTACTCGGAAGTGAATCCTGGTTTGGCTAGTCATGGTGGCGAAGTGAGTTTGGTCCGTCTAGAGGACACTGAGCTAGGCAAGTTGGCTATTCTGAAGTTTGGTGGGGGTTGCCAGGGCTGTAGCGCAGTGGACATGACCCTGAAGGAAGGGGTTGAGAAAACCCTGGTGGAGCGAGTAAAAGGTTTGGTAGGCGTGCGGGATGTCACTGATCACACCGTTAAAGACAACGCCTATTATCAATAAGCCTAGTTTATATGCCTAAATGTTATGGTGAAGAGTTGTACGTTTTTTGTACTCTTGTGCTATAACTTTAGTCACTGCTCTCTGTTCGTTATGCTCCCCGCTGGGGATGGTAAAGCTTAGATAGCGTATTGATAACAGAGGCGGTCACGGATGCAGCGCAAAGCTGCATCCGCGAAACTCTCCCAGTGATAGGGGCTGCATAAGTGTCTTGATCTGGTTAACCAATACGAGGAGGGTTCAACGCTGCTAACTAAAGGTAAGTGTTTGTGAGAGCAAATGTTAGTTGATAGCAAGTGTTTAAATGAATGCTGGAGTAGCAGTAAGAGTCTTAATCGTGAATCACTTAACTGTGAATCGATTGTAAAATTGAATACTGAGTATTAACTCGTTAGATCTGTAAATAGCGAAACGTGCTGAAATCGCTAAAGTGCTTAACCTACGTTTTTAAACGGATTTTTCCCTTCCATTAGGCAGAGCCTCGGCTCTGCCTTTTTATTTGTCTGGCGTGTTTAGGGAGGGGAGGCGGGCTGCCCCTGATCCTCCCTGAAGGTGATTAACTGCGCCGACCAGGAAGTATGTCCTTTAAACGTGCGCGGATATCACGCAGGCATTTGGCCGTGGTGTCCCAATCGATGCAGCCATCCGTGACGGATACGCCGTACTCCAGCTGAGAAAGATCGGCCGGAATAGACTGGTTGCCTGCCTTGATGTGGCTCTCAATCATCAGTCCTACAATCGACTTATTACCCTCCAGGATTTGATTGGCAACGTTCTCGGCAACTAAGGGCTGCAGTTCAGGGTTCTTGCTGGAGTTAGCGTGGCTGCAATCAACCATGATGTTGGCCTGCAGCTTGGCCTTGTCCAGTTGTTGATCACAGAGGGCTACGCTAACCGAGTCATAGTTCGGCTTGCCGCCACCACCGCGTAGAACAACATGGCCATAGGCATTGCCACGGGTGCGGGTAATCGCTACCTGGCCATTCTCGTTGATGCCGAGAAAACTGTGCGGTTGAGAAACGGACTTGAGAGCGTTGATGGCAACATCAAGGCTGCCATCAGTACCGTTCTTGAAACCGATGGCACAGGAAAGACCACTGGCCATTTCCCGGTGGGTTTGGGATTCAGTGGTACGGGCACCGATGGCGGACCAGCTAATCAAATCTTGCAGATACTGTGGAGAGATAGGATCCAGTGCCTCGGTTGCCAGAGGCAGACCAGTCTCAGCCAAATCCAGTAACAGCTGACGCGCAATATGCAGGCCCTCTTCGATCTCAAAGGTGTCATTGAGATGAGGGTCATTGATTAGTCCCTTCCAGCCGACAGTGGTACGAGGCTTCTCAAAATAGACTCGCATCACTAAGAACAGAGTATCGGAGACTTCATCAGCCAATTGACGCAGGCGCTCGGCATAGTCTTTGGCCGCTGCAACATCGTGAATCGAGCAGGGACCAACCACTACGAATAGGCGGTGATCCTTGCCATCTAGAATGTTTCGAATGGTTTGGCGTCCCGCCATGACGCTGGCACAGGCCTGGTCTGAGAGAGGAAGTTTGTCTTTTAGCTGATCCGGTGTGATCAGCAGTGTTTGCGACTCAATATTGAGGTTTTCTACGCGTAAATCCGTCATGTTGTTACCTGGGCATTGCCCTGAAATCTGAGGCTCCTTCGTGGAAGCCTTCTTTATACCCTAACGACTAAGTCGTCCCCGCTGATGTTGTACCACAGTCAAGGAGGCGACTTAAGCCTTGAAGCTGGGCGCTAAGACGAAAATATGGATAATGCCTGCGGAACTCTTAGATTGACCCAGGGTCGAACGGGCACCGAAGTGAGGAGCCTCTATGTTTGCGCGTCTAGTTGGATTGATTGGTTTAGTGTTAGTGCTGCCCAGCTGGGCTGGGCTTTTCTCCTCGCAGGCTGAAGGCCCGCTTGAGGTTGAGCAGGCTTATCAATTTTCGGCGGTACAGCAAGGTAATCAACTGATTCTTAACTGGCTGATTACGGACGGCTATTACCTCTATCGGGATAAGGTGGAGTTGAGCAACCCTGGCCCTGTGTTATTGCTGGAGCGTCGTTATCCTCCTTCACAAAGCAAGGATGATCCACTATTCGGCCAAGTAGAGGTGTATTACCAGGAAGTGACACTGGAAGTCGATATGGCCAGTGCGCTGAGTGGCCCGGCGGATGATGTGATCAAAGTCACCTATCAGGGTTGTTGGGAAGGTGGAATTTGTTATCCCCCTGTGAGCAAGGAGGTGAAGGTCAGCCAAGTTGCGCCTTTGGCCGCTGGAGCAGGGTTGGCGAACAGTCAAGCGGTCCTCCAAACCAATGCTGCTCAGGGCTCGGCAGGGCAGGTCTTGCCACAAGGGCAAGGGGTGACTCCTCCGCCGGCGACTGTATCGGCTCTTAGCAGTAGCTCTAATTGGTGGCAGGCAGGGCAGTTTGAATTTGTCAGCTTGCTAGAGCGCCAACCCTGGTGGTTGGTGTTGGCCATTTTCTTTGTGGCAGGTTTGGGATTGGCTCTGACTCCCTGTGTGTTTCCTATGTTGCCGATTCTGTCCAGCATTCTGGCCGGACAGCGGCAACTCACAGCCTGGCGTGGCTTTTGCCTGGCTCTGGTTTACGTCGTGTCGATGGCACTGACTTATACCTCGGCGGGAGTCATTGCCGGCTTGTTTGGTGCCAATATTCAGGTTTGGCTACAGATGCCGGGAGTGTTGTTGCTAACAGCGTTGTTTTTTTTACTGTTTGCACTGGCGATGTTTGGCGTATTCAACCTGCAAATGCCGAATGCCATACAAAGCTACTTGACTGAATTGAGTCAGCGTCAGCGCGGCGGCAGTTGGCGTGGTGTGGCGGTGATGGGGGTATTATCAGCCTTGATAATGGGGCCCTGTGTTGCGGCGCCGTTGGCGGGAGCCCTGCTTTTTATTGGCCAACAAGGCGATCCTTGGTTAGGAGGCGCGGCTTTATTTGTGCTCAGTATGGGCATGGGAGTGCCATTGCTGGTGTTGGGAGGATCAGCGGGTCACTGGCTGCCGCGGGCCGGCGCCTGGATGCATAAGGTCAAGCAAGCCTTCGGTGTGCTCTTGCTGTTTATGGCCTGGTGGATACTGGCACGTTTGCTTGATGCCACCCTGAGCATGGCCTTGCTGGGTTTGCTATTGGTCGTGTCGATGTTTGCGTTAGGTGTGGTAGGACGACCCAGCGCCAGTGGCTGGGGGAGGACGTGGCAGGCTTTGGGGTTGTTGCTGGCGTTCTATGGCGTTTTATTGCTGGTGGGTGCCGCAGCAGGCGGTCACAATGTGCTCAAACCATTACAACCCTTTGCGGGGGGTGGGGCGGCTGGGGTGAGCGCTGCTAGGCAGGGTTTGGCGTTTAAGTTGGTCAGTACACAAGCGCAATTGGATGCTGAGCTGCTGCAGGCAGCGCAGGAAGGGAAGCCTGTGATGCTGGATTTTTATGCCGACTGGTGTATCTCCTGCAAAGAGCTGGAGTACTTCGTGTTTAGCGATGCACAGGTGGTGAACGCCTTTGCTGATGTGCATTTGGTCAAAATTGATTTGACCGCTAATACGGCGGAGCATAGCCAGATGTATCAGCATTACCGTTTGATTGGCCCACCGGCATTAGCTTTCTATGGAGCGGATGGCCAATATCGTCCTGAGTTGACATGGGCAGGGGTGCTAACGGCTGAACAGCTGCTCGCATTACGTGGACGCCTGTAAACACTAGGTAAGATAAAGTTCTTGCTTGAGCTTTGTGGGACTCTTCTCTAAATTATTCTGTAACGGAATACATAAGCCTCTTTTTATAACTGAGGCTTGAGGGGAGCCCCCATGAAGTTGCAACAATTGCGTTATATCTGGGAAGTCGCCCGTCACGATCTTAATGTGTCGGCGACTGCACAGAGTCTGTATACTTCCCAGCCTGGCATTAGTAAGCAGATTCGTTTGCTAGAAGATGAGCTAGGCGTTGAAATTTTTTCCCGCAGTGGCAAACACCTCACCCATATCACTCCTGCCGGTCAGGCGATTTTGCAAAAGGCGGGCGAAATTCTACGCCGGGTAGAAAGCATCAAGCAGGTTGCTCAAGAGTTTAGTAACGAGAAGAAGGGCAGCCTGTCGATTGCGACAACCCATACCCAGGCTCGTTATGCCTTGCCGCCGGTGATCCAGACCTTTATGGGTCGCTATCCTGAAGTAAGCCTGCATATGCACCAGGGCACGCCAATGCAAATTGCGGAGCTGGCGGCGGATGGTACCGTTGATTTTGCCATCGCGACTGAGGCGATGGAGCACTTCCATGATTTGATCATGATGCCCTGCTACACCTGGAATCGCTCTATTGTTGTACCTAAGGATCACCCACTGGCAAAACTGCCAAAATTGACCCTGGAAGCGGTGGCAGAGTATCCGATTGTTACTTATGTCTTTGGCTTTACTGGCCGCTCTAAGTTAGATGAAGCCTTTACCAGCCGAGGGCTACAGCCTAAGGTCGTTTTTACTGCGGTGGATGCGGATGTCATCAAAACTTATGTGCGTCTGGGGCTGGGGGTAGGCATTATTGCCACCATGGCGTTTCAGCCAGGTTCGGATGAGGATCTGGTGGCACTGGATGCCAGTCATTTGTTTGAGCCCAGCATCACCAAAATTGGTTTTCGTCGGGGCACCTTTTTACGTGGCTATATGTATGACTTTATTGAGGCATTTGCTCCGCATCTGCGTCGTAGCCTGGTACAGAAGGCAATTGATTGCAATTCAAAGGCTGAGTTGGATGAACTCTTTGCAGAGATGAAGTTGCCTGAGCATTAAGTTGTACCTGTCACTTGAGGCGTATAAGGCGTAAAGAAGGGGCTCGATGTAGCCCCTTTTTCATTACAAGTGTGCGAGGGTGAACTCAGTCGCGTAGTGCTTGCAGCAGGTTGCCCACTTTACTGAGGGTTTCCTGATATTCCGCTTCTTCATCTGAGTCCGCGACTATCCCGCCACCGGCCCAGCAATATAATTGTTGCTGGTGGGCAATAAGAGTGCGAATGCTGATGTTGGTGTCCATTTGCCCGTTGAGGCTGAGGTAGCCAATGCTACCGCAGTAGAGGCTGCGCCTATGGGGCTCAAGTTCTTCGATGATTTCCATTGCCCTGACTTTGGGGGCACCGGTAATAGAGCCACCGGGGAAGCAACCTTTTAATAAAGGAACTCGATCCTGGGAGCGCTGCAAACGACCGCTAATAGTTGTGACCAGATGATGCACATTGGGATAGCTCTCAATCGCAAACAGTTTGGGCACTTTGACCGAACCAATAATACAGCTACGCCCCAGATCATTACGCAGCAGATCAACGATCATCAGGTTTTCTGCGCGATCTTTCGGGCTATGTAATAGTGCCTGAGCATTTTCCTGGTCGATGCGCGGGTCTTGTGCCCGCGGACGGGTGCCTTTGATTGGCTTGGTTTCTACCTGAAGTTCGCGCACCTGCAAAAAGCGTTCTGGTGACAGGCTCAGTACATCTCCTCCCTGCCAGGGCAGGTAAGCGGCAAAGGGAGTCGGTGCGGCTTGACGCAGGCGTAGATAGGCTTGCCAGGTATCCCCTTGATAAGGTGCCTGGAAGCGCTGTGCCAAGTTGACCTGATAGCAGTCCCCTGAGCGAATGTATTCCTGAATGCGGCGAAAGCGTTTGCCATAGTCGGCTCGGCTAAGGTTACTTTGCCAGGCGCGGTTAAGTTGGAAAGACGCAGTGGGAAGTGCTGGAGCGGCTGGTTGCAATAGGCGTTGGCGCCATTTGTGCAGCAGTGATGGTGGGCACTGAGGGTGGCTGACTAGCCAGCTCTGCTGTTGTTGATGGTCAGTGATGACCGCCCAGAGATATAAGTTAGCCTGCATCCAGGGCAGATGGATATCAGCATTTGCCTGCTGAGGTAAGGTTTCCACTAAGCGGCCAAGGTCATAGCCCCAATAGCCAATCACTCCACCGGTGAAAGGTAGATGTTGCTCGGGACAGGATGGGTACTCGTTCAATAGTTCCTGCATGGCGCAGAAAGGATCGCTGGCGCAGGGCATAAGCCGCTGCTCGCTATCATAGAGACGACAGCCATTGCTGTCGCCGACTAAGCGCAGCAGAGGGTCTGCCGTCAGGATGTCATAACGACCCTGACGAGTGTGATCGGCTTGGTGCTCACCCGCATTGCTATCAAGCAAAACGGGATACGGTCCCTCACGCAGGAGGGGAAAGACCTCAACACTGGCGCGATAAGGAAGCGCTTCAATCAATGCCACTGACTAGGACTCCCGGCAAAGAAGGCGGCATTCTACCCACTCGTTATACAAAGGTGTAGGCTTAACGCCTTCATTTATTATGTGGGCGTCTTATTCTGTATGAGTGTTGCTTCTTATACCGTTACCGTTGAGGAAATAAAACTCGATAAGGTGTGCTTAAGCTATCGGCTGTATCAGAATGCCGCCTGCCCTCAGGCGCGACAGGCACTGCTACTTCATGGTGCGGGGGTAGGGGGGGAGCTGACGTGGGATATGGTTGTGCCCCATTTGACTCACTGGAGCAGCATTCTAGTGCCGGATTTACGTGGTATGGCAAAAACGTATTTCCATGATGGGCAGGAGCACGCATTTGAGGTGCAGGATGTGGTGGTGGATCTACAAACACTGCTCGATCAATTAGCTTGGCAGAGTTGTGACCTGGTGGGGTATTCCTTTGGTGGGTTGGTGGCCAGCTTATTAAAGCAACAGCAGCCTCAACGCTTTGCTCAGCTAATGTTAATTGAGCCAGCACTCTTTGATCGTGAGGATATCAGTGCAGTACGGGAGCTGCGCCAGCGTTATGCAGATGCCGCTCAACTGATTCGCCGCTCCAGTAGTCCAGAAGAGGGGATTCGAATTTTTCTGGACAATATATCTCCTCATCGCAACAAGTCCGAACATACTGAGCAGATGACAATTGCACGGTTGGCGGAGCGGGCGCTAGGTTTTGCCAATGCCTTGGATGCGGTTAATCGCGCCGCCCAACAATTGGATCGCACGGCATTGTTCGAGGCTCTGGGATCGCAGGTGAGTTTGATTGCCGGTGGGCGTAGTCCAGCGGCTTTGCATCAACACTATGCACAGTTACAGCAGCACTTTGGTTGGCGTTATCACCAACTGAAGGGAACTGATCATGCTTTGCCATATCAAAAGCCGCGCCAGTTGGCCTGGTTATTAAATGAAGACAGCCATTATTTTGAGCTGCATACGCAGGGAGGCCTATGAAGCCGCGTTATCAGCAAATCATTGATTTTATTCGTAGCGGTATTAACGATCGGCACTTTGCAGTAGGCAGTAAGATTCCCGCTGAAGTGGCATTGGCCGAACGCTTTGGGGTTAGCCGGATGACAGTGAACAAGGCTATCCGTGATCTGGTGGCGGAAGGTTTACTGGAGCGTTTTGCAGGTGATGGCACCTATGTCAAAGATCATCGTGCTGAGTCGCCATTGCTGGAGCTGCGTAATATTGCGGAAGAAGTACGGGGGCGAGGGCACCGCTATTCAAGTCGAATGCTAGGTCTGCAGCGGGTGACTGCCAGTGAGGCGGTTGCTCATCAGCTGGGCTTAAAGCCAGGGGCCTGGGTGTATCATTCCGTGATTATTCACTGTGAGGATAACGTGCCCATTCAACTGGAAGATCGTTATGTTAATCCGCAGGCTGTACCTGAATATTTAGAACAGGACTTTAGCCGTTTAACTCCACATGAATACCTGATGCAGGTGCGTCCACTGTCTGAGTTTGAGCATGTGGTGGAGGCGGTACTGCCTGACTTGGGGGCGGCTCAGCTATTGGATATCAGCACCACTGAACCCTGCATCCAAGTGAGTCGGCGTACCTGGTCAGCCGGTATGTTGGTTAGTTGTGCGCGGTTATTGCACCCAGGCAGTCGCTACAAGTTGAAGTCTGTGACTCGGCCTTGGGCTTAAATCCACTTTATACCGTTATCTTTTAGGTGCTATGCAACAATCCATTAAGTTAGTCATCTTCGATTGGGATGGCACCCTGATGAATTCAGGTCAACGCATCCATGATTGTATGGCGGCGGCGATTGCAGAGGTGGGCTTGCCTGTGCCGGACTCCCAGGCGATTTTATCGCGTATAGGCTTGGGGCTACCGGAATACCTGATGGATCTGCTGCCTCAGGCGAGTGCGCAAGAGCGGCAACAGGTGCGGCAGAACTATGTGGACTACTTTATTGCTGCCGAGCAGCAACCCAGTCCGCTGTTTAGCGGAGCAGAGCAAGTGTTAGAGCAATTGCAGCAGGCTGGACTCAGTCTGGCGGTAGCCACAGGTAAGAGTCGTCGGGGTCTGAACCGGGTTTTTGCTAAAACGGGGTTGGATCGCTACTTTGCTCATAGTCGCTGTGCTGATGAAACCGCCTCCAAGCCAGATCCATTGATGTTGTACCAACTGCTTGAAGTTGCTCAGGTGCAAGCCAGTGAGGCTGTTATGGTGGGGGATACCAGTTATGACATGGCGATGGCGCAAGCTGCTGCGATGCCGAGGGTGGCGGTGACCTATGGTGTCCATGATGTCGCGCGACTGTCTGCATATCCGTTGGATGGGGTGTTGGAGGATATCCGAGCATTGCCCCATTGGCTCAGTACAAGAGGAGTGAAGGTGTGAGTGAGTGGGAGGCTCCGAAGCAGGAGCAGGCATCAAGTGAGCAGCAGCTGCAAGAGGCTTTAGCTAAGAAGGACTTGTCCAAGCGTGAGTGGAGGCTGATTGAAAAGCTGGTGATGGGGTTGTTTCAAGAGCAGCGCCGAGCACGCCGTTGGGGTATTTTCTTTAAGTTTTTAACGTTCGGCTACTTGGCTGCATTGTTAATGCTGGCGTTTTTGCCTGGTTGGCAGCAAGGGCAGGTGAGTCCCAAAGAGCATACGGCGTTAGTCGATATCCGTGGCGTGATTGCGGATGAAGAAGACGCCAATGCTGAGGTGATCATTCAAGCTTTACGTGATGCTTATGATGAGCCCACGGCAAAAGCTGTCATTCTGCATATTAATAGTCCTGGTGGTAGTCCGGTGCAGGCGGGTTATATCTATGACGAAATCATACGCCTGCGGACTACTCACCCACAAAAACCACTTTACGCGGTGATTAGTGATATTGGTGCCTCGGGTGGTTATTACGTAGCCGCGGCGGCGGATAAAATCTATGCGGATAAGGCAAGTTTGGTTGGCTCCATTGGAGTGATATCTGCCGGCTTTGGCTTTGTCGGTTTAATGGACAAGCTCGGTATTGAACGTCGTGCACTAACGGCTGGCGAATATAAAAACTTTCTTGATCCCTTTAGTCCGCGCTCTGCCAAAGTGGATGAGTTGTGGCAGCAGGTATTGGATACCACCCACAAGCAGTTCATTGAGCAGGTGCAGCGTGGGCGAGGCGAGCGCTTGAAAGAGTCCCCTGAGTTGTTTTCGGGGCTGGTCTGGACAGGGCAGCAAGCACTGCAGTTAGGGCTGATTGATGCCCTGGCTAGTGTTGATACGGTGGCTCGAGATGTCGTGGGTGCGCCTGATTTAGTGAATTACCGTCCCGAACCGAGCCGGTTTGAACAGCTTGCGAAAGAGTTTGGCGTGATGGTGGGTGAGGGCATGGCCCGCATCCTCACCCAAAGCCATTTACAACTGCGTTAGGTGGGAACACTTTTACAAAATGTTTACCCCCTGATCGCTTAGCATGGAAACAAGGCGAATCAGGGGGAGCCCGATCAGAGCATTCGGATCATCTCCTTCTAAACGCTCAAACAACGCAATTCCCAATCCTTCCATTTTAAAACTGCCAGCGCAGTCATAAGGCTGCTCACGCAATAAGTAATTTTCCAGCTGTGTTTGGCTCAGTTGGCGAAAATGCACATGAAAGGGCTCAACCCAGCTAGAAGTTTTACCGCTTTGGGTATGATGCAGGCACAGGCCAGTGTAGAATGTGACGCGTTGCCCTTGGCAAGCGAGAAGTTGCGCTAGTGCTTGGCTGTAAGTTCCGGGTTTACCCAGGATATTGCCCTGACAACTGGCAACTTGATCAGAGCCAATAATAATGGCGTCCTGATAGTGTTTGGCAAGGCTAAGTGCTTTGGCTTGAGCTAACCGCTCAGCTAATGCCTGAGGTTGCTCCCTGGGAAGGGGTGTTTCATCCGCATCGGGGGCAGCGCAAATAAATTCTGGCAGCAGCCGTTCTAATAGCTGACGTCTATAAGGACTGGTTGATGCTAATACTATAGCAGGCATGTTATTCACCTTGCGGCTGTAGAGGGTGCGGTATTTTAGCCGTTAAATCATACTTTTGGCTTTGACACCAATTAGCTTGGTGAATATCATTGCGCGCTTATGTCGAATCAAGCATTTCCGGCAATTATTAATCCACGTAAGTGGGCTGAAAAAGGCTTCTCCTGGTCCGGGGAGTTGCCCCTTTCCCATTTTGCGCGCCTTTGTGAGTCGCTGCAGGGCTCCGAGGGAGCAGTAAAAGCGCAGCTGCAATTTGGCGTAGATGAAGAGGGCTTGCGCTATATGCGTGGTCAGCTTCAGACCCAGGTGACGTTGATTTGTCAGCGTTGCTTGACGCCTGTTGTAAAGACGCTAGAGACAGAGCTCTCTATGGGAATGGCATGGCACGATGAAGCAGCAGCTGCTTTGCCTTCTTACTACGATCCGATGATCGTCAGTGAGGAGCAGGTGGAGTTGCTTCCGGTGCTGGAAGACGAACTGATCTTGGCGCTGCCTCTGGTGGCTATGCACGACGATTGTGAAGTGCAAACTGAGTTCGGGGAGCCGGTCCAATCTGAGGTGGACGAAAGGCCAGCGTCCAATCCTTTTGCTGTGTTAGCACAACTGAAAAAGTAATTTGACTTAGGAGCTTCTTTGTCATGGCAGTACAACAGAACCGTAAAACCCGTTCTAAGCGTGGTATGCGTCGTTCTCATGATGCGCTGGTTGCACCTGCGCTGAGCATCGACCCGACTAGCGGTGAAACTCACCTGCGTCACCACGTTACTCCCGACGGTTTTTACCGTGGTCGTCAAGTGATTGCAGGCAAGTCTGAAGACTGATCTTGTCTAATCGCTTAACCATTGCAGTTGATGTGATGGGCGGGGACTTCGGTCCCCGCATTACTCTCCCCGCTATTGCCCGCTTTCTCTCCGCTGATCCTCATATTCATCTGCATTTAATGGGTGATCCCGAGGTTGTTGCTCCATTTCTATCATCTCTTGGCCAAGACCAGTGTCGTTGTGCGCTTGTTGCTTGTAGTCAACAGGTAGGCATGGAAGAAAAACCTTCTAGTGCATTACGTAATAAGCAGGACTCATCGCTTTACCGGATGCTGGAGAGTGTTGCGGCTGCGCAGGCTGATGTTGCTTTAAGTGCAGGTAATACCGGAGCACTGATGGCAATGGCCTGGAAAGTACTAGGCATGCTAGAAGGGGTGGAGCGGCCTGCTATTGCCACGGCGATACCCACCCGCTATGGACACAGTTATTTGCTTGATGTCGGTGCTAATCTGGAAGCAGGGGCTGCGCAACTGGTGCAATTTGCTCAGCTAGGCGCTGCCCTGGCCATGGCGCTTGATGAACTCTCCTGCCCCAGAGTGGCGCTGCTTAATGTGGGGGTTGAGCATACTAAGGGCATTGCACGTATCCAGGAGGCAGCACGGGTACTGGAAGCGCTCTCTGCGATTGAGTTTCGTGGTTACGTAGAGGGAAATACGCTTTTTTCAGGTAGTGTTGATGTCATTGTCTGCGATGGTTTTAGCGGTAATGTGGCCTTGAAAACAGGGGAAGGGGTTGCACGCTTGCTGTTGGGTTCATTGAAGGAGTACTTGCAGTCGCGCTGGCATACTCGGGTGTTGGCTGCGGCGTTGCGTCCGGCTTTGCGGAGCTGGGCAAGGCGCTTTGAGCCCGGCGTACGTAACGGTGCTATGCTATTAGGGCTGCGCGGAGGTGTGATTAAGAGTCATGGTGGTGCGGATGAGGATGCCTTCTTGGCGGCCTTGCACTATGCTGCCCAAGTAGCAAGGCATCGCGTGCCGCAACGCCTGGCGCAGTCCTTGGCAAAAATACAGGCACAGGCTTGATGCCAACTATGTCAATTTGACCAATATGTAGAGAGGCACAATGGAAGCAAAACTAGCATTGGTATTTCCCGGACAGGGTTCCCAGCACCTGGGAATGCTGGCGGAGCTGGCAGCTGAGCATCCCATTGTAGGTGAAACCTATGCAGAAGCATCGGAAGCCTTGGGGATGGACTTGTGGGCGTTGTCACAGCAAGGGCCGGAAGAGAGATTGAATCAGACTGAAAATACTCAGCCTGCGCTCTTGACCTCTGGTGTGGCAATTTGGCGCCTATGGCAGCAGCAGGGTGGAGCGCAGCCGGCCCTGATGGCGGGTCACAGCTTGGGGGAATATACTGCACTGGTTTGTGCTGGGGCGATGAGCCTTGCTGATGGTGTGCGCCTTGTGCAACAGCGCGGACGTTTTATGCAGGAAGCTGTGCCGGCTGGCACAGGAGCGATGGCGGCGATCCTGGGATTGGAAGATGAGCAGGTAGAAGCCTGTTGTGCTGCGGCGGCTCAGGGTGACGTTGTTGCGGCTGTGAACTATAACTCCCCAGGACAAATTGTCATTGCAGGTAGTGTTGCTGCAGTTGAGCGTGCGGTTGAAGCCTGTAAAGCTGCAGGGGCAAAGCGTGCAGTGCCCTTGCCGGTAAGTGTGCCTTCTCATTGCGCGTTAATGCGCCCTGCGGCGGATCGTTTGGCGGAGGTGATTAGTACCCTCAGTCTGCAAATGCCGAGTATTCCTGTCGTGCAGAATGTCGATGCGCAGGTGGCTGCATCGGTTGCGGAAATGACAGAAAAATTACTGCAACAGCTTTATAGTCCCGTGCTTTGGACACGCTGTGTTGAATTTATGGTTGCTCAAGGAATTGAGTCTATGCTTGAATGCGGGCCGGGCAAGGTGTTGTCTGGTTTGAATAAGCGTATTGCGCGCAGTCTCAATGCGGCTGCTGTGAATGACTCCGCTTCATTGAGTAGTGCATTGACCTCTTGATAATTAGAAACGGCTAAGGCTATGAGTATTGAAGGTAAAGTTGCGCTGGTAACTGGCGCTACCCGCGGCATAGGTCGTGCCATCGCCCAAGCATTAGGGCAGATGGGAGCAATTGTGGTGGGGACTGCCACCTCTGAGCAAGGGGCTCAACGTATCAGTGAAGACTTAGCGGCTGCTGGTGTACAAGGCTGCGGCATGGTGCTGAACGTAACCGATAGCGATAGCATCCAGTCTGTTTTGGATGCCATTACCGAGCGTTATGGCACTCCCTTGATCCTGGTTAATAACGCTGGGATTACTCAGGATAATATTCTGATGCGGATGAAAGATGAGGAGTGGAGTAAGGTGATTGACACCAACCTCACCTCGATCTTCCGCATTAGCAAGGCTTGCTTGCGTGGCATGACCAAGGCTCGCTGGGGACGGATTATTAATATCAGTTCTGTAGTTGGTTCAATGGGCAATGCTGGGCAGTCCAACTATGCGGCTGCCAAAGCGGGCCTGGAAGGCTTTACTCGTGCATTGGCACGGGAAGTCGCTTCTCGTAATATTACTGTTAACGCAGTGGCTCCTGGTTTTATCGATACCGACATGACCAGTGGTTTAGCAGAGGAGCATAAAGAGCACCTAAAGGCCCAGATTCCTATGGCGCGTCTGGGTCAGCCAGCAGAAATCGCTGCAGTTGTAGCGTTTTTGGCTAGCGAAGGAGGTTCGTATATGACAGGCGAATCGCTGCATGTTAACGGTGGCATGTACATGGGTTAACGCCTCTGTTCACTAAATCGTTGTATTCTGTCGTAATTTATTGATAATGTGCCGCATGCCTGCGGCACATCCTGAGTACGGGCCCAACCCGACAAACTTGGCAAGGGTCTTGGGATTTCCTAAAATAGCCATCCACAATTAGAATGTGGGTTGTGTTGAAACAGTAGGATACGTTATGAGCACTATTGAAGAGCGCGTAAAGAAGATCGTTGCTGAGCAACTGGGTGTTAAAGAAGAAGAGGTTTCTCTGGAGTCTTCTTTCGTAGATGACCTGGGTGCTGATTCGCTGGACACCGTTGAACTGGTTATGGCGCTGGAAGAAGAGTTTGAAACTGAGATTCCTGATGAGGAAGCTGAGAAGATCTCTACTGTCCAGGCTGCAATTGACTACATCAAGGCTCATCAATAAGCCCAAGTCCTGAACGGTTCACGAAAAGCCGCTTCTATTCTATTGGATAGAGCGGCTTTTCTTTTGCTGCGAATTGGAGGATATGCGCATGTCTCGGAGAAGAGTGGTAGTAACAGGGCTCGGCATGCTCACGCCGCTGGGTAATGATGTCGCTACAACCTGGAGCAACATTCTTGCCGGTAAGAGTGGCATCGGTCCCATTGAGCTATTTGATACCACTGCGTTCAGCACCCGCTTTGGCGGCTGTGTAAAAGGGTTTGACCCAGCAGACTATATGGATGCCAAAGAGGCCCGCAAGATGGACCTGTTCATCCAATATGGTATGGCTGCGGCCCATCAGGCATTGGAAGACTCCGGTTTGCCGCTTGATAATACTGACCTGGAGCGGGTAGGGGTGGCTATTGGTTCTGGCATTGGTGGCTTGCCACTAATCGAAAAGACCAATGAAACACTGCTTAAAAGCGGGCCAAGACGCATATCCCCCTTCTTTGTACCTGGCTCAATCATCAATATGATTGCAGGTAATTTGGCGATTCGTTATGGCTTTAAAGGGCCTAACATTGCAATTACGACGGCCTGTACCACAGGTACTCATAACATTGGCTTTGCTGCACGGATGATTTCCTATGGCGAGGCAGATGTTATGTTTGCGGGCGGCTCTGAAATGGCGGTCACACCGCTGGGGCTGGGCGGCTTTGCCGCAGCACGTGCGCTGTCTACGCGTAATGATGATCCCACCCGTGCTAGCCGTCCTTGGGATAAAAACCGTGATGGTTTTGTGCTGAGTGATGGTGCTGGTGTGCTGGTGCTGGAAGAGTACGAGCATGCCAAGAAGCGTGGCGCTAACATTTATGCTGAGCTGGTTGGTTTTGGCATGAGTGATGATGCCTTCCACATGACCTCTCCCCCTGAGGATGGCAGTGGTGCCGCGGCCTCCATGCGTAATGCGTTAAAAGATGGTGGCCTGAATCCTGATCAGGTGAATTACATCAACGCGCACGGTACTTCGACTCCTGCAGGCGATGCTGCTGAGTCTAATGCGGTGAAGCTGGTGTTTGGCGAGGCGGCTTATCAGTTATCGGTGAGTTCTACCAAGTCAATGATTGGTCATTTGCTGGGTGCAGCCGGTGCGGTAGAGGCAATCTTCTCGATTTTGGCGATCCGCGATCAGGTGGCGCCGCCCACCATTAATCTGGATGAGCCTTCAGAAGGTTGTGACTTGGATTATGTGCCTCATCAGGCGAAGGCAATGCCTATTGATGTCACGCTGTCGAATTCTTTCGGCTTTGGCGGCACCAATGGCACTCTGGTGTTTCGCAAAGTGTGATGTTGTTTGCACTCGTTAATGGCCAGCCCGCGACTGCTATTTCTGTGCAGGAGCGGGGGTTGGCATATGGAGATGGCCTGTTCGAAACCCTAAAGGTGGCGGCAGGCCATCTTTGTTTTTGGCCCTATCATTGGCAGCGCCTGCAACAGGGAATGCAGCGTCTAGGGATGCTGATTCCAGTCGACTTTGAAGATCAATTGTTAGCGGATATTCGGCGGGCGCTGGCCAGTGTGCAGGAGCCGGATCTGGTGCTCAAACTAATCATTACCCGGGGGGCAGGGGGGCGTGGTTATTTAGCTACGACTGATCTTGAGTTAACGAGGGTAGTGATGTTAAGCCAGCATAAGCCGATGGAGCGGGCACAGCGTCAGCAAGGAATCAAAGTTGGTTTATGTCAAACTGCGCTGGCCAGGCAGCCGCTGTTAGCGGGGATCAAACACTTGAATCGGCTGGAACAGGTATTGGCGCGACGGGAGTGGGCGGCGACTGACTGGCAAGAGGGATTAGTTTGCGATACTCAGGCTAATCTGGTCAGTGGCACCCTAAGTAATGTGTTTTTGTTCCTGGATGGCCGCTGGCAGACCCCCAGTATTGAGTATGCCGGTATCGCGGGTACGCGACGGCGCTGGGTGTTAGAACGCTGGTCAGTGCAGGAAAACCAGCTTCTGACTGAACAGTTGCAGGCAGTCGAGCAAGGCTTTATTTGTAATGCGCTAATGGGCATTGTGCCTATTGCTGAATTAGCTGGGCGTCAGCTATTGGTAACGGAGCAGATCCTCTCCTTACAGGCCGCCCTGGAGAAAAGTGAACAATCATGTTGATCCTATGGGTAATGCGACTTTTATTATTGGCATTGCTGTTATTGATCAGTGGTGCCTATGCTTGGCAATGGGCCTTAAACCAGCTTAATGCTCCGATGCCGCTCACCAGTGAAGAAGAAGTTTATTGGTTGAAGCCGGGTGATGGCCTCTATCAGGTTGCGGATGAGCTGAAACAGCGTGGCTGGTTTGCCTATCCTGAGCTACTGGTTTGGCATAAGCGGTTATTGCAGCCAGGGGGCACGATCAAAACCGGTGAGTATGCGGTACGCAAAGGCACGAGTGCGCTTGAACTGGTTGAAATGCTGCATAAGGGCAAGGTGCTGGAGTATCGTGTGACCCTGGTCGAGGGTTTTACCTTTAAGCAGTTTTTACAGACGTTGCATGCCGAGCCAAAACTTAAGAAAACCCTGGCAGGGGTATCAGATGGCGCCATTATGGAGCGTATTGGAGCCACTGGAGAGCACCCAGAAGGACGCTTCTTTCCCGATACGTACACCTATCATGCCAGCATGACCGATCTGGATATTCTCAAGCAGTCATATCAGCGTATGCAGCAAACACTAGAACAAGCTTGGGCAGGACGGCAGCCGAATCTACCCTATAAGAACGCCTATGAAGCGCTAATCATGGCCTCCATCATTGAAAAAGAAACAGGGGTTGCCAGTGAGCGGGAACAAATTGCCGGAGTATTTGTGCGACGATTGCAAAAAGGCATGCGCCTGCAGACGGATCCTACGGTGATTTACGGCTTGGGTGAGCGCTTTAAAGGAAATCTGACTCGTCAACATCTGCGAGAGCCGACGCCCTATAACACCTATACCATTAATGGCTTACCTCCGACCCCTATTGCCATGCCGGGTAAGGCTTCTTTATATGCGGCAGTGAACCCAGCTGAGGGGAAAGCACTGTATTTTGTGGCCAGTGGTGATGGCGGCCATGTGTTCTCCAATAACCTGAATGAGCATAACAATGCTGTGCAGCGTTATCTGCGGAAGTTAAGGGAGAACAAAGCGGAAGCTAGTGATGAGGAACAACAGTGAAGGGCGTGTTTATCACCCTTGAGGGGGTAGAAGGGGCGGGGAAAAGCAGTGCGCTGGCCACTATCCAAGCTTGGTTGGATCAGCACGGGTTGAACTATGTGTTGACCCGTGAGCCAGGAGGTACGCCGCTGGCGGAACAAATCAGAGAGCTGATGCTAAGTCCGCGGCAAGAAAAGGTGGCGGACTTGACCGAATTGCTGCTGGTGTTTGCTGCTCGTGCCCAGCACATTGAAACTAAAATCCGTCCGCATCTACTGGCGGGAGAATGGGTTGTCAGTGATCGTTTTACCGATGCCAGCTTTGCATACCAAGGTGGTGGGCGGGGCTTGCCTTTACCCCTGCTGGAACAGCTAGAGCTTTACGTACAGGGCGAAACCCGCCCGGACCTGACTCTGCTGTTGGATTTGCCAGCGGAAATAGGACTGGCACGGGCCCAGGCACGGGGTGCCCAGGATCGTATTGAACAAGAGCAAATCTCTTTCTTTAACCGAGTGCGTGAAACATACCGTGCGCGGGCGAATGCTGAGCCGCAACGCTTTCGTGTTATTGATGCCAGCCAAACTTTAGCGCAGGTACAGGTAGCAATCAGCGCCGCTCTGGATAGTTGGTATGCCCAGTTCCGTGCTTGAGTATCCATGGTTGCAGCCTATTTGGGCGCAGCTGCAACAGCGTTATGAGCAGCAGCGACTGCCCCACGCTTTGCTCCTCGGCGGAGCCCAAGGGGTGGGGGAGCGCCAGCTGGCTCAGCAGTTGCTGCAGGGGTTTCTCTGTCGTGAAGCAGGCTTACAGGCCTGTGGTCAATGCCGTAGCTGTCAGTTATTAGCGGCAGGTAGCCATCCTGATTTTTTAGCCCTGCAACCGGAAGGCGCACAGCAAAGTATCCGGATTGATAGTGTTCGTCAGATCAGTGAGTTTTCTGCGAATACGGCCCAACAGGGCCATGGCAAGGCAATCTTGCTTGAGTCGGCTGAGCGTTTAAATGTACAGGCTGCCAATGCGTTACTGAAAAACCTGGAAGAGCCCCCTGCTAATACACTGTTTGTGTTGACCTGCACTCACCCACAACAATTAATGGCAACCATTCGTAGTCGCTGTCAGTTGGTCAAACTGCCTAAGCCCAGCACTGAGCAGGCCATTACCTGGCTAACTGAGCAAGGGGTCAAGCAGGCAGCACTGCTCTGGTTTATGACGCAGGGCTCCCCTCTGCAGGCGTTGCAGTGGCATGAACAGGATTGGCAACAATATTGGCCGAAGTGGCAACAGGATCTACTAGCCACGTTAGAGGCTGAGCAATTGCCCCAGCAAGTGGCTGAGCGCTGGCAGGGCTGGCCGTTACCTCTCACCCCTATATTGCATTGGTGGGCAGGCTTGCTGCACCAGTGTACGCGCCAGCAGTTAGGGGGGCAGGGTGAGGCGAGCCACTATGATGAAGTGTTATTGCAGCGACTACATCGATTACCCAGTGAGCGCTTATTTGCTTTTTATCGGCAGTTATTAGAGTTGGCCGCCCAGCTCGGATCAGTGGCAAACTTTAATCCTGCGATGGCGATTGAAGCCCTGCTGATTGATTGGGTACGCTTAGTGAAGAGTCAGCGCTAAAGGAGAGTGGCCATGGCCCACGGTATTTTGAACTGCACCTTTGACAACAAGACCATGCTCTATCAGTGCTATATGCCCTTTATTGAGCGAGGTGGCTTGTTTATTCCGACTCAGCGCTCGTATCAGCTGGGGGATGAGGTGTTTGCGGTTCTGACCATTATGGATGAACCGGAAAAAATCCCGGTTTCCGGTAAAGTGATCTGGATAACCCCTCCAGGCGGACAGAATAACCGTCCGGCAGGAATTGGTATTCAGATTAATGCTCAAGATGAAGGTGCGGTACGTAAGCTGGAAACCTTGCTGGCGGGTACCCAAGACTCCGAAACCACTACGTTTACGATGTAGTGTTGGCTTTAATCGAGTTATTACGTTGTAGGTGTTATGCAGTTAGTTGATTCCCATTGTCACCTGGATCGCCTGGACTTAAGTCAGCGCCCTGGTGGTGTAGATGAAGTGCTGGCGGCGGCCAGGGCTCGGCAAGTAAAGCGTTTTCTTTGCGTTGGAGTGGACTTGGAGTCCTTTGCGCAGGTTCGGCACTTGGCAGAACAGCATGAGGATGTGTATGCCTCGGTTGGAGTGCATCCACTGCATCCTGCCCAGCTGGATGAGCAGTTACTGCGCCAATACGCAGACCATCACAAGGTGGTGGCCCTGGGGGAAATGGGGTTGGATTATTACTATGCCAAAACAGCGGATGAGCAAGCTGCTCAGCGGCAACTGTTTGCAGCACAATTGCGGGTAGCTGCTGAGTTGGCCAAGCCAGTGATAGTGCATACCCGCGATGCGCGTGCAGATACCTTGGCATTGTTGGCGGAAGCGCAGTTGCCCGCTGCGGGGGTGCTGCACTGTTTTACCGAGAGCTGGGAGATGGCTGAGGCGGCCTTGGCGCTGGGATTTTATATTTCCTTCTCCGGTATCATTAGTTTTCGCAATGCTGATGCGTTGCGTGCAGTCGTGGAAAAGGTACCCCTCGATCGTTTGTTGATCGAAACGGATGCACCCTATTTAACTCCTGCTCCCCATCGTGGACGCCCCAATGAGCCGCAGTATGTATATGAAGTGGCTGAGTGGGTGGCAAAACTGCAGTGCTGTTCGATAGAGCAGGTAGCGATGCAAACCAGTGCAAATTTTAATCGCTTGTTTCAACTCGACTAACGTGGATGTTTTCTGAACATGGCTCTGGATCTTAATGCCCTGCTCAATACAGTCGATAATGCCGCGGATAAGCCCCTACCGGTTGAGCAGTGGCATCCGGACAGCTGTGGTGAGATGGACCTGTTAATCAAGGCTGATGGTAGTTGGTGGCACGAGGGCAGGCCCTTTCAGCGTTTTGCATTGGTGAAGCTGTTTGCCCGGATTCTGCGACGCGAGCCCGATGGTCGTTATTGCCTGGTTACACCAGCAGAAAAGGTCTTGATTCAAGTAGAGGATGTGCCTTTTCTGATTCAGGCATGCCACCAGCAAGAGCAGGGAATTCAACTTATCACCAATTGTGAAGAGGTGTTATGGCTGGGGTCAGAGCATCCCTTACAGATGCGCCCTTACCCAGGCTCTAAAGATCTATGTCCCTATGTACGGGTACGTGCTGAATTATGGGCCAGAGTAGAGCGTAACGTTTATTACCAACTGATCGAAATGGCGACTCCACTGCAGACAGAGCAGGGTACGGACTGGCAATTAACGAGTCAAAATCAGGCTTTTAGTCTGGGCATAGTGGCTGACGACTAATTTTTTTGCCAAAATTTAATACATATTATGTATTGAGTATTAAAAATGGACAAAACTCGTACCTATGACCTGGTTTTTCAGGTGGCAGACACGTTGCTGACGGAAGGTGTGCGTCCCACTCAGCAAAATGTCCGTGAACGGATGGGACGTGGCAGCCTCACCACCATCAACAAGGCATTAAATGTATGGTGGGCAGAGTTGGGGCAGAGGATGGCAGAACCGAGTGTGCCTAACTTGCCCGAGCCCTTGGTCAAAAATATGCAGCAGCTGTGGCGTGATGCTGTGTTTTATGCCCGTGACCAGCTGGCCAATCAGGCCAAGCAACAGGAAGTCGATTACCAACAGCGTTGTGCCCATTTGCAACATCAGCAACAACAGTGGCAGCAGGAGCGTCATGAACTGGAGCAGCGCCTGCGTGAGGCGCTAGCTGCACAAGAGGCACTGCTGAGTGAGCAGAGACAGTTGCAGGAGCGGCTGCATCAGCAGGAAAGCCGGCTCATTAGCCAGCAAGGGGAGTTGAAAACGCTGGAGCGAGAGCTGTCCCGCCAGGAAGTACTGCATCAACGGCTATTAGAGTTGGAAGTGCAGCAGCGAGAGCAATGGCAGCATAAGTACGAACTACTTAAGCAGGAATGCCAGCGTTTAATGGCGAAGCTGCCAGGACAGGGCTAGCGGTAACTAGCCCTGTGGTGAGAGAGCCTATTGGACTACAGATTCTGCTCGGCGTATTCAGCCAAACGACTGCGCACCACTCCGGTAAGATGGATATTGGTTGAGCCTTCAAAATTTTTGAAGCGCTCGACAATATAGGTCAATCCAGAGGTCAGAGGGGTAAGGTAGTTAGAGTCAATCTGCGCTAAATTGCCTAGCACTACCATCTTACTGCCCTTGCCACAGCGAGTGAGGATGGTCTTCATCTGGGAAGGGGTCAGGTTCTGGGCCTCATCAATCAGTACGATGGCATCCTGAATGCTACGACCACGAATGAAGTTTAACGACTTAAACTGTATATTGGCTTTTTCAATGGCGTAACGCACGCTGCTTTGCGGTTGATCATCCCCTTCATGCATGGCCTCCAGGTTGTCGAAGATAGAGCTTAACCAGGGGGTCATTTTTTCCTCTTCGGTACCTGGCAGGAAACCAATATCCTCTGCGACAGGGGGAGTGCTGCGAGTCACCACAATCTTGTTGTAACGCCCTTGTTCAATCACCATATCCAGGCTGCAGGCCAAGGCCATTAAGGTTTTACCGGAACCTGCGGCACCGTTGATGATGACCAGGTCCAGATTGGGATCAAGCATAGCCTGCATGGTAAAGGCTTGAGCCAGGTTGATTGGGCTGATCCCCCAGCAGCTATGCTCCATCAGTTTTTCAAGATTCAGGTCAAGCAGAGTAACTTGCTTGTCTGTGATTCCCACCACCCGTGCCGCAAACTCCTTGGCTTCATCATAGACGTACTCATTCATGTACACCCCAGGTAAGAGGCTGGCATCCACATAGTGGTAAATAGAATGGCCCTGGCGATCGGTTTTGACCTGCTCAACACTATCCCAGAAGCGTCCAGACAGCATTCGATGCCCTTCAGGCAAGAGTTCAACATCCGATACCAATTGGTCTTTGCGGTAGTCTTCAACTCTGTTAAGGCCTGCTCCCAGCGCCTTTAAGCGCATATTAATGTCTTTGGTGACCAACACGACTTCGCGATTGGAGAGTGTGCTTTGTAGATGCAGGGCGCAGTTGATAATGCTGTTGTCTTTGACTTGGCGACCATTGGGCAGGAAACCTTTGCGGTCTGCCAATTCGTGATCGGGAAAAATCATCAGTTTGCCCAGATGTTTTTGACTACTGAGCGAGGGGATGGGAACGCCTTTGGTGATTTGGCCCGCTTTCGCAGTGCGGACAATGTCGTCAATGGCGTGGATAGCCGTGCGTGCCTCGACCGCTACATTCTTTTTGCGGTCTTTAATGTCATCCAGTTCCTCCAGTACGGTCATGGGAATACAAACATCCTGCTCCTCAAAGTTATATAGGCATTGAGGGTCGTGCAGGATGACGTTGGTATCGAGGACGTACAGACGGGATGCGGCCATAAGGGCGACTCCTTGGCTGGGCTGCGATCCCCAAGACTGCGGTAACCGCAGCAAAAGATAATTCCTACATCTGTGTTATGGCGGCAGGCTGCCAGGCTGTCAAGCACTGGCAGTGCTAAGGCATTGATTACATTAGTCGTCGTCGCCTAAAAGGCTGTCTGTGGCGGCGCTGATAGGATTGCTTTCTTCTTCGATCATCTTCTTCAGATCGAGCAGGATAATAAGTTCATCATTGTGGTAGCTCACCCCCTGAATAAATTTGGCGCTTTCATCAGTGCCTACATTGGGTGCCCGCTCAATTTGTGATTGACGTAGATAAATTACTTCTGCAACGGCATCTACCACCATTCCCACAACCTGATCAGTAAATTCCATCACCACAATGCGGGCATTAGAAGTCGGAGTGGTTCGTGGCAGGCCAAAAAGAACACGGGTTTCTACCACGGTAATAACATTACCGCGTAGGTTCAAAATGCCTTGAATAAAGTGAGCAGAGCCAGGCACCGGTGCTATTTCGGTGTAAGCGTAAGTCAGGACCTCTTTTACCTGCATAACATCGACGGCATAGATTTCGTCGGCCAGGTTAAAGGTTGCCCACTGTAATAGAGGATCGTCGGCGGTCCCTTGTTGAGTTTGCTGCGCTGCTGTTGTCGTCATTGGGTGACCCTGAAATAACAATTAATGGGTTCGGCTAAGCATAGAATGCAGAGCCCTGGGCGCTTTTACAAGTGTGGGCCATATATGAACCAAATCAAGATGTTGGCATAAATTCAGCGGGATTGAGCGCGGAAGGTTATAATGCCGCCGATTGAACAGGCTGAGGCAGGAATATCCATGGATACCCAATTCGATATCATCATTGTAGGTGGCGGTATGGTGGGAGCCGCGCTGGCCTGTGCATTGGCTGATGGCCCCTGGCGGGTTTTGCTGTTGGAACAACATGCCTTGCCGCAATTTTCTGCAGAACAACCCCATGATTTACGGGTGTCGGCAGTTAGCCTGGCGTCAGAGGCGCTACTGAGTAATTTGGGAGTATGGCCGCAGGTATTGGCGATGCGCGCTTGCCCATTTCGTCGTATGCGGGTTTGGGAGAAGGCGGATGGGGCGGGTACCTTATTTAGCAGCCAGGAACTGGGGTTGGATCATCTAGGTCACATCGTTGAGAATAAAATACTGCAGGAAGCACTATGGCAACGCTTGCAAGCTCTGCCGCAGGTCACCTGCCTTGCTGAAGCCAGCATTACCAAAGTGCAGTACCGAGCCGAGGGGTCGCAAGTATGGCTGCAGGATGGGCAGTGTTTTAGCGCTCGCCTGCTAGTCGGCGCCGATGGGTTGCATTCGCAAGTGCGGCAAGCCGCGGGCATTGGTATTAGCGGTTGGGATTATGATATGCAGGCTTTGGTAGCTTACGTACGTACTGCGTATACCCAACAAGATATTACCTGGCAACGTTTTACCCCCAATGGCCCCCAAGCTTTTTTACCCTTAAGCGGCCCCTATGCCTCATTGGTTTGGTATGAGCGTCCGGAGCGGGTAAAAGCTTTGCTTGGCCTGGATCATCAAGAGTTGCTACAAGCTTTTCAGCATCATTTCCCTGTTGAACTAGGGGAGGTCGTCAGTCTTGAAGCAAAGACGGCTTTCCCGTTGCGACGTCAGCATGCGTTAGATTATGCCAAGGCTGGTGTGGTATTGGTGGGGGACGCTGCCCATGGGATTCATCCTTTGGCCGGGCAGGGGGTGAATCTGGGCTTTATGGATGTGGCGGTTTTGGCGGAATTATTACTAGCCGAACCGCAAGCACTTGGTAGTGCTAAGTTGGGGCAAACTTTTGAACAGAAGCGTCGTCGAGCCAACCTAGCAATGATGACTCTGATGGACATGTTCTATCGAGTTTTTTCCAATGATGTTTTGCCGTTAAAACACTTACGTGCGCTGGCGTTGCAGGTGGCTGATAAGACTGGGCCGCTAAAGCAGCAGGCGATGAAATATGCCTTAGGGTTAAATGCTGACTTACCCGCATTAGCGCGTTTTTCGTAAGTCATCTTCACGGTAAGCCAAAACAAGAAAACCCCAGTGATGTGTACTGGGGTTTTCATTAGCCATCTTAATGCAATAGACGGCTATTATTCAGCTTTAGCAGCAGGGGCCTTGGGTTTGGCTTCTGCTTTGGGCTTGTTGACGACAGGGGCGCCAAACTTGCTCAGATCAAAGGCATTGCTAAACTCGCCAACTTCTTCCAACTGCTTTTCTACCAGGCTCATGTAAGCTTCACGGGCTTCGGTCAGGGTAGAGAGGTTTTGCTCCAGGGTGTTGGCCAGACGCGCTTCAGCATCTTTAGCAAACTGCAGCTGCAGCTCAACAGTGGACTTGATGTCTTTGCTTTCCAGAAGAGCCTTAGACTGTTTGGAAAGAGTATTGAAGTATTCAGTAAAGTAGGCACTTTGAGTGCTGCTCAGCTTTTCAAAGGCTTTCTTGTTGATTTCCATGACCTCGTTCAGAGGATTTAAGGTCTTGTTGAAGTCAGCAAAATACTTGTCGAACATGGCACACTCCTTGGTTGTTTTGTGCGTTGCACAATTGCTGGTCATATTATAGACAGTGATGGGTCTAGTCAAAACTTTTTGCATTGCAAAAAGATGACGAAGGTCAGGATTCTGGCCGTCAATCTCGGCATTGAGTATAGTGGGCAGGGTTCAGCAAAGGAGCTTGGCATGCAGCACGCGAAGCGATGCGCGTTAATAGTGGATGATGATCCTATTAATGTTGAAATTCTGACGGACTATCTGAGTTCTACCGGTTTTACTATCTTGACGGCTTACGATGGCCGCCAAGCGCTTGAGTTATTACAACAGCAGGCTAACCACATTGATGTGGTGTTACTGGATCGAATGATGCCCCACGTTGATGGTTTGACGGTGTTAAAGGAAATCCGCAACCAACCCGCTTTGCAGCACCTGCTTGTCATTATGCAAACCGCTAAAGCCCGGCCGCAGGAAATAGAAGAAGGGCAGCAGGCAGGCGCAGATTACTATTTGACTAAACCCTTTGAAGAAGACGACTTGTTAGCCATTCTCGATAAATTGCTACCCGGTGGGGTGAGGTTTGAATAAAAAACAGGGCGCCATTCTGATTACAGGCTGCTCCACGGGTATTGGTCTTTACTGTGCGCAGCGTTTGCAGCAAGAAGGCTGGCAAGTGATAGCCAGTTGCCGACAGCCTGCTGATGTGGAACGTCTCCGCCAGCAGGGTTTGACCTGCATTCAGCTTGATCTTAACGCCACAGACACCTTGCCGTTGGTCGTGCAACAGCTGCAAGCGCTTAGCCAGGGGCGATTATGCGCCATCTTCCATAATGGCGCCTATGGTCAACCTGGTGCCTTGGAGGATTTGCCGGTTGAGGCGTTGCGGGCACAGTTCGAAACCAACTTTTTTGCCTGGCATGAACTGACTCGTTTGTGTTTACCTTTGTTGCGTAAGCAACCTGAAGCACGCCTCATCCTTAATAGTTCCGTATTAGGCCAGGTGGCGATGCCGCTGCGTGGGGCTTACGTGGCTTCAAAATATGCGCTGGAGGGATGGGCTGACACGTTACGGTTGGAGCTGGCAGACACACAGGTAAAGGTGGTGCTGCTTGAACCAGGGCCGATTGAAAGTCAGTTTCGTCATAATGCCTATGCCGCCTTTCGGCGCTATCTGCAGTCGAGTGAGCTTGAAAAGAGTCGCTTTGCACCCACCTATGAGCGCATGATTGCTAGGCTTGAACGACCTGCAGAGCTAAGTGGGCGTTTTACTCTAGGGCCCGAAGCCGTATATATCTGTTTAGAGCAGGCCCTGACACAAGCTAACCCGGCTCAGCGTTATGCCATCACCAAGCCAGCAAAGTGGCTGCCTTGGTTGAAGCGTCTATTACCAGGACGTTGGTTGGATCGAATTTTACTCAGGGCTGCTGACTAAGCCCAGTCATGGCAGCGTTGCCAGACTCCTAATGTGACAGGACTCATGATGACAGCACACCCCGCATTTACTTTATTGCGTCAGGCCGAGATCAGCTCACTAGGGCTGCAAGTCTTTGAATATGAGCATCAGCAAACAGGAGCCAAGCATTATCACTTAGCTGCGGAGCATGACGAAAATGCCTTTATCGTCGCGCTGCGTACCATGCCGATGAACTCTACGGGTGTAGCACATATTTTGGAGCACACCGCGCTCTGCGGCAGTGAGCGTTATCCTGTGCGCGATCCATTCTTTATGATGACTCGGCGCTCCCTCAATACCTTTATGAATGCTTTTACCAGTAGTGATTGGACGGCTTATCCCTTTGCCAGCCAAAACGAAAAAGACTTTTATAACCTGCTGGACGTGTATTTAGACGCCGTATTCTTTTCACGCCTGGATCCTTTGGACTTTGCCCAAGAGGGGCATCGGTTAGAGTTCAGTGAACGCAATAATCCTGACACTCCTCTGCAGATCAAAGGGGTGGTGTATAACGAAATGAAAGGGGCGATGAGTTCGCCCGTTAGCATTCTTTGGCACACCCTATGTAAATACCTGTTCCCCACGACCACGTACCATTACAACAGCGGCGGGGAGCCGGATGCGATTCCTGATTTAAGTTACGCTGAACTGCTCGATTTTTATAAGAAGCACTACCACCCCAGTAATGCCATCTTCATGACCTTTGGTAATCTGCCGGCGGCACAGCACCAGGAGCGGATGCATGAGCTTGCCCTGAAGCGTTTCGATCGTGCGCAGCACCGCTGGGAAGTGCCCGATGAAAAGCGCTACTTTGCCCCTATTCGGGTAGAAGAAGCGTACCCGCTGCAAGAGGAAGATATCCAGGGGCACACTCACCTGGTGCTGGGCTGGTTATTGGGCTCCAGCATTGATCTGTACGAAATGTTGAAAGCCCATCTACTCAGCCGTGTTTTGCTGGACAACAGCTCTTCGCCATTGCGGCATGTATTGGAAACCTCTGGCTTGGCCCAGGCGCCATCGCCCCTGTGTGGGCTGGAGGACTCCAACCGTCAGTTAAGCTTCATGTGTGGTCTGGAGGGCAGTGATCCGGATAAAGCGGATGAATTTGAGCAGTTGGTCCTTACAACACTGGAAAAACTGGCTGATGAGGGTATTGAACAAGAACATGTCGCCTCGGCTTTACATCAGTTAGAGCTGTCACAACGTGAGATTGGCGGAGACTCTTACCCCTATGGCTTGCAGCTGATTCTGGGATGCTTGTCGAGCGCCATTCACCGAGGCGATCCCTTGGCATTATTGGATCTTGAGCCCGCTCTGGCTCGCTTACGTGAAGATGTTCAGGATCCTGGGTTTATACCGCAGCTGATTCGTCAGCTATTACTCGACAACCCCCACCGTGTGCGTTTGGTATTACGACCTGACCAGCAGTTAGCTAGTCGTCGTGACCAGGCAGAACAGCAGCGTTTGGCCAGTTTACAAGCCAGTCTGAGTGATGAGCAAAAACAGCAAATTGTGCAGCAGGCAGAAGCCTTAGCGGAGCGACAGAACCAACAGGATAACCCCGATATTCTGCCCAAAGTCGGTTTGGCTGATGTGCCGCCAGAGCTGAAACTGGTGGCAGGCAAGTATCAAGCTGAGCCATTGCCGGTACGCTTTTATGAACGGGGCACTAATGGTTTGGTGTATCAGCAAGTGATCATGCCACTTCCCAGTTTGAGTGCTGAGCAGTTGCAATGGCTGCCCTATTACATGGGGAGTATTGCAGAGTTGGGCGTAGGCAATGACAGTTATCTGCAAACCCAAGCCCGCCAGGCCGCGGTGACTGGAGGCTTGAGTGCCTATACCTCGATTCGTGCCGAGGTCGATAACCGTGAACAGTTGCAAGCCTACATGGTGCTGAGTGGTAAAGCCTTGGCACGTAATCACCAAGAGCTGGATAAGTTACAACTGGATACCCTACAGGCTCTACGCTTTGATGAGCATCAGCGTCTGCGTGAACTGGTTTCCCAACGTAACGCACGTAAGCGACAGAGCATTACCGGCAGTGGTCACGTGTTAGCGATGCAGGCGGCCTCCGCCTATTTCAGCCCTGGTGCACGTTTGGCTCACTTCAGCTCAGGGTTGGAAGGCATTCGTCATTTACAACGCTTGGATAAATCGCTGCAGGATGATCAGAATCTGGCGACGCTGGCGGCATCCTTCGCCGACCTGCACCAGCAAGTACTGCAAGCTCCCCGTCAACTGCTATTGGTTGCGGAACAGGAGCGGATGCCTCAGTGCTTGCAGCAGCTGCACCCTGACTGGGGGCAGGGAGCGTTTCCCGCCCAAGCTATTTGGCAGCCTCAGCTCGGTAGCGTGGCGCAGCAACAAGTATGGAAGGTCAATACTCAGGTGAGCTTCTGTGCCAAGGCCTATGCCACTGTACCCTCTGGTCATCCGGATGCTCCGGTATTGACAGTATTGGGAGAATATTTACGCAATGGTTTCCTGCATAAGGCCGTGCGTGAACAAGGGGGTGCCTATGGGGGAGGAGCTGGGCATGATGCGGCCAATGGCATTATGCGTTTTTACAGTTATCGCGATCCACGCATTAGCGCCACCTTAGCTGACTTCGATCAGGCGCTGGTCTGGCTGCAAGAGCACAAGGCGGATCCTGCCAAGTTGGAGGAGGCGATACTCGGAGTGGTGAGCTCTTTAGATAAGCCAGGATCTCCCGCCGGCGAAGCGTTGCACGATGCGCATAACCTGCTGCATGGACGGGGGCATGAGCAGCGTCGCTTGTTCCGTCAGCGTATTCTCAGTGTCACCCTTGAGGATATGCGTCGGGTGGCGGCCACTTACTTACGTCCAGAGTTAGCCAGTAGCGCGGTCGTCACCCATGAGCAGGGTGTGGCGGAGCTGCAAGAACAAGGCTTCCAAGCTTTTACTCTGGCTTGAGCGTGAGGGGTATCCAGCGTGTCAACAAGGATACGTGTTCTGCTGGTTGATGATCATGATGTAGTGCGGGCGGGCTTTTCCCGCCTGTTGGAGGCGGGAGGAGAGTGCATTATCGTCGGCGAAGCCCGTGATGCAGACTCTGGCACGGAGGCCTATTTCCGCCTACAACCCGATGTGGTCATTATGGATTTATCGATGCCAGGGCAGGGGGGGCTTGAGGCGATCAAGCGCATTCGGGCGCGGGATGAGCAGGCCAGAGTGCTGGTGCTGACTGTGCATGAGAATGAGCCCTTTCCTCAGCGCGCACTCGCCGCCGGTGCACTGGGGTATTTGACTAAGCGTTGTGCACCGGAAGAACTGTTAGAAGCGGTATCTGCTTTAGCAAAGGGTGAAGGGTACATTGCCAGCAACATTCGCCCGATGTTGGAAAAGGCGGGGGCCCAGTCTGGCCATTCAGCAGAAAAGTTGACCCAACGAGAGTTTCAGATTTACGAGCTATTGGCGCGTGGTAGCAGTGTCAGCAGCATTGCACAGACGCTTTATCTCAGTGTGAAAACCGTTCATACGCACCGCGCTAATCTGATGCGTAAACTCCGCATTAAAAATAACGCTGAACTGGTTATGCGGGCTGTGCAAGAGGGGATCGTAGAGCCTTAAATACCCTGGCCTGCGGCACGAGGGAAGGAAAGCTGGAACTGGGTGCCTTTACCTACTTCGCTTTCCACTTTCACTGTACCGTTATGTTGATCAATGATGTTGTAGGAGAGCGACAGCCCCAGGCCGGTACCTGAGCCTACCCCTTTAGTGGTGAAGAAAGGCTCAAATATTTTCTGCAGGTTTTCTTGGGCAATGCCACAGCCGTTATCGGCCACTATCACCTCCACATGCCGAGGTAACACTTTCACCGTTAAGCTGATGACCCCTTGTTGTTCAGTGCCAATGGCATGACTGGCATTAATCAACAGATTGAGAAACACCTGGCTGAGTTGGCTGGGACGGCACATGATAAGTGCCGGAGAGGGCGAGTAAACTTTCTCGATCATGCAGTTGTATTTCAGCTCATTCCAGGCCAGTTTGAGGGTGCTGTCGAGTATTTCCTGAATACTGGCGACCTGTAGTTCATCATTATTGGGGTGAGCAAACTTCTTCAGGCCTGCGACAATATCACGTACCCGATTTGCGCCTTCTGTGGTGTCATTGAGGAGCTCATTGGTATCTTCCATGATGAACTGAATATCAAGTTCTTCTTTTAATTCATCAATGACGACATTGTGGTTCTTCCACAGCGGATATTCCCGCAGCTCCTGGGTGAGCTCTTCATAGGCAGCAAACAGCTTTTGAATGGAGCCAAAGTACTTTTTCAGCGTACTGATATTGCTCAGAATGAAGCCAAGAGGATTATTAATTTCATGGGCTACCCCAGCCGCTAATTGACCCAAGGCTGCTAGCTTTTCCGAGCTTAATAAATTTTTCTCCGTTTCTGCCTGTTTTCTGCGCAACTCTTCCGTCTCTAATAACAGTTTGCGTGCCTCTACCCGTACTAAGGTACTGGCTGCGAAGGCTGAAAACTGGGCAACGAGATCTTCCATATCGTGGTCAAAGACATGTTCTGACTCAGCACTGAGCAGGAGGACATAATGTTTCTGCCCGATCAGAATGGGTGAAATTAACAAGGAGCGAATTTTTTTATGAAAATCAAACTCGGAATTATCCCAGGCCTGGAGCAGCTGATTATTATTCACCGAAAGGGTTTTTCCAGCTAAACAGGACTCCAGCTCAGTGCAGGAGGGGAGAGGGCAATCGTAGAGCTGACTGTCCAAACCACTATCCAGGTTAGAGGCTACACAATGAAAGAGCCCGTCTTCGCAGTGCTTGAGCAGCAAGCCATACTGATAGGGGATGATGTCACCAAAAAAGTCGAAAAACTTTTCGAATATCTCTTCTCGTGACTCGGAGCTGAGCATGGCCTCGAGCCCGGACAGCAGCAAGAGATTGAGGCGTTGATAGGATTTGGCCTTCTCGCACTCCTGGGTTAACTCGACAATTCTTGCTTCCAGTTCTTCTTTGCTTGCCACGGTGGCGCCTCCACTCTGCAGTCACGTATGCAATTACGGGCCAAGAAGTTGCTGCTGCGGGCCTGTTGTAAGGGTCTTTGATCAAGCTATAGGGCTGATAATAAAGAGAAACAATAGTTACTCCAGGATGTAGAGCGCGAGTGACACCCCTTCGCTTTTTTCTTGCGCCTTTACGCGGTTGATCGTCGCGGTGGTGAACCTATGTCCTTCCGGCAACAGCAGCATCTGCGTATGGTTATAGAGGTTACGGGCCAATTGCATCCCTTCTTTTAACTGATCCACCTTGATCAGAATCTCATTGTTTTTCAGTGCATCATGTTCAAGCTTAGCGACTGCACTAGGAAGGAGCTTGAGCAAGTCGGGGTCATACAGGGTTTCCGCTGATAAATGGAGACGATCAATAGCCCCCTGACTGCTGGCCCGCTGAGGAGAGAGTTTGCCAGTCATGGCGGCAAAATAATCTCTGGCAATGGCTAGAATACGTGAGCCCAGGGGGATTTGTTCCTCGTGTAACTCATCTGGCACGCCGGAGCCATCAAAATTCTCATACTGATGGCGAATAATCAGTGCAATGGGGGCTAGGCTATCAGCAGGCGCTAAGGCAATGCTGGCCCGCAATGGGTGAAGTTTGTACTGCTCTTGTTGTTCTTTACTTAGCTCAGATAAGGGCTTGGCTAAGACTTCTGGCGTTGCGCCCAGTAGTCCCATCTGATGCAGTAGGCCGGCGAGGCTAATGTTATTAACGTCCTGTTGCGGTAAGCCTAGCTCTAGCGCCATTAACTTACACAACTCACTGGTTTTAACCGCTGGCATGCCGCCTAGTTTGGGATTAATACTAATCAGGTTATAAAAGGTTTTAACCGTGGTTTTGTAATTGTGCTGTGCCTGCTCATGCATTTTTTCCAGCTTCTTCACACTTTGATGCAGTTGCTGAGTGCGCTGGCGTACACGTTGCTCAAGCGAAGCATTTAACTCTTTTAATTCTTCATTCTGGCGTTCAACCTCTTTCAGGAGGAACGCATTTTCAAAACGTAGGCGCTGGCGTTCAATGATGTCGTCTAGTGCTAACAAGAGCTCTTCATTGTTCCATGGCTTTTGCACGTAACGATGAATTTGACCATGATTAACGGCACTGATGGTCGACTCCATATCGGCATAACCGGTTAAGAGCACCCGAGTCGTTTCAGGGTAGAGCTGGGCAACTTGCGCAAGGAACTCGGCGCCGCTCATCCCCGGCATACGCATATCTGAGATGACGACCTGTATAGGGTGAATTTTCAACAACTCTAAGCCTTGAGCTCCACTATCTGCGGTGAGTACCTCATAGTTGCCTGCGCGTAGCAGACGTTTGAGAGATGACAGCACGCTGGGCTCATCATCTACGCAGAGAATGCGCCAGACACTCATAGAATATTCAGGTGTGGAATGGTCCGTTTCACTCAGTGGCATAGTAACTCCCGAACCTGTTGCCTACTGGAGACTGAATCTAGGGTAACGCAGATAGTCCTGCGAACCCTAGAACATAGTCACATATGTCGCATTTGTCATGATGTTGCACTATGCTGGGGCCAAGTACCTGCATGAGGAAACTATAGTCCATGCGAAACTTTTCGACCGGTGAGATCGCAAAGCTTTGCGATGTGAATTTACGTACGGTCATTCGATGGATTGATAGGGGCGTTTTAAAGGGTTTTAAACTCCCGGGCCGCGGTAATAACCGAGTAAAAGAAGAAGATCTTGTAGCATTTTTGCAGGAGCAGGGCATGCCTATCCCTGCGTTACTTCAACCGACAGTCGTGAATAAACGCATTTTGATCGTTGATGATGAGCTACCCTTGGCGCGAGCATTACAACGCTTGTTGCGCAATGCTGGCTATCAAACAGAAATTGCTACGGATGGATTTCAAGCAGGCAGCCAAATCGCCAGTTACGAACCCGCTTTAATGACATTGGATCTGAGCATGCCAGGCATTAATGGTTTTGAAGTATTAGAGTTTGTTCGTGCACAGTACCCAAAAATCAGAGTGTTAGTGATTTCTGCATTGGACGAGCGAAGACTGGAAAATGCCCTTTCAGCAGGGGCAGACGCGGTATTGTCCAAACCCTTCGAGAATAATATTTTGCTCGAACAGATTGAGGCTTTAATGGATATTTCCTGCAGTAAGCCTTATTAGCAATGGACGAGCTATAACCAGGTGCCAAAGAGGGGAGAACCCTGAATGACGACACCCAGTGCACTCTTTGTTGATGATGAGATTTATCAACTTACTTCTCTACGTAGAGGAGTGAGACTGCATTACCGCCATTGGAATTTTGAGTTTACCCAACGGCCTGACCATGCCTTGAATTTACTGCCACAACTCAAGCCTTGGGTGGTGGTCACAGATCAAAAAATGCCATTGCAGGATGGCACCGCCTTGCTTAGCCAGGTCGCACGCTTACAGCCAGATTGCATCAGGGTATTACTCACCGGTGATGACAGTGGCGAAACCGCAGTGTCAGCCAGTGCAGTAGCCCATATCCTAATTGCCAAACCCTATGAGATCGAATCCATCTGTGAGGCTTTAGCCCGTGCACTGGCATTGCGGGCGATGCCTCTCGCGGATGAGTATCGTCAATTGTTGGGTGGAATAGGGATACTGCCGGGGTTACCCCAGACTTATCAAAAGTTGACCGAGAAGCTTGAGGAAACTCCAGCAGATGTGAATGCTGTGGTTGAGGTGATTAGTCACGATCAAGCTATTGTGGCCAAGCTGCTACAGTTGGCGAATTCAGCCTTTTTCGGGTTCAGCACTGTGATTACCAGCATCAACGATGCGGTGGTAAGACTGGGAATTGATCTGGTGAAGAACCTGGTTTTGATGCTGGAAATGCATCAATCCTCTTTTAGCGAAATCGCAGCAGACCAGCAAGAAAGTATTTTTAAGCAAGCGTTTGAGGTGGCTGTGGTCGCCAAAGGGCTGGCGAAACGTTGGGGGCTTGACCGACAAAAAGTTGAAGCGGCCTTTACTGCTGGATTAATGCACAACATTGGCCAATTGGTGGCTTTGGCACGAGGTTTGGACTTGAGTGAATGGCCCCAGGATCAATTCCCCAGAGCCATGTTGGGGGCGTATTTACTTAATTTGTGGGGTGTTGATCAGCGACTGATTCAAGCGGTGATGTATCAGGATGCACCCAGCCAAGCTCAGGAACATTCTGAACTGGTGTGTTGTTTACATGCTGCTCGTGTGATTGTCGCGGCTCGTAATCTTGGCACCCATCCACTTGATGAAGAGAGTGGTTTGGATCAGGAAACTTTGGAGAGCCTGGGCATGTTGTCGACGATTAGTGCCTGGCTACAGCAGGAAAATGGTTAATCGACACTGTGGTTGATTGAGGAAAGAAGGGGATTGAGGAAAAAGGGCTCATGGAGGTTGAGTGATTCCATCAGCCCTGCTGAGATGATCAGCCGGCACTCCAGGTTGGGCCAGCGCTATCTTGAGTAGCAGTAATTCGGTAGAGGCTCACTTCGCCGCTCATGGAAGGAGCCAATGCATAAGCTTCCCCCGGGTTGATGAGGCAAGTGTCACCTGGGTTCAGTATGGTTTCTCCACCTTCATAGCGTAGTTTCCAGTGACCACGCATTGGCATCAGCACTGTATGTTGTGCAGCTGTCGTCAGCTTATCTGCTACAGAACCACGGGTGAGGAAGTGTACCTCAAATCCGGGTTTGTCCCTGAGCAGACCATCCTCACCAATGACCTTGACGGGTTTCTTCGCCGCTAGCGCCATCAGATCCCAGTAACGAGCAACATAGTCACGTACGACTTTCTCAACTGGGACTTCGGGATAATCCTGTAGTTCTGCTTCCGTTAGCAGGGGCATGGGGGCTACGTCTGCTGGTAGAGTCTCTCCCTTTTTACTGTCATAGAGTTTGCCATTGTCGCCGAGTATCAGCCCGTAAGCTGCGGCTTCTTCAATGACCTGAGGAGCCCAAATAACGCCGCCACCGGCATCATTACCACCGAGAATAGACATGATCATGCCGTAGTCGGTCCCCACGTTTTCAAAACCACGGAAGAGGCCGGTGGGGATATTAAAAATATCGCCTTCCTCAGCAATAAACTCTCCAGCATTGCCATGGCGGCCCCAGAAGAAGCGCCAGCGACCTTTCAAAACGAAGAAGACTTCTGCAGTGCGATGTGAGTGCAGCGAGTTGCGACATTTGGGTGGCTGCCCAGCTGCACCGATGTTAAACCCGGGGGTTTCACGAATGTGGACGTGTTGGTCTGCGCTTTCTGAGACACCGCCACCGATGATGGTGAAGTTCTCTTTTTGGTCAGATCCCGGTGTATGGGTATCAATAAATGCGGTTTTGCAGGGCTTAAGCTCGCCATAGCGCACAATGCGCTGTTCAAGGGCAGTCATATCAAAGATCCTTGATTGAAAGTGGTGCAGATGGGAAGGAGTAACCCCCTTCATCCTTGCTTACTGCTCAGACCTCACCGGTTTGCATGAGAATCTGCTTCAGAATGGCAATTTCGTCATAGAGAGCCCATTCACGACGCAACCCCCAGGGGCCAAATTCGGCGTGGCTGATACCCATCACATGAACACGTTTACCCGTAGGGCGGCCAAAGGTGCCCCAACCATCATGAGTTCCATCAAGTGACCAACGTACCGCTGCACGCGGGCTCAGCATGTCGCTATTCATGCCAATTTGATGGTGAATCTCAAACTTTGCGTTAGGGAAAGAGGAACGTAGCCCCACCCAGAATGCACAGGCTGCATCTCGACCGACGACGCACTCTCCACCGGGATAGTGGCCGATGATGGCGCGGTCGTAGTCTTTCAGAATGTGGGTGAAGTCCGCCCCCATGATGCGGGTCAGGCTATCGGCATAACGCTGCCCCCACTCATTGCTATTACCACGGTTGCGATAGGGGCCAGGCGCATCTAATTCCGGAACGAAAGGCTTTTTCGCTAGTTCAGGGCCTCCTTCGTCACGGATCAGCTGGGCGGTGTACTCCCGTGGGTTTAGACCAAGTTGACGAACCAAACCACCGTAATCACGCACCAACCATTCATCATCGATGGTGTTATTGCGAGCGGCGCAGTCTGCGATGACATTAATCCGGAAGGAGCGTCCGGATGCTGGGCCAAACTGACCATCTTTGCGATGAGTGGCGGTCGAAATAATGCGATGGGAGGATAAAAAGCCCTCTTCATCATTGCCGGCCCAGATCACATCTTCGGCATACAGCTGGCGATCTGGAAATTCATGACAGGTTGCCATCGTGGCACTGATCACGGCCTGATTGCCTTTGGATATACCCATTGGTGTACGGACCAGCAGATCAGGCGCGTAATAGTGATGCAGCGTATTGATGCCACGGTCTTCCCAGATTTCTTGCGTAATTTTGACGATATAGTCAGGGAAGTCAGTAAAAGCAGGATCGAAGCCCTTCATAATCGTTATCCTTGTAGTGCAGCAGTGGGGCCGACAGGGTGATGGAAAGGACGGGTGGGTTACTCTGCAGTCCAGCCGCCATCGACTTTGAGTGAGGAACCCGTGACCAGTGCCGATGCATTAGAGGCCAGATAGACCACCGCTCCCATAATGTCTTCGACTTCCCCGACTCGTCCGAGTTTGATCTTTTCCTCGATCCAGGCACGGCGCTCAGGGTTGGCTAAGGTTTGTTCGCCTAAGGGGGTGCGAATAAAGGTCGGGCATAGCGTATTGATACGAATGCCCAGCGGCCCCCACTCGATGGCCATGGCTTTCACCATGCCTTCAAGACCATGCTTGGTGGCACAGTAGAGGGCGCGATCAATACCCCCGACATGCCCCATCTGGCTGGAGATGTGAATAATGCTGCCGGCAATACCTGCTTCTTTCATGCGCTCGGCACAGCGAGCGGAGAGGAAGTAGGCCGCGCGTAGGTTCAGGCCCATGACCGCGTCATAGTCATCAATACGGGTCGTCATGGCTGGGCTATGGCGGGCCATACCTGCTGAGTTCACCACCACATCAAAACAAGCTTGTGCACTCAGTGCATGATTGAGAGCAGTCAGGTCGGCCATATCCAGTATCAGGCTTTCGGCAGACCCGTTTTGTGCTTGTAAGGCGGCTACGGTTTCATTTAGTTTATTGGCGCCGCGTGCTGCGCAAACCACATGGGCGCCTGCTTCGGCCAAGGCGACCGCGCAAGCCTGACCAATTCCGGATGAGGCACCGGTGACCAAGGCTCGCTTGCCATCCAGACGAAAAGAGGGGGTACGAGGGAGTTGCATCACTTGTCCATTCCTGAAGGTAAGCTGATCGGAGAGAGGTTGCGTGCCTTATTGAACTCACGCAAACGCGCGAAAACATCGACACCGAGTTGATGATAGACATCAAGCAAGTCAACCAGAACCCAATTCTCACGGATAAGTCCCTTTTCGGTACGCCAAAAATCGAGTGAACGCAGGGTAATCTTTTGCCCCGTTGGGGCAATGCCTAGCCAACCACCATGGCTGAGTGTTTGGGCCATATTGGGCCAACCTGTGACAGCAGCATAATCACCATCGCCGAAAAAATGGTGAGTGGTTTCCTGTGGGTATTGGCCGCGATCGGGCATGGCGGTTAAAAAGGGAATGGAGTGCCAGTTACGAAAGCCCGCTACTCCACGGCAAGTACCAATACCGGAAGGGCCATACCAGCTAAAACGTGGATGCCAGAAACGCTCCAGCTCCATCACATCAGGTCCACCCTGACTGGGGTAGCGCACCAGTGCGGTTAGCATGTCCATAATTAACTGACAGCTGGCAGTCGATTTGGCTTCATCACGTGGGCTGGGCACCAGCCCATCCTGACTGGCGGGGCCAGGGACATGCCACTCGCGTCCCAGTGCAGGTGACAGGGGCCAGGCATTGGCTTGTACCATGACTTCAACGATATCCCAGACTGCCTGCATTTCCACCACCTTGCCATTCACAAAGCGATAAAACTCATGGAAACGCATCGCCACCATATGCCCAGTGGGGGGGATATCCAACCAGGAAGCCAGGAAGGTGCCGGTATAGTAGCCGCCGCAGCCCACCCAATCGTTACCTTCCCCATCAGGACCTGCCATGACAATGTAGTCGCGACGCTCCAGGTCAGGTAGCGCATTAAACAAGCCGTGATACGCATGATCGTATAAGGCCTCAGGGCCTTGTAGATCGCCAATGGGGTGGCAAAGCCGTATCAGGGCATCTGCCGCAAAAAGCTGGTTAAGTGTCGTGCGTACCCTGCCAGGTTCAAAGTCATACATGGCGGCACGTAATGGGCTGATTAGCTTTTTGTGCTCAGAGTGTCGGTCCATAGTCATCTCGATTCGACAGGGTCGTTACAGGCTTCCTTAGTGTGGAGAAATTGGCTATTTACCCGTTTCGCGATAGGCAGCAGCCTGTGCGTAGGGCACATCTACTCCGCCAAAGCGACGCACCCGAATGTTGCACTGTTCTGCATGGCCAGCGAAGCCTTCCAGCATGCATAGGCGCGAGCCATATTCGCCGATGAGGGTGGCGGCCTCGTCGGTGGTGATCTTTTGGTAACTGTGGGTTTTGAGGAACTTGCCCACCCATAAGCCGCCGGTGTAGCGCCCAGCTTTTTTGGTGGGCAGGGTATGGTTGGTGCCGATTACCTTGTCACCGTTAGAAACATTGGTGCGTGGGCCAAGGAACAGGGCACCATAAGCGGTCATATTCTCAAGGAACCAGTCATCACGGTCAGTCATGACCTGTACGTGTTCGGAAGCGATGTCATTGGCCACTTCCAGCATTTCTTCGTAAGTGTCACAGACGATCACTTCACCGTAGTCCGCCCAGCTGGCACGGGCGGTATCAGCCGTGGGGAGGATGGTGAGCAAGCGTTCGACTTCTTTGATAGTCCCTTCCGCCAAGGCATAAGAATTGGTCAGCAGTACGCAAGGACTGTTATAGCCATGCTCAGCTTGGCCTAACAGGTCTGTGGCACAGAGTTCCGCATCTGCCGCGGTTTCATCGGCAATCACCATGGTTTCGGTTGGGCCTGCAAAAAGGTCAATGCCTACCCGGCCAAATAGCTGACGCTTGGCCTCTGCCACAAAGGCATTGCCTGGGCCTACCAGCATATGTACAGGGTCAATGGTTTCGGTGCCTATGGCCATGGCGCCAATGGCTTGAATACCGCCAAGTACGTAGATCTCATCGGCGCCACCAAAATGAATTGCGGCAATCACCGCAGGATTGGGTTTGCCCTGGAAAGGGGGAGTGCAGGCAACAATGCGGGGTACACCGGCAACCTTGGCGGTGGCGACAGACATGTGTGCTGACGCCACCATCGGAAATTTCCCCCCAGGGATATAACAGCCTACAGACTGCACCGGAATATTTTTGTGGCCCAGGATGACCCCGGGCAGGGTCTCAATTTCGATATCCAGCATGGAGTCACGCTGTGCGCGAGCAAAGTTCACGACTTGCTTCTGCGCAAACTTGATATCAGCAATTTCTCGTTCTGTTAGCTGACTGATCAACGCGTCGATGTCTGCCTGGCTTAAGCGGAAAGAGGAGGGCTGGTATTTATCAAACTTTTCGCTTAGCTCACGGACAGCGGTATCTCCCCGTTCTTCGATGTCTTTCAGTGTTGCCTCAACCACTGCACGGGTTTTGGCATCTTCTTCGCTGCGGGCGGCGAGGGATTTGCCTCGTTTCAAGTAGTGAATCGTCATGTTGTCAGTCCTTATGTTAGGTGCAGTCTATCGCCACAGCGGATTGCTTGATCGACGAGCCAACCAGTACGCAGTACGGCGGATGATCGATGGGTTAGGTGCAAAGCCACGTTCATGGCTGCAGCGGGTTTATCCCGTACTGCTGTATGTGATCTTGTATGTTTTTTGATATTTATGAATTCGTATGCACAAAAGATACATCTGAGTTGTTGGAATCCGCAAGTCTTAATTGTGTGGGCAGTGGAGGCGTTTGCATGTGTTGGATCAGTAAAGCGCTATTTCTCTCCTTCACAGAGAGCTATTTTGTTATGTAAGCAATTGATTTTGCTGTTTATTTTCGTGTCGATAAAAGCCGATGAGTGCAATAAACATTACGCTGGTAGTTGTTTTGAATGTTTCCTATGGAAGGGGTTGGGTTAGTTGGTGCCATTAATCTGACTTGATTCAATCGTTATCTAGGCAAATTCTTTGTCAGGTATTGCAATCGTACCCAAAATTGGGCAGGTTAATCGTCAGAGCTTGTGTTTGTCATGGGTTCTAGGGTTGGCAAAGTAGGCTGTTTTAGAAATTTTGCGCGGTTCTGCAAAGTCGATTGCCGCGCTTAAACGCGCTAGTTCGCGATCTAACAACAAAAACAACAGGAGATGTCGCAATGACAACTAAAACCAGGGTTGCTCTCTTAACCGCTTTTACTTTGATGGGGACGCTAGGCGCAAGTCAGGTGTCAGCAGGCTGTGGAGTCGAGACCGGCTCAGTGCGAATTCTCGGTAACGATTTTGGTGCGATTCACTCTGTCGTGAATCGTGCTCTTGAGTGCTCAGGTAGCGGGGTAACGGTCAGTTCAAACCTGACTACGGAGCATCGCGAAATTCAGGTTGCGGCCCTGACGGCAAAACCGGCTCAGTACACAACCGCTATTGTTGCAACGAGTTCCATCGTGCCGCTGCTAAATGCTGACTTGGTACGTCCGCTGGATGATTTGGTGGAGAAGTATGGTGACTCCCTCAGCCCTAATCAGTTGATTCGCGTAGACGGAAAAGTCATTGCCATCGCTTTTATGGCCAATGCCCAACACTTGTTTTATCGCAAGGATCTGCTGGAACAGCATGGCATTCAACCACCACAAACCTATGAAGACGTGCTGGCAGCCTCAAAAAAACTGGCTGAAGCTGGCGTGATGAAATATCCCTTCGTCACCAACTCCAAGGTGGGTTGGAACCTAGGAGAAGAGTTCATCAACATGTACCTCGGTTTTGGCGGGGAGTTCTTTAAGCCTGGCTCGGCTGAGCCTGCGATTAACAATGCAGCCGGTATCGCTACCCTAAATATGTTGAAAGACCTGCTCAGCTTGTCTAATCCCGATTTCCTGACGATTGACTCTAATGCCTCCATGTTGAGCTGGGAAACAGGGCAGGCTGCCTTTGGTGTGATGTGGGGCTCGCGCGCCGCAGCCATCTTGGATAATGAAGGCTCAAGTGAAGAGGTGGTAAGCAACACAGTATTGGCTTCTGCGCCGACAGTAGGCGGTAACAGCATTCCTGCGACGTCCCTGTGGTGGGATGGCTTTGTGATTGCCAAGAATGCCTCTGATGAAGATGCACAAGCGAGCTTTGCCGCGATGGTACATGCCATCAATCCTGCCATTCTGGAAAAGCATAATGACGAAGCTGTCTGGCTAATCGAGGGTTATAAGCCTTCTGCTTCTGCGACGGGTGTCTCAGCCAGCCTGGCTAACAAAGCTCGTCCTTATCCGATGCTTCCCTATATGGGCTTGTTGCATACCGCGCTGGGTGATGAGCTGGCAGATTTTCTGCAAGGTAAAGAAACCGCAGAGCAGGCCTTGGCTGATGTCGAAGCGACTTATCTTACTGCTGCCAAGGAGCAGGGCTTCTTGAATTGATTCGCAAGTCAGAGCTGTAGATCCGCGCCGCGACTACAAAAAATATAAGGTTAAGCTTATGCCGCACCGTACATTTTTCTGGTTCATTCTGCCTTCGCTGGTAGCAATGCTTCTGTTTATCGCTGCGCCGATCGTTTCAGTGGTCGTGCAGTCCCTGTACATTCCCCATGAGCAGGTGATCATCACGACCGAAAACTGTGGTCCATTCGGTTGTTCCCAGGAGTCTGTGGTTGATACGGCGGCTACGGCCGCCCTGCGTGAGCAGCAACCTCTAGGGCGCTTTAACGGGCTGGGTAATTTCCTTGATCGCGGCCATCTCGCGGTCGAGGAGGTTGCCGCTGCCTGGGCCGAGGCCGAGAGCCTAGGTGATTTCATGGGGGCGTTGATGAACTTGCCGTTCTACAAGGCCATGATTTTTACCCTGGTGTATACCTTTGTGGTCACCCCCATTGTGATTGTGCTGGGGCTGGCTGTTGCGCTGGCGGTTAATAATCTGCACAAACGTTTGCGCGGGGTGACCATTTTTGTCTCGCTATTACCGATGATTGTGACGCCTTTGGTGGGTTCACTGATTCTGTTCTGGATGATCGATGCCGATGGTGTCATCGGTAAAACACTGCAGATTTTGTTGGATGATCCGAGTTTGTCGCTGAAGGCATCCACGACGCTGACCTGGATTACCATTCTGACCTATGGCGTTTGGCACGCTATTCCTTTTGCTTTCATTGTCTACTACGCCGGCCTGCAGACGGTGTCGAGCGAAACGCTGGAAGCCGCGATGATTGACGGCGCCAATCGCTGGGAGCGTATCCGTTACGTGGTGGTACCTCATCTGGCCCCATTAACGGTTTTTATCATGCTGATTCAGCTGATGGATAACTTCCGTGTCTTCGAGCCGATTGTGGGCTTCTCGGCGGGCGCGAATGCCAGCTCCTTGTCTTACAACATTTATTCCGATCTTCGAGGCGATTTTGCTCGCTTCAATTCGGCTGCGGCTACCTCTGTCCTCACCATTATAGGAGTCACCATCCTGCTGATTCCGGTGCTGATCCGAACCTGGCATGACTTTAATCGCAAGAGGGCTTAAGACATGACTATTGCCGCGCAACAAAAATCGACTGCGCTCAAAGCAATCTCGACGGCCTTCGTTGTGCTCTGGGTTGTGGTGGCAGCGTTTCCATTCTTATGGACGCTGTGGGGATCCTTCAAAGTGGAGTCCGACTTCTTCTCTAAGGCTGACTGGCGCAATGTTTTATGGGGAACGCGCACTGCCATTGAAACCGGGGCCAGCTTTACCCTGAATGGTTATGAGGGTGCTTGGATCGAAGAAGACTTCTGGGTGTCGGTATTGAATACCTCGATAGTGGTGGTTTTTACCGTTGCTATTTCGCTGACGCTGGGTACCTTGGGTGGTTATGCCTTAGCCCGCTCTGGTTACCGCTATGCCTTCTGGCTACTGATGATTGCGCTCGTATTTCGCGCTATGCCGCACATCACACTGGTATCCGGTTATTTGCTGCCGTTCTTTGAATGGAATATCTGGGGCTATTTACCGACGGCCATCATCGTGTTGGTTGCGATTAACCAGCCTTTCACCCTGTGGATGCTGCATAGCTTCTTCCAAAGCGTTCCTAAGGACTTGGATGAAAGTGCAATGGTGGATGGTTGCACCCGTTTTCAGGCTTTCCGTTATGTGATTATGCCGGTGATGTGGCCAGGCCTTGTCACTACAGGTTTGTTTTCTTTCTTGCTGGCCTACAACGACTTTACCGTGACCGCGCTGCTGTTATCTCAGGAAAACCAGACCATGGTGCCGAAGATTGCCAGCTTCCTGGGCTCTACCTATGAGCCGGGTAATGTGATGTTTGCTGTGTCAGCGGTTGTGTCAGCTACGGCGCCGCTATTTATTCTGATTTTGTTCTTCCAGCGTCAAATCGTATCAGGTTTGACCGCCGGTGCAGTCAAAGGATAGGGATGATGAGCTTTCAAGATGAAAAAGCGCTGGTAAGGGCGCATTACCAAGCCCTGGCACAGGCGACCCCGCAAACGGTTGCCGCAGTGCTAGCGGAGCGGACTTCCGATAACTGGCTCTGGAGAGGCATGCATCCCTTTCATGTGCAGCAGGGGGCGAGCAATGTGGCCACTGCATTTTGGGCTCCTTTTCTGACTTCGATGAGCCGCGTGCAGCGCCGTGAGGATATCTTTATCGCGGGCAAGAACGAGATTGATGGTTTCCAGTCAGTCTGGACGATTTCCATGGGACACCTGCTGGGATTGTTTGATCAGCCTTTTTTGGGAATCCCTGCAACGCGGCGTATTGCCATGTTGCGTTATGCCGAATTCAACAAAGTAGAAAATGGCCAGATTACCGAAACGGCCATGTTCTTTGACTTGATTCATCTGATGCATCAGGCCGGACTGCGGCCCTTGCCAACGCAGACAGGTGCCCATCTGGTTCAACCTGGGCCCTTGACTCATGATGGTTTGCATTACGGAGAAACCGATCCCTCCATCGGTGCTGAAACCCTAGCCCTGATCAATCGCATGATTGGTGATATCAATACATCCGAGCGTTTTAGCAGCCCCCAGCAAGAGCTCTCGTTATGTTGGCATGACGACATGTTGTGGTGGGGGCCTGATGGCATTGGTGCTACCTACACGATTGATCGCTATATCGAGCAACATCAACGTCCCTTCCGTACTCAGATTAAAGATCGCCAATTCAATGGTCATCTTTGCCGTCTGGCAGAGGGTAACTTTGGTGGCTTCTTTGGTTGGGCCAATCTGACCGTGACAAACTCCGGCGGTTATATGGGACTGCCAGCCTCAACCCCAGCAGACATGCGGGTAGTGGATATGTATCGCCGTGATGGAGATAAGTTGGCAGAAAACTGGATTTTTATCGACATTCTGCACTTTTTGAATATGCAGGGGCTGGATGTGCTGGGGCGTATGCAACAGCTCTCGGGCACTGCATCGCAGTCCTGACAGATACCAAGGAAGCAATATGACGGTTAATGCGGATTTCAAAACAAGGTTATCAAATCGAGAAACATTACTAGGCGTTTTTGTGAAGACGCCCAGCCCCATCGTGATTGAAATCCTCGGTCAAAGTGGACTCGATTTTATGGTGGTTGATGCAGAGCATGCGCCCTTTGATCGCTCGGCAATTGATACCGCTATGATTGCTGGCCGTGCTGCAGGCTGTCCCATCATTGTGCGGGTGCCTAATGGTCACCCAGACACTATTTTGGGCGTGCTGGACAGTGGCGCGGCGGGCGTCATGGTTCCCCACGTTTGCACTGTTGAGCAGGCACGAGAATTGGCGGCGGCAGTGCGCTACGGAAAAGGTGGGCGTGGCTTTGCAGGGACTACGCGAGCAGCTGATTACGCTCAGCGTAGCTTGTCAGAGCATTTTTCATTAGCTAATCAAGAGGTTTCCCTGATCTGTCAGATTGAGGATCCGGAAGGCTATGAGGCTTGTGCGGAAATTGCTGCCGTGGATGGGGTGGACGCCTTGTTTGTAGGGCGCGCGGATCTATCGGTTTCCTATGGTCTGCAAGACTTCTTTGCGGCGGAAACGACTCAGCGTTGTAACGAGATTCTTGGAGTTACAGGTGCGGCAACCGGCCTTTATTTAGCCCCCAGCGAAGATACCACACAGTGGCAAGCGGCTGGTGCCAGTTTGCTCGTCGTGGGTTCCGACCATTCATTGTTGAGCAGTGGGGTGGGGTTGTTACGGCAACGTATTACTGGCGAGCAGTCAGGCAATTGAGTTTGACCGGGTCGGAAGCCTAACAAGATGGGCATTGGCTCTAGCGTCAATGTTGGCTGGAATAGAGGAGAGAGAAATGAAAGGTTCACGCCCGCAACAGGGTATTTTGACTCAAGATAATGACCTCACAAAGACGGACGAAACACTGGCGGTGATTGACTCCATGGTCGATGGTCTGAACGACCATGACATCGATAATATGGGACGCTTTTTCAGCGAGTCCTTTCGTTGGATCGGTAATGCCGGTTGTGGTTTTAAACAAGGGTTAAAAGAGTTCCAGCAAAACTGGCAGCGGCCTTTTCAGCAGGCCTTTACGGACAAGGTTTGCATTGATGAAGCCCGTATTGCTCAAGGGGAATGGTGTGCTGCTTTTGGGCGTCAAGAGGCGGTGCATAGCGGCCCCTTTATGGGAATAGCGCCTACCGGCAAGCGAGTGGAAATTCGCTATATGGATTTTTGGAAGGTGGTGGATGGCAAGATCGTCGATAACTGGGTCATGGTTGATTTCCCTTATGTGATGCAGCAGTTAGGTGTCGATCCGTTCAACGGCCAGGGCTGGGACAGATTCGATAGTGGGGCCATGCCAGTGCAAAACGGCAGCGTTGGCTAAGGCACTATTGTTCTTTCAGACGAGTTTAGGGCAGGCGGGATACATCCCCCCTGCTTTTTTTGTTTCCACATTTTGGTTATTTGGTTTTTGTTGAAGCTGAGACATGTTGGAAAGGGTATCGGTAAGCGGCTACCACCGCTGTGGCGATGCGCAGCGTGAGATTCCGCGGATAAGAAAAGATGTGTTGAGTATTTAATGGAGGAGGGGCTCCAAGCCATCGGCCACAGATGACTTGGAGTAAGGATATTATCCTGCGTGCTGGTTAAGGGGCTGGACCTTGGTATCAGGGTGGCGACAGATACGCTGTTCAGTTTGCGTATCAAAAAGATAGGCCTTACTTGGATCGAGTCGTAGACCTATTTGGCTATTGATCTCCTCACGGTAGTGGCGATCCCCCCGAGCTGTAACGAACTGATCTCCCACACGTACGGTGACCATGGTTGATTCGCCAGTTAACTCAAGGGAGTAGACAGGTGCATTGATATGGCCTTGTCCTGCGGCTACGACTTCTAAGTCCTCCGCGCGAATGCCTAGGTAGACTTCGGCATTGATGTCGGTTGCAAACCCAGCAATTTGAGTGCCGGGACCACTGAATACACCGTCTTTGAGATTGCCGCGAACAATGTTCATGGGGGGGGAGCCAATAAAGGTCGCTACGAACAGATTGGCAGGATCGTTGTAAATGTTTTCTGGCGTGTCCAGTTGCTGGATTTCGCCTTTATTGATCACCGCGATCCGACTTGCCAGGGTCATAGCCTCAATTTGGTCATGCGTCACATAAACGGTGGTGGTAGCAAGTTCATGGTGCAGGTGTTTGAGTTGGGCGCGCATGGTGCCTCGTAGTTTGGCATCCAAGTTGGATAGGGGTTCATCCATCAGAAATACTTCTGGCTGGCGCACGATAGCGCGGGCGAGGGCAACCCTCTGTCGTTGCCCCCCTGACAGTTCGCGTGGGCGCCGTCCAAGCAGGTTTCCCAACTCGACTAGGTTCGCCGCTTTTTCAGCTTGGCGCCGACGTTCTTCTTTATCGAGACCGCGAATCTTGAGTGGGAACTCGATATTTTCCAGCACGGTCATTTGTGGATAGAGGGCGTAGCTCTGGAAAACCATCGCCACATCACGATCTTTTGGTTCAAGATCATTGACCCTGCGATCACCAATAAAAATATCCCCTTGGCTCGGGTCTTCTAAACCGGCAATCATGCGCATGGTGGTGGTTTTGCCGCAACCGGAGGGGCCGAGCAGTACGAGGAACTCTTTGTCTTTAATCTCAAGATCCAAATTCTTAACAGCGGTGAAGTGCTCCCACTGTTTTTTGATGCCCTTGAGTGTAATGCTCGCCATCTAAGCCTCCATCTGCTCACGTGAGGTAGGGCAGCAGCGGCCGACGGCTGAGTCGGGTAATCGTGCTGCGTTGCCTGTTGTTATATTTCTTCTCCAGCTCTGCTGCGGAAATGGCTCCAGGGTATTTCTGGCTTTATCCAATCCACTGCTATCGCTTGAGGGCTTATTTCAAGACTTAGTTATTTTGCTAGGAATGTCTTGGAATTAAAATGTACTACGAATGCAAAATGCCTGCAAGCTTGATATTCTCTGCTCTGGATAGGCCTAGCTCGCCATTATTCAGGGTGAGCCTGATGCCTGAAAAAGCCGAAATCAGCCTGGAGCATCCTGTGCTGGTTACCGCAATGCATGACTATTCAACTTGGCCATGCCCTGAGAGCTAAGTGAATGGGAAGGAAACTGATCGATGCGAAGGAGGAGCGGCCATGAAAATAGCTAACGTAGGTAAACCTGAACGCCAAGATGAGGAGGGAGATCTTCTGCCGATGGTGGATGCTCATCATCACCTCTGGCAACTTGATGCGTTGGAGTATGGCTGGTTACGGGCCAGGGGCACACCTAAACCGTTCGGGGACCCCACACCTATACAGCGCGATTACTTGCTGGATGAGTACCGGCATGATTGTGCGGTGATGAATGTCTGTAAGTCTGTCCATGTGCAAGCGGATGGAGCCCTGCCGGACCCCGTGGCAGAGACCGCCTGGTTACAAGGCATAGCCGATCAGTATGGTTTTCCCCATGGAATTATTGGTTTTGCTGATCTGTTGCAGGACGACTTGGCAGAGACGCTGGCTCGTCATTGCTGTTACCCCAATTTTCGTGGGATACGGCAGATTGTGAGCCGTCACCCTGATACCCGTCTTTCTTTTTGTCAGCGTGATCTGTTGGCAGAGGATAAATGGCGGGCAAACTTTTCCCTGTTAGGTGAGTTGGGATTGAGCTTTGAGTTGCAGCTATATCCGCATCAAATGGCACAGGCGGCGCATTTTCTTGCTCATTATCCTGAGATTCCGGTGGTCATTAGCCATGCCGGTAGTCCTTGGGATCAGTCAGAAGAGGGGATATGTGCCTGGCGAGAGGGCTTGTCGTTACTGGCCAGCCTTGACCAGGTGTATATCAAAGTCTCAGGGCTGGGCATGTTTGATCATGCATTGCATGAGGAGCGTGTTGGTCTGATTATTCGCACTATTTTGGAGCTATTTGGCAGTCAGCGAATGATGCTGGGGTCAAACTTTCCCGTTGACAGCCTCTATGCAGACTACAGCAGTGTGATTGGCTTGTATCGGCAACAGCTGAGCACTCTATCCAGAACAGAACAGGTGGCTATCTTGAGTACTAATGCGGAGCGTTTTTATCGTATTTAAGTATCGAGAAAGGGCGTAGTAGTACGCCCTTAAGCAGTTATTCAAAACTGTGCAGCATGCCAATATGTTCAGGTAGTCGCGCAGAGTCCCGAATTGCCAGCTCAATACTTTCAATGGAGGCCGCAAGTGGGGTAGAGGGGTCCTCAATGCGCTCAATCAAGTTGTTGATGGTGGCATCGACCATACGCTCAATCGGAGGGCGTATGCTAGTTAAACGGTAACCTTGCCAGGCGGCAGTAGCGATATCGTCAAATCCAATGATGGACACGTCTTCCGGTATTCTAAGTTTTAGTTCGCTGCGCAGAGCATCCATTACGCCAAGCGCCATAATATCGTTGGCACAGAAAATAGCATCTGGCTGGCCAGCGGCAAAAAGACGAAGTGCAGCTTGATAGCCTCCTTCATAGGTATAGTTGCCCACCTCTTTCAGCATGGGTTTGGCGCGGCGCTCAGTGATGCGAGTTTTGTAGCCATATTCCCTGTCTTTGTTGGTGGAGGTGTTTTCAATTCCGGCAATATAGGCTAATTGCTGATGCTTACTATTGAGAAAAAGATCAGCCACCGAGCGTCCTGCCCCAATGTTGTCGCAGCATATTGAACTGGCTTCTACATCAGGAACGTAGCGATTAAATAATGTGACTGGAGTGCCAAGCTTGGAACAGTATTCAGCCATCTCAGAGGAGAGCGTTGAGGAGGTAATAATGACGCCATCAACCTGGTATTCCAGCAGTTGGGGTAAGAGATCATCGATGTTCTGATCCCTTGAGGCCATGAATAACATCACCCGGTGGCCGCGCTCCTGAAATTTGCGCATAAACATGTCCAGCACGGCTGGATAAAAAGGGTTGATGATGTCAGCCATCACAATGCCGACCATATTGGAACGCCGACTGATCAGGCTGCGTGCAATCGCATTAGGCTGATAGCCCAGCTTTCTAGCGGCGGCCTCCACTTTGTCTCGAGTACGTTTAGAGATACTGGCTCCGGGTGTATAAGCTCTTGAGACGGCCGATTGGGAAACTCCAGCCTCACGCGCTACATCAAAGGATGTCACTCGTTTTTGGGTCATGCCGTACCTCTCAAATAGGATGAGTCTTCGGTGTTACAGGAGATTGTTGCGAGCCAGGTAGTGCCAGCGCTAGTAACACTGGTTTTGTTTGCATAATTATGCATTCTAAAGAGGCTAATAGGAAATAAAGCTTCAAAGTGGCAGTTAAAAAGTTTACAAAGTGCTTTTATTTAAGGGCTTTACACTTATGCATTCGATTGCTAGCGATCTGAAGGCAAAAGTCTGGAGCGCAAAAGTGACATGGGCTTGTACAAAACGGCTTGCCACACTAGGAGGCGAATATGAAGGATTTAGAGATGGATCTTGGGCTGGCTAGCCATGAAAAAATGCCTTTGTTGTTGTTGCCAGGTACGCTGTGTGATGAGCAATTATGGGAGCCTCAGAGCCGTAATCTAAGTGATCTTTGTGAGCCCATCGTGATGCCTGTAGGCAATCATCCTTCAACCTGTGCGCAGGTTGAAGAGATACTGAGGCAGGCACCACAACGCTTCGCTTTGGCAGGGCTGTCTTATGGTGGCATTTTGGCACTTGAGCTGATGCACCAGGCACCAGAGCGTGTACTGGGTTTGGCCTTGCTGGATACGAATGCCAGACCGGATCCAGTTGAGAACCGCCAGGCACGGTATGAGCAGTTGCGTACCGCTCAGGAGTGTGGATTAGCTACATTGGTGCGTGAAACCTTGTGGCCTCAGTACGTACATGAATCACGACTTTTTGACCAATATCTTTTGCAAAAGGTTATTGATATGGCCGTAAGTAATGGCATTGGAGTATTGGCTAACCAGTTGCAAGGAGTCATGACTAGGCGAGATAGTCGTCCAATGTTGCGGCATATTGCATGTCCAACTTTAGTTCTGTGTGGGGAAGATGACCGTTTGTGCCCAATAGATCGTCATGAGGAAATCGCTAACGCCATACCTCAAGCTGACTTAGTTGTGTTGCTGCAGTGTGGGCATCTTTCCACCTTGGAAGGCCCTAAAGAAGTGACGGCAGCCATGCGACGCTGGTTATTATCGATATGACGTTTAACTGCCAATAAAAGATTTGATTGTCTCCTAAATGATGCTATTTCCGCTTTTTTATAGAATTTCGCATAATCAAGATTATGTTAAATTAATTATTCTGTGCTCAGTTAGATACCTGAGCATCAACGAAGCCTTTTGCTGTTCTTAGCCATTGAGACGGCCATATTCTGTCAATATGCCGTATGCCCCGTTTTCTTGTCCGCTATTCAATACCGTCGATAATTCGCCTAGTTCAGCAAGAGTGTACGCAACCGCTGCATCGCCTGGGCAATGGCGCCAAGATCATCCGGTTCCGCGCTGATGCTAACGCGTATCGACTGGGGTTGATGCTGACGGCCCACGGCAAAATCTTCTGCGGTGGCGATGCGGATGCCACTTTGCTGTAGGTTGGCGGCGATTTCCTGCGCACTCCAGGGTTCTGGCACTTCCAGCCAAAAGTGAGGGCTATGGCTATGGCTGCGATACTGGCAACCCTCCAGGATGGGGGTTAATGCGGCCTTGCGTTGCTGTAAGGCGTGTAATTGTGCCTGGGCCAATTGAGAGGCCTTGCCGCTGAGAATCCACTGGCTGGCGATGTCCAGGCCAAACGCATTGACCATCCAGCTCTGCGCTTTAATTGCCTGAGCCAATTTGTTGATTAACCGTGCTGGAGCGTGGATAAACCCTGCCCGTATACCTGCACAGGCGACTTTGCTCAGACTGCTGAGCAAAATGCAGTGCTCAGGGGCGTAGTAACTCAGTGGCAGCGGGCGTTCGTCAAACAACATGGCGTGGGTTTCATCTTCGATGAGTAGCAACTGATAACGTTGAGCGAGCCGCGCAAGCTGTTGGCGCCGCTGGGTATCTAGCACGCCAGTGGTAGGGTTTTGAATACTGGGGGTCAGGTACAGGGCTTTAATCGGGTATTGTTGGCAGAGGCTTTCCAGTGCATCTGGCAAGATCCCCTGCTCGTCCATTGCCACCCCTAGCACCCGGATGCCAAGTATCCGCGCTGCACTGATCAAGCCTGGGTAACTCAAATGCTCGGTGGCAATCACCTCCCCTGCCCTTAGACAAGCCAATAAGGTGCTAAACAGTGCATGTTGGCTGCCATGGCAACAGAGGATGTGTTCAGTCTGGGGTTGAAAACTGCCCAGGGATAGCCAGCGCGCCCCCGCCTGACGATGCTGGGGCCAGCCTTGTTCCGGACTATAGCGACTGAGTTGTTGAATATAAGCCGGTTGCTGGGCCAGCTGCTGCCAATATTGACTGAGTAACTCAACCTCATGGGTGGGGATATGCTGATTATGGCGTAAGTCGAGGCCGTCATCGTTCCGGGTCTGAGTCTGAAAATGCTCGGGGCCGACGCGGGTTTGCGGCAGGGTGCGGATATAGCTGCCATCTCCTACACGGGCTTGCAAATAGCCCAGGCGCTCCAGTTCCTGATAGGCCTTGCTCACGGTGCCTGGGGTCACCCCTAGTTGATCGGCCAAATAGCGGTGTGGAGGAAGCTTGCTGCCATTGGCTAACTGACCCTTTTCAATGGCTTGTTGTACTAGCTTAGCCAGGCGCTGGTATTTGCTGATGCCGGCCTCTGCGACGCTGTTATGCCAAGCGGGCAATAGTATTGACAGGGTGTCAATATATCTTTTGACAGGCATATTGCCTCCTTTTAGGCTAAAAATGCGCGCAAAAAACGATCATTAATGCCTAGAAAGATGGATTGATACCATGTCAAAGTCAATGCTGTCGCCATTGCGTGCGCCCCGTACGCTGTTGCTCAACCGAACGCTGCTTATAACGGCGCTGATGTATTTTGGGGTCTGCCTCTGCTGGGGTACTACCTGGCTGGGGATCAAAATTGCGGTTAGCAGCGTACCGCCCTTAACGGCCGCTGGTTTGCGTTTTGTGCTGGCCTTTCCATTATTTTGGCTCTTTGCACGTTGGCGCGGTGAACCCCTGCTATTTCCCGCTGGCCGGCAGGGCTTTTTCTGGCTGATTACCCTGGGCTACTTTGCCCTGCCCTATTATCTGCTCAATGCTGCCGAGCAGCAGCTGTCTTCCGGTTTAACCGCGTTACTGTTCAGTAGCATGCCAATCTTTATTTTGTTGTTCTCGCGTTTGCTGTTAGCGGAGTCGATTCATCGCTTGCAGGTAATCGGCATTCTACTGGGCTTTAGCAGCCTGGCGATGATTCTGCATGAGCAAGGGGTCTTAACTTGGCAGACCAATGGGCAAACCGAGCTGCTCAGTGTTGTCGCTATTTTGGCAGCAGCAGGTTTACACGGTTTTTGTTATGTGATGACCAAAAAGCAGGGCGCGGCGATTAGTGTGATTACCTTTAACACCCTGCCGATAGGATTGGCGGGAATATTGCTGCTGTTGTGCGGCAGTTATTGGGAGCAGCCACAATGGCAGGCGGTAAGCCAGGACTCCTGGTTAGCTTTGGCTTACCTGGGATGGGTGGCATCGGTGGGGGGCTTTCTGCTGTATTTCTACTTGCTGAAACGGATGAGCCCGGTATTGCTCTCCTACGTCTTTTTGATTTTCCCGTTGTTTGCCCTGTTGATTAGCGCCTGGTTTGAGCAGCAGGCTCTATCGCCCCAGCTTTGGCTGTATGTTGGCACCCTGTTATTGGGCTTCTTGCTGACGAAACAGCAGCAGAGTAAGCCCGTTGCCAAGTAAATACTGGCTAGCGGGTTAAGGTGGGGTTACCCCACCTTCTTCACAAACTCGGTTTTTAAACCCATCGCACCGATACCCTCGATTTTGCAATCAATGTCGTGGTCACCCTCGACCAGGCGGATATTTTTCACTTTGGTGCCCACTTTCACCACCAGAGAAGAGCCTTTCACCTTCAGGTCTTTAATCACTGTGACGGTGTCGCCATCCTGCAGCAGATTGCCCACGGCATCTCGGTATACCTTGGCGGCGGGCTCCTGGCTGTCATCCGCCGACCATTCATGGGTGCATTCTGGGCAAACGAGCAGGCTGCCCTCTTCATAGGTATAGGGGGACTGACACTGAGGGCAGGCTGGTAATGATGTCATGGAATATTCCTGTATTGGGAGGAGCATCCTCTGGGCCGCATTCCTGGGTGTGGTCCAACGGAGCTGATTCCTTAAGCAAAGGCGGCATTGTACTGGCCATGCCCGTGCTTGTCCCTGTCAATTGCAGGGTTAATTGACAGTTGTTTGGATTGTCTCCATTATCTTTTGTCTTATATAAGATTAATGACTAAGGGAGATCAAAACCTATGCTGAGGGTTAAGGGGATGCCGGCGGTGGGCTTTGGCCTATGGAAGCTAGCCAAGGAAGACTGTGCGGAGTGCGTGTATCAGGCGATTGCGGCGGGCTATCGGCATCTGGATAGTGCCAGTGATTATGGTAACGAAGCCGAAGTCGGTGAAGGCATTGCGCGGGCGTTGGCGGATGGGCTGTGCCAGCGAGAGGAGCTCTGGGTCACGTCCAAACTGTGGAATACCTATCATGCGCCAGAACATGTGCGCCCTGCTCTATTAAAAACCTTAGCTGATTTACGCTTGGATTATCTTGATCTGTACTTGATCCACTTTCCGATTGCGCAGCCTTTTGTGCCGTTTGAAAAACGCTATCCCCCCGGCTGGTTGCTTGAGCCTGATGCTACGCAGCCGCGTATGGAGCTGGCAGCGGTACCGCTTTACCAAACCTGGCAAGCGATGGAAGCCCTGGTAGAGGAAGGTCTGGTTAAGCAGATAGGGGTCTGCAATTACAACAGTGGCTTATTGCACGATCTCCATAGCTATGCGCGGATTAAACCCGCCATGCTGCAAATAGAATCGCATCCATACCTAACCCAAGAGCGGTTGATTCAGTTGGCCCAGCAATACGATATGGGGGTGACGGCCTTTTCTCCCCTGGGAGCCCTCTCCTACCTGGAGCTGGAAATGGCGGGTGCGCAGGAATCTGTCCTGCAGCAAGAGGTGGTACAGGCAGCGGCAGCACGTGTTGGCCGTACGCCAGCGCAAGTGGTATTGCGTTGGGGCATTCAGCGCGGCACGGCCATTATCCCTAAAACCAGTCGCCCTGAACGTTTGCGAGAAAACCTGGCTCTGTTTGATTTCAGCCTGAATGATGACGAGATGGCTGCCATCAGCGCCTTGAATCAGAACCGCCGTTTTAATGACCCGGGTGCGTTCTGTGCCGCGGCGTTTAACCGCTTCCATCCAATTTATGACTGAGGTGGCGTATGCAAACCTGGGGTGAATTTGTTCCTCAAGCGGCGCCTGGCCATCTTGCCATTGGCCAAGGTTTTCCTGCGCTGGTTGTGTGTCCTGCTCAAGTGATCACTGTGCAGCAGGCTTGCGCTTGGGTGGAGCAGCATCAACAAGCTATTCGCTCTTCCCTGGCGGAAGTAGGCGTACTGTTGTTTCGTGGCTTTCCTTTGCATAGTGCAGAAGACTTTGATGCCTTCTCAGCCGCCTTTAACTATCGCAGTTTTACCTATCAGGAGTCGCTGTCGAATGCAGTGCGGATTAACTTCACCCCACGTGTGTTTAGCGCTAATGAAGCACCACCGGAGGTAGAGATTTTCCTGCACCATGAAATGGCGCAAACCCCGCTAGCGCCGGAGAAGTTGTTCTTCTTCTGCCTGCAACCTGCGGATGTAGGGGGGGCAACACCGGTTTGCCGTTCTGATGCGCTGTATCAGCGTTTGTTAGAACTCGTGCCGGAGTTTATGCAGGACTGCGAGCAAAAAGGCTTGAAGTACCGTACTCGCATGCCAGGGGAAAATGATCAACAGTCCGGTCAGGGACGCAGCTGGAGGAGCACCCTCAATTGCCAAACCCAGGCCGAGGCGGAAGCCAAACTGGTCCAGTTAGGTTATAGCTGGCAATGGCTGGAGGATGGCAGTTTAGAAGCGCGTACGCCGGTATTGCCTGCTGTGATTGAGCATGAGTCTGGGCGTAAGGTGTTCTTCAATCAGCTGATTGCCGCCTATATGGGCTGGGCGGGGGTGCGGGATCATCCCGCCAAAGCCTTAAGTTTTGGTGATGATAGCGCCATCGCGGCGGAGCATTTGCAGTTGGCGGCAAGTTTGGCTGCGGAATTTACATATCCGCTGGCCTGGCAAGCGGGGGATATGGCGCTAGTAGACAACCGCTTAGCGATGCATGGCCGTTACCCTTATCAAGGGCAAACTAAACGCCAGGTATTGGTTGCATTAGGGCGGGACCCTTATTGAACAGCGCGAGAGCCTTATTGAATCTAGCAGTAGCGCAGCGAGTTTAATAAAAGGGCGGCTTGGCTTGGCCGCCCTACTCTTTTGTTTATCTACTCGTGTTACAGGCCAGTCTTAGGGCGCCTTGCTTTCTTTGGGGGCAACCAACCCATCCTTGCGGAACATGGCTTTAATGCCACGCACCGCTTGACGAATGCGGTCTTGGTTTTCGATCAGGGCAAAGCGCACATAGTCATCGCCATAGTCGCCAAAGCCAATACCAGGGGAGACACAAACCTTGGCATCGGCCAGGAGCTTCTTGGCAAATTCCAGCGAGCCCAGTGCTCGATAAGGCTCAGGAATTTTGGCCCAGACATACATGGATGCCTTAGGAATATCCACCATCCAGCCTGCTTCATGCAGCCCTTTTACCAGGGTATTGCGGCGCAGCCGGTATTGCTCAGCAATGTCCCGTACGCACTGCTGATCACCCTCCAGAGCGGCAATGGCAGCCACCTGCAGCGGGGTGAAGGTGCCGTAGTCGTGGTAGCTCTTGATTCGTGCCAGGGCACTCACCAGTTCCTTATTGCCGACCATAAAGCCAATTCGCCAGCCGGCCATGTTGTAGCTCTTGGACAGGGTAAAAAACTCCACCGCAATCTCTTTGGCCCCCTCGACCTGCATGATGGATGGTGCTTGCCAGCCATCGTAAACAATGTCGGCATAGGCCAAATCATGCACCACTAGCACACCATACTGCTTAGCTAGGGCCACTACCCGCTCAAAAAAGTCGAGTTCGACACACTGGGCCGTCGGGTTGGAGGGGAAACCCAGAATCATCATTTTCGGTTTGGGAATACTCTCGCGGATCGCCCGCTCCAGCTCAACGAAGAAGTCGACCCCCGGCACTAGCGGCACCGAGCGCACCTGTGCCCCGGCAATCACTGCCCCGTAAATATGAATGGGGTAGCTGGGATTGGGCACCAGTACCATATCGCCATGGTCGAGGGTGGCCAGCATCAGGTGGGCCAGGCCCTCTTTGGAGCCGATGGTGACGATGGCTTCTTCTTCCGCATCAATCTCCACCTGATAACGGTCACGATACCAATGGGAGATGGCACGGCGTAGGCGTGGAATACCCTTGGAGGTGGAGTAACCGTGGGTATCCTCGCGCTGGGCAACGGTGCACAGCTTGTCGACAATATGGGCCGGGGTTGGCCCATCCGGATTACCCATGCTGAAGTCGATAATGTCTTCGCCACGGCGGCGAGCGGCCATTTTTAACTCAGCGGTGATGTTGAATACGTAAGGCGGTAAACGATCAATACGGGAAAAGCGCCGCAGTGGCGGCTGGGATGGCTGGCTCATAGTGCCCTCGAGATACGTCAGCGCCCGGAACCGTCCGAGCGACGCCGCCTGCCTCCTTGGCAGGCGTGCTGCTAACATACTCTGGCGTTTGTTTTTTTGTAAAGCCTTTTGCGCGGCGATGATTGGCTGTTAACAGTGCGCCGCCTGAGGATCAGTCAGGCCGATAGGCAAACTGATTGTCCAATTCGCTAATGCCCAGCCCCTGGCGTTTACGTAGCTGAATTTGTACCCCTATGCGTTCTTTCAGCGCCTCGATATGGGAAATCACCCCGATCATCTTGCCGCTGGCATTGAGGTTATCGAGGGCATCCAGGGCCATATCCAGGGTTTGCGCATCCAGGGTGCCGAAGCCTTCATCCAGAAACAGTGACTCAATCCGGGTTTTATGACTGACCAGATCGGATAAGGCCAGCGCCAGGGCCAGACTGACCAGGAAGCTTTCCCCCCCGGAAAGGGTGCGGGTATCGCGCTGTGCATCGGCCTGCCAGCTATCCACCACCACTAGATCCAACTCCGTCTGCTGTTGCCGCTGCAAACGATAACGGCCATGTAGACGTTGCAGGTGTTGGTTGGCTAATTGCAGCAGGTGATCCAGGGTTAACCCCTGGGCAAAACGGCGGAATTTGGCCCCATCAGCAGAGCCAATCAAGGCATTGAGCTGCTGCCATAACTCTGCCTCCTGGCGGCTGAGCTCCAGCTGGGCAAGCAGTTGCTGTTGTTGCTGACGCCGTTGTTGGTCCTGATCCAGCTCGGTTTGCAGCCGGACTTGTTCGGCATGCCAGTGCTCCAATTGTGTTCCTAGCTGCTGTAGACGGCTTTGGAGTTCGCTCAGGGAGCCCAGCTCGTTGCATAACTGGGCAAAGTCAGCCAGCTGTTGCTGGTTTTGCTGGCGTAATGCGCTGAGTTGTTGCTCCTGCTCCGCCAGACGTTGGAGCTGCTGTTGCAGGGATTCGATTTGCGCCGGGGCCAAGCGGGCGGCACTAAAGTCCTCTACGTTGGTAAAGGGACTGGCGGCTAAGGCTTGTTGCCAATCCGCAGTGCTTTGCTGTTGTTGCTGCTCAGCCTCCAGGAGCTGTTGCTGCAGGCGTTGCCATTGTCCAGCCAGGCTGGCCTGTTGTTGCTGTAACTGGTGCAGGGCATCCCCCTGCTGTTGCAGTTGCTGCTGCAGCGTGGTTAAGGACAGTTCGGTGCTCTGTGTGGGGGAGCTGTCATCGCCACCCCAACGTTGCTGTTGCGCCTGCCAAGTGTTCAGTTGCTCAGTTAAACGGGACAGGTCATGGAGGCACTGCTGTTGCAGTTGTTGTTGCTCACGCCAGGCTAGGCGGCGTTGCTCCAGGCATGTGAGCCAGTCAGGCGCCTGGCTGAGCTGCCAGTGTTGCTGGGCCTGCTGCAATAGTTGCTGGCTGTGCAGGCACTGCTGTTCTAACTGGTGTTGCTGCTTCGCTAGCAACTGGCGCTGTTGCTGCAGGGTATGCAGCTGCTGCTGTTGCTGGTTGAGCTGCTGCTGTGCCTGCTCGACCTGGCGTTGCAACTGTTGCTGTTGTTGCTGCAGGGTATCCAGCGCCTGCTGGTGCTGCTCAAGTGAGTTCAGGCGTTGTTCCAAAGTGGCGAGTTGCTGCTGGTTAAGGGCCATTGCCTGACTCAGATCATTATCGATCTGCCACTGTTGCCGCTCCGCCTGCCACTGTTGTTGGTATTGCTGCTGTTGCTCGGCCAGCTCCGCCAGTTGCTGTTGCAGGTGGTTCAGACTGGCACTGAGGGCTGCCTCTTGTTGCCGCAGTGCTTGGCCCTGTTGTTCAAGCTCAGCCATCTCCTGCTCGGCGGCCTGTAGCTCAGCCTCGCGCTGTGCTTCACTGACCTGCTGCTGATAGTGCTGAATCAAAGGATGTTCGGTGGCACCGCAGAGTGGACAGGGCTGGCCGGGCTGCAGGGCATCCCGATGTTCACTGAGGGAACGCAGCAAGCGCTGCTGTTCTAATAACTGGCGCTTATCGGCCAGGCGTTCTTTGCTGTGCCGATAGGCTTCTCTGACCTGTTGTAGTTGCTGTTGCAGGAGCTGCTTTTGGTTCTGCTGTTGCTGTTGCAGTAACAGCAGCCTGTCCTGTTGTTGCTGCCGTTGCTGACTCTCCTGCTCCTGCTTGAGCAGCTGTTGCAGTGCCTGTCCACGTTGTTGCAGATAGCGCCAACGCTGTTGCAGGCTGCTGGCGCTGTCCTGCCCCAGCAACTGATGACGCGCCTGTTGTTGCAGTTGCTGCTGGTGTTCAAGCTGTTGTAGTTGCTGTTGCCGCTCACTGTAGGCTGCTTGCAGATCCGGCAAGCGGGCCTGCCCTGCTGCTTCCTGCTGTTGTAACTGCTGTTGCTGCTCGGCCAGTTGCTGCAGTTGTTGTTGCTGGCTGAGTAACAGGCGCTGTTCCTCTTTGAGCGGCGGCAGTTGCTGTTCCAGCTCGGCATCCTGGGCATGCTCGCTCAGATAGTCCTGATGTTGGGCGAGGCGCTGACGACAGGCCGCCAATTCAAGCTGTACCTTGGCCAGGCCCTGACGGGCTAAGCTGGCACCTTGCTGCTGGCTATGCTGCAGTGCCTGTTCTAGCTGTTGCTGTTGTTCGGCTAACTGCTGTTGCTGCTGTTGCAGTTGCTGGCATTGCTGCTGATGCTGTTGCCAGCTGAGGTAACGGGGTTCGAGCTGTGCAGCCTGCAGGGCCTGATTTAACTGTTGTTGATTGTGACTGGCAGCCTGCCGCTGCTGCTGTAGGGCATCCCAGCGCTGTTGTAGCTGTTGTTGCTGTTGCTGCAGTTGTTCCAACTGCTGACGCTGCTGGTATTGCTGTTCCAGCTGACGTTGCTGCTGGCTAAGCTGTTGGCGCTGTTGCAGACATTCGGCTACCCGGGCTTGGCGCTGCTGCCGTTCTTCCTCACTTAACAGGGCCAGGGTGCGGAGTTGGGCATCCAGGGTATCGAGTTGTTGGCGCCAGTAACGCTGCTTATCAAAAGCACGTTGGGACAGCTGGGCGTAAATCTCGGTGCCGGTCAGTTCTTCCAATAGCGCTGCCCGTTCATTGGCATCCGCATGCAGGAAGGCGGCAAAGCCCCCCTGGGCAAGTAGCATGGATTTGGTAAAGCGGCCAAAGTCGAGACCTGTTAGCTCTTCGGTCAGGCGCAGCTTATCTTGCACCTTATCCGCCAGGAGCTGGCCATCGGCGCGGGCCAGTTCCACCTGTGGCGGTTGCAGATTGCCATCGGCTTTGCCCCGTGCCCGGCGCTGGCTCCACAGCGCCCGATAACCCTGCCCCTTTACTTCGAACTCGACCTCCGCCAAGCAATCGGCGCTGTGGCGCGTCATCAGTTCATTACTGCTCTGTGACAGGGTGCGCATGCGTGGCGTTTGGTGATAGAGCGCCAGGCAAATCGCATCCAGCAAGGTGGTTTTGCCTGCACCGGTCGGGCCGGTAATGGCAAAGAGACCTGCATCACGCAATGGCGGTTGATCGAAGGCGATTTTCCATTCACCCCGCAGGGCATTGAGATTACGCAAACGCAGACTGATTATGCGCATGGGGACTCGTTCTCGGCGGTACTGGCATCCTGCTCTTCACTGACTTCCTGCAGCAGCTGACAGAACAGCGTGGTTAAACTGGCTTGGCGCTCTGCACTGAGGGTCTCCTGCTGCAAACGCTGGGTAAATACCTGCAGGGGGCTGAGCTCTTGCAAATTCAGTTGGAGGTCCTGGCTAATGCCCCGCTGTTGTTGCTGCACCCGGCGTAGGCGGAGCAGTTCTAGCGGGTATGGGGCGAGGATTTCCTCTACCCGACTGGCGAGGTCACTGAGGTAGTGTTGATCTTCTATTTGCAGATCAAGCCAGGTCAGGGGCTGACTGGGCCAGTCCACTGCAGCCAAGGCCTGGGGGAGCTGTTGCAGGTCACCACGCCAGCTCCATAGAGGCTGCCAGCAGGGAATGGGAATTAGCTCCGCTGCTTGAGGCTGACCCTCCTGCCAGCACTGTAACACCATGGATTTGGTTTGCCGGGCCTCATCAAAACTCAGTGCCAGGGGGGAGCCGCTATAGCGAAAGTGTGGCTTGTCGCCAACTTGCTGAGGGCGATGAATATGGCCAAGAGCAAGGTAATCAAAAGGTGGAAAATGACCAGCATCAAAGGCTTCCAGTGAGCCGATGTAGATATCCCGCACCGAGTCTGAGCGCTGGCTGTTCAGCGTGGTGAGGTGACCTGTGGCAATGATGGGGAGCGGTCGTTTGCTCTGTTCCCGCAGCAGGCAGGCTTGCTGATAGAGCTGCTGGTAATGCTGCGCGATGGCCTGCGCCAGGTTTTGCGCCTTGCTCTCCAGGGATTCACCGGCCTGGCGAACTAACAGGTCGCGGGGGCGCAGGTATGGGATAGCGCAAAGGATGGCGGCCTCTTCGCCCTGACGATTACGCAGGGTAAAGAGCTGCTGGTCAGGTTCGCTTTGGGCCTTGGCAATCACCAGAGTGCCAAAGCTGCGCAGCAGCTGTTGGCTTTCTTCCAGTACTGCTACCGAGTCATGGTTACCCGCCAGAATCACCAGGGTCGTATTGCGTTCCGCCATCCCCTGAACGAGGCGATAGTACAGCTCCCGCGCGTAGCTGGGGGGCGTGGCACTATCAAAAATATCTCCGGCGAGAATGAGGGCATCGACCTGGTGTTGACTGACCTGCTGTAGAGTCCAGTCGATCAGGGCAGCATGTTCAGCTGCCCTGCTCTTACCATAAAAATGCTGGCCCAGGTGCCAGTCAGAGGTATGCAGAATGCGCATAGTGAACAGTTACAACTGGCTTTGCAGGTAGTTCTCCAACCCCATTAGCTTGATTAGCCCCAGTTGTTGCTCCAGCCAATGGGCATGATCTTCTTCGGTGTCTTCCAGCAGCTGGCAGAGCTGATCACGGGTCTGGTAGTCACGTACCTGTTCGCACAGGGCGATGGCATCCTTGAGGGCCTCCCCTACTTCCTGTTCCAGCAACAGGTCATTAGCCAGCATGCTGGGCACGTCCTGGCCAATGCGCAGAGCATCGCGCTGGGCAACGTTGGGCATCCCCTGCAGGAACAGAATGCGCTTGATCAGGATGTCGGCATGGCCTTTTTCATCATCCATTTCATGGCCGATCCGCTCATACAGCTTGGTCAGGCCCCAGTCTTCATACATGCGGGAGTGAATAAAATACTGATCCACTGCGCTCAGTTCGCTTGCCAACAGGCGGTTGAGGGCGGCGATAACATCAGGATGACCTTGCATAAGCTGTCCTTAGTGTTGTTCAGAAGTGTGCAGATGCCAGAGCAGCAGGGCTCCGGCCAGAGTGGCGAGGATGGCATTGCCAACCGCCAGGGGCAAGACAGAACCATCAAAATGCTGACCTATGGCAAAGCCAAGGACGGCCCCGCCGGTGGTGGTCATAAAACCAATGCAGGAGGACGCTGTGCCCGCCAGATGTCCCAGGGGGTCCATCGCTAAGCTATTGAAATTGGAGCCGATAAAACCAAACAGAAACAGGCTAAGCCCCTGGATCAGCATAAAGCCAGGCAGGCTGATCAGACTATTGGCGGCCAGCAGCACAAACACCAGATTAACCAGCCAAAAACCAGCCAGGGCGCCATGGGACAGGCGCTGCAGCCCCAGGCGCACCACCAGGCGGGAGTTCACAAAGGCAGCAATCGACATGCATAGTGCAATCAAGGCAAATAACAGGGTGAAGGTCTCTTTTTGCTCAAACACCTCGACAAAGATTTGCTGGGCGCTGGATAAGAAACCAAACAGGCTGCCGGTGATAGCGGCCATCGCCAGGGTATAAACCATGCTTTGCCGATGTTTGAGTACTTCGGCGTAGCCTGTAGCAATGACGTTAAGGCGGAATGAACGGCGATGTGCCGGGCGCAGGGTTTCCGGAATGCGCCAGTGAGTCCACAGCAGTAACAGCATGCCCGCCAGTAATAACACGATAAACAGGGTGCGCCAGGGGGCAATCCATAAAATCAACTGACCCAGGCTTGGGGCCAGAATCGGGATGGCCATAAAAATCATCAAGGCCAGCGACATCACCTTGCCCATATAGGCACCCCGATAGGAGTCCCGCACCATGGAAATGGTCAATACCCGTGGTGCCCCTGCCCCTATGCCCTGAAGTAAACGGGCCAGCAGCATCAGGGTGAAGTTTTCCGTCAGTGTACAAATCAGGGTAGCTAATAGGAAAATACTGAGTCCGGCCAGCATCACTGGTTTGCGGCCCAAGGCATCGGCCAGGGGGCCAAACAGTAATTGCGACACCCCCACCCCAAGCAGGTAGACAATGATGATGGCCTGGGTGTGGTTGGCATCACTGACTGCCAGTGCCTGGCCAATGTCGGGCAAGGCCGGCAGCATGATGTCAATGGCCAGCGCGTTGATCGCCATGCAGAAAGCGATGTAGATCACAAACTCACGAAAGGACACGCCTGGGTGAGGTGTGCTTTCCAGTGGAGTGGCTGAAGCGGTTTCGCTGCTACTACTCGACATGGCATCCATTCCTTAGCTAGCGGGTGGGTAGAGCAACAAAAGGAGCCGGCGGCTCCTTTTGTCAGAGACGAGGCAAGCGGTGGCTAATTTAAGCCGGCTTGAGCTCGGTCAAACCGCCCATGTAGGGCTGTAATACTTCAGGGATACGCACACTGCCATCCAACTGTTGGTAGTTTTCCAAGATGGCAACCAGAGTGCGCCCCACCGCCAGACCTGAGCCATTCAGGGTATGGAGTAGCTCTGGCTTGCCGCTGACGCTGCTACGGTAGCGCGCTTGCATGCGACGTGCCTGGAAGTCCGTCATATTGGAGCAGGATGAAATCTCCCGGTACTTGTTTTGCCCAGGTAGCCAGACCTCAATGTCATATGTCTTGGCGGAGCCAAAGGTCATATCCCCGCCGCAGAGCACGATCACCCGATAGGGTAAGCCCAGCAATTGCAGGATTTTCTCGGCGTGGCCGGTCATTTCCTCCAGGGCGGCAAAGGACTGCTCGGGGTGAACCATCTGCACCATTTCGACTTTCTCGAACTGGTGCTGGCGGATCATGCCACGGGTATCCTTGCCGTAGGCGCCAGCCTCACTGCGGAAACAGGGGGTATGGGCGGTATAGCGTAGCGGTAACTTGGCTTCGTCAATAATTTCATCACGGACGAAGTTAGTAACGGGCACTTCCGCCGTGGGGATCAGGTAGTACTCCTGGTCACCCTGTAGCTTGAACAGGTCTTCGGCAAACTTGGGCAGCTGGCCGGTGCCATACAGGGAGTCGCTGTTGACCATGTAGGGTACATAGACTTCGGTGTAGCCATGCTCACCGGTATGGGTGTTGAGCATGAACTGAATCAGCGCGCGGTGCAGGCGTGCCAGGGGGCCTTGCAGGGTGGCAAAGCGGGAGCCGGTCAGCTTGACGGCGGTAGCAAAATCGAGCCCCAGACGCTCCCCTAACTCAACATGGTCACGAGGCTCATAGTCGAACGCAGTGGGCTCACCCCAGGTGCGAACTTCGACGTTGTCATCTTCGCTTAAACCAGCGGGCACGGATTCGTGTGGCAGGTTGGGCATCGCCAGCAGCAAGGCATTCAGCTGGTCCTGCACCTGTTGCAGCTCTGCTTTAGCGGCATCCAGCTCTTCCCCCAGGCGCCCTACTTCGGCCATTAAGGGAGCGATATCCTCACCCGAGGCCTTAGCTTTACCAATTGACTTGGAGCGGATGTTACGCTCGTTCTGCAGTTGCTCAGTTTTGATTTGCAGGTCTTTGCGGGATGACTCCAGACGCTGATAGCTATCAACATCCAGGTGAAAACCTTTCTTTTTCAATAAGGTGGCTACGTCCTCGAGCTGGGTACGCAGTAACTTGGGATCCAACATCTTGAAGTCTATCCGTTAGCTCAAAATAAACCGGGTTAAACCCACCCCTAGTGCGGCGGCGAGTACACTGCCAAACACGCTAGCCCCCATATACAGCAGGGCCTGTAGTGGTAGGTGTTGTTCAAACAGAGCCACCGCTTCCAACGCAAAGGTGGAATAGGTGGTTAATGCGCCTAAAAAGCCGGTCATCAGCAGAGGGCGCAGGCTGGCAGGTAATAACCCACGCTCGACAATCAGAACGTAGGCGATGCCTATCAGCAAGGAACCGCTTAGGTTAAGCAGCAAGGTGCCCCAAGGCAACCAGTGGCGCCAATGCAGGGCGAAATAACTACTGACGCCATATCTTAGCAGCGCCCCCAGGGCTCCACCACCGGCAATCATCAGCCAAATCATGGCGACTCCTTATCAGACTCGCTCAGACGTTGGCGTGGACTGGCTTGATCCAGGCTGCGCAGATACTCGAGCTTATCGCTGATTTTGCGCTCCAGTCCTCTGCCGCTGGGCTGATAAAAGCGCTGCTGGGCCAGGGGCTCGGGTAAATAGCACTCCCCTGCCGCATAGGCATCGGGCTCATCATGGGCGTAGCGATATTCGGCGCCGTAGCCAAGAGAAGACATTAACTGGGTGGGGGCATTGCGCAGATGGGCGGGTACTTCCAGGCTGCCATGTTGCTGGACTGCACGCTTGGCAGCTTTCCAGGCGCTGTAGAGGGCATTGCTCTTGGGGGCAACGGCGCAGTACACCGCGGCTTCGGCAATGGCGCGTTCGCCTTCGGCTGGGCCTACCCGCTCAAAAATATCCCAGGCATTGAGTGTGACCTCGAGTGCCCGAGGGTCGGCCAAGCCTATATCTTCTGAGGCGATGGCCAGCAAGCGGCGGGCAACATAGAGCGGATCGCAACCCCCATCGAGTAAACGGGCATACCAGTAGAGTGCCCCATCTGCAGAGGAGCCGCGCACCGACTTGTGGAAGGCGGAGATCTGGTCGTAAAACACGTCGCCTTGATTATCGAAACGGCGTCGGCCTTGTTTAAGCAGCCCATCTAGCAGGCTATCGGCCAGGTAGCGCTGCCCGTCGCTATCCACTTCTGCCAGGTCGGCGGCCACTTCAAGCAGATTGAGCGCACTGCGGGCATCGCCATCGGCCGCCAGCGCCAGACGTTGTAACTGGCTACTGCTCAGCTGCAGGGACAGCTGTCCCAACCCCCGCTCAGGGTCCTGCAGGGCTTGTTGGAGTAAAGTCAGGATGGCGTCCTGCTCGATGGGCTTGAGCAGATAAACCCGCGCGCGGGACAGCAGCGCATTGTTAAGGGCAAAGGAAGGGTTTTCGGTGGTGGCGCCAACAAACAGCAGAGTGCCATCTTCAATATGGGGTAAAAACGCATCCTGTTGCGCTTTATTAAAGCGGTGGACCTCATCGACAAAGAGGAGCGTCTTGCGCCCATGGTATTGACGTTGGCGGGCCTGCTCGACCATCTCACGGATGTCTTTTACCCCCGCCAATACTGCAGATAGGGTAACAAACTCCGCTTCGCCGAGATTAGCTAGTAGACGGGCCAGGGTGGTTTTGCCGACGCCGGGGGGGCCCCACAGAATCATTGAATGCAGACGGCCCTGGCTCAGCGCCTGACGTAGGGGCTGGCCCGGGCCAAGTAGGTGGGTCTGGCCAATGTATTCGTCCAGATTACGTGGACGCATACGGCTGGCCAGGGGTTGCCAGGGTTGTTGGTCGGCAAACAGATCCTTCATGGGCGCCTCAGGGCTGCTCGATCAAATCGACCCCTTTGGGCACGACAAACTCAAACAGTTGCGCGGGCAGCATGGCGTTTTCTTCAACACGCTTGAAGCTGATCCGCGTTTGTTGGCCCAGGGTATCGGCAAACATCATTTCCAGCAGCTTTTCATCTTTAAAACTGATGCGCAGCTCCTGGAACAGGCTCTCGTTATCTTTAGGACGCAACAGGAACATCCATAGCGATTGGCCATCAAAATGACCCTGGATATCGAAGGACTGCTCCAGTGAGCTGACATCATTGCTCAGCAGCAAAGCGGGGGTATGGGTGGCACGCTTATCCAGCGGTTGTTTGGTAACTTGCTCCAGGTCTTTATCGAACAGCCATAAATAGCGGCCATCCGAGACTAATAACTGGGCAAAGGGCTCATCGGTTTCCCAGCGGAAACGGTCAGGTTTTTGCAGGTCTACCCGGCCAGTGGTTTGTTGTAATGGGCGACCATTGGCATCGGCCACCACCTGATAGAATTCGGCAGACAGGGTTTTATGCTGTGCCAGGATGCGCTGAAAGGCCTGTACTGGCTGCTCAGCGGCCTGAACCAACAGGGTGGCGGACATCAGAAGGCCGCCCAGGAATGCTTTAAACACGAACTTACCTCAATATTCTTTCGCGTTAGGAACCATGACTTCGCGGTTACCACTGTGATTGGGACTGGAAACCACACCGGCGGCTTCCATGGCTTCAATCATGCGGGCTGCTCGGTTGTAGCCTATTTTAAGTTTGCGCTGTACCGCAGAGATAGAGGCACGGCGTGATTCAATCACAAAAGCTACCGCCTCATCGTACAGGGGATCCTGTTCTTCTTCATAGTTTCCAGCTGTATCGACCGGACCACTGCCCTCCTCCGGCGTATTGAGGATGTCATCGATATAGTCGGGTTCGCCACGTAGTTTCCATTCCTCTACGGTGCGATGCACCTCATCATCGGCCACAAAGGCACCATGTACCCGCACCGGAATGCTGGTGCCGATAGGGAGATAGAGCATATCGCCGTTGCCGAGCAGGCTCTCTGCCCCGCCTTGATCAAGGATGGTACGGGAGTCAATTTTGGAGGAAACCTGAAAGGCAATACGTGAAGGTACGTTAGCTTTGATCAGGCCGGTAATAACATCCACTGAGGGGCGCTGAGTCGCCAGAATCAGGTGAATCCCTGCCGCCCGTGCTTTTTGTGCGATGCGGGCAATCAGCTCTTCGACCTTTTTGCCAACCATCATCATCATGTCGGCAAATTCGTCGATAATCACCACGATATAGGGTAACGGCTCGAGGATGGGAGGCTCGGCTTCTAGTGACTCTTCGGCTTTCCACAATGGATCCGGCAGATACTCACCCCGGGCGGCCATTTCTTCCAGCTTGCGGTTGTAGCCCTCCAGATTACGTACCCCCGCCGAAGCCATCAGACGGTAACGACGCTCCATCTCCCCCACACACCAACGCAGGGCGCCGGCGGCTTCCTTCATGTCAGTAATGACTGGGCAGAGCAGATGGGGAATACCATCATAAATAGAGAGTTCCAGCATCTTCGGGTCTACCATGATGAGCCTCACCTGCTCTGGCGTACATTTGTACAGCAGGCTGAGAATCATGGCGTTAACCCCGACTGACTTACCTGAACCAGTGGTTCCTGCTACCAGTAAGTGCGGCATCTTGGCGAGGTTGGCCACCACCGGGAAACCACCGATATCGTGACCAAGTGCCAGGGGTAAGGGGGACTTGCTGTGCTGGAAGATATCGTCCTGCAGCACTTCACGCAGGCGTACCATGGCCCGTTTATCATTCGGAATTTCAATGCCGATCACCGATTTGCCGGCAATGACTTCCACAACACGGACACTCATCACGGCTAACGAGCGGGCAAGATCCTTCGCCAGATTGGTAATTTTGCTGGCTTTGACACCAGGTGCCGGATGCACCTCAAAGCGGGTAATGACCGGGCCGGGGTTCACTGCCACGACTTCAATTTTGACCCCAAAATCCAATAATTTGGCCTCAAGCAGGGCGGACATTTCTTCCAGCTTTTCTGCGCTGTAGCCAATGTTTTTGTTGTTGTCGGCGGGATCCAGCACCTCCAGTGAAGGAATGGTCGAGAGGGCTACCCGCGCCGGGGTGGCGGGGGCGGTATGGGCTAGCTCCTCGTCCTCGACATCCAATTGGCGCCCGAGTGGGCTGATGCTAAGGGGGCGGTGCGGCGGCAAACTGTTTTCAGGTGCAGGTGCAGGTGCAGGTGCAGGTGCAGGTGCAGGTGCAGGTTCCAGGTTGACCTGGGGCGGCGGGCTGCTAACTCGTGGCTTGGCTTGCGGTTGCCAATTGAGGGCGGCCTCAACTTCTTCCGCGGCGATGGGGCGCTCACGCCAGCTAAGGCTATTGGCATCGGGTTCATCCGGGGTGTCGTTCAGCGACTCGCCCATACGGGGACTTAACTTGTCATCCAGAGTGGGGTGCGGTTGAACGGCCATAGTGAGGCTGGGCTCATCCAGATTAAAGCGCGGTTCAGTTTTGCCCGGACGTTGAGTGTCGCTGTCGAGGATGTCATCCAATACCGGAATATCCTTAGCGGGTGGGGCTGAGGCCTGATTCCATAGCGTATCAATTTCACTGCTATCGAGTTTGATGTAGTCCGAGTCGCGGGCCTTTTCTTTAGCGCTCGGTGCTTGCTGCCAGAGCTGCGACAAGGCATAGACTCCCTTGCCCAGACGCTCACACAAGTCTAACCAGGAGAAGTTGGTGAGTAATGAAATACCCAGCATGGTAGTTAGGGTCAGCAGGATATTGCTGCCCAGTAAGTCCAGGTAATACAACAGTTGCGGGGCCAGATTTTGGCCCAGTAGGCCGCCGGCGGTATAAGGGTAGCGCAACTGGCTGTTATCCAAGTGTAATGCGGCCAGGCTGGCGACACTGGCAAGCAGCGCCAGGAGCCCGCTGACTCGCAGTGTCAGCATTAAGCCACTGGCCCAGTTAGGCGCCTTCCAAAATTTGAGGATCCAATAGGCTTTGCCGACCACAATAACGGGCAATAAAAAGGCGCTGACCCCAAATAGGGCTAATAAAATATCGGCCATCCAGGCTCCCAGGTTGCCACCGGCATTAAGGGTTTTGCTGTTCCAACCCAGGTGACTCCAACCGGGGTCACCTGGATCAAAGGTAAAGAGGACTAACAGGACAAACGCGCAGAGGCCTACCAAAACTAGCAATAGCCCTTCCCTGGCGAGCTGCCAGAGGCTGTCCCAGAGTTGTTCCCGTTCTTGTTTAAGCGTCTTTTTCGCTTGCAAAATCAGTCCTTTATGGGGCTTGATCGAAATGGCTGTTATTATAGCCATAGTTCGCTTGGCACTGCATGCCCTCCCCCACTGGCTTGTGCTTGGTGGAAAGGATGTTGTCCCACCTGGAATAAGGGACTGGCCCCTTTCCTAATTCGATTGTAGTGGATGCCATCATGTTACCCTGGCTTGATCATCGACTCTGGTTTCCGCCTACGGCAACGGCACTGGATGAGCCGAATGGCCTCTTGGCAGCCGGAGGTGACCTCAGTCCTGAGCGCTTGCTGCTCGCCTATCGGCGGGGGATCTTCCCCTGGTTTGATGAGGACTCGCCCATTTTGTGGTGGAGCCCAGCTCCTCGTTGCGTACTCTTACCTGAGAGCTTACATGTTAGTCGTAGCATGGCGAAGCAGCTGCGCAGAGCAGAGTACGAAGTCAGTGTAAATCGAGCCTTCTCACAAGTGATTGCGGCTTGTGCCAGTACTCCCCGTGAGGGGCAGTCAGGTACCTGGATTCAGCCAAGCATGATTGCGGCTTATCAGCGCTTGCATGAGTTGGGTTGGGCCCACTCTGTAGAGGTATGGCATAACCAGCAATTAGTGGGTGGTTTGTATGGGCTGGCAATCGGGGCGGCATTTTTTGGTGAGTCCATGTTTAGCCACCGCAGTAATGCCTCTAAAACTGCTTTAATTATCTGGACTCGGCAATTACAGCAATGGGGCTGCCAGTTAATTGATTGCCAAATGCGCACGGATCACTTGCTCAGCTTAGGGGCGCAACAATTCAGCCGGCGGGAATTTGAATGCCTATTGAAAGATGCCATTAATGCACACACAAATTTAACAGAGTGCATCGCACAACATCGAGGCTTACGACTGGATCAAGGGGGCAGGCAGGATGCAGTTTGAAGAGCTCAAATTTTATACCACATCCGAACACCCCTGCAGTTACATTGAAGGGCAGCAGGCAAAAACAGTATTTTTGGATCCGGATGCTCGGGTTGATACCGAGGGGTATGTTTACCTCAGTGATTTAGGTTTCCGTCGTAGTGGTAAACACCTCTATCGCCCGCATTGTGAAAGCTGCCAGGCCTGCATCTCTATTCGGGTACCGAGCAAAACCTTTAAGGCACGGCAAAGCCAAAAGCGTTGCTGGCGGCGCAATCAAGACTTACAGGTAAGTTGGGAGCACCCCGAACTGACCGATGAAATCTATTTCCTTTATGCCCGCTATATTGAGGCGCGCCATTGGGATGGTGATATGTACCCGCCCAGTCCCCAGCAATTTCATGGCTTTTTGGTGGAGGGGCGGGAGGAAACGCGATTCCTCTGCTTTCGGGATGGCCAAGGGGTCTTGCTGGCGGTGGCGGTAGTGGATGTGCTGCCACAGGGGCTCTCGGCGGTTTACACCTTTTATGATCCTGATTCAAATCGCGGTCTGGGTGTGTTTGCCATCCTCTGGCAACTGGAATATGCCCGCCAACAGACTTTACCCTTTGTCTATTTGGGCTATTGGGTCAAATCCTGCAAAAAAATGAGCTACAAGCTCGACTACCGTCCGGTGCAGCTGCTTTTGAATGGTCAATGGTTGCAATGCAACTGAACTTTGCCTGTTGGCTCCGCTTCAGGCACAATAGCGCACTTGCTTGAGCCCCCTAGTTTTATTAGTGGATCTGACAACAGATAGAGGAAGGCTGAATGGCCAAAGAAGATTGTATTGAAATGGAAGGTACGGTAGTGGATACGCTGCCCAATACTATGTTCCGGGTTGAACTGGAAAATGGACATGTGGTTACTGCACACATTTCCGGCAAAATGCGCAAAAATTACATCCGCATTCTGACTGGTGATAAGGTCAAAGTCGAAATGACTCCCTATGACCTGACCAAGGGCCGCATCGTTTATCGTTCCCGTTAAGTCCGGCCTGACAAGTTAAGGGAAGCAGCCATCAGGCTGCTTCCACCCTCACCTGAAGTTCATCGCCATCTACACTGACCCAAACCTGTCCACCCTTCTCGCTTAAGGCACCGAACAGAATCTCTTCGGCCAAGGGGCGCTTGAGCTTGTCTTGAATCAGACGTGCCATCGGGCGCGCCCCCATTTTTTCATCATAGCCGTGTGCGGCCAGCCAACTCCGCGCCTCTTCATCGACATTGAGTAGCACCTGTTTGTCATCCAGTTGGGTTTGGAGATCAATCAGGAACTTATCGACGACATGTTTGATGATATCCAGGCCCAAGGCTTTGAACTGCACAATCGCATCCAAACGGTTGCGGAACTCAGGCGTAAAGGTCTTGCGCAGAGCCTCCATGCCATCGGTGCTGTTGTCTTGGCTGGAGAAACCAATGGAGCGCTTGCTTAGTTGCTCTGCTCCCGCGTTAGTCGTCATAACCAGGATGACGTGGCGGAAGTCAGCGGTGCGACCATTGTTATCGGTCAGGGTGCCGTTATCCATTACCTGCAGCAGCAGGTTATAGACATCAGGATGGGCCTTCTCAATCTCATCCAGTAACAGCACGCAATGAGGTGACTTGGTGATGGCTTCGGTGAGCAGGCCGCCTTGATCAAAGCCAACATAGCCAGGAGGGGCACCAATCAAGCGGGATACCGTATGCTGCTCCATGTACTCGGACATATCGAAGCGTACCAGCTCGATACCCAGCATTTTTGCCAGTTGATTGGTAACTTCCGTTTTCCCCACCCCGGTCGGGCCAGCAAAGAGAAAGCAGCCAACCGGCTTATTGGGCGCTTTCAGTCCTGCGCGTGAGAGTTTGATAGCGGAGCTAAGGGTGTCGATGGCCTCATCCTGACCAAATACCACCATCTTCAGATTACTATCGAGTTTGCGCAGCAGATCTTTGTCCGAGGCCGATACGCTTTTTGGTGGGATACGGGCTATCTTGGCAACGATGGCTTCGATCTCGAAGACATCAATCACCTTTTTCGGTTCTTTTTGCAGGCGTTGATAGGCCCCTGCTTCATCCACGACATCAATGGCCTTGTCGGGCATATGCTTGTCGCTAATATAGCGTCCGGCCATCTCTGCAGCGGCTTTCAGCGCTTGATCGGTATAGCTGACCTGATGATGCTCTTCGAAGCGACTCTTCAGGCCCTGTAAAATGTGGTAGGTGTCCTCAACGCTCGGTTCAAGCACATCGACCTTTTGAAAACGGCGGGCCAGGGCGCGGTCTTTCTCAAAAATGCCCCGGAATTCCTGGAAGGTGGTTGAGCCAATACAGCGTAATTCACCCGAGCTCAGTAAGGGTTTGAGCAAATTGGATGCATCCATTGCCCCGCCGGAGGCGGCCCCTGCGCCGATGATGGTATGAATCTCATCGATAAAGAGCACGGCATTTTTTTGCTTTTTCAGCTGGGCTAGCAGGCCTTTCAGGCGCTTCTCGAAATCACCGCGATATTTAGTGCCCGCCAAGAGGGCACCAAGATCCAAAGAATAGATCACGCTACCTTTGATAATTTCAGGAACTTTGCCTTCAACAATCAGCTTGGCTAAGCCTTCGGCAATTGCTGTCTTCCCTACCCCGGCTTCACCAACCAGTAAGGGGTTGTTTTTACGCCGACGACAGAGAATCTGCACGACACGCTCGACCTCAGCATCACGGCCAACGAGAGGATCAATTTTGCCGCGGGCTGCCTGCTCATTTAAATTGGCGGCAAAGCTGGTTAGTGGATTGGCCGGCGCCTCGCTTTGTTCACTACTGCCTTCCGACTCCTGGTCACCATCATAACCACGCTCTTCACCTACTTTGGAGATGCCGTGAGAGATGAAGTTCACAACATCCAGGCGTTCAATACCCTGCTGTTGCAAGATATAGGCAGCCTGGCTTTCCTGCTCGCTGTAGATAGCCACGAGTACATTGGCTCCAGTGACTTCTTTTTTACCGGAGGACTGGACATGAAAGACGGCTCTTTGAATGACTCGTTGAAAGCCCAGCGTAGGTTGGGTTTCACGATTGGGGTCCGCCTCGGGAATCAAGGGAGTGGTGGCATCGACAAACTCCGCCAAGCCGCGGCGCAGTTGCTCGAAATTGGCTCCACAAGCCCGTAACACTTGCGCAGCATCCTTGTTATCCAGCAAGGCTAGCAACAGGTGTTCTACCGTCATGAATTCATGGCGTTTTTCCCTGGCAACCCGATATGCCAGACTGAGCGAAAATTCTAGATCTCGGTTTAACATAAACGCCTCTGCCGTTGCGATTCAGCCTACTTTTTCCACTTCACACATCAGGGGATGCTGCTGTTGGCGCGCATACTGATTAACCTGCGCTGCTTTTGTTTCTGCTACATCCTTAGGGAAAACCCCACAAATACCTTTGCCTTGATGGTGCACCGCTAACATGATTTGAGTCGCTTGTTCCTCATTCATGCTGAAAAACAACTGTAATACTTCCACAACGAAATCCATGGGAGTGTAGTCATCATTCAGCATTACTACTTGGTACATGGGCGGCGGTTGCAATTTAGGTTTCATTACCTGGGTTGCCGTACCCATACCGCCTTCATTGCCCAGATGCTCGTCGTTGTCGCCTGAGAGCCAAATACTCATTACTTCTGAAGCCTCCTTCAAACTATGACTTCATCATACTGCTGCAAACTCTTGGGCTCCACCTTATTAGTGAGTCCCGTAAGCAGGAAGTTCAATACTCTGGCGTGGCTAGGTTCTATTGTGGAATCAAAGTGTTGGTTATCTTTTGTAACCATGATGAAATTAGATAGGGTTAAAAACTTGCATGTTGTTACACATTAAGAAAGTCTCTGTTATACTCACATTTCATGTGCAGCAATGTGACTCGGGAGTTTGAAGAGATGCACACAGGGAAAGTCAAATGGTTCAATAACGCGAAGGGTTATGGCTTCATCCTTTCCGATGGGGATGATGCAGAGGATCTATTCGTTCACTATTCGTCCATTCAGATTGAAGGTTATAAAACACTGAAAGCTGGTCAGTGGGTGCAATATGATACGACCCCAGGACCAAAAGGAGTGCATGCAGTCAATATCCGACCGGTTTCGCTTGAGGGCGCTAGGCAGGTTGGCCAGGGATCGTCTGACACAAGCGAGCAAGATTAACTGCCAGTCCAGTAGTCGGCATGATGTCAATGCTGCCATGTAAGTTGCAGGACGCTATGTAACCTAGCTTGGTACATACTAGCTTGGTACATAGTTGGTAGGGTAAATAGGATAGACTGTTCGTCTGATAGGGTTGTTTACTTTCGGAGCCAGAGGTTAGCAACTTCACTCAGACATAAAAAAACCGAGGCATTGCCTCGGTTTTTTGCTTTCAGTGATTAACTGAATTACATGTGTGCGATGATAGCATCACCAAATTCAGAACACTTCAGCAGCTTGGCGCCATCCATCAGACGCTCAAAGTCATAGGTCACGGTTTTGGCGTCGATAGCGCCTTCGGTGCCCTTGATAATCAGGTCAGCCGCTTCAGTCCAGCCCATGTGGCGCAGCATCATTTCTGCAGACAGGATCACAGAGCCAGGGTTCACTTTGTCCTGACCTGCATACTTGGGTGCAGTGCCATGAGTTGCTTCAAACATGGCAACAGTGTCAGACAGGTTGGCACCAGGAGCGATACCGATACCCCCTACTTCTGCAGCCAGAGCGTCAGACAGGTAGTCGCCGTTCAGGTTCAGAGTGGCAATCACATCATATTCAGCAGGGCGCAACAGAATCTGTTGCAGCATAGCGTCTGCAATAACGTCCTTAACGATGATCTGCTTGCCGGTACGGGGGTTCTTGAATTCCATCCAGGGGCCGCCATCCAGCAGCTGAGCACCGAACTCATCACGAGCAATCTCATAACCCCACTCTTTGAAGGCACCTTCGGTGAACTTCATGATGTTGCCCTTGTGTACCAGGGTCACGGAGCTACGGTCGTTGTCGACTGCGTACTGCAATGCTTTGCGTACCAGACGCTTGGTGCCGGCTTCAGAAACAGGCTTGATACCGATACCACAACCTTCGGTAAAGCGGATCTTTTTCACGCCCATTTCTTCGGTCAGGAATTTGATTACTTTTTCAGCTTCGGGGCTGCCGGCTTTCCACTCTACGCCAGCGTAGATGTCTTCGGAGTTTTCACGGAAGATCACCATGTCGACATCGCCAGGGTTTTTAACCGGGCTAGGTACACCGGTGAACCAGCGCACGGGACGTTGGCAAACATATAGATCCAGCTCTTGACGCAGAGCTACGTTAAGAGAGCGAATGCCGCCACCCACGGGAGTGGTCAGAGGACCCTTGATGCTGACTACGTACTCTTTTACCGCATCCAGGGTTTCTGCGGGCAACCAGGTGTTTTCGTCGTACACTGTGGTTGCTTTTTCACCAGCATAAACTTCCATCCAGGAGATCTTACGCTGGCCGCCATAGGCTTTCTCAACGGCTGCGTCTACTACTTTGATCATAGGAGGAGTAACGTCCACACCGATACCGTCCCCTTCGATGAACGGGATAATGGGGTTGTTAGGGACGTTGAGAGACATGTCGGCGTTAACGGTGATCTTTTGACCCTCGGCCGGAACCTTAATTTTTTGGTATCCCATTCTCTGCTCCAAATAATAATAATGTATCGAAGAAGGAGGCCAGAGTATGCCAGATTGTCGACAACTCTGCAGCAGTAATTTGTAGTTTCACTACAGCTTTATGCCAAAGTCTAAACGGAAAACTAGTAATGTCGCGGGTTTATCTTTTCAACAAGCCGTTCCAGGTGATGTGCCAATTTACAGATGATGCAGGGCGCGCCACGCTGGCTGATTTTATCCAAGAGCCAGGGGTGTATGCTGCTGGGCGTCTGGATTATGACTCTGAGGGGTTATTGGTGTTAACAGATGAGGGGAGCTTGCAGCATGTGTTGACAGATCCACGGCATAAACTGGCAAAAACCTACTGGGTGCAGGTAGAAGGCGAACCTTCGGCGCAGGCGCTTGAGCAAATGCGTCAGGGGTTGCGATTAAAAGATGGACTGACTTTGCCCGCAGAAGTACGCCTCTTACCCAGTGAGATTGAAACATCGTTATGGCAGCGGGATCCGCCGATTCGTTATCGGGCCAACATCCCAACCAGCTGGCTCGAAATTAAGATAAAAGAGGGGCGTAATCGACAGGTCAGAAGAATGACGGCGGCGATTAACCACCCTACTCTTCGCCTGATTCGAATGGGCTTAGGTCCCTGGCAACTGACGGAGTTGGCACCCGGTGAAGGGCGGCTCCTGAGTGAGCAGGAATACCAGACAACGGTTGCCCCACTGTTAGCTAGCCGAGATAATAGGCGCTCATCGTCAGCAGCTAGGAAGCCTGGGCATGTCCCATCAGGTGCATCTCACCGTCGCCGCGCTTATCGAGCGTCAGGAGCCAGGCGCAAAGGCTCCTCAGGTTCTCATGGTTGAAGAGCATTGCGCAGGGCGCTTAGTGTGGAATCAGCCTGCCGGTCATTGGGAACCGGGTGAAAGTGTGGAGCAGGCGGCACGTCGGGAAGCGTTAGAGGAAACGGGTTGGCAGATTGAGCTGACGGCTTTTCTGGGGACTTATGTGTTCACTCCCCTGCCCGGTCATACCTATTGTCGACTTTGCTATCTTGCTCGGCCTCTGCAACGGCTCCATGAAGAGCTTGATGCGGATATCGTGCAGTGCCGCTGGTGGGATCCCGAACAATTGCTAAGCCAACCTGAAATATGGCGCTCGCCCTTGGTGGGTGAGGCCTTGAAAGATTATCTGGCTGGACGTCGTTTGCCCTTGCAAAGCGTCTATGCTGACCCCAGTTTGCTGGACTGTTGCCAGCCTGAGTGAGTTTTGTGGTGGTATGAATTCCGTGACTAAGCAAGTGCCTGAAAACACCAAAGTAATTGTCGGTATGTCCGGCGGCGTCGATTCTTCAGTCTCTGCGTTATTGCTGCAACAGCAGGGATATCAGGTGGAAGGCCTGTTTATGAAGAATTGGGAAGAGGATGATGGCACGGAATACTGCACCGCCATGGATGATTTGGCTGATGCCCAAGCAGTCTGCGACAAGTTAGGTATCCATCTGCATAAGGCCAATTTTGCCGCCGAATACTGGGACAATGTGTTTGAGCACTTTCTGCAGGAATATAAAGCGGGCCGTACCCCCAATCCGGATATTCTCTGTAACCGTGAGATCAAATTTAAAGCCTTTCTCGAATACGCCAAGATGTTGGGGGCGGATCTGATTGCTACTGGGCACTATGTCCGTAGGCTGGATCAGGATGGGCACACCTACCTACTGAAAGGCCTGGATGGTAATAAGGATCAGAGTTATTTCCTCCATGCCGTGGGTGAGCAGGAAATTGCGCAAACGCTGTTTCCGGTGGGAGAGCTGCCCAAGCCGGAGGTGCGCCGTATTGCTGAGCAACATGATTTAGTGACTCACAATAAAAAAGACAGCACCGGTATTTGTTTTATCGGTGAGCGGCGCTTTAGTGACTTCCTCAAGCAATACTTACCTGCTCAGCCAGGGGTAATAGAAACGCCTGATGGGCAAGAATTGGGGCAGCATCAGGGGTTGATGTACCACACCCTGGGACAGCGACAGGGCTTGGGCATTGGCGGGTTGAAAGCGTTCGGCGATGCGCCCTGGTATGTGGTAGGTAAAGACCTGCAGCGTAATGTCTTGATTGTCGCCCAGGGGAGTGACCATCCCCTGCTGTTCTCTGACCGTCTGCGTTCTAACCAACTGTTTTGGGTGCAGGGACAAGGTCCGGCAGACGGCTTCCGTTGTACCGCCAAAACACGCTACCGCCAACCCGACCAGCCCTGTACGCTACGGGTGTTGGCTGATGGTGGCTATGAGGTCGTGTTTGATGAGCCTCAGCGTGCAGTGACGCCAGGACAATCTGTGGTGTTTTATCAGGATCAGGTCTGCCTGGGTGGCGGGGTGATCGAGACAACCTTTAAGGACAATTAACCGTGGCGACCCCTTACCTGCAACAGGCAATGGCTTTGGCCGCAGTACTCCAGGCGGCACGTTTGGTAGATGATATCGCTAAGCGTGCCCACCTAAGCACGACGCCTTTTGAGGCCAGCATCAGCAGCCTGTTTATGCTGCAGCCGCAACAACCGGAGGATGTATATGGTGGGCGTGACGCGCTCAACTACAACCTCAGTCTGGGACTGCGCGAATTGAAGGCCATGTTGGAGAAGGACAGCCAACAAAGTCGGGATGTGATCCGCTACGCGCTGAGCTTGATCCTGCTGGAACGTAAGCTCGATAAATCCCCGGCGATGTTGCAAAAGCTGGGTGAGCGCATGCCTGAAATTGAACGCCAGGCAAGCTTCTTTGCCGACCAGGCTGATCCAGAGAGTTGTCCTTACCTGCATACCAATGTTATTGCCGCCTTGGCCGGTCTTTATCAGGATACCCTGAGCACTTTCAGCTTCCGTATTCATGTATCAGGCAACCCCATTCATCTGCGTGATAACGATAACGTCAATCGTATTCGCGCAGTATTGCTTGCCGGTATTCGTGCCGCACGTCATTGGCGTCAGTTGGGTGGACGCCGCTGGCAGCTCCTCTTATCCCGTGGCCGCTTGCTGCAGGCCTGTGAACAGTTGCAGCACGGCTAACCCTCCTGCTGTCGCGAACGGGCGCATTATTCGGCAAAGTCCGCTATAATGCGCCCGCTTTGTTTTCTCCCCCCACTAGCTAGTAGCGAGACGCTCTGATGGAATTATCAGCCCTCACCGCTGTATCGCCTATTGATGGTCGTTACGGCAGCAAAACCCTGCCCTTGCGTGCCATCTTTAGTGAGTACGGTTTGATTCGTTGCCGCGTAACGGTGGAAGTTCGCTGGTTGCAATGCCTGGCTCAACATCCGCAGATTACCGAAGTCCCTGCCTTGAGTACTGAAGCGAATGCATTCCTGAATCAAATGGTTGCCGACTTCAACCTGGAAGATGCGCAACGGATTAAGGATATCGAGCGCACCACCAACCACGATGTCAAAGCAGTTGAGTACTTTATTAAGGAAAAACTTCAGACTTTGCCTGAGCTGGCTGCCATCAGTGAGTTTGTGCACTTTGCTTGCACCTCCGAAGACATCAATAACCTTTCCCATGCATTGATGCTGGCCGAAGGGCGTGACCAAGTCTTGTTGCCGATGATGAACAAGCTGGTGGAGTCCATTGAAGAACTGGCTCGCCAATACGCTGAACAGCCAATGCTGTCACGTACCCATGGTCAGACAGCGTCCCCCACTACTCTGGGGAAAGAGATGGCCAACGTTGCCTACCGCTTGCGTCGTCAACTGAAGCAAGTACAGGACGTGGCACTGCTAGGTAAAATCAACGGTGCCGTGGGTAACTACAATGCTCATTTGGCGACCTATCCCGAGATCGACTGGCAAGCGAATGCAGAAGCCTTTGTCACCTCCCTGGGAATTCAGTGGAACCCCTACACCACCCAGATCGAGCCGCACGACTATATCGCTGAATTGTTTGATGCATTGGCGCGTTTTAACACCATCCTGATCGATTTTGATCGCGATGTATGGGGCTATATCTCACTGGGCTATTTCAAACAGCGCACTATCGCAGGTGAGGTTGGCTCCTCCACTATGCCGCACAAGGTTAACCCGATCGATTTCGAAAACTCTGAAGGTAACCTGGGGATCGCTAACGCAGTATTCCAACACCTGGCTGCTAAACTGCCGATTTCCCGTTGGCAGCGTGACCTGACGGACTCCACCGTTCTGCGTAACCTGGGAGTGGGTATCGGGCATAGTGTGATTGCCTATGAAGCCAGTTTAAAAGGAATCAGCAAACTGGAAATGAACGCCAAGCGCCTCAATGAAGACTTGGATAATGCTTGGGAAGTGATGGCAGAAGCGATTCAAACGGTAATGCGCCGTTATGGCATTGCCGAACCCTACGAAAAGCTGAAGGCATTGACTCGCGGTAAAGTGATTGATCAGGCATTGATGCAAGAGTTTGTTCACTCACTGGAGCTGCCAGAACAGGCCAAACAAGAACTGCTGACAATGTCCCCTGCCAGCTATATCGGCAATGCTGTCAGCCAAGCCAAGCAAATCTGAGCTTGGCGGCTTCACTTTGGTGGTGATAGGGCGTTCCTATTAACCTTATAAAGTAAATGCAATTGATAACAAGTTGCATTCGTGTCCATAATGCGCCCAATGTCTTAGGAGCCGCATTATGGACGCTTTATTTTCCTCTCTTCGACTCCCGCTTGCCCAATTAGGTGCTAGGCGTAAACGCCTCTGGCTGCCTGCCCTCTTTAGCTTGTTATTGCTATTACCCTTTAGTCAGCCCCTTGTCATGGGGGCGATCGCCGATGCCTTTTGGCAAGTCAGTAGCTTTGTGGCCGCTACCCTTGCACTGTACAAAATGGCAGAACAGCGATGGCTGCAAGCCTTTACACAACGAATGGGACAGTCTCCCTGGCAACAACTGAGTTTTGCCGTGGTGATGGGCGCCTTACCTGGCTGCGGTGGTGCCATCGTTGTGGTAACCCAATATATTCAGGGGCGCATTAGTTTTGGTGCGGTGGTCGCTGTGTTAACCGCAACGATGGGAGATGCGGCGTTCCTACTATTAGCAACCAAGCCCATGGATGGCGTAACCGTTATGCTCATATCGATGGGAGTGGGAGTGATCAGTGGTGCCTTGGTAGATTGGCTCCATCCCCAGGGAATTCGTGAGCGCCAGTCAACCCTACCTCCAGCCGGATGTCGGACTAGCGAGAGCCCAGTATGGTGGCTGCAGACCTCTGACTTAATCTGGATGCTGGTGTTGATGCTGGGCTTAGCCGGTGGGCTCTTGCAAGCACTGCAATATGATCTGGACTCCTTATTGAACTTACCCGCTCCGAGTGCCGAGCTATTTGGTTTTGTTGCCGGCCTGGCGATGCTTTGGCATTGGGCACTGGTGCAAGCAGAAGATGATGACCATGCCTATCAGCACCTAGTCGCGGATGACAGTCAGCGTCCGCAACTGAGCCAAATGGCATTGGTACTGCGGGATACCAGCTTTATTAGTGCTTGGGTCATGGCGGCATTTGTATTGTTCGAAGTAGCCATTGCCCTGACGGGGGTGGATTTGGCTCGTTGGTTTAACCAGGCACCACACTGGGTTCCGTTATTAGGGGTGGCGCTTGGTTTATTGCCAGGGTGTGGACCGCAGATCATTGTGACCAGCCTCTATATTCAAGGCAGTATCCCCTTCTCGGCGCAGTTGGGAAATGCCATCAGCAATGATGGCGATGCGCTCTTTCCAGCGTTAGCGATTGCCCCCCGGGCAGCGCTGCTGGCGACTTTCTACTCGGCTATTCCCGCACTTGCTGTGGCCTACGGCTATTACTGGTTGTGGGAGTGAGGTGAATCAAAGCAGCTCAAGCAAGGCTTTGTTATGATAGGCGCCATATCCGGCCACCTTCGGGGTGGCCGCCTTGTTTACGCCCCTCAGGGCAGTTTAGCGACAGGCGATAGCATGAACACAGCACCCCTTAGCCACCTTGGCCATCTGGACATTGCCACTTTCTTACGTGACTACTGGCATAAAAAGCCGGTTTTACTGCGGAATGCCTTGCCAGACTTTCAGTCCCTGATTAGTGGAGATGAACTGGCTGGCCTGGCCTGTGAAGAGGGAGTAGAGGCACGTCTTATCATCGCTGAGCAACCCGGCCATGATTGGAGTCTTGAGCATGGCCCCTTCGATGAGACGCGTTTCTCCAGTCTGCCTGCAAACCAGTGGACCCTATTAGTCCAAGCCGTGGACCACTGGCTACCAGAGGCTGCGGATTTCCTACAGCAATTTCGCTTTATTCCGAACTGGCGCCTGGATGACCTGATGATCAGCTACGCCGCTGATGGCGGCGGGGTGGGGCCGCACTTCGATAATTATGATGTGTTCCTGGTGCAGGCAGAAGGACGGCGCCGCTGGGAGATTGGTGGCCACTTCAATAGTCACACGCCTTTACGTAGCGGTCTCCCCGTCAAGATCCTGCAACAATGGCAGCCTGAACAGGTATTTGAGCTAGAGCCAGGTGACATTCTGTACGTGCCCCCTTGCGTCGGCCACAACGGCATTGCATTAGGGGATGGCTGTATTACCTATTCGGTCGGTTTCCGAGCGCCCTCGTTACAGGAAGTGCTACGTGACTTCAGCGACTATGTTGGCGAACGTCTGCTGCCGGAAGTGCGCTATGCCGATGCAGACCTGCATCTACCCCAGGCGAGTGCCCAGATTGATGAAGCGGCGATCGAGCGCTTGCGTCAACTGTTGCACTCTGTAGTGGATAACCGCGAATACTTGGCCCAGTGGTTAGGCAAATATATGACTGAGCCTAAGTACGATGAACATGATCCCGCACCAGAGGAATCCTTCAGTGCGCAAGAATGGCCAGAAGTGCTGCAACAGCAAAGCCGGATTCGTCTGAATGAGTCCAGTCGTTATGCCTGGACCGAGGTGGGAGATGGTGGCCTGACTCTCTTTGTCGATGGCGCAGCCATTCCCTGCCCTCCCCCTGCGGCCGCTGGGGTGAAGCGCTTATGTGAAAGCAATGAGGTTGATTTGGCGCAGCTGCCCGGTCTGGATGAGCCCGCTTTACAGGCCATGTTGTTAGTGCTTTACAACCAGGGCAGCCTCTACTTTGTTGACTAAGGTGACCTATCCCGTCACAGAATAAACACAAAGCCACCAAATGGAGTTTTGGTGGCTATTTACCTGATTTTGTTAGCTTTTTCTTTTAGACTTTTTTGGCATTTTGAGATGACAAGATGCGCTTGTAAAAGAATAAGAAAATTAATCAGTGCAAGTGCAGCATGATTAATCACTATATTTTTATTCTTATATATCAAGTTGTTATGATTTTTGTGCGGACTGTTTTGCGGTAAATTTACACCCTCTTATTTTGCGATGCAGCATGTAAAAATATTACATCTGTGGACTCGCCTTGACCCCTCTCATCCTCCTGCCCAATATAGCTTCATCAGGCTGCTACCCCATGACTCCTGCAGGTGATCCCTGCTGCTCATGGTGGATGCTCACCCGGCTTCTTCTGCTCAGCCTAAGGCTGCACCCTATCCTTGGTGTTGGCTCTATGAATGAATATGAATCTTGCTGCCGAGGTGCTTTATGCCACCACTTGCTACTTCTGTTGCGCCAGTGCCGCAGCAGCTACCCAGCTCCCTACAACCTCCGCTTTCAGCACAGCATGGTCATCATCATGATATGGACAGCTGGTTGCCGTTGCAGCAGGCCTGCCCTTTCCTGTTAGCACTATTAAAGCGTTTTGAAAGTGGGCGCCAACAGCTACTTAAGGCCCGTGAGCTTCGTCAGGCCAACTACCGTCAGGGTGCCCGGCCGGACTTCTGTGAGTTAGGCCGGGCAATCCGTGAAGATAACAGCTGGCGCATTGCGGCTATTCCTGCACGACTGCAATCCAGGCAGGTCGAATGGTTACTGGCTGCAGATCAACTACTGGAAACGGAGGTTGCCAAGGCCGCGCCAGATTCACTGATCGTCGATTTTGAGGATAGCTTCTGTCCAACAGCCAAGGCGCTGCAAAAAGCGCATCAAGGATTACGGCAACACTTGCAACAGCCGCACAGCTATTCTGTGCAGGTGCGTGTTCGAGGGTTACACCTAACTCAGAGGCTTTGTTTGGAGCAAGCTAACCTGGTCGCTAACGAGGTCGTGTCGGCGTCATTGTTTGATTTTGCTCTCTGTGTGGTGCCTCATCTAGCGCAGTTGCGGGAGGCAAGCCTTGGCTTTTATCTGCCCAAACTGGAGAGTTATCAAGAAGCGGCATGGTGGGCTGAGGTGCTGGCGTTTGCCGAAGACTTTTATCTGCTTCCACGGGGCAGTATCAAGGTCAGTGTCTTGATTGAGAGCTTATCCGCAGCCTTACAGATGGATGAAATCCTTTACTGTCTGCGCCATCACGTCGTCGCCCTGAGTTGGGGGCGCTGGGACTATATTCATAGCTATATCAAAACCCACGCAGAAGATGGCGAGCGTCTATTGCCAGATCCTCAGGTGGTAAACATGAATCAGGCTTTCCTGGATGCCTATTCGCGCTTGTTAATTCGTACCTGCCATAAGCGCGGTGCCCTGGCGCTGGGTGGTATTGCCAGTTGGCTAGCCCCTGCGGAGCTGACTGAGTTACCCAAGGCATTAGAGCAGGAGAAGCGCCGGGAGATTGACTACGGCCATGATGGTACCTGGGTGGCGAGCCCTCATTTAATTGCACCGGTCAAGGCCTTGTATCAGCTGCACTTGGCGGGCCAACCGAATCAACTGCGGGTATGGCGGGAGCAGGATGAACCTATCGCCGCCAAGGATTTGCTTAATCAATGTGAGGGCAAACGGACGGAGGCGGGTGTACGTCACTGTTTACGTATCGCGTTGGGCTACCTAACCCATTGGTTAAGTGGCCAAGGGGTATGGCAATACCAACAACAACTGGAAGAGGCTGCCAGTGCCGAAATTGCCAGTGCTTGTGTCTGGCATTGGCTCAGGCATCAGGCGCTGTTAGCCGATGGTCGCTGCCTGAGCCACCCGCTATTACGCCAGTGGCTAGCGGAAGAACAAGTATTGCTAGCGTCCTGGGCAGATCGTTACGGGTGGCAACCGAGCCAGTTACGGCAGGCAGCTAGCTGGTTACAGCAGCGTTTGCTTGCCAGTCAGCTCTCTACCAGCCTGTGGCCTGCCCCCATAGCTGAGCAAAACGCTAATAGCGGGAGCCAAGTGGGCTGATCTTGGCCAATAATGAGGTTGTAGTGACTGTCACCAATGGAGATTCCCTTTAGTATGTCTGGCGGCCCGATGGCCGCTTTTTTATCGCTAGTTTTTGTGACGGGACAAGAATTTTTTTTGTTATTTTTACTTGCATAAAAGACCATCCTCGACTTGTTGGGTAGGCTGCAGGCGCGGTAAAAATCTCAAAAACTATGCCACTTTTATCCCCATTGCTGCCAATGCCCGTCGCTATTGGGCTGGCACGCCTTATCCAAAAATCGTGTGGATAACCTTGTGGACACCCTGGCGAATAGCCTAGTTGAGGACACAGAAATGGCAGCTTTAGTTAGATTGATTATTTTTTGATCAGATGTTATCCGTCTAAATAAATCAAATAGTTAGCGTATCTTGTGGCGCAATCCTTATATTTTTAGCCGTCTCTATAGACATCTTGGTGAAAATTCAGTAGCGCATAGCACTAGCAAACAGCCAGGTGGACAACCCTGTAGATGCCGCCATCTTTTTGTCATCATTACCCTTGAACAAAGCGAGACGAATAGCAGCCTTTTGGCTAAGCTTGGCCCACTTCTGTTGGAAGATCAGCATGCGCCGTTTTTGTCAGTTTTTTGTCTTCATTACTAGCTTATCCCTGCCTCTTATCGGGCAGAGTGCCAACGTTTTACCAACCGCGTTAAAAGCACCGGCGGTGGAATACAGCCTCCCCCACCCCAGCCAGTTAAAAGCAGACTGGTGGGAATACTTCGTGCATAAGCCGGAGCAACAAAGTCAGCGTCTTGAACGCTTTAAAGAACAGTTAAGTAGTTTGCGGGAGCCGTTAATCCAAACCGGGGATCAGCACCGTTTGGGTCTGCTGGACAATGCTTTGGCGGCGTTGGGGTTTTACCGGCAGTTACTGCAGCACAGTGTTCCTGAGGCCTCTCCTCCCCTGCCCGAACCGCGCAACCGCTATAGCATGGCGGAGCTACTGGCACTGCATCAGTTGGCAGTCGATTCGCAGCAACGCCTGAGTAATTTAAAGGAGCAATGGCAGCGCATCCAAAGCCAAGAGAAAAACGCCCGCAAGAAGCTGGAGACGGACAAAGCGGCTTACTTGAGTCTGGAAGATGAATCCAGCGAACGCTTAAGTCAGGGACTGATGTTAGTCAGTGCGCGCTTCGAAGTGGAATCCTTGGCCCTGCGGGCGTTACACCTTAAGCAGCAATTCGAGGTTGAGCAGCAGCGTCTGCAGGGATTGCAAAAGGGGTTGGAAGCCGCACTGCCTAATGTAGTGGTGGGAGATGACGAGCAACAAAACTGGCAGCGCCAGTTACAGCGCTGGCAGCAGGAAGAGCAGCAGGCCCGCAAGCAGCTGCAAAAACTGCTCACACGCCCGAGTCAGAATGGCATGCAGGGCGAGTTAGCCCTCGCCAATGTAGAGATGGAGTTGGCAGCGATCGAGCATCGTCGACTCCAGACTCAGCTGATGCTGCTGTATTTTCAGCAGCCCCCTGCCAACGTGGAAACAATGGCAGCGTTAAAAGATCAGCTAAAAGAAGAAAATCGCAAACTCGGTGCTGAACTGGTGCGCTGGAATACCCTGTTGCGCCAAGCCGGCGCAGATAATCAGACGCTGAAACGCTTGGAGCGTTTGGCCGCGCTCGAAGCCAGCCGGATGGATGCAGAGCTGCTGATTCGTATGGTGGAAGGTTGGATTACCGCCGAACAGCAGGGCTTTAATGGTCAGTTACAGCGCTTTTGGAGTGGCCTGAAGGTCGCAGCTGCGTTGGTATATGCCTGGTTTTCGGCCAGTTTATTTTCCATTAATGAAACCCCGGTGACCCCCTTTGGGGTGCTGCGTGTCCTCCTTATCTTGCTGCTGACCTGGCATCTGGCCAAGTTACCACAACGTGCCCTGGCGCGATTCTGGGGGCATCGTCCCAATGTCAACCAGGCCTCCATGTATACCCTGGGTAAGGTGCTACATCATGCCATTATGCTCTTTGGCACCTTCGTTGCTCTTTCCAGTTTAGGTCTGGATTTGTCGAATCTGGCGCTGGTTGCTTCCGCCCTCAGTATCGGTATCGGTTTTGGCTTACAAGCCATGGTCAGCAACTTTATTGCTGGCATGATTCTGCTGTTTGAGCGCAGCCTCAAGGTGGGAGATTACGTTGAGCTGGAGTCTGGGGTGACCGGAGAGGTCAAGCAGATCAATATTCGCAGTACGGTGGTTACCACCAACGACAACGTCGATATCGTTATCCCTAACTCGGAGTTTGTGAATGGTCGCGTCACCAACTGGACTATGAATGACGAGCAACGCCGTATTCTGGTGCCCTTCCGGGTAGCCTATGGGGAGGATAAAGAGCGGGTGCGTCAGGCAGGCCTGGAGGCAGCGGAAGCGGTCAGTTTCACCCTGCGCAATCACCCGGGTCGCCATCCGCAGGTGTGGATGACCGGTTTTGGTGAGTATGGCATGGAGTTTAAGTTGATTGTGTGGCTCACTCCCGAGGGGGTAAAGCGCCCCGGTCAGGTGAATGCTTCCTATACCTGGGAACTGGAGTCCTCCCTACGCCGCCATGGTATTCGTATTCCTTTACCGCAACGTGAGCTATGGTTACACCGAGAGCCTGCTGCAGAAGGACAGGAAGCAGCAGACTAGACTGGAAAAGTTCGCTTATCTTCGCTACAGATCAGGTACGAGTTTGATAATTAAGGAAATATCATGCCCATCGACAATAACAGACTGCTCCTTGAGCTAGAAAAACACCGGCGTGACCTCAATCGAGCCATTATTAATCCGCAGATTCCGGAACTCAGCCTGGATGACCTGGCTCCATTGCTGAAGCTTATCGCCCGGGCACGGGCGGCCTATGTTAAGGAGCTGTTTGATATTGCTGCCTTGGCAGGTGATGAGTTGCCCTCGCGGGAGCAGATTGCTCAGCTAAAAATTCAGCGTGAAACCTTTGATGAATTAGTGGCTGCGATGAATGCACTGGAAACCTGCATACAGCGTGATTATCTGGATGTGAAAACCAAGCGTTAAAGGTTTCTGCAGTTATGAAAACGCCCCGCTAAGCGGGGCGTAAATTGATAAGGCTTAGAGTGAGCCTTCCAGCTCCGGCAGTGCTTGGAACAGGTCTGCCACCAGACCATAATCCGCCACCTGGAAGATGGGGGCTTCTTCATCTTTGTTGATGGCCACAATCACTTTCGAGTCTTTCATCCCCGCTAGATGCTGAATAGCACCGGAGATCCCGACGGCAATATACAGCTGTGGCGCGACGATTTTACCCGTCTGACCCACTTGCATGTCGTTGGGTACAAAACCGGCATCGACGGCAGCACGGGAAGCACCTACAGCCGCTCCCAACTTATCGGCAATGCGATAGAGCATGTCGAAGTTATCGCCATTTTGCATACCCCGACCACCTGAAATGATGATATTGGCGGCGGTCAGCTCCGGACGATCCGAAACCGCTAGGCTTTCATTCACAAAGCTGGATTGAGCGGCCGGCAGCTCAGCATTGACTGTCTCAATGGTGGCCTGGCCACCCTCTGCTGCTACGGCATCAAAAGCGGTGCTGCGCACACTAATCACTTTGATTTCATCCAGGCTCTGTACGGTGGCAATCGCATTGCCTGCATAGATCGGACGTTCAAAGGTATCTGCGCTAATCACCTTGGTAATATCGGACAACTGTCCCACATCAAGTAGCGCTGCTACCCGGGGTAGGAAGTTTTTCCCTGTGGTAGTGCTGCAGGCGAGAATATGGCTGTAGCCCTGCGCTTGACTTAACACGGCTGCCGCCAAGGGCTCTGCCAGTTGGTGAGCCAGGGCAGGCTGATCCAACAGCAGCACTTTACTGACTCCGGCAATGCTAGCTGCTGCTTCTGCGACTGCCTGGCACTGATGACCGGCAACCAGTACATCCACGTCGGCCCCCAGCTGTGCTGCAGCGGCCAGGGTGTTTAGAGTGGCTGCCTTCAGGCTCGCGTTATCATGTTCCGCAATAACCAGTGTACGCATCACAGCACCTTTGCTTCGTTTTTCAGTTTATCGACTAGCTCAGCTACGTTCGCTACCTTCACCCCACCCTGGCGCTCGGCTGGCGGAGTGACTTTTAATTGGCGGATACGGGGGCTGAGATCCACACCCAGGTCAGCAGGATTTACCACCTCTAATGGTTTCTTCTTTGCTTTCATAATATTTGGCAGAGAAGCATAACGAGGCTCGTTTAGGCGTAAATCGGTGGTAATGACTGCTGGCAACTGCAGGGCCAGGGTTTGCAGCCCGCCATCTACTTCCCGGGTGACCTTCACCTGCTCTGCTTCGACTACCACTTCTGAAGCAAACGTAGCCTGAGGCAGATTTGCCAACGCCGCCAGCATCTGGCCGGTTTGGTTGTTGTCGCCATCAATCGACTGTTTGCCGAGGATAATCAGCCCGGGTTGCTCTTGTTCAACTAACTTATGCAGCACCTTGGCTACCCCCAGGGGTTCTGGGCTTTGTTCTGTCTCAACCTGGATCGCACGGTCTGCCCCTAAGGCCAAGGCTGTGCGCAACTGCTCCTGTACAGCTTTGGGACCGATGCTGACGACAACAACTTCTGAGGCAACGCCTTTTTCTTTCAGGCGCACCGCTTCTTCAACGGCAATTTCACAGAAGGGGTTTAAGGCCATTTTGACGTTGGCCAGATCGACATCGCTGTGGTCGGCTTTGACCCGTACCTTCACGTTGTAATCTATGACCCGCTTCACCGCGACGAGAACTTTCATAGACATTTCCTCTGTTATGCCCGGAGCGCCAGGCGGTGCTCGAAAAGGATGCCTGCAGTAGGCATTGAGCAGTCAAACTGCATGACTTGTTCGATACTAGCCAAAGCTTACGTTTACGTAAACATTTATTCCTTGTTATTAATCTAATAATTAGTATATTAGCTGGCAAAACCTAGGGAAAACCCCTAGCATTAGCTCCGTGCGTTGGCTCTGATTCCCCACTACACTGGAATCCGCTAGTCAAAGCGATAGCTAACTATAAAAAGCTGACAATCAGCAGTGACAAAATAACAGAGACCGGAGGGCGAACCGTGGAACGTGAATCAATGGAGTTTGATGTAGTCATCGTAGGGGCTGGACCGGCTGGCTTAGCAACTGCATGTCGTTTAATGCAGCTGGCGCAACAAAATAGCCAGGAGCTAAGTGTCTGTGTGGTCGAAAAAGGCTCCGAAGTCGGTGCCCATATCCTCTCTGGTGCTGTGATTGAAAGCCGAGCGCTGGATGAACTCTTCCCAGACTGGCAGAACATGGGCGCCCCCCTGAATACCCCCGTCAAAGATGACGAAATCTACTTCCTGCGTGACGCCCAAAAAGCGATTAAGGTACCCCACTCCTTTGTTCCTAAGACCATGATGAATCATGGCAATTACATCGTTAGCCTGGGGAATGTCTGTCGCTGGCTGGCGGAGCAGGCTGAAGGCCTGGGGGCAGAAATTTTCCCTGGTTTCAGCGCCCATGAGTTGCTGCTGGATGAAGCCGGTGTAGTACGTGGTGTGATTACCGGAGATATGGGAGTTGCGGCTGATGGCAGTCAGAAAGACAGCTACATGCCAGGTATGGAACTGCGGGCCAAATATACCATCTTCGCGGAAGGTTGCCGTGGACACTTGGGCAAACAGCTAATTAAGCGTTTTAATCTGGCGCAACAGGCTACCCCCCAGCATTATGCAATCGGTATTAAAGAACTGTGGGATGTGGATCCTGCTAAACATCAGCCTGGATTGGTGGTGCATACAGCTGGTTGGCCGCTCGCTGAGGGGTGCTCCGGTGGTTCCTTCCTCTACCACACTGATAACAACCAGGTGGTCTTGGGTCTGATTGTGGATCTCAACTACAGCAATCCCCATGTCAGTCCCTTTGATGAGTTCCAGCGTTATAAGCACCACCCTGTGGTCAGTCAGTATCTGCAAGGTGGCAAGCGGGTTTCCTATGGCGCGCGGGCGATTACCAAAGGGGGGCTAAACAGCCTCCCGAAAATGACTTTCCCAGGCGGCCTCTTGGTTGGCTGTGATGCTGGCACCCTTAACTTTGCCAAGATCAAAGGCACTCATACCGCGATGAAGTCTGGCATGGTTGCAGCAGAAACGCTGTTCCAGGTATTGAGTGCAGGCGATGAGGGTGGCCGTGAGCTGAATGAGTTCACAACGGCATTTGAATCCAGCTGGGCCTATGACGAGCTTTATCGGGCGCGTAACTTTGGTCCGGCACTGCATAAGTTTGGTCCCTACTTAGGCGGCGCGTTCAACTTTATCGACCAGAATATCTTTAACGGTAAGCTGCCGATTACTCTGAAAGATGAGCATGAAGACTATGCTCAGCTGAAGCCTGCCAGTGAGTGTCGCAAGATTGACTATCCGAAGCCTGATGGCGTGCTGAGCTTTGATAAATTGTCTTCGGTATTCTTATCCAATACGAACCACGAGGAAGATCAGCCCTGCCACTTGAAGCTAGCCGATGCCTCTATTCCCATTGCGCATAACCTAGCGAAGTATGATGAGCCTGCTCAGCGCTACTGTCCGGCTGGGGTTTATGAAGTGGTTACTCAGGATGATGGTCAGCAGCGCTTCCAGATTAACGCGCAAAACTGCGTGCACTGTAAGACCTGCGATATTAAAGATCCGGCACAAAACATTACCTGGACAACCCCCGAAGGTTCAGGTGGGCCTAACTACCCCAATATGTAAGGCATCTTTGGCATTGAATACGCCAGCCTTGGCTTGTCACCAGGCTGGCAGGCGTTCTACCCCTGAGAGCGTGGGTTAAGCGCTCTGCCCTTTCTCATTCCCTGTTTTAGCCCGCCTTGTGCGGGCTTTTTTCTGTCAGGTGGTTGCTTCGGCCTGTGCTAACCAAGCTTGTTGGTGGGCGATGACTTCTTCTGCACTACTGCCGACCAACTGCTGATAAAGCGAAGGCGCCGTGGCTCCCTCAGTATTAATCAGAAGTACACGAGCATCAGTATTTAAACCCACTGTGTCAGCCTGCTGGGGATTTGCCAGAAGGGCTTGCAGTGCCGCTAAGCCTGCAGCCCCTGACTCACCGGCGAGGATGGGAATATCACCTGCACTGCCCTGAGCAAGGACTTGCATAGCCATGACTGCTTGCTCATCACTTATCGTGACAAAGTAATCAACCCCTGGTTGTAAGAATTGCCACGCCAGGGGGGAGGCTTCCCCGCATGCTAATCCCGCCATTAGCGAATCGACGCTGCCACTGGCCTGGGTAGCATAGCCTTGGATAGCGCTTTGCTGTAAGCAGTCTGCCTGCTGAGGTTCAACCACAATAAAACAGGGGCGTTGTGCCGCAAAATGCTGCCAGAAATAGCTCAGTACCCCGGCGGCTAAGCCACCTACTCCGCCCTGCAAGATAATGTGGGTTAAGAATGATGTTGTGGCGGTGGTCTGTGCCATTTGCTGCATCACCTCGGCAGCAATGACACCATAGCCTTGCATCACGTCGCAGGGAATTTCTTCATAGCCTGGATAGGACGTATCAGAGATCACTTGCCAGCCCTGTTGCTTAGCCAGACGCGCCGCTTCAACAACGGAGTCATCGTAGTTACCCAAGACCCGGATAATTTTAGCGCCATAGGCTGCAATGGCTTGCTCACGCTCCAGGCTAACATTGGCATGCAGCACAATGACGCACTGGCAACCGGCATCCCGTGCTGCAGCAGCCAAGCTGCGGCCGTGATTGCCATCTGTTGCACTAATGACGGTGTAGTTCTGCAGGGCTTGACGGTAACCACCGCTGAGAATGTGTTCAGGCAGCCAATCTGGGTGCAGGCGCATAATTTGGCCAATGAGTGCTACCGGCGCACCGAGTGCTTTAAAGCTACCCAGTACAGAGCGCACTGATTCATCCTTTAAGCTTAAATGTCCCAGATTAAGCTGGGCGGCCAATTCAGGCAGATGATAAAGGGGAGTAGCCTGAGGACTCACCCCCGACCACTGTGAGAGCCATTGCTGGCACTGGTGAGCGCGTTGTTTATTGAGTAATAACTCAAGTTGTTCGGGATAGTGGTTGAAGATTGCCTGCTTATTGCGGATCAACATGACATAGTCCTGCGGTAGTGAGTTAGCGAGTTAGTGCGATGGGGGCGGCTTGCAATCGCTGTTGCACTACCCGGAGTAATACCTCGGCACCCTGGATCAGCTGCTGATCATCCGTGTGTTCACGAGGGTTATGACTGATGCCTTGCTCACTAGGCACAAAGATCATTGCGGCTGGGGCAATGCGGGCAATCATTTGTGCATCATGGCCTGCTCCCGAGGTCATGCGTAAGGATGACAAGCCAAGCTCTGTGGCAGCCTGCTCGATCTCATCGGCCAGGAGTGCATCAAAAGCCACCGGTTGGAAGCGCACCAGCGGCTCTACTGTAATTGTCACCCCTTCTTGTCGACTGATCTGTTCGATGAAGAGGCGGACTTTTTGTTCGGCTTCCTGTAAACGCAACTCATCAGGGTCGCGTAAATCGAGGGTTAAGGTGGCTTTATTGGCAATCACATTGATCAGGTTTGGCTCGAAGCTGATGGACCCAACAGTGGCGAGGGTGCTATCGGGATGGGCCCCCACTACTTGCTCGCGGACAAAACTGGTAATGGCTGCAGCCACATAACCGGCATCATGGCGCAAGCGAGTCGGCGTCGTGCCGGCGTGGTTGGCAGTGCCTTGAATACTGATTTTTTGCCAGGAGATCCCCTGGAGATGCTCCACTACCCCGATGGCTTTGCCTTCAGCCTGTAATACCGGGCCCTGCTCAATATGCAATTCCAAATACTCAAAGGGTTGGATTGCCCCAGGCTCCATCTCACCTGCATAGCCAATGCGCTGTAACTCCTCACCTAAGCGACTGCCATCTGTCCCAATCGTATTGAGTGCGTCCTCGACGGCCAAACCGCCGGCATACACCAGAGAGCCCATCATATCCGGTTGGTAACGCACCCCTTCTTCATTGGTAAAGGCGGCAATCACAATGGCACGCTCAGGGACAATAGCGGCTGCACGATAGGCACGGGCAATGGCGAGACCCGCCAGTACCCCATAACAGCCATCGAGGGCTCCTGCATGGCGCACACTATCAATGTGAGAACCAATCATAAGGGGGTGTTGATTACCGGCCTCGGTTTTGCTTTCCAGAATGCCGAAGATGTTCCCAATCTGATCAATGCGGACACTTAAACCAAGATCCTCCATCCAGGTAACCAGCAAATCACGCCCGGCTTTCTCTTCATCGGTAAGTGCGATGCGGGTACGCCCAGCACCGGGGCCCTGATCTCCTATTTCACCAAGCAGTTGAATCTGCCTAAGTAGGGTGTGGCTATCAAGTGAGACTGTGGGGGAAGTCATGCTGCCTCCTGAACGGATTGAGTTGCGAGGCTTGAAATAATATCTCTCTATACCTGTTAAAATTTCTTGTTTATGGCTATCTAAATTAAATATTTTATTGTTTTGTGCCGGTTAAATACGGAAAAAACCAGTGACAACCAAGCTTGATAATTATGACCGGGTATTGCTCTCTGCCATCCAGCAAGATGCCCGCGTCCCTCAGAGTGAACTCGGCGAAAAGGCCAGTCTATCGACTGCTGCGGTGAATCGTCGGCTGCGGGTGCTGACTAACAACGGCGTGATTGAACGCTACAGCGCCTGTATTAACCCCAGCAAAGTGGGCTATAACCTCACCATCATTACCGAAGTAATGGTGGAGACAGAGCGAGCGGACTTGTTAGACGAGATGCAAAAACGCTTTAAGGCGTGCCCGCAGATTCAGCAGTGCTATTACGTAGCGGGAGAGTGCGACTTCGTGTTGATCTTTCTGGTGCGTGACATGGCGCAATACGTCACTCTGACCCGCCAGCTCTTTCTCGATAAAACTAATGTCAAAGCCTTTAAAACCCTGGTGGCCATGGAACGGGTAAAAACCGGTATGCAAGTCCCGATTGATAAAGACGGAGCAGCTTAGGTCAATCCCTGCGCTGCTCTGTCAGTGACACGAGGTCAGCGTAGTGAATGGATGCGCTGTACCGCCACTGCCAGCAGACGTATATCGCTATGTTCGCTTAATGACCAACTACGCAGCTGGGGCCAGTGCTGTATGAGGCTGGCCTCTCCTTTGTGGTAATGGAATTGTGCTAACTGTAATTCTTCTTCCAGTAGACACAGGATGATATCGCCATCCTGGGGGCTGAGTTGGGGATGCAGAATCAGCCAATCTCCCCATTCCACTCCTTCCGGCAATTGATGGCTACGCACTTGATAAAGGCTAAGGTTGGTGTTGAGGCCTAATGCCTGTTCCAGGCTAAGGCTGTCCTGCTGTTCCGGCAGTCCCAGGGTACTAAAGACAGCTAATTGCAACTGGGCAGAAGAGAGTTGATAAAGATCTGCTGCTGGTCGTGCGCGACGGCTACGCTTGATACGGCCACCTTCCGGCAGAGTAGAGAATAAACTGGTTTGCATGGCTCACCTCCAATAACTGTATAAATATACACTATTTTATTGGAGGTGCCAGTGGCTGCTTGGTTTCTTAAGCCGCGCTGCTGAGGTCAGGAAAGCTGCTGCTTGGCCTCGTCCACATCATTGCTGATCCAGACCTGTACATCTTCACTGGGTATCTTGAAATCCTGTACACGTTGCCAATCCTGGCCAGGTACACGCTCCCAGACTGTCCCGGCATTGTAAGCAAATAAGGCTTCCAGGCTGGCATCCGCTTTACTCATCGCCACCACAGGGACAACGACCATGGGCTCCGGCTGCTGCCAGAAGTCATCGGTCTCATAGCCAGAAAACAAACGCCAACCGGTGTCATTGAGGTGGGCAGGCACGGTTTTATACATAAAACGAACGGGAAACGGCTCTTGGCCCAGACAAAGGCTGGAAGCCATGCAGAGAAAACCCTGTTTGGTTTGATTGGTCTCGGAGCTCATCGTGGTATCGGTAATTGGCTGACAATGAAGGACTTAGCCTACCACAAAGCGTCTAGAGGATGCGGCAGGAAGCATTCGGAATGGGGAAGTAAATGGTCGGAGAAACAGGATTCGAACCTGCGACCCCTGCCTCCCGAAGGCAGTGCTCTACCAAGCTGAGCTACTCTCCGACTAGCCAATCCTGAATAGCGGGGCTGGATTGGTGGCTGTGTTGGCCATCAGGTGGTGACAGTGACTGAGATAAAGTGGTCGGAGAAACAGGATTCGAACCTGCGACCCCTGCCTCCCGAAGGCAGTGCTCTACCAAGCTGAGCTACTCTCCGATTGTTGCTGTCGCTCTCTTGTCTATTTTTTGTCTGTCATCACCTGCAACCATCGCCTTGCGCGTGGTGGCCGAAAGCGAGGATCAGTATAAGGATTCCGCTTTTAGATGCAAGAGAGAGGGCGAAAAACCTAAAAGGATCAGATAGATAGCCCTCCCCTGCGGTTTTATAGCCCCCCTTGGGTAAGCTTGGCGGGATCCAGTAAGGCTGCTAACTCATCGCGGCTCAGGTGAGTTTGTTCTGCTGCGACATCAATAATAGGCCGCCCCTCGCGATAGGCCTGCTTGGCAATTTCTGCTGCCTTTAAATAGCCAATGCTGGGATTGAGCGCCGTTACCAGGATAGGGTTCAGTGATAGGGCCCGCTGCAGGTTATCTTGGCGCACGTTAAAGCTGGCAATGGCTTTCTCTGCCAATAATGGACAGGCGTTGGCTAACAATTCCAGGCTCTCTAACAGGTTTTTGCCAATCAATGGCAGCATGACATTCAGTTCAAAGTTACCGGACTGCCCGGCAACGGTAATGCTGGCATCGTTCCCCATCACCTGGGCAGCAACCATGGCAACGGCTTCGGGAATCACCGGATTGACCTTGCCCGGCATAATGGAAGAGCCGGGCTGCAGTGCTTCCAGCTCAATCTCCCCCAGCCCAGCCAAAGGGCCTGAGTTCATCCAGCGTAAGTCATTACTGATTTTCATCAGGCTAACCGCCAAGGCCTTAAGTTGAGCTGACAGTGCGACGGCCGTGTCCTGGCTGCCAATGGCGGCAAAAAAATGTGGTGCAGGGGTAAAGCTCACCCCCGTTTGCTGACTGAGCTGCTGGCAAAACACCTGGGCAAACTGAGGATGGGCATTAATGCCAGTGCCGACCGCCGTACCGCCCTGGGCGAGTTGATGAAGTTCACTTTGCAGTTGTTGCAGCGCTTGGCGTCGCTGCTTGATTTGGCTCTGCCACCCCCCTAAAACCTGGGCAAAGCTGACTGGCATCGCATCCATCAAGTGGGTGCGTCCAGTTTTAATGTGTTGTCCGACCGCCTCGCTTTTGGTGGCGATACTCTGTTCCAGCTGCTCCAGTGCAGGCAATAGCTGATGCTGTAACGCCAGGGCTGCGCTGACGTGAATGCAGGTAGGAATCACATCGTTGCTGCTTTGCCCGGCATTAATCTCATCATTCGGGCTTAACTTGCGCCCCAGACGCTGCCCTGCCAGCGTGGCCAAGACCTCATTAGCATTCATATTGGTACTGGTGCCCGAGCCGGTTTGGTAGACATCCACCGGGAAGTGCCGCATCAAGTCGGGGTTGCGCAGCAGGTCATTGACGCTCGCGCTAATCGCATCGGCTACTTCCTGCGGCAACAAACCTAACTGCAGATTCGCCTGAGCCGCTGCTGCCTTGATCTGCAGTAAGGCGGTGATGAAGGAGCGTGGCAGCGGCTGGCCACTGATGGGAAAGTTTTGTACGGCACGTTGAGTCTGGGCGCCATAGAGAGCATCGGTAGGCACAGCCAGGGTGCCCATGCTGTCTTGTTCAATGCGGGTGGTACTCATACTTCTCTCCAGTTTGATCCAGCCAGGCTGGGCAGAAATAATGGCTTAAACGGCTAACCTGATGCTGCAAGCGGATAAAAGCTTGGTGTTCATCGGGTTGGCGACTGTTTGCGGCTAAGCGTAGTAATGGCTTGGCTACCCAGTCCAGACACTGGGCGCGCCAATAGTTGGGGAGACACAGGTCAATGGCGGCTTCCATTAACAGCAGGGTTTCCGCCTCGTAAAGCTGCCAGCTCTGGCAACCAGGCTGTTGACGCAGCTGCTCACCGAGTTGCAGGTAGTCTTTAAATAGTTGCGGGTTATTGGGTTGTTCTGCAAACCGAATGCGATAACCGCAAAGTTGCCATTGCAGTTTTAGGGGGAGATCATCCGTCATACCTGCCTCCATAATGATAATGAATATCATTATCTTCGTGAGCAAAGATGGAGCAAGCCTCTTTACTTATACTGCAGTGACGAGGAGGGGACGGTTGGTGATCTGCTACCTGGCTCAAGCCCAGCAACAAGAACCTTCTGGAGAGGTTATCTATCAGGTCTGGACAGATAAAAAATACCCCACCGAAGTGGGGTAAAACGGTAACAGGCTAAGCCTGTTGGCCGTCAGACAAGCTAAGAACGATATGCCACCCTGCTGACAGGGCGGCGATCTGACTGCTAACCAGTCAAGCGCCCAGTGCTAAGCCTGGACTAGTGGGGTTAGAAACTGCCGGCAGGCACCCGTACCTGCCCTTCCATCAGAATGCGCGCACTGCGGCTCATAATGGCTTTGGTGACGGTCCACTGCCCATCCACGAGTTGTGCTTCGGCGCCCACTCGCAACGTACCGGAGGGATGGCCAAAACGTACGGACTGGCGTGCCCCTCCCCCTGCTGCTTCATTAACCAGGGTGCCGGGAATCGCAGCGGCGGTACCGATAGCCACGGCAGCGGTGCCCATCATGGCATGGTGCAATTTACCCATCGACAGCGCACGCACCAAGAGGTCAATCTCATTGGCAGCAATCTGCTTGCCACTGGAGGCCTGATAGTCTTTAGCGGGGGCGACAAAGGCCACTTTGGGGGTGTGCTGGCGCTTTGCTGCTTCTTCCGGAGTCTTGATCAGCCCCATGCGCAGCGCCCCTGCCACCCGAATGCTTTCCAAACGAGCGAGGGCAGCGGGATCACCGTTAATGGCCTCCTGCAGCTCGGTGCCCTGATAGCCGATTTCTTCCGCACGCACGAATACGGTGGGAATGCCAGCGGTAATCATGGTGGCAGCAATCGTACCAACACCGGGTACATCGAGCTGATCGACCAGATTGCCAGTGGGGAACATCGAGGCACTACCCTCGCCTTCGCCTTCATCCGCTGGATCAAGAAACTCCAGCACGATTTCCGCGGCGGGAAAGGTCACCCCATCCAACTCAAAATCGCCGCTTTCCTGTACCTCGCCAGCACTGATGGGCACATGGGCGATAATGGTTTTGCCAATATTGGCTTGCCAAATACGCACTTCACAGCTGCCATTAGTCGGAATACGGGCTGGATCAACCAACCCTGCGTGGATGGCAAAGGCACCGGCCGCAGTGGATAGATTGCCGCAGTTACCGCTCCAGTCAACGAAGGCGGAGTCAATGGAGACCTGCCCATAGAGGTAGTCGACATCGTGATTGGACTGAGTACTCTTGCTCAGAATCACACATTTACTGGTGCTGGAGGTGGCGCCCCCCATTCCATCGGTGTGTTTGGCATAGGGATCGGGGCTGCCGATCACACGCATAAAGAGTCGGTCACGGGCTTCACCGGGTACCTGGCAAGACTCAGGCAGGTCTTGCAAGCGAAAGAATACCCCTTTGCTGGTGCCGCCACGCATATAGGTAGCGGGTATTTTAATTTGGGCTGGGTAAGACATGATCTTCTCCTGAGTATGCCTAGTGCCAGAAATCCCCCTCCGCCTGGAGGGGGAGGCGTCCGACTTAAGCCTGATTGGCTTCCAGGAAATCCTGGGCGAAGCGTTGTAGCACGCCACCGGCTTCGTAAATGGACACTTCTTCAGCGGTATCCAGACGACAGATCACCGGCACTTGCAATGTCTCACCATTACGACGGTGAATCACTAACTGGAGCTCGGCCCGTGGTGTGCGCTGACCAATAACGTCATAGCTTTCAGTGCCATCAATCCCTAGGGTTTTGCGGTTGGTGCCAGGTTTAAATTCCAGCGGCAATACCCCCATGCCGACCAGGTTAGTGCGGTGAATGCGCTCAAAACCTTCCGCTACGATAGCCTCAACCCCTGCCAGACGAACCCCTTTGGCGGCCCAATCACGGGACGAACCCTGACCATAGTCAGCACCCGCAATAATAATCAGCGGTTGTTTGCGTTCCATGTAGGTTTCGATCGCTTCCCACATGCGGGTCACCTTACCTTCTGGCTCAATGCGAGCCAGCGAACCCTGAATGACCTTACCTTCCTCATCCAAGCACATTTCATTCAGTAGCTTGGGGTTGGCAAAGGTTGCCCGCTGCGCGGTCAGGTGATCGCCCCGATGGGTGGCGTAGGAGTTAAAGTCTTCTTCCGGCAGGCCCATCTTAGCCAGGTATTCACCAGCGGCACTGTCAGGCAGGATGGCGTTAGAGGGCGAAAGGTGATCGGTGGTGATGTTATCCCCCAATACCGCCAGCGGCAGCATGCCTTTCAGCGTGCGCTCCCCTGCCAGGGCGCCTTCCCAGTAGGGAGGACGACGGATGTAGGTGCTCATCGGCCGCCAGTCATAAAGCGGGCTTTTGGCTTCTTCCGCTTTGCCCAGATCAAACATCGGAATGTAGATCTGCTTGAACTGCTCAGGCTTAACGTGAGCGTTGACGATGGCGTCGATTTCCTCATCGCTGGGCCAGAGGTCTTTGAGGGTAATGGGGTTACCCTGGGCATCGTTACCCAGCACATCTTGCTCAATATCGAAACGAATGGTGCCGGCAATGGCATAAGCCACCACTAAGGGAGGCGAAGCCAGGAAAGCCTGCTTGGCATAGGGATGGATGCGACCATCAAAGTTGCGGTTGCCAGAGAGCACCGCTGTGGCATAGAGGTCACGATCAATGATTTCTTGCTGGATGCTGGGATCCAGTGCACCGGACATACCATTACAGGTGGTGCAGGCATAGGCGACGATACCAAAGCCGAGTTTTTCCAGCTCAGGTAATAAGCCAGCCTCTTCCAGATATAGCTTGGCGACTTTGGAGCCAGGGGCGAAGGAGGTTTTCACCCAGGGCTTGCGTACCAGTCCCAATGCGTTGGCTTTCTTCGCCACCAGACCTGCTGCCACCACGTTGCGGGGGTTAGAGGTGTTGGTGCAGGAGGTAATGGCCGCAATAATTACGGCGCCATCGGGGAGTTTGCCTTCGGCCTCTTCCGCCTTGGCTTGTTCCAGATTGACAGCGATGCCGCGGCTTTTCAGTTCGGTGGTGGGCAGACGGCGGTGGGGGTTAGAGGGACCGGCCATGTTGCGTACCACGCTGGACAGATCAAACTCCAACACCCGCTCGTATTCTGCTTCTACCAGAGTATCCGCCCAGAGGCCTGTCAGCTTGGCGTACTGCTCTACCAGCTCAACCTGTTCTGCCTCACGGCCCGTCAGGCGCAAGTAGTCGATAGTTTGTTGATCAATGTAGAACATCCCCGCAGAGGCACCGTATTCCGGTGTCATGTTGGAGATGGTGGCACGGTCGCCAATGGTCAGGGCATCGGCCCCTTCTCCGAAGAACTCCAAGTAGGCAGAAACCACCCGTTCCTTACGCAGGAACTCTGTCAACGCCAGGGCAATATCGGTTGCGGTAATGCCAGGTTGGCGCTTACCCACCAGACGTACCCCAACAATATCGGGTAAACGCATCATGGAGGCGCGACCGAGCATGACGCTCTCAGCTTCCAGCCCCCCTACCCCAATGGCAATGACCCCCAGAGCATCCACGTGGGGAGTGTGGCTATCGGTACCGACGCAGGTATCTGGGAAGGCCACCCCATCACGCACCTGAATCACCGGAGACATTTTCTCCAGGTTGATTTGATGCATGATGCCGTTGCCGGCGGGAATCACATCGACGTTTTTGAAGGCGGTTTTAGTCCACTCGATAAAGTGAAAACGATCTTCATTGCGGCGGTCTTCAATGGCGCGGTTTTTCTCAAAGGCATCGGGGTCATAGCCACCGCATTCTACCGCCAGGGAGTGGTCAACGATCAGCTGGGTCGGCACCACAGGATTCACCTGGGCAGGGTCCCCGCCCTTGGCGGCAATGGCATCACGCAGACCGGCCAGATCCACCAGTGCGGTTTGTCCCAGTATGTCATGGCAAACTACGCGGGCGGGATACCAGGGGAAATCGAGATCACGCTTGCGTTCGATAATCTGACGCAGTGCATCAGTCAGCATCGCCGGATCACAGCGACGTACCAGTTGTTCAGCCAGCACCCTGGAGGTGTAGGGCAAGGTGGCATAAGCACCGGGCTGGATGGCATCCACCGCGGCACGGGTGTCATAGTATTCCAGCTGGGTACCGGGCAAAGGCTTGCGGTATTGAGTGTTCATGGCATCGGCAATCCATCAAGAGGTATCACGGGAGGGAGCCGAAGCTCCCTGGGCGCTGGGCCCTGTTATGGTGGGCACCGGCTTGGGCCGATGCCCGACGAGCTTAGGGGCGCTCGTCGATGGGCAGCCAGGTGGCGCTCTCTGGGCCGACATAATCCGCTGAGGGGCGAATAATGCGGTTGTTAGCGCGCTGCTCCATCACATGGGCGGCCCAGCCGCTCAAACGTGAACAGACAAAGATCGGGGTGAACAGCTTGGTGGGAATCCCCATAAAGTGATAGGCCGAAGCATGGAAGAAGTCGGCATTACAGAACAACTTCTTCTCGCGCCACATCACTTCTTCGCAGCGTACAGAAACGGGGTAAAGCACGGTATCACCGACATCTTTCGCCAGCTTTTCTGACCACTTCTTGATGATGGCATTACGGGGGTCAGAGTCGCGGTAAATCGCGTGACCAAAGCCCATAATTTTCTCTTTACGCTCCAGTTTGCCGAGGATTTCTCGCTCGGCCTCATCAGGGCTCTGCCAATTTTCAATCATTTCCATCGCGGCTTCGTTGGCGCCGCCATGCAAAGGACCACGCAGAGAACCAATGGCACCGGTAATGCAGGAGTGAATGTCTGATAACGTGGAGGCACAGACCCGCGCGGTGAAGGTGGAAGCGTTGAACTCATGCTCGGCGTACAGAATCAAAGAGGCCTGCATCACCTGAACATGGAGTTCACTGGGCTTTTTGCCGTGCAGCAGATGGAGGAAGTGTGCGGCAATGGAATCATCATCGGTTTCGGTGTCAATACGCACGCCATCATGGCTGAAGCGATACCAGTAGTTGATGATGGAGGGAAACACCGCCAGCATGCGATCCACTTTATCGTGCTGTTGGCTGAAGTCCTGCTCGGTTTCCAGGTTACCCAGCATGGAACAGCCGGTACGCATCACATCCATGGGATGGGCGTCTGCCGGAATCTGTTCCAACACGCTCTTCAACGCCGTCGGTAAGCCACGCAGGCTCTTCAGCTTGGCGATGTAGGCATTCAGTTCTTGCCGATTGGGCAATTTGCCGTACAGCAGCAGGTAGGCCACTTCTTCAAAGCTGGATTTATCCGCCAGTTCAGCCATGTCATAACCACGGTAGGTCAAACCGGCGCCAGTTTTGCCAACGGTACACAGAGCGGTTTCACCAGCGACCTGACCACGCAGGCCGGCCCCACTTAGTTGCTTAGCTTCAGCCATGGTTCGTACTCCTTTCGTTGGCCGGGCAGCTAACTACCCGGGCCTGGTTAAGTTTTACTTGTTTTTACCTTGGGCGAAGAGCTCGTCGAGCTTCTGTTCAAATGCGTGGTAGTTGAGGAAATCGTACAGTTCCATCCGGGTCTGCATCAGATCCACCACCTGCTTCTGATCACCCTGCTCGAGGATGCTGGAGTACACCTGCAGGGCCGCCTTGTTCATGGCGCGGAAAGCAGACAGGGGGTAAAGCACCATAGTGGCGCCATGTTCAGCCAGCTCTTGTTTGTTATAGAGCGGCGTGGCACCGAATTCTGTGATGTTGGCTAACAGATGGGCACCACCGATACCTTCGGAGAAGGCCCGGTAATCATCCAGAGTGTGCACGGCTTCTGCGAAGATGCCATCGGCACCGGCTTCCAGGCAGGCGCGCGCGCGCTCAACAGCCTTATCCAGCCCTTCCTTCTGGAAGGCATCGGTACGGGCAATGATAAAAAAGGAGTCATCGGTACGGGCATCGGCAGCGGCCTTGATGCGGTCGACCATTTCCTCTTGCGAGACAATTTCTTTATTCGGACGGTGGCCACAACGCTTTTGCGCCACCTGATCTTCCAGGTGAATCGCTGCCGCGCCAGCACGGATCATTTCTTTAACGCTGCGGCTGATGTTGAAGGCGCCACCCCAACCAGTATCGATATCTACCAACAAGGGCAGTTCAGTTGCAGCGGTAATGCGGCGCACATCTTCCAGTACATCATTGAGGGAAGTCATCCCCAGATCAGGTAAACCATAGGAGGCGTTGGCAACACCGCCACCGGACAGGTAAATCGCTTGGTGGCCAATACGTTCGGCCATCATGGCACAGTAGGCATTAATGGTTCCGACAACTTGCAGTGGCTGGTTCTCAGCCAAAGCTTTGCGGAAGCGCTGTCCTGGTGTCAGTTTGTCGCTCATGGCGTCTCCCCTTATATGGTTAAGACTCGGTTTGAGTCATTTCCTGCAGCTTTCGCTCAATATTTTTACGGGAGTTGCTGACGTGGCGGCGCATCAGAATTTCTGCCAATTCACCGTCGCGCTGGGCGATGGCTTCAGCAATCAAACGATGCTCCTGCAGGGCTTGTTTGGGCCGGTTGCTCGACATGCTGAACTGGTAGCGATACATGCGTACCAGGTGGTACAGCTCGCCGCCCAGTAACTCCATCAGTTTGGAGTTCTTACTGCCTTGCACGATGCGGTAGTGGAAATCCAGATCCCCTTCTTTTTGGAAGTAAGAGCGGTTCTCCAACAGATCCTTACTTTGCTCGTGCTGATCAACCAGCTGGCGCAGGCCCTCTACCTCCTCGTCGCTCATGTTTTCAGCTGCCAGACGGGCAGCCATTCCTTCCATGGCTTCGCGGATGTAGTAGATCTCCAGCAACTCTTTTGTCGACAATGAGACAACTCTGGCGCCCACATGGGGAATGCGTACGACTAAGCGTAAACCTTCCAGGCGACGGATCGCTTCTCGCAAAGGGCCACGGCTAATACCGTAGGTTCTGGCCAGCTCAGGCTCGCTAATCTTATAGCCTGGCGGGATTTCTCCCTTAACGATGGCAGTGGCTATCTGTTCGCTGACCCGGTCGGCGAGAGTACGAGACTCCAGTTTGATCGGTTCCAGACCTGCCTTACTCACTCTGATCCACTCCAGATTGTCGACAATGTTTTCTGTTTTCAACCTTACGCCCCTCAAAATTGCTGGTCAAGCTCAAATACTGAAAAAAGTGTCAACATTTATACGAAGGTATAGCGAAGCAGTGTGCTTTTGGCGTTGATGCTGCTTGAGTAACGGCTTTTTAGGCAGATATGGCTTACACCAAAGTCAAATGTTGGCAATCTACACATTAGAAAGCTATTTAACCCCATTCTGGCGTGCTTTGCCCAGTCTAATGTTGACACTTTGACGGTTAAGGTCGCTTTCAGGCTAATCCCTGAGCTCACAGATAGAGGAGGTTCATCCTGGCCTGAGGGGGATCTTTTCTTTGTGCTCGCTACTCGAGGGGATTCTTGCTAACCGCAAGCAAAACCTCATTAAGAAGGCAACTTTCCCCTGTTTGAGTCGGCGTAACCTAGGGGTAACTGGAAAGCAGTTGCTACCAACCCCACAAAAATAACAAAGGGCCCATGAGGCTACGCCTATGAACAAGCACGATACTGAAATGGGTTTTGCCACCCGCGCCATCCATCTGGGTTATGACATCCAGCAACATGATGGTGCCCTAACCCCTCCTATTTACATGACTTCCACCTTTGCCTTCGACAGTGTTGAGCAAGGGGGGGCGCGTTTTGCCGGTGAGCAACCAGGCTACATCTATAGCCGTCTGGGTAATCCCACCCAGAGTTTACTGGAGACCCGCCTGGCCAGTCTGGAAGGCGCAGAGGCAGCGCTGACGACCAGCTCTGGAATGGGGGCTATCAGCGCTACCCTCTGGACCCTGTTACAAGCCGGTGATGAGGTGGTGGCAGACATCACGCTCTACGGTTGTACCTTTGCCTTAATGGAACATGGCCTACGTAAATTCGGCATTACGGTGAAGTATGTCGACTGCACTGATTTGGCGGCGGTCAAGGCTGCACTCAGTGCCAAAACCCGGGTGCTGTATTTCGAAACACCTGTGAACCCCACTCTACGGGTGATGGATATTGAGGCCTTGAGTGACCTGGCGCACCAGCAGCCAAACTGTCAGGTCATTGTCGATAACACCTATCCCAGCCCTGCCCTGCAGAACCCTCTTCGTTTTGGTGCGGACTTGGTAGTGCATTCTGCTACCAAGTATCTGGGTGGTCATGGTGATCTGATTGCTGGGGCGGTGGCAGGTGGTGCGGAGTTATTACAACGCATCCGTTTCGAAGGTTTAAAGGACATGACCGGCGCCGTCATTTGCCCGATGACCGCCTTTTTGATTTTGCGCGGTTTGAAAACCCTGCCCCTGCGGATGGAGCGGCATAGCCAGAATGCTCAGGTGATTGCCGAGTGGCTAAGCCAGCAAAAACAGGTGGAGCAGGTCTACTACCCTGGTTTGGAAAACTTCGAATATCGACAACTGGTCGATAAGCAAATGCGTTTGCCGGGGGGCATGATTGCCTTTGAACTGCGCGGTGGTTTACAGCAGGGCAAAGCCTTTATGAATAAGCTGCAGCTGATTAAGCGTGCAGTGAGCTTGGGGGATGCGGAGACCCTGTGCCAGCATCCCGCCAGCATGACCCACTCCACTTACACCCCAGAAGAGCGACAGAAGCACCTGATCAGTGATGGCCTGGTGCGGCTCTCTGCTGGACTGGAGGATGTCGATGATATCCTGGCCGATATCGAGCAGGCTCTACATGGCCTGTAAGGCTATGACAGTGGTTGATTGCTAATAAAAGCAAACGGGGCCCTGATGGCCCCGTTTTGTTTAATACCCTGCTCAGGTCGTGGCGGGTTCTGCACTTTTCTTACGCTTGAACAGTAGCGGTAAACTGAACTGCGAGAGCAGCATACCTGCGAGCATCAGACTGCAGCCCAGGGTGCCGCGTAGACCTAACTCTTCACTTAACAGGAGCCAACCACCCAGCACAGCAAAGACGGCCTCCAGGCTGAGGATAATGGCGGCATGGCTGGCGGGGGCTTCACGCTGGCCAATGATTTGTAGGGTATAGGCTACCCCAACGGACAGAATCCCAGCATAGGCAATCGGCTGCCAGGCCGCTTGAATGCCAGCCCAATTAAGATCCTCTCGCACCAGTGCTACTGCCAAGCTTAGCAGCATGCAGACCACAATCTGGACTAAGGATAGCTTCAGCACATTCACCTTAGGGGAAAGCCAGCCGATCAAGAGTACATGGCCCGCCCAAAACACCGCGCCGATCAGCTCCAGCAGATCGCCGTACATGATGGTAAATTCTTCCGTCACACTAAGCAGATAGAGCCCGCCTACTGCTAGCAAAGCACCAAGCCAGGTATTGCCGTGGGTCTTCATCTTCCATAACAGCCCTAAAATGGGCACAAAGATCAGATATAAGCCGGTAATAAAGCCTGCCTTGCCCGCGGTGGTATAGAGTAGCCCCACCTGCTGAAAGGAAGAGCCAATAAATAGCAATAACCCTGCGGCCAGGCCTCCACCATACAGGTACGCCAGGGGGCGCTCGGTGCTAATACGTGGTTCCATGCGCTTGCCAAATAGCCAGAGCACCGGCACAAGCGAGAGTGCACCGAGTAAAAAACGGGCAAAGTTGAAGCTATAGGGGCCTAAGTGCTCAAGTCCCAGGCGCTGGGCCACAAATGCCAGGCCCCAAATGGCGGCGGTAAACAGTAATAAGCCATCGGCTTTTAAGGTGCTGGTACGCATTAAGACATTCCTGTCGCAGAAATCATGCTGGGCGCTCACTATAACGATTTCGCTCCGGACGAGTGATCAAATTTGCTAATCCCTGATAAGGGCTGACGAGTACAGCACTTTGCATTAAGCTTGGCGCCCTTCTTGTATGACTGGGTTAAGGCAGTAAAACCATGACGGATACAGCACTCAGATTTGGCGGTATTGCCCGTTTGTATGGTCAACAGGCATTGGCTCGCTTTGCCACGGCCCATGTCTGCGTGGTGGGGATTGGCGGGGTGGGCTCCTGGGTGGCTGAGGCCCTGGCGCGCTCAGGCATAGGTCAATTGACCCTGGTGGATATGGATGATATTTGCGTCTCCAACGTCAACCGGCAGATTCATGCATTGGATGGTCAGATCGGCCTGCAAAAAATTGATGCCATGGCGGCGCGAATCAAAGCGATTAACCCTGAGTGCCAAGTGCAGTTAATCGATGATTTTATTAGTCCGGATAACCTGGATGAGTACCTGTCCCAAGGGTTTGATTATCTGGTTGATGCGATTGATAGCGTCAAAGCCAAAGCGGCGCTACTGGCCTACTGCAAACGCCACAAGATTAAGGTGGTGACCACCGGCGGTGCCGGCGGCCAGCTCGATCCTACCCAAATTCAGGTAACGGATCTGAGCAAAACCATTCAAGACCCCTTAGCTGCACGAGTGCGTACCTTATTGCGCAAGGACTATGGATTCCCTAAAGCGGGTAAAAAATTCGGCATTGAATGTGTTTTTTCCACTGAGCAACTGCGCTACCCCCAGGCCGATGGCAGCGTCTGTGCGCAGAAGCCCAGTGATCAGGATGGCCCGGTGCGCCTCGATTGCGCCAGTGGCTTTGGTGCCACCACGGTGGTAACCGCCACCTTTGGTCTGGTGGCCGCGTCACGGGTGCTGAACAAATTAGCTGGGCTGTGAAAGCTCGCTAATAGCCGCCTGAATTCGCTGGCGAATCAGGCGTAGGCCATTGCCTCGGGAGGGGCTGAGGTGACGCTCCAGCTGCAACGCAGCAAAGTCTTCCGCCCCATCCCACGTCTGTAATTGTGCCAGCGGCTGACCATTAACCTGCAGCAGCAGGATCGCTAATAGCCCCTTAATAATGCGGGCATCACCATCTAACCAGCAGTAAAAGCGCTGATCTTCTGCCAGTCCGTAAACCCAATTGACGGCACTCTCGCAACCTTGGATAGGCTCCGCTTGTGCCAGCAGGGTGGCAGGTAAGGCGGGTAGCTCTTTACCCAGACGCATCAGCTCGCGGTAGCGCCCCTCCCAACCATTGGCCTGCATGAGGGGTTGCAGCAAGGTTGCACGGGATTGCTCAAGCCACGGATGCTGGCGCAACTGCATCAACGCATCCGCTTGTGTAATTGCAGTCATTTAAAACTCCGTTAAGGCGCGCTCCAGTGCCTGGAGAAAACCATCCACTTCTGCTTCGGTGTTATAGAAAGCCAGCGACACTCTTAGCAAACCATTGCAGTTGAGTGCTTGCAGCAAAGGCATGGCACAGTGATGGCCTACCCGCACGGCATAGCCCTGCATATCCAGCAACGTACCGATATCCTGAGGGTGTGCATCGCGAAAGCTCATCGCCAAAATGGAATTAGGCTGTTGCAACTGATAACAGGCAGGCAGGCGCACATCAGCCAGTGCTCGGCAGCCCGCTAGCAAACGCTGGAACAAGCGTTGTTCATGCTGCCAGAGCGCGGTGCGGGGTAAGCTCTGCCAGTAGCTCAGGCTGGCGGCAAAGCTTATCACTTCGGCGATAGCGGGGGTGCCTGCTTCAAACCGCAGGGGCGGTGGTTGAAAACGGCTGCCAGCAGACAGGCTGACGCTCTCAATCATCTCGCCCCCCCCTTGCCAGGGCGGCATCTGCTCCAGTAGCGCGTAGCGGCCATAGAGCACGCCCAGACCAGTGGGGCCGTAAAGTTTGTGTGCCGAGCAAACGTAAAAGTCACAGTCCAGTGCTTGCACATCCACTGGCCCGTGCACCACGGCCTGGGTGCCATCAAGCAACACCGCTGCTCCCTGTTGGCGTGCGGCCGCAATCAAAGGAGCCAGCTGTGGCTGATAACCCAACACATTCGACATCTGGCTCAGCGCCAGTAATTTAGTGCGGGGGCCAATCATCGCCAACCCTTGCTGCAGGTCCAGCTCGCCGCTGGTCTGATCAAGGGGAATGGCTTTGAGCACCAGCCCCTGACGGGCCGCCAACAACTGCCAGGGGACAATATTGGCATGGTGTTCCAGCACGGAAATCAGGATTTCATCACCGGCTTGCAGCTGGCTGGCGGCATAACTGTTGGCAACCAAGTTGATTGCCTCGGTGGCGCCACGGGTCCAGATGATCTCTTCTGCACGCGCGGCATTTAAGAAAGCAGCGACTTGCTGGCGGGCTTGCTCAAATGCCTGGGTCGCCTCGGCTGCCAACTGGTGAGCAGCACGATGCACGTTGGAGTTTTGCTGCTGATAAAAATGGCGCTGAGCATCCAGCATGGCCTGCGGCTTTTGTGCCGTAGCGGCATTATCCAGGTACACCCTGCCCTGTTCCGCTTGTGCTTGCAGCAACGGAAACTGGGCGCGGAGGGCATCCATATTCAAGGGTTGCGGGGTGGCGTCCATCACTTCTCCGGCAGCCAGGCTAAAAGGCAGGGATTATAACAGAGTTAAAGCAGACTGAATTTGTCCGCTGGGTGACTGGCGCACTGAAGCTGTTGTTGCCAGTGGGCTATCAGCTCCTGTTTGGCGGCGCGTTTTAGTTGTTTGAGCTGATATTCGCGCCGACTGGCGCTGGCTCGGTCAGCATGACACTCCAAATAATGCAATTGCAGTGGCTGACGGCCACGGAAAAACTTCGCTCCCTTGCCCTGGCAGTGGGCGCGCCAGCGCCGCAGCAAATGATTGGTAATGCCGGTATAGAGGCTGCCATCGCTGGCTTCGATGATATAGAGCCACCAGGTTTCAGTTGTCACGCCTGACTCGCTAGCTGTTGATGCCACTGTGCGCTAACGCTTTGGCAAAGTGGTCGACAATGTAATCCAGTGCCTGTGCGGGAATATCCAGGTGTGTAACCAAGCGCAAATGGCGGGCAGCGCTGATTTTGATACCTGCCTCCGCCAGCTGTTGTTGCAGTTTCAGCGGATCAATCTGTTCCGCCAAGTTGAGGTAAAGAATATTAGTGGCAACATAATCCAGGCTCACCCCCGGCAGCGTTGCCAGGGCTTGGGCGAGATAAGCAGCATGCTGGTGATCCTGCTCCAGCCTGTGCCAATGATGGGTAAGGGCATAATCTCCCGCCGCGGCCAGAATACCGGCCTGGCGCATGCCGCCCCCCAGCATTTTACGCCAGCGCCGAGCCTGTTGAATGAACTCCGTCGAGCCACTTAGCACCGAACCCACCGGTGCCCCCAGTCCTTTGGATAAACAGAGGGACACGCTATCAAAGGGGGCGCAAAGGGTGTTGGTTGGTAATTGCAGGGCAACAGCCGCATTAGCTAGTCGGGCACCATCCAGATGCAGGCGCAATTGATAACGATCGCACAGTGCGCGAGCCTGTTGCAGATACTCCAGGCCAATGACTTTGCCACCCTGGGTATTCTCCAAACTCAGTAAACGGGTGCGGGCGAAATGAAAGTCGTCCGGTTTAATCGCGCCAGCCACCTCATCCAGATTCAGGCTGCCATCTGCCTGCACATTGAGAGGCTGAGGCTGGATACTGCCCAATACAGCAGCACCCCCCGCTTCATATTTATAAGTGTGGTAGCTTTGCCCAACCAGATATTCATCACCCCGTTGGCAATGACTGAGTAAAGCCAGTAAGTTGCTTTGCGTGCCGCTACTGACATATAGCGCCGCCTCTTTGCCTGTCAGCTCCGCCACCCGCTGCTCCAAGGCCTGTACGCTGGGGTCTTCGCCGTAAACATCATCCCCTACTGGTGCTTGCTGCATCCATTCACGCATGGCTGGGGTGGGTTGAGTGACGGTATCACTACGTAAGTCGAGAGGGTTGGGCCAAGTGCGGTTATGCATTTTCCATCCTTAGTATGTATTTCGTATTTTTAATATCTTTTGGCAGTTAAAGCGGTTCGCAATGCAGTGAATCTGGCTGGAGCACTTTACGCAGATAGTAGCGTTTGCCAGTGAGTGGATAGTCTTCTAACACCGTATCCACCTGATAGCCCTGCTTTTGATAAAAGCCAAGTGCTTGAAACGCCAAGGTATCCACCCAAGCCATCTGGCAACCACGCTGAATCGCCTGTTGCTCAAGTGCGCTCAGCATTTGCTCTCCCCAGCCCTGCCCGCGTAAATCCGGATGCAGCCAAAGGTAATCAATCATCAACCAGCGGCCAAAGGTTTTGGCGCTGATACCTCCCTGGGGTTGCCCCTGTTTGTCCTCCACCATTACCGCCAAGGCTGGCCGCTGCTTGACTTCAAAGTGGGCGGCGTTGAACTCCACCAGGCGTTGATGAATCCACTCCAACTGCTCTGTGCTGGGTTGCGTAAAAACCTGTAGCTGCATTTAGGCTTGCTCTGGTTCCAGGGCACAGACCCACGTACGCAATAAAGCGGCTAACTGATCCCGTTCAGCGGGGGCAAAGTGGGCTTGTAGTTGCTGCTCTAGTTCGAGATGCGCCTCAATGGCACGGTCAATGCGCTCCAATCCCGCTTCTGTCAGGCTAACCAGGGTACTGCGCCTGTCAGCAGGATCAGGGCTGCGGGCAATCAAACCTGCCTTTTCCAACCGATCAAGACGATTAGTCATCGCCCCTGAGGTCAGTAAGGCACTTTTAAATAGTGCGGTAGGGGTGAGCTGAAAAGGGGCACCGCTGCGTCTCAGGGTGGCAAGCACATCAAACTCGCCAACGCCGAGCTGAAAGCTTGCATGCAGGTCACGCAAGGCTTTATCCAGATGAATGTAAATCCGCGCCACCCGGGCAATGAGCTCAATCGGCGTGGGGTCTAGCTCGGGGCGTTGGCAGCGCCATTGAGCCAACATAGTGTCGATATGATCCTGTGGCATATTTATCTTTATATTGAGATTGTTTATAGAGAGATAACTGGCTAAAATTTATCTTAATCCAAAGATACTCGACTTTGAGGTCATTATGCACACTTTATTATTGGCAGCCATTGCGCCCATGCTCTGGGGGACCACTTATTGGGTCACCCAGACATTTATGCCTGCCGATACCCCCCTCTGGACCGCTACCCTCCGCGCACTACCCATTGGTTTATTGTTAGCCTCTCTGGCGCGTCGTCCGTCTTGGTTGTGGGTCGGACGCAGTCTGCTCAGCGGCGGTTTGAGCGTAGGCCTGTTTTTTGCGCTGTTGTTTATCGCGACTTACCGCTTGCCAGGGGGAGTGGCCGCAACCCTGGGGGCCACCTTACCGCTGATGGCCATCTTGGTGGTTTGGTTGGTGCAAAAACAAAAACCGCAAGGTTTACAGTTAATTGCCTCTGTCGCTGCTGTGCCAGGAGTGGGATTGTTAGTGCTGTCAGGGCAGGCGGCACTTGACTGGATCGGTGTGTTAGCCGCCCTCGCCTCCTGCTTAGTCTTGGCGCTGGGCACCTTATTAACGAAACGCTGGGGCAAGCCACAGGGCACGCCGTTGTTAGTCTTCACCGGCTGGCAGCTGACCGCTGGCGGCTTGGTGTTATTGCTGTTGGCCTGGGTATTTGAGGGCCATCCTCCTGCCTTGAGCGAGAAAAACCTGCTCGGCAGTCTCTGGCTTGGCTTGATTAATACTGGCCTGGCTTACGTCATCTGGTTTCGTCAGATGCCGAAACTTAATCTGGTGCAATTGGCATTTTTGGGTTTGGGCAGTCCCCTGACCGCCGTGATCTTGGGGCAAACCCTGGCAGGGGAAGCCTTTACCCCCTGGCAATGGCTTGGGGTGGCGGTCGTGCTAGGAGCGATGCTGGTCAGCCAGTTAGGAAGTAAGCTTGGCTTTGGTAAAAAGTGGCGTGCGAATCGCGCTGCACCGCTGCAGGCACCGGCCAGTCAGTGCGTGTCGGACTGATCATGGGGCGCCCCCTGACTGCTCCATTGCAGGTTATGGGGGTCAAAACCCTGCTCGATAGCGGGTTTAACAACGCGAAAAAAGGGCGACACATCAAAATCCCGCGGTGCAATCAAACTATGATGACGACGATGCAGTATCGAGTGGCTGCGTAACCGACCACGTTCATCGCGGTACTGCGCCACGGAGATGATGGGCAGTACTGGATAGTTCACAGTTTGAAAGGCTTGAGCGATTAACGAAGAGCAAATCGCCCGGCTGGGGTCCGCACTGCCAATTTCCATAAAACTTCGGCGCCAATGTACTGGGATAGGAGGGGCTGTAATCATATAGCGCGCCAAATCAAAGATATTCTTCAGATCGTACTGCATGCCCAAACGTTGTACGGCAAACTGGATCACCTGCTCGATTTCATCATCATGCAACCCTACCGGGCGGCAAATGCGGGTATGCAGAGTGGAATAGAGACTGAGGGGAACAGCCCTGACGCCTTCATTAATATCCGCCTCTACTAAAACCTTGGCTTCTTGTCCTTCTTCTACCGGGCCAAGGCTATCCCCCACATAGAGCGCCGCATGAGACCAAGTCGATTGAGTCAGGTACTTAATGGCGGCACTGATACGGCTGGTACCTTCTACCAACAGCACGTCGCCCTTGCGTAGCGTCGCCTGTAATAACTCGGGGCGACTGGTGGCAACATGTACATCCTTGTCCCGGGGCTCACTTAAAAATTTGGCCAGATGATGACCGACTTTATCCAGCTTCCAAAACATAACTCAATCCACCTACCCGACTTACTGCTAAAACTAGCAAACTTTAAGCACGACTGCAGGGGCTGACTCAGGAAGGTGCAAGCTTGGCATCGCTCGGTACGAAAAGATAAAAAAAGGCGACCCGGAGGTCGCCATCAACGTGCTTGCTAGTGCAAAGCGATAGTGTAGAGAGGGTTAACGCCCAGCCGTCACCGCCTCAGCATTCGACTCGGCTGCAGGCTGGTTTTCCTGGGTCGGCTCACGCAATACCTGGAAACCTACCATGGCATAAATCACCGCCAAGGCGAGGTTGATCAGGTTAAAGAAGGCGAATGGCAGGTATGCAAAGGTAGCAACCCCCAGAGTGGCTGCCATGTAAGCACCGCAGGTATTCCAGGGAATTAAGGGCGAGCTGATGGTACCGGCGTCTTCCAGACTGCGGGACAGATTGACTGCCGCCAGACCACGACGCTTGTATTCATTACGGTACATGCGACCAGGCAGAATAACGGAGATGTATTGGTCCGCGGTGACAATGTTGGTCGATACACAGGTCCCCAGGGTGGTGATAATCAACGAGCCGGTGCTGCGGGCCAGTTTCAGAATTGAAGCCACCAGGCGCTCAAGCAGGCCCAGACGCTCCAGGATGCCACCATAGGTCATGGCGCACATGATCAGCCACACGGTATTGAGCATGCCGCTCATGCCACCCTTAGAGAGCAAATCATCCATCACTGCATTGCCAGTGTCAGAGGCATAGCCATCGAAGAATGCCATCCAACTACCCTTGATCAACAGCTCCAGCTGAGACTGACCTTCAGCCGCACCTGCCAGGCGCAACACCGCATCTTGCTGGAAAATCAGGGCAAATACGGCGCCGACGACAGCACCGGTAAAAATGGTGGGAAACGCAGGAAAACGCTTAACCGCCATAAAGAGCAAAATAAACATTGGAATCAACAGATGGATGCCCAGGTTAAACTGGCTTTCCAACGCCTGCAGCACTTGCTCCAACTCACCGGCAGTGGCGGCCGTTTCGGCATTAAAGCCAAGAAACAGGAAAAGAATCAGTGCCAGGAACAGGCTGGGAATGGTCGTCCACAGCATGTGGCGGATATGGCTGAATAGGTCTGAACCGGACACCGCAGGCGCCAGGTTAGTGGTATCCGACAAGGGCGAAAGCTTATCGCCAAAGTAGGCACCGGAGATCACCGCCCCGGCTGTTACTTCAGGTGAGAGTCCCAAACCTGAAGCAATCCCCATCAGACCGATGCCCAGGGTACCGGCCACGGTCCAGGAGCTACCAATGCTCAACGCCACCAGAGCGCAAACGGCGCAAGACGCTGCATAGAAATAACTCGGCGACATCAATTTGAGGCCGTAGTAGATCATGGTGGGTACGGTACCGGACAGTATCCAGGTGCCGATGAGAGAACCGACGGCTAACAGAATCAGGATAGCGCCCAGGGAAATCTGGATGCCTTTGTTAATCCCTTCTTCGATATCACTCCAACTGTGTCCATTTTTCAGGCCAATCAAACCGGCGATGGAGGCTGCCAATAACAGCGCAATCTGGTTAGGGCCATAAGAGGAGTTATCGGCGTAAAAGTATACCGCCAGTGACAGCATCACAATTAGGGTGATCACGGGGATCAGGGCATCGAGCAGGCTTGGCTTGCGAATATTATTATGCATAGAACGTCTTTCCCAAAAAGCAGCCCTAGGGGCAAAGGTTCGACTCTTACTCATCCACCCAGGCGGATTAAGCAAAATTCGCAGCACTCTACCCAAAAGCCCTGCACTTGACGCTCTTGACAGCACCAAGCTGTCACTTGATCAAAATCTGAGGTCGCCTGGATAAAAATTTTATGACAAAGACGGATGAAAAAGATCGCCCCTCCCCTATCGCATTCTCAAAAGTCTGTGCTAGTTTTAGGATCGTTTACGGGGCGTTGAATATGTTTTAACCCCTGTGAAGGCTTATCTGAACCTCAGATATCCGACCCTGTAGCGGTACAGGGTCAACCGAAGTCCGAATCCAACTAAGAAACACAATAAATCGGAGTCCTTACAATGAAACTATGGAAACGTTCCGTCGTCGCTGCTGCCGTTGCCATGGCTTTCAGTGGTGCCGCTTCCGCTGAAACCATCAAAATCGCCATTGCCGGCCCCCAGACTGGCCCAGTAGCTCAGTATGGTGATATGCAGTTCAGTGGAACCCACATTGCCATCGAAATGATCAACAAAGCGGGCGGTATCAACGGCAACATGCTGGAAGCAGTTGAGTATGATGATGCCTGTGAACCCAAACAAGCCGTGGCAGTCGCCAACAAAATCGTTAACGATGGCATCAAGTTCGTCGTTGGTCACCTGTGCTCCGGTTCTACTCAGCCTGCAACCGATCTTTATGAAGAAGAAGGTGTACTGGCTGTAACCGCTTCCACTAACCCCGCCATTACCGAGCGTGGTTATCAGCTGATTTTCCGCACCATCGGTCTAGACTCTGACCAGGGCCCTGCAGGTGCAAAATATGCGCTGGCTAACTACAAGCCTCAGCGTATTGCCGTTATCCATGACAAGCAGCAATACGGTGAAGGTGTAGCAACCTCCTTTAAGGATGCCGCTGTTGCCGCCGGTGCTAACGTTGTTGCCTTTGAAGGTATCACCCCTGGAGATAAAGACTTCTCCGCACTGATTGCCAAACTGAAGAAAGACAACGTCGACTTTATTTATTACGGTGGTTACCACCCTGAGTTGGGCCTGATTCTGCGTCAAAGTAAAGATGCAGGCTTCGCTCCTCAGTTTATGGGCCCTGAAGCGGTAGGTAACAAAGAAATCTCCGCGATTGCCGGTGATGCCGCAGAAGGTCTGTTGGTGACACTGCCTTCTCGCTATGACTTGAACGCTGAAAACAGCGCCATCGTAGAAGCGATGAAAGCGAAAAACCAAGACCCCACCGGTCCTTTCGTATGGACCAGTGTGGCAGCGGTACAGTCTATGGCTTATGCCATTGGCAAAGTAGGCGCGGATGATGCCAGCAAGGTAGCGGATATCCTGCGCACTGAGACCATCAACACCTCTATGGGTCCGCTGAAGTGGGACGAGAAAGGTGATTTGATCGGCTTCGAATTCGGCATCTTCAAATGGCATGCCGACGGTAGTTCAACTCCGATGTAATTTTTTTGCCTTTGGCAAAAAACAGGCACTTTAGGGCGACATTAGTCGCCCTTTTTATGTCGGGCATTAGTAGGCTATTTAGTTGGTAGCGTAGGCTGGGCTGTAGAGTAGGCTATAGTTGCTTGGTATCCCTCAAGGATCATTCAATGAAGCAAAGTCTCCGAGCTCGACTAATCTGGATTTTAGCAGCAGCCTTTTTGCCCGCTGCTATTTTCTTGGGCTGGCAATGGTGGAATAACGCTCAACTACGTTTGCAAAACTTTCAACAACAGAGCCTGGCTCTGTCCCAGCAACTGGCGAGCCGCCAGGGTCAGCTAATCGAACAGTCCAAACCTTTATTGAAACTGCTTGCTTCCGAAGCCCGCTTTTATGTTCGCGATGTCAGTACTTGTGAAGCCTGGCTACGTGAATTACTAAAACAAGATTTCCCTTATTCCAACTACGGCACACCGCAAGCCGATGGCACCTTACTCTGCACCGCGCTCCCTCTTCCCGGGCCAGTGAATGTGGCAGATCGTCCTTATATTCAGGCAGCTTTGCAAAGTCAGGATTTTTCCATTGGTGAGTATCAGATTGATAGGGTTGCCCATCATGCCAGTATCAATATGGCTTACCCAATTAAGCTGGATGGCAGCAATATTAGCCATTTAATGGTCGCCGTCTTACCACTGAAGAAGCTACAAGAAATACTGGCGCGCTTATCACTAGGAGAGCAATGGCAACTGAGCTTGCTGGATAAGAACTTTGATCTCTTGGTGCAGTTACCAGAGTCCAGTAACTTAACGCTAGGTAAGCCACCCTTAGCAACAGAGCAGCTGCAAGCCCTACAACATGCTGCAGCACAAGCTCAGCTATACCAGTATCAGCAGGATGGACGGACGTGGTTAGCAACCTTGGTCCCCCTCCCCTTACCCAGCTCACAACCCGCCTTGTACTTATTAGCGCAAACACCCAGAGAGCACTTATTGGCCCCGGTACTACGGGAATTACGTAATAAAGGGCTCTTGCTACTGACCACTTTGGTGGGTTGTTTTTTACTCATTGGCTGGGGAATGGAGCGTGGGGTATTGCGCCATGTAAGAGCTTTGCACCAACAGGCAGATCATCTGTCTCGCCGCTATACCGGCAGCGAGTTACCTAGTCCTTCGAGCGGTAACGAAGTTCATCAGTTACAGCGTCACTTTCAAGCATTGGTAAAGCGAATTGAGCTGGAGTGGGATCAACGTAAGCGCCAGGAACAACTGACGGATCAGCTCAGCCAAATAACGGCATTAGCGTTGCGGGCCAATAACCAGCACGAATTATTAGAAGGGATTGGACAGATTCTGGTGCAACAGCCACAGGGTATTGTGGCGGTGCTGTTTAGCTCCTCCGACCGATTGCCAGGCTATGCGCCTATTCAGGCCTGTTATTACAAACACTCCCCCAACCAGCAAAGCATGCAGTTATCGTTGTTGGGTGTTCCGACACATCAACCGCTCTTTATTAAAGCCATGGTGAATGAAACGCTACTCGCCTTAGGAGAAAGCCAGGGGGCGGAGGCGTTCGTGATTGTGCCCGTGCGTCACCATGCCCTGCAGTTGGTTGCTTTGGCGGAACATTATCAGCAACTCGACCGGCCTATTCTGCGGATGTTGGAGGATATTTGCGCCAACTTGGAATTAGCTCTGAATCAATTGGCGCAGGCAGAAAGTCTGAATCAACAGCTAAGCGGTGACCGTTTAACCGGCCTGCTTACTAAACGCGGTTTCTTGCATCATCTGAGCCTAGTACATGCCCACTCGCCACTTTTGGTGGTGGTCGCACGGGTGGATAACTATGCCGCTTTACTAAGCCTTTTAGGTTATGCCGGCATAGACGACTATGTTATTCATCTCAGCTTGCAGTTACAGGGGCTGAAGCCACGCTTGCTAGCACGTTTACACCAGGATAGCTTTGCGTTGGCGTTTGCGATTGAACGCACTCCTGAGCACACCCTGGCACAGATTCAGCAAGCTTGGAGTGGCCAAAACTGGCGCAGTTTCGAAATCCATGGACAGCTCTGCTACCCCAATCTCGTGCTGGGAGTCAGTACCGATTTGGCTTGCCAAGAGCCAGAACGCATGTTGTTACGGGCTGAAGCCGCCGCTGCTCAGACCCGTAATCAAGAGCAGGATTTTCCGCTACATTGCTACAGTGAAGAGCAGGTTCGGCAGCTAGGCGAGCAAGAGCGTTTTGAAACAGAATTACGTCAAGCACTCGAGCAGGGCCAGTTAGAGCTGTATTACCAGAGCATTCACAGTGCGATTGATGGCCAAATCAAAGGCTATGAGGCCTTACTACGCTGGCAGCACCCTCGTGAAGGGCTAATCTCTCCGGCAATTTTTATCCCGTTAGCCGAGCGTAATGGTCTAATTCATCCTCTTGGCCGTTGGGTGATTCAACGCCTGTTAAGCGAATTACCTGCTTTAGCGGGTTTACACTCAGATCCCATTAGCCTGAGCTTTAACCTGGCCGCCCCACAGTTACTGCACCCACAATTACTCGCTCATTTAGAGGAAATGCTGAAGCAACATCAGCCGTTACCAACCCATGTCAAACTGGCAGCGGAAATCACTGAGACCTCATTAATCAGTCACTTTGATCAAGCCTTACCGGTGCTTGAGCAATTACGCGAACTAGGTATCGATATCTATCTGGATGACTTTGGCTGTGGCTACTCCTCACTATCTTATCTACATCGTTTTCCGTGCGACCAGGTCAAGCTGGATATGAGCTTTATCCGCGACCTACCCCACCAAGCACGGGTAGGTGCCATCGTGCAGGGTATGATTGGCTTGGTGCACAAACTGGGTCACCCTGTCGTGGCGGAGGGCGTGGAGCATGAAGCCCAGCGCCTGTGGCTAGCTCAGCAACATTGCGATGGCATTCAGGGTTATCTCTTTGCCAAACCTCAACCGCTGGCTACACTCCTTGTCAATACCCCTTCAGCCCTAGAGTGACAGCCGTTTATGTTACGTACGCTTTTTCTTGGCTTAGGTTTAACCCTGAGCAGCCTAAGCCAAGCCGCTGTTTTTCAGTTTGCCTGGCAACCCAGCCAAGACCCTCAACTACAGCAACATTTGCAGCAGCAGTGGGCGCCTAAGCTGGAGCAATTACTGCAAGGTCAACTGCAGCTAAAGCAAGCCATCAAGGTCTCCATGGGGGCAGAAGAGGGACCCCAGTATGACCCCAACAGTGGCTTGATTGAGTACCCCTATCAGGATTGGCACGATATCCAACAGTTATATCAACAAGGAACGGACTATAGTGCGCAGGAGATTGCTACCTATACCCAGGAAATTATGACCTTCACCCTGCTGCATGAATTAGCCCATGCCTTGGTGCACCAATTGGAAATACCGGTACTGGGCAAGGAAGAAGATGCAGCGGATACCCTGGCGGCACTATTGTTGCTGGAGCGTGACGATACCCAGGCGCTACTGAGCAGCATGGAGATTTTCGATCTCTGGTCACAACAAAAAGACAGCCTGGAAGCGGCTGACTTTATGGATGAGCACAGTCTGGATGATCAGCGTTTTTATGCTCTGGCCTGCTTGTTAGTGGGCTATGATCCTGAAGGCATGGCCGAGTTGGCCGGTGAACTGGATATGGATGACGAACGAGTCGATTTCTGTATTGAGGAATATGGACAAAAACGGACAAACTGGCAGCGCTTGCTCAAGGGATACTGGACTCCTCGTCATGATTAAAGCGCTTGGAGTAATCCTGCTAAGCCTTGCAGTTGCCAGCCATGCCAGTGCGCGCACCTATAGTTATGCCGATGCACACCAGCATTACGTCGATTTTTTGCAGCAAAGTCAGGGCATTGAGGCGCTGGTGCAGGCCATGGATGAGGCGGGTGTCAGCTCCAGTATGCTGTCAGGTTTGAGCGTGGTGAAAAAGTGGGATGCCAATGAGCCCAAACGACCTATTTATTACATGGGGGATGACGCCGCACTCTACTGGTACAGCCTGACGGATGTGATGGTGGCCCGGGCGATCCAAAGTCTGCCCCCGTTACAGCAGCGGCGCTTCCATCCTTTTATTACCGGCTTTAATGCCACCGACTTAAATGCCATTGACCATATCCGCCGCATGCTTGAATGGTACCCCGGTTTTTGGCAGGGCATCGGCGAGGTCTTTACCCGTCACGATGACTTGACCGCCCTGACCTACGGCGAGCCTGGCCGGGCCAACCATCAAGCCATGGATGCGATCTATGCCCTGGCAGCCGAATATGATCTGCCAGTCTTGGTTCATGCCAATATCACCTCGACCCGGATGCCGGAACCACTGTATCTAGCCGAGTTTGAGCAAGCGTTGGCCATGCATCCGCGCACCAAGATTATTTGGGCGCATGCGGGTACCAGTGGGGCAATTAATCGCCGTCAGGTGCTGCCTTTTCTGGAAAATGAACTGGAGCGTTTACTCGGCCGCTATCCGAACCTCTATGTTGACCTGTCCTGGAGTGTGCTGCGTCCTTATATCCTCGATCAACAGGGCCGTCCCTCCCCCCGTTGGCTGCAATTGATCAAGAGTTATCCGGATCGTTTTATGCTGGGGTCGGATTTGGTAGGTACCTTCACCCCCTTGAAAGCGACGCTGGAGGAGTTCACCCCTCTGCTTGATGCCCTCCCCCTGCAGGTGGCACAGCGACTTGCAAAGGATAACTTTTTGGCGCTGTTGCCAAAGCGCTGATAGCTAAGCCGGATATGACAACGCCCCGAAAGAGGCGTTGTCGACAAGCTACTGATGAATTACAGGCTGGGCAGTAAGGTGTCAGGCAGCAAGGCGTTATAGTCACCGCTTTGAATCAATGCCTGGGCCTTGACGATATCGGGTGAGAAGTAACGGTCTTTATCATAGAAGCTGACAACCTCGCGCAGCATCGCATGGGCCCGTTGCAGTGGCTCAGAGGGCTGATGCGGACGGCGGAAATCCACCCCCTGGCATGCAGCCAGTAATTCCACCGCCAGAATACCTGCGGTGTTATCCCCCATTTCTTTCAAACGGCGCCCGGCAAAGGTGGCCATGGAGACATGGTCTTCCTGGTTAGCCGAAGTTGGCAGGGAATCCACCGATGCCGGATGCGCCAGAGATTTGTTCTCCGAGGCCAGGGCCGCGGAAGTCACCTGGGCAATCATAAAGCCGGAGTTGACCCCGCCATTTTCCACCAGGAAAGGCGGCAATTTGGACAGATGGGTATCAATCAGCAAAGCCATCCGCCGCTCAGACAAGGAGCCTATCTCGGCAATCGCCAGGGCCAGATTATCGGCCGCCATCGCCACCGGCTCGGCGTGGAAGTTACCGCCTGAAATGATGTCGTTGTCATCGGCAAATACCAGAGGATTATCGGAGACGGAATTCGCCTCAACCAGCAGCACCTCCGCCGCCTGGCGAATCTGCTGGAGACAGGCACCCATCACCTGAGGCTGGCAGCGCAGCGAATATGGATCCTGCACCTTTTCACAACCCTGGTGGGAATCACCGATGGCGGAGCGCTCTTGCAACAGATGACGATAAGCGGCAGCGGCATCAATCTGGCTGCGATGGCCACGTACCTGGTGGATACGATCGTCAAAGGGACGACGACTGCCCAGCGCGGCTTCCACCGACATAGCTCCCGCGACGGTGGCCGCAGCATAGAGATCTTCTGCGGCGAACAGTCCTTCCAAGGCAAAGGCGGTGGAGGCTTGGGTACCGTTGAGCAGTGCCAGTCCTTCTTTCGGTGCCAGGGTAATAGGTTCTAGACCCGCCCGTTTTAAGCCTTCTGCTCCACTTAGCCGTTCGCCCTTGTACAGCACCTCGCCTTCACCCAAGAGCACAGTGCTCATGTGGGCCAGGGGCGCCAGATCACCGGATGCCCCCACGGAGCCTTTTTGGGGGATGCAGGGATAAACTTCAGCGTTGACTAACTGGATCAAGGCTTCAATGACGCTGCGGCGAATACCGGAGAAGCCGCGAGCCAGGGAGTTGATCTTCAGCACCATGAGCAGGCGTACCGTTTCCGGGCGCATCAGCTCACCAATGCCAGCAGCGTGGGAAAGGACGATGGAGCGCTGCAACAGCTCTAAATCTTCTGCCGCAATACGGGTATTGGCTAACAAACCAAAACCGGTATTAATGCCATAGACCACCCGCCCCTCTGACAGTACGCGGGATACGGTAGCCTGGGAGGCATCAATAGCATCATAGCAACTGGCATCCAGGCTTAGCTGCAGACTGTGGCGGCTAACCATACGCAAGTCTTGCAAGCTGAGCTGACCAGGACGAATCACGAGGGTTTGCATAATCTTTTACTCTGGCAAAACGGGAGCCCGCAGGCTCCCAAGGCTCAAGGGATTACAGATCCAGCAGAGGCAGGTCAAGGCCCTGCTCTTTGGCACAGTTAACGGCAATGTCATAGCCGGCATCGGCGTGACGCATCACCCCAGTTCCTGGATCGTTACGCAACACACGTCCCAAACGCTTGGCGGCAGCCTCGCTGCCATCGGCAACAATCACTACCCCAGCATGCTGGGAGAAGCCCATCCCGACTCCACCACCGTGGTGCAGGGAAACCCAGGTAGCGCCCCCGGCGGTGTTAAGCAAGGCATTCAATAAGGGCCAGTCGGATACTGCGTCCGAACCATCCAGCATGGCTTCCGTTTCCCGGTTGGGGCTGGCGACAGAGCCGGAGTCGAGGTGATCACGGCCAATCACCACCGGTGCTTTCAGCTCACCCTTAGCCACCATTTCATTAAAGGCCAAGGCCAGGCGGGCCCGATCCTTCAACCCAACCCAGCAGATACGTGCAGGCAAGCCCTGGAAGGCAATACGCTCACGGGCCATGTCCAGCCAGTTATGCAGATGGGGGTTGTCTGGAATCAGCTCTTTAACTTTGGCATCGGTCTTGTAAATATCCTCGGGATCACCTGACAGAGCTGCCCAGCGGAAAGGCCCAATCCCCTCACAGAACAGAGGACGAATATAAGCCGGTACGAAGCCGGGGAAGTCAAAGGCATTATTGACCCCTTCCTCTAACGCCATCTGGCGAATATTGTTGCCATAATCGAGGGTCGCCGCTCCCCGCTGTTGCAGAGTTAGCATAGCCTTGACCTGCACCGCCATGGATTGTTTGGCTGCTTTAACCACAGCAGCCTCATCTTGGCTACGCATGGTTTTGGCGTATTCCATACTCCAACCCTGGGGCAGATAACCATTTAACGGATCATGGGCAGAGGTTTGATCGGTCACTACATCGGGGGTGATATTACGTTCAACCAGTTCAGCAAATACATCGGCGGCATTGCCTAACAGGCCGACGGAAATCGCCTTGCCTGAACGGTTGGCCTCTTCGATGATTTCCAGCGCTTGATCCAGAGTAGTAGCTTTGTAGTCGACATAACGAGTGCGCAGACGGAAGTCGATACGGGTTTCATCACACTCGACAACCAGTACGTTAAAGCCCGCCATTACCCCGGCCAGAGGCTGAGCACCACCCATCCCCCCCAGGCCACCGGTCAGAATCCATTTGCCTTGGGCATTACCAGCAAAATGCTTTTTCGCTACTGCCACAAAGGTCTCGTAGGTGCCCTGCACAATGCCCTGGGAGCCGATGTAGATCCAGGAGCCAGCCGTCATTTGGCCGTACATCATCAGGCCTTTCTTATCTAACTCGTTGAAGTGTTCCCAGTTGGCCCAATGTGGCACCAGGTTGGAGTTGGCGATCAATACCCGGGGGGCATCAGCGTGAGTCTTGAAGACACCAACGGGTTTACCGGATTGGATCAGCAGGGACTCGTCATCCTCTAAACGCTGCAATACTTCGATGATTTTGTCATAGCAAGCCCAGTTACGTGCCGCTCGGCCAATGCCACCGTATACCACCAGGCTTTGCGGATGCTCGGCTACATCGGGATCAAGATTGTTCATTAACATGCGCATCGCCGCTTCGGTCAGCCAGCTTTTGCAACGCAGTTTAGAACCATGGGGGGCGCGAATAACGCGGCTGCTATCAAGGCGTGAGGCTTGTGTTGTCATCGTTATATCACTCAGTTGTTATTAATAATCAGCAGGCTGCTCGGTGGCAGTGGCTAATTGGGTTAGTAAACGGGCGGCAACCTTGGCGGTACGGCCATCGAGATCGAAACTGGGGTTGTATTCGGCAATATCCGCCAGCCACAGAGGGCAAATCCCCTGCTGATGGGCTTCGACGATATCCGCAATCAGCACTTCAATGAGTTCAAGCGCTACACCTCGGCCTGCTGGTGCACTAACCCCAGGTGCGGTGGCGGCGGGGAGTACATCCAAATCAATACTGAGATAGATCCCATCACACTGGCTGATAAAGGAGGCCAATTGAGCGCGGATATCCGTCAATTGCCAGCTGTTCATCTGACTATCGAGGCGGTACCACACTCCTAACTCCTCGGCGCGTTGAAACAGCGCTTGGGTATTGGCGCCGGGATTCACCCCTAAGCAGGCATAGCGGAATGGATGCCCCAGGCTTTGGCAATGTTCGGCGATCTGCCAAAAAGGCGTACCTGAGCTGCCTTGTCCCTGCCCTACCCGCAGGTCGAAGTGCGCATCGAAATTGATGATGCCGATTGTCGGAAATGATTTATTTCGGTTTTGCTCAGCAAGATAACGGTATAAACCCTGATAGCTTGCCCAAGCAATCTCGTGTCCGCCCCCTATCAACAAAGGTAATTGCCCTTGCTGTAATACACGGTGCAAACGGGCACCCACTTGTTCTTGGCTAGCTTCTAAATTGCCATCTGCACAGCGTACTTCCCCTGCATCCCATACCGGGGTTTGTCGATGCCAGGCCTGATTAGCCAAGGCTTTCAATACCTTGCCTGGGCCTTCAATCGCACCTGGCCGGCCTTGATTACGACGCACCCCTTCATCGGTGGCAAAACGCAGCAAACATACCCCTGCTGCCGCCTGTTCATGCCAGGGCTGAACTTGCTGATGCCAGCGTAATCCGAGCTGCCCATCTTCCGGGTCCACTCTGCCCTGCCACACACTTGGATCAAAGTCATACATGGGTGATTTCCCCCTGCCATACCCGCTGTACTAAGCGCTGGCAACCAAATTCATAAGCCAATTGAGCGGGATGCTCGATCTGCCACACCAGTAAGTCGGCCTGCATCCCCACCCGCAACATTCCCAACTTACGTTGCCAACCCAGTGCCTGGGCAGCATGTTTAGTTACCCCTGCCAGGGCTTCTTCCGGAGTCAAACGAAACAGGGTACAACCCATATTCAGCATCAGCTGCAACGAAGCCAGCGGCGAAGTACCGGGGTTAAAATCCGTTGCCAATGCCATCGGTACGCCATGCTTGCGTAGGCTTTCAATGGGAGGCAACTTGCTTTCCCGCAGGAAGTAAAAAGCGCCAGGCAGCAACACCGCCACGGTACCCGCCTCAGCCATGGCCTTTACCCCGGCTTCGTCCAGGTACTCTAAGTGATCGGCAGACCAGCCTTGATAACGTGCCACCAAGGCAGAGCCATGTTGATTGCTCAGTTGTTCGGTATGTCCTTTCACCGCCAGCCCTAATGCAGTGGCGGCCTGAAATAAACGCTCAGACTGCGCCGGGCTAAAACCAATCCCCTCACAGAACACATCTACCGCATCCGCCAAACGTTGCTCTGCCACTAACGGCAAAATGTCTTGGCAAATATGCTCGATATAGGCATCTGCCTGGCCATGAAACTCCGGTGGCAGTGCGTGGGCAGCTAGCAAGGTAAAAGAAGCATTAACGGGATAATCTGCGACCAGTTTGTGGGCTGCGCGCAGCATCTTGATTTCATCAGCCAGAGTTAGGCCATAGCCAGACTTAATCTCAACACTGGTAGCCCCCTCACGCAGTAGGGCCTCCAAGCGCGGCCTTGCCGCCTCAATAAGTTCCTCTTCACTGGCTGCTCGTGTGGCACGTACAGAACTCAAAATGCCACCGCCCTGTTTAGCGATTTCGCTATAGGGCACACCTAATAAACGCTGCTCAAATTCATTGGCACGATTGCCAGCAAAAATCAGATGGGTATGGCAATCAATCCAGCCTGGGGTGATCCATTTACCCTTTACATCAATCACCTCTGCCCGTTCCAGATCGACTCCAGCCAGACTGGCCATGGGGGCGATGACACTGATGCGGCCCTGACTAACCCCCAAGGCGTATTCCTTCAGTGCGCCATAGGGCTCAGTCACAGAAGGATCCAGAGTCGCCAAATGGGCATTAGTCCAAATTCGTTCGCAGCCAGTAAAAAGACTTTCCATCGGATCTGCTCACTCTCTCGTTCAGGCCTTAAATGTATATACATATATAGCGATAAAAGCACCTCTTGTGAAGTGGCAGACTTAAATGACTATACATTTATACTAATGGCACTCATTGATTACTTATCCACCTTTGTCTCCATCTTGTCGGAAAGAGTAAGAAAGTGGTTGCTAAGCCAAGCAAGCTGTTACTGTGAACCAGGGGTTAACCGCAGGAGCTAAATCAGCGGGTGGGCATACCTGACCTGTGATTGTTTTTTAGCCATAGATGACGCCTTAAGTGGCGATGAAGCAATGTCCTGTTGCTCAAGCACTCGCCACAGCGCTGCAGGCTCTCTAGAATCAGACCAGCCTCTACCGGCTAATTATTAAGAGCTTTGCCATGCCTGCTATTGTCTATTATTGCCTTCTGCTGTTGTTTAGCCTGCCCACCCAAGCCGCAGACTGGCAGCAGCCAGCTTATTTACAACAAGCCTTTATTGAGATCGCCCTCGGACGTGAACATGAGCAAAGTAGTGCGGGGATACTGCTGCGTTGGCACACACCGATACGCTACCGTTTACATAGCGAGGGCTTTACCCCCACCTCCCAGTTGCAACAGTTGGTTGATGTCCATATGCAACAACTGGCCAGTATCACCCAGCACCCTATGCAAGCGGTCGAGCATCATGCCAATCTGGATATTTTTATTGTTCCCAGCCAACACCAGCACAGATGGTTAACCAAGATACTGCAACGCTCTCCTTTCTCTGCCGAGCTACTTAACAACAATCTCTGCCTGGGGCAGTTTAAGGCCAAGCAACAGGGGATTTATGCAGGCATTGTGTTGATTCCCCTAGATCGGGTGATGGCAAAAGGACGCCTGGCCGACTGCATTATTGAAGAGCTTACCCAGGTAATGGGGCTGCCAAATGATTCGAACCGAGTGTTTCCCTCAATCTTTAATGACAACAGTATTGATCGCTATTTAACTGGCTTGGATTGGACCTTGCTGAAGATGCTTTATCACCCACAACTGCGTGCGGGGATGACAACTGAGCAAGTTCGCCCTCTGCTGCCCAATATTATTCAGCAATTACAACAGCAGGGGGTTTTAGAACGTGCCGAGAGGGAAGCCCGGCGCCAGGGGTTATTCCCCTTGATAGAGTAACACCTTAGCTAGCCAGCGCGGCTGACTCCTGACAGCAGGCGTCCAGATCAAAAGGCAGCTTTCCTACCTCTGAATGTAGCCAGTCGGTGAAAGTGCGGATGCGTTCAATCCGTGGCGAGTCTGCCCGGTAAGCCAGGTAATACGCCTGCTCTAATGGCATCTCCTCGATAAAGGGTTGTACCAACTGGCCCGTGCTGAGCAGGTGCTCAACCAGACTGCGGCGGCACACGCAGACACCGTGTCCAGCCAGAACAATATCTAATCCCATACTGGCATTTTCCAACTTCAGCATACGGTTCTGCTGGAAGCGCTGGAGATCAAGTTCATAGCCGGCATAATTCAGCCAGGTCTGCCAGTTTTGTACTTTTGTTTCTAAGCCATCAATTAAAAGAAAACGGTATAAGTCATCAATACGCTCAATCTTGGCCGCAATTTGCGGCGCACAGACAACTAATAAGGAGTCTGGCATCAAGAGTTCCGTCTGGGTGCCAGGGTAGCGCCCCAGGCCAAAACGGATGCCTAAGTCCATACTGCCCTCACGCATATCCACTACCTCACCACTAGTAGAGATACGGACTTCGATATGGGGATACTGATGGGCAAAGCGCCACAATCTTGGCATCAACCACCGGGCGGCAAAGGAAGGCAGTACGGAGATATTCAGCACCCCCGAGTCCTGCTCCTGGCTAATCGCATCAAAGCCCAGTTGTAACGCCTGAAAGGCTTGCTCAACGTAGACATAGAAGCGCTCACCTGCAGGAGTTAGCACCATATGTCGCCCTTGCCGGGCAAATAGCTTTACCCCTAGCACGGTTTCTAGATGACGGATTTGCTGGCTCACCGCTGCCTGGGTGACATGCAGGGTTTCAGCAGCCTGGGTGTAACTTTGTAGGCGCGCTGCTTCGGCAAAGCAACGTACTGCACCAAGGTGGGCGAAACGTTTATCCATGACGTTATCTCTTGGTGAAAGACTGTCTCTGTCAGTGAAACAGCATAGGAAGGCGACAGCCCTATAGCCGTCGCCACTCAATAAGTAGAACTTATAGAAGAAGGTTTTGTACTGACTGTCAAGCAACCAGCATAGCGTAGAGTTGATCCTTTAACTGCAAGCGCTTGCGCTTGTACTCTTCTTCTGTGTGAGTCGCAACAGGTGTCACCTCGGCAGCCATATTTTCTACTGCTTTGGTTAACTCATGATATTCATCAAAAAGTTTTTGGAAGTGGCGATCTTCCATTTTTAACTGATGAATACGCTCACGTAGTTCAGGAAATTCATGGACTAAATCATGGTGTTCCATACCAGGCTCCGATGTCACTCAACATTAGTTTCACTTAAGGAGCCTTTAGCCTAACCAAGTCCAGTTAAGGGCATATTGACCCTCGTCAACTTAGCCAGCCTTACTCCCGCCACGGCAATTCGGAGACAGCGGGCTTTGCTCACCCCGGGCCTGCCACTCTTCTGCGGTATACAGATGCAAAGCCAGGGCATGAATCGGATTATTAAGTAACTCAGCTACCTGCTGGTACACCAGTTGATGACGTGCCACTAAACGCTTGCCGTTAAATGCCTCACTTACCAAGGTCACTTTAAAATGCGACTCAGTCGCCGGCCCACTATGCATATGGCTTTCATTCTCAATGGCTAACACCTGGCAGGCAAAACCCTGTTGCAGTAACTCAGTTAAGCGTTGCTGTACTGACATATCCTCACCCTAGCCTCAGCGGGAACCGCGTCCCGAACCGGAATTAATCACGTTACCTCTGGCTGACTTAAGAAAGCGTGCCAGCCGCCCTGCATACTAACGAATGCAGCACTCTTTTTGCTAATCAGCGCAGCAAAATCGAAGCTGTCACCCAGGTAAAGTTATTTTTATACTGGTTTAAGTTTGTTTTCCTGGGACAGCGTATTCCGCACACCCCACTTTGCAGGAGCCCTGCTTATGGCAGTACAAGGCAATCAGATTCGAATTGGTGAGACTGAGGTTAAACCTGGCAGTCAAGCCAGCATTGCCCTTCCCGTCGCTAAGCTCTACACCCGTGAAGAGGTCGCCATGCCTGTGCAAGTCATTAATGGCAAGCGTCCGGGCCCTCGCCTATTCGTCAGCGCAGCCATTCATGGTGACGAACTAAATGGGGTGGAAATTATCCGCCGCTTACTAAGGCTGCCAGCCTTAAAAAATCTACAAGGCACCCTGATTGCCATTCCCATTGTTAACGTCCATGGCTTAGTCAATCGCTCACGTTACTTACCTGATCGGCGCGATCTTAACCGCAGCTTTCCTGGCAGCGAAAAAAGCTCTCTCGCAGGGCGTATGGCTAACCTGTTTTTAAACGAAGTGGTGGCCAAGTGTACCCACGGTATTGATCTGCATACTGGTGCCCTGCACCGCTCTAACTTGCCACAGATCCGCGCCAATCTGGACGATGCACAAACACTAGAGTTGGCCCAGGCCTTTGGCACTCCGATTTTGCTGAATGCCAATCTCCGTGATGGTTCCTTGCGTCAGGCCGCGGCAGAGTGCGGTATTCCCATGCTGCTGTATGAAGCAGGCGAAGCCCTGCGCTTTGATGAGTTCTCCATCCGCGCCGGGGTTCAAGGCATTCTCAATGTGATGCGCCACCTCGGCATGTTGACCAAAGGCCGTAGCCATCGCCCACCGGCGGAACCCCGTATTGCCCAGGGCAGCACCTGGGTGCGGGCACCAGAAAGCGGCATTCTGCGGGTGTTAGTTCCCTTAGGACGCGAGGTACACAAAGGCGATGTACTGGCAATGGTATCCTGCCCCTATGGCAATGAGGAACATGAGGTGCGTGCCCACAAAAGCGGCGTCATCATTGGCCGCAGCCATTTGCCATTAGTCCATGAAGGAGAGGCGCTGTTTAATATCGCCCTTTTTAATGGAGATCGTCCTGAGGATGCCAGCGAAAGTGTCAGCGACTTTCAGCAACAACTGCAAACTGCACCGCTGTTTGAGGAAGAAATTTTCACCTGATCAAAACGAGACTAACCTCGTTAACCCCTTTTGCGGCAAAGAGCGCTTAAGGCAACTCAGCGCCGCAATGGGGGCAACTGCAGCGGTGCTGGCGGCGTTGCCACTTCTGTTGCAAGAGCGTCACCTGGCTCTCTGATAGTCCGAGCTCCTGGCGTAGTTCTTCCAGCTCACTGGCTTCACTGTGGCTCATGTGGCCGTCCTCCAGTGCTTCTGACAGGGCCTGCTGGTACTCCTGCCGACGTCGATGCAATTGATCTGAAAAGCCAGAGGCTAAGATGCCCGCCGGCAATGCCACCATGCCCATCCCGACCAGGGTAATGCAACCGCCAAAAAAACGCCCCAAAGGGGTAATCGGCGTCACATCGCCATAGCCTACCGTTGTCAGTGTCGCCATCGCCCACCACATGGCTGCAGGTATACTGCCAAAGGCTTCGGGCTGAATTTGATGCTCAATCAGATAAATACCGCTGGAGGCTAATATCATCAGGATAAAGAGCACAAAAAAAGCCGCCCCCAACGGGCCTGCCTCTTCGCGAAACACTCCCAGTAGCATCTGCATCGCGGCAGAGTAACGAGTGAGTTTAAATACCCGCAATAAACGCAGTACCCGTAAGAAGCGTAAATCCAGGCTGAAAAACACACTCAGATAGAAAGGCACAATGGCGATCAAATCCACCAGTGCCATAGGTGAACGCAAATAGCGCCAACGTGCTTTGCCCGGAGAGAGGGGGGGAAGATCCTGCTGTTCCGCATGGGTATCAGGCGCACACCATATACGCAGGCCATACTCCAGGGTAAAGATCAGCACCGATACCCGCTCAAACCATAGCAAGGCTTGGCGATGCTCCGCTGCAAACCAACTGACCGACTCCAGAATCACCGCCACCACATTAGCGGCAATCAGTAAAATCAATAGCCAGTCGACCAACCGGCCACTCCAATGGCTACTTCCTTGGGGTTCTAGCAGTACAGCCAGACGCTGACGTAACATCCTCTATCCTTTTCGACCATGACAAACGGCGCCGCAGCTTAGTACTACCGCGCCCTCAAGCTTAGCGCTTATTCCAGAACTGTGCAGACAGCTCCTGCAACCCCCGCGCCTGTTGCTGCATGGTGCGGCTGGCACTACCACTGTGCTCAGCCCGTTCACGGGTGTGCTGGGAAATATCACGGATATTGACGATATTGGCATTCACCTCATCCGCAACCGAACTTTGCTGCTCTACTGCGGTGGCAATCTGACCACTCATGTCGGTAATGGTGCCAATAGCCCGATTAATAGCCTCCAGTACTTCAACGGTGTGAGCGACCTGGGCAACCGTTTCCTCTGCCTGAGTTTGTCCCGCCTCCATGGTCGAGACTGCCGAACGTGCCCCAGCCTGCAGGCTGGTCAACATGTTTTGAATTTCCTGGGTGGACTCATGAGTACGGTTGGCCAAGGCACGTACCTCATCGGCCACCACCGCGAATCCCCGCCCTTGTTCACCGGCACGGGCGGCCTCAATGGCTGCGTTTAGCGCTAATAGGTTAGTTTGCTCGGCAATCCCACGGATTACATCCAGGATGCTGGTAATACTGGTGGTATCGTTTTCTAACTTCTCGATCACACTGGAGGCCTTATTGACCTCTTCTGCCAAAATGGCAATCCGCTCACGGGTTTTCATCACCGCGGTGCTACCACGATCTGACTCCATCCGCGCCTGAGCAGCGGCCTCTGCGGTGCGCCCGGCATTCTCTGCCACTTCCTGAATGCTTACCGACATTTCATTGATAGCCGTGGCCACCATATCGGTTTTATTAAATTGGTTTTCTACCCCAGAGGCAGTGTCGTCCACCGCCCGTTTCAAGCTGTGGGACTCTTTGCCCAGGGTATTCGCTGAGTCGGCGATACGTCCCACAATCGCGGCGGATTCTGATTCAAGGGACTTCAACGCCAGTGCAATTTGGCCGAGATCATCATTGCGCCCGGTATACACATACTGTGCGACGGGGTCTGTACGTACAGCCTTGGACTTTTCCACCAGACTGGTCAAGGGGCTTAACTGCCAACTGATCAAGCCTAGTCCCAGCAACCAACTCACTCCCCCTATTGCCGTAATCACCATCCAGCTGTCACTGGCTACGCCAGCCAATAGCGCAAAACTCAGCAGCCACAGTAATGAAAAAACGCATTGCAATTTGAAGCTCAGGGAAAAGCCTGGCTTGATTGCGGCTGGAGTTTTGCCATCCATTAATTGCGGGTACAGCCATTCAGCTCGCTTGACGCTGTCACTGTCCGGTTTACGACGAATGGATTGATATTCCGCTACCTTACCGTCCCGCTCGATCGGAGTGGCATAGGCATGTACCCAGTAATGATCGCCATTTTTACAACGGTTTTTGACCAACCCCATCCAGGAGTCACCCTTTTTCATCGCATCCCACAACATCTTGAAAGCCGCTGGCGGCATTTCAGGGTGACGAACAATATTGTGGTTTTTACCCAGCAATTCCTCTTCAACGAAGCCACTGATTTTGATGAAGTCTTCGTTAACGTAGGTGATTGCCCCTTTTAAATCCGTGGTAGAGAGAATGTTGGCTTTATCGGAGTAGCTGATTTCTACTCCACTGATGGGGAGATTCTTTTTCATTAAGGTGGCCCTGGCTCGCACAGGCATAAGGAAATTTATGGTTATTCGCCTGCATGTAAGTAGTTTATTGGATAGAAAGTGCCGAAAACTCTATTCCAGCTCCAGCAGGGCAAGCAGTCTATTCGTCACAGATTTGCACTTTTTGACGCCAGTTAAGTTTTAGCCAAATAACTGGCGTCAAATCCCACCATAATGACGCCAATGGTCACCACAAGCGCCGTTTTACGATTCCATCAACGCCATCAAAATGCCCCTGCCATTACAGGCTTAACGCTCATCCTGCTTGCTGCCGCCCACACTCGGCGCATGGGCCAGGATACGATCCGCCAGGCGGGAAAAAGGCAGACTCTGCAACCACACCTCACCGCTTCCTTCCAGGGTGGCCATAAACAAGCCCTCACCACCGAACAGCATCGACTTCAGCCCCTTGGACAACTCAATGTTGTAATCCAGCCCAGGGCTAAAGGCGACCAAACAACCGGTATCGACTCTCAGGGTTTCATTATTAAGGCGCCGCTTAACCAGGGTGCCGCCAGCATGGACAAAGGCCAGCCCATCCCCGCTAAGTTTTTGCAGGATAAAGCCTTCCCCGCCGAAAAAGCCGGCCCCTAAACGGCGGCTAAAGGTGATATCAATCTTGGTGCCCTTGGCGGCTGCCAGAAAAGCATCCTTCTGGCAAATCAAGCCGCCGCCCAGCTCCGCCAGATTGATCGGCTCAATCATGCCCGGATAAGGTGCCGCCAATCCCAAACTGCGACGACCACTGCCCTCATGGGTAAAGTGAGTGATAAACACCGACTCGCCACTGACCCAACGTTTACCAGCGGCAAAGAGCTTGCCCAGTACACCCTGATCAGGGTCAGAGCCATCCCCCAATCGGGTCTCAAAGCGAATCCCCTCTTCCATAAAGGTCAGGGCACCGGCTTCCGCGATCACGGTTTCCTGCGGGTCCAGGGTGATCTCCAGCATCGGCATGCTGGCACCTAGAATGCGGTAATCAATCTCATGGGAACGCATCGCTTTCTCCTTTCCTGGGCGGACGCTAAAGCGGGTCAGTCTGCCGGCTTTAGCCGGCTCAGGCAAATGGCCTGCCTTTACCCCACTACCCTCACTGCCACCTTAATCTGCGTCATTTTGTCACAGTTTTTTGCAAGCTAAAGCCAAGTAGACTACCTCCCTTCTGGCATGAAGGAAGAATTCAGGAGCCTCCACCGTGCCCATTCAACGCCTTATGACCGCCTGGCGCGGATTTTTGCGTCGCCATCGCCTCACCCGACATTTGCTTTGGGTCTTGCTGATCAAGCTAACGTTACTGCTGGCCCTTAAACAGCTGTATTTTAGCCCCGATCCTCACGCCCCCAGCGCCCCTCTGGCTGAGCACCTGCTTGGCCCCACGCCTTCGCTAACACAGGAGCCTAACCATGATTAGCGATGAAGTGGTTGAACTGTCGCGTTTACAGTTCGCCATCACTGCGCTTTACCACTTCTTATTTGTGCCCTTAACCATGGGGTTGTCCTTCCTCTTGGCCATTATGGAATCGGTCTATGTGATGACCGGTAAAACCATCTACAAGGATATGGTCAAGTTTTGGGGCAAGCTGTTCGGTATTAACTTTGCTTTAGGGGTCACCACCGGCCTCACCATGGAGTTCCAGTTCGGCACCAACTGGGCTTATTACTCCCATTATGTCGGCGATATTTTTGGGGTGCCGCTGGCGATTGAAGGCTTTATGGCGTTCTTCCTGGAGTCGACCTTTATCGGTCTGTTCTTCTTCGGTTGGGAGCGCTTAAGCGCCCGTCAACACCTGCTGGTTACCTGGCTGGTGGCATTGGGCTCCAATTTCTCAGCACTATGGATATTGATTGCCAATGCCTGGATGCAAAATCCGGTGGGGGCGGAATTCAACTACCAAAGTATGCGGATGGAGGTCGCCTCCTTCAGTGAGCTGATCTTTAACCCGGTGGCCCAGGTGAAATTTGTCCATACCGTGGCGGCAGGTTACGTCACAGGCTCCGTCTTTGTGCTTTCTATCAGTGCCTGGTATCTGCTGAAAAAGCGCGATTTGGCCTTTGCCCGCCGCTCCTTTTCCATTGCCTCGGCCTTCGGTTTGGCCTCTATCCTGTCCGTGATTGTGCTGGGTGACGAATCCGGCTATGAGCTGGGGGATGTGCAAAAAACCAAACTGGCGGCGATAGAAGCGGCTTGGCAAACCGAGCCCGCCCCCGCCAGTTTCACCCTGTTCGGCTTCCCCGATGATGAAACCGAGCAAACCCGCTATGCCATCCATATTCCCTACCTGCTCGGTATTATCGCCACCCGCTCACTGGATAAGCAGGTGCTGGGCATTAACGATCTGAAAATCCTGCACGAGCAGCGCATCCGCGAGGGCATCAAGGCCTACGCCCTGCTACAGCAGCTACGCAGCGGCGATCAGTCCGAAGCTACTCGCCAAGCCTTTGATCAAGTCAAAGATCACCTTGGCTATGGTCTGCTGCTGAAACGTCACCATGAGCCGGTGGTGGGGGCTTCCGAAGCCCATATCCAGCAAGCGGTGGATGACAGTATCCCCAAGGTAGCACCGCTGTTTTGGAGTTTCCGTGTCATGGTCGGCAGTGGTTTGTTAATGCTGCTGGTGTTTGTGATGGCTTTCTATTACTGCGCCAAGCAGCAACAAGAGCAGCATCCGCGCTTTTTGCGTCTCTGTGTGGCAATTCTGCCCCTGCCCTGGCTGGCAGCCGAAGCCGGCTGGATCGTTGCGGAATATGGCCGTCAGCCCTGGGCCATTGGCGGCATCCTGCCCACCCACCTGGGTGCCTCCAGCGTCAGTCTGGCGGATGTGCAGGGCAGCCTGACCGCCTTAATCCTGTTTTACAGCCTGCTGCTGGTGATTGAGATGTACCTGATGATCAAATTTGTCCGTCTTGGCCCCAGTAGTCTGCACACCGGCCGCTATCACTTTGAACAGGAAGGCCAACATGCTTGATCTCCATACCTTACAGATTATTTGGTGGGGCATTATCGCCCTGCTGCTGATCGGCTTTGCCCTGACCGATGGCTTCGATATCGGCGCGGCGATTCTACTGCCCTTTTTGGGCCGCACGGATCAGGAAAGACGCATCATCATCAACAGCCTGGGCCCCCATTGGGAAGGTAATCAGGTGTGGTTGGTGACCGCCGGCGCCGCCCTGTTTGCCGCCTGGCCGCCGGTGTATGCCACCGCCTTCTCCGGCCTTTACTGGGCCATGCTGCTGGTGCTGTTTGCCCTGTTTTTACGCCCGGTCGGCTTTGACTATCGCAGTAAGCTGGACAACCCGCGCTGGCGGCAAAGCTGGGACTGGGCGCTGTTTAGCGGCAGCCTGCTCCCGGCGCTGCTGTTCGGGGTGGCCTTTGCCAATCTGTTTTATGGCATTCCCTTTCGCTTGGATGAGTTCCTGCGCCCCAGCTTTGCAGGCAGCTTCTGGCAGCTGTTACACCCCTTTGCCCTGATTGTGGGGCTACTGAGCCTGAGCATGTTGGTGCTCCATGGAGCCGCCTGGCTGGTGCTGCGCACCACGGGTGAGCTGGCCCAACGGGCCCTGGGCTATCGCCGCTGGGCGGCGGTAGCGACACTGGCCTGCTACCTGTTGGCAGGTGGATGGCTGCTGAGCCAAATCAATGGCATGAGCCTGATCGGCGAGGCCACAGCCGGCAACCCTACCCTGAAACAGGTCAATCTGCTTAACCCCGGTTGGCAGGCAAACTATCATGCTCACCCCCTCAGCTATGGGCTGATCCTGCTGGCGGGGCTGGGCCTGCTGTTAGCCAGCGGTAAGGGACGTTGGTTGGGCTTTCTCGGCAGCAGTCTCAGCATTATCGGCATTATGCTCAGTGCAGGCTGGGCACTCTTTCCCTTTGTGCTGCCATCCAACCTGGTCATTAGTCATAGCCTGACCCTGTTTGATGCCAGCTCCAGCAGCAAAACCCTGGGCTTTATGCTGATTGCAGCCGCCATCTTTGTGCCGCTGATTCTGGCCTACAGTCTGTGGTGCTATAAACGCATGTGGGGCAAGTTGGATCAGGCCCATATCGAAGCCCACTCCCATAGCCTCTATTAAACAGGAGTTCAGACGATGTGGTATTTCGCTTGGCTACTAGGGGTACTGCTGGCCTGCAGCCTTGGCATCATTAATGCCCTGTGGCTGGAGGCCAGAGAGTTTCAGGATCAGAACGATCAACCCTGACGGGGTAAAAACACCTCCGCCAGCATACAACGGCAACTCCCTCCCCCCACCTGCTCCAGGGTGGGGATGGGGTTGATCAACGGCTCACCATAACGCTCTAACATCCGCTGTTGCGCCGGGCTAAAGCCCTGCCAAGCCGAGGCGGACATCACCCAATAAGGCACCCCCTGGCGGCTTTGCATTTGCAGCACGTTGGCACAGAAATGCTGCTCCATTTGCGCCATCGACAATTCCAGAATGTGATGCTGCTCAGCCAGTGCAGCCTGCACCTGCTGGCGCTGCTCAGGCACCACCGCCTCCAGGCAGATAATCGCCAACTCCCGCCCCAGGCTCATCATCACATTGGTGTGATAAATCGGCTTACCCTGGCTGGAGCGGGTATCGAAGGCAATCACCTCCTGTAACCCGCGCATCCGCGCATAGTTATGCAGCTGCGCCCGCTGACAACGCTGGGACAAAGCAGCAAAGACCCGCTTGCGCGGATGATCAAAAATCATCACGCCGGTGCCTTCCAGGATCTGCTCCTGCTCTAACGGATGGCCCACCCAACTTAGCTCATTCACCTGGAAGCCATGCTGCAACAGTAGCGGTAGTAACTCCTGCACCCGCCGCTCCTGGCGTCGGTTTTCAGTAAACATGGGGTAAACATGCACCACCCCCTCGGCACTGGTGGTAAACCAGTTATTGGGGAATACCGCATCCGGGGTCGGGTTAGGATCGGCATGGCCATCCAGCACCAACACCTCAATTCCAGCCTGCTGCAGGCGCGCCACCATGGCATCAAACTCCGTCAGGGCGCGGCGGGTAATCTCAGTCGGCGCCAAATCCAGACGCTGCTGGAACTCATTATCGACGCCGGTTTGCTCGTTAAAGACGAAATCCAGCGGACGCACCATCACCACCGCCTCGGCTAATTGCGGATGCAAAAGCGGCGCTTGCCAGGGGTGCTGCGGATCAACATATAGCGGACGGGAAGCGAGTGGGCTGGACATCAATCTCTCCTGGCGGAAGCTGAAAGTACTGATATAGTAAGCAGCCTCCATCCAAAACAAAAAGTTCCATTTTTTAGACAAATCCAAAACCATGAGTAATGAATTATGCAGCTAGCCGCCCTCCGCGCCTTTGTGGTGGCCGCTCGGGAGCAATCCTTCTCCCAGGCCGCTGAGCTGTTACACCTGACCCAGCCCGGCTTAAGCAAACGCATTCAAGTGCTGGAAACCGAACTCAACGTCAGCCTGTTTGACCGGGTCGGACGCAAAACCCTGCTGACCGAGGCGGGAAGACTGTTCCTGCCCCATGCGCAACGGATGCTGGAGCAGGCCGAGCAAGCGCAACAGGAGTTAAAAGCCCTGCAACAGGGCATTGGCGGTAGCCTGCATTTGGCCACCACCCAGCATATCGGCCTCTATTACCTCAAGCCCTTATTAGCTGAGTTCGCCAAGGCCTACCCCCAGGTTGAGCTGGCGGTGGATTTCAAAAAGTCGGCAGAGGCCCATCAACAATTACTGACCGGTGAGCTGGAGCTGGCCTTTATCACCGACCCGCCGCTGCATGAGCACAACCTCTGCTATCAACCACTGTTTAGCGAACGCCTGTGTTTCTGTGTGAGCCCCGCCCATCCACTGGCCCAACAAAGCCACCTAAGCTTGAGTGACCTGAGTCACTACCCTGCCCTGTTGCCCGGTAACCACACCCACTTGCGCCGTGCTCTGGAAAGCCTGTTTAACGAGCATCACGTTGCCCTGCAATTGCGTCAGCCGTCCAACTATCTGGAGGCGCTGAAGATGTTAACCGAGGTGGGTTTAGGTTGGAGCCTGTTAGCTGAGGCCATGCTTGGGCCGGAACTGGTGCGTTTGCCCCTGCAACAATATGAGATCAACCGCACCATCGTGGCCGCCTGGCACAAAAAAGTCCGTCTCTCGGGTGCGGCCACGCGCTTGCTGCAACAAATCAGGCAGGCCAGGGCAACTGACCCTGGTGTTCAAACTGACTCAGACTGAAGTGATAGAGCTGGGATTGCCCCACCGCCTTAAAGCTGACCCGCTCCTGGCTCAGCTCACATAGCCAGGGGGCTAACATGCTGGGTTTATTTTGGGCCAAGGCCGCAGGGGTAAAGAGAGCAACACAGCTGCCCCCTTGCGGATGGCGCGCCGAGGTATATTCAAAGGCTTCCACCCCCGCCTCACGCATCGCACTGCCCAAAGCCTGAGTGGCTTGATAATCACAGGGGTGACAGAGCAGTGCCCGATGCTCACTAAAAGGCGGCTGCTGTAACTGCACCCCGCGCTCACAGCGATAACCTACGGCAAACAACGAATGTTCGGTACGCAGGCTCGCTTTCGGCGCTGGCCCCTGCATTGAGTACCAAAAGATAAAGCGGTAATAGGCCGACTCCGCCAGGGTTACCTCCACGCTGGCGCCGCCATACAGCAGACTCGGCTCATGCACACGGCCAAAGCGCGAACCCCACTGCAGCGGGGGATAACGAAAAGGACTTTTCAGCAGGTAATGCAGCTCACCTACATTGGGCTCTAAATGGCGCGGTTTAACCTGTTCCAACAGGTCTTCAAGCAATGCCTGCTCTGCCAAGGTATCCACATAGCCGAGGGTCGCGACCTGCTCCTGGCTCTCCACCAGCCGATACAGTCGGCCATTCAGGGGGCGAATCTGCTGTGCGCCCGCACACTGCTGCCACAGATTCACACCTTGCCCCGAATGGCATCGACAAACTGCAGCACCTGGATCAGCCCCTGGATACTCTGCACCTGCTCCGCTGGCACCCCGCCGGTGACCCGATTCACAGTGCGCATAAAATGCTGCATCCACTGTTGATCCCCCCCAGCCAAGGCAAACAGCGCCCGGGCCAGGCGAATCAACAATAGCGCCAGCTCCCCCTGCTTGGAGGCAGGGCTCAATGCCGGGCTTTGTTTCAAACGGCTAACCGCAGTGCGATGCATACCCAGTACCGCCCCTAACTCCGCTTGCTTCAACCCCAGTTGCTCGGCGGCGCGCAAAACCGCCTTGGCCAATACGGCCTCCGCTTGGGGGGGGTGTTGTAACAGTGCTGTCATGACAATGACCTATTAGCTAGCAGGCTTAAATGTGCAATATGCACAAATATTAGATCATATGTGATAATTGCACAAACCAACCTTTCAACCTGCTTCCCTCATAGGCAAGGTTCCACGATAGTGAGTGCATAGAACAAGAAGTGAATAGACTTGCCACACTGCCACAAGCGGATAAAAAACACCCCCGACTAGCGGGGGTGAACTCCAAACCCGTGAGACGGGAAGGGTTAGATCAGAATCTGCACCTGGCCGTTGTCTAACCGCGCAGGCCATACCTGCAGGCTGAGTTCTTCTTTATCCAGACACTGGCCACTGTGCAGGTCGTAATGCTGTTTGAGTAACGGTGCCGCGACCGCCAGGCGCCCTTTTACTTCCGCAATCAGGCCACGGCTGATCACATTGGCTCCGGTCACCGGGTCCTGGTTCGATAGGGCAAACACCTGCGCCGTCTCAGCCAGATAGAACAGGGCGATCTGTTGCTCCTGTACCAGGGCGGCAACGCCCGCATCTTCCACCAGGTCCTGCTGGCTGCATACGTTGATCCATTGTTGCTTCATCTTGACTACCTCAACCAACTTTACGCATAGGAATCAGCGCTTGTTTTTCTTCCGCCGTGGCCGGGCGCGGCTGACCACGCTCCTCCACCATCACGATGCCGGCATCCTTGGCTTCAGGCGCATTAACGAAGGGGCGGAAACGCTTGAGCTTTTCCGGGTCTTCAATGGTGGCTTTCCACTCGCAGACAAAGGTATCCACCACCGCTTGCATCTGCTGCTCCAGCTCCGCTGCTAACCCCAGGCTATCGTTGATGATGACCTCCTGCAGGTATTCCAGCCCGCCTTCGAGGTTGTCACGCCATACAGAGGTCCGCTGCAAGCGGTCGGCGGTCTTGATGTAGAACATCAGGAAGCGGTCGATGTACTGAATCAAGGTCTCGGAGTCGATATCACTGGCAAACAACTCGGCATGGCGCGGCTTCATTCCGCCGTTACCGCAGATATAGAGGTTCCAGCCCTTTTCGGTGGCGATCACGCCCACGTCTTTACTCTGGGCTTCGGCACACTCACGGGTACAGCCGGATACCGCAAACTTCAGTTTGTGCGGAGAGCGCAGACCCTTGTAGCGGTTCTCGATGTAGAGCGCCATCGCCACCGAGTCCTGCACACCGTAACGACACCAGGTGGAGCCGACGCAGGACTTCACCGTCCGCACGGACTTGCCGTAGGCCTGACCGGTTTCAAAACCGGCATCAATCAACTGACGCCAGATTTCCGGCAAGTCTTCCAACCGTGCCCCAAACATGTCGATGCGCTGTCCACCGGTGATTTTGGTGTAGAGGTTGTACTTGGCGGCCACCTGGCCAATGGTGATCAGCCCCTGGGGAGTGATTTCCCCTCCGGCGATGCGCGGCACCACCGAGAAGGTGCCGTCCTTCTGCATGTTGGCCAGAAAGGTATCGTTGGTGTCCTGCAGGCTGACATGCTTCTTATCCAGTACCTGCTCGTTCCAGCAGGAGGCCAGAATCGATGCCACGGCGGGCTTACAGACCGTGCAGCCATGGCCTTTACCATGCTTGCTGATCAACTCTTTAAAGGTTTTGATGCCATCCACCCGCACCAGGTGATAGAGCTCCTGGCGGGTATAGGCAAAGTGTTCGCACAGATCGGTACTTACCTCGACACCACGGCATTCCAGCTCGTAGTTGACCACATTGGTCAGCAGCGCGGTACAGCCGCCACAGCCGGTGGCGGCCTTGGTCGCCGCTTTCACACTGGCGACATCACAGCAACCGCCTTCCACCGCGGCGCTGATATCCGCTTTGCTCACCCCATGACAAGAGCAGATTTGCGCGGTGGCGGGCAGAGCCGCTGCCCCCAATGCGGGTTTCTCCCCGGAACCCGCCGGCAAAATCAGCGACTGAGGCTGTTTCGGCAGCTCCATGCCATTCAAGCAGTACTGCAACAGGGTACCGTATTCTTCCGCGTCGCCGACCAGGATGGCGCCCAGCAGGTAAGTGCCGGTCTCATCCACCACAATCTTTTTGTATACCTCCGCCGGTTCATCGACATAGACATAGCTGCGGCTGCCCTGGCTACGGCCATGGGCATCGCCAATGCTGGCTACATCGACCCCCATCAGTTTGAGCTTGGTGCTCATATCGGCGCCGGTAAACTGCTCCTCGCCGCCGAGCAAGTGACTGACCGCCACCTTGGCCATCTGATAGCCGGGGGCGACCAGACCGAAAATCTGCTTGTTCCAGAGCGCACACTCACCAATGGCGTAAATCGCCGGGTCAGAGGTCTGGCAGTAGTTATTGACGACGATACCGCCACGTTCACCTACCTCCAGCCCACTCTGACGCGCCAGGGCATCCTGCGGACGTATCCCGGCGGAGAACAACACCAGATCCGTCTCCAGGGCAGATCCATCGGCAAATACCATTTTGTGGCGGCACTGCTCGCCATCTTCGATCACCTGGGTGTTTTTGCTGGTATGAACCTGTACCCCCAGGTCTTCAATTTTACGCCTCAGCATCTGCCCGCCAGCTTCATCCAGCTGTACCGCCATCAAGCGCGGGGCAAACTCCACCACATGGGTCTGCAAGCCAAGATCGCGCAGGGCTTTGGCCGCTTCCAACCCCAGCAAACCGCCACCAACCACGGCGCCAACCTTGCCATCTTTGGCCGAGGCGACAATCGCCTCCAGATCCTCAATGGTGCGATAGACCAGGCAGTGCTCGCGCTCATGGCCTGGCACTGGCGGCACAAAGGGATAGGAGCCGGTAGCCAGAATCAGGGCGTCATAGCTTAGCTCTACGCCGGAGGCCAGGCTCACCTTGCGGGCCTGACGGTCAATGCTACTGACCGGCGAGCCGAGGTATACCTGCAAGCCCCAGGCATCGTATTGGCCGGGGGCCACCATCGACAGATCCTCAGCGCTCTTACCGCTGAAGTACTCCGACAGATGCACACGATCATAGGCCAGCCGAGGTTCGCCGCTGATCACGCTCACCTCAAACTGCTCCAGCCCCCCTTGTTCTGCCAGTGACTGCAAGAACTGGTGGCCCACCATACCGTTGCCAACCACCACAAGCTTTGCGCGTGTCATTGCTGTTCTCCTGTTAGTGCTGACCCGCAATAAGCGCGGCCAAAAATCAGTTGTTCACCCAAGGCAGTTACATCTGCCTGTTGCTGCAGCAGGTCCAGATACCAGTTGCCATCCTCCACATCCCCATAGAGCACCAGGGATTGGATCTTGCCCTGGCTAAGGTTGAGGCAACGGTAGAAACCCAGTTCACGGTCTTCAAAAGTCAGGCTGTAATCGCAGCCTTGTTCGATGGGCCCGGCGGATACCAGATCGATGCCGGACACCTTTAATTTGGTTGCGCTGTCTTGATAGGCGTAACTGGCCGTCTCGCCATGCAGGCTGGCGGCCAGCACCCGTGCCTGATCCCAAATCGGGGCGACCAGGCCAAACACCTGTTGACGCCATTGGCAGCACTCCCCCAGGGCAAAAATATGAGGATCACTGGTTTGCAGCTGATCGTTGACCAGAATGCCGCGGCCACACTCCAGCCCCAGTTGCTGGCCCAGCTCGGTCAGGGGTTTAACGCCAATGGCAATCACCACCAGCGTGGCATCCAACAATTCGCCATCCTCCAGCAAGACCCCCGTCACCTTGCCCTGCTCGCCGATAAAGGCTTCCGTACCGGCATCCAGACGCAGCGCCAGTCCCCGCTGTTGCAGATGCTGGGCCAGATAACCACCGGCGACCTGATCCAATTGACGATTGAGTAACCAGGGCGCTTTATTGACCAGGGTGACGCTCATGCCCTGGCGCAGCAGACCATAGGCGGCCTCAATACCGAGCAAGCCACCGCCAATCACGACGGCGCGGGCGCCGGGCTTGGCCACCGTCTGCATACGTTGGACATCTTTGATGGTACGAAAGGCCATCACCCCTTCCAGCTCTTCACCGGGCAAGCCCAGCATGATGGGGGCCGAGCCAGTGGCCAGAATCAGCCGGTCATAGCCCAGGCAGCGCCCTGTATCGGTTTGCAGGGTGCGGGCCTGACGGTCACCGCCAATCACCTTCTCACCTTTGATGACTTCAATGCCCTGCTGCTGATACCACTCGCCCTGTTTCAGGCGGATAGAATCCAGGTCTTCTTCCCCCGCCAGCAGCGGTGAAAGCAAAATACGGTTGTAGCCGTCCGCCGCCTCATCCCCGATCAGGGTGATTTGGTAGGGGCTGTGCGGATAGGCCTTGAGTTCATCGAGCAAACGCCCGGCGGCCATGCCGTTGCCTACTATGACTAAGCGCTGGGTACTCCCCATGCTCACCTCGCATAAAAAAAGGCGCTCTCCCAACGGAAGAACGCCTTTGTTCAAGAAAAACCTGTTGCCACGCCCCCTGCACAAGAGGCGCTGATCGACTCCCCACACAGCCAGGTCTCAGGCAATCGCCTATCGCCATTGCCTACGACTGTTGTCTGCGACAACAAAAGGGGTTGAATGAAGCCAAAACCAGAGTGGAACCCTCGCCCGCCATTGGTGGAGGACTCGGTTCGGGCTTCGCTCTGCTCACTCACCAGCCTGAGCAGATCTTTGCTTACCCTGCCCACCTTTCTGAGGTAAGCGGGCAAGCCTGACTCCTTGGTTAACACTGCACCTCCGGTGCGGTGGTCACCGCGCCCAGGCTGGCTGACTCCTGTCAGTCACGCCCCCGACGCTCCCTGATCCTTTACCTGCCGGCTATCGGTCTGGCCGCTAGCCAAGAGGAATCATCACCCGTTAAACAAAGCAGAATCTATGCCAAGTTTCTGGTTCCCCCCAGGATGCTGCTCTGCTCGCCGCTTTGCCCACTTTTGCCTGCTTTGCCTTGGCTGTAGGCCCCTTACCACTGTCTTTTGCCTGGACGCATGGCAGGCACGCAAGAACCGAATCAGCGCAGCAGCACGGTGATACGCACCAATTTGGCGCACCACTTTAGCGCACTGACAGCCCCTCCACTTACCCCTGGAGCCACCAATACAGCCACTGCGCCACCTGGGCAGCGGCCAATACCCCACAACTGAGTTGCCAGAAGCCTAAAGGATTACGCTCAATCAAGGGGGCCTGCTCAAAACGTGCCTCCAGGGTCCGGTTAGGCACCTGTAAATCCTGCTCAAATTCCGATAGTGCCTCATAGCGCCATTTAGGATTGGGCATTAATGCCTTATGCAGGCAGGCCTCCACCCAGGGTGGAATATCGCTGCGCTTATGGCGGATGGGCTGGTATTTCCAGGCACTAAAATGACGGGGACTGGCATAGGGATCGGCGGTTTGTTTAAACGGCAGGCTGCCACAGAGCATCTCATAGACAATCACCGCTAGGGAGAACAAGTCCGCCTTAAAACTGGGTTGCCCACCTAATAGGTATTCAGGGGCCACATAGTTTACCGAACCCTGGGGCAGGGTACGATCCAGCGGCGAGACCGACTCCGCCACCCCTGCCACCCGCACGGTGCCAAAGTCGATCACCTTGATTTGCCCCTGGGGGGTCAGCATCAGGTTTTCCGGCTTTAAGTCCTGGTGCACCATGTCCAGTCGCTGGAAAGCCCGCAGCGCCTTAATAATCTGCCCAGTCAGTTGACGCACCTCCGCCAGGCTGGGCTCAGGGTGGTCATGCATCCACTCCCGCAGGGTTTGCCCCTCAATGTGTTCGGATAAATAGTAAAGCCCGGTTTTTGCCCGCGAGCTGGTCAACACTCGCATCACATTAGGGTGCTGAATACGCTTCCCCACCCACTCTTCACGGATAAAACCATCCAGATAGACGGGGTCATCACGGAAGTTGACCGAGGGAGCCTTGAGGGTACAGCGCAGCCCGCTCTCGTCATCCTCGACCAGATAAAGATGACTGCGGGTGCCATTGAAGAGCACTTCCTTAACCCGATAACCATCCAGTTTTTGCCCCACTTCCAGCACTGGGGGGATAGGTAACTCGGTCAGTTGACGATGTACTTCATCCAGACTGGCCTGGGGCAGACTCACCACCTCCACCAGCAGGCAACTGAGGTTGTCATCACTGCCACTGGCAAAGGCCAAATCCACCAATTGGCGGGCACGCTGCTCCAAACTCAGGGCATTATTGGCCGCCACCGCCTGAATATGACTGGGGGACACCCACTCATGCACGCCATCACAGCTCAGCACAAAGATATCGCCGCTGTTCACCTCCACCCTGCGGTAGTCCACCTGCAAATGGGCGGAACCACCGAGGGCACGACTCAGGTAGGAGCGCCCCCCCTCCTGCAGGTGGTGATCCTCCGTCAGGCATTCCAACAGCCCGTCACGCAGCAATTGAATGCGGGTGTCCCCGACATGGAAAAGATGGGCGCTCTGGGATTTCAGCACCAGGGCGCTAAAGGTGGTCAACATCGGGTCTGGCAAGGCGGCCCGTCCCTGTTGGTGCAGCCAGGAATTCAGACTCTCCAGCACCTTCACCACTGACTTCTTCACCCCCCAGGCATCGGGGGTACTGAAATAGTCATGCAGGAAGGAGGTCACACTGGTTTGGCTGGCCTCCATCGCCCGCGCGCAACTACTCACCCCATCGGCAATCACCGCCACCGCCCCCTTGAAATCGCGGCTCACCGGCTCCGCCAGACGGGCAGCAAAGGCATCTTGATTCTCTGCTTTACGCCCCGCGCTGGAGTAACCACCAAAGTGGACTTCAAGGGATAGGCTCATGGCGTCTTCTCGTGATCAGGTTACGTTAATCAGCTGTACGCTGCCGTCTTCACCGACTTCGGCAATCTGGCCGCTGGGCTCTTCCATGCTCAACAGCACCAGGAAGCCCAGCAAAGCCGTCGCAGCAATCACCATAAAGAAGGTGGAGTAGCTGACTGATGCCAGTACCGCCAGGTAGAACACCGCACCGACGTTACCATAGGCACCGGTCATCCCGGCGATTTGCCCAGTCAGACGGCGCTTGATCAAGGGCACTACGGCAAACACCGCCCCCTCTCCCGCCTGCACAAAGAAGGAGCAGGCCATCGCCGCCACTACCGCCAGCACGAGCGGCCAGCTGGAGTCGATCAGACTCATGGTGAAGTAACCCGCCGCCAGACCCGCTGTCAGAATCAGCAGTGTCTTCTTACGGCCAAAGCGATCGGAGATCCAACCGCCACCGGGGCGTGACATCAGGTTCATAAAGGCATAGGCCGAGGCCACCAAACCTGCCACTACCGGCTCCAGGCCAAAGGTTTCGGAGAAAAACAATGGCAGCATCGACACCACCGCCAGCTCGGAACCAAAGGTAGAGAAGTAGAGCACATTGAGGACCGCCACCTGTTTAAACTTGTAGCGGTGCAGCTCAGGGACCGGGGTCACAAAAATCTCTTTGTTGACCTCATAAACCTTCCAGCTGTCATAGGCATAAATCAGTGCCAGTACCAGGTAAATAATCAGCTCGGCTTGGCTGGAGATCAAAGAGACGCCCTTGGGAGATAGCTTCCAGGTCAAGAGTGCCAGGGCGGCATACATGGGAATCTTCATAATCAGCAGGAAGAAGAAGTCGCCCTTGGAGGTCACTTCCATGCCACCGATTTTCTTCGGGCGGAAGTAAGTGGAGCCTTTGGGGGTGTCAGACACATTGAAGTACCAGACAAAGCTGAAAGCCAAGCTCATCAGACCGGATACGCCCACGGCATAGCGCCAGCCATCATCGCCACCAAACCACAATGCCAGGGTGGGCAAGGCCATCGCCGCGGCGGCTGAACCAAAGTTGCCCCAACCGCCGTAGATACCTTCTGCGGTGCCCAGTTCATTGGCCGGGAACCATTCACTGACCATGCGAATGCCAATCACAAAACCTGCACCAATAAAGCCCAGCAGGAAGCGTGAAATCGCCGCCTGGGCAAAGTCGGTGGAGAGGGCAAACAGGAAGCAGGGAATGCTGGCCAAAAATAGCAATGCCGCATAGGTAATCCTCGGGCCGTATTTGTCGGTCAACATGCCAATCAGCACCCGGGCCGGAATGGTCAAAGCGACGTTAAGAATCAGCAGGGTTTTTACCTGCGGGCTGGTCAAGCCCAGGCTGCTGCCAATCGCTGCCAGCAGCGGGGCATGGTTAAACCAGACCACGAAGGTAATAAAGAACGCCATCCAACTCAGGTGCAGGATTTTCATCTTGCCGCTGAAGGAGGCCAGATTGAACTTCTCAACTTGGCTCATCACTTGTCTCCGCTAGGCTTATCACTTGTTAAAAGTGCCCCGCAATAAAAAAGGCGTCCCTCCCGAATGGGAGTGAACGCCTTTGTTCAGTCGCGAGTTGTTAAGCGCTATCAAGCAAAGAGCAGGCCAATCTATTAAAACAACCTATAGGATGCAGGATAGCCGCCATGCAGGGGAAAACAGTCCCCCCCTTTTGAGCCTATCTGGCTTTGCTACGCACCATTTTGCATCCTGCACAGCAGCCTAATCTCACCACTGCACCCTATTAGCGCAGTCGGCGATAACTCACCCCTCCCCCATTTCTTCCCGCATAAAGGTGGCAAAACGCGTCTGTATCTCCTCCGGGGAAACATCTTCAATATGGGTTGCTAGGCTCCACTTGTGGCCAAAGGGGTCTTCCAATGTGCCCATCCGATCGCCCCAGAACTGATCCATCACCGGTCTCACCACCGTTGCCCCAGCGGCAAAGGCCTGATCAAACAGGGCATCGACGTCCTCGACATAAAACATCAGTCCAACGCCGGCGCCCCCCAGGCTAGCGGGGCTTTTGGCTCCCATGTCCGGCATTTCTTCCGACAACATAAAGTGCGCCTCACCAATACGCATTTCTGCATGCATAACACTGCCATCGGGAGTGGCCAGGCGCATGGTTTCCACTGCACCAAAGGCTTGTTGATAGAAACGCATCGCTTCTGCCGCATTGCGGATATACAGATAGGGGGTAATCCCGGCAAAGCCAGGGGGGATTTTTGCAGTCATCGCCATACTCCTGGGTAGTCAATCTATTTAACAACTGCACAATTATTGACCACGACTAACCAGCTGGCGAATTCTGCACGAGCTTCTAGGCTATATCCGCTTACCTAACAAAAGGATGTTTACATGCCCAGCTACCAAGAGTTGGTGATTGAAGCCCAGGCGCTTTGCGCGCTGATTGCCGACAATCCTCAAGCACGGCTCGCTTCCCGCCAGGCGTTTTATCAACGCTATGGTTTTAGCAGTCAGGATGGTTTCAGTTATGGCGATTCAGAACTGGCGTTCTTGAAATGGGAAATCCGCCGCGGGGTACTCAACCCTATGAGCGCCAACCCTGCGGGCAGCCACTGGTGGCGCAATGTGAACCTGGATTTTATCTTCCATTCCGAACTCGCCGGCTTAATGGATCAGCAGGATGTCAGCCCCACCGCAGAAACCCCTGCCGCCACCCTGGCCTGGCTAAACTTTTTAGCTCACCCCACCCCTACGAACTGGTATCGCGCCCATAACACCACCATTCTGGCGGGGTTTGAAGCCAAACAGGCCTATATGGCCGATGAAATTGCGTTGGAGCGGGAGTTTATCAATATCACCCTCTATCGCCTGCTGTTTGCCCAGGCGCTAGTGGAGGACGCCACTATTTTTGGCAATATCGGCAAATGGATTGCCGATCCACGGGGCTTTGCCGTTGACTTTATTGTGCACCTGACCAATTTCTACCCTAACCACTACCCCTTAACCGAAGCAGATCGCCCGCTAATTGAAGGGACGGGTCACAGCATTCAGGCGCTAGAGGTCAGAATTCTCGATAGAGACATTATTCTGCCGCATTTGAGCAAGCTGTATCAGGCCGCCGCACAGTGGAATAACTCACCCTTTTTATTGACCTATGAGCAGGATGGAGTGCCTGTTTATCCGCCTTCCCTGCCATAAGGCAGATTTGCAAGAGCAAGCCCTTTAACAGGGCCTGCTCTTGAGTAGCAGGGAGCGCTTGCTTAGCGAGGAATAAATAGATCCTCTAAGGGAATCACTTCTGTACTGCCACGTATTGCCCGGGCGGTTTGCAATCCAGACAGGGTGGCCGACTCCACACAGCCCATATTGAAACCATTACCGATCCAATCGCCAGTCAGATAGAGGTTAGCGAAGATCGAACCCTCGGTTGGCAACCGCGTCTTCGAGCTGTTAGGTACAGATTGCACATAACGCTCGTAGGGATCGACATTGGCACGCCAATACTGACTATTCAGTCTGGCTTCTCCTTTACCGCCCTGGGGGTCCACCAGCAAATCCCAGTTAAAGTGCCCATCCAGCCCTGCCTCTTGCCACAGCTGCAATAGGGGCTGATCTAGCAACTCCTTAAAGTAGGCTTTGGCCTTGGCTTTTTGACTGGCTGGATAGGCCGGATTCGGCCCTGGCGGAGGGGGCGTATCCTCATCAAAGACACCACAGAAGTAGCTGATGTCTTTAGGTGCATCATCCTTTGACCAGGTTTCCCGCTCGACCAGATAGCTGACATCTGCCCAGGAGTCCATCGCCGCCTGTTGGGACGGTTTGAACTTGCCACTGCGCCAGTCGGGATAATTAAAGCCCAGAATTTCCGGAGCTTCTTCCCCGGCGTGATAGCCAATCCAACCCAATTCTTGAATATTACGGTTCAGCCACAGCTGGCCGGCCTGGGTCGCCACCGTCTGCACCGTATTGACCATGGTGTTGAGGTTTTTGTCCTGCGCCAGCAACTTGGGAGCAATGATCGGCAAGGTTGCAATCGAGGTACCCAGTACCACCAGATCAAAGTCTTTACCTTGCTCCAGCACTATTTCTGGCTGCTGATAATAGTTGGACCAATCCGTCCAGGAGGACTCCAAATCAATTTGGTGTTGTTGTAACAACTCCGCGACATCCTTGCGGATCAGCTCATATTTGGGCGTGGAGGGCCAGCAGGGCAGGCCCTTAACCGGCACCAGCGGATCATAGCCTTCTTCCGGCTTGGCCAGCGGCACCTGCTCAACCAGTTTAATCTTGTCGATAAAGAAGCTTTCCGCATTTTGTGCCGGTATCAACTCTTCCACTTTATGGAAGAACTTAAACGTCACACCACGGCGCTTCAGCACCTCATAGTAGGGGCCAAATACCACATCCCCCATTCCTGCCTGCATCCGCCAGATAAAAGACTCTTTAGAGCAGCTCACTGCCGTCAAGCCTGCACGCATCAGGGTGCCGGTTTCCACCCGTGGTTGACTGAGCTTGCCCCCTTGATATGCAAATACCCCACCATAAATCGAGGCCACCAGTGGCCCTTCACAGGTCAAACGAGAGGCGCCATGCTTCTCGAGCCAATCGACAAAGTTAGTATCATTCAGGGAGTCAAACCCCTTGGCATAGACCTCATCCACCAGCATACCGATCAGGGCGGTCAACCCCAGATCGAGAATCATCCATAGCCGTGCAATTTTAATGTGATGGGCCACAAACGGAGCAGTCAGCAAATGAGCTGTTTGGCGGACACCTTGGAGTAGATCAATCAAGCCTTGATGAGGTAGTGCCGCCTGCAGTCCCTGTAATACCTGCTGCAACCCCTGACGCAGTTGCCCAAGCAGCGCTGTATCAAGGTGCTCCGTCATTTCCTGTTCTAAGCGCTGCAAAAAGGGCAAGCCACCATGCTGGCCCTGGGTGTCCATACCAGTATGCTCCAACAGCCAAGCCACCAGTTTGGCCAACGCGTCCATCAGGGGTTCCGGATTCCAGCCCTCCCCCACCTTGCCAGGTAAAGCAAAGGTCTCAATCGGCCACTGCGCCCAGTTTTTCTCAAAGTGCTGTGCAAAGGCTGTGCTATGGTGCGGAACAAAAGCCTCCTCTAGGGTTGCTAAGGGCGCATCCGCTGGGCGTCCCAGCTCTTCATAACAAAGACGCATGTTGTGGAAAGCGTTGTAATAAAAGCCAAACCAAACATGAATACCATGCTCCTCGATGCGATCATGATCCTGCAGATTGCGTCCACTGGCCCCCTTCCCGCCAATCCGCCAACCTAACTGATACAGGGTGATGTCGTATCGATCGCGCCAATTTTTATCACTGGTTAAAGAAAACGCGGCGGTGATTGCAGAAACGCCACCACCCAAAATCGCGATTTTCTGTTTGTGCTGGGTATCCATGTTTCCATCCCGATGGTAAAAAGACAGTTACAAGTTAGAACAAAAACAATGGGCTGCCAGCTTAATTACTCTTTGCCCCTCTTGTCTGTGAAAAGGAGCCGCCACGGTGGTCAGTGTTCCCGGTTATCAGTTTGCGCAAAAAATTCATGAAGGTCGTCACTCGCTGATTTACCAGGGGACTCGAATCAGCGATGGCGAGCCCGTCATTATGAAGGTGCTCAAGCATGAGTACCCCACCCCTGAGCAGCGCAAACAGTTCCAGCGGGAGTTCGCTATCAGCCGCCGCCTGCATGACAGTGGCGCCGTGATCAAGGTGTTGGACCTGTTACCTTATGACAACACCCTGGTGATGGTAACGGAAGACATTGGTGGGCATGCTCTGGCCGAAACACTGCAAGCGCGCCGTCCCAGTGTGGAAGAAGGCTTGGAGCTGGCACTGAAAATTGTTGAAGCCCTGGGTAAGATTCACCAAGCTCAAGTTACCCATAATGATCTCAACCCACGCAATATCATTTGGAACCCCGCCACCCAGGAGCTGCGTCTGGCTGATTTTGGTGTGGCGTCTGAACTTTCTCTTGAAGTTCCCCTGGTCACCAACCTCAACCACTTGATTGGCTCTTTGCCTTATATGGCTCCGGAACACACAGGGCGGGTCAATCGTGTACTGGACTACCGTGCGGATTACTATTCACTGGGGGTGACTCTCTACGAGCTTTTCAGTGGCCAACTGCCTTTTACCAGTCATGACCCCATGACCTTGGTACATAGCCACCTGGCCATTACCCCAGCCGCTCCACAGCAATGGAACCCCACTATTCCTAACGCTTTAGGGGCCATTATTCTCAAACTGATGGCCAAAGCACCGGAGGAGCGTTATCAAAGCCTCTACGGGCTCAAAGTGGATTTGCTTGAAGCCAAGCGTCAGCTGCAGGCAGCTGGTACCGTGACAGACTTTGCTTTGGCCAGCAAAGACGTGGCAACCCAGCTCTTACAACCCCAGCACCTTTATGGCCGTGAGGCGATGCTGGAACACTTGCAACAAGAGTTCCAATTGGTGAGTCAGGGTAGCTGTCGTCTCGTGATGATCAGTGGTTACTCCGGCGTGGGTAAAACCGCGTTGGTCACGGCCATGCAAAAGCCGATTTTGGCTAAACGCGGGCGTTTTTTAAGCGGCAAATTTGATCAGCTGAAACGTGATATTCCCTATCTGGCCTTCCAACAGCTGGGGGGCGAGCTACTCCAAAGCATCCTCAGTGAAGATGAGCAGGAAGTCTCTCTGTGGCGCGAGCGTTTGCAGCAGGCCCTCGGCAACAATGCCAAGCTCATCACCGACCTGTTGCCAGAACTGGCATTGCTCCTGCCTGATAGTACTGAGGTGCCACCCTTGCCACCCACAGAGGCGCAGAACCGCTTCCATTACGTGGTACAGCAGTTTATCCGCTGTTTCTGCAGCGCCGATCATCCCCTGGTGATTTGTCTGGACGATCTACAATGGGCCAGCAGTGCTTCACTTAAGCTGATTGAAGTTTTAATTACTGACCCGCAACTGCATCATTTGCTGATTTTAGGCACCTATCGGGTTAATGAAGTCGATAGCCGCCACCCCCTGCAGCAACTCATTCATCAATTGGAGGAGCATCAACACGCTCCTCGGGTGCTGGAGTTGGGGCCGCTGGCATTAGAGAATGTGCAGCAACTTGTTGCTGATACCCTACACAGCAGCAAAGTCGAAATCGCCCCTCTTGCCCAATTGTGCTTTGAGAAAACGCTGGGTAACCCGTTTTTCCTCAATCAACTGCTACAAACCCTGGTCAAAGACAAACTGATCTACTGCGACCAAGAAGCAGGCCAATGGCGTTGGGATTTAACCGGCATTCGCGACTGGGATGTGTCCGCCAATGTCGTTGACTTAATGACCCGTAAAATTCGTCAGCTCAGCCCTGCGGCCCAACAGGTTTTACAGCTGGCCGCCTGTATCGGTAACCGTTTTGAGCTTGCTACCCTGGCTCACTTGCTCAAACAACAGCAACTACCGCTACCCACTCTGGAGGAATGCCTAAGGGCCGGGGTGCTAGTCCCTTTAGACAGCCAGTTCTATCTGGAAGAAAACCTCCAGCAGGTCAAGGATCCCCATAGCCAGTTCCGCTTCCTGCATGATCAGATTCAGCAAGCTGCCTACGGTCTACTAGCCGAACAACAACGGGCTGAAGCTCACCTCTGTATTGGCCGTTATCTGCAAAGCCAGGCCCAAGCAGGCACCGAAGCCCTTTTCACCCTGACTAATCACCTGAATGCAGCACGTTCACTGTTAGATCAGCAAGCAGAACGCATTGCCCTGGTACAGCTAAACCTTGCTGCCACCCTGAAGGCTAAGCGCAGCAGCGCGTTCGAGCCGGCCTTGCACTTTAGCCAAACCGGGATGGACATGCTGACCAGCACCGATTGGCAGCAGCACTATAGCCTCTGTTTTGACCTGCATCTGCAGCGGGCGGAATGCGAACATCTTTGTGGCCAAACGGAAGCAGCCTATGCCTTTTGCCAACAAGCCCTGACACATGCCGCCAATGAGTTAGATAAAGCTGGAGTCTATAGCCTCCTCACCCAGCTCTACTCCACCCATGGTCGCTTCCATGATGCCCTGCAAATTGCCTGCACCGCGATTCGCCAACTAGGCGAAGACTGGCCCGAAGAACCGGCGGCCATTGAGGCCAAAATGGCCCAGGAAACCAGCAAGATTGAAACCTATCTGGCTAACCATCCAGTCGCCAACCTGCTGACCTTGCCCGCCATGCAGGACGCCAAGGCGCAGATGTTGCATTTACTCTATTGCCAACTGTGGCCCGCCGCCTTGAATGTCAATCTGCCCATGAGCACCTTAGCGGTGGTCAAGATGGTCAGCCTGGCGATTGAGTCAGGCAACTCGCCAATTTCACCCTTTGGCTATGCCAACTATGGCACCCTGCTCTCCGCCTTCTTTGGCCGCTATCAGCAGGGTTATGAATTTGGCCAACTGGCGGTAGATTTGGTCGAACGCAGTCATAACCTGCCCTTCAAGTGCAAGGTTTACACCATGTTCGCTGTGACCAATAGCCCTTGGTCCAGCCACTTGCCCAGCAATATCCCGCTACTGCAAACCGCCTTACAAGCGGGGCTAGAGACCGGCGACAAAATCTGGATAGGATACTCGGCCTTTCATATTCTCAAACATCGCCAACATGCAGGTACCCACTTGGGGACCCTGGCACTGGAGTGTGAGCACTATCGCCCCTTACTGGAGCAAATTGGCGATCCCAACACCCTGGAAGTGCACCGTATTTTGGTGAAGTCCATCCAGGTGTTACAACGCACACCGCCACAAGGCATCGACTGGGAGGCAGAAGGACAAGCTGAGACAGACTTTGTCAGTACCATGCAGACCGGCGGCCGTGTACTTTGCCTAAATTACTATCAGTACAACAAAATGCAGGCGGCCTATTTACTCGGCGACTACTCCACCGCCTTACACTGGAGTGAGGAAGCCGAAGCCACTCTGGCCGCAACCTTTGGTTGGTTCTCCATTGCCGAACATGCCTATTATCAGGCCCTGATCCTGGCCAAGCTCTACCCCGCCGCCAATACCGAAACTCAAGCGCTATATTGGCAGCGGATGCAGGCCAACCTGAGCAAGCTACAAACCTGGGCTGCTCATTGCCCGCAGAACTTTGCCCATAAAGCCCTATTGGTTGCGGCTGAACTCGCCCGTTTACAGCACCAAGCTGAGCAAGCAATGGATTACTACGACCAGGCAATCGAGTCTGCCCAACAGCAAGGCTTCAGCCAGCACCTGGCCGAAGCTAACGAATTGGCAGCGCTATTCTGGCTTAGCCTGGGCAAACACAAGGTTGCCCGCACCTATATGCTTGATGCCCACAACGCCTATCTGCAGTGGGGCGCGCAGGGCAAATTACACCTGTTAGAACAAAGTTACCCCCAGTGGTTACTGCGCAATCCAGAACAACCAAGCAGCCTGGGCAGTTTCAGCAGCCATGTATTGTTCTCGGAGTACGGTTCTGTCTCCGCTAAACAAGGCGCTAATCTGGATATGATGGCGGTGCTCAAGGCACTGCAGATCATCTCGACGGAACTGGCCCTGGATCAACTGCAATACAAATTAGTGCGTACCCTGATGGAAGAAGCCGGAGCCCAGGCCGGTGCTTTGGTACTGTTACGTGAGGGTCGTTGTTATTTGGAAGCCTATGGCAACCTGGATGAGGATTGGGTCAAAGTCTGCCAGGGCATCAGCCTTAATCTGTCTGAAAATGAACAGGGACAGTATCCATTGCCCACCAGCTTATTAGCCTATAGCTTGCGTACCCGTAAGCCGGTGATTCTGGATGAGGCGCTCGCCCACCCACAGTTTGGACAGGACCGTTACATCCAACAACAGCAGCCGCGCTCACTGCTGTGCCAGCCGATTATGCGCCAAGATACCCTGCTCGGTTTGCTGTATCTGGAAAATAACCATATCGATGCGGCCTTTACCCCGCAGCGATTGCACTTGCTCAGTATTCTTGCTGCCCAGGCCGCTATCTCAATTGAGCACGCCCTGCTGTACGCCACCCTGGAACAACGGGTAGATGAGCGTACTCAACAGCTAAATGAAGCCAAACTCAAAGCCGAAGAGGCGAGCCGTGCGAAGTCACTGTTCCTGGCCACCATGAGCCACGAAATCCGCACCCCCATGAATGCGGTGATCGGTCTCAGTCGCTTGGCGCTGAAAACCCCCTTAAATGATGAGCAACGCGATTATCTGGATAAAATCCGGGGTGCGGGTGAACTGCTGCTCGGCGTCATCAACGACATCCTCGACTACTCCAAAACCGAGGCCCATAAGCTGAGCTTGGAACACATTCGCTTTGATTTGCATAAGGTGCTGGAACGCAGCCTTAGCCTTTGCGCGCTCAAAGCCTGTGAGAAGCGCCTGGAGTTGATTCTTGACCTCAGCCCGGCCCTACCACGCTTTTTACAAGGGGATCCACTCCGTCTACAGCAAATATTGGTTAACCTGCTCAGTAATGCCATCAAGTTTACCGAGCAAGGCGAAGTCATCCTGCGCGTCCATCCGCAACACCTTCGCCAACAATTTTGGCTGCAGATCAGTGTAGAAGACAGCGGTATTGGCATGAGCAGTGAACAACAACAGCTGTTGTTCCGCCCCTTTACTCAGGCCGATAGTAGTATCACCCGGCAATTTGGTGGCACCGGCTTGGGTCTGGCTATCTGCAAACAGCTGGTGGAACTAATGGGCGGCCATATTGAAGTCGCCAGTGCACTGGGCCAGGGCTCAACCTTTAGCCTCTACTTGCCCCTTGCGGAGAATCTAACCTCCGCCTATCAAGGTGATGAGCTACTCGGCTTAAGCCTGCTGGTTGTCGATGATAACCCCCACGCCAGCCTGATCCTGCAACAGCAACTCTCCGCGCTGGGAGCCAAGGTACAGTGTCTGGAAAGTGGTCATGCTGCGGTCAAGCATCTCCAGCAGCATCGCGCTTATGATGCTGTCCTGCTGGATTGGCACATGCCCGGCATGGATGGCATCCAAAGCGCCAGTAATCTCCACCAGATCTTACCTGACCTCCCCATCGCCCTGATGGTGTCGCCCTTTAGTGCCGACAAAGTCAAAGCTCAGCTGGCCAACCAGAGCCATAACAGCATTCATACCCTGCTGGATAAACCCTGGCGCCTGGATGGGATAATCCAGGCCATCCAAACCTGCCTGGCGCCTGAACAAATCCAACCCCACTTGCCAGCAGCCACCAGTGCTATCCCTAATCTGCAGGGCTATCGCCTCTTACTGGTGGAAGATAATCCGATTAACCGTCAGGTCGCATTGGGCTTTTTAGAAGATACCCACGCCGATATTGATGTAGCTGAAAATGGCCTGGAGGCGGTCGAGAAAATCCTGGCCTCCCAGTACGATCTGGTATTGATGGATGTGCAGATGCCCAAAATGGATGGCCTCAGCGCCACCCGTCTACTGCGCGAGGAGCACAACAGTACTCAGCTCCCCATTGTCGCCATGACGGCTCATGCTCTGGAAGAAGACCGACAGCAAAGCTTAGCCGCCGGCATGAACGCCCATCTCAATAAACCACTGCATCCGGATGAACTGTACGAGTGCCTGCACGGCCTGCTCGCCCCCAAACAACCTGCAGCGCAACCCTCTCCCGTGCCAAATGGGGATTTAGCCGATCCCCGTCTTAATCAGTTGGCACAAAGTCCGTTGTTTGACCTCAACAGTGCATTAAAGCGGATCAAAGGGCGGCAAGCCCTATATTGGCAACTGCTGCGTGACTTCCATCGTGAGTACCAGGATGCGCCCCAGCGCTTTGCCGACATGGCGCGCCAGCGTCAATTAGACAAGTTGCATATTCGTATCCATTCGCTAAAGTCTAACGCCGCTTACCTGGGCGCCATGGAATTGCATCACCGTTGTGCTGAGCTAGAAGATGCCCTCGCCAAAAACCAGTTACCGCAAGAAGCTTTTGCTCAAGTTTGTCATCAAATCGCCGCTATAATCAGCGCCCTGGCGCCCTGCCTAGAGGAAGAAGAGACGACAAATGTCACTGTTACTAATGGGGTTAAGCGAACCTCGTTTGATATACAGACCTTTGTAGATCTGTTAAAACAGGCACAAGCTTTGCTTGAAACATCTGACTTTGCTGTCGAGGATCACCTCACTAAATTAGATGCGATGGGCCTCCCCGAGCCCTACCAAGGAAAGATTGAACAACTGCGTCAATGGATCGACGAAGTTGAATTTGAGCGAGCAACCACCCTCATTATTGACATGCTCGCCACCCTGACCGAGGACACTCCCAATAAGCAGTAGGTCAAGCACGCGCCCCTCGGCAAAGGCTTACCGTTAATAAGAAGAGTGAAAGTGTGATTAACCAAGCTCAAACCGTCCTAATTGTGGATGATGAAAAGAGCAACCTTAAAATTCTTAGCGATTTACTCAGGGACGAGGTTAAGGTTGTACTGGCGAAAAGTGGCGAACAAGCCCTCGCCAAGGCCGCATTATTAAAGCCTGATCTCATTCTGTTGGATATTGTTATGCCGCAGATGGACGGTTTTACCGTGATTCGCCTGCTGCAACAGCGGGCGGAAACCAGTGCTATTCCGGTTATTTTCATCAGTGCACTGGGGGATGTGGGTAGCGAAATTAAAGGCTTTGAGTTAGGGGCTTGCGACTATATTCATAAACCCTTCCAAGCCACCATTGTCAAAGCACGGATTAAACTTCACCTGCAACTGGCTAAACAGCGGCGCATGTTGGAAGAGCTGGCCAATATTGATCCCCTCACTGCCGTTGCTAACCGTCGTCGCCTTAATGACAAATTAGCCGAAGAATGGCAGCGCTGCCTGGTCGCTCACCTGCCCTTCTCCGTCGCCATGCTGGATATCGATTACTTTAAACAGTACAACGACCACTATGGTCATGCTGCTGGCGACCATGCCCTCAGTAAGGTGGCACAAACCCTGGAAAAGCACCTGCAGGGTGAACATGACTTTGTCGCCCGCTACGGTGGCGAAGAGTTTTTACTGGTTCTGCCCGGCAGTGATGCAAACACCGCCCGACAACGGCTAGAAACGTGCCTAGCGGCAGTAAAGGAACTGCAACTGCCCCATGAAAGTATTAGCGCCCACCCCTGGCTGACTCTGAGTGCAGGAGGCGCCAGCTGTTTACCCGGCAATCGCCAAGTCAATGCGGAACGCCTCGTTCAGCTGGCCGATGGCAGTCTCTATGAAGCCAAGCAAGCAGGGCGTAACCGCTTGATTTGGCAAGGAGATGACAACACTAAGCGGCTGGCACAGTCAGGCTAAGCCGCAAGCCAGGTTTGTAACTGCTGATAATTTTCCAGACAGGCATCTGCCCCGGCCTGCACTAACACCTCTGCATCAAAGCTGGTGGTCAGCCCTAATACTTGGCAACCCGCCCCTTTCGCCGCCTTGACGCCGTTAGGGGTGTCCTCAATCACCAACACCTGCTGGCCCGGTAACTGCAATTGGGATAAAGCCTGCAGATAGGGGGCTGGATCAGGCTTATGCTGTGTGCAATCGTCACGGGTGACAATGACATCAAACCAGGGACGCAACAGGTATTTACCAGCAATCAAATCAACATCATGGCGGGTTGACGAGGTCACCAGACCTAACTTGCCATAACGCTGACGTAACGCACGTACAGCGTGCAGGCTGCCATCAATCAGGGCCACTTCATCCCACAAGGCCTGGTAAAAACGGTGTTTCTCTTCCAACAGCGTAGCAATCGATACCGGCAAGGTCATCTGCTCAGCCAACCATTCGAAATAAGCTGAATCCGGCCGCCCGACAAACGCCTGTACACTTCCAGGCGGACATTGCAGTTGATACTGCTCCAGCGTCAGTGCCTTTGCCTCCGCATGCACGGGTTCGGAATCCACCAAGACACCATCAAAATCAAAAATACAGGCACGAAATTGCGCAAAGTCCAGCATCCGTTTACTACCTTAACCAAGGGCAGGCAAGCACCTTAGCGCCCTCCCTAGTCCGGCGCAAGGCCGAGCTAAGGAGGACAAACCTCGGTTAAGCCGCAGATGGCTTGCGCTGACGCTCATAGAGGAAGCGAATCACTTCAGCCCGGTAGTGACTGTAGGCCTCGCTTGCCGCTAACTGCAGGCGCTGACGGGGGCGCTCCAGCTGTACCCTTAACACCTCGCCGATGGTGGCGGCTGGGCCATTGGTCATCATTACAATCCGATCCGACAACAGCACCGCCTCATCCACATCGTGGGTAATCATGATCACGGTGTTATTCAGGCTGGCCTGAATCTCCATCAACGCATCCTGCAAGTGGGCCCGAGTCAGGGCATCCAGTGCGCCAAAGGGTTCATCCATCAACAATACCTTGGGTTGCATGGCCAAAGCCCGGGCAATGCCTACCCGTTGTTTCATTCCCCCGGAGATTTCGTGCGGGCGCTTATCCAAAGCATGATCCATCTGTACCAGTTTGAGGTTATGACGAGTCCACTCGTCCCGCTCACTGGCACTCTTACTGGCGGTAAAGACCTTATCCACCGCCATCCGCACATTGTCGTAAACACTCAACCAGGGTAAAAGCGAATGGTTCTGAAACACGATGGCGCGATCCGGCCCAGGCTCACGGATTTCTTTCCCTTCCAGTATGACCCCTCCTTCGCTTGACTCCAGCAAACCTCCGACAATATTCAATACCGTGGATTTACCGCAGCCGGAGTGACCAATGATGGAGACAAACTCACCCTGCTCAATTTTCAGATTCACATCCTGCAACGCTCGGAAACTGCCACTTTGGCTGTTAAAGCAGATACCGACCTGTTCCAAACTCAGAAAACTTGCCATCTCACTCTCCTTAACCGCTCACTTCTTAGTGGCTGTTGTAGTTGAAGCGACGCTCCAACCCACTCATCAGGCTCTCCAGCAGGATTCCCACCACCCCGATAATCAGGATAGCGACAATAATGGAGCTGACATTGAGGTTGTTCCACTCGTCCCAAATGTAGAAGCCAATGCCAATGCCGCCGGTCAGCATCTCTGCAGCAACGATCACCATCCAGGCTACCCCCAGTGATAACTTCATACCGGTGATGATGGCCGGCAGGGTTGCTGGAATCAGAATGCGTCGCGCAATTTCCAGCCGCCCCAGCCGTAACACCCGGGCAACGTTCATATAGTCATTGGGGATCGCCTCGACGCCGGCAGCCGTATTGACAATGACCGGCCAGATCGCGGTGATAAAGATGACAAAGATGGCGGAGGGGTCGACTGCTTTAAACAACAACAGGCCGATAGGCAGCCAGGCCAGCGGTGATACCGGCCGCAGAATCTGTACCAAGGGCAACCAGGCGCGTTTGCACACCGGACTCATCCCCATTAAAAAACCCACGGGGATACCCACCAGTACCGCCAGCCCAAAGCCCAGCATGACCCGTCCTAACGAATACAGAACTTGCCAGCCAATGCCCATATCATTGGGGCCTGCTTGATAAAAAGGATCGGCAAACAGCTCCAGGCTCTGTTGCCACACTTGTGCCGGGGTGGGCAAATCGGTGGCCAGGTGTTGCTGTACCATCACCCAGATCAGGACCAATCCGGCAAAGGTCAAAAATGGCAAAATCAAACTCTGCAGCAGGGGGCGCATGGACTCCAGCATCTGCTCAAAACGCTTGTCCTCCGCAAATCTTTCTTCGGACTTTGTCTGTGCGGCAGCGTTAACAGGTACTTTATTTGTCGGGGTGGTGGCCAGGGTAGCCAGCTTGGCGATCCCTGAGTGCTCTAGGGTGCTCATCGTTACCTCTCATCCTACCAATCTGGTCAGGCTCAGCGCAGGCTGCCTCGGCACCTGGCTGAGCAAAATGTGTGGGGCGCTGTCGGCTATCCTTCACCACAGCCCCCGTGACAGTGGATTAATTGGCCGCTTTCAATGCCGCCAGATCGACCGCCAGCTTCTTAATGGCAAAGCTGTCGATATAACCCACCAAGTCCGCCGGGTTGAAAGTTTTGCCATCGAAGAAACGATCCGCTCCCATTTGAATAGGCGCGCTGGCATCCGTCAGCTGCCAATTTAAGCTGTTGTTCCCCTCCTGCTTGTGATCCACCAGCGGATAGGCGATACCCAGCTCCTTCGCCGCTTCCCGATAAAGATCAGGGCGATAAATTTGCGCGGCAGCCTCACGGATATTGATCACTTGCTCAATCTGTCCCCAGCGGTACATCTGGGTGATGAACCACTCGGCATGGGAACGCCAGGGGAAGGTCGCGGCATAACGGAAGAACACGTTGAAATCCGGCAGCGGCTTGGGCTGATCGTTGGCGGCATAGTGGAAGGTGCCGGTCATCGACATTTTCACCACTTCTTCCGGCGCATTCACGTAGGATTTCTGACTAATAATTTTCACCACTTCCATGCGGTTTTCTGGTTTATCCATCCACTGCGCGGCTTCAATCAACGCCATTAGCAGGGCTTTATGAGTATTGGGATACTTGTCTGCCCATTCTTGATTTACCCCAAATACCTTTTCTGGATTGTTATTCCAGATTTCATAATTGGTGATCAGGGTACGACCGATACCCAGCTTCACCGCCCGCTCGTTCCAGGGCTCACCGACACAGTAACCAACGATGTTTTTCGCCCGCAGGTTTGCCACCATCTGCGGCGGCGGAATCACAATCAGGCGCACATCGTTATCAGGATCGATCCCGGCTGAGGCCATCCAGTAGCGCAGCTCGTAGTTGTGGGTGGATACCGGAAACACCATGGCCCAGGTCATCGGCTCTTTGCCGGCTGCTTTATCCGCATCGATCACCTTTTTCAATGCGCGGGCAGAGACAGGGGACTCCTGCATGGCGGCAGGATCGGCCTCCAGCATCCGCTCATAGAGCTCATTGGAGACCGTAATGGCATTGCCGTTTAAATCCATGCTGAAGGCGGTAATGGTGGGCTTTGCCACCGCGCCCACCCCCAGGGTGGAGGCAATCGGCATCCCCGCCAACATGTGCGCACCATCCAGCTCACCAATGGTGACCTTGTCGCGAATATTGGCCCAGGATGCCTCTTTGGAGGGGGTGACGTTCAAGCCATACTTTTTAAAGAAGCCTTTCTCATATGCCACCACAATGGGAGCACAGTCAGTCAGTGGAATAAAACCCAGGGTTAAGTCGGTTTTTTCAAGCCCTTCCGAGCCAGCAGCATAGGCGGCGGATCGTAAAAAGCTGGGGGCGGCACCCATCATCATGGCTCCTCCTGCCAAGGTGGTTGAGGCCTGTAACAACTGGCGACGTGTCATTTTGCATTTATCTTGCATAGCTAGACTCCCTTGCTTGGGTAAGTTTCAGGCAATAAAAAAGGCGTTCACGGCAAGGCAACCTGCCTTGTTGTGAACGCCCTTGTTCGGGATAAGCAGGCAAGCCTTGCCAACCTATCCGCACTGTTTTCTCGTTTTCTTGTCTACTTAAGTATTCAACAGCTCCAGTACCTGGGTGACACTGCGTGCCACATCGACCAGTTTGCGGTTTGAACTCATGGCCATCGACCGCAAGGCTTTGTACGCCTCGTCTTCATCCATGCCTTTGTGTTTCATCAACAGGCCTTTGGCCTTATCCACGATACGCCTGGACTCCAGCTGGTCGCGGGTTTTCTCCAACTCATCCTGCAATGCCCGGTATTCCCGGAATCGCGCCGTTGCGACCTGCAGAATGGAACGCACCCGCTTAGGCTGCATACCATCCACCACATAAGCACTGACCCCCGCCCTGATGGCACTTTCAATCACTTCAGGACGATCATCCTCAGCAAACATCACCACCGGCTTAGGCAGGTGCTTATGCAACATGGACATGTGTTCCAGGATGTCACGATCCGGCGCATTAATATCGATGATGATGATATCCGGTTGAATGTCATCCACCGCCTTAAGCAATCCCAGGCCGGTACGGATACGTCCCACCACGGTGTAGCCCTGGTCGGCCAAGGCCTGCTCCAACATGGCCGAACGGCCACGCTCATCATCAATAATTAATACCCTGGCAGCCGCGCTAGGCTTGCTATCTTGCATACTGGCATTCCTGGTACTGCAGTGATCACTGCCACTAGCATTGCAACCCCTGTGCCAAGACTAAATTCAGCCCTGCTGTATCAGTTGCACAGCATCCTGCTATGCCAGGAACCATCAGGCTTAGCCATTTTTTACTGAGCTACTTAACAGGCCACTGAGTGCTGTTTTTTAGTACCTGCCTGGTATGGCCTACCCCTCCTCCCCTGTCTAAGCTGGTGCACGCCGATTGTGCAGGTGCACCATTTACACTCACTACCCGCCACCTAACCGCTAAAACAGCCCCTTTAAACTGGCACGCTTTCTGCTGGTAGCTACCCCGTGATCGGCCATAGCCCCTGTTGTGCTATCGCCATCGCGTTGTTCGATCGATAAAGGATGCTTCCATGCTAAGGCTAATGTCTCTCCCCCAGAGCCTGAGTGCCATCCTGATCCAGGCACTCAATCCCAAACGCTGGACTCAGGCACTCACCCTATTGACCTTATTGGCATTAGCCCTCAGTAGCTGGCCTATCAGCCAAGCGCTGGGATTGAGTTTGCTGGTACTGACTTGCCTGCTCAGCATCCTGCTATTAGCCGGCCTGGCCAACCAACGGGAGCACTTACATGCCTGGCTTAAAGCTCCGCATATTCGTCCATTAGAGGCACTTGAACCCGATCGCCGCACCCTGACCCAAGGCTTTAATGAACACACCCGCCGCTTGCAGCGTAATCAAGAGTTAATTAGCCAATTAGCTCTTGAAACGGCCCAAAGCGCTGCATTACTCGAACAGGCCTCCGCCGAAGTCGAACAGTTGCATTTACGTCAGCAGGATGCGCTGGGCACCTTAGTCAGCTCCAGTGAGCAGATGGAGGTCAGCGTCAATAGCCTGGCGGATATGGCCGAGCAAAGCCGCGAGCGCGCCAGTCATACCCATGCGTATAGCCAGGAGGGCTTCGCTTACGCCCAGCAGAGTCAACAGCAAATGGAACAGGTATCGCAGCGCCTGCAGCAGCTGGAACAGGCCATGGGTCAGCTGGCTCAGCATACCGAAGCGATTCGTGGTTTTGCCGAAGTCATCGAAGGGGTCGCAGCACAAATCAACCTCCTGGCACTGAATGCCGCCATTGAGGCCGCCCGTGCCGGTGATGCCGGGCGGGGGTTTGCAGTGGTTGCCGCCGAGGTGCGCTCCCTGGCGCAGCACTCTGATCAGGCCTCCCGGGATATCCGCCAGCTCACCAACAGCCTGGCCGAGGATGTGCATCAGGTTGATGCCGAGCTAAAACACAGCCGTCTGGATTTAAACCAATGCGTCCTCCATACCCAACAGTTGGCCGAGGATCTTGGCAGCCTGAGTGAGGATGCTAAGCAAAGCCTGCTGCAGGCTACCCTGTCACACCAAGCCATTCGCGAGCACCGCTTAGCCAGTCAGGATAATCAACAACGCTTCCTGGAACTGGCGGAGGTCGCCGAACAACTCAATGCTCACCTACAGGATACCCTCGACATGATTGGCTATTTACGCCAGCTGTCGCAACGCCTCAACCAGTTTAAGGAGCCTTAATATGACCTTGAGTCTGATCCTCACGACCCTGGTTTTGCTACTGCTAAGCACCCTGATTTATCAAGGCCGACAGCAACACAAGCTGCGCTCATTACGGTTACAAGGATTAGATCAGGTGCAGAGCCTGCTAGAAAGCCTGCGCTTGCTGCAGCAGCATCGTGGTCTGGAGCGTAATCTGCTGAATGGTCGCCCGGTACGTGCACAATTACTCGATGTTCGCCAACAGCTGGAGCGTATCGTCCGCCAGATCGACCCGGCGATGTTGGAATCCTTGCCACAGATCTGGCCACAATGGTGCGCGGATTGGCATTCCCTATGCCAACAGGATGGCCAGCTCAGTCTGCAGGATAGTTTTCATTGCCATACCGGGCTGATCAACCGCTTACTCGACATGGTTTGGCGCATCGCCGATCTGCATGGTTTAACCAGCCATCCGCAACCCTGGGTACGTCAACAGGCGCTAGCCACCCTGCAAGTGTTACCAGAACTGGCTGAATGTCTGGGCCAGCTACGTGCCCTGGGCAGCCAGGCGGCCAACGACAGCAAACGCCCTGCGCTATTAAGACTAACCCTCTGCCTGTTACTGGCGCGCAGTCGTCGTCTGAGTGAGCAGGCCGCGCTTGAGCACAGCCTACAGCGCGATATTGATCAGCTGTTGCTCGTCATTGAACAACTGGGTCAAAATGCCAGCACGCGACTGGAGGGGGAACACCTATTTCAGCAGGCCACCCAGGTCATCGACGCACTCTTACAAAGCACCCGGCAGCGGCTGCATGACTTGCAACTACAGGTTCAACAGCCCCAGGGACAATCGCCACAACTGCTGGAACAGCACTAAAAAACAGGCGCAAGGGTCAATCCTGCGCCTGTTATCACAAGTAGAAGAGGAGGCTGGATTACAGCCCCAGACTCGCTTGAATCTGCGCCAACACCTGCACAGGTTCAGACGCCTGGGTAATAGGACGTCCAATCACCAGATAATCACTACCTGCTGCAAGGGCTTCAGCCGGTGTCATAATCCGGCGCTGATCACCAGCAGCAGAACCTGCAGGGCGGATTCCAGGAGTCACCAGTTTAAATGCCGATCCCAGTTCGGCCTTCAGCAGGCTGGACTCCTGTGCCGAACACACGACCCCATCCAAACCAGCCGCTGCGGTCAATGCGGCTAAGCGCTTCACCTGCTGCTGAGGTTCAATATCTAAACCGATATCAGCTAGATCTGCCTGCTCCATGCTGGTCAGCACCGTCACCGCAATCAGCAATGGCTTGTTGCCTTGTCTTTTATCTAGCTCGTTACGCGCTGCTTCCAGCATTCTACGTCCGCCGCTGGCGTGCACATTGACCATCCACACCCCCAACTCCGCCGCGGCTTTTACCGCCATGGCCACCGTGTTGGGAATATCGTGAAATTTCAGATCCAGAAAAACCTCAAAGCCCTGCCGTTGCAGCGCTTCTACCACCGCCGGCCCTGCAGCGGTAAATAGCTCTTTACCGACCTTAACCCGGCACAGTTGGGGATCTAAACGGGCTGCAGTCGCTAATGCAGCAGCCTGATCGGCATAATCCAATGCCACCACGACGGGCTTAGTTTCTTGCATGTTCAATGCTTACTCACTCACTCTGTCATCGCTTTATCAATACAGTATCGGGGAGGGAGAAAGACTAGTCCCCCTCTACCCCACGAATAGGCTTAACGCTACCCCACTCTTTGCACTTGGGGCACTGCCAATGCAACTGGCGACCTTGAAAACCACACTGGCGGCACTGGTAAATGGCACGACTCGCCTGCAATTGCGCCATCATCGTGCGCAGTACCTGCAAACTCTCTTTGGTTTGGCTATTGGCGTATACCAGATGCAAGTCAATTAAAAAGAGCATGCCCTTAATAGTAGGCCGATGCTTCAGTTGTTCCGTTACATAGAAACCCGCTGGGAAGTCCCCCTGACGACGCTGCATCAACTGCGCTATCGCCAGCATAATGGTGGTAGATGGGGTTTGCTGCTGCCACTCTTGCAGATGCTTCAGAAGCGCCTTTTCCTGATCCTGGCTCAGATAAATCTGGCTCAAAAGCTCTACCGCCTCACTGAGCATTTCCTCGCCATGCTGACGGAACTGACGCAATTGTTTCAATGCCGAGCGAGGATTGCCTTCGTTAAAATCCAACCGTGCCAGCAACAACCACGCTCGAGCACAGCTTTTATCCAGCTGCAAAGCTTGCTGTAAATACTGGCGTGCACTGGCACGCTGACTACCCTGGAGCGCCTGTTCCGCTAACTCACAGGCATAATGGGAGAGATGGCGACGTACCCGTTCATCCTGCGGCATCAAGTTCAATAATTGCTGCCCGGTAAAGAGTGCATTTTGCCAGTCGCGCTCCTGCTGATAGACCCCCATCAGCAGTTGCAGAGCTTCCCGCTTAAAGCGCCCTGGTTGCTGCAATACCTCTTTGAGCAGATTTTCCGCACGGTCTAACAAACCGCTATAGAGATAATCCTTTGCCAAACCTAACTGTATCTGCTGCGAATGGCTGGCAGACAAATCGGGTCTGGCGAGTAAGGTTTGATGTACCTGTACGGCCCGTGCCACCTCCCCACGACGGCGGAATAATTCTGCCAAAGCAAGGTGTGTTTCCACTGTATCGCTGTTTACTTCCAAGGCTTTGATAAAGGTTTCAATCGCCTCGTCAGTACGCTCCGTTAGCAGGTAATTCAGCCCGAGAAAGTACTCCTGCTGTAGCCGGTTGGCTACCTCTACCAAGCGTTTCTTGCGCCAGTCTTTACGCCCCAGCCACCAGCCACAGGCAATAGCAGCAAGGAGCAGAAGAAGGAGTCCGAAATCGGGCATCGAGGGTATCAGCTATCCTGCTTGATCACGGAAGTACGGAGTTTGCTCAACTCCGTATTGGATTGATTCAGCTGGCGGCGCAACGTCAGCAAGCGTGCTTTCATTTGCAGCAGCATAAAAATACTGAGCGCGATACCCAATAGGCCACCGCTAAAGAAACTGATCATCAACCACAAAGAAGCGCTCAGCTCTGGTAATTTGAATACGACCAAATCCAAGGCCAGGGGTTGGGTATTGTGAATGGCAAACATGATGCCGATAAAAAGCACCGCCAGGGCCAGCGCCCCCATAATTAATCCTTTGATTAAACGCACAGGCTGCCTCTCTCTGTTATTGCCGATCAGGGGGCATTGTAGAGGCTTTAACCAAAGGGGCCAATAGACGCAAAGTGGTAGTCACGCCCTTTTAGTGCGTATTCTCGTCAGTATTGACCTGATCACGCAGCTCTTTGCCCGGTTTGAAGTGCGGCACATATTTCGGGCCTAAAGGCACCGATTCACCGGTTTTAGGATTGCGTCCCATCCGCGGTGCGCGGTAATGCAGGCTAAAACTGCCAAAGCCACGGATCTCAATACGGTCACCCCGCGCCAAAGCTTCGGCCATTTGTTCCAGAATGGTCTTAACCGCGTTTTCGACATCCTTGATAGGAATATCCTGATGACGGGCGACCAGGCGCTCAATCAACTCAGATTTGGTCATGGCACGCTCCTTAGTGGCCAAAAGCCTTCGCCGGACTGATCAAAAAATATGCATACAGCAAAGATAAAAAAAAGAGTGAGTAAAATCAATTACTCACTCTTTTTAATCAAAGGCTTACAACAGTATTACTGCTGGTTTTTCATTTGCTCTTTGATCAGGTCACCAATGGTGGTGGGGCCAGCGGCATCACTGCTTTGTTGACGCATCTGAGCCATCACATTCTTTTCATCGGCAACTTCTTTCGCTTTGATCGACAGGTGAATTACCCGATTCTTACGATCAACATTCTGGATGCGGGCCTCAACCTGCTCGCCTTCTTTCAGCACATTACGTGCATCTTCGATGCTATCACGGCTGATTTCAGAGGCTTTCAGGATACCTTCAACGCCCTCACCTAAATCTACCACGGCAGCTTTGGCATCAACGGAGGTAATGGTGCCCGTTACCACTGCACCCTTGTCATTGACTGACAGGAAGTTCTGGAAAGGATCGCTGTCCAGCTGCTTCAGCCCCAGAGAGATACGCTCACGCTCAGGGTCGATCGCCAGAATAACGGTTTCCAGATCTTCGCCTTTCTTGAACTGCTTAACGGCTTCTTCGCCGCTTTCATTCCAAGAAATATCAGACAGGTGTACCAAACCATCGATACCACCTTCCAGACCAACGAAGATACCAAAATCAGTAATCGACTTGATCTTACCGGCGATGCGATCGCCTTTGTTGAAGTTACTGGAAAAGGCTTCCCAGGGATTCTGCACGCATTGCTTCATACCCAGGGAGATACGACGACGCTCATCATCGATATCCAGAATCATCACATCCACTTCATCGCCAACCTGGACGACTTTGGAGGGATGGATATTTTTGTTGGTCCAGTCCATTTCTGAAACGTGCACCAAACCTTCGATTCCTTCTTCGATTTCAGCAAAGCAACCGTAGTCAGTCAGGTTAGTGACCCGCGCTTTGACAATGCTGTGTTCAGGGAAACGAGCTTTGATGTTAGCCCAGGGGTCTTCACCCAGCTGCTTCATCCCTAAGGAGACACGCTGACGTTCACGATCGAACTTCAGCACTACCACTTCGATTTCATCACCGACATTCAGCATTTCGCTGGGGTGACGAATACGTTTCCAGGCCATATCGGTGATGTGCAGCAGACCGTCCACACCCCCTAAGTCAACGAAGGCACCGTAATCTGTCAGATTCTTAACGATACCCTTAACATTCTGGCCTTCTTGCAGGTTAGCCAACAGCGCATCACGCTCAGCACTGTTTTCCGCCTCCAGCACAGCACGGCGACTGACCACCACGTTGTTACGCTTGGCATCCAGCTTAATCAGTTTGAAATCCAGCTCTTTACCTTCCAGGTGAGTGGTATCACGCAGTGGGCGCACATCGACCAAAGAGCCAGGCAGGAACGCACGAATCGTGTTGATTTCAACAGTAAAGCCGCCTTTCACACGACCTGAGATCACACCCTTGATCATGCCATCTTTAGCAAAGGCTTTTTCCAGCTCGACCCAGGCTTCTGCACGCTTGGCCTTCTCGCGGGACAAGCGGGTTTCACCGAACCCGTCTTCCAGCGCCTCAACAGCAACCTTAACCACATCGCCAACTTTCAGGCTGAATTCACCCTGATCGTCGAGGAACTGGCTCAACGGAATAATACCTTCAGACTTCAACCCAGCATTAACGGTAACCCATTCTTTATCGACGGCAATAACCGTACCTTCGATGATGGAACCTACCTGCAGGTCTAAATCCTTCAGGCTTTCTTCAAACAGTTCAGCAAAACTCTCGCTCATGTTGATTCCTGTGACTCTAGTGCCTTAGCACCATTCCGCATACCAGCCCATGCGGGTGGATTCTACTTTTCATCAAGCACCTGCATGGCTGGTGCAAGGAACCTGATGCAATACGTTAAGGAATTAGGCTAGTGCCAAGCGCTGCAGATGAACGTCAATTTCATCCAACACCTGTTCAATGCTGAGCTGGCTGGAATCAATAATAATGGCGTCATCTGCGGGCTTAAGAGGAGCAACGGGACGTTGCATATCCTGGGCATCTCGCGCCTGAATATCCTGCAAAATCTTATCAAAGCTAGCACCCACCCCCTGGTTTTGCAACTGAAGCAGGCGCCGTTTGGCCCGCTCTTCAGCACTGGCCGTCAGGTAAATTTTTAAAGGTGCATAAGGAAAAATGACCGTTCCCATATCCCGCCCATCTGCAATCAAGCCTGGGGCATTAGCAAATAAACGTTGGCGTGAGGTCAGCGCATCCCTCACCCGTGGAAAAGCAGCGACCTGGGAAGCCAGACGCCCCACCTCTTCCATGCGAATCGCGCGGGTAACATCTTCACCCTCAAGGATAACCTGCACACCCTCGCCTGCGTTGTCGGCATTAAACTGCACATCCAAATGCGCGGCTAAGACACTGAGCGCATCCTCATCACTATGCTCCAGATGATGACGGCTAGCCGCCAAGGCCACTAAACGATAGAGCGCTCCACTATCGAGCAAGTGCCAGCCTAATTTGGCTGCCAGACGTTTGCAGATAGTGCCTTTGCCTGAGCCACTGGGGCCATCAACGGTGACTACAGGTACGGAAGCCGCTGTCATAAGGAATCCTTTACACTGAGTTGAATGCCAAGCTTGGCAATAAGTTCAGGAAAATGTGGGAAGGAGGTCGCTACCGGTGCACAGTCCTCAATACTGATGGGTGCACTGGCTCGCAAGGCCGCCAGACTAAAGCTCATCGCAATACGGTGATCACCGCGGCTATGTACTTTGCCACCACTAAACACGCAACCTTCAGTATGGCCACGGCCTTGAATCAGGGCACCATCGGCCAAGGCTTCGACCTCAATACCCAGTTGGCGCAACCCCTCAACCATTGCCTGGATGCGGTCAGACTCCTTAAACCTCAGCTCCTGTGCTCCTTGGATGCGGGTCACACCCTGCGCACAGCAGGCAGCAATAAAGAGTGCTGGAAACTCATCAATGGCTAGCGATACCCACTGAGGATCAATGTCGATCCCCTGTAAAGGCGCATAGCGCACACAAATATCAGCAACGGGCTCTGCTCCGACCAAACGCTCATGCTGAAGCTCTATATCCGCCCCCATCTGGCGCAAAATATGCACCACACCAAAACGGGTTGGGTTGACTCCCACATGCTCCAGCCACACTTCAGAGCCAGGGGTAATCGCCGCCGCCACCATCAAAAACGCGGCCGACGAGATATCACCCGGCACCGCTATTTTGGCCCCCTGCAGCCGTCCTCCTCCCTGTAGGCTCACCCACCCTGGGCCCTGTTCAATCTGATAACCAAAGCTCTGCAACATACGCTCAGTGTGGTCGCGGGTGGTATGCGTCTCACGCACCAGGGTGGAGCCCTGAGCATAGAGCCCGGCTAGCAAAAGAGCCGATTTAACCTGTGCACTGGCGACCGGCAGTGCGTAGTCAATGCCAGTCAGGGCTTGCCCACCCTGAATACGCAGCGGTGGGCAACCAGCGGCACTGGTGTGAATCTGTGCCCCCATCGCGAGCAACGGAGTCGCTACCCGTTCCATGGGCCGCTTACTTAAAGAGGCATCGCCTGTCAGCTCTGAGTCAAACGCCTGGGCAGCCAGGATACCGGCAAGCAAGCGCATCGAGGTGCCGGAATTCCCCAAATAGAGTGCTCCTGCCGGAGCCTGCAATCCCGCCAACCCTACGCCATGAATCTTCACCCGCCCTTGTTCAGGGCCTTCAATCACCACCCCCAGGTCGCGAAATGCCTGTAGCGTAGCCAGGCTGTCTTCCCCTTCCAGGAAGCCTTCAATCTCTGTCATCCCCTCCGCCAAAGAGCCCAGCATAATGGCGCGATGCGAAATCGACTTATCACCCGGCACCCGTAAGCGTGCCTGGGCATGACCACCGGGCTGCAACAGGTAATGATTACCTTGGCTGGTTTTGCGCGGCTTCGCGTAGGCGGTCCCTTCCAGAATACGGGAGAAGTGTTCACGTGCTTCTTTAGCGCGAGTAAACACCCCCAACATGGTTAGGCTGTCACCTTGCTCCACCGCCTCACGTAAGGTCGAGAGTCCTGCAGTAAAGCGGTCCAGCACCTCTAACACGGCATCACGATTAGCTAAGAAAACATCATGCCACATGGTCGGATCACTGGCGGCAATCCGGGTAAAGTCGCGAAAACCACCCGCGGCATAGCGGAAAATGTCGCGATTCTCATGGTCATGGGCCAGGGTATCAACCAATGAAAAGGCTAACAGATGGGGTAAATGACTGGTTGCCGCTAACACTTCATCGTGATGCGGCACACTCATGCTCAGGACTTCTGCTCCGGCGGCTTGCCACATCGCCGTCACCACCGCCACCGCCTCACTGGCACTGTGTTCTAGTGGCGTAATAATCACTTTATGACGGGCGAATAACTGGCCATCCGCTGCCGCCATGCCACTGCGCTCTGCGCCGGCAATGGGGTGCCCCGGCACAAAGCCCGCTGGCATCTGCGGAGCAAAAATACGCTGGGCGGCCGCCACAATATTGCCCTTGGTTGAACCCACATCGGTCAATACCGTATGGGGGCGCAAGACTGGCCTGATCTGCTCCAGCAACGACTCCATGGCCTTTACCGGTACCGCCAATACCACTACATCTGCCTTGGCCACTTCAGCTAATAAATCCTGGCTACCACGGTGAATGGCACCACGCTGCAGAGCAATTTCGATCTCTTCTACCTTGCCATCGACACCGACCAACTCCCGGGCAAAACCCTGGCGCCGCAGCGCCAGAGCCAAGGAGCCGCCGATCAGGCCCAGACCAACAATCAGGACCCGCTCATGCTTAAACTCACTTTCAGGCATCCGCCAGCACCTTTGCCAAGGCGTCCAGACAACGCTGGTTTTCTTCCGGCAAACCAATGCTGATACGCAAGTATGTCGGCATCCCGTAGTTCGCCACCGGACGCACAATCACACCTTCCCGTAGCAGTGCCTGGTATACCGGCGCAGCCTCTTTCCCCACATTGACGCAAACAAAGTTGCCAACCGAAGGAATGTAATCGAGCCCCAATTTGGCAAAGCCCTGCTCAAACTGCTGCATCCCCGCCGTATTCAGGGCAACCCCTTTAGCCAGGTAGTCCTTATCTGCCAAGGCGGCAACCGCCGCGGCCAAGGCCAAGGAGTCGACGTTAAAGGGCTGACGCACCCGGTTCAGAATATCCGCCACCTGTGGGTGAGACACCGCATAGCCAACCCGCAGTGAGGCCAAGCCATAAGCCTTGGAGAAAGTACGGGTCACCACCAGGTTCGGATAACGCTGCACTAATTCCAGCCCATTGGGGAAATCCGGATGCTGCACATACTCGGTATAGGCTTCATCCAACACCACCAGCACCTGCTCTGGCACCTCAGCCAGGAAGGACTCTAGCTCCGTCCGGGTTAGCCAAGTACCGGTAGGGTTATTCGGGTTCGCCACAAACACCAGCTTGGTGGCAGGGGTAATGGCCGCCAACATGGCAGGCAGATCATGCCCCCAGTTTTTGGCCGGCACCTGCACACCTTTAGCCCCGACAGCCTGAGTGCTGATCGGGTAAACCGCAAAAGCATGCTGGGAATAGACCACTTCGTCCCCGGGGCCGGCAAAGGCGCGGGCTAACAGTTCCAACACATCATTGGAGCCATTACCCAGGGTGAGGCTATTAAGTGGCAGGGCAAAGGTATCCGCCAGCGCTTTTTTCAGAATATAGCCATTACCATCGGGATAGCGGGTCAGCTCAGGCAGAGCAGCCTGAATCGCCTCAATCACCTTGGGGCTCGGCCCCAAGGGATTTTCATTACTGGCCAGTTTGACAATATTGCGGATACCAAGCTCACGTTCGAGTTCGTCCACCGGCTTGCCTGGCACATAAGGATGCAGCGCCTGAACCCCTGAATTGGCCCGTGCCAGAAAATCACATGTCATCATTATTCTCCTTGTTGAGTCTTGTCACAGTACCGCTTGCGGATAAGACCCTAACACCTTCAACTCAACTACTTTGCTGGCGACTTCATCGAGTACGCTCTTAATCAGGGCATTCTGTTGATGCCCTTCAAAATCAATAAAGAATACATAGCCCCAGGCCCCCGAATTGGCGGGACGGGTTTCGATCCGGGTCAGACTGATCCCGGCACGATGGAAGGGCTCCAGAATATGATAGAGCGCCCCAGGTTGATTACGGGCGTTCACCAGAATGGAGGTCTTGTCCTTGCCACAGGCCGGCACACACTGATGCCCCAGAATCAGGAAGCGAGTGGAGTTATCTGGCCGGTCTTCAATGTTGCTAAACAGCCGTTGCAGGCCATATAGCTGCGCGGCCATATCACCCGCAATCGCCGCGACTCCAGCCCCTTCTGCTGCCACCAGGCGGGCAGCCTCTGCATTGGAGCTCACTGCGATCCGCTCTACCTTGGGATAGCGTGCATCCAGCCACTGGCGGCATTGGGCCAAAGATTGCTGATGGGAGTATATGCGACGAACATTATTCGGATCGCAGCCATCCACCCCTAACAGATGCTGATGGATACGCAACTCAACTTCACCACTGATTTTGAGTGGTGAGTCACGGAAGTTATCCAGGGTATGATGCACCACCCCTTCGGTAGAGTTCTCAATTGGCACCACTCCATAGTTGGCTGCCTTGGCCTCTACCTCACGGAAGACATCATTGACCGAGTGCATGGGTAAGCAGACGGCGGAATGGCCAAAATGCTTGAGGGCTGCCTGCTGGGTAAAGGTACCCTGGGGGCCTAAAAAAGCGATTCGCAGAGGACGTTCCAAGGCTAAGCAAGCAGACATGATTTCACGGAATAAGCGGGCCATTTCCTCATTATCGAGGGGCCCACCATTGCGCTCCATCACCTTGCGTAACACCTGAGCTTCACGCTCGGGGCGATAGAAAACTGGCTCATTACCTAATTGCTGATGTGCCTGCTTTACCTCGGCCACCTGCTGAGCGCAGGCGGCACGACGGCTGATCAGCGCTTGGATCTGCTGATCGATGGCATCGATTTCTTCACGAAGTTGCTGTAACTGCTGTTGTTCTGTGGCCATGCTGATTGCCCTTTATGCTGACGACTTTAAGTATCCTGTGCCCCTTAACCGGGGTAATAACGGGACTCAAAATCGGCCATAAAAGCGACCAGCGCATCGACCGCCTGCTCAGGCACAGCATTATAAATACTGGCTCTCATGCCCCCCACCGAGCGATGTCCCTTGAGATTAAGCAAACCATTGGCTTCTGCTTCCTGCAGGAAAGTCTTCTCAAGCGCCGTGTCAGCAAGAGTAAAGGGCACGTTCATAATGGAACGGTTGGCACTGGCCACGGGATTGGCATACAACCGACTCGTATCAATCGCCTGATACAACTTGGCGGCTTTACGCTCATTTTGTGCGGCAATGGCAGTTAGACCACCCTGACGCTTTAACCACTGGAATACCAAGCCAGACAGGTACCAGGAGAAGGTGGGCGGGGTATTAAACATAGAGTCGTTTTTCGCCACGGTCTGGTACGTCATGGTGGCAGGAGTGATCGGCAGTGCTCGCTCAAGCAAGTCCTCACGCACAATCACAATGCAGATACCAGCAGGGCCAACGTTCTTTTGCGCGCCCGCATAGATCACACCAAAGCGGCTAACGTCGATCGGCCGAGACAAAATGTTGGAAGACATATCGCACACCAGCGGCGCCTCTGTCTCCGGCACATAATCGAACTCCAGGCCACCGATGGTTTCATTGGCACAGTAATGCACATAGGCCGCATCCTGACTGAGTCGTAGCTCATCCTGACGGGGCACGCGATGGTAATTAAAAGGTTCAGCACTGGCTGCCACCTTCACATCGGCGTAGCGCTTGCCTTCTTGCAGTGCGTCCTTCGACCAAATTCCAGTATCGATGTAGTCAGCTACCCGAGCCTGCCCCAGCAGGTTCAGGGGCACGGTACTAAACTGTTGCTTAGCACCGCCCTGCATAAAGAGCACTTTGTAGTTAGCTGGAATGGCCAGCAAATCTCGCAGATCTTGTTCAGCCTGAGCCGCGACTTCCATATAGTCAGCACTGCGGTGGCTCATTTCCATAATGGACACGCCGCGTCCATGCCAATTGAGTAGTTCAGCCTGAGCCTGTTCCAGCACTTCGTCCGGCAAGGCAGCCGGACCGGCGCAAAAGTTATATGCGCGAGTCATGATGACGTCTTTCCCCAACCCTCGTAAAAAGAATGCAAAGTTATACCTGTTCGCTTCTGGCTTGACCAGCCATGCACCGCGGTATCCGGCCCTGCTCTGCACTCTTTAGTCAGCACAGAGCCAATTTTTCCCTGCCACAAACTAAAATGCGGCCCTTAGGCCGCATTTTAGTTTTACTCTGTTGTATCCTCGTGCTGCTCGGCTTGCTGTTGCTCGCCCTCTTCAGCCTCGTCCACTTCAGGTTCATCAATAGGGGCCAAGCCCACTAAGTGCTCACCTTCCGCTACCCGAATCAAGGTTACCCCCTGGGTGTTGCGGCTGAGACAGGAGATTTCATCCACACGGGTACGCACCAGGGTGCCGCGATCGCTGATCAGCATCACTTCCTCACCGCTACGTACTTGAATCGCACCAACCAGTTCACCATTGCGCTCGCTCATTTGCATCGCAATCACACCCTGGCCACCACGACCATGTGCGGGGAACTCTTCCACCTCAGTGCGCTTACCATAGCCCTTGGCGGAAGCCGTCAGAATGCTGGCACCGGCCTCGGGAATCACCAGGCTGATCACCTTAGCGCCCTCGGCCAAACGCACTCCTCGCACGCCCCGCGCGGTACGTCCCATGGCACGCACATCCGCTTCAGGGAAGCGAATCGCTTTACCATTGGAGGTAAAGAGCATGGCATCCTGCTCACCATTGGTAATGGCGGCACCGATCAGGGTATCCCCCTCTTCCAGATCCAGGGCAATCAGGCCCACCGAGCGGGGACGAGAGAACTGCTCCAGCGGAGTCTTTTTCACCGTACCCTGACTGGTCGCCATAAAGACGTAGTGATCTTGCAGATACTCTTCCACTGGCAGAATGGTGGTAATACGCTCACCTTCATCCAGGTTGAGCAGATTCACCAGCGGTCGTCCCCGTGCACCACGGCTGGCCTGGGGAATCTCAAACACTTTGAGCCAGTACACCTTGCCTCGGTCGGAGAACAGCATCACGGTGGTATGGCTGTTCACTACCAGCAGATGTTCAATAAAGTCTTCTTCTTTCACCGTGGTGGCGGCTTTACCTCGCCCACCGCGACGCTGAGCCTGATAGTCTGCAACCGGTTGGGTCTTGGCATAGCCGGTATGGGAGATGGTCACCACCAGATCCTCTTCATTGATCAGATCCGCCATGGTCAGGTCCTGACGGCTGGTGACAATCTCACTACGACGAACATCGGCATACTGCTCACGAATCGCTACCAGCTCTTCACGGATAACTTCCATCAAGCGCTCATCGGAGCCAAGAATCTTCAGCAGTTCCGCAATCTTTTCCAGCAGATCCTGGTATTCCTGCAGCAGTTTTTCATGCTCAAGACCGGTCAGACGATGCAGGCGCAATTCCAAAATAGCCTGGGCCTGGGCCGGTGACAGGAAGTACTGACCATCACGTAGGCCGTATTCCTCGGGCAACTCATCCGGACGACAGGCATCTTCACCTGCACGCTCCAGCATATTCACCACATTACCCGGCGCCCAACCCTGCGCCAGCAACCGCTCTTTCGCATCCGCCGCCGTAGCAGAGGACTTGATCAGTTCAATGACCGGATCAATATTCGCCAGCGCCACCGCCAAACCTTCCAGGATATGGCCACGCTCACGAGCTTTACGCAGTTCAAACAGGGTACGGCGGGTCACCACTTCACGACGGTGACGGATAAAGGCTTCCAGCAGCTCTTTCAGGTTCAGGGTGCGCGGCTGGCCATCGACCAGTGCCACCATGTTGATACCAAAGACACTTTCTAACTGGGTATTGGCATAGAGGTTATTCATCACTACTTCGGGCATTTCGCCACGGCGTAGTTCAATCACGATGCGCATACCGTCTTTGTCAGACTCATCACGCAGCTCAGTGATACCCTCTACCTTCTTTTCTTTGACCAGCTCGGCAATCTTTTCGATCAAACGAGCCTTATTCACCTGGTAAGGAATCTCGGTAATCACCAGCGCCTGCTTACCGCCGCGATCCATATCCTCAGTGTGATACTTGGCCCGCATATAAATGCGGCCACGACCACTGCGGTAGGCTTCAATAATGCCAGCGCGACCGTTAATAATCGCTGCAGTCGGGAAGTCAGGACCCGGAATAAACTCCATCAACTCATCGATGCTGATACGGTCGTTATCAATCAACGCCAGGCAGCCATCCACCACTTCACCGAGGTTATGCGGCGGAATATTGGTGGCCATCCCCACTGCAATACCCGAGGAGCCGTTGACCAGCAGGTTAGGTACCCTGGTGGGTAACACTTCCGGAATTTGCTCAGTGCCATCGTAGTTCGGCACATAATCGACAGTGTCTTTCTCAAGGTCAGCCAAGAGTTCATGGGCCATCCGTGACATACGGATTTCGGTATAACGCATCGCCGCCGCAGAGTCGCCGTCGATCGAACCAAAGTTACCCTGACCATCCACCAGCACATAACGCATGGAGAAAGGCTGCGCCATCCGCACAATGGTATCGTAAACCGCACTATCACCATGGGGGTGATACTTACCGATCACGTCACCGACTACACGAGCTGACTTTTTGTAAGCCTTGTTCCAATCGTTGCCCAATTCATGCATGGCAAAGAGCACACGACGGTGTACTGGCTTTAGGCCATCCCGCACATCCGGCAACGCCCGCCCGACAATGACACTCATGGCATAGTCGAGGTAGGACTGTTTCAGCTCATCTTCAATATTGACGTGAACAATTTCTTTAGCCAGTTCACCCATGGTCATCCGCGTTCCTTAATTATGTCTTCCGGCGGTACCGGACGGGTTTGACAGCGCGAGCGCAACGCTCCCGAAAAATCCGAGCGAGTATACCACAAACCCTTGATTCACGAATGCTTTATGCCGAGATAACTTTGAAAGCCCGGCTCCAGAAAGTATCATGGTGACTTTCCCAACCCTGGCCGGAATCCCTATGAAGCAAGCTGACTCCAAAGCCAATGTGGACCTGAACGAGATCGCCAAGTTTGAAGCCTTGGCCGCACGTTGGTGGGACACCGAAAGTGAGTTCAAGCCTCTCCACGACATCAACCCACTGCGGGTTAACTATATTGATGAGCGTGTCAGCCTGGCTGGCAAAAAAGTACTGGATGTGGGTTGCGGCGGCGGCATTCTCAGTGAGGCTATGGCCCGTCGCGGCGCGGATGTAACAGGCATTGATATGGGCGAAGCACCGCTCAGCGTGGCCCAGCTGCACAGCCTTGAAAGCGGTGTTCAGGTCAACTACCGCCGCATTACCGCTGAGCAATTAGCTGCCGAACAGCCCGGCCAGTATGATGTGGTCACCTGTCTGGAAATGCTGGAGCATGTTCCAGATCCAGGTTCAGTCATTCAAGCCTGTACCACCCTGGTCAAACCCGGCGGTCAAGTCTTTTTCTCCACCATTAACCGCAACCCTAAAGCCTGGCTATTCGCGATTGTTGGAGCCGAATACTTACTCAAGATGCTGCCCAAGGGCACCCATGACTTTAATAAGTTCATTCGCCCTGCGGAGCTGGCCAACTGGATTCGCCAAGCCGGTTTGCAGCAACGCCATATGACCGGAATGACCTACAACCCGCTCAGCAAAACTTATCGTTTAAATGAGCAGGATGTCGATGTGAACTACCTGGTGTACTGCGAGAAACCCAACCTATGAAGCTCCCTGCAGCGGTTTTGTTTGACCTTGATGGCACCTTGCTCGACACCGCTGCAGACTTTGTTGCCGTGGTGAACAGCATGCGCGAGCAACGCGGCCTGAGTCGGCGTCCGGATGAACTGATTCGCGCCCAGGTCTCCAATGGTTCTAGCGCACTGATCCGTGATGGCTTTGGCCTCGCGTCCGACCACCCCGACTTTGCTCCCCTACGCCAGGAATTATTGGATCAATACCTCGCTCATATCAGCGTCCACACTCGCCCCTTTCCTGGGATTGCCGAATGCCTTGCTCTCCTTGGTCAACACAACATTCCCTGGGGCATCGTCACCAACAAGCCACGTCTCTACAGCGAAGCACTACTGAACAAGCAACCTCTCATGCACAATTGTGCTGTTTTAGTTTGCCCAGATGATGTACGTCATAGCAAACCTCATCCCGAACCCTTATTAAAAGCCTGCCATACTTTGGGAGTGGCTCCCGTTGACACTATGTATATTGGAGACCATCAACGGGATATCGAGGCAGGACGCGCAGCTGGCATGTTTACCATTGCTGCCGCCTACGGTTATATCGAGGAAAGCCAGCCCAGCGAGTGGCAGGCTGACCTCCTAGTCGAGACTGCTATTAGTCTGACGGAGTGGTTGGCAACCCTCCTCAGCCAGAAGGAACCTAAATAATGGAAGCGCTGTATAGCTACCAAGCCCCAGCAGATGTACTCAAAGATCGGATTATTATCGTCACAGGTGCAGGCGATGGCATTGGCCGAGAAGCAGCCAAAACCTTTGCCGCTCACGGTGCGACAGTGGTGTTAATGGGCCGCACTACCAGCAAGCTAGAGGCCGTCTATGACGAAATTGAGCAAGCTGGCCACCCTCAACCGGCCATTATCCCCATTCATCTGGAGGGCGCCACCGCCCATGATTACGAGCTCATTGCCGAGAAACTGGCAGAAGAGTTTGGTCATATTGATGGCATTTTGCTGAACGCTGCCATCTTGGGCCAACGCACCCCCATCGCCCAATACGAAGTGGATACCTGGAACCAAGTAATACAGGTTAACGTCAATAGCCACTTTATGCTGGTGAAGGCGCTGCTGCCACTACTGGAGAAAGCCAAGGATGCCTCCGTGGTATTCACCTCTTCCTCCGTTGGCCGTAAAGGCCGTGCTTACTGGGGCGCTTATGCGGTTTCCAAGTTTGCCATTGAAGGCTTGATGCAAGTTCTCGCCGATGAGTATGAAAATATCAGCCAGGTACGTTTCAATAGCCTTAACCCTGGCGCTACCCGCACCCAAATGCGGGCCTACGCCTACCCAGGGGAAAATCCTAGCGTCAACCCCAGCCCCGAACAGATTATGCCGGCCTATCTCTACCTACTCGGCCCAGATAGTCGCGGGGTAACCGGTCAGGCTTTTGATGCTCAACCCCCGAAAGCCAAGGCTTAATCCAGCCTAGCTGGACGTGATATGCGCCCCTGGAGCCTTCCCCGCCCATTCAGGCAGCTGCACAGTCTCACCTTTATCACCACTCTTGCGGTGGTGTTACTGGCAGTCTGCCTGATAGGCTATCTCTGGTTTATGCAGCGCTATGAGAGCTTTGAGGCGCAAGCGGCCAATCTGCGTGAAAGCTTTATCGAAAAAACCCAACAAGATATTCGCTATCAGGTTGAACAGGTTGCCCAGCAGGTCGAGTATCAAATTCAGCAGATCAACCGCCGCACTGAAGAATTACTATTCCAGCGTAATAATCAGGCTTATCAGCTTGGCTTCCGCCTGAGTCGCTCCTCCCTCGCCAGCGAGGATGCCATCCAGCTAGCCCTGCATACTTTAAGCTCCCTGCAGTATGACGATGAGCTGGGTTACAACCTGATCATCAGCCCCACCGGGCAGCTTCTCAGCACAGCGGACAATAGCCTCCAAGCTGAAGCAAAACTGCTGTATACGCAGTTAAAAAACCTTGATGCCCTCCGCACTCCAGGGCGCTTTATACGCTATACCTGGCCACGCCCCAGTCGTGACAGCCCTCGCCCGAAAATAGCCTATGCCCGCTACCTCCCTAGCTTAAACTGGCTGGTCATCACCAGCGTTTACCTGGAAGACATGCACAGCCAGCTACAGCGCGAAATTCTTGAGCGTATTGCCCGCATCCGCTATGGCGACAATGACTATATTTTTGTCAACCGCACCGATGGATATGCTCTGGTGCGCTCTGGCAAATTATTAGATTTTCCGATTTACGCCGGCGACGTGCAGGATCCTGAAGGCCGCCCCGTTGTTAGGATGCAGCAGGAAATTGCCAATAACCGCCCTGAGGGTGGCTTTATTTATTACACCTGGCGCGATCAAACCTCTGATCAATACCGGCCCAAGATGAGCTTTATAAAAGGGGTACCCACCTGGGGCTGGATGATTGGCTCTGGCACCTTTACCGATACGGTCGAGGCGCAAGTAAAGACTCTTCGACAAGAGCTCGATGAACAGATTCGCCGCGATGCCATCACCATCGTGATCATCTTGCTCAGCATCTTCTCCGTCGTCATTCTAGCTTTTCTGGCGATTACTCGGCGGTTACGCCAAAGCATCGACACCTTCCTTAACTTCTTCCACAAAGCCAAACAAGAGAACGTCCTGATCGACAGTGACGCCCTGCACTTCGAAGAACTCAAAGACCTTTCCAAGGCCGCCAACGAAGTGCTGAAAATGCGCCAAGATACCGAAAGCCTGCTGCGGGAAAATGAACAACGCATGAGCGACATTATCTATGTTGCAGGCCAATATCTGTGGCAGGTTGATACTGACTTACGCTTTAGCTATCTCAGCCGTCGCGCTGTACGCATCTACAAACGCCCGTTGAGTCACCTGGAAGGCCTATCCTTTCTGGAAATGGCAATAGAAGAAGACCAACCCGTTTTACAGGAATGGTTCCAGCGCCTGCGTGAACGCCACAATACCTTTGAAACGATCACCATTCGCAGCCTGCGCGCCAACCAGATTATCTGGCAAGAGCTCAGTGGCCATGCCATTTACGATGACCAGGGCCACCTACTTGGTTTTCGCGGTTCCGCCATGGATATCAGCGAGCGCAAAGAGATGGAACTCGCGCTCATTCAGGCGAAAGATAAGGCCGACCGCGCCAACCTGATCAAGTCCGAATTTCTGGCCAATATGTCCCATGAAATTCGCACCCCCCTCAATGCCATTATGGGGATGAGTTATCTTGCCCAGCAGCAGGCTGAGAATCCGTTGCAAAAGGAATACATGGAGCATATTCGCAGTGCCAGCAACTCACTTTTAGCCCTGCTCAATAATGTATTGGATATGGCCAAGATGGAATCCGGCAGAATGAGCCTGGAGCAGATCCCCTTTCCACCCAACACCCTAACCAACCAGATTGAAGCTCTCTTTAAGCACCACACCCAAACTGGTCGCCTTGAACTCAGCATTCAAATGGCCAATGACCTGCCGACTTTATTGCTTGGCGACCCCACTCGCATCGGCCAAATACTGACTAACCTCGTCGGCAATGCGATTAAGTTTACCGCCAAGGGGAAAATCCAGGTCTCCCTTAGCTACCACCGCCAGCATTTACGCATTTTAGTCTCAGATACAGGTGCTGGGATTGATGCGGACAAACTGGGCGAAATTTTCTCGCCTTTCAGGCAAGCTGACTCCAGCATCACACGCCATTACGGTGGAACAGGCCTAGGCCTAAGCATCGCAGCGCAACTATGCAGCCTGATGAATGGCCACCTCTATGTCAGCAGCACTCCCGGAGTGGGCAGCATTTTTGCCGTTTACCTGCAACTTCCTATTGCAGATGCCGACCCTGCCCGCCTCCCTATTGTTGAAAAGGATAAGGCCGATTTAACCGCCCTGGTAGGTCTCTACCCACGCCTGCAAAACATGCATATCCTGCTGGTGGAAGATAACAAAGTGAATCAAATGGTGGCTAAAAGCCTACTCAAGAAGGCAGGCTGCATCGTCAATCTAGCCAACCATGGTGAAGAGGCACTGCAACTGGTAGAACAACATGGCCCCGAGTTTTTCCAAGCCATTCTGATGGATATTCAGATGCCAATCATGGATGGCCTGGAAGCCAGCCGGCAGTTACACCAACGCTGGATGGAAAAAACTCCCCCCGTGCTGGCCATGACCGCCCATGCCCGCGAAGAAGACCGTGCCCTGTCGTTAGCCAGCGGCATGTGTGCGCACCTAACCAAACCCTTGGATGCCGAAGCCCTGTTTCAAGCCCTGGATGAGCTGGCCAGATAGGAAATTTACGGAGCTAGCTGAGCATGCAGGCTGGTACCGCCCAAGTTAGCCATTTGCCGCTGAATCCAAGTTTGCCGCTTTAATACATAAGCGCTCGGCGCCTGAACCTTAAAGCGCTTAGGATTAGGCAGGACAGCAGCCAAGCGTGCTGCTTGCGCACGACTGAGCTGAGCAGGAGATTGCCGATAAAAGTACTGACTCGCGGCTCCGACTCCGTACACCCCATCGCCAAACTCCACCACATTAAGATAAACCTCAAGAATGCGTCCCTTGCTCCAAGTCAGCTCAATAGCCAGGGTCAAAGGCACCTCAAGCACTTTGCGCAACCAACTCTGACCACTCCATAGGAACAAGTTTTTAGCTAATTGCTGGCTTAGCGTACTGGCACCACGTAAGCGCTCTCCCGCACGCCAATCCTGCCAAGCCGCCTGCATTTGCTGCACATCAAATCCCCAGTGCTCGGCAAAACGTTGATCTTCTGCAGCGATGACCGCTACAGCCAGATGAGGAGACAACTCCTCCCAGTCATACCACTGGTGACGAATGCGAAATTGCCACTGCCCTTCACTCCACGCCTGCACATAGCGCTGCATCATAAAAGCGGTGAGCGGGGGATCAATCCAGCGCCCCAACACAATTAATGCAAATGGCGAAAGCAGTAGAGCCAATAGCCAAGCCTTCCAGGAGCGTCGCATACGCATCAGTAATTTCAAGCTAACACCTCAAAGGGGGTTGCTGAGCTCAACCAAATTGCCATCAGGATCCCGTAGATAAATGGATAGCAAACGCTGACAGGCACCGGTACGCTCAACAGGTCCCTGCTCAATCGGCACGCCTTGTTGTTTTAGCCAAGCCGCCACCTCCGCCACCGGTTGATCAATCAACAGACAAAAATCCTGACTCCCGGGTTGAGGGAGCTGTGCGTGGGGAGCGAACTCTGCACCCGTCACATGCACATTAAACTTCTGCGAACCAAAAAATAGCGCCCAACGCTCTCCTTGAAAGCGCTCCGCGCGCATCCCCAAATAGCGAACATAAAAATCGAGTGAGGCGCCAACATCACGAACCGTCAAGACCAGATGATCCAAGCTCTGCACTCGAAATGGCGGCGTTTGCACAGTTTCTGTCATACCCACCTCTTGGTTTGATTCATCACCAGCTCCACAGAACATTTAACCCCATCCTCTGGGGTGGTGAAGCCTCAGCATTATGCCGAAAAGGCCTAGCAGCAGCTACCGATGGAGAGCAGCATGAGTATCGCCAACACGCTAAAATCCTTTCTAACTGATAACCACATTCCGATCGACACCCTGACCCACCGCTATACCGAACACGCCCTGGAAACCGCTTACGCCACCAAACTCCCCCCGCAGGATGTCACCAAAGCCATTATTGCTGAAGATGAACGGGGCATGATTATGGTCGTTATTCCCAGCCATAATCGACTCAAATTTAGTTGGCTAAACGAGATGACCCAACGCCATTTTCATTTGGCGCGGGACTATGAGTTTGACCATTTATTTCCAGACTGTGTTAGAGGGGCCGTCCCCGCAATCGGACAAGCCTATGGCCTCTCGGTCATTTGGGATGACAGCTTAGAGTTTGAGAAAGACATTTACATTGAAGGCGGAGATCACCAGTCATTAATCCATCTGACTCATGATCAATTTATGCAGTTGATGGGTAATCTGCCGCATTTCAAAATCAGCGACTACTCACCTGTTTTTGTCAATTATCTCTAATCTTTTGCACCAGCGACGCTAGCCTAAACGTCGCTGGTGCCGCTCGAGGGTATGCAAACGGGCCTGTTCACTTTTGCGTAACAGCACATACACCGCCCCCAAGCCACCATGGGGGTGAATCGCACTGTGATAGGCCTGAACTTCCGTGCGCGCCGCTAACCACTTCGCCACATAGCTCTTCAGCCAAACCGCAGGAGACTCTGGGGTCGTGCCACGACCGAAGGCGATCAGCACAGAACGGATTTCATACTTAAGGCAATCGTCCAAAAAGCGCTTTACTTCACGGCGAGCGTCTGCAATCGACATGCGATATAGATCAAGACGGGCCTCATAGGGATATTTTCCCTGTCGCAATTGACGATACACCCCTTGTTGAATACCTGGCCGTTTAAAACTCAGCTCATCATACGGATCAAGCAGTTCAACAAACTCCTCATCCAACTCCTGCTGCAATGCTGCCTGTGCCGCCAAACGACGCTGCTCAACACCTGGCCCTTGCTCGACCGGCGCATGCTGCCACACCTTCTCCTTGGTTTTCAGCGGCTGAACATCCTGCATCAGGTCTGCAAAATTTGGCTCGATTTGCCCTTGTCTAGCCACCCACTACCCTCGCAGCTTTTGCTCAACACTCTGAATTTTATCTGCCATGCTCTGCTGGCGATCTGTTCGGGTACCGAGCTTCATGGTCGTCGAGATACGTGGCGCCCCCATCGCATGCACCACTTCATGGCAACGTTTCACCGCCGCCATCACCTCATCCCACTCTCCTTCAATATTGGTGCCATAAGCATGCATCTGATGTTGCAATCCTACCTCCGCCAAAACACGTTGGCAGGCTGCCACATGCTCAGATACCGACACCCCGACTCCTAACGGAATCACACAGAGATCAACCATCACTTGCATGACTATCTCCTTCAACGGCAGTGAGCTTAAAGCGAACTCACCGCCAATGATTTTTCACTATGCTCAAATACGGTTAGCGCGGGCGCTACCATCAGGCCCTGTCAACACCTGTACCCGATCACCGACTTGAAAACGATCATTAGGACCTATTTCCTGTACTACGGAAACATGCTGACCACTGTCCAGGCGAATGGTCAGGCTAACCCCCTGAGCGGTTGTGACTTGCTTTTCAATCGCAGAGCCAGCAATCGCACCACCCACAGCGCCCAATACGGTGGCAATTCCCTGGCCACGACCACCACCGATGGTGCTACCAGCAATCCCCCCAACCACAGCCCCTGGTACAGCCCCCAGGCCACTCTGATTACCCTCAATTTTGACTAAGCGGGTATCGGTTACCGTTCCGAACTGCACCGTTTGCATCCGACGCGCTTCACTACGGCTATAGGTATCCCCTGTCAGGGTTGAGGCACAGCCACTGAGCAATAGCGCACTGGCGGTGAATACAGAAAGCAGAACTTTATTCAACATGGCTCACCTCAGCATTCCTTGAAGTTCTCAATCTCCCCCGGCGGTCGCCGGGCCATCTAGACTGGGACCCACAGACTCCAGCCTGACTAGCCCCATTATACCTAAGTCGCGTAACTGTCCCTATGCTGCGATGTTACGGCTTGCTACCTGCGCAAGCTTGCCGTGAAGCATGAAAAAAGCCTTGCCAATCAGCACACTTTATACGACCCTAGGACTGGGCTTCATTTTCACCGGAGTCAGGTTCGCGTTCTTCGCGTGTCGACATCAAGTGATAGACGCCCCGCCGGATTGTCTCAGTCCGGCGTTAATCTTCCCTTTCATCACTTCCCTTCCAAACTTTGTAGCTCGCCATATAAACGCGCATAGAGCCCTTTTGCTTGCAGCAACTGCTCATGTCCACCCTGCTCAATAATGTGGCCATCTTCAAACACATAGACTCGATCAGCCTGTTTCACTGCACTTAAACGGTGGGCAATAATTAGAGTCGTTCGTCCAGCCAAAAAGCTATTAAGCGCCTGATGCAAGTCATATTCAGTTTGCGCATCCAGTGCGGAGGTGGCCTCATCCAGAATCACCACGCTAGGGTCCGCCAACACCATTCTGGCAATCGCCAGACGTTGGCGCTGACCACCGGACAGGCGAATGCCTTGACGCCCTACCAGGGTATCCAACCGCTGCTCCAACCCTTTTACATAATCCGCTAGTTGAGCCACGGTTAACGCCTGCCACAATGCCTCTTCGTTATACTCACGCCCCATGCAGAGGTTATCGCGAATCGTACCGTTAAACAGTGCAGGCTGTTGCAACACCGTCACGACCTTTTCCCGCACCCGATTAAGACCGATTTGCTGCAGTGCTACGCCTTGGTATTCAATTCGTCCCTCATCTGCCGGATAAAGCCCGAGCAACATCTGCACCAAGGTGGATTTCCCCCCACCACTGGCTCCGACTAACGCCACCTTTTCCCCCGCCTGCAACGCCAAGCTGACGCCTTTTAACACAGGCTCCCCTCCAGCATAGGAAAAATGCAGATTGTCCACCCGCACACTGACTGAACGCCGCCCCTGAAACGGATCCTGCTGTGGAGGGTAATCAGGCTCTACCTCCAACGCCATCAAACTATTAATGCGCTGTAATGCGGCCTTAGCACCAAAATAAGCGTATTGGATATTGAGCACCTCCTGCACCGGACCCATCATGAACCAGAGATAGCCAAACACAGCAAACATCTCGCCAATACTCAGCCCGGCAAAAAGCACCATGAACATCGCCAGTGCCCGAAACAAGTCAAACCCGATCAGGAACACCACAAAACTGAGCTTGCTGGCGGCATCGCTCTTCCAGGCGTAAGCACTGGAGTCATCCCGCACCTGGCGTGCCATCTGCAATAAGCGGCTAATATAGTGTTCATCCCGATTACTGGCGCGAATTTGCTGAATGGCTTCCAGCGTCTCTGTTAAGGCTCCCTGAAACAACTCGTAAGCTCGGTTTTCATTGCGCTTTAACTCTTTTACCCGCTTACCCAGCACCATGGTGAAGTACACCACAATGGGGTTCAGAAACAGGATAAAGAGCGCCAGCTGCCAATGCATAACCAGCAAAATCAAACTGGCACCCAGCACCGACAAACTGGCTATCAGTAGGCGACTCACTGTACTACCCAAAAACGTATCAACCGTGTCCATATCCACCACTAAGCGTGATGCTACCGCTCCACTGCCCAGGGTTTCATACTCCCGCATTGACAGACGCTGCAACTGACGCAGCACCCCCTCACGCATACGGTAGGTAATTTGTTTGGATATCTGGGTAAACTCACGCCCTTGCCACACTCCCAGCACGACGGCGAGCAAACGCAATATCACTGTCACAACAGAAATCAAAACCACATAACCCACTGGCTGCTGCCAACTCACAGGCGCCCAAGCATTAACCCAGGCCACTACCGCACCGGGTTGCTGTAGCAGCACTTCATCCACCAACAATGGTAATAACAACGGAATGGGGATGGCGCACAGCGTCGTGAACAGGGCTATCAGATGTGCCCGCCATAACTTGGGCTTATGCTGACGCAACGCATCCTTGATAAAGTGCTGGTCATAACGGGAAGGGGGATTCGACACAACAACACCTTTGCACAGTCAGAAAACATTAGGCTGCCTAGCTTAGGGCATTGTCTAAGATTGGGAGCCCTGTCTTTACCTTTATAGGGCCGAAAAGCACTATCCCCACCCGATCACAACCTAATAACAGAACGGATGGGGATAACGATGACGAGAGATCAGCTTAAGATTTATTCCGGCTGCTCTTTATGTAACTTCACCGGCTCTTTAGCCTTGCGCAGACGCAGGTTCAGCAACTCCACCACCACGCTGAAGGCCATCGCAAAGTAGATGTAGCCTTTAGGAATATGAACATCGAAGCCTTCAGCCAAGAGCGCCATACCCACCAGTATTAAAAAGCTTAGCGCCAACATTTTGACTGTGGGATGGGCATCGACAAAATCACCAATACTTTTCGCCGCCAACATCATTACCAGTACCGCGATAATGATGGCTAACACCATGACAGGGACATGATCAGCCAATCCCACCGCAGTGATCACCGAGTCCAGCGAGAAAACGATATCGATAATGGCGATCTGAATCAGCACACTCATGAAGGTGGCAGAGCGCACTGAGGTTTGATTGCTATCCCCTCCCCCTTCCAAAGCACCATGAATCTCATGGGTACTTTTCCAGATCAGGAACAATCCTCCCAAAATTAAAATTACATCGCGCCCGGAGATTTCCTGCGCCAGCACAGTAAACCATGGCGCCGTCAAACCCATCACCCAACTGAGTGACAGCAGTAACAGAATGCGAGTCCCCATTGCTAAGCCAAGCCCCAGCACTCGCGCTTGCTGACGGCGCTCTGGCGGCACCCGTGCCACCAGAATGGAGATAAAAATAATGTTATCAATGCCCAGAACGATCTCTAGCATCGTTAATGTCAGCAGAGAGATCCACGCCTGGGGATCCGCAATCCATTCGAACATAGCCCCACCTATTAGCCAATTATTGACCTTATAAAAACGCCGCCCCCCATCTTAGCGGAGGGCCGGCGTCACTCAAAGGCCAAATAAAGCTCGCTATTTAAGCGGCATGCTCAGCGGCTTGACTAGCCTGAAAATGCTTTCCCAGCAGTGCCTCATAGAAGTCTTCATCATTCAAGACACCAACACAGCGCCCCTGATCACTCAGACAAACGGGTAACCCCGTGCGATAGCGCAGCTCCATGGCATCGCGCATCGGAATATCGAGGGGCGCCAGAATCGCCATACCAGCTTCAACCTGACTCAGATCTTTGCCCGGTTGCCACAGCGTAAAGTGATGTACTTGCCCCTGTACTTGTAAGCCAGTAACCGCTCCATGACTATCCGCACTCAAGCCATGACGTCCATCCAAACGATAAACACCATGTTCAAATGCCAAACTCTGCAAAGGTTGCATCAGGCTTTTACCCGTTAGCACATGCAACGGATTGGTATGAGCAACAAAGTTTTCTACATAGGCATTGGCAGGGTTCAGCACAATCTGTTCAGGCGAACCGTACTGAATAATCCGCGCCGACTCCATGATGGCAATATTGCTCCCTATCTTCAGCGCTTCATCCAAATCGTGACTAACGAACAGAATCGTCTTGTGCAAACGTTGTTGCAGTTGAATGAGCTCATCCTGCAATTGGGTACGAATCAAGGGATCAAGTGCCGAGAAGGGTTCATCCATCAACAGAATGTCGGTATCCATGGCAAAAGCCCGGGCCAAACCAACACGCTGCTGCATCCCGCCAGACAATTCATCCGGTTTTAGATTACGCCACTCATACAGACCAACCAGCTCTAGCTTTTCCTGCACTTGCTTTTGCCAAATTTTGCGGCTCACTCCCTGCATTTCCAGGCCAAAAGCCACGTTTTCCGCCACCGTCAACCAGGGCATCAGGGCAAACTTCTGAAACACCATCGACACCCGCTTAGTACGCAGATGACGCAAGGTGGCTTCATCGCAATTCGCCACATCAACACGACGCTCGCCATCCTGTACCCAGAGATTGCCACGTGCCACCTTGTTTAGACCATTAACCGTGCGCAACAGGCTGGACTTACCTGAGCCCGACAACCCCATCAGCACGCAAATTTCCCCAGACTGCACGCTGATGTTGGCATTTTGCACACCCACTACATCACCGTTATGATCACGAATCTGGTCACGACTCATACCTTTATCCATCAGGCTCAGGGTTTCTGCCTGATGACGTCCAAAAACCACATCCAGATTTTTTACTTCTACACTGGCAACCATGCTTAGGCCTCCTCAGTACTACCAGGGCGACGGCACAGACGATCCAGCATGATCGCCACTAAAACGATGGCCAAACCTGCTTCAAAACCTTGCGCAATGTTGACCGTATTCAGCGCACGAATGACCGGCTTACCCAAACCATCAGCACCAACCAATGCAGCGATCACCACCATGGATAGTGACAGCATGATGCACTGAGTGATGCCCGCCGTGATGCTTGGCATTGCCGCTGGCAACTCTACTTTGAACAGTAGCTTCCGCGGTGTTGCACCAAAGGCACGTCCCGCCTCCAACAGCTCCTGTGGCACCTTACTGATACCCAGATAAGTCAACCGGATCGGGGCTGGAATGGCAAAGACCACGGTAGAGATCAATCCCGGCACCACACCTAAACCAAACAGAATCAGGGTTGGGATCAAATACACAAAAGTCGGAATCGTTTGCATCAGGTCTAACACCGGACGCATAAATTGATACAACCAGGGACGGTGTGCAGCGGCAATCCCTAGCGGAATACCAATCAGTACACACCAGAAAGTGGCGGTTAATACCAATACCAGGGTATCGAGCATCTCACGCCAATAACCGAGATTGAGTATCAGCAGCAGGGCACTCACTACGAAGCCAACCAACAGCCAACGCCGTTGCAACCACCAAGCCAACACCCCGATGGCGGCAATGAGGGCCAAAGGGGGGATCATCCCTAACACCCCTACCACTGCCAGAATAGAACTCTCCAGCAGCCAAGCAATGGCATCAAAAAAACCTGCACCATTACTGATCAGCCAGTTAACTACGGCCTCCATCCAGCGGCCCAGGGGAAGTTTATGGTCTGTTAGCCAGTCCATAGGGAGCACCTCTACTGCTAAGCTCAATTACTGAAGACCCAAGTAGGTTTTCACCGCATCCAGGCCAGGCTGACCATCACGGGTTTGCACCCCATCCAGCCACTTATCCAGTACTTGTGGGTTTTGCTGCAGCCACATCTGTGCCGCCATGTCAGGACGCTCGTTACGATCCAGAATGGCTCCCATCACCTCGTTTTCCATCTTCAGGCTGAATTCCAGGTTGGTCAGCAGTTTGCCAACATTCGCACACTCAGTGGTGTAACCCTTGCGTACGTTGGTATATACCGTGGCACCGCCATAGTTGGGACCAAAGAAGTCATCCCCCCCATCCAAATAAGCCAGTTCAAAGTTGGCGTTCATAGGATGCGGCTCCCATCCCAAGAAGACCACCCACTGCTCACGCTGAATCGCCCGGGCGACTTGAGACATCATGCCTGCCTCACTGGACTCCACCAGGCTAAAACCTTTCATGCCAAAAGCATCCTGATCAATCATGTCCTGAATCAGGCGGTTACCATCATTACCAGGCTCAATACCGTAGATTTTACCGTTTAGCTGATCCGCATATTTGGCAATATCTGCAAAGCTTTTTAGACCACCATCGTAAGCATATTTGGGCACCGCCAGGGTGTATTTCGCCCCTTCCAGGTTAGCGCGCAAGACTTCAACGCTCCCCTCCTCACGATATTTGGCGATATCCGCCTCCATCGTGGGCATCCAGTTACCCAAGAAAACATCAATATCTTTATTCGCCAGGGAGGTGTAGGTCACAGGAACCGACAACAACTGTACGCTGGTTTGATAACCCAGCCCGGCCAGTACTTCAGAGGTTAACGCAGTGGTGGCGGTAATATCCGTCCAACCCACATCCGCGAAACGGACTTTGTCACAGGAATCAGCCAAAGCAACAGAGCTCGCCATGGAGCAAGTTAAGGCTAACGCGAGGGTTTTCATTGTCTTTTGCATAGAAGTACTTTCCTTTTGTTGTCGTTCCACCCCTGGAGCCTCTGAAAAGGCGACCTGCCTTTGCAGAGTCCCCCTCCGCATTGCGGGGGTATCGAAAGGGCCAAAGCCCAGCCTACTTTCTCCTCATCACAAGACGTCGGAGGGCAACTCCGACGCAATGCACATACTCAATACACAGCCTTAGCTGCGACTGGCTAATAACGCCAGTTGTCCTTGTAGATAATCCTCAATCAGGGCAATCGCCCCTTCACCATCCAAGTGTCCGCTTAACGCTCCCCGCAACCAGATGCCATCAATCAAGGCAGCAATACCCGTCGCCACCAATAGCGCCTGATCCCGAGGCAATAACTTACGTAACTCAAACACCAAATGGCTTAACAGACGTTTTTCATTCACGCGCTGTAAGCGACGCAGTCCTTCGTTGTGCATGGCCTCCGACCAAAATGCCAACCAAGTCTTTGCCACTCCAGGCTCTAACTGACGCGGGTCAAAGTTACCCGCCACTATGGCCTTAACCCGCTCTAACGGCTGGTTGGCCGGTACCCGCTCGCGGCGGCGTCTTACGCCATCACCGAGCTGCATCAAGATGGTGCGCATAGCGGCATCTAACAGGCCATCCTTGCCACCAAAGTAATGGTTGATGATTCCTGCTGACACACCCGCCTTGCGACTGATCATGGCCACCGTTGCTTTAGCTAGCCCCCCCTCACCAATGGTTTCCAGGGTGGCATCTATAAGCTGGGGCTTGCGAATCTCTGGCATTCCTAGTTTAGGCACGTAAACACCTTTTTATTGAATGACCATTTAATAAAAACCTATCCCCATCTAGAAAAGATGTCAACAGGAATATTTATCAAACGAATTTTTTAGTTGACTAGAAAAGCAGTAGGCCGCGTCATGCGGCCTACATAAATCAACGAAATCAAGGGGATAAAATCAAGACAAAATGATTAGTGCACGATAATTTATCGTACAGTCCACCCCCCATCAACGGTGATAGTCTGCCCGGTAATGTTTCGTGCACAATCACTTATTAAGAAAGCCGCTATGCCAGCAAGCTCATCCAAACTAATAAACACCCCCTTGGGCATCGGCTTGAGCATAATTTCACTCACCACCTGCTCAGGGGTAATGCCGTTCTCTTTGGCTTGAGCCGCAATTTGCTGCTCTACCAATGGCGTCTTCACGTAAGAAGGACAAAGGGTATTAATGGTGATATCAGTATCAGCGGTCTCTAGTGCCACCACTTTGCTAAAACCGAGCAAGCCATGCTTAGCAGCGACATACGCGCTCTTGTAGGGCGATGCGACTAAAGAGTGAATGGAACCCACATTAATAATGCGACCAAAGCCTCTTTCACGCATGCCTGGCAGTAATGCCTGAGTCAGCATGGCCACGCCCGTCAGCATTATCTGAATCAATAGCGCCCACTTTTCTGGCGGAAAGTCTTCCAGGCGTGAAACATGCTGCAGCCCAGCATTATTGATCAGTACTCCAACCGGCTCCTGCAGCTCCGCCACTAACGCCTGAATACTGTCTGTGCTGGATACATCCAACGCCGCAGCCCTTGCCTGACCACCCTGTTCCTGAATAGCAGAGGCCACTTGATTCGCTGCCTCCAAGCGCAAATCTGTTACTAGGATCGGATAACCCTGTTGCGCCAAGCGCACCGCAATCCCTTCTCCGATACCACTGCCGGCACCGGTAATTAACACCCAGGGCTTCGCTTGTGTGGAAGCATTCATGCTACTTCTCCTCATTATTGTGCTGTGCAGCAAAGATAGGCGATCCCACCGCTAAAACCAAGCGATTAGGTAAAATGCAAAAGGCGACCAAAGCCGCCTTTTACTGAATCAGTCCCACTACAACCACACAGACTTAATCCAAACTGGTTGCACCGATTTTATGGATTGCCAAGTCAGCACCATTGAACTCATCTTCATCACTGAGACGTAGCCCTACCAGCTTATTCATCGCTGCATAGATCAGATAACCACCGACAAAACCCACGACTACGCCTGCCAGAGTCCCTACCACTTGAGAGATCAAACTCACTCCCCCCAAGCCACCTAATGCTTCCTGCCCAAAGATGCCCGCTGCAATACCGCCCCACACGCCACACAAACCATGCAAAGGCCACACCCCTAACACGTCATCAATCTTCCAGCGGTTTTGCACCAGAGTGAACACCCATACGAATAGCCAGCCTGCTACCCCACCCACCACTAACGCACCAAGAGGGTGCATTAAGTCCGAGCCAGCACACACCGCCACCAAACCAGCCAAGGGACCGTTATGGATAAAACCGGGGTCATTTTTACCCGCCAACAAGGAGGTAATAATGCCGCCCACCATTGCCATTAGAGTATTAACCGCCACTAAACCACTCACCCCATCCAGCGTCTGGGCCGACATCACATTAAAGCCAAACCAACCGATGGTCAGAATCCAGGAACCCAACGCCAAAAAGGGAATATTGGAAGGCGCAAAAGCAACTAAACGACCACTGCGGTAACGACCATTACGACTGCCCAGCACCAACACCGCCGCCAGAGCTAACCAGCCCCCCACCGCATGCACCACTACTGAGCCCGCAAAATCGTGGAAGGTCGCACCAAAGCTGCTCTCTAACCAAGCCTGAAAACCCCAGTTACCGTTCCAAATCATGCCTTCAAAAGTGGGATAAACCAGCGCCACACAGAGCATGGCCGAAATCAGCATCGGCCAAAAACGCGCACGCTCTGCCACCCCACCGGAAATAATGGCTGGAATCGCAGCGGCGAAAGTCAGCAGAAAAAAGAATTTCACCAGGGCATAACCATTATTGGCTGCTAACTCCGAGGCACTGCTAAAGAAGGTGATGTCATAAGCAATCCAGTAGCCCACCAAAAAGTAAGCCACGGTGGAGAAGCCAAAGTCCGTCATAATCTTCACCAGGGCATTCACCTGGTTTTTATGTCGAACAGTCCCCACTTCCAGAAAGGCAAAGCCTGCGTGCATGGCCAGCACCATGATGGCGCCCATGAGAATAAACAGGGTATTGGAGCTGGAAATCAAGGTTTCCACAGCGCTGTTGAGATTATCCACCTAGTCAGATCTCCCAGGAGCGCAGACGCATAAGCACCAATATGGTGCAAATATTCCCTTACCTCAGACTATGCGCACTGCTTTGGTTCGTTATTGTGCTGCCTTGCCAGTAGAAACTCCGATTTATCTGGCAATCGAGCTTAATCGCCCTAAATCAAAGCATGTACTGTGCCAAAAGCAGATTTTCGCCCCAAGAATGCGCACGCTGGGAATGCTCACCCCAAAACGACACCACCCCAGGAGTTGCCCCCTGGGGTGGTGTTATGCAACCAGCAAGTACGATTGATTAGCTATCAATCACCTTGGACTGGAGATAATTCTGCATGCCCAACTGATCGATTAACTGCAGTTCAGTCTCCAGCCAATCAATGTGTTCTTCTTCACTCTCTAAGATATCTTCCAGCAACTCACGGCTGACATAATCACGAATCGACTCTGCATAGGCGATACCTTCACGTAGATCCTGCTGCGCAATCATCTCCAGCTTAAGATCACACTCCAGCATCTCCTTTACATTCTCACCAATCAGCAACTTGCCCAGATCCTGGAGATTGGGGATACCTTCCAAAAACAATACACGCTCAATCAACTTATCCGCGTGTTTCATCTCATCAATCGACTCGTGATATTCGTGATCAGCCAGACTCTTCAAGCCCCAGTTTTTATACATGCGCGCATGCAAGAAGTACTGATTAATCGCCACCAACTCATTTGCCAGCACCTTATTCAGGTGCTGAATCATCTGCGCATCGCCTTTCATCACGTTCTCCTTAAGCTGGCTGTACCACCCCCGGCGGTGATTCAGCGAAATGATTCGCATCTAGGGTTGACTGCCCGGACAAGCAGTGCTTAAATGCAAATCGTTATCAGTTTTGTTATTAAGGGCTTTCCAATGCTGGTATGTGTTTGTAAACGCGTGTCCGATCGAGACGTTAAATCTCTGCACGAACAGGGCGTCACCAGTATTGAAGCGCTTAGCACCCACACGGGACTTGGCAGTTGCTGCGGTCGTTGCAAACCCTGCGCTGAAGACCTGCTGAATGAACTAAACAACCCAACTTTAGCTCCCACTCAAGCCTGGGGAACCTCCTCCACTAACAACAATAGTGTTGGGGTATGGCAACCTAGCAGCAACTTAATCAGTTGCTGAGACTGCTATATACCAATCTACTCCTCTAACGGGCAGTAGACGTAGTTTGCCAATAGTTTATATCAAGCTAACTAATATTCCTGCCCTGCAGCGTGCTTTTGCTAAGCATAAACGCCTACATTAGCTCACCCTACCATCTTTACACTTTTGCCAGCATTAACCTTGTCGGGCAAACCTATCTTATTACGCTCAACCACTGAGCTTGGCAGCCCTCTCCTACCTCTTAAAAAACATAACTACAGCTTATGTAGCGAGTTAAGATTTGATCGTTCGTTTATCACCTTAAATTCGTCGAACCTATCACTGTTCAACCAAGGAGCAGCTGATATGAAGACTCTCATTAACACCCTCTACCATAAGCTTAACTTAGTCTTAAAAGGCCCTCTTGCTCCCCCATTACCGCAACATGATTGGTTACGTCGTGACCTTGGCTGGCCACAGGAAGACTATCCTAGCCAACACCCTACCAACCATTGGCCTTTTCATTCATCGCACGGTCGTTCAAAAAATACGAACAAAACATTGTGATCTATGCGCTTTTTATTGAATCAGGTGGCGCCATAATAGGTTTATCTTCACTGATTAAGAAGGAACCTAAAGATGCAAAACACACTTAACCTTGGCGCTCGCCTGCTGCTCTCCCAACTGTTTATCATGGCAGGTCTCAGCAAACTGGGAGGCGGTTATCAAGCCACTCAGGGCTATATGGAGGCTATGGGCGTTCCTGGCATGCTACTGCCGTTGGTCATCGCACTTGAGCTAGGTGGAGGACTTCTCTTGCTACTCGGCTGGCAAACCCGTCTGATCGCCCTGGCCCTGGCTGGTTTTTCCTTGTTATCAGGCGCACTCTTTCACTTTGATCCAAGTGATAGCATGCAAATGATCATGTTCAGTAAAAACCTTGCTATTGCCGGTGGTCTACTGCTGTTAAGTGCCTATGGCGGTGGGCGTTTAAGTTTAGATCTACACCTGCAAAACTTGGACAAGTAATAAGGAGCATAGGATGACTCAGCTCAACTCGACTCTCGCCAAGCACAGTCGTTTATTGGAAGGCAAGGTAGCAGGCATCCCCACTTCGGATGGCGCAGGCGTCAAGCTACTTCGCGTTCTGACACCTAACTTGCAACGCCGCCTCGACCCTTTCTTGATGCTGGATGAGTTTCGTTCTGATCAAGCGGATGACTACATTGCTGGCTTTCCCGACCACCCTCATCGCGGTTTTGAAACCGTTACCTATATGCTGACGGGCAGAATGCGACACCGGGATAACCAAGGCAACGAAGGGCTCCTGCAGGCAGGGGATGTGCAATGGATGACAGCAGGACGCGGCATTATCCATTCAGAGTTGCCTGAGCAGGAGGAAGGCCTCATGCATGGTTTTCAACTGTGGCTTAACCTTCCCAGTCAAAGCAAACTGTGCGCTCCAGCCTATCAGGATATTAGCGCCCAGCAGATTCCCCTGCTGACACCTCAAGAGGGCGTCAACATCAAGCTGATTGCCGGCACGTTTGAGGGTCATCAGGGCGCCGTGAAACGGCCCCAGACTGAACCTTTGTACCTGGATATAGAGCTATCTGCAGGTAGTCAGTACTTTGCTGCCATACCTGCCAGCCACAACGCCTTCCTTTACCTGTATCAGGGTTCGTTGGCTGTCGGTGAGCATGCTCAACTGCTACAGGCTCAGCATCTTGGCATTCTCAATAACGATGCCGACAGTCAAGGGGTATGGTTGCAGGCCAAGCAACCAAGCCGGGTATTGTTAATTGCCGGCCGCCCCCTCGCCGAGCCTATCGCTCAATGGGGACCTTTTGTGATGAATACTCGTGAAGAAATCGAACAAGCCGTGGAGGATTATCGTAACGGTCGCTTCTAACTCAGGATACCCATCCAGGCGCCAGGCAAGCTTGCTATGGCGCCTGATCTTTACCACTGCTTGCAAATCCCCCACTCCTCTCCTACTAACAGAATGTAACAACACCGTTAAGCGCTTTTGCTCTGCCAAATGCTAAGGAGTTGGGATGCGTTCACCATTGCCTTTCCCCCCCGCCAGGCTGACCCAGGCCGCCGATGATTTTCTGGCTGGACGCATCAGTCGACGCCGTTTTTTACAACACTGCAGCCACGCTGGGATCAGCTTGCCTTTACTGAGTCTCGCCGGCTGTTCCGCACCAACCGATGAGAGTGAATCCGCTGATATCACCAGCGAACAATCCGCCAGCCAACAAAGCAGCGATCAGCACCATTTTCTTAAAGAAGTCGGCTCTGGCTTCAAACAAACCAAGCTACGCATTGTGACGGAAGACACCCCTCCCAGCGTGGCAACCAAGCGCTTGGCCGAAAAAGAATTTACCCCGCTCACCGGAATAGAAATTGAGTGGGATCTCCTCCCTCTCGATCAGGTGCTCGCCAGACTGGTCGCCGATACATCCAGAGCCAGCGGCGTGCATGATCTGTTTTATTTAGATCAAGCTTGGGTTGGGCGCTTCCTTCCCCATACTCTCAACCACTTTAAGCTCCTCTCCAATAAGGAGTTAGCCTATCCCGATTACAACTTTGCCGACATTCTCCCCCCTTTAATTGAGAATGTTGGCTCCTATCAGGGGCAGTTGGTCGGCATTCCCTACGACATCCCCATCTTTATCATGATGTACCGCCGTGACCTGTTTGATCAGCTCAAATTACCTTTACCTACCACCCTGGCCCAATACAAACAAACATTAGCGCTGATTCAACACGCCAGACTGCCCGGCCTGTTCCCCACCACTATGCAATGGAAGTCCGGTCACTACAGCCTGGAATGCAATATGACCACCTGGCTCTGGGCGCACGGTGGTTCTATTTTCCGCTCTGATGGCCGCTGTGCACTGGATGATGAACAAGCGTATGCCGGCTTAGCCTATATGATGGAACTGGCCCACTTTGCACCACCTGAAGTCACCACCTGGGACTGGTTTGGCGAAGCCCAAAGCTTTGCCGACGGGCGCGCCGCGATGTACATCAGCTGGGGAGAGTTTTTCAGTAGTTTTGATGATGACAAGCATTCCAAGATTGCAGGATTAGCCGAAGCGGCCCCCTGCCCACAAGAACTGGCCCTACGCCCAGCCAGTGCTTGCGGTTTTGGCGAAACCCCCGGCATCAGCCACCAGGGCGGCAGCTGTCTGAGTATTTCCCGTTACTCGCGTTCGCCGCAGGCCGCTTGGGTATTTTTACAATGGGCGACCAGCTCAGACATTACCACCCGCTCCAATCTCACCGGCGGCAGTGCCAGCCCTATTCGCTTCAGTAACTACAGTGATCCCCGCACCCTGGCACGGCAGCGAATCGGCCCCGGTACGACAAGGCACTTTCCCATCGTGCAGGACGCCATCCTCAACCGCATGGGCACCGAGCCCCACTTACCGGGCTGGGCGGAGCTAGCCACCCAAATATTTGCCGTTGAACTTGGCAAAATGACCACGGGGCAACAGGATATCGAAACCACCATGAAAAACATGTGTCAGGCTGCCAATCGGGCCGTAGACGATGGCGAATGAACATGGGCTACCCTCCGCCCCGCCTGCCCGCTTAGGTATCGTTGCCAAGCTATTACTCGCACTGGTCTGCATTGCACTCCTGCCGATCATGCTCGCGCTCTATACCTATTATGACACCAGCAAAAAAGCCCTGACTCAATCTGGCTTCCAAGCACTGCAAGCAGCCGCCTCCCAAAGCAGTATCCGCCTTGATGCCTTTATCCAAAACAATTTAGCGGTCATCGGCATGGAGGCCCAGCTCCCCGCTTTCAGCGTCCCCTTCGCTCAACGACACAATTGGCTTGAACTCACTGAATTACTCAACTCACTGGTTACCCGTAATTCGATCTTTATTCGTTCCTATAGTCTCTATGATCTCAATGGCGATCTGATCATTGACAATCTCGGCAACCAGGGAAAAAGCATTGCAGACCGTCACTATTTTCGCCAAACACTGGAAGCAGGCCTGCCCCAGGTGTCGGATATTGAATTTGCGCAGGAAGATGGCCGTGCCTATCTCTACTTCTGTGCCCCGGTGTTTGATAACCAAGGACGCTTACACGCCGTGCTACGCGCCCAGTTCAGTGCCTTAGTCCTGCAACAGCTACTGGTACAGGATAATGGCTTAGGGGGAACTGATTCCTTCGCCATCCTGTTAGATCAACGCCAACAGCTAGTACTCGCCAGTGGTTTACGTTTTCTTAACTTGGATCAGCGCAATGTCGCCTTACCTCTTACCTATTTACGCCCACAGCTCAATCCGCCCAGTGCCAACCAATTGACTCAAGCCAGTCAACAAATCTGGCACCCCCAATTAGCTACCATACTGTCCCAAGATACCCCCAGCAGCTTTGTGGCAGAGCTCTTTGAAGCCTATAGCCTGCCGGTAGCAGGTGCGCTGTTAAAAACCCCGGTCAACCAATGGCGTATTGCTTTCGTTCAACCTCAACCCCTGTTTTTTGCACCTTTGCGGACTCAACTCACTAACCTGCTTTGGCTATTTCCCATTTTACTGGCTGGACTACTGCTGATTGCCTGGGTACTGGCCAACTTCCTAGGCAAACCCATCGCGACTCTTACCCAGGCGGCATTGCAAGTCGCCGAAGGTAATCAAGATTGGTCAGTGGATATCAATAGCCGCGATGAAATAGGCACCCTTGCCAAAGCCTTGGCATACATGACCTCTCGCTTACAGCGCCGTACCGAGTTACTGCACCAAAATGAACAACTGTTTCGCAGCACCTTTGAGCAGGCGGCGGTCGGTGTCGCCCATGTCGATCTGGATGGCAGCTTTCTACGGGTCAACCAAAAGCTGGCCTTGATACTGGGCTATTCCGCCGAGCAATTACAGCAGCAACGCTGGCAAGACTTATTAATACCGGAAGACCGGCAAAGCACCGGCATTCACGTCTTTGCCTTGCTGAATGGACAAGTCCCATCCTTGAGCTTGGAAAAACGCTGGCAGCGGCATGATGGCCACCTGATTTGGGCCAATATCACCCTGTCACTGGTCAAGGACCCGAACGACAGCAGCCATACTTATCTGGTACTCGTGCTGGAGGACATCACAGCCAAAAAAGCAGTGGCCTATGAACTCAAACAACTAAACGAGCGCTTAGAGCAGCGGGTAAAACAACGTACCCAAGAGCTGGAGTCCCTCAACCAGGAGTTAGCCCAGGCGAAACAACATGCCGAGGCGGCCAATCAGGCTAAAAGTGACTTCCTCGCCAATGTCAGTCACGAGTTGCGTACTCCGCTGACGTTAATTCTTACGCCATTAGAGCAGCAACTGCGGCAAAACCCCGACCAGCCATTGTTCCAGCGCCTGCATCGCCATGCACTCATGCTGCTTAGTCGGGTCAATGAACTACTCGATTTCACCAAAGCCGATGCGGAAAAACTGTTGCCGGCCTATAGCCGGGTAGACATTCACGCCATGCTCAAAGTCCTGGCGGAAGATGCCAGCCTAGTCGCCAAACGCCAGCAGCTAACACTGGAGCATGATCTTGATCCAGCCTTAGGCGAAGTGTGGACAGACCCCGACTTTATCGAAAAAATCGTACTTAACCTGCTCAGTAATGCACTGAAATTCACCCCAGAAGGGGGACGGATTCGGCTCAGCGCCAGCCTACGCGCTGGACACCAGCTCCATATTCGCGTTAGTGACAATGGCCCAGGCATCGCTAAACAACGCCAACCCTTGCTTTTCCAACGCTTTCAACAACTGGATGCGTCAAAGCAACGCAAAGTGGGGGGCACCGGAATTGGCCTAGCGCTCAGTAAGCAGCTAGCCGAGTTAATGGGGGGAGAGCTCGGCGTAGAAAGTGAAGAAGGCAAAGGCGCAACCTTTATCCTTAACCTACCCCTACAAGCCATTCCCGCCCAAGGGCATAGGGCCGGCCCCAGCCTAGCTTATCCCGGGCTACGGCAAGCCAAACTCAGTGAACACCTCGGTGGCGTGCACCCTGCGAAACGTGATACTTCACCTTCCAGCCCGCTGCAAAGCTCCCCAGCCCCAACATCAGCAGACAGCAAGCATCCCTGTTTGCTCCTGGCGGATGACAACCCCGATCTGCTGCAACTCCTGCAGGAACTGCTCAGCCAGGACTATCAACTCCTACTGGCCCACCACGGAGAAGAGGCCTGGCAACAGTTGCAGCAGCATAAAGTCGATTTAGTACTATCAGATGTGATGATGCCCTACCTGGATGGCCTGGGCCTGTGCCAACGAATGAAACACCATCCGCAAACCCAGCATATTCCCATCATTTTACTGACCGCCCGGGGCGGACAAGAAGCCAACATCACCGGCCTTGAATCCGGTGCCGACGACTACATCACCAAACCTTTTTTGCCCCAGGAGCTCAACGCCCGCATTCAGGCCAACCTCCGCATGGCCCATATCCAGCAACGCATGCGGGAACAAAGCCTGGCGGCCGGTCAAGCGATGATCGCCTCAGGCATCCTGCATAACCTAGGTAATGTGCTCAACAGCGCCACCACTTCTAGTAGTGAAATTCTCGACATCGTACGGCATTTCAAAACCCAAGCACTGGAACACTCTTCGACCCTGCTGGTTGAGCATTTACACAACCTGCCAAACTACCTGCTGGAAGACCCGCAAGGCACACAGTTACGCCAGTACCTCGATCAGCTTTGCCAACACCTACAACAGCAACAAACCCAGATACTGGCAGAACTCGTTGTGCTGCGTCAGGCCTTGGAACATGCCAGCGCTATCCTCAATGACCATCGCCGCTATACCGAGCACAGTCTCGAACTTGAACAGCTGGATTTAAACAAACTGATTGAGAATGCCCTGCTGCTAAGCAAAATACCCGCTCACATTGAGGTGCAGCTGCATCTTCCCAACCAGCCCATGAGCCTGCCTAGCCACCGCCACTATCTTCTGCAAATCCTGCTGAACTTCCTTAGCAATGCCCAACAAGCACTGCTAGCAGAGGATTCAGCGCCCCCCTGGATTCGTATCAGCCTGCAAGCAAAACAGGATCATATTGAGATCTGCGTTGAAGATAACGGTATCGGCATTGCCCCTGAACACCTCACCCTCGTTACCCACCAGGGCTTTACTACCAAAGAATCTGGCCAGGGCATTGGGCTACATATTTCTGCCTGCTGGGCCGAGGAATTAGGCGGCAATATCCGCATCAGTAGCACGGGGCTGCATCAAGGTGCCTGCCAGTGCTTGTCTCTGCCCCATAACAACCCCAATCAAACAGAAGCAGCTAGTTAGTCGAAGGACAGCTATGGATACCCCTCAAGGGTTCCATAGCCAGTTACCTAGGACGCCACCGGCAATCTGCCCGCCAACCGGCGAACAGAATCCAGCCCAGGCAGGGGTATTCACATGTCTGAAACGAATAATACAGTCAATGCGCGTATCCTGGTGGTTGACGATAACCCCAACATCCTTGATGACTTCCGTAAAATTCTCTGCCCTGCCCCTACCACCAGCCATGACCTCGCCGAACTTGAACGCCAGTTATTTGGCCAACCCCAGAGCAGTTCATCGCCACAATATGAGCTACTTTGTTGCCAATCTGGTCAATTAGCCTATGAACTAGTCGATCAGGCCCTGCAAGAACAGCACCCCATCCAGGTTGCCTTTATTGATATGCGCATGCCAAACGGCTGGAATGGGCTAAAAACCGCTAGTGAACTGTGGCGCCTGGATCCTTGTATCCAACTGGTGATCTGCACGGCCTATGCGGATTACAGCTGGCAAGAAATCACTAACACCCTAGGGGTGTCAGACCGTTTGCTGATTTTGCGTAAGCCCTTCGACAAAATTGAAGTCCAACAACTTGCCTGTGCCCTCAGCCATAAATGGGTGTTGCAGCGCCAACAACAGCAAACCGAGGCCGACTTACGCCACAATATCAGCGCACGCTCGGCCCAATTAATACAAGCCCGCTATGAGCAGTACCAAGCTGAGCAGCAAATTCAGCGCCTATTTGAGCTCTCACCGGATTTTATCTGCGTACTGGATCAACAGCTTAATCTGCAAGCTTTTAATCCCAGCCTCGCCAAGCTCAACCGCCTGCTGACCCCTCCTGGGGCCGGACAAGCCTTCATACAATTACTGCACCCCAAAGAACGGGACTCCATGCGTACCTGGCTGTTACATCTGAGCCAACAGAGCGAAGCCCAGGTGCAAGTAGTCAGCATGCATACCCAGACGCCGCTTTTTATCGAATGGCGCTTCATTCCACTGAGTGAAGAAGGGCAAGTCTTTGCTTACGGTCGTGACCTTAGTCATCACTTGGCGGCCGAGCACAATAAAAAACGTCTCAGCGCGGTACTGGAGGGCACCTCGGATATCGTCTTTTTTGCCGATCCACAGGGGCGCATTCTGTATTTAAACCCTCGCGCTGCACTGCTATTTGGACAAAGCTCGCCACCAAACGCCTTACAACAGCTTTTATCCCCTGCGGCAGCCAGCCACTTTCTGACCCACGCCCTGCCAGAAGCCTTGGAAACCGGCAGCTGGCAAGGAGAGTCGGAATTACTCACCTCCGCGGGTAAACAGCTCCCCGTATCACTCGTACTCCAGGCCCATAGCGATCACCAACAACGGCTGGAGTTTATTTCAGCCATCATGCGTGATATCAGCGAACAAAAAGCCTATGAGATGCGCCTGCAACGGCAAGCCAGTTATGACAGCCTGACTGGATTGCCTAACCGCAACCTGCTCTATGAAGTGTTAGAGAAACAAATTCAGCTCTACCCTGAACAACCGCTGTCTATCCTGTTTCTGGATGTAGACCGCTTCAAAATGGTCAACGACAGCCTGGGCCACCACTGCGGTGATCAACTGCTCTGCCAACTGGCCGAACGCTTATACCGAGGCATTGAACGTAAAGACTTAGCCGCACGCTTAAGTGGTGATGAGTTTATCGTTGTTCGTCAAGGGGTCAGCGATGCAGAACAGGCCCTCACCCAAGCAGAACAACTGCGTTTACAAATCACCGAACCGGTCGAACTGGATGGCCTGCCGGTGTTTATCAACTGCTCCATTGGCATCAGCCTCTACCCCCAGGATGGGGAAGATATTGACACCCTCCTGCGTCACGCTGACACCGCGCTTAACCGCGCCAAAGAACAAGGCCGGGGATTATGTAAACTCTTTACCCCCTCGATGTCAGCCGAAGCAGAAAGACGTATGGAGTTGATCAGTGAACTAGCCCAAGCGCTGACGCAAGAGCAACTCAGCCTGCACTTCCAGCCACAATGGGACTTAAATCCATTACGGATTCAAGGCTTTGAAGCCCTGCTGCGCTGGCATCACCCCAAACTGGGACCAATCTCCCCCGCCGACTTTATTCCCTTAGCAGAAGAAAACGGTCTGATTATTCCCATGGGGCGCTGGGTGCTGCAGCAAGCCTGCCAGTTTATTTGCCAGCTTGAGCGTGAGGGCTATGGCCAGTTCAGCATTGCCGTTAACCTCTCAACCCGTGAATACATTCAAGCCGATTTGCTTGAAGTGTTGCGCAGTACCCTGGAGCATAGCGGCCTTGGCCCAGGCCGACTGGAGCTGGAAATCACTGAAAGCCAGCTGATACGTGATATGCAAGGCGCCGCTGAAATTCTCGGCAACATTCGCCAGCTCGGCATTCAACTGGCGCTGGATGATTTTGGCACCGGTTATTCCTGTTTAAGCTACTTGCAACACTTGCCATTAAACCGGCTCAAAATCGATAAATCCTTTATCCATGATTTAAGCTTTGATCAGGGTGACAGAGCCATCACCCGCTCCATTATTAATCTCGCACATAACCTTGGTTTAAAAGTCGTTGGGGAAGGCGTCGAGACGGAGCAACAGCTCGACTTTTTGCAGCAGTACCAATGCGACCAAGCCCAGGGCTTTCTGCTCGCCAAGCCCATGCCAGCCAGTGCCATTTATCAGCTTCTGCAACAACAGCAAAAGCAGCATGCCTAAACCGCACTATTAGTTAGTGCACTAGTGCTTGCTGTCACACTTGTCAGCGCCCAATAACAGAGTATGCTAGCCGCCTTCTCTGCCCGAGCGTGATTGTATGGCACTCAAATCGACCATTTTTAAAGCAGAGGTGGCCATTAGTGACCTGAATCGTCACTACTATCATAGCCACCGCCTCACCCTGGCCCGACACCCGTCCGAGACCGATGAACGCCTGCTCGTGCGGATTCTGGCTTTTATTCTCCATGCCGATGAGAACCTGCATTTTGGCAAGGGCATTAGCAACGAGGAGGAGGCTGCACTGTGGCAACACCATTACAACGGGGACTGCCAACTATGGATTGAAGTCGGCCAACCGGATGAACGCCGACTGCGTAAAGCCTGTAATCAAAGCCAGCAGGTACGCGTCTACGCCTATGGCGAATCAGGAGTACGCCAGTGGCTGCCCAGCCTAAAAAATCACCTGAGTCGCTTTGATAACCTGCAAATCTGGCTATTTCCGGATGAGCAGCTCAACCAGCTAAGCCACCAGCTGGAACGCACCCAGCACTGGAGCTGCACCCTAGAGGGTGAACAACTGTGGGTGGCGGATGTCGCAAACCAATATGAATTCACCCCTGTGCGACTCTGGCCTGAACAACGCTAGGCAGCAATTAGTCTTTGCCCTAGACTGAGCTCGGCCCCATTTTTGGGTTTGCTCATTAATAGGACAATAACAATAAAATGTACCCACCTAGCCTGCACTCTCGGCCACGTTTGTGGCACTGCTGCCCCAGCCCTTTTCTGGCGGCGGCTAATCTGATCCAACGCTGGCGTCTGTCTAACCAGACAGAGCGAGGGGAAGAACCCGCTAAAGAGCCCCGCTCCCAGCACCTTCCCGCCACCAGCGTACGCCCCTTTCCTTTACCCTGACCAATAAAAAAACCGCCTCATTCAGGAGGCGGCAATACCCAGTCACGGGGTTGGTCAGCTAATCAGCACCCACGGGAGGGAACTTCCCTCCCACTGGGTTCAAAATGATCAAGCCTCAAAGATTGAAGTTCTTCTTCAGCAGCTTATTCAGTTCACCAACGATGCCACTGCGGAATACCAGTACGCAGATCACAAAGATCGCTCCCATCACCACATGCACATAGGATGAGAAAGGACCACTGGCCAATACGTTCTGCAAAGTCACCACCGTGGTCGCACCGATCACGGGGCCAAATAGAGTACCCACACCACCAATCAGAGCCATCAGCACCACCTCACCCGACATATGCCAATGCACATCGGTCAGGGAGGCAAGTTGGAACACCAGGCTCTTGGTCGAGCCCGCCAGGCCTGCCAAGGTGGCGGAAATCACAAAGGCAATCCACTTGTACTGCAGTACGTCATAACCCAGGGACACTGCTCGCGGCTCATTTTCACGAATGGCTTTCAGAATTTGACCAAAGGGTGAATGCACAGTGCGCTGAATCACCGCAAAGCCGAAGACGAAAATGGCCAGCACCAGATAATACATACTGTGACTGTCGGCCAGATCAATCAGCCCAAACAGATGACCACGGGGAATGCCCTGGATGCCATCCTCCCCTTTGGTAAAGGGCGCCTGCAGATACACAAAGTAAAGCAACTGGGCGAGTGCCAGGGTCACCATGGCAAAGTAAATGCCTTCTCGGCGCACCGCCAACTTGCCATAGGCCATCCCCAACAGCGCTGCCGCAGCAGTACCCAGCAAAATGCCAAGCTCGGGTGTCAGGGCATAATTCGACATTAGATAGCCGGTAATATAGCCCCCGGTTCCCAGGAAGATGGCATGCCCGAACGACAGCAAACCAGCAAACCCCAGTAGCAGGTTAAAAGCACAGGCAAACAGGGCAAAACAGAGAATTTTCATTAAAAACACAGGGTAAACCAGCCAAGGCGCCACCAGGAGCCCAGCGAGCAACACCAGATACAGCAAGGGCTTATTCATCGCTCACTCCTTAATGCTCTTTACCAAACAGGCCAGCAGGACGCATCAACAGTACGATTACCATCACCAGGAAAATCACCGTATTGGACGCCTCGGGATAAAAGTACTTGGTCAGTCCTTCAATTACCCCCATGCCTAAGCCAGTCAATATGGCCCCCATAATCGAGCCCATACCACCAATAACCACGATGGCAAACACCACAATCAGCAGGTTAGACCCCATATCCGGGCTCACTTGATACACCGGTGCCGCCAACACACCTGCCAGCCCCGCCAGCCCCACGCCAAAGGCATAAGTCAGGGTCACCATCAAGGGAACGTTTACCCCGAACGCTTGCAACAGTTTGGGATTTTCTGTGCCAGCGCGCAGATAGGCCCCCAACTTGGTTTTCTCGATCATGTACCAGGTGCCAAAGCACACCAGCAAAGAGACCACTACGATCCAAGCGCGATAAGTCGGTAGATACATAAAGGGCAGTTTGACCCCGCCTTTTAACTCCTCCGGCACCGGATAAGGCAAACCAGAGGAACCAAACCAATGGTTGAACATACCCTGCACTACCAGGGCCACCCCAAAGGTCAGCAATAACGAATAGAGATGGTCTTCATTAGCGATGCGCCTGAGTAGCGTGCGTTCAAGCAGCACTCCAAACAACCCCACCACCACAGGCGTGACAATCAACGCCAACCAATAGTTGATGCCCAGATAGTTCAATGCCATCCAGGCCACGAAAGCACCCAACATATAGAGTGCGCCGTGAGCAAAATTGATGATCCGTAACAGCCCGAAGATAATCGCCAACCCCAGGCTTAACATGGCATAGAAGGAGCCGTTAATCAGGCCCACCAGGAGCTGTCCAGACAAGCCGAACAAATTGATACCGAATAGGGTCGCCATTTGTTAGTCCACTTCTGCAGGGCAGCCTGAAAAATCAGCACAAGCCAATCTTAGAGGCGGCTGCCTTCTTATTGTCGGTACAACCTATGATCGCACTGGGTCATCACCAGCAAGATCAGGCAAAGGGGCCGGCCAGCGGCCCCCAAGGGTTAGGACTGGATCAGGACTTTTTCAGCAAGGGGCAGGAAGAATCTGCCGGCTTACGGTAAGCCTCATCACCAGGGATGGTGGACAACACCTTGTACAGATCCCACTCGTTCTGGGACTCCTTCGGCGTTTTCACCTGTACCAAGTACATATCGTGGATCATGCGCCCGTCTTCACGCAGGTAAGCATTGCGAGAGAAGAAATCTTCAATCTTCATCTCACGCATTTTCGCCATTACCGCCTTAGAGTCCGCATCAGAGCCCAGCTCCTGTACTGCTTTGAGATAATGCATGGTGGAAGAATAAGCGCCCGCATGGATCATAGAAGGCTGTACGCCAGCCTTTTCCATAAAGCGCTTGGACCACTCACGGGTTTGCTCATCCATATCCCAATAGAAACCCGTGGTCAGCTTCAAGCCACCGGCTTTATCCAAACCAATTGCCTTAACATTGGGCAGGAACAGCAACAACCCCGCCAGATCCTGGCCAGATTCGGTGATGCCGAACTCTGCTGCAGATTTAACGGTGTTCACGGTGTCAGCACCGGCGTTGGCCATACCAATAACTTCCGCACCAGAAGACTGTGCCTGCAGGATGTAGGAAGAAAAATCAGTCGTGCCCAGCGGCACCTTGACGGAACCTACGATATTGCCGCCATTCTCACTCACCACCTTGGTCACAGCTGCTTCCAGTGCATGACCAAAGGCATAGTCAGCGGTGATGAAGAACCAATTCTTCTTGCCGGAGTCGACAATCGCCTTGGCCGTACCGTTTGCCAGTGCTTGGGTGTCGTAAGTCCAGTGAGCGATGTTAGGTGAGCAGTGCTCGTTGGTGATGGAGTCAGCCGCCGAGCCCGACACAATACCGACTTTGTCTTTTTCGGTGATGACCTTGTTAGCCGCAATCGACACCCCAGAAGACACCAGACCGGCCACCAGATCGACCTGATCCACATCCAGCCACTGACGCACAATGTTGGCACCCACATCAGGCTTGTTCTGGTCGTCAGCACTGACGATTTCAACCGGCACACCATTCACCTTGCCGCCAAAATCGTCCACCGCCATTTGCACCGCAGTAACACAGCCTTGGCCACAAATATCGGCATAAACCGAACCCATGTCCGCCAGCACGCCGATTTTCAGCTTGCCATCGGTCATCTCTGCCTGGGCGCTGGTTGCAACAGCAGCCATCATGGCGGTCGTGAGCAGGGTACGCATCATCTTCATAGGAATCCCTCCTTCAGGGGGTCGTTTTATTGTTGTTGTATGACTTCTTATTGTTGACTTCACAGGTTCAGGGGTAAGCAGGCTTACACACCCAAGTACGCATTCAGAGTGCCACTCTTGGCACTGAGCTCATCCTTGCTGATCATTTCCACCACATTGCCATGCTCCATCACGTAGTGACGGTCAGCCAAAGGCGCTGCAAAGCGGAAATTCTGCTCCACCAGGACAATGGTCAAGCCACGCTCTTTTAACAGCGTTAGCACCTCACCCAAACGCTTGACGATAACCGGCGCCAAGCCCTCAGTGATTTCATCCAGCAGCAGAATATTGGCACCCGAGCGCAGGATACGGGCCATCGCCAGCATTTGTTGCTCCCCACCGGATAGACGGGTGCCCTGGCTATTCTTGCGCTCAAGCAAATTAGGAAAGAGTTCATAGATCTCATCGAGGCTCATGCCATCGCTGCGCACCATCGGCGGCAACAACAGATTCTCCTCCACCGACAGACTGGCAAAGATGCCCCGCTCTTCCGGACAGTAACCCACCCCCAGGTGAGCGATACGGTGCGCTGGGCAATCGATGGTTTCCCGACCATTAATCATGATGGAGCCGGTACGACGGCCCACCATATTCATAATCGCTCGCAGCGTGGTGGTACGTCCTGAGCCATTACGTCCCAGCAGAGTTACCAACTCACCCCGATTAACCACCAGATTGACCCCATGCAAAATATGGGACTCGCCATAAAATGCGTGTAGATCACGCAAGCGAACCTTTTCACGGTCCGCAGCTACATCATTAGACATCGGATTTCCCTCAGGCAGCGGCCTCGTCAGAGCCATCGGCACTGACACCCAGATAAGCTTCCATTACCCGCGGATCTTTCGACACGGTTTGGTAATCCCCTTCGGTCAGAATCGCGCCACGCTGCAACACGGTGATACGGTCGGACAGATCCGCCACCACATGCAGGTTATGCTCAACCATTAAGATAGTGCGGCCCACGGCAACCTTTTTGATCAGCTCCGCCACCACACTGACATCTTCATGGCCCATTCCCTGGGTTGGCTCATCCAACAGCAGCAGCTCCGGCTCCAATGCCAGCGTAGTCGCCAACTCCAGTGCACGTTTCTGACCATAAGGCAGCTCCACCGCCACCGCTTGGGCATAGCGCTTTAGGCCAACAGACTCGAGCAACTCATGGGCACGATCATTAAGCACATTGAGACTGCTTTCTGACTTCCAGAAATGAAAGCTGGTGCCTAATTTGCGCTGCAGCGCCACCCGCACATTTTCCAATACGGTTAAGTGCGGAAAAACAGAGGAAATCTGAAAAGAACGCACCACTCCTTTACGAGCAATATCCTGTGGCTTGTCACCGGTGATATCCGTGCCATTAAACAGAATCTGCCCACGGGTAGGCGTTAAGAACTTGGTCAACAGGTTAAACACCGTGGTTTTACCTGCGCCATTAGGACCAATCAGCGCATGGATATGACCGCGCTGTACTTTGAGGTTGACATTATCAACCGCTGTAAACCCTTTAAACTCTTTGACCAAGCCCTGGGTTTCCAGCACATAAGGGGTGCTCATACTGTGCCCTCTTACCGGAGACTGTTATTTTTATTTAATCCGGTGCGCTTTAAAGGCTTGTCGCCCGCTGCTTGCCACCCGGCCAGGTCACCCCTTACAGGAACGAACCCAGTACTGGTAACGCTTGCAGCCTTATTCAAAGCGCGTCACGCAAGGTTTCCCTTTACGTAAACATCCTGAACACCACTATGCAGACTTTCCCGAGCCGGTAGAAACCCTACTTTGGTATAAGGTTTTCACCCTATCGTCGGTTTTTTAGCTAACCCCTATCCAGATACAACTAAAAAGCGTTACAAAACCTAGGGTTATCCCTTATTTGCAGCGTCTTTTCTCACAACTAAAACTAAGCAATTACCCTATTAGACTTTAGTCAGACTGCACCCCTGACGAACAGATGCTAACGTTAACGTCAACTTTGCACCTTCACCCTAAGTAAAAACAACAAGAGTTTAAGAGGGATACAAGATGTCCAGGCCCCTACCCAGCTACACCCATGGCACCAGCCAGCAGCCGTTAATCGGCATGACTATTGGCGACTTCTTCGACCATATCGTGGCGCAATACCCCGACAATGAAGCCCTGGTCGTCAAACACCAACAACTGCGCTACAGCTATCGGCAGCTACAACAACAGGTCGATCAATGCGCACTGGGCTTAATGGCACTGGACATTAAAAAAGGAGATCGCGTCGGCATCTGGGCCCCCAACTGCGCCCAATGGTGTATTGCCCAATTTGCCACCGCTAAAGTTGGCGCCATCCTAGTGAACATCAACCCCGCCTATCGTCTGCATGAACTGGAATACGCCCTCAACCAATCCGAGTGCAGTTGGCTGATCAGCGCCGACACCTTTAAAAGCTCCAACTACAGCCAGATGCTCTATGACCTGGCCCCCGAGCTGATTCACCAACGTCCCGGTGCCTTGCAAAGCCAGCGCCTGCCCCATTTAAAAGGCATCGTCACCCTGGCCGCAGGCGTCAAAGAAGGCATGCTCAGCTGGGACGATTTACTTGCTGGGGGAAGCAACTTAAGCGCCAGCCAACTGACCGAGCGCCAAGCCAGCCTGGAGTTTGATGATCCCATCAACATTCAATACACCTCTGGCACCACCGGCTTCCCCAAGGGGGCTACCCTCAGCCACCACAACATTCTCAATAACGGCTACTTTGTCGCCGAAAGCATGAGATTCACCGCGCAAGATCGTCTGGTTATCCCCGTCCCCCTGTACCACTGCTTTGGTATGGTGATGGGCAACCTCGGTTGCGTCACCCATGGCGCAACCATGATCTACCCCGGCGATGCCTTTGACCCCGAAACCGTCCTGCAATGCGTGGCAGAAGAGCGCGCCACCGCCCTCTACGGCGTGCCTACCATGTTTATTGCCGAGCTCGGTCACCCCAACTTCAAAGAATACGATCTCTCCAGTCTGCGTACCGGCATTATGGCGGGCTCTCCCTGCCCGATTGAGGTGATGAAAAAAGTCATCGAACAAATGCACATGAGCGAAGTGCAAATTGCCTATGGCATGACCGAGACCAGCCCTGTCTCCACTCAGACTAGCGCCGATGACCCCATCGAAAAACGAGTAGGCTCAGTTGGCCGCACCCAACCCCATATTGAGACCAAGATCGTCGCCCCCAATGGCCAAATTGTTGCACGCGGTGAAATAGGTGAACTCTGCACCCGCGGCTACTCCGTTATGCTCAAATATTGGAATAACCCCAATGCGACCGCCGATGCCATCGATGAAGCGGGCTGGATGCATACCGGCGACCTCGCCATCATGGATGAAGAAGGCTATGTCCGTATTGTCGGACGCAGCAAAGACATGATTATTCGGGGTGGTGAAAACGTCTACCCACGGGAAATCGAAGAGTTTCTCTACACCCACCCAGCGGTAGCCGATGTCCAAGTGACTGGCGTACCGGACGAAAAATACGGTGAAGAAATTATCGCTTGGGTGAAATTACAACCTGGTCAACAAGTTGAGGCTGAAGACTTACAAGCTTTCTGCAAAGGCAAGATTGCCCACTACAAGGTGCCGCGCTACTTCAAGTTTGTTGACGAATTCCCCATGACCGTCACTGGCAAAATCCAGAAGTTCAAAATGCGTGAGATCAGCACCGAAGAACTTGGGCTGAAAGGGCTGAATTAAACGCGGGCTGCTCAGCACCCTGGCCATTAGGCTAATCGCTTGAGCCTTTGCACCGCCGCTAATCGCGGGAGCCAAATTTCGGCTCCCGCTTAGCTACCCCTCAACCAACAACCAGCAGGCTCTTTTGACCTTCTTAATCAGAGAGATTGTCAGGTAAGGCCCCCGTTGCAGGAGTAGATAAAGGCGTTAACCCCAGTTTTTGCAATAACTCTGCCCGTTGCCCCCGCATTGCCGACAACAATAACTGCCGCCCCTGCTCCGGCTGAACCCCTTTTTGCTCCAGCATTTTCAGCAACGCATCAAAACGCCGACGCCGCTCCATCCCCTCCGGACTAAAGTCACGCCTATCACCACAAAATGTCATCAAGGTAGAACCACAGAGACAATTGCGGAATACCTCAACAACAGTGCGGTCCTGCTCATCCCAGCCCTCCTTCAGCCCGGTACAGTCATCCCGCACTTGCTGGGTCTGCAGGAGAAAATCCTGCTGTGAGGCATACTCCCGCCCACAGTTAGCACAACGCTTAGGAAAGCTACTATCATCCAGTGCCTGCAAGCCTGCAAAAAAGGCCTGTTCAAACTCCTGTGCCGCGCCCTTACTCATCAGCCTACCCCGCCCTGCTCTGCCTTTTCACTTACGGCTGAGAAAACAGAATTTCAATTGCCGATTTGCCTAAGGTGCAACATCCACTATCACGGCCTAGCTAGTGACCACCCGTCGCGCCGTGGCAAGTAGCAGCGACCACACTTAATGACCAGGATCAGTGGCAGACCCAGGAAAGTTCATTTATAAAAACATAAGTGCTTCAGGGAGAACGCTTCATGGACGATATCAGCCCCTCTGATCTCAAAACGATCCTTCACTCCAAACGAGCCAATCTGTACTACCTGCAACACTGCCGCGTGCTAGTCAATGGTGGCCGGGTTGAATACGTCACGGATGAAGGCAAACGCCAGTTGTATTGGAATATCCCCATTGCCAATACCACCACCCTACTGCTTGGCACCGGTACCTCTATTACCCAGGCAGCCATGCGAGAGCTGGCCAAAGCTGGCGTTATGGTGGGATTTTGCGGGGGCGGAGGTACACCCTTATTCAGTGCCAATGAAATCGATATCGACATTGCCTGGTTTTCCCCGCAGAGCGAATACCGCCCAACCGAGTACTTACAAAACTGGGTACGTTTCTGGTTTACCGACACCCTGCGCCTGGAAGCCGCCAAGACCTTTCAACGCGCCCGACTGGAACGTATTCGCCAACAATGGCTGCATGAGCGCACGCTGCGGGAGCTGGGCTTTAAACCAGATAGTCAGGCACTCCAGCATCTCCTCAGCCAATCACTTGAAGCCATCAATAATGCACCTGACCATACCTTTCTCCTGACCGAAGAAGCCCGCCTCAGCAAACGACTGTTCAAATTAGCCGCCACCACTACGCAATACGGTGATTTTGTCCGTGCCAAACGTGGCGGCGGCACCGACCCTGCCAACCGTTTTCTCGATCACGGTAACTATCTGGCCTATGGCCTGGGCGCCACCGCCTGCTGGGTGTTAGGGCTGCCCCACGGGCTGGCAATACTGCATGGCAAAACCCGTCGCGGCGGACTGGTATTTGATGTGGCGGATTTAGTCAAAGACGCCATCATCCTGCCGCTGGCCTTTATCTGCGCCATGAATGGTGATGAAGAGCAAAGCTTCCGCCAGCAGTGCATCGATGGGCTGACCCGCAGCGAAGCATTGGACTTTATGATCGATACCCTGAAGGCCACTGCCGAGCAGCTTGGTCACCAAGCGCAGATGGAATCACAGGGATGAATATTCTATTGATCTCCCAGTGTGACAAACGCGCGCTGGTAGAAACCCGCCGTATTCTCGACCAATTTGCCGAACGCCGTGGCGAGCGCACCTGGCAAACCGCCATCACCCAGGCGGGCTTGGACACCCTGCGCAAGCTGCTGCGCAAATCAGCCCGACGCAATACTGCCGTTGCCTGCCATTGGATACGTGGACGTGATCATAGTGAGTTGATCTGGATTGTGGGCAATGCGAGCCGTTTTAATGAGCAGGGTGCAGTGCCAACCAATACCACAGAACGGGATATCATTCGCCAGCAAGATGAAAACGACTGGCATTGTGGCGCGGCCATCTACCTGTTATCCGCCATGGCCGCCCTTATGCATGATCTGGGCAAGGCTTGTCGTGCTTTTCAATTACGTCTGCAAGGTCAGCTCAGTGAGCGAAACCGCTACCGCCACGAGTGGATTTCACTGCGTTTGTTTCTCGCCTTTGTCGGCCAAGACAGCGATGAACAATGGCTAACCCGCTTGCTTAACCCTAGTGCAGAGGATGATCAACGCTGGTTACAACATCTGCAAAAAGATGGGCTGGACTCCCAGTGCCGCCCTCCATTTGAGCATCTTCCACCTCTGGCAACGGCTATTGGCTGGCTGGTTCTCAGCCATCACCGCTTACCGGCCTACCCAGCGTTTGATGATCAACAGCAGCAACTTCGCTGGGGAAAGAAGCCCAAAGGCATCAATAGCGCAGGGCTACAACAACTATTGCTAAAAATAGACGCCCGTTGGAATGAAATCGTCGTGCCCGCCAGTCCGCAAGAATTGGCCAGCTATTGGCAATTTGACCACCCCTTACCGCCATTAACCTCACGCTGGCGTAAGCAGGCAGCCCGTCTTGCTCAACGCCTGTTAGCCCAACCCAGTGACTTTCAGAATTGGCTCAATAGCCCCTATGTCATGCATCTATCGCGCCTTACCCTGATGCTGGCTGACCATTACTACTCATCGCTGAGTAGCGCACCTAATACGCCTTTGCTCAAACACCCACAACGGGTCAGCGGTGAGCCAAATTACCCTGTATTTGCCAACACCCTGCGAAAAACCGGGGAGATGAATCAACCCTTAGACGAACACCTGATAGGCGTATGCAGCCATGCCAGCTTAGTCAGCCATGCCCTGCCTGGAGTGGAACAGCAACTACCACGCCTGGCCCGTCACCGTGGACTACGCCGCCGTAGTGATGACCCACGTTTTCGCTGGCAAGACAAAGCCGCCGACATGGCCACAGCGCTACGTGATCGCACCAGCCAACAAGGGCTATTTTTGCTCAATATGGCCTCAACCGGCTGTGGCAAAACCCTGGCTAATGGCCGCATTGCTTACGCCCTGGCTAATCCGCAACAGGGTGCGCGCTTTACCATTGCCCTGGGGCTGCGCACCCTCACCCTGCAAACCGGTAATGCCCTGCGCGACCGCCTGCATCTGGCCGATGATGAATTAGCGGTATTAGTCGGAGGTAGCGCACACCGGGAGCTGCAAGAACACTATCAACAGCTGGCTGAACAGAACGGTTCAGCGTCCGCTGCCTCACTGCTGGAAGAAAGCAGTCACCTGCGCTTTGATGGCAACTGCGACAGCCACCCGCTGTTAGCGCGCTTGATGTTGGAGGGACGCAGCCGCCAGCTATTGGAAGCCCCTATTTTGGTCTGCACCCTTGACCACCTGATGCCTGCCACCGAAAGCCTGCGCGGCGGCGGGCAAATTCTGCCCATGCTGAGATTGCTCAGTAGTGACCTGATTCTGGATGAGCCTGATGACTTCGACCTGGCCGACAGCCATGCCCTGACTCGACTGGTTTACTGGTGTGGTTTGCTTGGTAGCCGCCTGATTCTGTCTTCCGCCACCTTACCACCCGCGCTGATTCAAGGGCTGTTTAATGCCTACCGGCAAGGGCGGGAAGAGTATCAACAACAACGCGGCCAACCAGGACTCCCCGTAGACGTTTGCTGTGCCTGGGTGGATGAACATCAATATCTGGCGATCCAATGCGCCAATGAGAGTGCATTTGCACAGTCCCATCTGAATTTTGCCCAACAGCGTTACCAGCGACTCGCGCAGGAAGAAGCCCGACGCCTTAGCCAATTGCTGCCCCTGCCAGCGCCCCCGCTGCAACTTGAGCAAATCGGCCCAGCGATAGCACCGCTGCTGTTAGAGGCCATTCAATCTTTACACCAAACGCATGCCGAGACTGATCCCCACAGCGGCAAGCAGGTCAGTTTTGGCCTGATCCGCATGGCCAATATCGAACCGCTGATTGAGGTGGCTCAGGCCTTGTTTCAGCAGGAATTGCCGCCAAGTTGGCGAATACACCTCTGCGTCTACCACTCGCAGTTTCCCTTATTTCTGCGTTCCGCTATCGAGTACCGGCTAGATCAGACGCTTAACCGGCGCACGCCATCAGCGGTATTTGAGTTAGCCGATATTCGCCAGCGCCTCGACCACTCTCCCGAGCCCCAGCAAATATTTGTGGTACTTGGCAGTCCAGTAACGGAAGTCGGTCGTGACCATGACTACGACTGGGCGATTGCTGAACCCTCCTCCATGCGCTCACTGATTCAGTTAGCAGGGCGTATCCGCCGCCACCGTCCCGGTGCCTGCAAGGCAGCCAATCTGCTGATTCTTGATACCAATATTAAGCACCTGCGTGAACCGGCCCAGGCCGCGTTTTGCCAACCCGGCTATGAAACACCCAGCACCCGCCTTAACAGCCATCGGCTAGCTGACATTCTGACTCTTGAGCAATACCAAAGGATTGACGCACGTCCCCGGCTACTGGAGCGCTCGCCGTTACAACCACGCAGCAATCTGGTTGATCTGGAACACCAGCGCACCCGCGACACCCTGCTTATGCCGTCAGCCCCTGCCGCCGTGCCTGCAGGTAGACGTACCGCCCGTACTGGGGCCGTTGCACAGGGGCTCCCCCCACTAGGGGCCTACAGTTGCTGGAGCCTTCCCCATATCAGTTTGACGGCTGTATTGCCGCAATGCTTCCCCTTCCGGGAAGACAACCAGCATTACCAGGAACTAGTGTTTCTACCCGATGAGGAGGAGGTAGCGCTGCTCTGCCATGAAATTGATCGCAGCAACAAGCTGGACCCTAGGCCTCTACTGATCGACGGCAGCCTGCTGCACTACTACGGCCCAGAACTCTTTAACAGCTCCAGTATTAGTCCCTGGGGGGATACCGACATGCTGACTGCACTGATCGAACTGGCCGAATCACTTGAAATCAGCCTGAACCAATGCGCTTGGCGCTTCGCCACAATACGTTTACCTGCCAATCAGAACGGCTGGCGTTTTCACCCAATCCTGGGATTTAGGAAAAACCGCTAGCAATGCTGCAAAAGGACATTCACTGAAGGAGTAGCTATGACCGAAGACCCACAACAGGAAGCCTCACGGCTCCGCGCCCAGATCGCTGCTTTTATCAAGGAGCGATTGGATGCCAAACTCAAAAAGTTGGAACCGAATGACCCAAAATATGCGCTCTTGATCCAACAACATGAGTACCACACTTGGTTAAATGACGCAGCCAAACGCGCTGGCAAAATTCAGATTGCAACACATACGATTAAAGCTATTCATACTAGTGCTCGGGGTACAAACCTCTATATCGAACCACATAACCTCCCTTCCCATCCAATCGTGGGTAGCCATTTACTAGGCAACAATTTCAAACCTGACGCTGCAGTTGAAGATGCCAAAGTTTTGGATGTTTATGCTTTTCTACAAATCCAGACTGGGTCAGGCAAAACGCTACTAGAACTTGCACTACTGCAAGATGAATCCCTTAAAAACGCCTTGAATCACGACGAAGAAAAAGCTCAACACTTACTGGATGCTTTTGCAGCTCCAGTAAAAGCAGCACGAAAAGCAGTAAGCCATACACTCGCCAAACAACTTTACTGGCATATTGGTAATGATCCGTGTCAAGACGACCAATACCATTTGCTGGCACCACTGTTTGCCAGTTCCCTTACTCAAAGAGTATATGAGCAAATCAATGAAGATCGTTTCGGCCCTGCCGCCACATCAGCTCGCGAAGCAAGAAAGACTAAGTCTCCACACCATCAAGGTTTCAATGAATATCCAAATCTCGCAATTCAGAAGCTTGGAGGAGAAAACCCACAAAACGCAGGAAAATTGAACCAAGCTCGCCGTGGACAAAACTACCTGCTCGCCTCCCTGCCCCCTCGTTGGGATCGTAGTCTACTGACCCCACCACTGCGCACTGATTCAGTCTTCCCGCGTTTTACCCGCCGCAAAGAAGTCTGGCTCACGGTACGCCAACTGCGGGCACTGCTCTTAAGTGAGCCACCCAAAAACCTGCAGACACGCGAAACCCGCTATTCCCTGACCTCCAAACTGGTGGATGAGCTACTCCAGTTCGGAGCCGAATACTGGCAGCTTCCCCCCGGCTGGAGCGCACAGCCAGAATGCCGCCTGGTGGAGGCTGAAGCCCTGTGGCTCGACCCCTACCGCGCCCACCACGATGAAGACTTTGCTAGTAAATGGCGCCAGGGCGACTGGCAACAGACCATCTGCCAACGCTTTGCTAACTGGCTGAATAGGCTACTGCGCATAGTCGACTTACCCGTGGCTGATCCCGAGCATCGGCAGTGGAGCAAAGAGGTCAAACTGGCCGAAGACTGGCGCGAATGGCTAAAGCATCTGGAGCAAGAGCTGAACCAATTACAGAAGGAACTGAGCAATGAGTGAAACAGGCTTACTGATCCTTCCCCGTGTACGGGTACAAAATGCCAACTGTATTTCCAGCCCGATGACTTGGGGTTTCCCATCCATCACCGCCTTCACCGGCCTGATGGCGGCGCTAGAGCGCAAAGTGCATGAGCACACAAGGCTTGAGTTTCTCAGTGTCGGGGTTATCTGCCACCACTTTGCTGCTCAAGTGACCAGCGGTGGTTATACCCGCACCTTCTGTCTGACCCGTAATCCAGTTGATAAAGATGGCAGCACCGCCGCCATTGTCGAGGAGGGCCGTGCCCACCTGGACATCACCCTGGTGTTTGGCGTGGGCGGCACAGGGATGGAAAACAGCGAAGAACAACGGCAGCAGGCGGCCCGCTATTGCGCCGAGGCACTGGCCACCCTTCGCATCGCCGGAGGCAGCGTATTACCCGCCCTGCCCGGCACCCCCGGCTACTACCAGCAGCCAACACTTAAGGGATTGGATGACGACCCAGACAAACGCGCCCAAGAATTTCGCCGCTTGCGCCGCCAATGGCTACCAGGGTTTGCCTTAGTCTGCCGAGATGACCTGCTCACAGCGCGATTACAGGAGCTACAACAGACAGACCCCGAGGCCAGTCGCCTCGATGCCTGGCTTGATCTATCGCGCTTGCACATCCGCCCGCGCGCTGCTGAACCGACTCAGGAACAAGAGGCCCCACCAAAAGATAAGCTGGAATGGGAGGTGAGCCGCCCACCTGGTTGGCTAGTCCCTATTCCCATCGGTTTTGCTGCGCTATCGCCCCTCCACCCACCCGGTGAAGTGGCCAATGCCCGCGATATGACCACCCCCTTTCGCTTTGTCGAAAGCCTTTATTCCATTGGCCAATGGCTGAGCCCGCATCGGCTGCAAAGCCACGAACAACTCCTGTGGTATAGCGTTTATGACGACAGCAACGGCCTTTACCGTTGCCAAAATGACTATGCCCTCACTCACAATCACGACTTTGCTTAAGTAAAAGGAACCTCACGATGGCAACTACTACTGTAAAAACCGCTTCCGTACTGGCTTTCGAGCGTAAGCTGGACCCTTCCGATGCCTTAATGTTTGCCGGCAACTGGGATGAGCGCGACCACCAGGCCCGCTGGCAAGGCATTCCCATCCGCACCAAGTCCGTGCGCGGTACCATTTCCAACCGTTTAAAAACCAAGGACCAAGATCCTGCCAAACTCGATGCCGCCATTGAAAACCCCAATCTACAAACCGTTGACATTGCCGCACTACCCAGTGATGCCGACACCCTTATGGTGCGCTTTACCCTGCGCATCCTGGCTGGCGCCGGTACTCCCTCAGCCTGCAACGACAGTGACTATCGCAACAAGCTACTGCAAACCGTCGCCAGCTATACCGAACACCAGGGTTTTACTGAACTCGCCAACCGCTATGCTCACAACCTGGCCAATGGCCGCTTCCTCTGGCGCAACCGCATCGGTGCCGAACAGGTGGAAGTAGTTATCAGTCATCTGGTCGATGGCCAGGCAACCTGCAGCTGGACGTTCAATGCCCTGAACTTTTCTCTGCGTCAGTTCGATAACCACGCAGATATCGCCGAGCTAAGCCAGCTCATTGCGCAAGGGTTAGCCGGTCAGCGCCATGTGCTGCTAGCCATCACCACCTTTGTGCGCATGGGCGCGGGACAGGAAGTCTTCCCCTCACAAGAGTTAATTCTGGATAAGTCCAGCAACGGTAAAAGCAAGACGCTTTATCAAGTCAACGAGATTGCCGGTATTCACTCGCAGAAAATCGGTAACGCCCTGCGCACTATCGATACCTGGTACCCCAATGACAGCGGTGACGCCCTGGGCCCGATCGCAGTTGAGCCCTATGGTTCCGTCACCACCGAAGGTAAAGCCTACCGCCAACCCAAAGCCAAAATGGACTTTTATACCCTGCTCGATAGTTGGGTGACCGAAGACAAAGTACCCCCTGTAGAACAACAGCACTTTGTCATGGCGACTCTTATCCGTGGTGGTGTATTTGGCAAGGCGGACTAACCATGAACTACTACCTTGATATCCGCCTGCGTGCCGATCCGGACTTTACCCCACCGCAGTTAATGAGTGCGCTCTACAGCAAGTTGCACCGTGCGCTGGTCGCCGGGCAATACACCAGCATTGGCGTCAGCTTCCCCTTCATGGAGCAGCAACATGCAGGTTTAGGGGGGCTATTGCGCCTACACAGCAATGCTGCCGAGCTTGATCACCTGATGGGGCAAACCTGGCTAAGCGGCATGCACGACCATGTGACCGTGGCAGAGATATTGCCTGTTCCCGATAATGCGTCCCATCGCACTTTACGTCGTGTACAGGCACAAAGCAGTCCGGAACGTCTGCGGCGGCGTTTCGCTAAACGTCACCAACTCAGCGAAGCTGAGGCCAGGGAGCGCATTCCAGACTCCGCCGCACAGATGCTAAAGCTGCCCTACCTGCAACTGCGCAGCCATAGTACTGGCCAGCACTTCAGGCTGTTTTTACAGCTAGGTGCAGCACAGGAGCATCCTATTGCCGGCACCTTTAACAGCTATGGATTAAGTCAGAGTGCCACCCTACCGTGGTTTTGACCCTTTTTTTAAACCCTAGAAATAGGGTTATAAAAATCAAACAGTTAGAGCACACCTGAGAAAAAGGCTCTGGCGTGCTCTAACGGGGTTTGCTCTTTAACAATCAAGCAGTTAAATTGCCTTGGCTCTACTTCACTGCCGCATAGGCAGCTCAGAAAGCCGATCAGCTGCCGGCGACGGCACCGGCTGACTTCACTGCCGCATAGGCAGCTCAGAAAGCCGCGATGGCGGGGAAACTTGGGGACGCGGGCTTCACTGCCGCATAGGCAGCTCAGAAAGTTCCGGTAAATTTTGCGAGAAAAAAAGTTATCTTCACTGCCGCATAGGCAGCTCAGAAAGCTAACAGTTGCCGCCGTTGTCCCCAGACGTTCTTCACTGCCGCATAGGCAGCTCAGAAAATATAGGACTAACAGCGACCCCCACGCGCCTGCTTCACTGCCGCATAGGCAGCTCAGAAAAGCAGGACGTGCCGGAGGCGATAGACGACCGGCTTCACTGCCGCATAGGCAGCTCAGAAATTGGGGTTACTGATGGGAACTATATACAGTCGCTTCACTGCCGCATAGGCAGCTCAGAAAAGATGACAGTAGATGGGTCGATAACGCCACCACTTCACTGCCGCATAGGCAGCTCAGAAACAAAAGAGCAGGTCGCCAGCCTGCTAAAACAGCTTCACTGCCGCATAGGCAGCTCAGAAAATAGAGCCACCGGAGCCCATCACGCGCACCCACTTCACTGCCGCATAGGCAGCTCAGAAACTGCTGCCAATTGATATGCCGAGCTGATAGACCCTTCACTGCCGCATAGGCAGCTCAGAAATATTGGTACTAATGGTGCGTGTGTTCTGGGGACTTCACTGCCGCATAGGCAGCTCAGAAAAATTGCAGATTAAAGATAAGTCGATCAAAGTTCTTCACTGCCGCATAGGCAGCTCAGAAAAGTAGGCGGTGCTTTGCTTGTTGCTTCTGGTGCTTCACTGCCGCATAGGCAGCTCAGAAAGTTAAGCCGCTAGTCACCGCCGTCCAGCACTGCTTCACTGCCGCATAGGCAGCTCAGAAAATCGGTTAGTAGAGCCCACCTCTACCCACGTTCTTCACTGCCGCATAGGCAGCTCAGAAAGCACGCTGATATCGTTCGTGCAGCGGCGAACGCTTCACTGCCGCATAGGCAGCTCAGAAATTTGTCGTCACGCAGCGCGTTAGCGTACAGGCCTTCACTGCCGCATAGGCAGCTCAGAAAAGAGTGGGCGCAGTGGTTGGCGCAGAATGATTCTTCACTGCCGCATAGGCAGCTCAGAAATGGGCCGACACCTGCAGCACCCCGGCCAAATTCTTCACTGCCGCATAGGCAGCTCAGAAAAGGGCGCGACCAATTTTAAACCCGATTATGTTCTTCACTGCCGCATAGGCAGCTCAGAAAAAATCTGAGAACTCGACAGCATCTGCAAAATCCTTCACTGCCGCATAGGCAGCTCAGAAAGATGCGCTGGGCCGCTGTGGGCTGGTTGTCGTCTTCACTGCCGCATAGGCAGCTCAGAAAATATCTAGCTCAGGCATATTAGCCAGCCTTAACTTCACTGCCGCATAGGCAGCTCAGAAAAGCCCGGAGGGGTTTGCTAAATCGGTGGCAAACTTCACTGCCGCATAGGCAGCTCAGAAATATGATGAAATGCGCCAAGGGGGCGATGCCGACTTCACTGCCGCATAGGCAGCTCAGAAAAGTGGTGCCTGGCAGGATGTAGACGGAGCTCCCTTCACTGCCGCATAGGCAGCTCAGAAAAACCAAAAAACAGAATAGGGAGGCTATATGGCCTTCACTGCCGCATAGGCAGCTCAGAAAACATCGCCGCCGCTGGCTGGGCCAGAACAATGCTTCACTGCCGCATAGGCAGCTCAGAAAATGTTTTCCACGTCGATTTCGTGGACGACCTGCTTCACTGCCGCATAGGCAGCTCAGAAAAGAGCTGGACGCCGAAGCGGTCGAAAGCCTCACTTCACTGCCGCATAGGCAGCTCAGAAAGATTATATCAGCAGGCTTAGCAGGAAAGCCCCCTTCACTGCCGCATAGGCAGCTCAGAAATTCATGGCTGGAGAAGCTGCCCAGCGCGGGCGCTTCACTGCCGCATAGGCAGCTCAGAAAAGCTAGCCGACCTGCTGCGGACAAATGGCGTACTTCACTGCCGCATAGGCAGCTCAGAAAAGATAACGCGCCCTAGCGCCTCGACTTCGGCCCTTCACTGCCGCATAGGCAGCTCAGAAATTTGCATCGGCGCCGGGGAGTTCGCAAGGGCGCTTCACTGCCGCATAGGCAGCTCAGAAAGAGGGGTCAGCGGGTACGCTCACCAGGCTGATCTTCACTGCCGCATAGGCAGCTCAGAAAAACTGGTCAGCCAGCCAGGCGGCGGAGGGGATCTTCACTGCCGCATAGGCAGCTCAGAAAGTCTGGGGCGCGGCAGGCATTTGTCAGGTGTGCTTCACTGCCGCATAGGCAGCTCAGAAAAGAACCACCTGCTCCATTTTCACCTCCTGTATCTTCACTGCCGCATAGGCAGCTCAGAAAGGTGGAAAACTCGTAAAACTGGGCAGAGAACCCTTCACTGCCGCATAGGCAGCTCAGAAATATCGACTACATAAACGCCATAGGGTTTAGCACTTCACTGCCGCATAGGCAGCTCAGAAAGTGATACTCGGAGTTGCTTATATCTGCATAAACTTCACTGCCGCATAGGCAGCTCAGAAAATCGTCACGAGGCTGACTTGATCGATCTGATCCTTCACTGCCGCATAGGCAGCTCAGAAACAGCCGAGGGCCGCCGTAACAGCTAAATCTGCCTTCACTGCCGCATAGGCAGCTCAGAAAAAGGCGCTGGGATTAATGCCCATCCAAGAAAGCTTCACTGCCGCATAGGCAGCTCAGAAATGGCATTAACCGCTAGCTGCTCGGTGCCTGGGCTTCACTGCCGCATAGGCAGCTCAGAAATGCATCGTGCTAGATCACGCCAATAAACGCAACTTCACTGCCGCATAGGCAGCTCAGAAATATCTGGCTGGTGTTCAAACTTTTCACATTATCTTCACTGCCGCATAGGCAGCTCAGAAACGTGGATCGACTGGCTGCGTCCAGCTAATAGTCTTCACTGCCGCATAGGCAGCTCAGAAATCAAGAAT
>NZ_KK211039.1:0-148669 GCF_000619885.1 Balneatrix alpica DSM 16621 | reverse complement strand
ATCCGCCTTCACTGCCGCATAGGCAGCTCAGAAACTCAAAATGAGCAATGACCTCTTCGTCAGTCATCTTCACTGCCGCATAGGCAGCTCAGAAATCGTTCTGATGTGACCAGTATCGGGCATCGGGCTTCACTGCCGCATAGGCAGCTCAGAAAAGCCGGGTAAAGTTCAGCTTCGGTGGGGTGGTCTTCACTGCCGCATAGGCAGCTCAGAAACGCACGCTGGCCGAGAAATTAGAACCAGTGCACTTCACTGCCGCATAGGCAGCTCAGAAAATGAGTCGTATTCCTCAATCACAGAAACAGGGCTTCACTGCCGCATAGGCAGCTCAGAAATCGTCGTAATACATGCGTTCCACTTCCCGCATCTTCACTGCCGCATAGGCAGCTCAGAAAAAGGTGAAACTATGAAGCGCGAAAACGGAACCCTTCACTGCCGCATAGGCAGCTCAGAAAAGAAACGTCAACAGTGGCGCTAGCCTGATTGCCTTCACTGCCGCATAGGCAGCTCAGAAAGCTGAAGAAAACGGTTCCAGTTTCTCCGGCAACTTCACTGCCGCATAGGCAGCTCAGAAATTACACCGGAATGGCTTCACGAATGGCCATGTCTTCACTGCCGCATAGGCAGCTCAGAAATGCAAAAACTGATCGGCCTGGTCAATTCACTGCTTCACTGCCGCATAGGCAGCTCAGAAACGGCCGACCCTCTGGCCGCTCAGGTTCGTTCTCTTCACTGCCGCATAGGCAGCTCAGAAAAATGGGAACGATACTTTCTAATGAACCTGGACCTTCACTGCCGCATAGGCAGCTCAGAAAAGCACCACGGCGATGAATACGGTAATCGCCAGCTTCACTGCCACTTATGCAATCAGTCATCCCGCTTTGACTCGCCTTTTTCAGGGCACAAAAAAACCGGGGTCACCCCCGGTAGCTTGGAGCCTTACGCCGCCGTCCTGGCAGGTAAGCAAGGAGGAAGGTCAGGATGGCTAGCATCCTCACCACCCAGGCAGGGGTCACCCTGCCAAGGTTCAGTTAGGCGGCAAGCCGCCCGCAAGGTTAGACCCGTAGGCCACCGTCCATTTCAATTATCCGGCCAGTGAAGTAGTCATTCTCAATAATGTATTGGGCGCTATGGGCCAGTTCATCCTGGTCGCCCAAACGGCCAGCGGGAATGGCTTGCTTCATCCGTTCGATGGCTTCGGGTTTCATCTGTGCGGTCATGTCGGTGGCAATCACCCCAGGGGCGATGCCAGCTACGCGGATGCCGTGACGGGCCAGTTCCCGTGCCCAGGTCACTACCATGGTGGCAACCGCCGCTTTGGAGGCGGAGTAGTTGCTCTGCCCCATGTTGCCCGCGCGGGAGACGGAGGAAATATTGATAATCACCCCACCCTTACCCTGGGTGGCCATGATGGCAGCGGCTTCACGACCACAGAGGAAGCTCCCCACCAGGTTGACGTTGATCACGCTGGTAAACTGCTCATAGGACATTTTGTCCAACAACTGACCGTCTTTGACTTTGATCAGCATGCCGTCACGCATTAAACCGGCGTTATTGATCAGCCCGTTGAGCTGGCCAAAGTCGGACTTGATCTGGGCAAAGGTCTGTTCGACCTGAGCTTCTTCGCTGATGTTGCACACATAGGCACGCGCTTGCACACCCAGAGCTTCACATTCCGCAACGGTAGCCTGCAGACGCTCGGGGTTGAGGTCGATCAGGGCGACATGGCCGCCTTGACGGGCAAAGCGCATGGCCATGGCACGGCCCAGGCCTTGGGCACCACCGGTAATCGCGAATACAGAGTCTTTGATTTGCATAGCAGTTTCCATTATTCAAGCGCCCGCTGAAGGGCGCACGGGTATTATCGACGCACTCCGCCTTGGGCCATGAGCTCGGTAATTTCCGGCAGAATGCTTTCATCATCAATGGTTGAGGGCGTGGAGTAGGGCTCCGCATCGGCTATTTTGCGCAGGATCGCCCGCAAAATCTTGCCGGAGCGTGTCTTGGGTAAGCGGGGCACCACGATCGCCTTCTGGAAGCAGGCCAGCGCGCCGATATCTTTGCGCACCTTGGCCACCAGCTCCGCTTGCAGCGCAGCCTCGTCAATCTCAGCATCGGCTTTGAGTACCACCAGCCCCACCGGCACATGCCCTTTCAGCTCGTCCGCCACGGCAATCACCGCGCACTCTGCCACGGCAGGATGGGCAGAGACACACTCTTCCATTTCCCCGGTGGAAAGACGATGGCCCGATACGTTAATCACATCATCGGTTCGCCCGGTGATATAGACATAGCCATCGGCATCTTTATAGCCACCATCACCGGTATGGTAGTAACCATTAAAACGGCTGAGGTAGGAGTCAACGTAGCGCTGGGGATTATTCCAGACGGTCTGGGTCACCCCTGGGGGCAGGGGCAGCTTGACGACAATGTAGCCTGCCTCGTCAGCCCCCAGGCGATTGCCCTGACTATCCAGCACCTGTACATCAAAGCCGGGCACCGGCACGCAGGTGGAGCCCAAACGAGCAGGCATGGGATCAACCCCCATCAGCGGTGCGGTAACGGGCCAACCGGTTTCGGTTTGCCACCAATGGTCCACCACCGGCACCTGCAGGCGCTCGGATAACCATTGATAGGTGGAAGAATCGAGTTTCTCCCCTGCCACAAACATAAAGCGCAGGCTGGAGGTGTCATATTGTTTGAGCAGTTCCCCTTCCGGATCCTCTTTGCGAATGGCACGGAAGGCGGTGGGGGCGGCAAACATACCGTTTACCTTGTATTCACTGATCACCCGCCAGAAGGTGCCGGCATCCGGTGTGCGTACCGGTTTGCCTTCAAAGAAGATAGCGGAGCAACCGCCCATCAAAGGGCCATACACAATAAAGGAGTGCCCCACGACCCAGCCAATGTCGGAGGCCCCCCACCATACATCCCCAGGCTGCATGCCGTAGATATTCTGCAGAGCAAAGCGCAGTGCCACCGCATGGCCACCGTTGTCCCGCACCACGCCCTTGGGCAGGCCAGTGGTGCCGGAGGTATAGAGAATATACAGAGGATCATTGGCGCGTACCGGCACAGGAGTCACCTTGGCGGTTTCCAGCCCTTGCTGGCACTGGTACCAGTCCAGGTCACGGCCCGCTTGTAAGCTGGCCTTAACCTGTGGCCGCTGTAGCACGATCACCTTTTGTGGTTTGTGTTGGGCCAGTTCGATGGCCTCATCCACCAGGGGTTTGTATTCAATAACTTTTGTGAATTCAATCCCGCAGGAGGCGGTCAACACCAGTTTGGGGCTGGCATCGTTAATGCGTATCGCCAGTTCATTCGGGGCAAAACCACCAAACACCACGGAGTGAATCGCACCTAAGCGGGCACAAGCCAACATCGCCACGGCGGCCTCTGGCACCATGGGCATGTAAATGACGACCCGATCTCCCTTCTCAATCCCCTGGCTTTGCAGAGCGGCAGCAAAACGCTGCACCCGCGCCAACAGCTGGTTATAGCTGATGGCTTCTTTTGCACCGGTAACCGGAGAATCGTAATAGAGGGCGACCTGTTCGCCGCGTCCTTGTTCGATTTGGTAATCCAGCGCCAGGTAGCAGGTGTTCAGTTCACCATCCTCATACCAGCGATGGCTGCCATTACTTTCCTGCCGTAAAATCTGGCTAGGCGGGGTAAACCATTTGATCAATCCGGCCTGCTCGGCCCAGAAGGCTTCGGGGTTATCCACCGAGGCTTGATAGAGGCTTTGGTAGTTCATCGTTTTGACCTTGTTATTGTTATGGGGTCAGGGCCAGCAATAGCCGGCCCTGGTGTCTTCACAGATTAGGGCTTAAGACTGCTTGAAGAACTGGTAAATGCTGGAGAAGTCCAACTTACCCTGCCCCTGCTTGGCATGCAGACTAAAGAGATTACGCGCCAGTGAACCCATCGGCGTGCTGGACTGGCTCTTGATGCTGGTTTCCAGCGCCAGCCCCAGGTCTTTCACCATCAGATCGACCATAAAGCCACCCTGGTAGTCACGGCTGGCGGGCACATTTTCCATCACCCCAGGAACGGGGTTGTACAGTTCCAGCGCCCAGTTACGGCCAGAGCTTTTCAGCATGATGTCCGACAGCACTTTGGGATCAAGACCATTTTTGATGCCCAGGTTCAGCGCTTCTGCCGTACCGGCCATCAGGATACCAAGCATCATGTTGTTACATACTTTGGCAATCTGCCCTGCCCCAACATCACCGGCATGGAAAATATTCTTCCCCATGCATTCCAGCAGCGGCTTGGCGCGGTTGAAGGCCTCTTCCGGGCCGCCAACAATAAAGGTCAGGGTGCCAGCGGCGGCCCCTGCGGTGCCACCGGAAACAGGGGCATCAATAAAGGTCACCCCGAATTCGGTCGCTTTGGCCGCAACCTGTTGCGCGGTGGCCGCATCAATGGTGCTGGAATCGATCACCAGGGTGCCGGGGGTCATCTTGCTAAACAGCTTGTCGCGGCTAACAAATAGCCCTTCCACATGCACACCGGCAGGCAGCATGGACACCACCACCTCTGCCCCCACGACAGCAGACTCTGCCGAACCCGCCGCCTGGCCACCGACTTCCACCACTTTGGCCATGGCATCGGCGGAGAGGTCAAATACCCGCACCTCATGCCCGGCCTTGACCAGGTTGACCGCCATTGGGCCACCCATATTACCCAGTCCGATAAAACCTACTTTTGCCATGATGAAACTCCTTTGTACTTATTCTGTTCATCCGTCGGTTAGCCGACGAGGTCCCTGCGCCTTATAGCTGGGCCAGGGGGTGATTGTCTGCTTGCCAGGGGCTAACGAAGTAGCTGGCGATAAAGGCCGGATCGACCTCTGCCACGGTGGCAAAACGCCATTTAGGCTGGTTGTCTTTTTCAATCAGCAGGGCACGCACGCCTTCGCGGAACTCGCCCTTGCCACAGCAGTTGACCGACAGGGCCAGCTCCTGCTGGAAGGTTTCCTTCAATGACCAATGACGACCCCGCTCAAGCTGCGCTTTGATCAATACCGCTGAGCTGGGGCTACCATGCTGGGCACCCTTGATGGCTTTTTGCAGCCAGGGATCATCCGTTTGCAGTTGATCCAGACCCCGGCGAATATCCGCTACCTCAACGTGGTCCATCAGCTGATTAATCAGATCGTAATGCTCACGCACAGGTGAGGCAGGCAACAGCGCCTGGCTTTGCTGCTCAAACTGGCGCAGCACCGTATTAACCTGGTGCTGATCCGCATTGGTCTCGCCCTGCCATTTGGCATCGGCCAGGGCTGCCAGCACGGCGGCTTTATGCTCCTGGGCGATAAAACGATCCGCCAAGCCTAAAAACAGCGCATCGCTGGCATTAATGGAGCAGGAGGTCAGCCCCATAAACAGGCCCGTGCGTCCGGGCATACGGTTCAGGAACCAGGTCCCCCCCACGTCGGGGTAAAGACCGATGCTGATTTCCGGCATGGCAATGCGGGACTTTTCCGTGACCACACGGAAATTCGCCCCGGCCATCAAGCCCAGTCCGCCCCCCATGACAATGCCATGGCCCCAGCAAATCAAAGGTTTGCGATAGGTATGAATCAGGTAATCGACCTGATATTCCTGGGTAAAGAAGCGCTCGGCATAGGGATTAGCCTGCTCACCGTGCTCTTGCATCGACTCATAGAGGCGCACGATATTGCCACCGGCACAGAAGGCTTTCTCCCCGGTGCCTTCCAGCCACACGGCGGCAATTCGTGGATCGTCCTGCCACTTGGGCAGTTGCTCCGCCAGCAGTTCGATCATCTCCAAGCTCAAGGCATTCAGTGATTTTTCTGCATTCAGGCGCGCTACCCCTAGGGCATACCCCCCCTGCAGAGGCACTTCGGTAAAGACGACTGGGCTATCGCTCATCGCTGGCTCTCCTTAGCGGTTTTTCCACTCGGGCTTACGCTTCTGCAGGAAGGCATTGACCCCTTCTTGCTGGTCTTCGGTATCGAACAGGTCAAGGAAGAGCTCACGCTCCATCCGCAATGCCTCATTGTGGCTACCCTGGCGAGTGTGCTGAACCAGTACCTTACAGGCCGCCACCGCTTTAGGACTTTGGGCGCCAACTTTCTCCGCCAGGGCCAGGGCTACCTCACGGGACTGACCATTGGCCACCACTTCTTCAACCAGACCAATTTCCAGTGCTTTACCGGCATTCACCCGCTCGCCACAGAGAATCATGCGCTTGGCCCAACCTTCGCCGACCAGGCGGGTCAGGTTCTGGGTGCCACCCGCGCAGGGCAACAGGCCAACACTGGCCTCCGGCAGAGCCATGGTGGCTTTTTCTTCGGCAATGCGAATATCACAGGCCAGGGCCACTTCCAAACCGCCACCCATTGACCAGCCGTTAATCGCCGCAATGGAAACACCACGGAAGCCGCTCAGGGTTTCAAAGGCTTCACCAAACAGGCGTGCCATGGTGTAGGCCCGCTCTTTATTGCCATCGGCAAAGAGGTTGAGGTCCGCACCGGCACTGAAAAACTTGTCACTGTCACTGACCAATACCAGGGCATAGATGGAGTCGTCCTGGTTAAGCTCGGTCACGGTCGTGATGAGTGCCTGCAGGCCTTCCTGGGTCCAGGTGTTGGCCGGAGGGTTATTCATAGTGATCAGGGCCACATGGCCGCGCTTTTCAACAATCAGTTTATCGCTCATCAGACTAACTCCGCTGCCCCTTCCATTAATACGCGCCGGGCGATGATCACCCGCATGATTTCGTTGGTGCCTTCCAGGATTTGATGTACCCGGTTATCCCGTACGTGACGCTCCATCGGGTACTCCTTGATGTAGCCGTAGCCACCAAAGATTTGCAGGGCTTCATTACAAACATTAAAGCCCACATCCGTGGCAAAACGCTTGGCCATGGCGCAGTAGGTGGTGGCGTCGCTATGGCCTTCATCCAACTTGAAGGCGGCCAGGCGCACCATTTGCCGTGCGGCGACCAGTTCAGTCGCCATGTCGGCGATTTTGAATTGCAAGGCCTGGAATTGCCCCAGCTCCTTACCAAACTGTTTACGCTCGTGCATATACTGCACGGCCTCATTAATCGCTTGCTGGGCGGTACCGACGGAACAGGTGGCGATGTTGATGCGCCCCCCATCCAGCCCTTTCATGGCGAACTTAAAGCCTTCCCCTTCACTACCGAGCAGGTATTGGGCAGGCACGCGCACCTCTTCAAAGGTAATTAAGCGCGTTGGCTGACTGTTCCAGCCCATTTTGTCTTCTTTACGACCATAGATGATGCCGGGCAGATTGGCCGGCACCAGGAAGGCAGAGATCCCCTTGGGGCCTTCGCCGCCGGTGCGCGCCATCACCACCAAGACATCGGTCGAGCCGGCACCGGAGATAAACATCTTGGAACCATTAAGCACATAGTCATCACCCTCTTTACGGGCGCTGGTACGCAAGGAGGCAGCATCAGAGCCAGCCCCAGGCTCAGTCAGGCAATAGGAGCCCAGTTTTTGCCCCACCGCCAGCTCAGGTACCCACTCTTCTGCCACCTCAGGCTTGGCAAAGCTGGCGATCATCCAGGTGACCATGTTGTGAATGGTGATATAGGCCGTGGTCGAGGTGCAGCCCATGGCTAACTGTTCGAATACCAGGCTGGCATCCAAGCGTGACAAGCCCATGCCGCCGTAAGCTTCAGGGGTGTAGAGGCCACAAAAGCCCATTTCGCCTGCCTGACGTATCACCTCAACCGGAAAGGTTTGTTGCAGATCCCACTCGGCAGCGTGAGGAGCCATTTCCGCCATTGCGAACTGTCTGGCCGCGTCCACAAAGGCTTGCTGGTCATCGGTTAAGTTAAAGTCCATAGCGCTTCTCGACTGATTTTTTATGTTGTACCCGCTTATGCTGCGAGCTCACGCCCATCCCTGGGCACCTTTTCCTGACTGCGGGTTAACGCAGGTTGATAGTCATATTGACGCCACCCGCGGGGATGTCAGAGTCAAACCAACGGGCGGTAATGGTTTTGGTTTCGGTATAGAAACGTACCGCTTGCTTGCCATAAGCATGCTGATCGCCGTAGAAGGAGCCCTTCCAACCGGTGAAGGAGAAGAAAGGCAGGGGCACAGGGATAGGAATGTTGATGCCCACCTGACCGACTTCGATCTCATGCTGGAATTTACGCGCCGCAGCACCGCTGGCAGTGAAGATGGAGGTGCCGTTGCCATAGGGGCTGGCATTGATTAAGCCAATGGCTTCTTCCAACGAATCCGCCTCAACACAGGACAAAACCGGGCCAAAGATTTCTTCTTTGTAAATGGTCATCTCAGGCTTGACCTTGGTGAACAGGGTGGGGCCTACCCAGTTACCGTTCGGGTAACCTTCTACCTGGCAGTTAGAGCCATCCAGCAGGCACTCGGCGCCTTCCTGTTTGCCCTGTTCAATCAGGCTGAGAATACGCGCCTTGGCCTGGGGGCTAATCTGCGGGCCATAACCGGCGGAGGCATCATTCCAGGCGCCAGGACGTACACCGGCCATGGCTTCTTTCAGTTCAGGAATCCACTCTTTCGCAGCGCCGACAAAGACCGCCACGGAAATCGCCATGCAACGCTGACCTGCCGCACCAACGGAAGCGCCCACCAGGTTATTGATGACTTGCTGCTTGTTGGCATCAGGCATGATCACCATGTGGTTCTTCGCACCCGCGAAGGACTGCACCCGCTTCATGTGATCGGTACCGGTCTTATAGACGTGCTGACCTACTGCTACTGAGCCAACAAAGGAAATGGCTTTGATTTCAGGGTGAGTCAACAGGGTGTTAACCTGATCCTTGCCACCGTGCACTACCTGCAACACGCCCTTGGGCGCACCGGCCTCAACAAACAGCTCAGCCAAACGGGTGGGGGTCAGGGGGTCCTGCTCGGAGGGTTTGAGAATAAAGGTGTTACCGCAGGCAATCGCCATCGGGAACATCCACAGCGGAATCATCGCCGGGAAGTTAAAGGGGGTGATCCCTACGCATACCCCCAGCGGCTGAATATAGGAATAGGTGTCGATGGCACGGGCCACGTTTTCAACGGTTTCACCCATCATCAAAGAGGGAACGTTGGCCGCCTGTTCGACGACTTCAATCCCGCGCCAGACATCGCCTTTGGCATCTTCAAAGGTTTTACCCGTCTCTTTGGCCAGGATCTCAGCAATCTCTTCCTGATGCTCTTTCAGCAAGGCCTGGTAGCGCATCATTAAGCGGGCACGCTCAGATACAGGCACTTCCTTCCAAGTTTTGAAAGCTTCTTTGGCGCTAGCAATCGCCGCTTCCATTTCATCGGCGGTGGCGCAGGGCACTTCGCAGATCACGTCCTGGGTGGCGGGGTCAGTCACAGGAATCCATTGCTCAGAACGGCTCTGGCAGAATTCGCCATTGATAAATAAAGGCACTTGCTGAGTCATAACTTCACCTATTTGTTGTTGTTCGGTGCCAGCCTTTCGCTGACCTCTTGAGCCGATTAAAGCATGCCCGAGGCTCGGCTTGGATTGATCAAATTGCCTTAATGATGGACTATATTGTCATTTCCGCCAGCCATTTAGCCTAAGGTATAAGTCATGAGCAGACCCTCAGACTGGCCCCTTCCCCCTCACTCGGTACGGGTGGTCTTGCCCGCGCCCTTGGTGGACACCCTGAGTAGTGATCCCCTCACCCGAGGGCTCTATCCATTGAGCCTAGGCCACTATCAACAGGCCCAGGGGCATCAGATGCAGCGCCAGCGTCACGATGACTACCTGCTGATCTACTGCACCCAGGGTGCCGGCTGGCTGGAATTAGGCGGCCAGCGCCGACGCATTCAGGCGGGGGATCTGGTCCTGCTCCCCAAGGGGGTGCGCCACAGCTATCAGGCCTGCCAACAACAACCCTGGAGCATTTACTGGACTCACTTTGATGGCCATATGAGCCCGCTCTTTCTTGAGCAGATGGGCTTTAGTGGTGATCACTACCTGCTGCGCCTGGGGCTGCACCCCAAACTAATCCAGGATTTCGATACCCTGCTGCAAGTGCGACAAACCGGCTTCCACCGCTTGGCCTTTATCCACGCCTCCAATCTGCTTAAGCAGATGCTGAGTTATATCGCGTTACTGCAACATCAGCTGCGCCTGGCGGAACAGCCCAGCCTGGATCTGGCCCAGGTGCACGCTTTAATGCTGGAGAAGGTGCATGAACAGCTAGATCTCGACACCCTGGCAGCCAGCGTGGGGCTATCTAAATTTCACTTTTTGAAGAAGTACCGCGAATTGACCGGCACCACTCCCATCAAACACTTTATTCATTTGAAGATTGAGCGAGCCTGTTACCTGATGGATATCAGCCAACACCCCATCAATGAAATCAGTCAGGCGCTGGGGTACGAAGATGCCTATTACTTTTCCCGCTTATTTAAGAAGGTGATGGGCATGGCCCCCAGCGCCTATCGCAAACTAACCCATGGCTAGGGTCTAGGAGGCGCACCTCCTAGACAAAATTGCCAGAACTGCTCATTAATCAACCAACTCAATAGCAACAGCGGTAGCTTCCCCGCCGCCAATACAAAGCGCCGCTACACCGCGCTTTTTACCCTGCTGGCGTAAGGCATTGATCAGGGTAACCAGAATGCGTGAACCGGTTGAGCCTATGGGATGGCCCTGGGCACAGGCACCGCCATAAATATTGACCTTGGCCGGATCCAGCCCCAGCTCACGTACCGCTACCATGGTGACGACGGCAAAGGCTTCGTTGATTTCAAACAGATCAACCTCTTCCTTACTCCAGCCTATTTTTTTCAGCAGCTTTTCGATCGCACCAATCGGTGCCAGGGTGAACTCTGCGGGTAACTGAGCATGGGTGCTATGCCCAACAATACGAGCCTGCGCACTCAAACCTTGCGCCTTTGCTGCTGACTCACTCATCAGCACCAATGCAGAGGCACCATCGGAAATCGAACTGGAGTTGGCCGCCGTAACACTGCCATCTTTGGCAAAAGCAGGCTTAAGGGTACGGATTTTTTCCAGATTGGCCTTAAGAGGCTGCTCATCCTCCTCTACCTGCACTTCACCCTGACGGGTATTGATGCTCACCGGCACAATCTCTGCTTTGAGCACGCCCGTTTTAATCGCTTGCTGGGCACGGGTGAGGGATTCGATGGCAAAATCATCCATCTGCTCGCGAGTGAAGCCAAATTTATCCGCGGTTTGCTGGGCAAATACCCCCATCAATCCGCCTTCATAGGCGTCTTCCAGGCCATCAAAGAACATGGAATCAATCACTTGCTGATGTCCCATGCGCATCCCCGCCCGCGCCTTGGGCAGCAGGTAGGGTGCATTGCTCATCGACTCCATTCCCCCTGCTACCATCAGGGTCGCCTCACCGGCTTTAATTTGATCAGCGGCCATCATCACCGCCTTCATGCCGGAACCACACATTTTATTAATGGTGGTGCAGCCTACCGCATCCGGAATACCCGCCGCGCGGGAAGCCTGACGTGCAGGTGCCTGGCCAAGGCCGGCCGGCAATACGCAGCCCATGATCACTTCGTCTACTTGCTGTCCTTGCACACCCGCACGCTGCAATGCAGCAGCAATGGCCACACTGCCCAGTTGCGGGGTCGTCAGGCTACTCAGGCTGCCTTGAAAACCACCCATAGGAGTACGGGCGCCTGCCAAAATAACAACAGATTCAGTCGTCATAGGATTTCCTCCGTATCAATGGCGCCAAATTAGCACAAAATAACCTTTACGCAAACGTCAACTTTACCCTTGCGAACCCGATCAGAACAGCCCTACGACTAAGGGATGACACGACTTTCACACTTCTTTACAGCACAAACTGCTTTACCCTGGCAAGCTTGTTCCTGGCTGACTCAAACTGCAGATATAGCCTGAACCCGCTTAGCAAGTTGTACTGGCGAAAAGATGTTGAACTCCCACTTACTTCGTTTTTTACTCAGCCTGTTGCTATGCTGGCCCCTGCTCGGTTTCGCCCACCACCCTGCTGACACCCGCATCACCTTTATCAACCCCGGCCATCGTGAGAAGGGCTTCTGGAAAGATGTGAGCGACACCATGCAAGCCGCGGCCGAACAACTAGGCTTTGCTTTGACCATTCATTCTAGCAACCGCGAATGGCCCACCATGCTGGAACATGCCAACCGCGTCATTCAAGCGAATGAACCACCGGACATTCTAATTTTAGTCAATGAGCATCAGCAGGCTGCCGAACTGGTCGCCGCCGCCAATCAACGTGGCATTAAAACCTTTCTACTCCTGAATAATTTAACTGCGGAACAAATCCAGATGGTGGGAGAGGCACGCCAACAGCTTCCCCATTGGCTGGGCAGCCTCACGCCCGATAACCGCCGAGCGGGATACGAGATGGCCCACTCACTGCTGGCAAACCTGCCCCCCCATCAAAGCAAACACCCCCTCGCCTTACTGAGCCTGGCTGGCGACTATTTAACCCCTGCCTCGCTACAACGTTTAGAGGGATTGGATGATGCCATTGGTCATCATCCGGACTTAGTTGAACAACGACGTTTAACCGCCCAGTGGTCTTTCGAGCAGGCCTACAACCTGACCCGTCTTTGGCTGATCGACAAACAACCTCTTGGTGCCATTTGGGCCGCCAATGACGATATTGCGCTGGGAGCGATCAAGGCCTTGGAAGAAGCCGACATTCAACCAGGCAAGCAAGTCAAAGTGTGCGGGCTAAACTGGTCCCGCCCTGCACTGGAAGCGGTACAGCAAGGTAAAATGACACTTACCCATGGTGGCCACTTTCTCGCCGGCGGGTGGAGCATGGTTTTACTCTATGACTATCTACATGGAGCTGACTTTGCTACCCCCTCTCCCCACCAAGGCTTTGCTATGACCGCCATTGACCAGGACAACGTCGGCGACTTTTTAGCCACCTTTGCTGAGCGCGATTGGCAGAAGATTAGTTTCAGTCGCTTTAGCCGCGCGCTGCATCCAGAGATCAGCCATTACGACTTCAGCCTGCCCAAGCTGTTGGCCGCTGCCCGACGTTAAAGACGATGCCTCCTAGCATGCGCACCCTGCTTAGTTCCAATCTGGCTTTACGCCAGACTCGCATGACCTTGCTAATCGCGGTATTGCTTGGCGTAGTTATGGCGCTTGGCCAGATCAGCCTCGATTTAAACTATCAGCGTCAACGACAGGATAAGGAGTTATACAACCTCACCGTTGGGGCCAGCTCCTCTGCTAGCCAAGCACTCTGGACGCTAAACGAGCCTCTCGCCCAAGCCGTTATAGAGGGAGTGGTCAGCCACCCTTTAATCAGCAGCGCTTACCTCAGCACACACAATGGCTTAGTGTTGAATCAACAGCAGGAGCTACCGCTTTACCAGCAGTGGCCCCAGTGGATGCCCTACCTGCTCGGTGAGCCTTATCGGCTAGACATCCCCCTCTATTCACCAATGAAAGCCGAACAGGTCATTGGCCAACTCAGTCTGCTGGTCGACCCCTATCTCGCTACTAAAGAGCTCAGCATCCGCATTCTGACCCTTGTGGTCATGAGCCTGCTCAAGGCCATGCTATTAGCAATCGCTTTATTGGCGTTGTTTTTTCATACTGGCACCCGCCCCCTGCTACAGCATATTCGCTGGTTACACCGCCTTGACCCGGAGCACCCGGAGCACTGGCATCAACCTGCCCCCCAGTACCCCCATCAAGATGAAATCCAAAGCCTTGCCAAGGTGACAGAGTCTTTGTTGCGTAAAGCCCAGCACCACTTTCATCTACGTCAGCAAGCACAGCAGAACCTGCTGCAACTCAATCAAGTACTGGAACAGCGGGTGCAAGAGCGCACCCAGGCACTGGAGCAGGCACTGCGGCAGATGGAAAAGCTAGCCACGGTCGATGAACTCACAGGAGTGTTTAATCGCCGTGCTTTTTTACAGCGTGCAGAACAACGTTATGCGGAATGGCAACGTTACCAGCACCCCTTTGCCTTTCTGATGCTGGATATTGATTACTTCAAAAGAATTAACGACACCTATGGCCACCCGGAAGGAGACCGCGCTCTGCAGCAAATTAGCCAAATGCTGCAACAGCGACTGCGTAAAGAGGACGTACTGGGACGTTTAGGGGGAGAAGAATTTGGTATCTTGCTTGGCCATAACAACGCTCAGCAGGCACTACAAGCGGCGCAACAACTCTGCCACTACCTGCATCAACATCCCTTACAACTCAGCTCAGGTCCTTACCCTATCAGCCTCAGCATTGGTGTTGCCTCTAGCCAAGAGCAACATAATGATTTTGAGAGCATGCAACAGGCGGCCGATCGGGCACTTTATCAAGCCAAACAACAGGGGCGGAATCAGGCTGTCTTAGCGATGACCGCCGAGCACTAATCCTAGCGACGCTAGGCAGTGGTTACATTAGATAGCGTATTTATATAGCGGCCATTTTCCCTTCCATATCTTCCTAGAGCGTCAATCCAAAATAACGTAAACGTCAACTCTTGGTATTTCCGCCTGTCGCCCCCAGGCTTCGACCAAGGTACAAAGCGATCATCACAGTTAGCACTTTACGTTTACGTAAACTTGGTTTAATTTTGCCTGAAAAAGCATGGGCATCGGTATGAACAAAAGCACTTGGAATATCAGCGAGCTCTCTAAAGAGTTCGACGTGACCACCCGCAGCATCCGTTTTTATGAAGATCAAGGCTTGCTCAGTCCTCTTAGACGCGGCCAAACCCGCATCTACTCTAAGCAAGACCGTGTTCGCCTCAAGCTGATCCTGCGTGGTAAGCGTCTGGGCTTCTCCCTGGCGGAAATCCGTGAGCTTTTCGATCTATACGATGCCTCCAGCAGCAACAATGACAAACAGCTCAAAGCCATGGTTCTCAAGGTGCATGAGCGTCTTAATGATCTCGAACAACAGCTCCAGGATTTACGCATTGTGCAAACCGAACTACGCAATGCCGGTGCACGCTGCCTGGAGTCCATGAGTCCTGGCGGCCGCGAGCGGGTGATTGAAGAATTAGGCATCACTTACGCCGATCAAGCCAACTCCGAAGCCGATGAACAAGAATAAACGAGGATAAACCGATGATCTCCACCTACACCAGTTTGAATTTCGGCCTTGGCGAAACCATCGACATGCTCCGCGAGCAGGTCAACGCCTTTGCCCGGGATGAAATTGCGCCCCGCGCTGCCGCCATTGACGAAAGCAACCAGTTTCCAAATGAACTCTGGCGCAAGTTTGGTGACCTGGGTGTGCTGGGCATTACCGTGGCAGAAGAGTACGGTGGCGCCAATATGGGTTATCTGGCCCATGTGGTGGCCATGGAAGAGATCAGCCGTGCCTCCGCCTCCGTTGGCCTGTCATACGGCGCCCACTCCAACCTCTGTGTCAACCAAATCCACAAAAACGGTAATGAAGAACAAAAGCGCAAGTACCTGCCCAAGCTGGTGAGCGGTGAATATATCGGCGCCCTGGCCATGAGCGAGCCCAACGCCGGTTCGGATGTGGTCAGCATGAAGCTGCGGGCAGAGCGCAAAGGTGACAAGTTTATTCTCAATGGCAACAAGATGTGGATCACCAACGGCCCTGATGCCCACGTCTATGTGATCTATGCCAAGACCGACATCAACGCAGGCTCCAAGGGCATTACTGCCTTTATTGTTGAGCGCGACTTCCCTGGTTTCTCCCGTGCGCAAAAACTCGACAAGCTTGGCATGCGCGGCTCCAACACCTGCGAACTGGTGTTTGAAGACTGTGAAGTGCCGGTTGAGAACGTGCTCGGTGAAATCAACCGTGGCGTTAAAGTGCTGATGAGTGGCCTCGACTACGAACGCGCCGTACTGGCGGCTGGCCCCCTGGGCATCATGCAGGCCTGTATGGATGTGGTCGTGCCCTATATTCACGACCGCCAGCAATTTGGCCAGTCAATTGGTGAGTTCCAGTTGGTACAAGGAAAAATCGCCGATATGTACAGCACGCTGAATGCTTGCCGTGCCTATGTGTATGCCGTAGCGCAAGCCTGTGATCGGGGTGAAACCACCCGTAAAGATGCCGCCGGCGCCATTCTTTACGCCGCGGAAAAAGCCACCCAGGTTGCCCTGGATGCGATCCAGTTATTAGGGGGCAATGGCTACATCAACGAATACCCCACCGGTCGCCTGCTGCGCGATGCCAAGTTGTATGAAATCGGTGCAGGCACCTCGGAAATTCGCCGGATGTTGATTGGTCGCGAATTGTTTAACGAGTCCAAATAATGCTAATCGGCAACCCCCAAGGGGTTGCCAAGCAGATCGAATAACCTGCTGATGCGCTCAGGCAAGCCTGCCCGGCGCATCACTCAGCCACGGAGGCACTGGCCTCCCCAAGGATTTGCTGATGGCGATTCTGTCTTCCAAAGTCAATCCACGTGCCCAGGAATTCCTGGCCAATGCCGAGGCCATGCAGGCCCTGGTTGATGATCTATATGAGCAGATCGAGCGCATCAAGCTCGGTGGCGGCCACGCCAACCAGGAACGCCACCTGTCACGTGGCAAGCTCCTCCCCCGTGATCGTATCGACCATCTGTTGGATGATGGCTCTCCCTTTTTAGAGCTCAGCCAATTGGCGGGACATGGCGTCTATGAAGAAGACGTCCCAGCTGCTGGCCTGATCTGCGGCATTGGTCGCGTCAGTGGGGTTGAGTGCATGATTATTGCCAACGATGCCACCGTCAAAGGCGGCACCTACTACCCACTGACGGTGAAAAAACACCTGCGCGCCCAGGCCATTGCCGAACAAAACCACCTACCCTGCATTTATTTAGTAGATTCAGGTGGTGCCAACCTGCCTCAGCAGGATGAAGTTTTCCCCGATAAAGAGCACTTTGGCCGCATCTTCTTTAATCAGGCGAATATGTCCGCCAAGGGCATCCCACAAATTGCCGTGGTCATGGGGCTCTGCACCGCCGGCGGCGCCTATGTGCCCGCCATGGCGGACGAATCCATTATCGTCCGCAATCAGGGCACCATCTTCCTCGCTGGCCCCCCTCTGGTGCGGGCTGCCACCGGTGAGGTGGTCAGTGCCGAAGAGCTGGGGGGTGCGGATGTACACTGCAAAATCTCCGGGGTCGCAGACCATTACGCGCAGAATGATGAACATGCTCTGCAGCTGGCACGTCAGTGCGTATCCCGCCTAAACAAACGCAAACCCCTGAACCTGGATGTGCAGCCGGTTAAAGCGCCGCTTTATGATGCCAACGAACTGTACGGCATTGTCGGCACCGACCTGCGCAAACCCTTCGATGTGCGTGAAGTCATTGCCCGCATCGTCGACGGCTCCGAGTTTGATGAGTTCAAACAATACTACGGCGCCACCCTGGTCACCGGCTTTGCCCGCCTCTATGGCTATCCAGTTGGCATCGTCGCCAATAATGGGATCTTGTTCAGTGAGTCGGCGCAAAAAGGCGCCCATTTCATCGAACTCTGTGCCCAGCGCAAGATCCCGCTGCTGTTCCTGCAGAACATTACCGGCTTTATGGTGGGTAAAAAATACGAAGCCGAAGGGATTGCCAAGCACGGAGCAAAGATGGTGACGGCGGTCTCCTGCGCCAAGGTACCCAAACTGACTCTGATCATTGGCGGCAGTTATGGTGCCGGTAACTACGGCATGTGCGGCCGTGCCTTTGACCCTAACTTCCTGTGGATGTGGCCCAACAGCCGTATCTCAGTAATGGGAGGCGAACAGGCCGCTGGCGTACTGGCCCAAGTTCGCCGCGACAACATGGAGAAGATGGGACAAAAGTGGCCCGCTGATGCCGAAGCCAAGTTCAAAGCCCCCATCATTGAACAATACGAACGTCAGGGGCATCCCTACTATGCCAGTGCCCGCCTATGGGATGACGGCATCATCGACCCGGCACAAAGCCGTGAAGTGCTGGGCCTGGCTCTCTCCGCTGCCTTGAATAAACCCATTGAAGAGACCCGCTTCGGCGTGTTCCGCATGTAAGGAGGCCAGCATGAGTGACTTTTTACTGCAACAACTCGACTCCCGCGGCGTCCTGACTCTGACCCTTAACCGGCCGGAAAAACGCAACGCCTTTGATGATGCCTTGATTGCCGAGCTGATTCTGGCGCTGGAAACCGCCGCCGAAAACCAAGCAGTGCGGTTGGTGGTACTCACCTCTAGCGGCGACCACTTCAGTGCCGGAGCGGACCTGAACTGGATGAAACGGATGGCCAGTTACAGTCACGCGCAAAACCTGGCAGATGCCAAAGAACTGGCACGGCTGATGGACACCCTTTACCACCTACCTAAACCCACTCTGGGTCTGGTCAAGGGGGCAGCCTATGGTGGTGCAGTAGGTCTGGCGGCCTGCTGTGACCTGGTCTTAGCAGCGGATAATGCCAGCTTCTGTCTGAGCGAGGTCAAAATCGGCCTGATCCCAGCGGTTATCTCACCCTACGTAATCAAAGCGATGGGCGAACGTCAGGCACGACGCTACTTCCTCACCGCCGAAGTGATCAATGCAACCCAAGCCGTGCAATTAGGCCTGGCGCATCAGTTGGTCGCCCTGGAAGAACTGCCACACTATAGCGAGCAGATGATCCAGCAATTACTTAACAACAGCCCGGCAGCCTTGACGGCGGCCAAGGCACTGATTTATGCCGTCAGCGGCCAGCCCCTTAGTACCGAGCTGAACGCTGATACCAGTGCCCGTATTGCCGATATCCGCGTCTCTGCCGAAGGTCAGGAAGGACTCAATGCCTTTCTGGAAAAACGTCTACCAGCCTGGCGCCAGGGGTAAGTCATGTTTAACAAGATTCTGATTGCCAACCGCGGTGAGATTGCCTGCCGGGTAATGCGTACTGCGAAAAGCCTGGGGATTGCCACCGTTGCAGTCTACTCCGAAGCAGATGCCGAAGCCGCCCATGTCATCATGGCGGACGAAGCCTTCTATCTCGGCGAAGCCCCCAGCAAAGACTCCTATCTGCGCGGCGACCGCATTATTGATATCGCCGAGCGCTGCGGTGCCGAGGCGATTCATCCGGGTTATGGCTTCCTGTCGGAAAATGCCGCCTTTGCCCGAGCCTGTGAAAAAGCTGGTATTGCCTTCATCGGCCCACCCGCCACCGCTATTGATGCCATGGGCTCCAAGAGCGCGGCCAAAACCATTATGGAAGCGGCCGGTGTCCCCCTGGTACCCGGTTACCATGGCGCCGACCAATCCCCTGCTTTGCTGCGTAAAGAAGCTGAACGCATTGGTTTTCCAGTGTTGCTCAAAGCTGTCGCAGGTGGCGGTGGTAAAGGCATGCGGGTGGTTTGGAGCGCCAAAGAGTTTGATGAAGCCCTACAAGCCGCACAGCGTGAAGGCAAAAGCGCCTTTGGCAACGGTGACGTGCTCGTCGAGAAATACCTGACCAAACCACGCCACGTTGAAATTCAAGTCTTTGCCGATAGCCAGGGCAACTGCGTCTACCTGGCTGAGCGGGACTGCTCCATTCAGCGCCGCCACCAGAAAGTGCTGGAAGAAGCCCCTGCCCCTGGCATGACCCCCGAACTGCGTACCGCTATGGGTGAGGCCGCTGTCAAAGCAGCCGAAGCCATCGGCTATGTGGGTGCAGGCACCGTCGAGTTTCTGCTAGATGAAGACGGCTCCTTCTACTTCATGGAAATGAATACCCGCTTGCAGGTAGAGCATCCCGTTACCGAAATGATCACCGGCCAGGATCTGGTTAAATGGCAGTTGCTGGTTGCCTGTGGTCAGCCGCTCCCCCTCAAGCAGGAACAAATTAAAATCCATGGTCATGCCATGGAAGTGCGCATCTATGCAGAAGATCCCGATAACGACTTTCTGCCCGCCACTGGCAAACTGACCTATCTGCGCATTCCCGATGCCAGCAATAACGTCCGTATTGATACCGGCGTACGGGAAAATGACGTCGTCAGCGTCTATTACGATCCCATGATTGCCAAGCTGATCGTGTGGGATGAAAACCGTGACCGCGCCATTCAGCGCTTACAGCGGGCACTAGCGGACTACCGCATTGATGGCGTCAAGACTAACCTGAAATTCCTGACCCGCCTGGCCGAACACAGTGGCTTTGCCAAAGCGGATTTGGATACGGGCTTTATCGAACGCTATCGCGCCGACCTGTTACCCAATCAACAGCAGGAAGACGAACAAGCCCTGGCGCTAGCCGCGCTCTACTCCGTGCTGTCTGGCCAACAGAAGCGCCAGCGCCACGCCGCCGAGAGTGATGATCCAAACTCACCCTGGCATGCCTACTCCGCCTGGCGCCTCAATGCCCGGGCGCGCCACCAGCTACAACTAGCCTGTCGGGGCAAAACCTATCATGCCCATATGAGCCAGAAAGTGGGTTACTACCTGCTTGAAGTGGAAGATGGCCCGGCACGCAAAGTGATGGGGGTACTGGAAGGTGACCAGCTGCGCGCCACCCTGGATGGTCACAGCTTTAACGTTAATGTGGCCCATCGCTTCAGTGATGAAGGCGAGTGGCTGACGCTGTTCAACGGCTTCTTCAGCACCGAAGTCCTCTGTCAGCCCCAGTATCTGCACGGAGCTGACCATCATGAACAAGAAGCCAGCCTGACCGCGCCAATGAACGGTACCGTGGTTGCTCTGCTGTGCCAAACCGGCCAGGAAGTCGAGCCCGGCACCGGCCTGATCGTCATTGAGGCGATGAAGATGGAGCACACCTTACGCGCCCCTGCCCGTGGCGTAGTAAAAGAGTTCTACTTCGAGCCTGGCGATCTGGTCAGTGAGGGGATTGAACTACTGGAGTTTGTGCCTGCAGGGGATGCCGATGCGGAGGAAGCCCCATGAGCCTGCCAACACGGGTTCGCCTTGTTGAAGTCAGCCCGCGTGATGGGCTGCAAAACGAGGCCACCCCGGTCAGCACTGAAACCAAACTGGCGTTGATCGACTGGTTGGCAGATGCTGGCCTGAACTACATTGAGGCTGGCAGCTTTGTCTCCCCTAAATGGGTGCCACAGATGGCCGACTCGGCAGAGGTGTTCCAACGCCTACAGCGTCGCCCTGGCATTACCTACGCCGCCCTCACCCCCAACCTGCAAGGCTGGGAAGCAGCACTCAAGGCTGGGGTAGAGGAAGTAGCCGTCTTTGGCGCCGCCTCTGAAAGCTTCACCCGCAAGAACATCAACTGCAGTGTGGCGGAGAGCCTGGCTCGTTTTGAGCCGCTTCTCGCTGCCGCGCAGCAGGCGGGAGTGCGGGTACGCGGCTACGTTTCCACCGTGGTGGGCTGTCCCTATGAAGGGGACATTGCCCCCGCCAAGGTGGCTGAAGTGGCCAAAGCGCTGTACCAGATGGGCTGCTATGAAATTTCCCTCGGTGACACCATCGGCGTCGGCACACCACTGAAAGTGAAGCGGATGCTGGAGGCGGTCGCCAAAGAAGTGCCCATCGACAAGCTAGCCGCCCACTTCCACGATACCTATGGTCAGGCACTGGCCAACCTCTATGCCGTGTTAGAAGAAGGTATCGCAGTGATTGATGCTTCCGTTGCCGGCCTAGGAGGCTGCCCTTACGCCAAGGGTGCCTCTGGCAATGTCGCCACCGAAGAGGTGGTGTACCTGCTGCATGGGCTGGGGATTGAAACAGGGGTGGATCTGCAACGTCTGGCGGAAGCTGGCCGCTTTATCAGCGAACAACTGGGCCGCCCCAGCCGCTCCAAGGTAGGCACCGCCCTACTGGCCAAATAAGGCGATTGATAGCAAGGGGGCCCCTCGGCTCCCTTGATATCTGCGCCGCTAGCAAACACAGGCAGAGGTAAACCCTGGTTAACAGAAGGAGGAGGACGGTGATGAACGCTCCGCTCTGGCAACCCTGCCCTGACCGACTCACCGCCACCCAGATGTGGCAGTTTCTCCAGCATATCAATCAACAGCAGCAGCTTGAGCTGCAAGACTATGCTGACCTCTATCAATGGTCTATCCAGCACCCCGTCACCTTTTGGAGCCAGTTCTGGCACTGGGCAGGGGTACGGGGCACACCGGGTTCACGCCCGCTGATTAACGCGGACAACCTGCCTCAGGCCCGTTGGTTTGTCGATGGCACACTGAACTTTACTGATAACCTGCTCCATCATCGGGATGAACGCACGGCGCTGATTTTCCGTAATGAACGGGGGGAACGTCAGGCACTCAGTTATGAGGCCCTCTATGAACAAGTGGCCAGTCTGGCCCTGGCACTGAAATGCCAGGGCATTCAGCCTGGGGACAGAATCGCTGCGCTGTTGCCAAACTGCATCGAAACCGTGGTGGCGATGCTTGCCAGCGCCAGTGTCGGTGCCATCTGGAGCAGCTGTTCACCTGACTTTGGTGCCGCTGGGGTGCTGGATCGTTTCGCCCAGATTGCACCCCTCCTACTCTTTGCCAGTGATGGCAGCCACTACAACGGCAAAGCACTGCCTATTCTGGATAAGGTCGCTGCTATTAGTGCCCAATTAAGTAGTCTGGAGCGTGTTATCATCATTCCCCGCCTGCAGGAGCGCCCGCCGCTGGATGGCTTAGACTCACGCGCCTGCCTGTGGGAGGACTTCTTAAGCCCTGGTGCACTGCACCTGGATACCCCGGCGTTTGCCTTCAACCACCCGCTTTATATTCTCTATTCCTCCGGCACCACCGGGGTGCCCAAATGTATCCTGCATGGTGCGGGTGGCACCCTGTTACAACACCTGAAAGAACATCGCCTGCACCTGGATCTCAAGCGCGATGATGTCTTCTTTTACTACAGTACCTGCGGCTGGATGATGTGGAACTGGCTGGTATCCGGTTTAGCCAGTGGCGCCACCCTGGTGCTCTATGATGGCTCCCCCCTCTACCCACACCCCGGCAGTCTCTGGGACATGGCCGATGAGGAACGTATCAGCATCTTCGGCTGCAGTGCCAAATACCTGGCCCATCTTGCAAAGGCAGGGATCAAACCCGCCACCAGTCACCACCTGGGGGCATTGCGGATGCTGCTCTCCACCGGTTCGCCGCTCACCCATGAGTCCTATGATTACGTCTATCGGGATATCAAAGCCGATCTGTGTTTGAGTTCGATCTCCGGCGGCACCGATATCATCTCCTGCTTTGCCTTGGGTAACCCCATCCTGCCGGTCTGGCGTGGTCAGCTGCAGTGCCGTGGACTCGGGATGGCGGTGGCCATCTGGGACGAGCAAGGACATCCGCTGGAGCAGGGCAAAGGCGAGCTGGTCTGTACCCATCCCTTCCCCAGTATGCCGTTGGGATTTTGGGGCGATGAAGATGGCCAACGCTTTCAGGAGGCCTACTTCAGCCGATTTGCTAACGTCTGGACCCACGGCGACTATGCGGAGTTAACCGCAACAGGTGGCATGATCATCCATGGCCGCTCCGATGCGCTACTCAACCCTGGTGGCGTACGCATTGGCACCGCGGAGATTTATCGCCAGGTTGAGCAAATAGAGGAAGTCATGGAATCCCTGGCGATTAGCCAGGACTGGCAAGATGATGTGCGTATTCTACTCTTTGTGGTGCTACAGCCTGGACTCAGCCTGGATGACGCCCTGCGTGAGCGCATTCGGCAGCAGATTCGTCAGCACACCAGCCCTCGTCACGTACCAGCCAAAATAATTCAGGTTGCCGAGCTACCCCGCACCCGCAGTGGCAAGCTGGTGGAATTAGCGGTACGTCGCGTTGTGCATGGGCAGGATGTACCCAATTTGGAAGCCCTGGCCAACCCCCAGGCACTGGAAGCTTTTCGCAACCTTCCCGAGTTACAACACTAACGACTAACGCTCCTGCGCTGAAACCATAAGGATGACCATGAGCAGCCCGCAACTTAGCCAACACTACCAGCAGCATCTCGCCCTGGAGGCCATTTTAGACTGGGCCAGGCAGCGCCCTAACCTGGGCCTCACTGATCTGGCGCCGGTCGATCAGCTCCACCTGGGGGGACGCAGCGCCACCCAGGCCCTGGCCAGTAAGGTACAGTTGGATGCCAACCATCGCTTGCTGGATTTAGGCTGTGGTCTGGGCGGTAGCAGCCGCCTGTTGGCCGATCACTTTGGCTGCCAGGTCACTGGATTGGATTACAATCCTCAATTCGTGCGCCTGGCCACCCAGCTCAGCCACCTGTTCCCGGCGCTGGCAAAACAATTGCAGTTTAACTGCGGCGATGCCCAGTCGCTGCCCTATGCCGATGCCAGCTTTGATGTGATCTGGTGCCAGCATGTCTTGGCTAATATTCCCGCACGCCAGCAGGCCTTGGCGGAAATGCGCCGGGTGCTAAAACCCGGCGGCATCCTGGTACTGCATGAATTAGTCCAGGGCGAGAACCACAGTGCGCTGCTGTTGCCAGTACCCTGGTCATCCCACGCTGAAACTTCTCACTTAATGGTGGCAACGGAGCTGCAGGATGAACTCCAAACCCTGGGCATGCAGCAAGACCACTGGCAAGATGTCACCAGCGAGGCATTAAGCTGGCGTAAGCGGGCCCAGGATCAAAGCCAGGGAGCGCAGCTTTCCCCCTCCTGGGTATTAGGGCCGGACTTCGCCAGCATGGGTGCCAACCTGCGCGCTAACCTGGAGGCAGACCGGGTCAGAGTCATAGAGGCCATCTATATTCACGCCTAGCAACACACCAATATGGGCACGCGCACTCGTTGTCTAAGACCACAGCAGCCAATCAATCAACAGGCTAGGCTTTGGCTAAGTGTCTGATTTGTACTATATTTGCATGGCCGCCCAGGCGGCCTTAACTTTCTGTGAGTGATTTAGCCCATCATGTTGAACAAACTCTTTGGACTTAATTCCGTCCTCTCCCCTCAACAGCTGAGTCTACCCACTCAATCCCTGCCCGCTGTCCGCCCACAACCGATGCCGGTGGAAGCAGAGCGCCCGTCCACCGTGGTTAAGATTTCCAAAGCCGCCTATGAGGCCCTGGCTCAGGAGCAACAGCAGCACAGTGGTGCAACCCAGGCCATCCAGCAAAATGATGCACTGCAACCCACACAGCAAGGTTTTCAACTCAAGCCTTTACCGGCTTATCTATTCCAGGTAGCGGATGAATAACGCTCACCTCAGTCTGCAGTGGCTGGCTGTCAGCACCCTTTGCCTGTTTTTTTTGATTTCCCCTGCCCTGGCAGTGCCCGTCAGTTGTCCCCCAGCACAAAGCATCACCCTGGCTGAAGTCGCCGCCATGGACTATGTCGCCTATAGCGGCAAAACCTCCCGCTCTTACACCACCTTGTTTCGCCCCACCAAAATCCAGAAAACCCACCGCTCCGGCGCCCGTGAACTGGTCAGCTATGTGAAATGGCGTGACTACCATTACAGCATCTACGTGGAAATCGGCCCCAACTGCCAATCCGTTGTGACCAAACGGAGCCATGCCCGTCCCTGATACTGGCATGTAGTACCCCCTTACTACCCCGCTCCCTGCTCAACTCGCTAGAGTAACCAACGCTTGGCCTGCAAACGCAGGCACCTACCAAACAGAGGAGCTGGACATGGCTAACAACAAAAAAATTCTGATCATCTGTGGTGACTTTGTCGAAGATTATGAGCTGATGGTGCCCTTTCAAGCGCTGCAGGCCATGGGCTACAGCGTCGATGCGGTCTGCCCGGACAAGGCCGCTGGGGAGACAATCAAAACCGCGATTCATGATTTTGAAGGCGACCAGACTTATACGGAAAAACCAGGGCACAATTTTAGCCTCAATGCCAGCTTTGCCAGCATTCAGGTCGCAGACTACGATGCCCTGTTGATTCCCGGTGGTCGTGCGCCTGAGTATCTGCGCATGAATGAAAGTGTGCTGGAGATGGTGCGGCACTTCGTCAACACCAATAAACCCATTGCTGCTATTTGCCACGGCGCCCAGTTGCTGGCCCCAGTGGGTTGTTTAGCTGGCAAACAGGTTTCCGCCTATCCTGCCTGCGCTGCGGAAGTGCGCCTGGCCGGCGGAGAGTACGCCAATATTGAAGTCACAGATGCCATTACCGATGGTAACTTGGTGACAGCACCCGCCTGGCCCGCCCACCCTGAGTGGTTGCGTCAATTCCACCAGCTGTTGCAACAATAACGCAGTTTGAGGGTGCCCCTGGCGCCCTCTTCCCCTTTTTAAACAGAAAGTCGCATAGACCTTGCCGGTTGACAGTTCTATTAAGCTACTCAAACTTATTGGAGCGCTCCCAACAGGGACACCGAAGGGACAACCTATGTGTGATATCTATGCCAGCACTGACCCCAGCCTCTATCAACCCGTTGCCCGCTCGATTCGTCTGGAGGGACAGGTCACCAGTATTCGCTTGGAGCAGCATTTCTGGCACTTGCTCGATCAGCTCGCCCAGGCGGAAGGGCTCTCCACCCCACAGTTTATTGGCACCCTCTACCAAGAGGTGTTACAACGCCGCGGCGAAATCCCTAATTTCACCTCGTTGTTACGGGTGATCTGCGCCCAGGCCCTTAGCCGCCAGATAAGTTAGCCATATTTTTTGCAAAAAGTTTCTAACCGCTGGAACTTTCCCATTGCCCCTCAGTCTGACTAGCTGAACACGGGCCCTGTTCACTACTCAAAAAACTGATAAGAAGGAAGTGGACGATGAACACCAAGCAAAAACTCTCAGGTGCCGCGATGGCATTGGCCGCTGCCAGTCTGTTTGGCTCAGCGATGTTGACCCCTGCCGTTGTCAGTGCCGATGAGGCCAAGGTGGAGTGTTGGGGTGTGAACAGCTGCAAAGGCCACAATGATTGCAAAACCGCCAATAATGAGTGCAAAGGCCAGGGTAGCTGCCAGGGTCAGGGTTTCCTCAGCATGACGGCTGACGAATGCAGCAGCAAAGGCGGCACGGTGAAGTCATAAAGACGTTCATGCTATCTGCGGGTACGGCATAGCCTGTCGTCACTCGCCAAGGCAAGGCCCAGTGCCTTGCCTTATCCATTCCCCTACCAATGAGGCCGGCATGAGTGATCGCCCCCCCTTTGCTGGGTTTGGCCTGGGCCTGCGTAAAGATTACTACCAGACCATTCTGCAGCACCTTCCCACGGAGGTTGACTGGTTTGAGATCATCTCCGAGAACTATCTGGTTGCCGGTGGCAAGCCCTTGTATTTCCTCGATCAGGTACGCCAGCACTACCCCATTGCCATGCATGGTGTATCCCTGTCGATTGGCAGCAGTGCGCCACTTAATTACGACTACCTGCAACAACTTAAAGCCTTGGCACAGCGGATAGAGCCGCTGTGGCTGTCCGACCATCTGTGCTGGACAGGCAACGCCCATAACAGCCATGACTTGCTGCCCCTGCCCTACAATGAAGCCACCCTGCAGCACTTAGTCACGCGCATCCACCAGGTACAGGAATACTTGGGTCGACGTATCGCCCTGGAAAACCTGTCCAGCTATGTCAGCTTTCAAGCCTCCGAGATGAGTGAGTGGGAATTTCTCAATACCCTGGCCAAGCGGGCTGACTGCTACATTTTGCTGGACATCAACAATATCTATGTCAGCTCACGTAACCATAACTTTGTCGCCAGTGATTATTTAGCCGGCATCGACCCTGAACGGGTTATTCAATTTCACCTGGCAGGCCATAGTGACTATGGCGATTATGTGATTGATACCCATGATGCACCGGTGCGGGATGCCGTCTGGCAGCTGTACCAACAAGCCTGGCAACGCTTTGGCCCGGTCAGCACCATGATTGAGCGGGATGACAAGATGCCGCCTTTTAGCGAGCTACTGGCAGAGCTCAATCAGGCACGGGCATTGGTGGAGAGTCGCCATGACTGACTTGCAGCAACTGCAACAAGACTTTTTTGCCTTTCTCGATGGCACGAAGCCTCAACGGATTCTGCCGCAACTGGATCATCGCGGCCTGGATGCCCAGTTGGGTATGCAGATCTATACCCATGCCTACCGGGTGCGGTTATTACAGGTGCTGCAGGAAGACTACCCAGGGGTACAGGCAATGTTAGGTGAAGAAGCCTTTAGCCAGATGGCTGAAAGCTACTTGGCTGCTCACCCCTCACAACACTTCAGCCTGCGCTATTTTGGTGAAGCCCTGGCCAGCTTTCTCACCCAGCACTCGCCCTATCAGCGTTACCCCTTGTTAGCCGAGCTGGCCGAATGGGAAAGATTAATGCGTACGGTGTTCGACAGCGGCGAACAGCCAAGCCTCACTGCGGTGCAACTGCAACAACTGACGGCGGAGGCGTGGCCAGAACTGCGGTTAACCCTGCAACCCCATGTGCAGCGTTTTGATCAGCACCACAACACCCTAGCGGTCTGGCAGGCATTAAAGAATGAGCAGGCTCCCCCCGCCCCAACGGCGCTGACTCACCCCCAACCTTGGTTAGCGTGGCGTCAGGCCTATCAAACCCAGTATCGCTCCCTGGCGGTGGATGAGGCCTGTGCGCTGGATCAACTCAGCCAGGCAGACTGCAGCTTTGCCGAACTCTGTGAGTTACTGAGTGAGTGGTATCAGGATGATGCCCCCCAGGCCGCAGTACGAATGCTGCAGGGCTGGCTGAGCAGTGAGATATTAGTTAATACGCTTAGCGCTTAACTCTTAACTAAAAAAACAGTCCAAGGCCTCTATAGCGGTAACAGCGGCGGCTAGAATGCCGCCATAATCTCAGTGACCCAGCTCACACTCTGTAGATAGGCTTGGCTTGGGTTAAGAGGAGGCTTACCGAGGCGTTCCACCAGCTTCCACTGCATCTTTTCATAGGCACGGGCCAGTAATAGGTGCTGCCCCAGTTCACCTTTCCCATGCACCCCCTGCAAGATGACATCTTCCAGTGGCAAGTCGACTAACAACTCTTGCAAGGGAATGGCATAAAGCATTTCCAGACTGGCAAGAATCCCCACCATAAAAGCCTGTTGCGCCAGGGGGCTCTCTGCCTGCTCGGCCAGCAACTCCATCATGCGGGCACGAATCAGGGCAATCCGCACCCCCTCTGCCGGTACCTCTGCACTAGAAGCCAGCAACAGTAATAACCACTTTTGCAGCGCCTGGCGCCCCAGCATATTGAGGGCCTGATTCACCGAGGTAATGCGCTGACTGCGCGCCAACTGGGCAGAATTAATCAGCTTAAGTAGCTTATAGGTCAGAGCAGGGTCCTGCAGGATGGCTTTTTCTACGTCAGCCACCTCGGCATCGGCCAACAGTTGCTGAGTCACCCGCATGATAATGGTGTTACTCGGAGGCATGCGCTTACCGCGCATTAAGATAGGTCGACTGAGAAAATAACCCTGAAAACGGCTAAAACCCAGCGCCTTACATTGCTCAAACTCTTCCTGAGTTTCGACCTTTTCTGCCAAGAGCACCTTGTTAAAGGGGCGCAACAGCTTGACCTGCTCCGCCAACGCTTCCATCCCCAGCTCCATCACGTCCAGCTTGATCACCTCTGCCAGACGGATTAACGGCTCTAACTCCGGCTGATAAACAAAATCATCCAACGCCAGTCGATAACCCTGCAGTTTGAGTTCCGCCACGGCATGGAGCAGCTCATCTGAGCCCTGAATATCTTCCAATAGCTCCAGCACCACATCTTCACGGGGTAAGTCAGGAATATTGCGATTGAGGACAAAGTCTTGACCAACATTGATGTACACCGGCATCAGCTGGCGTTCGCCCTGCTCCCAAATCGCCATGAAATTATTCAGTAATACATCTTGGGTAGCTTTGTTGGAGTCAGCGAATAAAGCGGCGCTTTGTTCCTGCTCACTGCGAAATAACAGCTCATAACCCACAACATTTAATTCAGTATCAAATATGGCCTGACGAGCCATCAAGACTCGATTCGCAGTCAAAGTATGCGGCATATGCAGTGTAGCCCTCAGGCTGTAGCGAGAATCCGAAATACATCCGGTACTCAATAAAGCACGCCAAATCCAGACTGGCAACCTTCCAGCGGCTTGCGGCGGCACCGGTGTAAAAACTAGCAGTAGATGACACTCATATAAATTAACGGCGTCTTTTCGACTTGTCCGTCATTGAGACTGTTACCTCCGTCGCCCAAGCAAGACTATCAAAGTAAGCTTGACCCGGCTGTAACGGTGGCCTGCCCAGACGCTCCACCAAGCGCCACTCTCCTCGCTCGTAGGCACGGCTTAACAACAGCAACATACCGAGATTACCGCGTCCATGCACTGCCTCAACCAGGCTCTCATCCAAAGGAAGATCATCCAACACCGTACTAAGGGGGACTCCGTATAGCATCTCTAAACTCGCAAGAATGCCAACCATAAACGCTTGATGACTGTTGGGATAATTGCCCTGCTGGGCCAGCACTTCACACATCCGTGCACGTTGCATAGCTAAGTAGATGCGCTCTGGCATAACCGCTTCGGCCCCAACCGCCAACAACATCATGATCCACTTTTGCAGAGGCTCTCGCCCTAATAGATTGACCGCCTCCGCAACCGAGGTCACCCGTCGTCGCAGGGCAAACTGGGCCGAGTTAATTAACTTCAACAGCTTATAAGTCAGTGCCGGATCTTTCAGAATGTCGGCTTCAATTTGACTAACGGGCTTATCCGAACGCAGATCCTGCAGCACTTTCATCATCATTGCGGCACTGGTGGGCATGCGCTTGCCCCGCACCAATAATGGCCGACTCAAGAAAAAACCCTGAAACATTTCACAGCCTAGTTCGCGGCATTCATCCAGTTCTTCCTGAGTCTCCACCTTTTCCGCCAGCAGTTTTTTACGATGGTGGGAGAGCTGAGCAATTTGCTCTCGCACACCTTCCATGCCTCTTAGGCGCACATCGATTTTGATAATCGAAGCCAGCTCGATCAGCGGTTCCAGTTCTACTTGATAAGTAAAATCATCCAGTGCCAGGGTATAACCCTGCTGCTTGAGTTCGTTAACTGCTTCAAGCAGGGCGGGCGATACTTGCACATCCTCAAGGATTTCCAGCACCACCCTGTCCTTAGGTAAATCTGGCATGTGGCGTTTGAGAATAAAGTCTTCACTCAGGTTAATAAAAACCGGCAGCCCTTTAGCTTCATGCTGATCCCAAATAGCGGTGAAGGCATTGAGGATAACGCTGGAGGTTGCCCCCTCTGCATCAATAAACAGGGCCTGACTCTGATCCTGCTCACTACGAAACAGCAGCTCATAAGCGCACACCTCCATCTTGCTATTAAAGATGGGTTGGCGTGCCATCAGCACGCTATCCTGCGACTGACCGAATGGCTGATTTGACTGCTCTGATGGCTGATTCATGCTAACCAAGGTACGTCCTTTCTTCTGTACTGCTGCGAGTCAACAATCTGCTACACTGACCCACTTCCGGAGGCCTCATGTATACCCTAGTTGTCGATCATCCCGACTTTATTGTGATAGATAAGTCTGCCAACGTCAGTTTTCATAGTGAAAATGACACCCCTGGTTTGGTTTACACCCTGCAACAAGACCTAAACAATAGCGAGCTTTATCCCCTGCATCGTTTGGATAAAGTAACTTCTGGTTTACTCCTGTTCGGTAAAAATAAGTCCTTTGCTCAGACTCTTGGCGACGCCTTTGCTAATCACCAAGTGCAAAAACTGTATTTGGCTTTAAGTACGCGCAAACCGAATAAAAAACAGGGCTGGATTAAAGGTGATATGCAGCGTAGCCGACGTAGCAGCTGGATGCTTACCCCTAGCATGAATAATCCCGCTATTACCCAATTTAGTAGCCTCAGTCTGGCACCGGGGCTACGAGCATTCTGGCTCTATCCCCAAACCGGCAAAACGCATCAACTGCGGGTGGCGCTACGTAGCATTGGCGCCCCCATTTTGGGAGACACTTTATATGGTGGCAAAGCCAATGAAGCCGATCGCACCTATTTACACGCCACGGCATTAGGTTTTTCCTGGCAAGGGCAGGTCTTCCAATTCAAGCGTTGGCCGAGCCAAGGTCAGCACTTTCAACAATATTCGTGGGCCGATACGCTTGCCCCCGATACTTATCCCTGGCAACAGTGGTTGCTTACTGCCAGTCAGGTTTGAGGAATAACAATCATGTCGTCATCACGCTTGGTGTACTCCACCGAAACAGGCCGAATCAAAGAAAGTCATAACACCGCTAACACTGCACGCCCACAGGGTGATGGCATTGTCCGCATTCATCGGCAAAGCAAAGGCCGTGGCGGTAAAGGCGTCTGCATTATTACTGGTTTGGATTTAGCCGACGCAGAGCTAAAGCTCCTCGCTGCAGATTTAAAAAAACGCTGTGGCTGTGGAGGTGCCGTGAAGGAAGGCACTATCGAAATTCAAGGTGAGCAACGGGAACTGCTGAAAACCCTGTTGGAGCAGAAGGGCTTTCGGGTCAAATTAGCAGGCGGCTAGCGCCAGGGCTTGCAAGTTTGCCGCAGAATCACCATGATTGGCGGTTAAATTTGCACGCACTTGCCAGTTTGGGCGTGTCAAATAAAGCGAGCGAGAGCGTGGCGACACATCTCGGCTAACCTCGGCTGACGAGATTATTTTTAAGAAAGTTAACCCCGATACGGATTGCTTTTATGCGCGTACCTATGCTCCTTCTCAGTCTGCTTATTTCTGGTTGCAGCCTGAATCCCTGGGCGAAAAAAGAAGAACCGAAACAAGCCGAAGTCGTCAAACCTGTTCCTGCTGATGAAATCCACGTGGAAATTAGCGGTGACTATCGCAGCGTATACAAAAAGACACTGCCCTACATGCGCGGTTGCAACACCGGCCGCATTAGCCACCTGGATGCCCTGCTGGTCAAAGATGACAACGGCTTTGGTGAAATCAAAATGAATGGCACCCTCGGCCCCGTAGTCACTGCACGCTTTTCAGAAGGTGAAGCCGAGAATCAGACTCGCCTGACGGTGAAATTCGCTAGCTTGACTTGGCAACCAGTAGCACAGACGGTTGTACGCTGGGCTCAGGGCCAGGAAAAGATCTGCCCGAAGTTCTTCTAACGCGATCCCCTCGCCACAATTGCAATTGTGGCTGGCACTTATGCCAGTCACAACTGCATGCTCCAGCCCTGAACAGCCTGCCCTAAGAACAATTAATCAACTCTGGGAACCAGCAGGCAATGAATTTAGTACAGCTTTATAACCAAAAAGCTTCAACCACTTCATTTTAGTTCTAAGCCATAATACAGACTCCTCATGCTTAGCCGGAGTCCAGTTATGTCCAGAGAATGGGTTAATCAAGCCATTGCCAAAATCGAAGCCGACTTTCAGCGCTCCGCCGATACCCATTTAATTAAGCTGGACATCCCCAACCTAAGCGGTATCGATCTTTATTTAAAAGATGAAAGCACTCACCCCAGCGGTAGCTTGAAACACCGCCTGGCACGTTCTCTGTTTCTCTATGGCCTGTGCAATGGCTGGATCCGTGAAGGTACACCCATTATTGAGTCTTCCAGTGGCAGCACCGCTATCTCGGAGGCCTATTTCGCCCGCCTGTTGGGCCTGCCATTTATTGCTGTTATTCCGGAACATACCGCCAGCAAAAAAATCCGCCAGATAGAATTTTATGGTGGTCGTTGCCACCTCGTACCCGCCACCTCGATTTATGCTGAATCCGAGCGACTCGCCCACGAGTTGGGTGGACACTATATGGATCAGTTTACCTATGCCGAGCGTGCCACCGACTGGCGCGGCAATAACAATATTGCCGAATCGATCTTCCGCCAGATGCAGGCAGAACCCCACCCTATCCCGCAATGGATTGTGATGAGCGCAGGCACCGGAGGCACTTCCGCCACCCTGGGGCGTTATTTACGCTATCAGCGTTTAGATACCCAACTCTGTGTCGCCGACCCCGACTTTTCTGTGTTCTACCCCTATTATCACAGTCGCGATAACAACCTCACCTCATCCCAGGGTTCACGTATTGAAGGCATTGGCCGCCCCAGGGTAGAACCTTCCTTTATTGCAGATGTGATTGACACGATGATGCAGGTAGAGGATACCGCTGCAATTGCCACGCTCTACTGGCTGGATACGTTACTCGGCCGTAAGTGCGGTGCCAGCACCGGCACTAACGTATATGCGGCATTACAGCTTGCGCAGAACATGCAACAGCAGGGTCAGCAAGGCTCCATTGTTACCCTGATCTGCGATAGTGGCGAACGCTACCTGGACACTTACTACAACCCTGACTGGGTGGCCTGCAAAATTGGCGATATTCGCCCTTATCAGCAGCAATTACAGCAACGTTACCCTCTTTAACCGGAGGGCCATAAGCGCCTAACAGGTTCATTAAAAAGCTATTTCCAACCTCCTGGCTGACCCTAAAAGAGCTGCTATAGTTCTCTTACAAAAATTAACAGGGTTAGCTCAAGGAGCTTTGGAATGTCCGCATCCTCGCTAGGCAAGGGTCTCATTCAAGCATTGGAGCAACATGCCCCAGGCATTTTTTATCTCAAAGACGCCAACCTGCGTTTTACCCATGTCAGCCATAATTTCCTCCAATTATTAGGGCTAGAGAAAGAGCAGGTTCTGGGTCAAAGTGCCCGCAGTATTTTTGCAGAGCTGGCCGACCCTATCGAAAGTAACGAGTTTTCCGTACTTCATGGTTTGAAGCTGACGACTGAAGAAACCTATCCCCACCCACACCCTCATCAAGCCCCTCTTACCTTCTGGGTGGAAAAATTCCCACTGCTGGATGAGCAGCAAAATCTGCTTGGCATTTGCACCATTGGTCATGACATTTCCGAAGCCAAGCAAATGCAGCATGCCAGCCGGGAGCTGATCGGTGGCTTAACACGTCGCTATGGTGAGGCCTTTCTACAACATTGCAGCCAGAGTCTGCAGCGTTTATTGAATGCCGACTACCTGATGATTGCGCGCCTTAACGGCGAGGCGCAGGCAGTCCCTATTATCAACCTGGGTCCTGAGGGTAAAGCCTTACCCTTACAGCCCTATGCCCTGCATGACACCCCCTGCGCTCAAACCGGTCAGGGTTACATCTGCGTGCACCAACGCAGCGTTGCCGATCTCTATCCACGTGATCTGATGTTGGCTGAGCTGGGTATTCAGGCCTACATTGGTACCCCTTTGCGTAATGAACAACGCCAGGTAATGGGCATCATCGTGGCAATGTTTAAGCAACCACTGCAGGATCCACAATTTGCGCGGAGCCTGTTTGAGCTCTTTGCTGATCGCATTGCATCCGAAATTGAACGTGGCGATGCAGAGCAAGCCCTTCTTCAAGCCAATGAAGCATTAGAGCAACGGGTGCGCGAACGTACCCGTGAGCTGGAGTTCCTGAACAAAGAACTGGAGTCCTTTGCCTATTCTGCTTCCCACGATCTTCGTACCCCACTGCGTGCACTGGATGGTTTCTCCCATGCCCTGCTGGAAGACTACAGTGGACAATTGGATGGCTTAGGCACTCTCTATCTACAGCGTATGCGCTTGGCAGCGCAACAAATGTCACGCCTGTTGGATGGGCTATTAGAACTCTCCCGTGTCAGCCGTCATCCTCTACAACAACAAGAGGTGAACCTGAGCGACATTGCCGAGGAAATCTGCAGTCAGTTACGCTTAAGCGAACCCCAGCGCCGCGTTAATGTAGAAATCCAACCAACGATGACCAGTATGGGAGACCCCCGCCTGCTTTATTCGATGCTCCAGAATTTGATTGGCAACGCCTGGAAGTACAGCCGGCCACGGCCTGAGGCTAACATCGAGATTGGCCAAACGGCAGACCAGGTGTTCTATGTGCGTGACAACGGCATCGGCATGCCTGCCGACCAGATCAACCGTATTTTTGCTGCCTTCCAACGACTACATAGCCAAGATGAATTTGAAGGCTCCGGCATCGGTCTTGCCACGGTACAACGCATTCTACAACGCCATGGCGGCCACATCTGGGCAGAATCCCAACCGGACCAAGGTAGTACTTTTTATTTCATCCTGGCGGGCGGAAAAACTTCGTCTACACTTGCTCCATTGGCTTTGGACAACGCAAGGAGTAGCAAAACTGATGCTGCGTGAAGGAACCATTTTGTTGGTCGAGGATAATCCGGATGATGAACTCCTCACCCGCCGAGCCCTATTAAAAAACAATATCAGCAATAAAGTGGTGACCGTACGCGACGGTCAACAAGCACTCGACTACTTCAGTGCCCTAGACCACTCACATCCCCTTCCTGTGCTGGTGCTACTAGACCTTAATCTTCCCGCTCTTAATGGGCATGAAGTACTGAAGTATCTGCGCCAGCACCAGCGCACCCGTACCTTACCGGTGGTTGTACTGACCACGTCCAATGAGGAGGCGGATATCAACCAATCCTATTCATTAGGTGCGAATAGCTTCGTCCGTAAACCGGTCGACTTTGATTCTTTTATCGACTCAGTAGGCAGTCTGGGGCGCTACTGGCTGGAAATTAATCACCCGCCTCAGGTTTACGTTTGCTGAAGTTATGAAGCCTATTTCCATTCTGCTAATTGAAGATACCTACGACGACGAACTGTTGCTCGATATTCAGTTGCGTAAGGGAGGGTTTGATCCCCACATCAAACGGGTCTACTTACTGGACGACTTACAAGCGATGTTGCCACAAGAGTGGGACATCGTGATTACTGACCATAACCTACCCGGTTTTAATTGCTTGGATGTCATTGATCTGGTTCGCCAGCAACATCCAGACATCCCGTTGATTGTGGTATCGGGTAGCATGGGTGAAGAGCTAGCGATTGAAACCCTCAAAGCGGGTGCCAATGACTATGTGCTCAAACACAACCTTACCCGCTTAGTACCTGCCATTGAGCGTGAACTACGGGACGCCAATACCCGCCAAGCCCGCCGTGATGCCGAGCAACGCCTGCATTACATGGCTTTTCACGATGCCTTAACCGGCTTGCACAACCGCTTTGCCTTTGAACGGGCCTTAGAGCAAGTCTGCGCCAATCTCAGTGGCAGCGAGGTTCATACTCTGTTGTTTATCGACCTCGATGACTTCAAGGTGGTCAACGATAGTTGTGGCCACTTGGCGGGAGATCAATTGCTCATTCAGGTCGCGACGCTATTTCGCCAGCACTTAGCCAGCTGCCATCAACTCTGCCGCGTGGGTGGCGATGAATTTACCATTTTGATGGAGCACACCCCTCTACAAGAGGGCATGAAAATTGCTGAGCGTCTGCAAGAAGAAGTGCTGCGTTTTCGCTTTAACTGGCAAGACAAGCTTTTCTCGATTGGCGCCAGCATGGGCGCGGTTGAGATTACCCAACAGCTTTGTGAGCCCAGCATGATTCTGTCTGCCGCAGATATGGCTTGTTATTCCGCCAAGGAATCAGGTCGTGGACGCATCCATATTTATCAGGAACAGGATCTGGCCATTAGCCAGATGCGTGAGCAACTCGGCTGGGTCAATATACTTAATCAAGCAATGCAGAATCATGAGTTCTGTGCATTCTGGCAGCCCATAGTGGCACTGCCGCTGACGCAACATTCACAGCCTATTTTCTATGAGTTTTTACTGCGCTTACGCCAACAGGATCGCTTGATTCCGCCAGGAGTGTTCATCCCTGCCGCCGAACGTTACCACCTGATGAATCAGCTTGATCGCCATATGGTGCGTTTAAGTTTCCGCCATATTAGTGAACATCAGAATGGACGTTGCCTGTTCTTTATCAACCTTTCTGGCTCCACCTTGGGGGATGAGCACTTCCCACAGTTTGTTGCCGAACAAATGATTCTCCACAGCATTTCCCCGGAAACCCTTTGTTTTGAAATCACTGAGACCACTGCTGTTTCTAACTTTCAAAAAGCAAGTCAGTTTATTGGCAAGCTACGGGAACTCGGCTGTCACTTTGCCCTGGATGATTTTGGCGCTGGGATGAGTTCTTACGGCTATCTCAAGAATCTGCAAGTGGACTTTATCAAGATAGATGGCAGCTTTGTCCGTGATATTTGCGACTCACCGATGAGCATGGCGATTGTCGAATCGATTAATAAAATCTGTCATGTCGCCGGACTCAAAACCATCGCTGAGTTTGTCGAAGATGAACGTACTCGTGTGGAGCTGGAGCGTTTGGGGGTGGATTACTGCCAAGGCTATGCGATTGGCAAACCAGAAGCCGTTCCAGAACGTTTTGGCCTGCACCAGCTTGTCCAGCAGTCTTGCTAAGTGATTGACTGACCAATCTAAGACACTTACTTGAGCTGCCCCCAGACTTGGCAAAGCTCTGGCGTAACACCATACTGCCACAAGGCGATTCTGGAACATGAGCACAGAACGTGAGCCAATTAGACTTATTTGATATTCCCGTCCCCAGTCCCTGTGCTGGCGTCTGCGAAAGTGACAACCGGGGCTTTTGCCGCGGTTGTCTGCGTACTCGGGATGAGCGCTTCCATTGGCATCAATTTAGCAACCAACAGCGCCTGCAAGTCATTCAAGCTTGCCGTATGCGCTACCTGCGCCGCCTGCAAGCTCAACGACAACAGCAACGCGGCCAGGTCTCCGATACGCCTCAACCGCAACTACCACTGGATGAAAGCTAACGCCCCTGCGCCCGTCTATCGCTTACCAACTCCCCCGCCACGCCCCAATTATCCAGCTCGACTTCATCAATCACGACAACTGTAGTCGCAGGATTTTTACCCAGTACCTCAACCAGTAACTGAGTCACCCCACTGATCAAAGCCTGCTTTTGCTCGCGGCTTACCCCCTCACGGGTCACCTTAATATTCACGTACGGCATAACCTTTCTCCTTACATAACAGCTTGAGTAACGCTTGTTTGTTTGCCTGGATCACGCCCCCCAACACCAGCACGAGTCCCATTGCCGTCGCCCAGCTCCACCCCTCACCTAGAATAGGCACGGCCAGCAAGGCAGAAAACGGCGGAATTAATCCCATCATCATGCCCATTTGCGTGGCTCCTAAATGCTTAATTGCCTGGAGGTAGAGCACCATGGCCAATACAGTGGCAATTACCCCTTGATATACGCCCTGCAACAACACATCTTGCCATTGCCACTGAGATACGTCCGGCCACAAAAACAACCCGTAAATCGGGGCATAGAGCAGTGCCGAAACGATTCCCAAACTGAACGTTGCCTGCCAGGGAGTCATGCCCCAACGCTTAGCCAGCACGGTATAGAGTGACCAACACAGGGCTGAGAGAAAAATTAGGACATCACCTTGGCCGATGGCGGGGTCTTGCCAGGCATCCCCCATCAGGCAGGCCACCCCTGCCAGCATCAACGCCAAGCCCTGTAAACGTGCTTTAGATAAAGGTTCATCCAAGAGCTTCCAGGCCAGCAACGCAATAACAAACGGCAGCATTCCCGGCAATAACACCCCAGCATGGGCGACCGGTGCCTGGCGAAACCCTTGATAGGCCAAGCTGGCATAACCTAACCCCCCCACCAAGGCCAGCAGCACTGAACGGCCATGCCATAGAGATGGCCGTCCCTGCCACCACCACAGCGGTACGAGCAACAGCGTGGCAGGAAAAAAACGCAACGCCATCATGTCCCAGGCGCTGAGGGTGCTAAGACCGCCATGCCGTGACACCAGCATAAACCCCGTCCAGATACTGACCGTTGCTATCGCAAACCCGTAGCCCTTCATCACGCTCTCCTCTTGACTCCTTGCTAGCCTAAGAGAGAAGATCAATCTCATCCAATGAATAAATATGAATACAAAGTTCTCAAAATGAGATAGGCATGCTCAAAACACCGGAACTCACCGACCTGCACATCTTTCAGACCGTCGCTCATACAGGCAGCGTCACCCAAGCTGCCCAGCAATTGCATCGGGTCCAGTCCAATATCAGCACTCGTCTAAAACACTTGGAAGAATTACTTGATGAGCAGCTGTTTTGGCGCCAGGGCAAAGGCATGGAGCTAACCCCCGCGGGAGAGCGCTTACTCAGCCATAGCGAGCAACTGCTGAAACAGGCAGCGGAGATTTATCAGGTAGTCAAGCAGGATGAGCCCAGCGGTCCGCTGCGCATTGGTAGTATGGAAAGCACCGCTGCCGTGCGCATTCCGGTCATTCTGGCGGAACTGCACCAGTGTTACCCTAAGTTGGCGATCCGTTTACAAACAGGTCCTAGCCAACCCATTGCCCAGCAGGTGTTGGACAGGCAACTAGATGTCGCCTTTGTCGCCCATCCACCCGAACACGAGCAGTTACAGCAGCTCGCCATCTGGCAGGAGCATCTGGTTGGTGTGAGCGCACGTGATGGTGAGCATCAGGGCTACCTGCTCGCCTTTACCCGCGGTTGCTCCTACCGCATGGTACTGGAGCAATGGAGTCAAATGCAGGGAGGCCCACAGCGCCCCCTGCTGGAGCTGAACTCCTACCACGGCATACTCAGCTGTGCCAGTGCCGGAATGGGCTTGGGCATTGTGCCGCGTAGCCTGCTGGAAGTTTACCCCTACCGGCACGCTCTCCAGGAGCATCCCTTGCCAACGCAACTGGCACAGGTCACAACCTATATGATCTGGTTACGCCAACGCCAGCAACCCGGTATTGAGGCATTAAAACAGGCGCTCAGCCAACACTCAGCGCCTGAGTAAAGTTTCTCCAACCCCACATTAGGCGGCTGGAGCCCAAGCTCAGCGGCTTAACTGCTGATATTCAGCGGCAATTTTCGCTGCCAAACGGGCATTATTCATCACCAGCTGGATATTCGAGGCCAGCGAATTACCACCGGTCAACTCACATACCCGCGCTAACAGAAAAGGAGTCGACGCCTTACCACTAATCCCCTGTTGTTCTGCTTCTGACAGGGCCTGCTCAATCGCCGCATCAATCGCCTGTTTAGGCATCGCATAGGCCTCGGGTATGGGATTAGTCACCACCACTCCCCCATCCAAGCCCAGCTGCCATTTCACCTGCAAGGCTTGCGCAATCTGGGTGGGAGTGTCGAGGCGATAATCCACCTTATAATCACTATCACGGGTAAAAAACGCCGGCAGCGACTCTGTTTGATAGCCCACCACCGGCACACCATGAGTCTCCAGATACTCCAAGGTTAATCCCAGATCCAAAATAGACTTCGCCCCAGCACAGACAACAGCCACATTGGTTTGGGCCAACTCTTGCAGGTCGGCAGAGATATCGAAACTCTGTTGCGCACCGCGGTGCACGCCGCCAATACCTCCGGTGGCAAACACACGAATGCCCGCCAGCGCCGCAATAATCATGGTTGAGGCCACCGTAGTAGCACCATGACGCCGGGCTGCCAACACAAACGGCAAATCACGGCGACTGCACTTTGCCACTGCCTGCCCCTCTTTACCTAGCAAGGTAATCTCTTCCTGGCTCAGGCCAGCCTTCAAACGGCCATTAATAATTGCGATGGTTGCTGGCACCGCACCCTGTGCACGGACTTCCGCCTCAACCTGTAAAGCCGTCTCCACATTTTGTGGATAGGGCATGCCATGGGAGATGATGGTGGACTCCAGGGCAACCACAGGTTGACCGGCGGCCAAAGCGGCGGCTACCTCAGGATGAATATCCAAATACTGCTCAAGATTCATTAGACGTCTCCATAAAACGGGCTAATAACTGCGGGCTTAAACTGGGATGATTGGTGGATTCGCAGCCCAGGGTCAGGGCGGCACATGCCTGCGCAAAACGTGCTGCCTGGACTAACGGCTGCTGATTCAGCCAGCCCCACACCAGACCTGCCATCAGGGCATCCCCTGCTCCGGTGACATTGACAACTTCAACTGGGATAGGCGGCAGATGCTGCTGGGTCTGTCCATCGCTGCAGAACACTCCCTCTGCTCCTAAGCTGAAAACCACCTGCTGCACCCCTTCACTATGCAACCAGTCCGCCTGGGCCGGTGCCTCATTCAGACCGGCAAAGGCTTTCCCGGATAGCGTGGCTGCCTCCAACTGGTTGGGTTTCAGGGTATGAATATGGCCAAGCCAAGGGCGAATGCGCTCCACCTTATAGGCTGACACAGGGTCAACGAAGATCGGCGAATGCTGGCACTGGCTGCACAACCAAGCCAACGTCTCTGCTTGAATATTGGTGTCTAATACCAAAGCAGCAGCCTGTTGCAGCGCGTCTAATTGAGCTGCCAGCGCCTGGGGCGTGAGAGCCTCCAATACCGCCATATCATTAAAGGCAACCTGCATCTCGCCATCAGGCTGGTGCACTGACACATAGGTCGAGCTGGCTTGCCCTGGGCAAATCAGTGAGGCGCGCACATTAACCCCTGCACGCTGAGTGCTTTCCAACAGGGTTTGTCCGTAGGGGTCATCCCCCACAGCGGTGAGCAGGCGGCAATCTACCCCCAAACGGCCCAGATTTTCGGCGATGTTACGCGCCACTCCCCCCGGGGATGTACGTACTCGACCGGGATTGGAGTCCCCCATCCGTAGCGGTTGCGCGGCGATGGCACTGATATCCATATTGGCTCCGCCGACCACCATGACATAGGAAGAGGGTGCTAGGATGTATCCCTTGCCCAAAATGTAGCCCTTCTGACTCAAGTGCATCAGATGCACGGCAACAGCTGAACGGCTAATTCCTAGACGTTCTGCCAAGGCCTGCTGGGAAATCAGTGGATCCTGCCGCACCAGCTCCAGTATTTGTCGTTCACGCTGCGTCATAAACAAATGCTTACCATGCAAACTTTTGCTTAATTTAGCCTGATCCCCCCCCAAGGTAAAGCCCTAATAAAAAACCCGCCGAAGCGGGTTTTTTAACGACATGAAAAAACGCATTAACGTTCTTTCACATAAGGCTCACCAATCGCCTTAGGAGCCACCGCTTTACCGATAAAACCGGCTAGCAGAATGATAGTGAGCAAGTAAGGCAAGGCCTCAATAAACTGCACCGGCACAACGCCAATCCCAGGTAGAGACACCCCTTGCATCCGCACAGCAACAGCATCAAGGAAGCCAAACAACAGGCAAGCAAACAACACTGGCACCGGCCGCCATTTGCCGAAGATCAGCGCCGCCAAGGCCATAAAGCCTTGTCCCGCAGTCATGTCCCGAACAAATTGGGCATTTTGCGCGATGGCAATGTAAGTACCACCAATACCGCAAAGCAGGCCGCCAATCATCAACGCTCGGTAACGTAGCCACGCCACGTTAATCCCTGCCGTATCCACCGCCTTGGGATTCTCACCCACTGCCCGCAGGCGCAAGCCAAAACGGGTGCGGTAAATCACCCACCAGCTTAGCGGCACTGCCGCAAACGCCAGGTACACCAGCATGTTATGGCCACTGATTAACTCTGAATAGAGCGAACCAATCACCGGCACCTCTGCCAACAACTGCGCCCCAGGCAGATCAATCGAAGTAAAACGTGCCTCATTGCTGATATGCGGTGTTTGCCCACCTTCTTTAAACCACACCAACCCCAGCACTATGGTTAAACCCGCAACCAGGATATTGATAGCCACGCCACTAACCACCTGATTACCGCGATGAGTAATACAAGCAAAGCCATGCAGCATGGCAAAGAAGGTCGATACCACCATCGCCGCCAGTAACGCTAGCCAAGGTGAAGAGGACAGATAAGCTACTGCTGCCGCAACAAAAGCCGCTGCCAGCATCTTGCCTTCCAAGCTGATGTCTACCACCCCTGAACGCTCAGAGAACATCCCCGCCATAGCAGCCAAAATCAGGGGGGTAGCAACCCGCAGAGTGGCGTCCAAAGTCAGCACCAGTACTTCAAAAAATTCAGTCATGGTCGCCTCCTCAAGCCGCTTTACGGCTGAACGCTTTGCTCAGCCAGCCACGGTACATAAACTCCAATGCACCGCAGAACAGGATCACCAAGCCCTGAATCATCACCACGATGTCACGGGTAATATCGGGCATTTCAAAGGCTAATTCCGCCCCACCCTGATAGAGTGCGCCAAACAGCAGGCTGGCCAGAATAATGCCCACTGGGTGATTGCGTCCCATCAGAGCTACCGCAATACCGGCAAAGCCATAGCCGGCATTAAAGCCCAGCATCAGGCGGTGCTGCACACCGAGGATCTCATTCACCCCTACCAAGCCTGCCAAGGCACCAGACAAGCACATCACCCAAATAATGACACGGGCAGGCTTAATCCCGGCATACACCGCCGCCACACTATTGCTGCCTACCGCGCGCAACTCATAACCCCAGCGCGTGCGCCAGATTAAGAACCACACTCCAACACAGCACAGTAATGCCAGGAAAAAGGAAGCATTGAGCGGTGAAGACTCAAACTCCACTCCCAGCCCACCTAAGATGTCGTGGATAAAGGGAATCCAGGCGTGCTCGGCCAGCTCTCGACTTACCGGGGACATCTGTCCAGGAATGATGAGAATGTTCACCATCAGATAAACCATCAGTGCCGAAGCAAGAAAGTTAAACATGATGGTGGTAATAACGATGTGACTGCCGCGTTTAGCTTGCAGATAGCCGGGGATAAAACCCCAGAACGCACCAAAGGCCGCACTGGCAACAATCGCCAAAGGAATTAACAACCAACCCGGCAAATAAGGGTCTAAGCCAAGACACAGCAAACCTGCACCCAGCCCGCCAATATAAGCCTGGCCTTCACCACCGATATTGAACAAGCCTGCGTGAAACGCCACTGCGACTGCCAAACCGGTAAAGATGAAGTTAGTGGTGTAATAGAGGGTATACCCCAAACCTTCTTCATAGCCAAAGGCGCCATACAGCATGATCTGCGCAGCTTCCCAGGGATTTACCCCGATTGCCACAAATACCAGCGCCGTCACCGCAAAGGCGGTCAGAATATTTAAAGCAGGCATCAAGCCTGTATTCACCCACGCAGGAACCGCTGCTTGACTCATGCCTGCCCTCCTGCCTGAGCATTTGCCATCAGCAGACCCAGCGTGCGCTCATCGGCTTCTGCCGCGCTCACCTCACCGGTAATGCGTCCATCGCACATCACCAGAATGCGGTCACTCAGAGACATAATTTCTTCCAGTTCTACCGACACCAGCAAGATAGCCTTCCCCGCATCGCGCATGGCGATAATGCGTTGATGAATAAATTCAATGGCACCAATGTCCACACCCCGTGTGGGCTGGCCGATTAAGAGGATATCCGGGTGACGCTCCATCTCCCGCGCTAACACGATTTTTTGCTGATTGCCGCCGGAAAAATTGGCTGATTTCAGGAAGGGATCCCGCGGACGGACGTCGTAGGCTTCGGCCTTTTCCTGGTAGGAATGCAGAATCGCCGCTTTATCCATCAAAATCTTGCCATTAAATTCAGGCTCACGGTGATAACCGAGAATGGCCGATTCCTGTGCAGTAAAGGCAGTGATCATTCCCATTCGGTGGCGATCTTCCGGTACATGAGCCACCCCTAGTTGACGCAGCTGTGCTGCATCCTGAGGATGTTCTGCATCAATACCTACACCGGCAACCTCAATCCGTCCCGATGCGACGGCCATGATCCCAGATAGCGCCTCAAGCAGCTCACTTTGGCCATTACCAGATACCCCGGCAATACCCACAACTTCCCCTGCTTTAAGCGCAAAGCTGACATCCTTAACCCGCAATACCCCCTGTTTATCCTTCACATTCAACCGCTCAACCTTGAGCAAGGTCTTACCGGGATTTGCCGGGGCTTTATCTACACGTAGCAGCACTTTACGGCCAACCATCAACTCCGCCAGCTCTTCTTTACTGGTGGCGGCAGTCTGGCGGTGCGCCACCATTTCGCCCTGACGCATGACAGCCACTTGATCCGTGGCATCCATGATTTCCCGCAGCTTATGGGTAATCAGCAAAATAGTGACTCCCTGTTCACGCAACGAAAACAGAATACGGAACAGTTCGTCTGTTTCCTGCGGGGTCAATACCCCGGTGGGCTCATCCAGAATCAGAATACGCGCCCCACGATAGAGGGCTTTTAAAATTTCTACTCGTTGCTGTAAGCCTACGGAGAGCTCACCGACGATAGCATCCGGGTCCACTTCTAAGCGGTATTCTCGCCCTAGACGCAGCAGCTCTTGACGAACCTGCTCTCGTCCTTGACGCAGCAAGGCTCCCCCCTCAGCGCCGAGCATGACGTTCTCGACCACTGAGAAGTTATCAACCAGCATAAAATGCTGGTGCACCATACCAATACCTGCCGCAATAGCATCCTGTGAATTACGGATATTACAAAGCTGTCCATCCACCAGAATGTCTCCAGTGTCTGCTTCATAAAAGCCATAAATGATGCTCATTAAAGTGGACTTACCCGCGCCATTCTCACCCACAATCCCTTGAATGGTGCCGGCGGGCACTTGTAATGAAATATCTTTATTGGCCTGCACTGCTCCGAAACGCTTACTGATGTTACGCAGTTCCAGAGCGAGGGGCCGAGCTTGAGCGGAAACCGGGTCCGAAGACCCGGCCGCCTGTGGGGTTAGCACAGTCATAACAACCTATGGAAGTTAGATATCGCAGGAATTGGTAGCCATGTAATCATGGACCTTGATGTCGCCAGCCAGGATGCCCTTGCTCAGCTCTTCCATTTTAGCCTTCATTTCATCCGTGATCAGGTCTTTGTTGTTGTCATCATAGGCCCAGGAAACACCCCCTTCAGCCAGACCCAACACCTGAATTCCAGGCTTCCAGCTATCCGCCATCAGTTCTTTGATGGTGTTATAAGCAGCCACATCAACGCCCTTCACCATAGAAGTGAGCATGGTACCGGGGTGCAGGTGGTTCTGGTTAGAATCAACACCAATTGCCAGTTTGCCATTGTCCTTAGCGGCCTGATAAACCCCCGTGCCAGTACCACCGGCAGCGGCAAAGACGACGTCTGCGCCACGGTCAAACTGGCTCTTAGCCAGCTCAGCACCCTTGCCAGGGTTATTCCAAGCGGTGGGGGTCGACCCAGTCATGTTCTGATACACCTCAACCTGAGGGTTGATGTGCTTGGCGCCCTGCGCATAACCACACTCAAATTTACGGATCAGAGCGATATCCATGCCACCAACAAAGCCAACCTTACCGGTCTTGCTGGCCATGGCAGCCAAAGCTCCTACCAGGAAGGAGCCTTCGTGTTCTTTAAACACCACAGACTGCACGTTAGGCAGATCAACGACCATGTCTAGCAGGGTAAATTGAGTATCAGGAAACTCTTTAGCGACTTTCTCCAGGGCATGAGCCTGGTTAAAGCCGACTGCGATGACAGGGTTAGAACCACGCTTCGCCATCTTGCGTAGCGCCTGCTCAATTTGAGACTCGTTCGAAGGTTCGAACTCGGCTACTTCAATCTGGGTTTCATCGGTGAAGCGCTTCAGACCATTGGCCACTGCTTCGTTGAAAGACTTGTCAAACTTACCGCCCAGATCATAGACCACTGCAGGTTTTACATCCGCAGCCTGGACACTGAAAGAAGCAGACAGCGCCACCGCTGCAGCTAGCAAGGTACGTTTCATAGCACACCTTTCGCTCTGTTATTGTTGGGTTTAACCAGACAAAGAATAGCGGCTGATCTTACGAACAGCCGCCCACTGGTCAGCTATTATATGCAGTATCAAACCTAAGTCTAAGAAACCGCATTCAATTTATCCAAATGGTCAAATAAATAGCAACCAAAATTTCACGCTTTCTGCTTTAACAAAAAACTGCTTTTTTCCACAGAACTCAAAGGGGATTTACACTAGCATGCTGTCGCTACTGAGTTGCTTTTAATCCTGTTTAGCAACACAAGCAGACTAATGCTGGTTATTCTTACTGAGTAAGCTTAGTTGTAACTGCTGGGTGATGGATGGAAATCGACACTTTTTTTGGCTTGCCACTTGAGCAACAAGTTTATGATCTTGATGCGCTATTACGCAGCACTAAGTTGTTAAGCATGGTAAATAAGCATCAAGACGTGCTTGCTGCTGTGCAGGAGTACGGTCCTCGTAGCCTTAAAACCCAACAGTATCGCCGTAAAGCGGCGCTTATTGGCATTCGCCACTTACTCGATTCTTCTCTCCTTCCCTTTGACCCTTATTTCGACACAAAAGAAACCAATCACGCCAGCGAGGAAGATAGACGCTATCACGCCGAGAACAAGCTGCTTGCATATGCTTTACTGCTTGCCACTGGCCGCACTCTGGGCGCTCTGCGCCGCGCGGATTACAAACCGGACGTAAATACTCTTCGTCAGAGCTCGAGCAAACTAAGCCGCTTTGAGTTCTTAATGAGTATTCTGGAGGAGCAAATTAATCCTGCACCCATTCAGCTAGAAGCAAACGCTGAGCAGTCTTCCCGCAACAAGCTGCGTGACTTTGACAGTGAGCTGGTCAGCGCCCGAGCAATCCACCAAAAAGCTGTCTCGCTGATCAAGGGGGTGAGCCTACTCGTTGCTAATGAGGAAGCCCTGGATTTAGATCCCGTTTTCAAAAGTGCTGAGCTTATTTTACGTTCGCTCAACCGTAACCCTGATGCACTGGTGTGTGTAGGCCGTTTACGCAGCCCTGATAACTATCTGTTTGAGCACTCGGTCAACGTCTCCATTTTGCTTGGCCTGTTCGGGCTAAATTTAAATATGAAACCGGTGATGATTCGAGATCTCATTATCGGGGGATTACTACACGATATTGGCATGATGCGCATTCCTGCACACATTCGTGATAAACAGGGTCAACTTAGCAGCGAAGAGCTGGCCCTTATTCGCCGCAACCCCATCCTAGGTGAACAAATTTTAAGTGACTACCCACAGCTTAATGAGCTCACCCGCTCCATTGCTGCCCAGCAATATGAAAACTATGACGGCAGTGGTTATCCCAACCGGTTAAAAGGCAAGCGAATTGGGCTCTATGGAAGGATGACAGCCATCATTAATGCCTACGATGCCATGACCGTCGATCGCTGTTATAAGAACGCCAAAATTCCTGCCGCCGCCATTAAAACCCTGCTGCAGGCCAAAGGCAGCCGCTATGATCCGGAGCTGCTTCTACGCTTTATCACACTGATGGGGATCTTCCCCTTAGGCTCGCTGGTTGAACTCAAAAGTGGTCGTTTAGGCTTCGTCTTAAAACTCAACGACAAAACCAGGCAACCCAGTCTTGTTCGTTGCATTTACCATGCACAAAAACGCATGCACCTGCCGCCTGAGGATGTATGGCTGGAAACCCATATGGGCTCACCCGCCCAGGATGCCGTTGTCGCTCCAGTAGTGAATTTAGAGGCATTGCCTGAGTTAGACTTCAACCAATACCTCTGACACCTTAGGTCTTAGACTGCTGCCAGCATCAGCTCCCGCAAACGCCCTTCCACTGGACGGGCCTGCCGGGTACGCACATCCATAAAGACAAAAGTGATGGTGGCATCAGCGACCACAACCTGATCACGCTCACGCCGTACTTCTTGGGTCAGCTGCACACTCTTTTCTCCCAAACGCCCCACTGCACAACTGATGTCCAGCACATCCCCCAGACGTGCCTCGGCCTTATAGTTAATATTGATATTGACGATAGCGAACACTACTTGCTCCTGCTGCAGAACCTGCATGCAGTCGGAAGCCGCCAGCCAGTCCCAACGAGCAGCCTCTAAAAACTCTAGATAGCGGGCATTATTAACATGGCCAAAACTATCCAAATGAAAACCATGAACCTTTAGTTTAGTGGTGAAACTCATTTATCCTGTTCCTGTCCAAGCAAGGAGACGTTCAGCCATAGCCAATTTAGCTGAACACAAGTCACACCGAATCTAATGGAAGTTGTCACTATGCACCAGAAAAAACTCAGCATGCCCACTCCCGAGGAAGCCCTACCCGGGCGCCAAGAGGCCATGCCGGTGCCGGCAGAACACTATGTTCTCAAAACCCCACTAACAGGACCCTTTCCTGGCCACCTGCAACAAGCCATGTTTGGACTAGGGTGCTTTTGGGGGGCTGAGCGCAAACTCTGGCAACAGCCTGGTATTTACACCACAGCCGTGGGCTATGCCGGTGGCCTGACCGCCAACCCTACTTACCAAGAAGTTTGCACAGGCCTCACCGGCCACAATGAAGTCGTACTGGTTGTGTTCGACCCGACCCAAATTAGTTATCAGCAGCTGCTCAGCCTATTTTGGCAAGTACACAACCCCACTCAAGGCATGCGTCAGGGAGGAGATGTCGGCACTCAGTACCGTTCAGGTATTTACACCTTTAATAACGAGCAGCAACAGCAGGCTGAACACAGTAAAGCCTTGTATCAGCAGCGACTCAGCGAAGCTGGCTACGGCGCCATTACTACTGAAATTCTGCCCGCCCCTCAGTTTTACTATGCAGAGGAATATCATCAGCAATATCTCGCCAAGAACCCTGATGGTTACTGTGGTCTGGGAGGCACTGGCGTCAGCTGTATTCTCTAATCACCGCGACGCAGGCAGCCGTTAAGGCTGCCTGAAGGTGGCAAACTCCTTGGCAGTCACTACAATACCCCCCTCACTACCCCGTCACAGGATAGACCCCCCGGCCATGCTATTTCGCAACCTGATCATCTATAGCTTCACGAGTCCAATTACACTGGATGCCGATACCCTCGAACAGGCCATTACAGCACAGCGCTTTCAACCCTGCTCCAGCCAAGAAGCCGAGCGTTTGGGCTGGGTTGCACCCCTGCCCCAGGGCGATACCCTGGTGCATGCCAACCAGGGCTTTTACCTGCTCAAAGCACGTAAACAAGAGAAAATTCTGCCCGGACAGGTGGTGAATGAACTCCTGCAGGAACGAATGGATGACTTCGAAGCCAAGCAGTCACGCCGCCCCACCCGCAAAGAAAAACAAGAGCTGAAGGACCAGATCACCCTGGAGTTGTTGCCCAAGGCCTTCAGTCGCCACCAGCACTTCTGGATTTGTTTAAACCCGCAGCGCGGTTGGCTTGTGGTGGATGCCAGCAGCCATGCCAAGGCCGAGCCCCTACTGAATCTGCTCCGTGAAGCCTTAGGCAGCCTGCCAGTCATTCCTCCTCGAGTAGAAAAAAGCCCAGCAGCCATTATGACTGCTTGGTTGACAGACCCCAGTCAACAACCAAATGATTTAGTACTGGCGCAGGAATGCGAACTTCGCGCCCCTGAAGAAGATGGCGGTATTCTGCGTTGGCGCCGCCAAGCGCTGGAAGGAGAAGAGCTAGAGTCTCATCTAAGTGCCGGAAAGCAAGCAGTGCGCCTGGGGGTTCATTGGCAAGACTCACTAAGCTTTACCCTTTGCGAAGACCTCACTCTCAAACGCCTGCAGGCCAGTGAACGCCTGCAGGATGAGCTGGCTAACGATCAAAGCGATAATGCCCAGCAAGAGTTTGATGCCCTCTTCACCCTTAGTGCCCTGGAACTGGCTCGGCTGTTACCTGCCTGGATTAGCTGGTTTGAGGGTAACCTTGGCCCAGAGCACTAAGCCTCACAGGCGTTAGTCCGACTAACGCCTTGTCGTTTACCCGACGCCTAGCGGTAATCTGACTGAAACAGAGCCCGAGAGCCGATCAATAGCGCAGCAGGAATCAATTGGATAATGCCATAAGCTAATGGCACTAGCGCCATTTGCGGATTGTTCAATAAGCCAAGCGTGACCAACAGCGCCACCCCAGCATTTTGTACACCAATCTCAAAGGCGAAAGTCACCCGTTGCGCACCTGCCTGCCCTGCTGCCCAAGCCAATCCGGCCCCCAATGCCATCCCAGACAACACCAAAATCAATGTCGCCATGCCACTGGCCGCTAACAACTCGGGAAGTTGGTGATAGGAGTCCAATACCAGCGCCACAATCACCACCAGCATAAAAACCCCTCCTGCCCACTTCACAGGCTTAACCATTGCCTTAGCAAAAGTGGGCCAGCGCCAACGACAAAGCATGCCCAATACAATAGGCAGCATGGTCATTGCCACCAACTTCAACAACAGGGCTGAGACAGGAAAGCTCGGCTGCACATCCTGTAACTGCCACCACCACAGCGTCCACCAAGTCAACACCGGCAAAGTCAGTGGTGTTAACAAACTACTAATGGCAGTTAACGTAACAGAAAGAGGCACATCGCCACGGGCCAAAAAACTCATCAGGTTAGAGGTTGCACCGCCAGGGCTAAAGGTCAAGATCATCAGCCCCATCGCAATCAATGGAGGCAAACCGAACAAGTTAATAATCAGTAGCCCTAACAACGGCAAACCGATGAATTGCCCTATAAGCCCTAATAACACCAAGGGATAACGCTTCATTAATGGTTGAAAGTCATCGGCTCTCAGCGTCATCCCCATCCCTAGCATCAAGATAAACAGTGCCAGAGGCACAACCTGTTGAGACAAAAGCGTCGACATAAGCAATCCTTGGCCAAATAGAGCGCCTATTATGCGCCAGCACTAGCCAGACACCAGTGCTACTGATCAATAGAAGGCAACCAATGAGCCTCCCCCAGAATGAAGTTATCCACAAAAACTGGGGATAGCTCTGTGCATAGCCACGGTACAGGCATAACCTGCCAAAGCCGCTAACAACTGCTCATAAAACTACCAACCTGATTAATACCTTTGCCTTTACTCTTAGCAAGCCATCCATAAAATCAAAGACTTGCATCTTTCACCTGCTCCGCCCATGCTTGTCACGAGCTCACCTCACCCTTACATCCCTGTTAGGCTCACGACTGACCTTGATTAACTAAGCCACGCCCATGTCTATTGCTGCTGCCAACAAACAACAAGCCATGCAACGAGTGACCCTAATCGGTGCTCTCATTAATCTCGTCTTGGGGTTAGCCAAGACCTTTGCAGGTTGGCTGTTTCACTCCCATGCCTTGGTAGCCGATGGCATCCACTCACTGTCTGATTTACTGACCGATGTGATGGTGCTGGTCATTACCCGCATTGCCCACCAAGGACCGGATCATAACCATCCTTATGGACATGAGCGTTTTGAAACCCTGGGGACAGTGGTGCTAGGCACCATTCTAATCGCCGTTGCTGGTGCCATTGGCTATGACAGCCTGATGCGCCTCACAGCGGAGGACTCCGCCAGTTTTCCCACCTGGCCAGCACTAGCCGTCACCCTCGCCTCGATTCTTGGCAAAGAGTGGCTATATCACTACACCCGCCGGGCCGGGGAACGCTTGGGTTCAGAGTTAATGGTGGCCAATGCCTGGCACCATCGCTCCGATGCACTGTCCTCCATCGTGGTTTTGATTGCCCTGATTGGCAGCTTGGCAGGCTTTGTCTGGATGGATGCCTTGGCCGCCGCATTAGTTGCAGTGATGGTGGCCCATATTGGCTGGAAACTGTGTTGGAGCAGCCTGCAGGAACTTACCGATACCGGCTTACCCAGCCAGGAACTGCGCCAAATTCGTCACCTGATGCTGGATGAAGAAGGCGTTCACTCCGTCCACGATCTGCGCACCCGCAAGATGGGCGCTAACTTTCTCCTTGATGTTCACTTAGTGGTGGATGATGAGCTGACCGCCGCCGAGGCCCATCATGTTGGCCTCAGAGCCACCCAACGGGTGCGGGATCATTATGAGCAAGTGAAAGACATCGTCTTCCATATTGATGTGCTGGCAGATGAGCGTGCACAACTTCAGCTTCCCAGCCGCAGCACCATCCAGGCCTGGCTAGCGCCGCAATTACAACCCCAGCAGCTGCAACTGCTGCATCTCAAGCTTTATTACCTACAGCGCAAGATTCGTCTTGAACTGTATTTTCCGCTGCATCAGCGGACGCAAGCTCAGGCACTGGCTCAGCAAATTTTGCATTCTCCTCCTGCTTGGTTAGCCGATATCCAGCTCTGGTTTAATGAGACGGACTAATCCATGCAGCCTTACCTGACTCCCACCGGCCCCTTTGAGTGCGAAGAAGAGATCAAGCACAGCCGCTTTATTGCCAGCCTCAACCACTGCCCGGACCTGGACAGTGCGCAGGCCTGGATTCAACTCCAACGTCAACAGCATCCCAAAGCAAACCACCATTGCTGGGCCTATATCTGGGGTGCCCCCACCCAGCAACACAGCTATGGCAGCAGTGATGACGGCGAGCCGGCCGGCAGTGCCGGGCGACCTATGCTCAATGTGCTACAACACAGTGGCATCGGTCATATTTGCATCGTTATCAGCCGCTACTTTGGCGGCACCAAATTAGGAGTGGGTGGGCTGGTACGGGCTTATGGTGGCTTAACCCAGAGCGCCCTCAAGGAACTTCCCTGTCACACCCTTACCCCCACTGAAGCACTAGACTGCCGTTGTGGCTACAGCGAACATGCCCAGCTAGTGCGCATGCTCCCCACATGGCAGGCAAAAATACATTCTGAATACTTTGCCGCTGAGGTCAGCTTTGTGCTGGAAGTACCACCGCAACAGGTTCCCGCCCTTACACAACAGTTATCCCTGTGGCAGGTTGCTTTCCAATCCCGGCTCCCAGGCTAATACTCTGCCAACGCTAACTGCCGATCGGGATAACTGCGGATTCCCTGTCGATTCAGCGGCATTAACAGCCCCTGTACTTCTTCTCCCAACCCCGCCCAAACCACTTCCACCCCCTGTTGCTGCAAGGCCAGTTGCACATCCTCCATCGCCAGAGCTGTCGAGATATCCAAAAACGTCACGGCGCTGTAATCAATCACCAGCCGCTCACAGGTGGGTAAACGCTCCAACAGTCCCAACACGGCTTTCGCCGCCGCGAAACCCAGGGGCCCCTGCAATGTCAGCAGCACCATCCTTCCCTGCGCCCCTTGCAAGGCATGCCAACTGCTTTGATCCAACCAGGCAGGACAGTGTGGCTCCCCGCCCTGACTAAAGCGAATGCTGGCGGCCTGCAAACGGGCATAAGCCTGCATTTCCAACGCCTGAGTGATAAAAACGCCAACAGCAACGGCAATCAACAGGTCGGTGGTCACCGTCAGCACCGCTACCGACACCATTACGGCCAGCGCCATTCTCGGCAATTGGCGAGCCCGCTTCAGCAAAGGCCAGTCAATAATATCCACCCCCACTTTCAACAGGATGGCTGCCAAAACCGGCTGAGGAATGTATGCCACCCACTGGCCAAACCACAGCACCAGCATCAATAACACCAAGGCGTGCACCATACCTGATAAAGGCGTACGTCCCCCCGCATCGATATTCACCACGGTCCGCATAGTGGCCCCAGCACCTGGCAAACCACCCAGCAAGCCAGCAACCAGATTCCCCACACCTTGCCCAAGTAATTCACGGTCTGAATGATGCAGGTGGCGGCTGCGTTGATCCGCCACCAAGGAGGTTAACAAGGAGTCGAGGGAGCCCAATACCGCCAACATCAAAGCTGCTTGCAGCATGTCCCCCCATAACGGCCAGGACCAATAAGGTACCTGTAAGTGCGGCAAACCACTGGGTACCTCTGGCAAGGTCGCCACGGGCAAGGCCCACCAAGCCACCAGCACACTACCCAGTAACAACGCCACCAGTGGCGCAGGCAGGCGTAAGCGCCAGGCCTTGGGCCAACCATAGAGTAACGCCAGGGTAGCGGCCGCCAACCCCATACTGGCCAGCTGCCCCTGCTCTAACAAGCTGGGCAAGGCCTGCCATACCGCCGCGGGAGAGGACAGCGCCGCCACCCCTAAGATGCCAGGCAACTGTAGAATAATGATGATGATGCCAATGCCACTCATAAAGCCGGAGACCACCGGTAAAGACACCAGGGTGAGATAACGCCCAAGCCGCAGTAGGCCAAACAGCATTTGCAACACACCCGCCAACATCACCACCGTCATCGCCAAGCTAAGGCCCACTTGTGGATGCTGGCCAACAAATTGGGTCAAGACCGCAGCCATCACCACGGTCATCGGCCCTGTAGGGCCGGATATCTGTGCTGGGGTGCCACCAAACAGCGCTGCAAAAAAGCCAACTGCGATCGCCCCATAGAGCCCCGCCAAGGGACCCGCTCCAGAAGCAACACCAAATGCCAAGGCCAGGGGTAAAGCCACTATGGCAGCCGTCACGCCACCAAAGACATCCCCACGCCAGTACTTCAGGCTCCAACCATATACCCCGACCATGCTCACCTCCGCTGCTGTGCAGCAAGCATAGGCCAGCTACTGAAACACTCCATTACTACTTGGTCGCAGATCACCCTTGGCGTAGCCCATTCCCCCCCTTAAAAATACAAAAGCGGTCGAGAGTGATGACCGTTCTCCACTCTTTACCTGGATAAGGGGGTAGATATGCGTTTTCAGAGCACCGAAGACTTGGCCACCCGCTTACGCCAGCGTCACCTGGATGACCTGCTTGATACTGGCAGTCGGATCTTTGGCACATCCGAAGGTTTTTTACACTGGATGCTGACCGACGAGCGCAGCCTGCAAGGTCGGCACCCCGCTGACCTGGTCGGCGTGCCGGGAGGAGTGGATCGCCTCAAAGCGATCCTGGCGGACCTAACGCCACAGACGCATTAGGCCCTGGGGTTAGCTAAACGATTCATTAAACGATGCATTAAACCAAGCGCCGGAGTGACTGCCCCTGCTGCCAGGCCACTAAGTTTTCACGCAATTGCCCCAGCATACGCTGGCGTGATTCACGGCTGCCCCAGGCACAATGCGGGGTAATCAGCAAGTTAGGTAAAGACTGGCCTAACAGCGGATTGCCCTGGCGAGGCGGCTCAATGCTGAGTACATCCGTGGCCGCTCCAGCCAGCTGTCCACGCTGCAACGCCTCTAGTAAAGCCTGCTCATTGACGATGCCTCCACGTGCGGTATTGATCAGGAAGGCACTCGGCTTCATTTTTGCTAAGCGTTTGGCATCAAACAAATCACGGGTCTGTTCGGTAAGTGGACAGTGCAGGCTGACAAAGTCCGCCTGCCGCAGGGCCTCATCTAGCTCAATACGTCCCGCCTTGGCTTCCGCCCCTGGACGTACACACACCAGCACTTCCATAGCAAAAGCACGCGCCAACGCAGCCACCGCCTGCCCCAGCTCACCGTAGCCGACAATCGCCAGCTTCTTACCGCTGAGTTCACAAATGGGATAATCCAATAAACAGAACTGGCTACTCTGTTGCCATTGCCCTGCCTGCACTGCCTGCTGATAACGAACAAAGTTGGTTGCTAAGGCCAGCATCAGCATCAGGGTATGCTGGGCTACCGCTGCGGTGCCATACCCCTGACAATTACGCACATCAATACCCTGGGCTTTAGCCTGGACCAGATCGACATTATTGGTGCCAGTGGCCGACACCAAAATCAGCTGCAGCTGCGGCAAGGCTTGCAGGATCTCAGCGCTCAATACCACCTTATTGACAATCGCCACCTGGGCATCCGCCAAGCGTGGCAGTATTTGCTCCGCAGTGGTTGAGGGATATAGCTGTAGTTGTACCCCTTCAACTTGGAGGGTAGAGAAGTCTAAGTCCTGTCGATCCAGGCTATCAGCATCCAAAAAGACCACCTTGACCATCACCACACCTCCTCGACACCCATTTTGCTTAGAAATTGACGATGTGCCTCCTGCTCCTGCTCATTAGCCACTAAGATAGGGATACTGCCTTGGCGCTGCACCGCTCGGCGCTGCTCGCCATGTTCGCCTGAACTACCATCTCCTCCCGCATAGAGCTGCAAGCTGGTCTGGCCGCCAGTCATGGTCAGATACACATCCGCCAGGATTTCCGCATCCAATAAGGCGCCGTGCAAGGTACGGTTGGAGTTATCAATACCGTAACGTTTGCAGAGCGCATCCAGGTTGTTTTTTTGTCCTGGATGCTTGGCCCTGGCCATGGCCAGGGTGTCCACTACTGAACAGATATCCTCCACTCGCCCCAAACCAGGCTTGAGTAAAGCAAACTCATGGTTGATAAAACCAACGTCAAACGCCGCGTTATGAATGATCAATTCAGCGCCAGTGATAAATTCCTTAAACGCCTGCGCCACCTCGGCAAAGACCGGTTTATCCAACAAGAATTCATTGGTTATACCGTGTACAGCAATAGCCTCCGCTTCAACTTCCCGCTGCGGATTGATGTACTCATGGAAATTACGCCCAGTTAAACGGCGATCCATCAGCTCCACACAGCCAATTTCGATAATGCGATGGCCGGAGGCGGGGTCAATACCCGTGGTTTCGGTATCCAGAACAATCTGTCTGCTCATAGCACTCTCATATTATTTGGCTAAGGTTTTGATGCCTTCATTGGCTAGCTGATCCGCCAGCTCATTGCCCTCATGGCCAGCATGGCCTTTCACCCAGTGCCATTGCACCTGGTGCAATTGACATAATTGATCCAATTGCTGCCAAAGATCCTGATTTTTAACGGGTTCTTTATTCGCCGTTAACCAACCTTTACGCTTCCAACCGGCCAGCCACTGCTGAATGCCCTGCTGAACATAGCGGGAGTCGGTATAGAGATCGACTTCACAAGGACGTTTCAGCGCCCCTAACCCGGCAATGGCGGCCATAAGTTCCATGCGATTATTGGTGGTGTCTGCTTCACCACCACAGAGGCGTTTCTCCACCCCTTTAAAGCGTAATACCACCCCCCAACCACCCGGGCCGGGGTTACCTTTACAGGCACCATCAGTAAACATAAGGACGCGTTCAGTCACCCTGTCGGTTCCGCATTGAGGGTTTAGCAAGGGGTACAGCCACCAGAGGACGCTGATGCCAACGTGGTCGGATCGGTGTAATCCGTCTGACCTCTTTGGTTGCCACCACAATTTGGAATGACCCTAACCACCCCGCCAAACCCTGCTGAAAATGTCTGAGCCACGGCTGCTGCCAGCGGCGTACGAAATGTCCCTCATAGTGCTCGACTCGACAGCCAAGCAACACCAACCAATCACTTAAACGCCCACGCGCAATACCAGGCCACTTGCGCCAACCATAACGTCCATAAGGATTAAAGGTGACTATCACCAAGTGACCGCCGGGAATCAGCACCCGCACCGCTTCCCGTAGCGACAAGTGAGGATGCAAGCTCATATCCAGACTATGGTGTAACAGCAGTACATCCAGGCTATTTTCAGCGAAGGGCAACGCCTCGGGTCGTCCCAGCACAATGCGAGGGTGCACAGCTGAGTCCTGTAGACTGGCATGCAGTTCCATACAGTGGCGAATCGGGCTCTCCCGATACAGGCAGACATCCGGCATCACACTCTGCTGTAACAGGTGATAGCCGAACAAACCCGGCAATAAACGATCCAACGCCTGGCTTTCACGGGTTAGTAATGCTTTTCCCGCCGCTGTTTGCAGCCATGCCTGGAGCGTTTGCAGTTCTGCCTTGAACACCTGATCCATGCCGATACCACCGAGGTTAAATTGACAGGTCCGAGGGACTTGGACACCCTATGATAACAAGGCACTCCACTAATGGCAGTAAAGGATAAGACTCATGCTCCAGATCCACCCCATTCCCGCCTTTAGCGACAACTATATTTGGTGCTGGTATGACCCGACTAGCCGCCAGGCGGTGGTAGTGGATCCAGGCCAGGCGGAGCCTGTGCAAACCTTCCTGCAACAGCAGGGTCTACAACTAAGCGCCATCCTCATTACCCATCACCACCACGACCATGTCGGCGGCATTCTACCTTTATTGCAGCATGTTGACGTACCGGTCTATGGCCCCCACAACCCCCATATCAAGGGCATCACTGACACCCTGGATGAAGGCGAAGCCTTTGTGCTGCTTGGCCAGCGTATCAATGTGCTAGCCGTACCTGGCCATACTCTCGACCATCTCGCTTACCACCTGCCAGCCCAGGATGAACGTCAGGACTGGTTATTCTGTGGTGACACCCTGTTCCGAGCCGGTTGTGGCCGTCTGTTTGAAGGCACCCCAGAACAAATGCTGCAATCGCTGGAGCAACTCTGCCTGTTACCGGATAGCACCCAAGTGTTCTGTACCCACGAATACACTCTGGCTAACCTGGCCTTTGCCCAAGCCGTGGAGCCCAATAACAGCGACATTCAGGCTGCACTCCAACAGGACCAAGCCAAACGTCAACAGGGGAAACCCACGCTACCGAGCAATCTGGGCGAAGAAAAACGCATTAACCCCTTTTTACGTACACAAATCACAGCAGTGCGCCAACAAGCCGAACAATATCAAGGACAAAGCCTCAATTCCCCCTATGAAATCTTCGCCGTCCTACGTGAATGGAAAAACACATTTTGAACACTTTGTAATCAACTGAAGTTGACCCCACCTGTCCCCCTCCCTAAAATCGCGCTTTTGCACCGATTCGGGAGACTGGTTTTGCACTTACCCTTGACTCTGACCCAGCGCAAGAGCCCTGCGCTCTTGATCACCGTGTTGGCCCTCATGGTAAGTGCCTGCTCTAACCAAAATACTCGCCCCCAGCAAAGCGCTTTACTCAGCGATGAGGGGGAAATTCGCGTCCCTGCCTATATTCCCCGTGGTAAATCCGGCTCTCTTGACCAGTTGATGGAGATCCGTCTCAGTAGCACCGATGACCTCTGGCAGTTAACCCGCGATCACTTTAGTCTGACCGACTACTACGAACACCCACGGGTTATCGAACAGCGTGACTGGTATGGGCGCTACTCAAACTACCTGAGCAAAGTCTCCGAGCAGGCCAGTAAGTACTACTTCCATGTGCTCAACCAAGTACTAGCCCGTGGCATGCCGGCAGAAATTGCCCTCCTGCCGATTATTGAAAGTGCTTACAACCCTCACGCAGTCTCCCCTGGCCATGCCGTGGGTCCCTGGCAATTCTTAGCCGGCACCGCCAAGCACTACGGTGTTACCCAGAATTCCTGGTATGACGGTCGCAAAGATATCATTGAGTCCACCCGTGCGGCTTTGGACTACCTGCAAATGCTGGCTGATCGCTATGACGGCGACTGGCTACTAGCCCTGGCGGCTTACAATGCGGGTGAAGGCAATGTTGATCGTGCCATAAGCCGCAATCAAAATGCCGGCAAACCAACCGACTACTGGAACCTGCAATTACCTGGGGAAACCCATAAGTACGTCCCCAAGCTACTGGCAATTTCCGCCATGGTGCAGGAGCCAAATCTGTACGGCATCAACTTGTTCCCTATCTCCAACAGCCCTTACTTCACCGTTTTGGAGACTGATGCACCGGTCAATATTCGGCAATTGGCTAAAGAGGCAGGAGTGAACACCTCAGAACTCGAGGCTCTCAACCCAGGCTTTAAAAAGCCAATTACCACCCCTGCCGGGGCTGGTCCAGATCGTATTTTGGTGCCGATTGAAGTGGCAGAAGTTCTGCGTTTAACCCTTAATGACAGTGCAGATAAAGCGCCGGTCGACTGGCGCCGTTATCAAGTCCGCTCTGGTGACACCCTGAGTGACTTAGCCATTCGTTTTAATACCAGCACCCAGAGCATTAAAGACGCGAACAACCTCAAATCCAACAGTTTAAGCTTAGGGCAAGAATTGATGATTCCGGGTGGCGGCCCAGGCGCCTTACCAGAGCTAAAACTGGCGGAAAACCGCACCCTACAAAACCTAACCAAGGACACGCCACGCTACTATCGAGTGCAATCAGGTGACAGTCTCTGGACCATCGCTAACAAGCATGGCCTCAGTGTGGCGCAGCTCGCCAAACTCAACAAACTGAAACCTAATACCCCTCTCAAAGTAGGCCAATCCCTTAGCTTGGGTGCGCTCAAAGCCCGTGAGAATGAGAACAAAAGCAGTAAATACCGAGTTAAATCCGGCGACACTCTGTCACAAATTGCTGAAGACCATAAAGTGAGTGTTCAGCAGATCAAAGAATGGAACCGCTTAAAAGGCAATCAGCTACGTATCGGGCAAGAATTAGTGCTTTATCCAGCCTCCTTAGCGGACGCAGATTCCTAACCACATCAACACCTTAGCGGGCAATGCGCTAGCCCTGCCCTGCAAAAAAGGCTATCTTGTTTGCACGCTACGCTTGTGACAGGAGATGCCATGACCGCTTTGCTTGCCCGCTTGCTCAGCTTCAGCCTTGCACTCACCCCCCTGGCTCAGGCAGACGATCACGTCACCCATGCCTTAGCCATGCACGGCCAACCCAAGTATGGGGCTGACTTTAGCCATTTTGATTACGTAAATCCTGATGCCCCCCAAGGCGGCACCCTGCGCCAGGCCAGTATTGGCACCTTTGACTCCCTCAATCCTTTTATTGGTAAAGGCGTCAGCGCAGCCGGCAGCGGACTTCTCTATGACACCCTGGCGGTGCACGCCTATGACGAGCCCTTCACCATGTATGGCTTGGTCGCCAAAGACATCATCCTCGCCAATGACCGTAGCTGGATTGAGTTTCGCATTCATCCTGATGCTCGCTTCCAGGATGGCCACCCCATTAGCGCAGAAGACGTAGCCTACACCTTTAAGCTCCTCACCGAGCAGGGCAACCCCTTCTATCAGGCCTACTACCATGACGTCGGCCAGGTAGAGGTTCTGGATAGTCAACGTATCCGCTTCCAGCTGACCAATCCGGAAAACCTGGAACTGCCACTGATTTTGACCCAGCTGCCGGTATTACCTAAACACTACTGGCAAGACCGTGATTTCCAGACCACCAGCCTCGAACCACCACTCGGCTCAGGCCCTTATAAAGTTGAAAAAGTCGATGCTGGGCGCAGCATCAGCTACGTCAAAGTGGCTGACTATTGGGCCAAGAACCATCCAGCCGTGAAAGGGCACTACAACTTCGAACGGATGCAATACGACTATTACCGTGACGAAGATGTTGCCGTTGAGGCCTTCAAAGCCGGTGAGTTTGATCTACGTATTGAGAGCTCCGCCAAGCGTTGGGCTACTGGCTACCAAAGTCCCGCACTGGAACAAGGCAAAATCAAGTTACTCACCCTGGAGGATCACTCGCCAGCAGGCATGCAGGGCTTTGTCTACAATATTCGCCGCTCTCAACTCAGCGATCCCCGGGTACGTCAAGCATTGGCCTACGCCTTCGATTTTGAGTGGAGCAACACCAATCTGTTCTACTCCAGTTACCAGCGTACCAACAGTTATTTCGCCAACTCAGAATTAGCAGCCACTGACCTGCCCAGTCAGGCAGAGCTCGCTCTGCTCGAACCCTTACGGGAGCAAGTGCCAGCAGAAGTCTTTAGCCAGGTTTATCAAGCCCCCACTAGCGATGGCTCCGGTAACATCCGCAACAACCTGCGCCAGGCGCTAAGCTTATTGAAAGAAGCCGGGTGGACCATGGAGCAAGGCAAACTGGTCAACCAAGCCAGCAAAGCACCGTTCCAGTTTGAAATCCTGCTCTATAGCCCTGCGATGGAGCGTGTTGCCACGCCCTTTGTGCGTAATCTGGAGCGCTTGGGTATTCAAGTCAGTCTGCGCATGGTCGATGTCACCCAGTACGTTAACCGACTGCGTAGCTTCGACTTTGACATGGTGGTGGCCACCTTTCCGCAGAGCAACTCCCCTGGCAATGAACAACGCGAATTCTGGCACTCCAGCAAGGCCGATCAGGCTGACAGCCGCAATCTAATCGGCATTAAAAACCCGGCAGTGGACACCCTGATTGAGCATATTATTAACGCCAAAGATCGCGAAGCTCTGGTGGCAGCCTGCCGCGCACTAGATCGGGTCTTGCTGTGGAACCACTATGTCATTCCGCAATTTAATGCAGGTATTTTCCGCATCGCCACTTGGGACAAGTTCGGCCACCCCGATCCACTGCCCGAATACGCCCCTAGCCCCTTGCTGGAAACCTGGTGGCAACAACCCTGATAAGGTAAGTATCTGCTATGGCCGCCTATATCCTGCGACGCCTGCTATTGATGGTGCCGACGCTGCTCGGCATCCTCGCGCTGAATTTTATTATTGTGCAGGCCGCACCCGGCGGCCCGGTTGAACGTGCCCTGGCGGAAATCCAGGGCCTGAGTTTGGACAGTACCGCACGCATCAGCGGCAGCAGCGGCGAAGTTTCCAGCAGCGGCTCAGACTATCGAGGCTCCCAAGGGCTTGATCCACAACTCATCGCTCGCATAGAGCAGCAGTACGGTTTTGATAAACCGGCCCATGAACGCTTCTGGTTGATGCTAAAAAGCTATCTGATGTTTGACTTCGGCAGCAGTTTTTACTCCGATAAGACCGTGCTGCAGCTGATCGCCGAAAAGCTGCCCGTATCAATCAGTCTAGGACTCTGGACCACGCTGATCACCTATTTGGTATCCGTTCCCCTCGGTATCCGCAAAGCGATGCGCCACGGCACCCCCTTCGATGTCTGGAGCAGTAGCGTGATCATCATTGGCTATGCGATCCCCAACTTCCTCTTTGCCATCTTACTGATAGTCCTCTTTGCTGGGGGCACCTATTGGAACCTGTTTCCCCTACGCGGTCTCACCTCGCCTGGTTTTGAACAACTAAGCTGGTATGAACAAATTATTGATTACCTCTGGCATATCACCCTCCCTGTGCTTGCCTCCGTAGTATCCAGCTTTGCCACCCTCACCATGCTGACCAAAAACTCTTTCCTGGATGAGATCCACAAACAATATGTCCTAACCGCCCGCGCTAAAGGCCTGAGTGACAACGCAGTGCTTTATCGTCATGTGTTCCGCAATGCCATGCTGATTATTATTGCCGGCATGCCCGCCGCCTTAGTCGGTATTTTCTTTACCGGCTCCATGCTGATCGAGGTGATTTTCTCCCTCGATGGCTTAGGCCTGCTAGGCTTCGAAGCGGTGATGAATCGGGACTATCCGGTCATGTTTGGCACCCTCTATATCTTCACCCTGATTGGCTTACTGCTAAAGCTGATCAGCGATGTGACCTACGTCTTGGTCGACCCTCGCATTGATTTCGAGAGCCGGGAAACATGAACCTATCGCCTCTTAACCAACGACGCTTACAGATTTATAAAACCAATAAACGTGGCTACTACTCCGGCTGGTTATTGCTGATCTTGTTTGTGTTAAGTCTGGGCGCCGAACTGTTGGCCAACGATAAACCCTTGCTGGTGCGCTATCAGGACAGCTACTACTTTCCACTCTGGCACCACTACAGCGAAACCACCTTCGGCGGCGACTTTGATTTTCCCGCCAACTACAAAGACCCCTATTTACAGGAGCTGATCGAACAACAAGGCTGGATGCTCTGGCCCCCTATTCGCTACAGCTATCAAACTATCAACTATGATCTTCCCACCCCGGCACCCAGCCCGCCTACCCGCGAGAACTGGTTAGGCACGGATGACCAAGGCCGTGATGTACTGGCCAGGGTGATCTATGGTTTTCGTCTATCAATGCTGTTTGCGCTGGTGCTGACCCTGGCCTCATCCGTAATCGGTGTCGTTGCCGGGGCAGTACAAGGCTACTACGGCGGCAAAGTGGACTTGCTCTTTCAACGCTTTATCGAGATCTGGTCAGGCCTGCCGGTCCTCTTTTTGCTGATCATCCTCGCCAGCTTTGTCGAACCTAATTTCTGGTGGCTACTGGGCATTATGTTGCTGTTTTCCTGGATGAACCTGGTTGACGTGGTGAGAGCGGAATTTCTGCGTGGCCGTAATCTGGAATATGTCAAAGCGGCACGCGCCCTCGGTCTGTCCAATGGACGCATCATGTTCAAACATATTCTGCCCAATGCCATGGTGGCTACCCTGACCTTTATGCCGTTCATTTTTAACGGCTCGCTGGTCACCTTAACTGCCTTGGACTTTCTTGGCTTTGGCTTGCCGCCCGGTTCTCCTTCACTCGGCGAACTGGTCGCCCAGGGCAAAAACAATCTGCATGCCCCCTGGTTAGGTTTAACCGCTTTTATGGTGCTATCCGCGATGCTGACCCTGCTTATTTTTGTGGGGGAAGCCATTCGCGATGCCTTTGACCCCAGGAGCCAACTGCAATGAGCACTGCATTACTGGAAGTGGATAACCTTTGGGTCAGCTTTGCCCAGCAACAGGTTGTCAAAGGGCTCAGCTTCAGCCTCCAACCGGGTAAAACCCTGGCACTGGTGGGGGAGTCCGGCTCAGGCAAGTCAGTGAGCGCCTTATCTATTCTGAAACTCCTCCCCTACCCACTGACGCAACATCCCCATGGCCGCATCCTGTTTGATGGGGAAGACTTACTGCAGCAAAGTGAACAACGCCTGCGCCAGATTCGCGGCAACCGCATTTCGGTTATTTTCCAAGAGCCGATGACTTCACTGAACCCCCTGCATACCCTGGAGAAGCAGATCAGCGAAGTGTTGTTCCTGCACAAGGGCATGGGCAAAGCAGCCGCACGACAGCGCACCCTTGAGCTCCTCACGCAAGTCGGTTTGCCAAATCCTGACAACCTGCTGGATCGCTACCCCCATGAACTCTCCGGCGGGCAGCGGCAGCGGGTGATGATTGCCATGGCATTGGCCAATGAGCCCGACCTCTTGATTGCCGATGAACCTACCACCGCCTTGGATGTCACCATCCAGAAACAGATTCTGGAGCTGCTCAAGCAACTGCAACAACAAATGGGCATGGCAATCCTGTTAATTACCCATGACCTCAATATCGTCCGCCGCTATGCCGATCAGGTTTGTGTCCTCTTTCAAGGCGAGGTACAGGAAAGCGGCCCTACTGAGCAGGTATTCACCCAGCCGCAGGCCGCCTATACCCGCAAACTGCTGGATGCTGAGCCTAAAGGGCGCCCCTTGCCACTGGCAGAGCAGGCCGAAGTGCGTCTGCAACTTGAGCAAGTCAAAGTATGGTTCCCGATTAAAAAAGGCTTACTGCGGCGAGTTCAAGGGCATGTCAAAGCGGTAAATGGAGTCTCACTGCAATTACGCGCGGGGGAAACCCTAGGGGTGGTCGGTGAGTCTGGTTCCGGCAAAACTACCCTGGCACAGGCCTTGATACGTTTGATCAGTAGCCAGGGCCAGATTCAACTCAGCGATGAGCAACGACAACTTAAGGCTGTTAATCAATTGAGTAGCCGCCAGTTTCAACCCTGGCGTCGTCACATCCAAATGGTCTTCCAAGACCCCTTTGGCAGCCTGAGTCCGCGCATGACCGTTGGTGAAATCATCACTGAGGGTTTACAAGTACATGAGCCCCACAGCGCTGCCGAGCATGAGCAGCAGGTAATCAGCGTTCTGCAGGAAGTCGGGCTAGATGCCGCCACCCGCCATCGCTATCCGCATGAATTTTCTGGCGGCCAGCGTCAGCGCATCAGCATTGCCCGCGCCCTGGTACTCAAACCCCGGATACTGATCTTGGATGAACCCACCTCAGCACTGGATCGTACCGTGCAGAGCCAAATCCTTGATTTACTCCAGCATCTACAACAGCGTTATCAGCTTAGCTATGTGTTTATCAGCCATGACTTAAGCGTGGTTCGCGCCCTTAGCCATCAATTGCTGGTCATGCATCAAGGCCAGGTTGTAGAACAAGGGGACGCGGCCCAGATATTTGCCAATCCGCAACACCCCTATACTCGTCAACTGTGGCAGGCCGCTCAGCTCGCTTCCTGACAATCTCAGCCAAGCGCAAATGAGGGCCTCAAGGACAAATCTTATCAGCGCAGACGACCTTTCTTAGCGAGGGCGAACGATAGCATAAGCAGAGAAACGCTAAGTCAGACAGAGCAATCAATATGGAGAAGTGAATAGGAGGTGATTGGTGGAGCTAAGCGGGATCGAACCGCTGACCTCTTGCATGCCATGCAAGCGCTCTCCCAGCTGAGCTATAGCCCCACAGAGGGACTCTTCTCAAGGAGCTACGAAGGGTAGGCAGGAATAACCTTGAGGAGAGGTGGCGTCCCATAGGGGGTTCGAACCCCTGTTACCGCCGTGAAAGGGCGGTGTCCTAGGCCACTAGACGAATGGGACACACGAGTAGATTGTTGGTGGAGCTAAGCGGGATCGAACCGCTGACCTCTTGCATGCCATGCAAGCGCTCTCCCAGCTGAGCTATAGCCCCACAAAGGGATACTCTTAACAAGCACAATCAAAATCTTGTAAAGAGTGGCGTCCCATAGGGGGTTCGAACCCCTGTTACCGCCGTGAAAGGGCGGTGTCCTAGGCCACTAGACGAATGGGACGCATTCGTTCAACGATTGGTGGAGCTAAGCGGGATCGAACCGCTGACCTCTTGCATGCCATGCAAGCGCTCTCCCAGCTGAGCTATAGCCCCGTCATCGTTGGTGCGGGGCGTATATTATTGACATCGCCCCACCCTGTCAACAGCTAAATTTAAAAAACTTCCCTGTTTTCTCAAGCACTTAGAGCCCCTTAGGATTCCTGCAATGCTTTGAATTCCTTCTCCCAGGCTTTCGCTTCTTTCTTCGAGGTTCCACCCATCACATTCAGAGCATGGCGTACCCGGGCACGGCTCAGATCCGCCCCCAGGATCGCCATGGCATCCACCACGGAAAACGTGGAAGAAGTACCGGCAATCGCAATAAAGAGGGGGAAGAAGAACTCACCCACCTTAAAACCAAGCGCCTTAGCTAAGCCACTCAGGCAATTAAAGAGACTATCTTTATCCCAATAACGCTGGGTATCGAGTTGCCAGGCGGCAAACTGCAGGATACGCCGTACATCATCCTGACTCAGTTTCTTATGGACAAAGGCCTCAGGTTGCACCTCAATCAGCCCCGACAGCAAATGTCCTGCCAAGGGCACCACATCGCTGAAGGTACTTACACGCGGCTGGACATGCTCAATCGCTGGGGTCAGGTAGGCCGCATTCAATCCCCACTGCAGATAACGTGCCGCGAAGTCTTCAGGGCTAAGCTCACGCAACCATACGCCGTTTAGCCAGCTCAGTTTCTCTAGGTCAAAAATCGGACCACCCAGTGAGACACGCTGAATATCAAAATGCTCAATCATTTCTGCCAGTGAGAACTTCTCCCGCTCATCAGGCATGGACCAACCCATCCGCCCCAGATAGTTCAACAAAGCCTCGGGCAAATAACCCATACGCTTATAGAAGTTGATGCTAGTGGGGTTTTTACGTTTGGATAGCTTGGTCTTATCCGGATTACGCAACAACGGCATATGGCAGAGTGTCGGCATCTGCCAACCAAAGTACTCATAAAGCAATTTGTGCTTAGGCGCAGAAGGTAACCACTCTTCCCCACGAATAACATGGGTAATCTGCATCAGATGATCATCGACCACGTTGGCCAGATGATAGGTCGGCATGCCATCCGACTTCAGCAGAATCTGGCAATCGACCTGAGCCCAATCCAGCTCAATCGGGCCACGCAGCATGTCCTCAATGACACAAATCCCCTGCTCGGGCACGCGCATACGAATCACATAGGGCGCACCTGCCGCCTGACGTTTAGCCACTTCATCCGCCGGCAGTTCCAGGTCGCTGGCTTTCAGCGCAGTATGCAGGCCAGCCTCTTTACGTTCTTCACGTAACTGATCCAGCTCTGCGGCAGTCCGGTAACAGATGAAAGCATGCCCAGCTTCTACTAAGCGCTCCGCATATTCGCGGTACATGCCTTTGCGCTCGCTTTGCCGGTAAGGGCCATGGGGGCCCCCTACATCAGGCCCTTCACTCCAGCTCAAACCCAGCCAGCGTAAGGAATCCAGGATCATTTGCTCTGATTCGGGAGTAGAGCGTTGCTGATCAGTATCCTCAATACGCAGAATAAACTCGCCGCCGTGCTGACGAGCAAAGGCCAAGTTAAACAAAGCAATATAGGCGGTACCTACATGGGGATCGCCGGTAGGTGACGGCGCAATACGCGTGCGAATGGTCATAAATACCCTTTTTGCCAATAAACACAAAGAAGCACCGAAGTGCTTCTTTGCCTAATTCCAATGCTGCCAGAGTATAACAAAGCCAAACAGGGCTTTAACACTCGGCCATTAACCGAGGTTTTGCCCCTCAGCTTTCCAGCATCAAAACTCCTGCCATTCCTGATCATCCTCTGCACTAACTAACAGTGGCGCTGCCGGGGCGGAGGCAGCCACTTTGGCTGTACGCACTGGCTGTGATGAGGATGTATTCTGCCCAGCCAGCTTAAAACGCCGCATTAATTGGTTCAGGTGACGAGCCCTATCACTCAAGGACTCGGCCGCTGCGGAGGTTTCCTCCACGAGCGCAGCATTCTGCTGAGTCACCTCATCCATTTGCTGCACGGCTTTGGCCACTTCGTCGATACCCGCAGACTGCTCCTGACTGGCTGTCGCGATTTGATTCATAATACTTTGTAAGCGTTCAGTAGCTTCACTGATTTGCTGGAGAGAATCACCCGAGCGCTGTACCAGGGTGGTACCAACCTCTACTCGGGAAACAGACTCCTTAATTAATTCTTTAATGTCTCGTGCAGCCTGAGCCGCACGCTGAGATAGCGTCCGCACTTCACCTGCAACCACCCCAAAACCACGGCCATGCTCCCCTGCCCTGGCCGCCTCCACTGACGCATTCAAAGCTAACAGGTTAGTTTGGAAGGCGATGGAATCAATTAAGCCAATAATTTCCGCTATTTTGCGGCTAGACGCCTCTATATTATCCATCGCCTCGGAAGCCTGCAGCATCACGCCATGACTCTGACGGGTAACCATAGCGGAGTTTTGCGCAAGCTTGTCAGCCTCACGTGCACTGTCCGTATTCTGACGCACAGTAGAAGTCATTTGCTCCATACTGGCGGATGTCTCCTCCAAAGAGGCAGCCTGCTCCTGCGTCCGCTGAGCCAAATCAGCACTGCCCTGGGCAATTTCCGCCGCCGAGTTATCCACCTCTTGAACCGCACCACTGACTTCCAGCACCAGCTCTGCCATTTGCTCCATGGCGTTATTCAGCGCCAGCTGCAGCTCAGCAAAGCGCCCCTGATAATGGCCAGTCATAAGCTGAGACAAATCTCCCTGTGCTTGACGCTCAGCAAGCGCCTGCACCTCCTGCAATGCCGACTCAACCATAGCCAGAGAACTATTGAGATGTTGCTGTAAATCAGCCAGCTGACCTTGCAGTTGTCCTTGCATACGCAGACTAAAGTCACCCCGACTCATTGCCGCCATCACCTCACTCACACCACTAATGGCCGAACCTACAGCCTGGCTGACAGAGGCACAAAGATTAAGCAGCGTTTGATAGTCGCCCGGCAAGTCTGAGCGCACCTGTTGGCCAAACTGACCATTCGCCATCGATTGCATCATTTCCTGCACCGCATCCATGCTGGAGGCAATATGGTCTGCACTGGTATTGATCGCCAGTGTTAAACGTGCCAAATCCCCTTCCGCCTGCACATTAACCCGCTGACTAAAGTCTCCCTGGGCAATAGCATCAGCCACCTTGGCGGTATCTCCCAATACACGTTGCAATTGAGCCAACAAGCTATCAACAGCAGCAGCTGCCTGGGCCACCTCATCATGTCCCTGTAAGCCCAAACGCTGACTAAAATCGTTACGTTCTTGTAAATCCAACATAACAGCAGCCAAGCGCTGCAGGGGACGGGTCAATTGAACCGACATCAGTAGCGCCACTAACAGGATAAAGGCTACGCCGATTCCCCCCAGCAACAACACCCGCTCACGCAACGAGGTGATAGCCGCAAAGGCTTCCGCAACATCTATCTCCGCAATAATGGCCCAACGGTGATCGCCAAACTCCAAGGGGGCATAAGCTGACAACACCCAATTACCGTTGTAATCCTCGATGATGGCGGAGCCTTTCTCCCCTGCTAACGCCGCTCGGCTCGCCTGGGTATCTACCTTCCCCTTATCCGGATTAGCGAAGGATGCCATCAAGCTATGGTTTTGGGGATCAAGATAAGAATCAGAGCGCATAAGCCGATCAGAACCAACTAGATAAGTTTCTCCAGTTTCCCCCAAACCTTCACGCTCCTGCATAACCCGGGTAATACGATCGTGCGGAATCTGAGTGGCGATCACTAACTGCACCTCTCCTGCCGCATTTAACAACGGTACTCCCACAAAAGCCGCAGGATCACCATTACTAGGGGCATAGGGTGCAAAGTCACTCACGGCATAGTTTTTTTCCGTCATTATCTGACGGAATAGCTCACCTAAATTAGTGTCTTTATAAGGACCGTTGAGCAAATTAGTGTCGTAGTCCGCTTCTTTAGCAACGGTATAAAAGATATGACCATCGGGGCGAATCAAAAAGACGTCATAAAACCCAAAGCGTTTTTGATACTGGACAAAATAATTTTCATCATCATTGAGACCTGCCTGATACTCCAGCAAAGATCGACGCTGATAGGCAGCTACCTGGGCCTGCAATGAATCCATAGCCGTACGAATCGAATTGATATAATCACGCAATTGTGACTGCTTCAGTGCCCGCACAGATTCCAGTTGCTGAAACGCTTGGCGCTGCAACGACTGACTCGCCGTCTCCATAGCCAGCCACGCCAGGGTCAGAAAGGGTAACAATCCCACCAGCAAATACGTGAGAACAAGCTTGCCGCGAATTTTCAGACGCAACATGACATTACTCCTGTGTGGACGAGTCAGCCTGAACCTGGCGTGCACGATCGATATGGCCCAGATCTCGCTCGGGATCGAGTATATCTCTCACTCGTTGCTTTAACTCTTTAGCTTCCGGAAAACCAGCATCCGCTACCCGACACCAAATTTGTTGGTCATTAAGATAGACTTTAAAGGTGCCTTTACCGCTGGGACGTAGCGCCACTTCATTGAGATCTTGCTCAAAGGTAGACAGCAGCTCTTGGGCCAGCCACGCAGCCCGCAGCATCCAACGGCATAGCGGACAATACTCAATGACAATCCGCGCTTGCATATAATCCCCTGTCAATAACTGCTGCTTATATTGCAGGCAAGTCTAAGTGATAGCGCCAGTTTTGCCAGTTACGCCGCCACGCTGCGGGGCGTACCACTATGAAACCGCAACTGGTCGTCTTCTGCTTCAATGAGCTGTTGCTCCAGTAAGCGAAACTCAGCTACCCGCTGGCTAATATCAGCCTGGGCATAACGCTCTGCCAGCTTCAGATAGTCCTGATAGTGACGCCCTTCAGATTTCAACAAGCTGAGATAGAATTTCTGTAACTCTTCATCTAATAGAGGTGCTAACTTAGCAAAACGCTCGCAGGAGCGAGCTTCCACAAAGGCCCCTACAATCAAAACGTCAATTAAGCGTTGAGGCTCCTGTTTGGAGACCTGATCACGCAATCCAGAAGCATAGCGTGAAGCCGAAAGGTGCTGGTATTCCATACCACGCTTACGCATTAGCGTTAACACCTGCTCAAAGTGGATCAGCTCTTCCCGGGCTAAACGCGACATCCGAATCAAAAGCTCGTGATGATTCGGATAGCGGTACATCAGCGACATCGCTGTGGCTGCTGCCTTTTGCTCGCAGTGAGCATGATCAATCAAGAGGGTATGTAAATCTTGGGTGGCCGCTTGCAGCCAAGCATCAGGGGTAGGACACCCTAAAAAAGATTGAATTTCGTCTAACACATCCATAATAGGCCTCAGAACCCCGCACCAGGCAATGGCAAACAATTCTTTGGGCAGGGGTGTCGTCAATTTGCGCGTCAGTATACTGGATCACGCCAGGCATGCGGAGCCTTAAATCAGCAAGTTAGCCCTGCCTGCAGCCTTCTGATCAAGACTAGCCCCAAAGTCTAAAGGGCGAATTGTCGACAATACTTAACTTAAAAGCGGGATTACGTTAGAATTCGCTCACCCTGATGAAAGGCCTAAAGGTCTCAACCAGTGCTGCTGATCAGCCCAGCGCCCAGCAGCCAAATTACACTGATGAGGGCTATACCGTGCTTGAAGCTTACCGTAAACACGTAGAAGAACGTGCCGCCCTGGGAATTCCTCCCAAACCCCTGGATCCTGAGCAGACCGCCGCGCTGGTTGAACTGCTGAAAAATCCCCCAGCCGGCGAAGAAGAATATCTGCTGGATTTGTTGACAAATCGTGTCCCTGCCGGGGTAGACCAAGCTGCTTATGTCAAAGCAGGCTTTCTGGCTGCCATCGCTAAAGGTGAAGCGAACTCTCCGCTGATCACCAAGGTACGTGCTGTCGAGCTGCTGGGCACCATGCTGGGTGGCTACAACATCGAGCCCCTAATCTCTTGTCTGGACAATGCTGAGTTGGCTGACTCCGCCGCCAACGCTCTGTCTAAAACCCTGCTGATGTTTGATGCTTTCCACGATGTAAAAGAGAAAGCTGATGCTGGCAATGCTGCCGCCAAACGCATTATGCAGTCCTGGGCCGATGCGGAATGGTTCACCAGCCGTCCTGAAGTACCTGAAAAAATCACTGTTACTGTATTCAAGGTACCTGGCGAGACTAACACTGACGACCTGTCTCCCGCCCCTGATGCCTGGTCACGTCCTGACATCCCGTTGCATGCCCTAGCCATGCTGAAAATGCCCCGCGAAGGCGTAGACAAGCCACTGGAAGTTATTCCCCAGCTTAAAGAAAAGGGCTTCCCCGTTGCCTATGTAGGTGATGTCGTTGGTACAGGCTCTTCACGTAAGTCCGCTACCAACTCCGTGCTGTGGCACATGGGTGATGACATTCCCTTCATCCCCAACAAGCGCGACGGCGGATTCTGCCTGGGTGGCAAAATTGCACCTATCTTCTTCAACACCATGGAAGATGCGGGCGCACTGCCCATCGAGTGCGATGTTAACCAGATGGAAATGGGCGATGTCATCGACATCTATCCCTATGCTGGCAAAATCACCCGTCATGGTACCGACGAAGTCATCAGTGAATTCAGCCTGCGTTCTCAAGTGCTGTTAGATGAAGTGCGTGCCGGTGGCCGTATTAACCTGATTATCGGTCGCGGTCTGACTGCCAAAGCACGTGAAGCGCTGGGCCTGGAGCCCTCCAAACTGTTCCGCAGCCCCGATCAGCCCGCTGACACCGGCAAGGGTTACACCCTGGCTCAGAAGATGGTGGGTAAAGCCTGCGGCGTGCAGGGTATCCGTCCTGGCACTTACTGCGAGCCTAAGATGACCACTGTTGGCTCTCAGGACACCACTGGCCCGATGACCCGTGATGAGCTGAAAGACCTGGCTTGCCTAGGCTTCTCTGCTGACCTGGTGATGCAGTCCTTCTGTCATACCGCTGCTTATCCCAAGCCCGTAGACGTTGATACTCACCACACCCTGCCTGATTTCATTATGAACCGCGGCGGTGTGTCTCTGCGTCCTGGCGACGGCATCATCCACTCCTGGCTGAACCGCATGCTGCTGCCTGACACTGTAGGTACCGGTGGCGACTCCCACACCCGCTTCCCCATGGGCATTTCTTTCCCTGCGGGTTCAGGCCTGGTTGCCTTTGCTGCCGCTACTGGCGTCATGCCGCTGGATATGCCTGAGTCTGTACTGGTGCGTTTCAAGGGCAAAATGAAGCCTGGTATCACCCTGCGTGACCTGGTTCATGCCATCCCCTACTACGCCATCCAGCAAGGCCTGCTGACCGTTGAGAAGAAAGGTAAAAAGAACATCTTCTCCGGACGCATCCTGGAGATCGAAGGCCTGGAAGAACTGACTGTCGAGCAAGCGTTCGAGCTGTCCGATGCTTCCGCCGAGCGCTCCGCTGCTGGCTGTACTATCAAGCTGTCAGAGAACTCTGTTGCTGAATACCTGCAGTCCAACGTTGTACTGCTGAAGTGGATGATCGCTAACGGTTACGGCGACCGCCGCACCCTGGAGCGCCGCATCCAAGCAATGGAAGCTTGGCTGGCTAAGCCGGAACTGATGTCAGCTGACGCCGATGCAGAATATGCAGCCGTCATTGAGATTGATCTGGCGGAAGTGAATGAGCCCATTCTGTGTGCGCCTAACGATCCCGATGATGCTCGTCTGCTGTCCTCCGTTGCCGGCGACAAAATTGACGAAGTCTTTATCGGTTCCTGCATGACCAACATCGGTCATTTCCGCGCCGCCGGTAAGCTGCTGGAAAAAGTGAAGGGTCAACTGCCCACTCGTCTGTGGCTGGCTCCGCCCACCAAGATGGACCAGTATCAACTGACCGAGGAAGGCTACTACGGCATTTACGGCAAAGCGGGTGCCCGCATGGAAATGCCCGGTTGCTCACTATGCATGGGTAACCAAGCCCGTGTTGCGGAGAAGTCCACGGTTGTTTCTACCTCAACCCGTAACTTCCCCAACCGTTTGGGTGATGGCGCTAACGTCTACTTGGCCTCGGCTGAGCTGGCGGCGGTTGCCTCTATCATGGGCAAACTGCCCAGCGTAGAGGAGTACATGACTTACGCCCAGAACCTGGACACTATGGCTGGCGATATTTATCGCTACCTGAACTTCCATCAGATCGAGTCTTACCAGAAGGCTGCCTCTACTGTGATTCCCACAGTCGCTGCCTAAGGTTAGCACCATGTAAAAGGCCACCCCCTGCGGGGTGGCCTTTTTGTTTCGCCTCTCTAGCAACCAACCAGCTTACTAAGCCGGCTAGCCCTCAAGCTATTTACTGGTTACTGGTTGCAGGCTTCTTACTTGCCTGCTGCCACAGACGATCTACCAAGATGCGCTCTATGTAGAGGTGCGGGTATTCTTGCTGCAGGCTAGCATTCAAATAGTCACGAACCTGCATCAGCAGCATCTGCCGCTGCTTTTCATCCTCTACTGCCGACATATCCACCTGAGATAAAGCCAGCATTAAGTAATGCTGCACCATCGGCATATGCTTGTTAAGCTCTTCCTTCGCCTTAGGGCTTTTGGTCTCCAGGGTAATATCAATATCCATTTTGCCATTGGGGATGGTAATCAGCAGATCCTGCACCTGAACAAAGTGTTCAGGAATCGGGTCTCGGTTACCCGAAGGACTGACCACTGGCTGGCGTACCTCTTGGAACAAGCGAGCAAAATTCGTCTTATCTTCTTTACCGTCACCACATCCGGCTAATAACCCTACTGCCGCCACCATCCAGATATATTGTTTCATAGCAGCTCCAAGCCTCTATCAAGATCGGCTTTAATATCATCAATATCTTCCAGCCCCACCGAAATCCGAATCAAACTATCACGAATACCCACCTCAGCACGGGCCTCCGGCGTCATTTTGGCATGTGTTGTAGTGGCAGGATGGGTGATGGTGCTGCGGGTGTCGCCCAAATTTCCGGTAATGGAAAGCAAACGGGTATGGTCAATCACTTGCCATGCTTGCTCTTTACCACCTAATACCTCAAATGCCAGCACCCCACCAAAGGCACGCTGTTGACGCTTAGCCAACTCATGCTGCGGATGACTAGGCAAGCCACTGTAATAAACCTTCAAAACCTTAGGATGAGCTTCCAGCCACTGGGCAAGCTCCAATGCATTTTGACTATGGGCCAACATGCGCAGCTTCAAGGTCTCTAGTCCCTTTAAAAACACCCAGGCATTAAAGGGACTCATACTCGGCCCTGCCGTGCGCAGGAAAGCAAACACCTGCTCCATATCAGCATGGTTACCCACCACCACACCCCCGACACAACGCCCCTGTCCATCCAAATACTTGGTGGCCGAGTGAACGATAATATCCGCCCCCTGCTCCAACGGACGCTGCAATGCTGGCGTACAGAAGCAATTATCAACGATCAGCTTCGCTCCCGCCTGCTTGGCCAATTCAGACAATGCAGGCACATCGACGATTTCCGCTAAGGGGTTAGAGGGGGTTTCAATAAAGAACAACTTGGTATTGGGACGCAGTGCCTGACGCCAGGCTTCTACATTCTTAGGATCAACATAACTGGTCTGGATACCAAACTTAGCCAAGTATTTATCAAACAAGGTAATGGTAGAGCCAAATACCGAGCGAGAGCAGAGAATATGATCCCCCTGCTGCAACATTCCCAGCGTTACACTCAGGATCGCCGCCATTCCTGACGAGGTCGCTACCCCGCGCTCTCCCCCTTCCAAGGCCGCAATACGCTGCTCAAAGGCGCGCACTGTCGGATTAGTAAAGCGTGAATAGATGTTACCTTCAGCACTGGCAAAACGCTCCGCGGCCTCTGCTGCCGAGGTAAACACAAAGCTGGAAGTGGGGAAAATCGCCTCGGCATGCTCCGCTTCCAGGGTACGCTGATGCCCTGCCCGTACGGCTAACGTATCCAGCCCTACGCCTTGCAAATCAGCTTGTAGCCGCGCGAAGTTTAGTTGTTTGTCTGCCATGTACCTTCATCTCCACAGGAACAAAAACGCCGCCTAATGGCGGCGTTTCGACTGCATCAGAGCACTTGGCTCCGATTCAACATCACAAGTTTTGCAACATGTTCGCCGATTCATTGGCTACCGTTCCCGGATGCTGAGAACGCGCCTTGGCTTCATCATTGCGCATGGATTCTAATTTATCGAAATAAGTCTGATCAATGTCGCCAGTGACATAGTGCCCGTCAAATACCGAGCAGTCAAAATGATGCACCGGCGAATCCCCACCCTGAGTAGAGGCAATCAGATCTTCCAAATCCTGATACACCAACCAGTCGGCACCGATATATGCACACACCTCATCCTCAGTACGACCATGGGCCACCAGCTCCCGCGCCGCAGGCATATCAATGCCATAGACATTAGGATAACGAATAGCAGGCGCTGCGGAGGCCATATAGACTTTTTTCGCCCCACATTCGCGTGCCATATCGATAATCTGCCGTGAAGTAGTGCCCCGTACGATAGAGTCATCTACTAATAGAACCACCTTGTCCTTGAACTCCAACTCAATCGGGCTGAGCTTCTGACGGACAGACTTTTCCCGGATAGTTTGCCCAGGCATGATGAAGGTGCGGCCAATATAGCGGTTTTTCACAAAGCCCTCGCGCATTTTAACGCCAAGCTTCAACGCCATCTGCATCGCTGCGGTACGGCTGGTATCTGGAATAGGAATGACCACATCAATATCATGCTGGGGACGCTGGCGTAGCACCTTTTCCGCCAGCAGCTCACCCATCCGCAGGCGGGCCTTATAGACTGAAATGCCATCGATAATGGCATCCGGACGAGCCAGATAAACATGTTCAAAAATACAGGGACGGTATTCGGTATGCTCGGCACAGACTCGTGCAGCAAACTCGCCTTCTTTATTAATAAAGACGCCTTCACCGGGTACCACATCCCGCAGTAGCTTATAACCCGCACCAGTAATAGCGCAGCTTTCGGATGCCACCATATACTCTGGCCCAGCCGCGCCATCACGCTTACCGATACAAAGCGGACGAATCCCCTGAGGATCGCGGAAAGCCACTAAGCCGTGTCCAGCAATCACCGCCACTACCGCATAGGCACCCCGGATGCGCTTGTACACCTTACTCAGCGCGGTAAAGATATCCTCGGCCGTCAGATGCAGCTTATGCAACACCTGTAACTCATGAGCCAGGACGTTCAGCAAGACCTCTGAGTCAGAAGTCGTGTTGATATGGCGCAAGTCTTCTCGGAACAGATCATCAGCCAACTCATCCGTATTGGTCAGATTACCGTTGTGGGCCAACGCAATACCGTAGGGCGAGTTCACATAGAAGGGCTGTGACTCGGCAGAGCTAGAGCTCCCGGCCGTGGGATAGCGCACATGGCCAATTCCCACATTACCAATCAGGCGACGCATGTGCCGGGTACGGAATACATCCCGCACAAGGCCATTTTCTTTACGCAGGTAAAAGCGCCCTTCATGGCAGGTCACCATACCGGCGGCGTCCTGGCCACGATGCTGCAGCACCGTCAACGCATCAAAAATTTCCTGGTTCACATAGGAATTGGCAACAATGCCGACAATACCGCACATTCGTTAGTACCTCAGTGACTTCATTGGCGTGCACCAATAGGAAAGGCTGCATATGCAGCCTTTCCTTGCAACAAACTATCCACCTACAGACAAGATGGCGCCGGATACGTCCTTCAACAAGGCGAGTGACCAGCTTTCCATCATTTTGAATTCGGGAATTAACTGGGAGTTCTGCCACCAGACATCATTCACCACCGGGGTGTAAGACAGTAGCGCCACACAGACCACTACCAACACACAACCACGAGCAACGCCAAATGCCATACCCAATACCCGATCCGTGCCACTCAAACCCGTCGCCTTCACCAATTCGGCAAAAACGAAACTGATCAGCGAGCCCAAAATCAGGGTAGCGACAAACAGTCCAACAAAGGCCGCAGCCACCCTCAATGAAGGAGTTTGGATATAAGACGTCAGCAATACAGTCAATTGATCGGTAAACAGACGGGCAACGATGAAGGCCAATACCCAGGTCACCAGCGACAGCGCTTCACGGATAAACCCCCGGCGCAGGCTAATGAGTCCTGAAATGACAATAATCGCTAAAATCACCCAATCGGCCCAATTCATGCATAGTTCCTCACAAATGCGAGCGCATTCTAGCAGAAGCCTTCCTTACTGCTAACCCTATTTCGCCCCAGGTAACTGATAACGCACGACCATTGCCGCCAAACCAAACTGCGTTTTGATCTCTGCTTTTAATCGTTCCATTCTCGCTTTATCCAGCTCCGGGCCGATCAGCACTTTATGCAATCCCCCCTCTTGAATCAGGTAAGCCTTATGGCCTTTACCCTGCACCTGCTGGTGCAAACGCTTAGCATTCGCCTCATCCTTAAAACTGGCTAGCTGCAATGACCAGGCCGCAGGTACACCCTGTTGATCAAACTGTACCTCGGGGGGAGCCACTGGCTTAGCAGCGGCTTTTACTTCGTTTTTGGTTATTGGCTTCGCCGGCTGAGCCGCTGCAGTCGGGGGCGGAGCCACTTCAGTGGCTTGCATTTGTGCCGCCTGATTAACCACCGGTGCCACCTCAGTTTGCAGCGGCAATACTGGCTGTTGTGGCGGGTAATTTTGCAATACCGGTGCCGGAGGACGCGGAGGAATACCGGCCTGGGCCACAACCGGCAAACTTGGCACCCCCGCCCCATCCCAAAAAGCCCAGCCAAAGGCGGTCAGGATAAGGGCCAAAACAAAGGCTCCGGCAATGCGATAACGATTACGCTCAGACATGCGCTTCCTCCTGGTAATGGGCCAAGAAAGCACTCACCGTCAAGAAAGAACCAAATACCAGAATGCGGTCTTGTTCACTGGAATGCTGCAGTAACCACTGCACCGCCTGCCCGATGGAATTGGCATAGCCCTGAGGGGCTTCCACTGCCAACTTAGCAGACAACTCCTGCCCGGTCTGACCCCGAGGTCCCGGCAAGTCCAGCCAGCACCAGGCTTGTACCTGAGGCGCCAATGCCTGAAGCACAGGCTCAGCATCCTTATCCTTAAGCATCCCACACAGAGCAAGATGTTTACCTGCAACGGGATGTCGAGCCAACCAAGTGGCCAAATGACGCGCAGCTTCCGGGTTATGGGCCACATCCAACAGCCATTCACGTCCCTGCCAATGCAGACTCTGAAAACGCCCCGTTAGGCTGGCTTCCGCCAACACACCGGCAGCAAATTGACTAAGCCCGGGCATCTGCAATAAAACCGCCGCTTGTAAGGCCGGCGCCATATTGCGTAACGGTAAACGTGGTTCCTGCAACCCAGTTAACTGCCAACTCCTTCCCTGTACATCCACCCCATAAGCGAGCCAGCTGCCATCTTCCTGTTCACGCAAACCAAATTGCTGATTAATTTGCAGCAATTGGCTACCGAGCCGCTCGGCTTGTTCCACTACACTCAGAGGGGGTTCTGGATCGGCACAGAGGGCATAGCGCCCAGGGCGAAAAATACCGGCTTTTTCCCGACCGATGCTATAGCGATCCGGCCCCAACCAGTCAGTGTGATCCAAGTCGATCGAAGTGATGATGGCGACATCGGCATCAATCAGGTTAACCGCATCAAGACGTCCACCCAACCCTACTTCTAACACCACCAAATCCAGCTGCGCCTCAGCCAGAATCAAAAAAGCCGCCAGGGTGCCGAACTCAAAATAGGTCAGCGCAGGCGGTACAGCGAGCTGCTGACGAGCCTGCTCTACCTGGGCAAAAGCATCACAGAGCTGCTGGTCGGTCACCATCTGCCCCTGCACACAAACGCGCTCGTTGTAACGTAAAAAATGCGGCGAGGTGTAACAGCCCACTTTCCAGCCAGCGGCCATCCCCAATTGGCTGAGGTACGTCAGGGTGGAGCCTTTACCATTGGTGCCGCCAACAGTCACCACTCGACGAGCTAATTGAGGCTGCCCTAGCGCCTGCCATACCTGGCCAACCCGCTCCAAACCCAGCTCGATTTGCTGCGGATGTTGTTGCTCCATCCAACTGAGCCATTGATCTAGCGTCCGCACCTGATCTCTACCCCACTTACAAGATAAAGCCGGCTCCAGGCCGGCTTTAGTAACTTCATACTGACTTGTCAGACTCAGACAGCATTGGCTGCCGGCAAGTGACTGAACTTACGCAACAAACCACCCACTTTTCCACGCATTTGCTTGCGATGGATGATCATATCAATCGCCCCGTGCTCCAGCAGGAACTCACTACGCTGGAAGCCTTCAGGCAATTTTTCCCGTACGGTTTGCTCGATAACCCGGGGGCCAGCAAAGCCGATCAAAGCATTGGGTTCGGCCACATTGACATCACCCAACATCGCCAAACTGGCAGACACACCACCAAACACGGGATCAGTCAGCACCGAAATGAAGGGAATCCCCTGCATTTTCATTTTTTCCAACGCCGCACTGGTTTTAGCCATCTGCATCAGCGAAAACAGCGCTTCCTGCATCCGCGCACCACCGGAGGCCGCAAAGCAAACCAAAGGAATACGCTGTTCCAGGCACACATTCACCGCCCGTACAAAACGCTCACCGACAACCGCACCCATGGAGCCGCCCATAAAATTAAATTCAAAGGCAACAGCAACCAGCGGCATGCCGTCCAAGGTGCCTTTCATAGCGATCAAGGCATCTTTTTCATTGGTATCTTTTTGTGCAGCAGCTAAACGCTCTTTATAGCGCTTGGAGTCTTTAAATTTGAGACGATCCACTGGCTCCACATCGGCACCGACTTCCTGACGGCCTTCCGCATCCAAGAAAATATCCAGACGACGACGTGCACTAACCCGCATGTGATGGTCACACTTGGGGCACACATCCAGGTTTTTATCCAGCTCAGGACGATAGAGTACCGCTTCGCATTTCGGACACTTCTTCCACAAGCCCTCAGGCACGCTGCTAGCTTGAGCGCTCTTGCGCTGCACTCGTACGAGAGAAGGAACAATTTTCTCTAGCCAGTTACTCATGGTCTCTCCAGGTCCACTACACGCAGTAGCAGACTTTTACTCAGCTTTCTTATCTAAGGTTGTGCCTGCTCAGCCTCGCTGAACAAGCCGACACACCCATTATTGATCTAGTGCGTCACGCATGGCCGCTATGATAGCAGGAACTTCCGCTAACAGCTGCTCGGGCTGCTGTTGTAATTGCGCCATCTTATTGACCAGCACACTCCCCACAATCACCCCATCCGCTACCTCTGACACCGCCCGGGCAGACTGAGGATCACGAATACCGAAGCCCACCCCTACAGGAGTCTGCACATACTGGCGAATCAAAGCCACACGCTCAGCCACTTCTTGGGTGTTCAAAGTCGCCGAACCCGTCACCCCTTTCAGGGAGACGTAATAGACATAGCCAGAACCCGCCTCACCAATCGCTTTAATCCGCTCAACACTACTGGTAGGTGCCAGCAGGAAAATCACGTCCAGCCCCTTACCTCTAAATAGTGCCGGGTAATCCCCCGCCTCTTCCGGTGGCATATCCACCAGCAGCACGCCATCCACCCCAGCTTGACAGGCCTGCTCGGCAAATTTCTCATAGCCCATCATTTCAATGGGATTAAGGTAGCCCATCAGCACCACCGGGGTCTGCTGGTCACGCTGACGAAATTCACTCACCATCGCCAACACATCCACCAGGCGCGTACCCGCTGCTAAGGCACGCTCACAGGCCAGTTGAATCACAGGGCCATCGGCCATCGGATCCGAGAAAGGCACCCCCAATTCAATTAAATCTGCGCCAGACTCCACCAGCTTATGCATCAGGGGCACGGTAAGTGCCTGACCACCATCCCCCGCAGTGATATAGGGAATCAAGGCTTTTTTACCCTGGTCAGCCAGGCCTGCAAAACACGCTTGAATACGACTCATGGCAGCTCCTTAAAGTTCAAGACCATCAATGGCGGCCACGGTATGGATGTCTTTATCGCCACGACCAGAAAGGTTAACCACGATAATTTGTTCCGGCTTCATACTGGCAGCCATCTTCATCGCATGAGCAACCGCATGACTGGACTCAAGCGCAGGCATAATACCTTCCACTCGGGTCAGGGTACGGAAGGCATGCATGGCTTCATCATCGGTAGCTGCCACATATTGGGCTCGGCCAGTATCTTTCAGGTAAGCATGCTCAGGACCTACTCCGGGGTAATCCAAACCGGCAGAAACGGAATGAGTGCCCAGAATCTGGCCTGCATCGTCCGCCATCAAATAGGTGCGGTTGCCATGCAACACGCCTGGACGTCCAGCGGTCAGAGGAGCCGCATGCTGACCCGTGTGCAGACCATGGCCACCAGCTTCCACCCCAACCATCTGCACTTCGGCATCTTCAATAAAGGGATAGAACAGGCCAATGGCATTCGAGCCACCACCGACACAGGCCACTACTGCATCAGGCAAACGTCCGGTCATTTCCAGACACTGCTCACGCGCTTCACGGCCAATCACCGCTTGGAAGTCACGCACCATCTGCGGATAAGGATGGGGACCTGCAGCGGTGCCTATAATGTAGAAGGTTGAGTCTACGTTGGTCACCCAATCACGCATCGCCTCGTTCAAGGCATCTTTCAGCGTGCGAGTGCCCGAAGTCACAGGCACAACCGTAGCCCCCAGCAACTTCATGCGGTACACATTCAAGGCCTGACGACGGATGTCCTCCTCACCCATGTACACCACACACTCCAAACCAAGGCGTGCTGCTACGGTGGCGGATGCCACTCCGTGCTGACCGGCCCCCGTCTCGGCAATCACGCGGGGCTTGCCAATACGTTTTGCCAGCAACGCCTGACCGATGGTGTTGTTTACCTTATGGGCACCGGTGTGGTTCAAGTCTTCGCGCTTGAGATAAATCTGCGCTCCGCCAATCTCACGTGATAAACGCTCGGCGTGATACAGCGGAGAAGGACGGCCAACATAGTGCTTAAGATCGCGGTCGAACTCAGCCACAAACTCGGGATCCTGCCAGACACCACGATAGGTATCAGCGAGCTGATCCAGTGCCGCCATCAGGGTTTCGGAAACAAAACGGCCGCCGTAGGGGCCAAAGTGACCACGCTCATCCGGCAACTGCACCAGGTTTTTCCAATCAACTTGCGTCACCACGACCCACCTCTTGCATAAATGCGGAAATTAAACTGGCATCTTTTTGCCCAGGTTGCGCCTCAACTCCACCACTCACATCCACTGCATAGGGGCGAACTTGCGTAATGGCCTGGGCTACATTACTGGCCGTCAGGCCACCCGCCAAGATCAAAGGCTTGCTGAATTGAGCCGGCAAAGACTGCCAATCAAAGACTTGACCCGTACCACCAGGCACACCCGGCTGGTAGGTATCGACTAGCAATGCCCGCGCCGACTGATAACGCTGTGCCTCTGCAGCCAGGTTGATTCCTGGGCGCATGCGGATTGCCTTAATGTACGGCAGGGAAAAGCTTTCACAGTACTCCGGGCTTTCATCACCATGAAACTGCAGCAAGCTTAACGACACCCGTTGGATGATCTGCTCAACCCGTTGGCGTTCGTCATCGACGAACAACCCTACCCGCTCCACAAAAGGCGGTAGCAAGACGGTCATAGCGGCGGCCTGCTCCAGGGAGACAGCCCTTTTGCTAGGAGGATAAAACACCCAACCCAAGGCATCCGCCCCAGCGGCGATAGCGGCTTGCGCATCCTCTATATGGCAAATTCCACAAATTTTGACTCGGGTTCTCACCCCTGCCTCTCCTATTTGACTGGCAAACCGGCCCGACAATGCAGGCCGATCTTAACAAAAGGCACAGCAGGCGTCAGCCCATCAACGCCTTGATAAAGCTGGGTCCTGGCGCCTCCTGTGGCAACAGGAAGTGTTCCGGATAACCCGCTCGCACCAGGTACAAACCAAAGGGAGGTGCAGTCACCCCTCCCAGGCGCCGATCCCGCGCCTGCAAAACCTCTCGTGCCCAAGTTGGCTCAGCTTCACCGGCACCGATTTTCATCAGCACTCCCGCCAAGTTGCGCACCATATGATGGAGAAAAGCATTGGCACGGACATTCAGCACGATGTAATCACCAAAGCGCTGTACACTCAGCTCGTGCAGGGTGCGAACCGGGCTTTTCGCCTGACACTGCACCGCTCGATAAGAGGTGAAGTCATGGGTACCAAGTAAATAGTTTGCTGCCTGCTGCATGCGCTCAACATTGAGCGGTTTATGAGTCCAGGTCAGATGACGATTAAACAGCGCTGGCTGAACTGAGTGGTTATAAATCACATAGCGATATTGACGCTCAACAGCAGAAAAGCGGGCGTGGAAATCCATCGATACTGGCGTGGCCCAACGCACGCTGACATGGCGACTAAGATTGGAGTTAGTACCCAAAATCCAGGCTCGCATATCCCGCGTGACATGGGTATCAAAATGCACTACTTGCTCGCTGGCATGCACCCCTGTATCGGTACGCCCTGCACAGATCACACTGATAGGCTCAGCCGCCACCTTACTTAAGGCTGCCTCTAACTCTGCCTGCACGCTGGCAACGGCAAACTTCTGCGCTTGCCAACCATGAAACTGACTACCATCGTACTCAACACCCAAAGCAACACGCATCAGGGGCTTTACAGCCCCTGAAGTTAAGTCTTCAACACTCATGGAAACTATCACGCAATCGCGGCAAGTAACTCTTCCGCTTCCTGTTTCTGGGCATCGGTGCCTTCTTGCAGCACCTCATCAAGAATATCCCGTGCGCCATCGGCATCTTCCATGTCGATATAGGCGCGGGCCAAGTCTAGCTTGGTGGCCACCTCATCAGCCCCCGAGAGGAAAGTAAAGTCTTCCTCACCCAGGGACTCTTCTTCGACAAATCCATCCTGATCTGCTTCCGCCAACAGTGCATCCAACTCCTGGTCTAGCGAGCTAATGGCATCGTTATCTTCCTCAGCCACCACCGGCTCGTCTTCTACCAGTACGTCATCATCACTCTCAGCCACCAGCTCATCCAATGGGTCGGCAGACGGCTCTGTCTCCAACATCTCATCCAGGTCGAAGTCTTGTTCATCTTCGCCTAGGGTGTCATTCAATAGAGAATCGATATCCGCCTGCGCATCGGAGTCTTCAGCGCTTTCTGGTTCACCTTCCTCAGCCAGGTTCGGCAGAGGTTCTTCTTCCATTAGCGCATCCAGGTCAAAGTCACTTTCCTGATCCGCTTCTTCAACCGCCGCCTGCTCATTCTCATTTAACAACGACTGGACAAAAGCCTCTTCATCATCGCCCGGACTATCACTGACATCCAGCTCGATATCCTGAGTCAACTCATCCAGGTCAAACTCTCCGACCTGCACATCATCGACTTCATCCGCCGCCTTACTGGGCTGATCGTCATCCTCTAGCGAGGCGTCTAAATCTAAATCAAGGTTAATCTCTTCTGGCTGATCCTGTACTTCATCAACCAACGTCGGCCCAGTCAGATCATCTTCTTCGGCTTGATTAAATGGATCGTCTTCATCGGTGACCATATCCAGATCAAGCTCATCACTGAGCAATTCGTCAAAGCCCTCAAGCGGATCCAATTCAGGAATATTGTCATCCTGTACCGGCTCAGCCATGGCAGTGGCAGCGGCGGCTCCCACCGCCGCACCTGCTACTGCTGCAGTTGCTGCAGGAGCAGCGGCACTGGGTTGCTGACTTAACTGCGACTGGAGCTCCTGGCGAATACGCTCATGAATATCTTCTGCCGAACTGTTACGACGGCGCATCAACAACAGTGTCCCCACCAACAGCGCCACTAAGGTCCCCGCGCCAGCAATCCAATACATCGGTGGAATCTGTTCTAACCACTGTTCAATGCTTTGTTCATCTTCTGCTGGCATGTTTTCATCGGCAGCAGGCATAGCAGGTTGCATTTGCTGGGCCGCCAACTGCTTTTTAGCCTCTTCCAGCTGTTGCGCTAATTGAATATTGTCTTGCACAGCCTCTTGTTCGGACTGACGCGCCTTAGCCGCTTCCTGCTCCAGTACAGCCAACTGCTCATCTTTCAAAGTCAGCAGTTTCTGTAAGGTTTCCAACTGTTGCTCTAACGCATCTAAACGACTCTTCAACTCAGCGTTTTCTCGCTCAGAGCGATCCAAACCTTCTTGCGCCAGAGATAGCTTATGCTCTAAGTCTTCATACTTTTGTTTAAGCTCACCGTTTTCCCCTGCCTCCTCCTTGGCGGGTGCCATTACCCGTAACTGACCTTCTTCCTTGGCATTGGCTTTAGCTGGCTCAGCTTTGGCGGGCTCTGACTTTAGCGTTGGTGCCTTAGCTGGCTCCGCTTTAGCAGCCCCACCACTTTTCCAGAGGCGATTCTGCCGAGCAACTTCCTGCACCGCTTCTTGAAAACTTAGCTTTTCAATCTCTGCCAGGGCAGGAACCTGCAAGCTCACTCCCTGCTTTAGGCGATTAATATTGCCATCGACAAAGGCCGTTGGATTAACCCGCTGGTACGCCAACATCACCTGTTGCGGACTGACCTTTTTAGTAGGACGAGTCCGCACTGCAATATCCCACAGGGTATCTTTGCGCCCGACCTTTACTTTTTTCCCTTTCACTACCGAGGTTTTACCGGCCTGGGGCTCCGATGCCTTGGCGGACTCCACGGGTACAGGTATGGCGGGGGCACTGTTATCCAAACGTTGAATACTGCCACCGCTAAAGGGTTGGTCAGGGGTGGTAAATCCTGAAGGAGCCTGCACCCGGACACCATTCACCTCAGCCCCCACTAATTGCACTACTGGCACAGGAGGATCGAGAAAAAGCGTGTACTCGCGCACTAACTTGCCTTGAGGCCAACTCACCTCAACCAAGAAGTTCAAATAGGGTTGATCAATGGGTGTATTACTAGTGACTTGAACCAGGGGCTGGCCATTGCGTGTGGCAACTTGGAAGCGCAAGGCATTGAGTAATGATGAAGGCTCAACCCCGGCTAGTTTGAAGGCTTGGTTGTCCGCCAAACGAACACGTACCTGCCCCAAACGCACCCCTTGGGTGTCCAATAAGGGCAGTTCAGCATTCAAGGGTTCATTGAGAAAGGAGCCGATGGATGCCTCACCCAATGCGAGACCCCAGGCAGAGGTGGTGTGCAAGGCACCTACCATCAGGAGGCTAGTGGCAAGCTTACGCAGCATTCGACATCCTTACCCTCTTATTATCACCACCAAGACATAAGTCAGGCTTTCGACCTGGCTGCAGGCTCGCCTAAGTCGTTCCCTTTGCAGGCTATGTCCTTGAGTTATCAGGCATTCATTTTTTGATGCTGAGGAGTATATGCGCAGACTGACGCCATGTCTAACGCCTGCCTGCGCCCTCAGAACGAGCTTAATTCTGTCGACTAAGACTTAGTTCTGTTGATTGAGATAGTCACGAACTAGGATTTCGGCAATCTGTACCGAGTTAGTCGCCGCGCCCTTACGCACGTTATCCGCCACAACCCACAGATTTAGCCCGTTTTCCCAGGAAATATCCTTACGCACACGCCCAACCCAAACCCAATCATTACCGGCCGCCTCGCCCGCCGGAGTGGGATATCCCCCAGCCTTACGCTCATCCAGCAACTTGACCCCAGGCGCCTTGGCTAACAATTGCTGTACACGCTCAACGCTAATAGGCTCACGGGTTTCCAGATGCACCGCTTCTGAGTGGCCGAAGAATACCGGCACCCTGACGCAGGTCGGATTTACCAGAATATGCTCGTCCCCTAAAATTTTGCGGGTTTCCCGCACCATCTTCATCTCTTCACGGGTATAGCCGTTATCCTCAAACACATCGATTTGGGGCAACACGTTAAAAGCGATGCTCTTCGGATAAACTTCACATTCCGCATCTTCCCGGCCTTTACCACTCATCATATGAATGGTTTGCTTGGCCAGTTCCTCAACGGCCTCACGACCGCTGCCGGATACGGCCTGATAGGTGGCGACATTGATCCGCTCCACCCCAGCCTCATCGTGAATAGGCTTCAGCGCCACCAGCATCTGAATAGTTGAGCAATTGGGATTAGCAATCAGATTACGCGCTCTGTAGCCTGCAACCGCCTCAGGATTCACTTCTGCTACCACGAGGGGCACATCCTGCTCATAACGAAACGCGCTGGAATTATCGATCACTACCGCACCTGCCGCAGCCGCTTTAGGGGCATAAGCCTTGGCCAGCTCACCACTGGCCATAAAGAAAGCAATATCCACCTGGCTAAAGTCAAAGTTATCCAGCAACTGAATCTTGACCGAACGCTCCTGGAAATAAATCACCTTACCGGCAGAGCGCTCACTGGCGAGCAAAAAGAGTTGTTTTACTGGAAACTGACGCTGTTCCAGAATTTCAATCAGGGTTTCCCCGACTGCACCGGTGGCACCAACCACCGCCACATTGTAAGTCTTGCTCATTAGGCACCTCATTCACAGCAGGGCGGCACTTTAGCGGTTTCAGCGCAGCCAGACAAGCGAGCCAAATAACAAGCCCGGCAGAGCCGGGCTTGAGAAGGCAGGGGGATGCTTAGTCTTCCAGCAGGATGCGTAGCATCCGACGCAGCGGTTCCGCCGCCCCCCATAGGAGTTGATCACCGACAGTGAACGCCCCCAGATACTGAGGCCCCATATTCAGCTTGCGCAAACGCCCAACGGGCACGCTCAGGGTGCCGGTCACCGCTGCGGGGGTCAGCTCTTTCATGCTCACTTCACGATGATTAGGCACCACCTTCACCCAGTCATTGTGCTGCGCCAGCAGACCTTCAATATCCGCCAGCGGCACATCTTTATTCAGTTTGATTGTCAGGGCCTGGCTATGGCACCGCATCGCACCGATACGCACACAGATACCGTCTACCGGAATGGGGTTACCACTACGACCGAGGATCTTATTGGTTTCCACCTGGCCCTTCCACTCTTCCTTGGATTGTCCACTTTCCAGCTCTTTATCAATCCACGGAATCAGGCTACCCGCCAAGGGCACACCAAAGTTTTCTGTGGGATAGGTATCGGAGCGCAGCAGATCCGCCACTTTACGATCAATATCCAAGATAGCACTGGAGGGAGTTGCCAGCTCAGCAGCAACGTGCTGATTAGCAGCGCCCATCTGCTTGAGCAGCTCACGCATGTTCTGCGCACCGGCACCGGAAGCCGCCTGATAGGTCATGGCAGTCATCCACTCCACCAGACCTTTTTCAAACAAGCCGCCCAGCGCCATCAGCATCAGGCTGACCGTGCAGTTACCGCCCACATAGTTTTTCACGCCCTGATGCAGTGCATCCTTAATGACGTTTTTGTTAACCGGATCAAGAATAATGACACTGTCATCCGCCATCCGCAGGGCAGACGCCGCATCAATCCAGTAGCCTTGCCAGCCCGCCTGACGCAGTCTGGGGAAAACATCATTGGTGTAATCACCACCCTGACAGGTGATGATAATGTCCATGGTTTTGAGTTCATCAATGCTGTAAGCATCTTTCAGCGTAGGAATGTCTTTACCAATCGTGGGACCCTGCTGACCAATCTGAGAGGTGGTGAAAAACACCGGCTCAATCAGGTCAAAGTCACGCTCTTCCAGCATACGCTGCATGAGCACGGAGCCAACCATGCCCCGCCATCCGATCATACCTACACGCTTCATGGACATTCTCAATTGTTCTCACAGTTTAGGGGAGCTGAGCTCCCTCGTTTTACTGGGGAGGTTGATCAACCTCCCCCATTGCTCCTTGCCCAGTAGATGAAAGTGTTGCTCTCTTTCAACCCTGGTTAAGAGTCAAGTGCTGCCACCACTGCCGCACCCATGGCAGCAGTTCCGACCTTTTGCATTCCCTCAGACCAGATATCCGCTGTACGCAGTCCCTGATCCAACACCTTACTGACCGCCTGCTCAATGGCGATGGCCGCTGCCTCTTGCTTAAAGGTGTAGCGCAGCATCATGGCGGCAGACAAAATGGTGGCCAAGGGGTTAGCAATACCCTGCCCGGCAATATCGGGCGCACTGCCATGACAGGGTTCATACATGCCCTTGCCGTTGGCATCCAAAGAAGCCGAAGGCAACATGCCAATAGAACCGGTCAACATGGCAGCTTCGTCAGACAAAATATCACCAAACATATTACCGGTCACCAGCACATCAAACTGCTTAGGTGCTTTCACCAGCTGCATGGCGGCATTGTCGACATACATATGGGACAACTGCACATCCGGATACTCTTTGCTCAGTTCATCCATCACTTCACGCCACAGTACCGTCACTTCCAGTACGTTGGCTTTATCAACGGAGCAGACCCGCCCCTGGCGCTGCCGTGCCAACTCGAACGCCACACGACCAATACGGCGAATTTCCGACTCGGAGTAAACGTAGGTGTTAAAGCCTTCGCGCTCTCCATTCTCCAGGGTGCGCACCCCACGCGGCTTACCGAAGTAAATGCCACCGGTCAGTTCACGCACGATCAAAATATCCAAACCAGAGACAATTTCTGCTTTAAGACTGGAGGCATCAGCCAACTGGGGATACAGAATCGCCGGACGCAGGTTAGCGAACAGCGTCAGGTTTGAGCGCAACCCTAACAGTCCTTTCTCAGGACGAATCGCCATCTCCAGCTTATCCCACTTGGGGCCACCCACCGCACCAAGCAACACGGCATCCGCAGCTTTCGCCTGGGCCAGGGTTTCTTCAGGCAGTGGCACGCCGGTCGCATCAATAGCAGCACCACCCACCAAAGCCTGTTCCAAGCTCAGGTTAAGATCGAAACGCTGATTGACAACCTCCAGCACCTTGACCGCCTCAGCCATAATCTCAGGGCCAATACCGTCACCCGGCAGAATCAGAATACGTTTGCTCATGTTCAGAATCCGTTTGCTATGGGGCGCAGTGGGCTGCGCCTCCGTATTGATGCCCCACAAGAGGGCCGATCACAGGTTTAGGGGGTAGTCGTAAATAACCAGGGGGCTTGTTCACGACGCTTGGCTTCATAGGCACGGATGTCATCCCCATGCTCTAAGGTCAAGCCAATTTCATCCAAGCCATTGAGCAGGCAATGGCGGCGAAAGCCATCCACCTCAAAAGCAAAGGCCTGGCCATCCGCTAACTGGACCTGCTGTTGCTCCAGGTCAATCACTATCTGATAACCGGGTTCAGCTTCCACCGCACGGAACAAGTAATCCACCTGCTCAGCGGGCAGAATAATCGGCAGCAAGCCATTCTTAAAGCAGTTATTAAAGAAGATATCGGCAAAGCTCGGCGCAATCACCGCGCGAAAACCGTAATCATCCAGCGCCCAAGGAGCATGTTCGCGGCTTGAACCACAACCAAAGTTTTCCCGTGCCAGCAAGATGGAGGCGCCCTGATAACGCGGCTGATTCAACACAAAGTCCGGATTAATCGGACGGCCACTACAATCTTGATCCGGCTGCCCCTCATCAAGGTAACGCAGCTCATCAAACAGGTTTTTGCCAAAACCAGTGCGCTTGATGGACTTCAGGAATTGCTTGGGAATGATCATGTCAGTATCGACATTGGCTCGATCCAAGGGGGCAACCAGACCCTGGTGAATGCGGAAGGCTTTCATGTTGCTTCTCCTTATTTGAGCCAATCACGGACATCAACGAAGTGACCAGCGATAGCAGCAGCAGCAGCCATTGCCGGGCTAACCAAGTGGGTACGCCCACCAAAACCCTGACGGCCTTCAAAGTTACGGTTAGAGGTGGAGGCGCAGTGCTCACCCGCTCCCAGCTTATCGGCATTCATCGCCAAACACATGGAGCAACCGGGCTCACGCCATTCCATCCCAGCCTCGATAAAAATCTTATCCAGGCCCTCTGCTTCAGCCTGCTCTTTTACCAAGCCAGAACCAGGCACCACCAGTGCTTGCTTCAGGCTGGCCGCCACCTTGCGGCCTTTTACCACAGCCGCCGCCTCTCGCAGATCTTCAATCCGCGAATTGGTGCAGGAACCAATAAAGACACGATCCAGCTGAATCTCAGTAATCGCTTGATTGGCACTTAAACCCATATACTTCAACGCCCGCTCAATACCCAGACGCTTCACACCATCTTGCTCCGCGACAGGGTCCGGCACCCGACTGCTCACGGCCACCACCATCTCAGGTGAGGTTCCCCAGGTGACCTGGGGCTCAATATCCTCTGCACGCAGCTCCACTACTCGATCAAAGTGTGCATCTGCATCGGAATGCAACTCACGCCAGGCTTGCACCGCCTGCTCCCAGGCAGCACCCTGCGGGGCAAACGGCCGACCCTTGACGTAATCCAGGGTAATTTCATCCACCGCCACCATGCCTGCACGGGCACCGGCTTCAATCGCCATATTGCAGATTGTCATCCGCCCTTCCATTGACAGGCTGCGGATGGCCTCACCGGCAAACTCAATCGCATAGCCTGTGCCGCCAGCAGTACCGATCTGACCAATGATGTAGAGCACCACATCTTTCGCGGTCACCCCTGACCCTAACTGACCGTCAACCCGGATCAGCATGTTTTTCATTTTCTTAGCCACCAAACACTGGGTCGCTAAGACATGCTCAACTTCAGAGGTACCGATACCATGGGCCAGGGCACCAAAGGCACCATGGGTGGAGGTATGGCTATCGCCACAGACTACCGTCATACCTGGCAGCGTCGCCCCCTGCTCAGGCCCCACGACATGGACGATCCCCTGGCGCTTATCACCCATTTTGAATTCACGAATACCAAAGGCATCACAGTTTTGATCCAGGGTTTGTACCTGGGTTTTGGACACCGGATCGGCTATGCCGTCAATACCAGAGCGACGCTCCAAGACTGTCGTCGGCACGTTATGGTCCGGTGTTGCCAGGTTAGCTTCCAGACGCCATGGCTGACGCCCAGCCAGACGCAAGCCCTCAAATGCCTGGGGAGAGGTCACTTCATGGAGCAGGTGACGATCAATGTAAATCAGGGCGCTGCCATCATCATTCTGGCGCACCAAATGGGCATCCCAGAGCTTGTCATAAAGCGTCTTGCCAGCCATCAGAAGGTCCTCATGCTAATCAAGGTTGACGCCCGTTACAGGAAAGAAAAGGGCGTTCATTTATTGTGGCTTTTATCCTAGAGCCGCCGCTAGAATAAAACAAATTCATATTTTTTATTCGGAGCATTCCAATGGGGAATACATTTGACCCCCAGGCACTGATTGCCTTTATTGCCGTGGCGGATCAGGGTTCATTTTCCCTCGCTGCCGAGCAATTATTTCTCACCCAGCCTGCTATCAGTAAACGCATCTCCACGCTGGAGGAACAATTAGGTCATCGTCTGTTTGACCGTATTGGCCGGCAGATCAGCCTTACTCAGGCTGGCCGACTACTCTATCAGCGCAGCCAGACCCTACTCAATTTGATGGAAGACACTCGACGGGAGCTGGACAATTTAAACGTCGAAGTAAAAGGCAACTTACACCTTGCCACCAGCCACCACATTGGCTTACACCGCTTACCCCCTCTATTAAAAGCCTTTAGCCACAGTTATCCCGAGGTCAAACTGCAATTGCAGTTTGGCGAGTCAGAGAAAGTCTATGAGCAAGTTCTCCAAGGCCAAGTGGAAATCGGCATTATCACCCTGGCCCCCGACCCTGATCCACGTTTGCTCAGCACCCCTGTATGGCAAGATCAACTGCACTTCGTCAGCGCCAGTGATCACCCTGCTGCAGGTTGCCAAAGCCTGCAACAGCTCTGTCAATATGATGCAATCCTGCCCGATAGCGGCACCTTTACCCGTCTCTTATTGGAACGTCTGTTTCAACAACGTGGACTGCAACTGCAGCTAGGTCTTCATACCAATAACCTCGACACCCTGCGCATGATGGTGGAAATAGGTCTTGGTTGGAGCCTGCTCCCCGCTACCCTTTGCCAGGGACTCCAGCTACTGCCCCTACTCGACCCGCCCCTCAGCCGAGAACTAGGCTATATTCGCCATCAGGAGCGCAGTCAATCCAGTGCCGCTCAAGCCTTTATTCGACTGATTAAGCAGCATCAGGATCGCCACTTGTGCAATGCAACATGAGCGCTATACTGGCTCAAGAGTCAGGGCAAGCATGCGGTAGGCCCAAGACTTCCCCAGCCAATGCAATGAGGAGGTGCAGTAATGGAGTCCACACTACCCTTTGGCCTGGATCAGTGGCTCAAGCTGCAGCAAGAGTACTGGCAAGCCCTCGGCCAAGGGATCGATACCCTACCCCAGAATCCCTGGCAGGGCCTGTTCAGCAACTGGCAAAAGTTTGCCAGCCAACACCTGGACCCACAAAGCCAAAATCTGTTTCAGCAAAGCAGCCTGCAAGCTGACTGGTTTACTCAGCTTGGCGAAACGCTGCTGAAGAACTGGAGCAATTTCCAAGGAACAGAAGGCCAGACTCAGCTATTTAACTTCTTTATCAATGAAGTCCAAAAACAAGCCATCAATTTTGCCCTGAAAGAGTTCAGCCTACCGGAACAGTTCTCCGCCCTGTTTAAAACCCATAGTTTTCAGGATGACCTGCTGTTCGATAATGCTTTTATCAATGCTATCAAGAACCACCTGGACATCCCGACTCTCGGCAGTAATCGAGAATTACAGGAGCGTCTACAGGAAGGCGGCAAGCTCTGGTTGGAATATCAGGAAGCCCTTAGCCGTTACCTGGAGCTCTACTCCAGCATCCAGCTCGACACCAGTAAACTCATGCTGGAACGCCTGCGCGATGGCAGCAGCCAAGTCAATACCCTCGGAGAACTACATGACCTATGGGTAGATGCCTATGAGAGTTGCTACCAGAGGCTGGTATTCACCCTTGAATACCGACAAGCCCATGGCCGCATCTCCAATGCCTTTATGGCCCTGCGCAAATACGCCCTGGATATGCGTGACCTACAAGCCAAGCAGCTTGGCATGCCTACTCGGGTAGAGATGAATACAGCACTCAAGCGCCAGCATGAAGCACGCAAGCAGCTCAAGCGAATGGAAAAAGACATGCAGGCGCTTAAGCAGCAAATGGCCAGTTTGCAACAACAGCTAAGCGAGCAAAGCCAAGCTCCAAATCAGGCACAGCCAGAAGCCGTCAGTGCTAAACCAACCAGCAGCAACAGCACTGCGAGCAAACGCCCCTCTCGCCGGCAAAACAGCAACACTCGATCCAGTACCACGAAAGCCCCAAGCCGTAGCCGTAAAACCACCAGTGATAAGGCTTGAGGAGGTAAAAGATGAAAGGTTTAAATCTCAACCCTCAACGCTTAGCAGAAGAGCTGAGCGACTTCAGTAGCAAGCTGGTCAACAGTTTCCAGACACTACAACAAATCAACGACATAGACGTTGACCAGACCCCTAAAGAGCTGGTGTACCAGGCAGATAAGTTACGCCTGTACCGCTATCTTCCCCTCACGGATCAACCAAGCAATAAGCAGACACCCTTGTTAATCGTGTATGCCTTGGTAAATCGCTACTACATGATTGACTTGCAAGCAGACCGCTCACTGGTTCGCGGCTTACTAGAACAGGGCCAAAGCGTCTACTTAATTGACTGGGGTTATCCCGACCCGGCTGATCGCTATGTCGACCTAGACGACTACATCAATGACTATATTGACTCCTGTGTTGATGCCTGCAGCCAGCACGCAGGCAGCGAACAGGTTAACTTATTGGGCATATGCCAAGGCGGCACTCTCAGCCTCTGTTACACCGCACTACACCCGCATAAAGTTAAGAACCTGATTACCATGGTGACACCGGTAGACTTCCATACCGAAGACAATCTGCTGTCACACCTCGCCCGAGAAGTAGACACCGACCTCGCTGTTGACACCTATGGCAACATTCCAGGGGCCGTCCTTAATGATGCTTACAATTCACTGATGCCAATGCGCTTAGGCATTCAAAAAAATCTAGGCATGCCAGCTCATCTTGCCGACAAAGACAAAGCTCTGAACTTCCTACGCATGGAAAAGTGGATCTATGACAGCCCGGATCAAGCAGGTGAAGCCTTTCGCCAATTTATCAAAGACTTTTTCCAGCAGAACAAACTGGTAAAAGGCGAGATTACCATTGGCAACCAACCGGTGTTACTCAGCAATATTCAGCAACCTGTACTGAATGTGTACGCTACCCAAGATCACCTCGTCCCCCCTTCTGCCTCAAAGGCACTCAAACAGGTTATTGGTAGCCAAGACTATGAGGAATACGCCTTTAAAGCGGGTCACATTGGCATTTTTGTCAGCGGGCGCGCCCAGCGAGAGGTTCCCCCTCAACTCGCCAACTGGCTAAAAGCTCGCGAGTAACCCATAAAACAAAGCCCCCTCACTTGAGGGGGCTTTGCAATGCGGCATCGCAATAAAAACTTACTTATCCTTCTCTTTTCTCTCGCTCTCATTGCTTTCTTCCGCCTCTTTCCCTTTACGGTCAAAGCCCTGAGAGAACATATTCCACATCGCCATATTCTGGTCTGCGATACGATTAATCATCGTGAGCGGATTGGCTGCTGCCATCATGGTTTCCATCTGCTCACGAATACGCTCCTGCTGCTCAAGAAAAGCACCAATACTGTGTTCCAAATACTGCGCCATCAAACCCTGCATGTTATCCCCATAAAAACGGATTAACTGCTGCAACACCTGATTGGTCAGCAACGCGCTACCACTCTGCCCTTCTTGTTCACTAATAATCTGCAACAAAATATTGCGAGTAAGATCCTGCCCGGTTTTCGAATCCTCAACCTTAAACGGCTCATTATTCAGCACCAGCTGTTTTACATCCTCCAAGGTGATATAGCAGCTACGGGAGGTATCATAGAGACGGCGGTTGGTATATTTACGCAATACTCGCATATTCACCTTCACGATTCAGAACGGGCAAACTGGCCTGATTATAGCCAAGCTAAGACGGCTTTACATAACGCACATGCAAAAATGAAATAACTATTCTTTTCTTATAATAAATAAATATAAAAAAAGTTACACAAACGCCGATAACGGTTAGAGGCGCTCATTAGACTTTTGTATAATACGTGAGCACTCTTACTAGACACCATGGAACGAGGTGACCCATGACGACACAAGCCTACCGTCACGAAGATGACGACAGCGAAAGCATCTATGTGCTTTCCAACAACTAAACCGGCACAATCGAAAATAAAAAGCGGCCCCTGATTCAGGCGCCGCTTTTTTCTAATCTTACACCGCTTAACTACCTACCCTAACCGCTTACTTTAGTGCAGTACCACACCTAAGGGGCGAACGCTCGCACGAATACGATCAAACTCTGTGCGCAGCTCAGATAACGGCTTCAACCCAAAATCCAGCGGATCTTCTGGCAACACATACCAATTCAGCGTCGCCACACGAGTCATCAAATCAAACTCACCAATTAAAGCGTCCAAATAGTACATCACCGCTTCAACACGAGTATCACTTTCCAAGCCCTGGAACTCCTCCAGGAAAATACTTAAATGCAACTCATCGGTACGGCTGAGATGGAACCAGAGCGTTGACAATGCCAGCGGCTCTTCATCAAGCGTTTCCACCACTCCAGGCACCTCATCCAGGCGCTCATGAAATGCCCGAATGTGCACTCCCTGCATCGAAGGAGCAGCCTGCACTAGACTCATGACACTAGCGATGGATTCTGCATAACCATCACAACCGATTACCAACTCCACAGGTGCCTGGGCATGCGCCCTCCCAACCTGCAGGGTTAAATTCTCATCAATCTGCTTTAGCAAACGCTCGTAACCAAGCAGGATATCTTCCACATGCACATGCACGGACCCTGCTCGTTCTGTCACCCAGCTAATGGTGTTTTGCACCTGGGTCCAGAAGGCATTAACAAGCGCGTTACGGGTAGTCGCATCCAGATTCATAACATCACAGATTCGCTTAGTTAAAACGCAAGAAGGCCGCCCTCAGGCGGCCTCCCCCAACCTAGGGTTAATTAACCCTGGTTAGCCATTTGTTGCTTGATCAGATCACCGATGGTGGTAGGACCAGAGGTCTCCACTTCCTGGTTACGGATCTCACGCATGGCAGCACGCTCTTCAGCAGCTTCCAGCGCTTTCACAGACAGGCTGATTACACGAGACTTGCGGTCCACGTTGGTGATCAGAACTTCCAGGCTCTGGCCGACAGTCAGGTCAGCCGCTTCACCTTTCAGTACACCCTCAACACCTTCGATCAGCGTCAGAACGGCATCTTTCTCACCCACTTCCTTAACGGTAGCGGTTACCTTGGTGTTTTTGCCATTCTGGGCAACGAAGGCAGAGAAAGGATCGCTTTCCAGCTGCTTGATACCCAGAGAAATACGCTCTTTCTCAGCATCAACGGCCAGGATAACAGCTTCTACTTCATCGCCTTTCTTGAATTGGCGCAGCAGAGCTTCGTTATCAGCATCCCAAGACAGATCAGATACGTGTACCAGACCATCCAGATCCCAATCCAGACCAACAAACACACCGAAATCAGTGATGGTCTTGATCTTGCCCTGTACCTTGTCACCGGCCTTGAATTCGTTAGCGAAACGAACCCAGGGGTTTTCCTGGCACTGCTTCAGACCCAGAGAGATACGACGACGAGCGGTGTCGATATCCAGCACCATCACTTCAACATCATCACCTACCTGCACAACCTTGGAGGGGTGGATGTTTTTGTTAGTCCAGGACATTTCAGAAACGTGCACCAGACCTTCAATACCTTCTTCCAGCGCAGCGAAGCAACCGTAGTCAGTCAGGTTAGTTACCACGGCCTTAACCTTGGCACCGGAGGGATAACGGGATTCGATATCGTCCCAAGGATCGTTGCTCAGCTGCTTCAGACCCAGAGACAGACGACCGGACTCACGGTCAAACTTGATGATCTTGACAGTGATTTCGTCACCAGGATTCAGCATTTCGCTGGGGTGAGAAATACGCTTCCACGCCATGTCAGTGATGTGCAACAGACCATCAACACCACCCAGGTCAATAAAGGCACCGTAGTTGGTCAGGTTCTTCACCACACCTTCTACTACCTGACCTTCCTGCAGAGAAGCCAGCAGCTCTTCACGCTGCGCACTGTTTGCTGCTTCCAGCACAGCACGGCGAGATACCACGATGTTGTTACGCTTGGCATCCAGCTTGATCAGTTTAAAGTCCAGCTCTTTGCCTTCTAAGTAATCAACGTCACGAACAGGGCGCACATCTACCAGAGAACCAGGCAGGAAGCCCTGAATGTTCATGATGCTGACGGTGAAGCCACCCTTCACCTTGCCGCTGATAATACCTTTAACAGGCTCGTCAGCTTCAAAGGCCTTCTCCAGAACAGACCAGGCTTCCGCACGCTTGGCTTTTTCACGAGACAGACGGGTCTCACCAAAACCGTTTTCAACGGCTTCAAGTGCAACCTTGATCTCGTCGCCCACTTTAACTTCCAGCTCGCCTTTGTCGTTCAGGAACTGGCTGCGGGCAATAACGGACTCAGACTTCAAACCAGCGTTTACAGTCACCCAGTCACTGTCGATAGCAACGATTTCACCGGTAACGATAGCACCGGGTTGCATCTGCAGTTCCTGTAGGGAGGCTTCAAAGAGTTCGGCAAAAGATTCAGTCATGATGTTTTCCGAGTTGTGATCAGTAGCTGATCAAACAAACCTGCCATCCAGCGCACAGCAGGGGTTGTGATTTTCATCCCGGTTCGACTCGCTGGTAAGTAAAAAGGCGTCTACCCGGCACAAATTTTTCGAGGGGCGCATTATATTCAAATCAGCCAAATTAAACAATGAAGCCCACCAAAAAAGGCGAAAAAGCATCCAAAATGCCATAGCCATTCCGCCGAAGAGCAACTATAATAGCCGCCGTTTTTCACCAACCTCACTCAAGCGAGCAGGCGGAGACATACACGTTGGATCTTGAAGCCCAAATAGCGAAGTTACAGGCTCTCGAAGAAAGCATTAATCGCAAAAAGCAGGCTCAACTTGACGAACTCAACAAAGTCATTGAAGAGCAAAACTCTCAACTGATGGATGAGTTGAAAGAGCAGGCCAAAAGCAAACGCGAGCGCGACAAAGAGCGCCAAGAAGCTTTCGAAGCCTACCAAAATCAGCGTCAACAAGAGCTGGAAGATAAGAAAGCAGCACGCCTACAGGCTAAGCGCGACAAAGAGGCTGCTAAACGCGAGGCTGCCAAAGCTCGCCTGGCTGAGCGTAATAAGAAGTAAGCCCTCCTACTCCGCAGCCATTAAGCGAGCCTCGACAAAGCTGTCTAACTCTTGTTTACAAGGTAGCAGCGCACGCACGACATCCTCTTGCAGCGCTCTGGACAGCTTTGACTCCTTTCCTTGCAGGTAATTTTTTACCTCAACTCGTTCAGCACGGTTATTGGCAACAATATCCACACCTTCAGCTGCACAAAAAGCGTAACGGGATAAGCCATTTTGCAATAACGCAGTACGTTTACGCTCCGTCAGCAACAACCCATATTCCTGCGCGATCGCAATGTAGCTTTGATATGTCAGCATAATACTCAGCTCTCGCTGGTATTCATCAAAACGGCGATACTCAGGCAACTGTTCAAAATAAGCAGCCAATCGCTGCTCACTTAAAGCACCGCTATTGTTAGGCAGCTGGTATACCGCTACCTGCTCACGGAGATCTTTTAATTCTTGCTGGTATGCGATGACCTGCGCTTGCAACTCTTCGACCTTGGCACTCAACTCCATCTTCGCCAGCTGCAAACTTTGAATCTGCTGCTGCTCCTGGGTTAGCTTAGGCGGCGGAAGGTTTGCAGGATCGGTTGCAACCGCCCCATCCCGCCCACGCACAGGCGCATCCGCCAAGGGCACAACCTTATAACCAAAGTTCTGAAAATCCTGGGTGCTTTTCTGATGCATTTGCTCAATATTGGCAAACAGGTAAATACCGCCCCCTATTAATCCTGCTACCAATACCCCACTCGCTACCCATATTTTCATCGACACTTTCCTACCACGGCATCCTTGAATTAGGCCTATTATGCTTACCCTTAACCTTGAATAACAACCTATGAGGCAAGTCGCTATCGCTGTTTTTATCCGCTATACTCCGCCCATTTAGCTGGCCCCAGGCGCTTGGGCCTTTCCAGAATTCTATTAGCAAGGTCGTGATATGGGATTTTTGCAAGGCAAACGTTTTCTGATTGTTGGCGTCGCCAGCAAGATGTCAATCGCCTACGGTATCGCTGAAGCGATGCAACGTGAAGGCGCCGAACTCGCATTCACCTACCAAAATGAAAAGCTCAAAGAACGAGTTACTGGTTTTGCCGAGCAATGGGGCTCCAAACTGGTTTTCCCGCTGGATGTCGCCGATGACCAACAAATTGCCGATGCCTTTAGCGAATTACGTCAACACTGGGATTATCTGGATGGCGTTGTCCATGCGGTCGCGTATGCTCCTGCAGAAGCTCTGGATGGCGACTTCACCGAATCAACCAGCCGCGAGGCTTTCCGCATTGCCCACGACATCAGTTCTTACAGTTTCATTGCTTTAGCACGCGAAGCACGCCCCCTAATGCAGGGTCGCCATGCTGCCTTACTGACACTGAGCTATCTAGGCGCCGAGCGCACCATGCCCAATTACAATGTGATGGGACTGGCTAAAGCCAGTCTAGAAGCCAATGTGCGCTACCTTGCCACCAGCCTGGGCCCCGAAGGCATTCGCGTCAACGCCATTTCCGCTGGCCCTATTCGTACCTTGGCCGCATCAGGCATTAAGAGCTTTCGCAAAATGCTCGACTACAACGAAAAACGCACACCCTTGCGCCGCAACGTCACTATCCAGGAAGTCGGCAATACCGCCGCATTTCTTTGCTCTGACCTCGCCTCCGGTATTACCGGTGAAGTTACCTATGTCGATGCCGGTTACAACATTACTGCCATGGGCGCTATCGACCAGGAGTAACTTGCCAAGAGTTGCCCTTAACCTTATTAACTGAGGGGCTGGATAACCAGCCCCCACCCCTAAAACAATGACAATAAACAGGGTCCTTCACCCTTACTTGACCACAACTGCTGTTAACCTATGCCAAACCCCGTCATTATTGGGATTGCCGGCGCCTCTGGCTCAGGCAAAACCCTGTTATCCCACACCCTGGTTGAAGAACTCGGCTCCAGCCAAGTTCGCGTTATCAACGAGGATAGCTATTACAAGGATCAGTCCCATCTCAGCATGGATGAACGGGTAAAAACTAACTACGACCACCCCAATGCCTTTGATCATGATTTGCTGTTTGAACACCTACAGCAGCTATTAACTGGCCAAGGCGTTGAAATCCCTGTCTATGATTACAAACTCCACACCCGTTCACCGGACACTATCCCAGTTGGCCCCCATAAGATCATTATCCTGGAAGGCCTACTGATTTTTACCGAAGCCCGCCTGCGCAATCTGATGCACACCCGCATCTATATGGATACACCACTCGACATCTGTCTGCTGCGCCGCATTCAGCGTGACGTCAGTGAGCGTGGCCGCTCCGTGGAATCCGTCCTGGAGCAGTATCAAGCAACCGTGCGCCCCATGTTCTTAAAGTATGTCAATCCATCCAAAGAGCATGCACATCTGATCGTTCCAGGCGGTGGCCGCAACCGTGTAGCGATCGACCTGCTGCGCGCCCGCCTACGTGAAATGCTGTAATACCCTGCCGGCAGCTCAGCTGCCGGCCTCCTTCCCCACTACTCCTTCAAGTTTTCCTTTGTGCTGCCGATTTCTCTGCGCAGGGTGTGCTAACCCGAGCAAGCTGCTAAGATGTTTTCACCGCTTGCAGGCGTCTGAGGAGAAATAACCCGATGATAATCCGCATCCTGCCACAGCTGGAGCAGGCCCATCAGTGGCAAGATTTCATGCAGCGTGAGCAGCGCTATTGCTATGTCAACGAACCCGAAGTGCTAGTTGATATGCAAAGCAATCATCTAATGATTACCCTCTTGGGGCGCAAAGTCGTTAACGGTCGCCAAGCTATTAAGTACAGCATTGGAGCCAAGAGCAGTCCCGAGCCCACCGCCGCCTTTATTGCCCATTGCCGATATAGCTTGAGCTATATGCTCTATTTACTTGAGCAACTCGATTTTTCTCAAACCGTTTTAAACAATCCAGGCTTTGCCTTTAGTCGTGAACTGACGATTCGCCGCTTCCATGCCCGCGACCGAGAGATATTCTCCCCCAGCCTGCTGTCTAGCCTTGAACCCTTACCTGCTTGGCCTGAGAGCTGGAGCCTGGCAGCATTACTCTCAGTGCTCGCAAACAAGCAGTATCACTATCTGTTTGGCAGCCGCTATATGCAGGGCACCAGGGTGGCACCACGTCTAGATGGTCTGGCATTAATGCTCAGCATTATGGATAGCCCCAGCCGATATAAGGTGAAGCCTTTGGAGGAAGAGCTGTTCATCAACAAAGATGGCGAACCCTTTGCAGTATTGATGCCCAAACTGCCGGGCGGGTTACCCCGCCCTCAGCTGGAAGCACAGCCCAATATCGACAAAGAGATTATGCCAACCTTGCCTGCTGCTGGCGGTAGGGATTATCTGAATTAAGCAGCGCTTTACCCTCGGGCGTGGGGAACTCCACGTCCAGATCCACCACATTGCCATCCCGACAAACGTTAATCACCGTATCCATGGTCGCCGCCATCAGGGAGTACTTGTCATCCGGCGCAGCAATCATCGTTTGCAGCCCCAGATCCGCCATAAAGCCCAAAGATGTCTGGGTATTCTCCGAATCCAGCTTATTAAAGGCCTCATCGAACAGGCTTAAGCTAAAACCGCCCACGACCTTGCCATCACTCCCTTCACGCAGGCGATAGCTCGCAGCCAAGGCCGCCGCAATCGCCACGTAGAAAGGCACCTGATGCTCACCACCCGAGCCTGTCTTAATCCGCTGGCTTAGCGTGGTTTTCTGATTGCCATCCAGATCCATCACAATCAGCTCAAAATTGTAGAAGTTGCGATAGTCCTGTAGCAGATGGGATTCCCCTTCATCCTTCAAGACTTCATGCACCTTTTCCAAGGCTGCACGATAGGGAGAATCCTCTTGCAGACTGGTATCGAATAACGACCCCACATTCGCCTGCTCCTGACAGGAGAACGTCTCCACCAACTCCAACACATCCTTGAGTTCAGGATTAGGGGTCATGGTGAAAGCGTACATTTCCCGATGGAACGGCCGCTGCTTAAGGTGAGCATTGATCTCACGTATCAAGCCTTTAATCTTGTCGATCTGATCATTCAGATGCGCCACAAAGTCTGAGCGAAAGGCAGTTTCCGCCTCCATTCGCGCCCTTTCGGCCTGCTTCTGATAGTTCGCTAATTCAGAGTCACGCAACACTTTGAGCTGCTCGACTACAAATGCCATCAACATTTCATGGCTAGCTTCACCGCTAAGGTTAGCGTGCTGGGTCTGACTAAGGTTTTGATTGTGGTAACGGGCCCGATACTCCGCTACCAGATCACGCACCCCGTTCCGCTTGCGCTCACTCAGCTGCAACTCACCCTGTGCTTTACGCGCAGCCTCAAAGATCATCCGCTCAAGTTCTCCGGCACAGCTTTCTTGCAGGTAATCGAGCTTCTCTTGTGCTGCTTGCGCATCGAAGCCTTCCTGCTCTGCACAACGCTGACGCGCTTGACTGTGCTCCTGCAGCTCACGCTCCAACACCTCCAGCCCCGCTTCTTGCTTGATCGCCTCAGTTTTCAGCGACTGCAGTTTATCCATGAGCTTCTTCTGTTCTGCCTGCTGCCGCTGCTGTTGCTGCAGAGCTTGCTCGAGACGCTGACGAGCAGGACCATCTTCCAGGTTACGCAATTCCTCAATGGCTTGACGCAGGCCTTGCATATCGGCCTCCATCTGCATCCGCTCATTGACCAAGGCAAAGGCCGTTTCTGCCTCACCACTGAGCTTGGTTGCCACCTTGATCAAGGCCTCACGCGCCCCCTCCAGCAACTCATGCTGCTGCTCCAGGCGCTGATATTCGGCCACCATTTTATCGAAAGCCTGATCCTGATTTTGCAAGCGCGATTGGCGCCCCAACCCCAGCATTGGGCTCTCTTCACGGATGGAAGTCGTGGCACCATCGGACTGCAGCATACAGTCAGGGGTCATGGCTCGCTCATGACGTAGCAGCTCCGCTTCGGTTTCCACCGCCATCACTGAGCCTAGGGAACGATTAATATAGGCCTCAGCGTGCTCACTCTGACAACGAACAAACTGCACCAAAGAGCGCTGATCCGCCTTATTTAACCACTTGTCAGTTTGACGGGTGTTCACAATCCGGCAGTTTTTCAGGTGGCGACCTTTACGCCGATAAAGCGTGACCGCATCCTGCACCCGATCCGGATCAACGATTAACGCCTCGCGTCGCCCCCCCAGGAAACTTTCAATCGCCGTACGCCACTTCTCATCACTGACATCCACCAGCTCACACAGGGGCGTGGACTGAATACCATACTCCTGTAATAGCGCCATCAGCTCTTGGGTATTGCGCTTGAGTGGCGCCTTGCCCTGCTTGAGCTGCTCAATTGCATCACGGTGTTCCTGAATATCTTCCTTCAGCCGATTCAGACGGATCACACTGGCCTGGGCTTGCGCATTAATATGCTGGCGCACCCCATCCACCTGCTTGCGCAGCATGGTGATGACACGATCTACCTCAACCGGCTGATTAGGCCATTGGCCAGAAGCCAAGTCTTCTCCATCACGCCAGAGATTCACCGCCTCTTTGATAGTTTGCAGGAAGTCGGCGGGCAGCAGTGTTTCATAACGGGCAAAAGCAACCGTGGTGCGCAGCAGCTCATACAAAGAGGTCAACTTTGCCTGCACCGCGTTCAGACCATGCTGACGGGACTCCAGGTTGGATTCGAGCGCTTTTAGCTTATGCGCCGAGTCCGAGTTATTCAGGGCCGCACGGGCTTCTGCCACCTGCTCCATCCGCTGATTCAACTCAGTATTGAGGCGCTCCAGCTCTGCCTGCAGCTTTTCTTCCTGCTCACGTAAAGTGTCCAGACGCTCGGCAGTCTCTTCTTTCTTCAGGTCGGCCTGCTCAAAGCGCGCCTCATGCACCACCCACTCATACTCACTGCCATTTTTGCGATGGCGCAAGCTGGCCTTATCCTGCTCTTCAATTTTCTCCAGCTCAGCAATACGCTTAGCCACCTCACGGGTTTTATCCTCCATACTACGGTACTCTTCCAGCGACTTGCGGAAGGCACCCACCTGGACAATATTCTGCTCCAGTACATATTCACGGATAAAACGAGTGGGACTATCAATAGGCGCAAATTTCAGCGCATTTTTGAAATTTTTAACGAACTTATCTTCGTCATTGGGGAAGTTAGGATCATAACTCAGATGAGTCATCACCTCTTTGAGGAAACGTTTCGAGCGCTTTTCCAGGATCATCTGCGGACAACGGTTACGCATACTCTCACGCACTTCATCCCAGCTGCGTGGAATACGCCCATCCCCCTGACGCAAGGTAAAATCATCCAGGCACACGGAGAAATTAGGCAGAATAAAGCGCCCCAGCACATCCTCATCGGCACTGCTTAAGGAGGTGGCAATCGCCAGCCCCATTGCCGTTTCTTCGCCCGTTTCCTCATCGCGAAAACTAAGCGCCAGATAAGTCAAGGCATCTTCCCGATGGTGCTTGCGCCCCTGGGCACTGGTGTCATCCAAGTACCCCAGGCAATACGTCCGCAGACTACGCTCGCTCCGCTCGCCGGCACTGGCGTTAAAACTCAACCAGTGCTTATTGCCCCCCATCAACACTGTTTGCACCGCATCCAGGATAGAGGACTTGCCCGAGCCATTGGGGCCGACAATGGCAACATTGCCACGGATAGGAATTTCCACCGCGCCAAGCATATACCAGTTGACCAAAACAATGCGGTTAAGCTGCTTCATCGTCGCCCTCGTTATCCTCTGCTTGCTCGGCTGGTGCGGTCGCCACCAGTTGCTCCAACTGACCGAGATAGTCTTCCACCACTACCTGGCGAATCACCGGCTGGATCACCAGGGTGAAATTCTTCGGATCCGTCTCATGGGGACGCCCGCGTTCAATCAGACCATGGCGGGCAAATAACGCCAAAATGTCCTTCATGCGGGTCTCGTTGGGCAACTCCTTACTGGTGAGGTGCTCATAGGTCTGCAGAAACTTATCCAGATCGACATAAGCCCGTCCGGATTCCACCTCAAAGTTCTCTAACTTTTCTTCATAGAGTTGACGCAAACACAGAAGCAGCAGAGATTCATCCAACTTCAGCCGCAGGGTGCGCTCTTCATCACCCGGCAAAATCCCGACAAAGGCTTCTTCTGCTTGATGTACCAGGGTCCAGCCAATGGCCTCAAACAGATTACGAAAATATTCGAGATTCTCGCTGATCAAGAAATAATGCTGTCGCTGACTACTTTTGTCGGCGTACAGAAACTGGTTAGCCAGCAGCACCTTTGCCGCCTGAATAAAATCTTCGGCTTCGTGGTGCTCGGCTTTTTTGGCCGCTTTTACGAGGTCTCCAAGCATCAGTCGATCCTTTCAATTTGGAAGTCGCGGCATTCCACCATGCCTGCCACCGTCACATAGCTATCTTTAAATTGGATGCGGTAATTGGCCGCCAATCCTTTGCCAGTCTTGCCGAGTGCCGCCAGGTGGCGCACATAACTAAAGCAGATAAAGTCCTCGATACTGTTGATCGCAAACTCACTGGCCTGTAACTGCCTGCGCCCAAGCAGCTGCTCCTGCAGATAAAAGTCCACCTTTTCCGCACTCACTTCCCGCCGGGCTTTATAGGCTTTGAAACGTTCACGCAGTGCCAACACTTCAGGGTCAATCTGCACCTGCTGGATAACCCTTGGCGCAGGTGGCGGACGCCGCTTGGGCGGTACCCGGATAGAACGGGGCGCAATAAAGGCCGGCTGATCAAGGGTGTCGACACAGGGAATGCGCTCTTCCGGCAACTGCGCTACCGCCGAGATTAAACGCTGCAGGCGCGCAGCCATACCGGGGGTGGTTTTATCCATATAACGCACGGTATCCGCCACCCGTTTTTCCAGGCGGAAACGGAACTCGTCAATAATCTGCAAACGCTGATCAATGGACTCGAAAATACGCAAAATACGGCTGATATGTTGATGGACACGGTTTTGCGCTTCGACATAACTCAGATCCAGTTGATCCTGATAATGGTGCGCCAAGGCTGCCAACTTCGGTGGGTCAAACTGCAAATCTTTCAACAACGCCAAAATTTGACGACGGAAGCGGAAGGGGTTGTTCTGGGTTTTCAGCGTTTTATAGTCGGCCACCAGAATGCGCTCGACAAACTCTTCAAAGAATCCCCGCAAAATACGCTGCGGATCATTAGTGGCCGCAATCGCGCGACGCAACTCTCGCAACCCCAGCAGCATATCGGTCAGGTGGGCACTGAAGTCCGCCGCCGTCCGCGCCGCTTCGGCCAGCGTCAGCCCTCGCCCTTCCGGATCGGCAATCGCTGCTTCAACCGAACTTAAAACGTTGAGGATCGTCCCGCCATAACTACGTTTCTGCTGGCGCGCCACCCCTACCAGAGCCCGCAGCACATAGCTAATAGCAGGCGCCATCAATACATAGGTGCGGAACAGTTTGGTCTCTTCTTCTAGCCAACCCGTCTGCAACAGGCGCCGATAGATACGCGCAGCGAAGTCCGCTGTAGAACGAGGGGGCTCCTGCTCAGATTCGGACTCTGGCGCCCATTGCCGCAGGCCGTATTTAATCACGGCCTCTTCAATCGCAGAGCGCACCAAATCACGGGGCACAAAGGGGTCAACGGCATCCTCATCGAAGAACAGATCCGCCAACTCCATCAACACCGCCTGATACACGGCCTTGTTGGTGCCTGCCAAGGGGGCAAACAGCTCTTCCGGCAGGTGGTTAAACAGCATAGGGATGCTTCCTGATCAATTCGGCTCTATTTACCTCCGTCACAACACAACGCTTATCACACTCGTGCTTGCGCCCGCATCAACCTGACAGGAGGAAATCAAATCGCTTATCGGTGAAGCCAGTCTGCGTATGGACTTCACCCTCAAATAAACCTGTAAAGATAGCGGATTCGGCCAAGCAAGGCTACGAACAGCGCTAGACTCGTGTTTAAGCCGCCGTTTTTTTCAACCTTTTCATAGATTTAGAAGCAGACTTAGACGCTTTACGCCGCCCTTTACCCACTCGTTTCAGCTGCCCAGACATCGGCTCTGTCAGCGGCCAGCTCTGTTGCTTCACCCCCTCTACCACCTTGGTTAGCCAACGCTGCTGATGCTGCATAAACTCCTCCAGGCTCATCTCCCCCGCCTCCACCAGCGCCAGTCCACGCTCCCAGCGGGCGGTCAAGACTGGACTGGTTAACTGTGGTAGCAGCACATCAACAACCTGTTTACCCAGAGTCGTACTGCGTAGGCTCTTGCCCTGACGCTGCAAATAGCCACGCTCAAGCAATAATTCGATAATCCCGGCCCGCGAACTCTCTTCACCGATGCCCTTAGCTTCTTTGAGTTTGGCCTTCAGCTCCGCGTCCTCAATCAGCTTGGCCACGTTAGCCATCGCTGCAATCAGGGTGCCGTCCGTATAGGGAGCGGGGGGCTCTGTTTGCTTAGCCTGCACTTGCGCAGCCAGGCCTACCCCCTGCTGCCCCTCTGCCAAAGCGTGATAGTGGGCTGGCCAGTCTGACTCCAGCGGTTTGTCTAACTGCCGCCAGCCCTGCGCCAGCACTTCCCGCCCCTGCGCTTCAAAGCGTTGTTGCAAGCATAGGATTTGCAGCTGCCAGCGCCGTACCTGCAAGGGTGGGTAAAACTGCATCAACCAACGCAACGCGCAACTGAGGTACAGATTACGTTCCAGCTGACTGAGCTTATCAAGTTGTGGACGCTGCCCGGTGGGTACGATGGCGGTGTGTTCACCCACCTTAGTATCGTTATAGCAAGGCGGTCGCCGTTGCCAGTCTGCCGCAGCCAACCACCCTTCCCCTTCCGGCAAGGCTGACAGCGCTTGGCGCTGACGCGCCACATCCTGCCACTGCGCCTCACTTAAGTACTCGCAATCCGTGCGCGGATAACTGAGCAACTTATGCTTCTCGTATAACGCTTGCAGCCCATCCAGGGTTTGCTGAGCACCATAACCAAAGCGCTTGGAGGCATAGGCCTGCAATTTCGACAGGGAAAAGGGCAAGGGTGCGGCACTACGCTGCACCTTGTCCTGCAACTGCGTCAACAGTGCTGCAGCACCGGGCAAACGTGCGGCTAACTGCTCCGCAGGCTGTGGCTGTAACAAATAGCCCTGCTCGCTTAGCAGAGACTCATCTGGCTGCCACTGGGCCTGAACCTGCACACCAGCAATCACAAAACTGCCCTGTAACTGAAAGTGCTGAATATAGGCAAAGTCATCAATTTGCCGATCCCGTGCTACCACCAAGGCCAACGTGGGGGATTGCACCCGCCCCACACTAATCAGCACCTGGCCACCTTGCTGCTTAGCCTTTAGGGTGTAAGCCCTGGAGCAATTCATGCCGACTAACCAGTCGGAATACTGGCGAGCCTTGGCCGCTGCCAGCAGCGCATCAAACTCACTGCCTTGACGTAGCTGTGCCAGCGCACGCTGCAACACCGGCAATTCAAGTGAGTGATGCCAAAGCCGCCACAGGGGGCCACGCCAGTGCATTTCTTCGAGCAGCTCACGGATCAGCAATTCACCTTCCCGCCCGGTATCCCCTGCATTGACCACCTCCGTCGCCTGTTTAAGGCAACTGCGGATCACTTTTAGCTGAGCACTCACGCCTTTACGCGGCAGACGCTGCCAGTTTTCCGGCAACATGGGCAGGTGGATTAAGGTCCAGGGCTTCCAATGGGGATGATAAACTTCCGGCGGCGCCAACTCGTACATGTGACCAAACAACCAGGTCACTCGCCAGCCCTGTCCTTCAATATAACCTTGCGCAGTACGCCCCCCGCCTAAAGCTTTGGCAACTTCGCGAGCCAAGGAGGGCTTTTCACACAGAAACAGACGCATAACCACCTCAAAGCATGGATATGCGTACAGTATTTAAATTTTTATCAAAACTCAATCAGCGTATCGCAAAGTGATGAGCTGCCTTGGCCTTATGCAGCTTGTCATAAGCCTCCAGCAAACTCTGATGCAGGCGGAATCCTTCCAACTCTAACCCAGCTGCTTCAATACCCGGAAAGGTGCCACAGGCATCCAGCACCTGCAAACATAGACTCACCTGCTGCTGGCCATAGGTTCGCACCAGAATTCGCTCAAAGTCGGTGATTTTGCGTTCATCATCCAGCGCCAGCTGCAACAACACATGTAGGCAACGGTAGAAACCTGCCCGCTCCATTGCTGGGGGGAGTTGTAATAATTGCCGCAAGCAGGGCAACGCCTGCTCTCGCTCACCGAGGGCAAGGTATACCAGGGTTTGCACTTCCGCCACACAGAGGCTATGCCACACTGAGCCTTTATCCGCGACCAGGCCTATTAATTCGGCGATACGTAGCTGTGGCGAGAGCTCAAGATCATCCAAGCCTTCCAACAGTTCACGCCACTGCTGCTCAGATAACTTGGGCAAGTTCAGCAGCGCTGAACGCAATCCGGCTGCACGGTTATCATTACTGCGCAGTAACTTCGCCACCGGCTGCACATCAGACATACCGGGCACAATAATGCGGCAAGCAGGCAGGCCCATAAACTCATAGTCGGCGATGTAAATATCCATATCGACTTTGTGGATCAGCTCGCACATCCAGGCAAACTGCTGCTGCGCTGTACCCGGGTGGTCCCAGTCGACAAAGGGATAATCAGAACGGTCACTGAGCAAATCCCAGGCGACCCGACCAGTGAACTTACTAAAGTGAGCGCTGATATTGGCTTGTTCGGCAATCCGCGCTAAGTCAAAACTTGCCTCGGGCAAATCAAACAACTGCGGTAGTGAGCGCCCCTGCATCAACTCCGTCAGAGCCCGCTCCAGAGCTACACCAAAGCGAGGATGGGCACCAAAACAGGCAAACACCCCTCCGCTTTGCGGACTCACCACCGTCACATTAATCAGCGGAAATTTGCCATTCATGGAGGCATCCTGTACCTCCACCACAAAGCCGGCCGCCTCAAGTGCTTTCAACGTAGCCTGGGCTTGAGGGTAACGCGCCAGCACCTCATCCGGCACGCGCGGTAAGCTAATACCATCAGAAATAATGGTAGTTTTTATATGCCGCTCAAAAATTTCGGATAACGCCTGCACCCGAGCTTCATACTTGCCAACCCCCACCCCCATGCCATTACCGCCATAGAGGTTAGAAATAATATTGACCGGAAACCAAACGGTTTGATGGTTACGCTGGCGGATAAAGGGCAAAGCACAGATGCCCCGCACACGATTGGCCGTGCCGGTATCTAATAGATCTTCCGGAAACAAATCCTGGTTGAGGTTGTAGTGCGCCAGAGTAGGCCCATCCAGCAGCCCACGCGGCCATTCTGGCCCTTCAATGGCAAACCAACGTTCTTGCGGATAATAGGCAAAGGCCTCTTCCTGAAAACGGGCAGAGAGATACAAACCATTAAAGAAGGAGTTGCAGCTCAGGCGTTCAATAAACTCACCATAGGCCGATACCAACGCTGCTTCACGGGATACGCCCTTACCATTGCTGATCAAATAGGGGCAATGCTTCTCCCGCAGTTGCACTGACCAAACATGGGGGAGAGGATTCAGCCAGTCTTCCTCCTCTAACAGGAAACCCCGTTGACGCAACAGGTGGCGCATTTTATCCAGGGTTTCCAGCAAGGTATAAGAAGAGGGTCGATAATCTACGGCAGTCATGGAGCACCCTTGCAGCTGGCATTGAATGTTGATTCTAGGGGTTGAAGCCCGGTAGGCACAAGCCAGACCCTTTAACTGAGCACACCACCGCCCAGCCTGATTACTTTTTAGACAAAATTAACCCTTGTCATAGCCTTGTCACCCCAAGCCACTAGGCTAGGCTTAAGTGGCTGGTTGGATGCCTCCATCCCACAGGAACACCTGTACCAGAGGCTGATCCGGTTCACTGCCACCTATCCAATTAACCATAACAACTACCAAGCTCAATGAGCCCAGGATAATAAGCGATCAGGAGACAGCCATGAATCAACAAGAACACACCCGTACCATCGCCATCCTTGCTGTTGATGGACAGCAGTTTGAAATAGCAGGTTGTTATCAAGGAGAGGAGCGCCACCCGCGGGCGTATCAAGTTAACTGGGTGGGCCAAAATCAGGCCATCAAACTCGATAGTTTCCCTAGCCACAATCAGTTGCGCCGCTTAGTTCAACCTCGAGCAAATGATTAAAATTATCAACGCCCGTAAAAAATTTGAAAAAATCGTCGCTTCTGTGATAGTTTACGCGCTGGCTCGCAACTACAATTGCGGGCCTGTCTTCACAGGTTTGGGGGTAGGCGTGGATCGCCTGCCCTATTTTTTTGCCCGCCTTTTATCCAAGTCAGTATCTACCACCATTCAAACCCTATCGGCGTACGCCAGCATGCTTGCGTACTTTCAAACTCATGCTCTAAGCAGCCCACACAGATCAAAACGTCAGAATCCATTTGAATCCAAGTCGCTTGTTATGCTCATACCTAGCTTAGACTCACACGCTTAAAGCGATTCACTCTTAACCTTCGTGCTGTAAATCAGGTTCAATATATTCATCCTCGAGGCCAGTTGAGGATATTTGCCCGACCGGCTCATCCAAATGCTCCCAATCCACCCCGCGGTATGCGCCATGCACATTCACCTCCAGTGCTGACATGGAGTGCACCGCTTGTGGATTTTGCTCCAACAAGTGAGCTGGCAAAGCAACTAATGAATCACTAAATCCCACTAAAGCAATATTGTGGCGACGGCAATGCTGCAACACCTTCTCCAGTGCTGATAACACAGCCATCTGCTGACGGGTAAGCTGCTCGGCCAGCTTGGGCTTGGCCTCTTCCCCTCGTCGCCGGCTAGAGGCCTGACGTATGGCATAACCATCATAATCAATGAGCTGTAAGGTCACATCTGGCTTACCCGACTTCTGTAACGCGCGCTTCGCCTCCTGAAACACTGCCTCGGCATGACAGCAGATGATGTCTTCCGCCGTACAACGGCGAATAGCTTCGCGGATATCCTCCAAACTCGCCAGCGGTGACAAATTTATATCCATGCCTATTCCTCAGCACTCAGGTTTGCCTGCAGTATAGCCAAAACTTCGCTACCCCCCTCAAAACCCACCCTTATCGGCTGCTTCTTACCAAGCTGGAGGACGGTTTAAGTTGACCTACATCAGCAGCCTCACAACTTTGCCAGCCTATAGTAAAAACTCTTTTGCTAACGCCATATCAACTAGCACCAGTACCACAGGATGACAAATTAGAAGGACTTCCTACCTTTATCTGCTCATCCCTCCTGGCTGGGCCATATTGAGAGGTCAGTATGAATTTAATCCATAAACTGCAACAGGATCACCACTACCTCAGCCAGGTACTGACTCATCTTCAACACCACCTTAATCAAGAGGCACCGGAACTCGCCCTGATTAATGAAGTACTGCTATTTATTGAAGATTATGCAGAGCAATATCATCACCCTATTGAAGACCAACTACTTAGCCATTTGAGCCAACACCTACCTCACCTTAACGAGATGCACCAGCACCTGCTCGTAGAGCACCTTCAACTACAAGAGCACACCGACCATCTCCGTGAGCAGCTCGCTCAAGCAGAACAAGGCAACTTATTACCCTGGCCACAGTTACGCCAAGCCGTGAGTAGCTGGATCAGCGCACAAAAGCATCATATCGAGAAAGAAGATCAGCATATGCTGCCACTACTGGAGGCAGGTTTGGCCCAACACCCTTTCCAAGCCGCCCCTTTACCCAAGGCATCCGTCTACCTCAGTGAACAATTTCGCCAGCTTTGTAATGAGCTCTAACCTCTAGCGCCCTGGCGCTGCCCTCACCCCAAAGAGATAAACAACTTTAAGATTGGAAGTGGGTAGGGTCCCCAGCGCCCACTCTCATTACCTCCGGCACTTCATCGGTTAATGCCACCACGGTTGTCGCTTCCAAACCACAATAACCACCGTCTATGATCAGATCCAACTGGTGCTCCAATGTTGCTCGAATCTCATAGGGATCGGTCATTGGCTGCTCATCACCCGGTAAAATCAGGGAGACACTCATCAGCGGCTCCCCCAGCTCCTCTAGCAGTGCTAAAGCAATCGGATTATCCGGCACCCGAATACCGATAGTACGCCTTTTTGGATGCAACAAACGCTTAGGAACTTCACGGGTAGCATTGAGAATAAAGGTATAGGCGCCAGGAGTATGGGCTTTCAGTAAGCGATAAGCCTGATTATCTACCTTGGCGTAAGTCGATAACTCAGACAGGTCACGGCACATCAGGGTGAAGTTATGTCTATCATCTAAACGCCGTAATTGTTTAATCCGCTCTAGTGCCTGCTTATCACCCATATGGCAACCCAAGGCATAGGCTGAATCCGTGGGATAGGCAATCACGCCCCCTTGCTGCAAAATCTCAACTGCCTGCTTAATCAAGCGCTTTTGCGGTGTTTCAGGGTGTATTTGAAAGAACTGGCTCATAAAAGGCTACCTTTCAGCCTGGTGGTTAGGGAAAGCATAGCACAATCAGATACTTAGCAAGTGCAGTCGAGAATAGAACACTCACCCAAGTCGTACGGCTACCGCCATAGTGTGTGAACTGGAGTTAACTCTTGGGGCAAGGCCGTAAAACGTCCTACCTGATGGTAAGGAGTAGCTGGACCATGGAAGTCACTCCCAGCAGAGGCCAACAACTCCAACTGCAGCGTCAGCTGACTTAAATAAGCTACCTCTTCACTCGATTGCAGACCATTGCATACCTCCACCGCCTGCCCACCTGCAGCTTTAAAGTCCTTCATCAACATTTTTAGCTTAGTATTACTCATGCGGTATTGCTTAGGGTGCGCCAGTACTGCCACGCCACCCGAGGCGTTAATCACGTCCACTGCATGGGTCAAATGTGGCCACTCTGCCTTTATATCCCCCACTTTGCCTGGACCAAGATATTTCTTAAACGCCTGAGCAATATCCTTTACATGCCCCTGCTCAACCATCCAGCGAGCGAAATGAGGACGACACAGCATACCGCCATCGGCATAGACCAACGCACCTTGCAAGGCGCCGGAAAAGCCCTTTTTATGCAAACGCTCGGCAATTTTTTCACCCCGTAACTGCCGCTGCAGAGCTATACCCTGGCAGTGCTGATAAATCGGCGCCTGTTGATCCAGTGATAAATTTAAACCTACAACGTGGATTAATTGATTCGACCACACGCAGGAAAGCTCCACCCCCGCAGCGGTGATACCATCCCACAAACAAACATGATCGTGATCCGTAATAAAAAAGGACTCAATCTGCTGAGCCTGTAATTCAGCCAGCAATTGTGAAGGGGTCAAAACACCATCGGATTCGGTGGTGTGGAGGTGGTAGTCAAACATAAGGAATCAATAATAAAAAAGCCGGGGCATCCCGGCTTTTTTTCGGCACTAAAAAGCTTAAGGAGCGGTACAGCCCTGAGGCAGAAACGCATTCTTCCATCCTGCCGGACGAGCAGTAATTGTACAAGTCCAAGTACCGTTTGCAGCACGGTTCAAGTTAACTACAGCAGCCAAAATAGCAGGATTACCTGCCAGTGTACAAGTTAGTGCAGGAGCCGCACCACCCCCAGCAGCAGGAGCCGCAACTGCAATAGCGGAGCAGCGTGTTGTGGGGCTTACCAAGCCCATATTATCAAGTGTATAGAAAGCTGCTGCCTGCCCGTCATTTACTGCCTGTTCATACGCAGTTTTAGCACCTGCTATATCTGCTAACCCTGTAGCCGTTTGAGATTTCGCTGTATAGTCCTGGTACTGAGGTATCGCGATAGCTGCCAAGATACCGATAATTGCTACCACAATCATCAGTTCAATTAGGGTAAAGCCCTGTTGTTTGGATTGAGCCATAGGCATGGCCGATTCTCCTATCTGTTATGGAACTTGTCCTTGAGTCAAAAAGCCACCGGCTGATGCCAGTAACCCCATCCGGTATGTCTATGATGTAGCAAATATTTGTGACTATTCAAGAGTCTAGATACACTCATGTGCAAATATGCCGCTTTACTTAACTCTTTGGCACGTCCGGAACAGCTCCGGTAGGCAATTTGAGGTCACAGATGCAGGGAATGATGGGGATCCCCTTCCAACCGGTGGGACTGGTGGGGCAACTGGTAAAAGCAGGCCTGATTACCGAGGCCCAGGCTAAGGAAGCCACGCGTAATGCCAATCAGCAGCAACAGCCCCTGCCCCTTTACCTGGTTGAACAACTTGGGGTGGATGAGCGTGCCCTAGCGGAGGCCATCTCCCGTGCTTTTAGCATGCCTTTACTTGATCTCGACAAGATGGACAAAGACCTTTGGCCAGTCGATCTGGTTAAAGACAAAGTTATTAACAAACACTTTGCCATCCCGATTTTTAAACGCGGCAAAAAGCTGTTTATTGCCGTCTGTGACCCCACGCAAAATCAGGCCATCAGCGAATTTAAATTCTCTACCAATATGCAGGTGGAGCCGGTCTTGGTCGAGGCGGGTAAACTGACCCGCACCATCGAAACCCTGTTTGACTCTACCGGCGAGGCTCTTGCAGGTTTTGATGATGCAGAACTGGCCAATGTCGAAGTTGCCGAAGATGGGGGCGGCCAGCTACAAGCCCTTGACCTGACGAATATGGGCACCGACGACGCCCCTGTGGTCAAGTTCGTCAATAAAATCCTGCTTGATGCAATCAAACGCGGTTCTTCGGATATCCACTTTGAGCCCTATGAGCGCATCTATCGGGTGCGCTGTCGCACTGATGGCGTCCTGCACGAGGTGAGTCGCCCTCCCGCCTCCCTCTCTAACCGGATTGCCGCCCGCCTTAAAGTCATGTCCCATATGGATATCTCTGAGCGGCGCATTCCCCAAGATGGCCGTATTAAACTCAAAATATCCCGTACCCGTGCTATCGACTTCCGCGTCAACACCCTTCCTACCCTTTGGGGGGAAAAAGTAGTACTGCGTATTCTCGACCCCAGCAGTGCTCAGCTGGGTATAGACGCTCTTGGCTATGAGCCAGAGCAGAAAGCCTTGTATATGGATGCCCTAAGCCAACCTCAGGGCATGATTCTGGTTACCGGCCCAACGGGCAGCGGTAAAACCGTGAGCCTGTATACCGGCCTGAATATCCTCAATACGCCAGAGCGTAATATTTCTACCGCTGAAGATCCGGTGGAAATCAACCTGGAAGGGGTCAATCAGGTCCATATCAGCAGTAAAGTCGGCCTAACCTTTGCCGAGGCACTGCGTTCGTTCTTACGCCAAGACCCCGATGTTGTCATGGTAGGGGAGATTCGCGACCTGGAAACCGCCGAAATCGCAGTCAAAGCCGCGCAAACTGGTCACTTGGTACTCTCTACCCTGCACACCAATAGTGCACCGGAAACCCTGACCCGTTTAGCCAATATGGGGGTACCGGCTTACAATATTGCTACCTCTGCCAGCTTGATTATCGCCCAGCGCCTGGCCCGCCGTCTGTGCTCACACTGCAAGGAAAGCGTTGAGGTACCCGCCCAAGTCCTACAAGAAGCCGGTTTTAAACCAGAGCAAATCCAGAGCGCCAAACTCTTTAAAGCAGTTGGCTGCACCCGCTGCCATCAGGGTTATAAAGGTCGGGTAGGTATCTATGAAGTGCTTAAGGTCACCCCTGCCATTCAGGAGGTGATTATGCGTAATGGTAATGCGCTGGATATTGCCCGCACTGCAATCAAAGAAGGCATGTCTGACTTGCGCCAATCCGGTATCCGTAAAGTATTGGCAGGCTTAATCAGCCTGGAAGAACTCAACCGAGTCATCAAGGAGTAATAGGCCATGGCGAAGGCGGCTGAGGTCAAAGTCAAAACCAAACCGGTTTTTCGCTGGTCAGGGGTAGATCACCAGGGGGAAAAGGTCAGCGGCGAGATTGAAGCCGCCTCCCTTGAAGCCGCCAAAGAGCAACTCAGCCAACAGCGGATTAAAATTCGCTCAGTCCGCAAAAAGGTGGAAATCGGTCTTTTTAGTGAAAAAAGCAAAAAGATCACCCCAATGGATCTGGCGGTATTTACCCGGCAATTGGCCACCATGATGCAAGCTGGGGTGCCCATCGTCCAGGCCTTCGACCTCGTAGCCGGCACTAGCCAAAAAGATCAAATGAAGCAGCTACTACGTCAACTCCGTGCGGAGGTAGCGGGGGGCAATCTAATCTCTTCCGCGATGCGTAAGCATCCGCAGTATTTTGATCCACTATTCTGCCAGCTGGTTATGGTGGGTGAGCAGTCCGGTACCCTGGATATTATGCTGGATCGTATTGCCAGCTATAAGGAAAAGACCGAACTGTTAAAAGGCAAAATTAAAAAGGCCATGACCTATCCCGCCGCAGTTGTGGTTGTAGCCATTATTGTAACTGGCATTTTATTAGTAAAAGTCGTACCTCAATTTGAAGCCATGTTCAAAGGTTTTGGAGCCGACCTGCCTGCTTTTACCCAAATGGTATTAGGCTTATCCGAAGTGGTGCAAGACTGGTGGTGGGCAGTGCTATTAGCTGCCGGTGGGGGAGTTTTTCTATTCCGTCGGGCAATGCGTATCAATGTGCAATTTCGCCATCAAGTACAACGTAAGACTCTCAGCTTACCTGTTATCGGTAAAATTCTGCATAACGCCTGTATTGCTCGCTTTTCCCGTACTCTGCATACCACCTATGCCTCAGGGGTACCAATGATCGAAGCCCTGACTTCCTCTGCTGGCGCCACCAATAATGCCTACTATGAGAAAGCGCTGTTACAGGCCAAGCGCGCTGTTGCCGGAGGACAAAGCCTACGCCTTTCCCTGCAAATGACTGGTATTCTGCCGCCAATGGTGATTCAAATGATTGGTATCGGCGAAGAAGCAGGTTCCCTGGAAATCATGCTGGATAAACTGGCCATCTATTATGAAGCCGAGGTTGATAATGCTATCGACTCTCTGACATCCCTGCTTGAGCCGATGATTATGGCGGTGATAGGGGTATTGGTGGGCGGGCTGATTATTGCTATGTATCTCCCTATTTTCCAACTCGGCTCGGTTGTTTAACAATGCAGCAAGCTTTAACCGACCCTGTTTGGGGCCCGGCACTGATTGCCCTTTTTGGCCTAATGTTTGGTAGTTTTTTTAATGTGGTGATCTACCGTCTGCCTCGTTGGCTACAACAGCAATGGCGGCAAGAATGCCAACTCTACCTTGATATGCCCAATGAACCAGCGCCTCGCTTTAATCTGTGCTGGCCAGCCTCCCATTGTCCGCACTGCCAGACGCCTCTGGCCTGGTGGCATAATCTTCCTCTAATCAGTTTTATCTTGCTCAGAGGGCGCTGCCAGCATTGCCAAGGAGCCATTAGCTGGCGTTATCCTCTGGTCGAACTCGGCACCGCCCTACTTTGGGGACTGATTTGGCTACAGCTAGGTGCAAACTGGTTAAGCCTGTGCCTAATCCTCGCTGCCAGCATGTTATGGATCTTGTTTTGGATTGACGCCGAACATCAACTGCTGCCGGATATTCTCACCCTCCCGTTACTCTGGGCCGGTTTACTCAGCACCAGCCTGACCGCCTACCAGCCGTTAGCGGATGCTGTCTGGGGCGCAACGCTGGGTTATCTCAGCCTGTGGAGTCTCTACTGGCTCTTTAAACTCGCCACTGGCAAAGAGGGTTTTGGCTATGGCGACTTCAAACTACTGGCGGCACTAGGCGCCTGGACCGGCCCCTGGACGTTACCCTGGCTACTGCTGGCCGCCTCGGTAACCGGCCTATTTTATGCTGGAGTTCTACGCGTTCTCGGCAAACTGGCCGCTGGCCAGGCCTTTGCCTTTGGCCCCGCCCTGGTCTTAGCAGGGGGAGCGATTCTCCTGCTTCAACATCTTTATCCCAGTCTATTACCCTGATGCCATGAACTCCTCTACTCCCATTTTTGGCCTGACTGGCGGCATCGGCAGTGGCAAAAGTGCAGCTGCCAAATTTTTCAATGAATTAGGTATTCAGTATGTTGATGCCGACCAACTCGCCCGTGAAGTGGTCGAACCAGATCAACCAGCCCTTCAGGCCATTGCCGACCATTTCGGCTCTGCATTAATCGATGAACAAGGCCAACTACGCCGCGCCCAATTACGCCAGATTATCTTTGCTGATCCGGCGGCCAAAACCTGGTTGGAGCAGCTACTTCATCCTTTAATTCGTCAACTACTAGAACAACGGCTAGCACTCTGCCCTCCCCCCTATGGCCTCTTGGTCAGCCCGCTCCTGTTTGAAACAGGGCAGGATCAACTGACCCAGGGAGTCATCGTGGTGGATGTCAGCGAGCAAACTCAACTGACCCGCACCCAACAGCGGGATCGCAACAGTGCCGAACAAGTCCGTGCCATCATGCAAAGCCAACTGCCACGCGAGCAGCGCTTACAGCAAGCCCGTTGGCGGTTAACTAACGAAGGCAGCTTGGCTGACTTGCAATCACAAATTCAGGCCTTAGATAAGCAACTACGCCAGCTAATCAATCAGCAAACACTATGACTCGTTACCCCTGCCCTCAGTGCAAACAAGACGTTACTTGGTCCAATCAAAATCCCTATCGCCCTTTTTGCAGTGAACGCTGCAAACTGATTGATCTGGGCAGCTGGGCCGATGGCAGCTATGCCATCCCTGCCACGCCCCAAGTCGAAGACTTTGGCGAAACCAGCGAAGACAGTTTTTTTATCGACCCCGATCAACCACCAGCACATTGATTACGCCCTAGGCTTAAACAGCAAACGGACAAACAAAAAAGGCCAAACAGACAAGCTGCTTGGCCTTTTTTCACACGCGCAAATGCCTTAGAGCACAGCGTCAGTCTTGGCAGCACAGATGAAATCATTCTTGTGCAAGCCGTTAATTTTGTGGGTCCACCAAGTGACTGTCACCTTACCCCACTCGGTCAACAAGCCGGGGTGATGCCCTTCTTGTTCAGCCATTTCCCCTACCCGATTGGTAAAGGCCAAAGCTTCTTTAAAGTTTTTGAAGGTAAACACACGCTCCAACTGGCCAATCCCTTCGACCTCAATCAAGCGCCACTCGGGGATTTCTTTTAACAGTTCCTGCGCTTCCTCGGCGGTGACCAGGGGGGCACCAATACGGCACACTTCGCAGGTTGCTTCACATAAAGACATGGTCGGCTCCTTATTGTTATCGCCTATCAATTACTAATGCCTAAAATGGGCAGCCCAAGAGGGCATGCCCACATCATAACCATGATTAAAACGAAGCCCTAGCCCCAAGATGAAAATTTTCAACATCCGTTGAGGATTAAGCGAAAAGCGTTTCACTGTAAAGCATCCGAAGGCTGTATAGACGGGTACCAAATCCTGACCGACTATGCTGAAATAACCGCTATTTAAGCTTGAGCAAGGAGCTATGCGCCGATGACGGCTATTCTGTTCAATATTGGTCAAGCCCCAGCCGATGCCAAGCATTTGGCCGACCTATTGGGTGCGGAGCTAGGTGAACTGGAGCAACGCCAGTTTCCTGATCAAGAGCATTATTTACGCCTACACCAGGAGGTGTCAGGCAAGGAAGTTATATTCTTCTGCTCATTATTCTTACCAGAAGCCAAGCTCCTGCCCCTGCTGTTTCTTGCCGCCCATTGCCGCAGTCAGGGAGCACGTCAGGTAGGTTTGATCACCCCCTACCTCAGTTATATGCGTCAGGATCAAGCCTTTAATCCCGGTGAGGTGGTCACCTCACGCAGTTTTGCCAACCTGCTCTCTGCCCATTTGGATTATCTGGTTACCCTGGACCCTCACTTACATCGCTACCCTTGTCTAAGTGAGATCTATCAATGTCGCACCCAGGCGGTTGCCGCTGCCCCGGCCATTAGCGCCTGGCTGGCCCAACAACAGCAAGACTTTATCCTGATCGGACCCGATCAAGAGAGCCAACAATGGGTCGAAGCGGTCGCCACCCCCCTACAGATGCCCTGGTTAGTACTGCATAAAGATCGTTACGGCGATCGCGATGTCCGTATTTCTCAGCTCAATTTGCAGGACTATCCTCACCACCGCCCAGTGGTGCTGGATGACATTATCTCCAGCGGCAAAACCATGCTCGGTGCACTGGAGCAAATTCCAGCGCAAAGCCAGCATCGCCCCCTGTGTATTGGTATTCATGGTGTCTTTGCTGATCACGCCTATGCCGAACTCAGCACCCTGGCCCAAGTCATCACCTGCAACTCCTTACCCCACCCCAGTAATCAGATTGATATTTACCCGCTGCTGGCTGAGGCGACCCGTCAGTGCTGGCTACCCCATGCGCTCGGTTGAGCAAGACTTTGCCTATCAACCGGGCTTTCTCAGCCCGGTGCAAAGCCAAACCCTGCTAAAAGCTTTACTCCAGGCGCCGATTTGGAACCAACCCTCCATTCAGGTATTTGGCCACTGGCATCCTATCCCCCGTCTACAGGCCTGGATGGGGGATGTGCATTATCGCTACGCAGGGCTGACGCTGCCGCCAACCCCCTGGCACCCCCAGGTGCAACAACTGCGTGAGCACTTAAGCACACACCTGCAGCAACCCTTCAACTCGGTTTTACTCAACCTCTATCGCAGTGGCCAAGATAAGATGGGGTGGCACGCCGATGATGAACCTGAGCTTGATCGCACTGCCGCCATTGCCAGCATCAGCCTGGGGGCCATGCGTGCCTTCCACCTTCGTCACCAAGGACATAGCCGCAGCCACAGTAAAATCTGGCTGGAGGATGGCAGCCTTCTGATTATGCGGCCTGGCAGCCAGCAACACTGGCAGCATGCTCTTCCCGCCAGCCGTCGTTGCCAGGCACCTCGAATTAACCTGACCTTTCGGCACATCAATATTTGCCCACCTCACCACAAGGACCTGCCATGAATGCCACCCAGGAACTCATGCGTCGCCATACCTCAGTGCGCAAATTCCTGCCCGACGCCATTAGCGATGAGCAACTACAGCACTGGATCCAAGCTGGACAACAGGCTTCCACCTCCAGCTTTATCCAAGCAACCAGCGTCATTCGGGTACGTAACCCCACAACCCGTTGCCAACTCGCCGAGCTGGCGGGCCAGCAGGAATATGTTGCCAGTGCTCCGCTATTACTGGTGTTCTGCGCCGATCTGCTGCGGGCCAGCACCCTGGCCGAACAGCAACTGAGCCAACCCCTGCCCCAGGGTTATATCGAGCACCTGCTGATAGCCACCGTTGATACCGCGCTCTTTGCCCAGAATGTGATGCTGGCTGCTGAGTCGGAGCAGTATGGCGGGGTCTTTATTGGTGGCATTCGCAATGCCCCCCAACAGGTCGCTGAGCTGCTGGCTCTGCCATCTTTGGTGTACCCAGTATTTGCCATGTGCTTGGGCAAGCCTGATCAAGCACCCAGCCTGCGTCCACGCTTACCCACTGACTTGGTATTAATGGAAGAGCGCTACCAGCCTCTGCAGCCGGAAGATCCACGCCTGCACCAATACGATGCCGAAGTACGCCAGTATTACCGCGAGCGCAGTGGCGGCAAAAAAGACATGAGCTGGAGTGAGCAGATGGCACAGCTACTCGGCAAGGAGGCCCGCCCCCACATGTTGGCCTTTTTACACAACCAAGGTTTTGCCTTGCGCTGAGCAGGGGGCAGCCAAACAAAAGCAGCCAGGGTCACTCCCCTGGCTGACAGTACGCATTAGTCCGATAACTTCGCCACATATTGCGCTAACCAGGTTGCACTGGCGGCGACTGGGTCCGATTCTTCACAGGCGTCGATAATCAGGGCCGCCTGCACTGCCGGTACCGCCATTTCCGCAAACACCTCGATAAACTTACGTCCTGCACCTGCAAAGGTATCGCCATAGGATGAATCTCCCAGGGCAATCACATCCGCATAACGCCCTGTCACCTGCGGCAACGTATCACGCAGCTGGTAATACACCAGATTCAAAGGATCGGGCACATCCCCCTGGCCCGTGGTTGAGGTGCATACCAGCACATGAGTCCAATCCTGCTGATAGGCATCCGCCTCAAGCGGCATCAACTGAGCCTGATGCCCAGCTTGTTGCAGCCGCTGTAACGCCTGTTGCGCGACCGCCTCTGCCCCGCCGAATACGGAGCCAACCCAAATACCTACTTTGGCCATGTTCTTTCCCTTTGCGTAAAGCCTTTTAGCAAGACTAACCTCGGCTTTTTACCTTTCCAAGTCTTGATCCAGATCAATCACAAAACTCAAAAAGTATTATTACTGATACAAAGTTTGATAATCATTATCATTAGTACTACACTGCCGAGCCTGCTCACATCAAGGAATCCAAGAGGTTGAACATGCTCAAACCCAGTCTGCTTTCCGTTGCTGTGGCCCTGGCCGCATCCTCCCCTCTCCTGCTACAGGCTGACAATTCCGTCAAGCCAGAAGCCGTTGTCAGCCACTATGCCGACATCGCCCTAGCTGGCTATCAGGACAGCCTTAGCACCGCAGAAACACTACTGAGCGCTGTCCAAAAGCTGGTTGCTGAGCCCACGGAAGCAAACTTGCAATTGGCCAGAGAGGCCTGGATCGCCGCCCGCGTACCCTATCAGCAGACTGAGGTATACCGCTTTGGCAACGCTATCGTGGATGAGTGGGAAGGCAAAGTGAATGCCTGGCCCTTGGATGAAGGCCTGATCGACTATGTTGCTCAAGCCAGCTATGGCGACAGCTCCGATGAGAATCCCCTCTACAGCGCCAATGTCATTGCCAACCCGACACTCAGCATTAATGGCAAAAACATTGATGCCAGCACGATTGATAAGAAGCTGTTGGCCGAGGTGCTGCATGAAGCAGAAGAAGTCGAGGCAAACGTTGCCACCGGCTATCACGCCATTGAATTTCTCCTCTGGGGCCAGGATCTCAACGGCACCTCACCGGGTGCGGGCCAGCGTCCCGCCACAGACTACGATACCGCCAACTGCACGGGTGGAAACTGTGATCGCCGTGGCCAATACCTGGTCGCAGCCACTGAGCTACTGATTGATGACCTAAAAGAGATGGTTGCCAATTGGCAAGCTGAAGGTGCAGCACGCCAAGAACTGCTGAATAAACCTGCTGCCGAAGGCCTCGCTACCATGCTGACCGGCATGGGCTCCCTGGCTTACGGTGAGCTGGCGGGTGAACGTACCAAGCTCGGTTTGATGCTGCATGATCCGGAAGAAGAGCATGACTGCTTCTCCGACAACACCCACTGGTCGCATTACTATGATGCCAAGGGTATCCAGAATGTGTACCTGGGTCAGTATCAGCGCGTCAACGGTGACGTCGTCCAGGGCCCCAGCCTGGCTGATCTGGTGAAGATGAAGGATGCCCAGCTGGATACTGCTATGCGTCAACGCCTGCAGGCCACTGAAAGCGCCGCTCAGGCGATGGTTGATCAAGCCAAGCAGGGCAATACCTTCGATGTCCTGATCGGCGCAGGTAACCAGGAAGGGAATCAGATTGTGCAGAACTTCGTTGACTCCCTCACCCAGGAAGCTCGCACCCTGGAACAGCTGGTCGCCAAGCTGGATGCCGCCGCCATCAGCATTGAAGGCTCTGATAGCCTGGATAACCTCAGCGCCGTTAGCCAATAACGCCCGTTTGGAGAGGGTTTCGGCCCTCTCCAACTTCCTCTCAACTTGCCTGACCAGCCAAGACTGCAGGGTGACCTCACCCTTGCTGAGTCCCTAGCCATCATGATGCCGTTGATTGCCACTCTCCTCAGTCTTTGCTTAAGCCTCGTTGCCCTAAGCAGCACCGCACAGCCCGCAGCCGGTGGTAATACCAGCTATTTAGGCGGATTAGATCAACGCGGTTTTCAGCACCCTTCCACCAATCTCAGCCTAGAGGCACGCCTTAACTTTCGTATCGGTGAGAGCCTGTTTCAAAAACTCTGGGTGGCATCCCCTTCCTCCACCACCGCCAGCGATGGTCTCGGCCCACTGTTTAATGCCCGTTCCTGTCATGGTTGTCATCTGCAAGGTGGTCGCGGCAAAGCCGTTAATACGGAACATCCTTTTGGCCCCGGCAGCCTGATCCGCCTTAGCCAACCCGCAGATGCCAGCCTACAGGCGGCGATGCAAGCCGGTCTGCAGGTCAATCAGGCTGACCCTCTCTACGGCCATCAACTACAACCCCGGGCACTGCCGGGACTCACGCCAGAAGCAGAGCTCAACATTCGCTATCAGGAACAGATCGTCGAGCTGGCTGATGGTAGCCAGGTGTCATTGCGGCAACCCAAGATTTTGCTGACTTGGCTACAGGGGCAGCCAGCCTCCCCACCCCACACCAGCCTGCGTATTGCCCCTGGTATGCAGGGGCTTGGTCTGCTGGAGGCCATTGCCAGTGAAGACATCCTCGCTCTAGCAGATCCTGACGATCGCAATGGTGATGGCATTTCTGGCCGTCCCAACTGGGTATGGAGCCGCGCCCATCAGCAAACACTACTCGGTCGCTTTGGCTGGAAGGCCGGACAAGCCAGCCTACTCGATCAAAATGCCGCCGCCCTGAATGGTGATCTTGGCCTGAGCAATCCGCTTTACCCCAATCCTGCAGGGGACTGCAGCCCCCAACAACAAACCTGCCTGGAGCAGCCCCACGGCAATACCGTCGCCCAGGACAACCTGGAGGTATCCAGCGTCCAGGCGGAGCTATTACGTTTCTACACCCGTCATCTAGCCCCCCTGGCAGCATCTGCCCCACAGGATAGGGAGCAACGCCAAGCAGGTGAGCAAGTTTTTCATCAGTTAGGTTGTCAGCAATGCCATCGCCCGCAGTGGCAAACCAGCAGCACACCCACCCTGCTCAGCGATGATCCTGCCTTACTGCAACAGACTATTTATCCCTACACCGATTTGTTGCTGCACGATATGGGCCCAGGCCTTGCTGACCCCCATCAGGAATACCAGGCCTTAGGACAGGAATGGCGCACCCCTCCTCTATGGGGGCTCGGCGCGGCCTTACGCCTGACCCCGCAAACCGGCTTATTGCATGATGGCCGTGCCCGTACTCTGGCAGAAGCCATCCTTTGGCATGACGGCGAAGCCCGCCAAGCTCAACAGGCTTATCGACACCTCTCTAGCGCACAACGCCAAGCCCTGCACCTGTTTTTGGAGTCTCTATGATGATGACGATTGCTTTTACCGCCCTGGGGAGAATTAGCCAGCTTGCCAAACGCCTTCTTGGCACTTACCGCCCCTTGCCGTTAGGGCTACTCTGCTTGCTAAGCTTGGCCAGTCTGCACGCCCAGGCCATACCGTCTATCGAGCAACAGCAACGCCAGAGTCTTATCCTGGCAGAACAGGTCTTATTACCTGGTTATCGCCAGCTCGCCCAACGCAATCACATCCTGCAGCAGAGCTGGCAGGCCTTCTGTGCCGGACAACAAAGCCTCAGCCAACTGCAGCAGGATCTGCGCCTTAGCCTGCAAGCCTGGGGCTATTTACAAGCCATTAACTGGGGGCCAGTGGAACACCAGCATCGCTATACAGCCCTCTACTTTTGGCCTGATAAAAAAGACATTGCCAGCCGCCAACTGCGCAGCCTACTAAACAATGAAGACCCTGCAGCACTGCAACCTGACTACTTTGCCGAGGCTAGCGTGGCAGTCAGTGGCTTAAGCGCACTGGAGCGTCTGGCTTTTGCTGATCCCGCCCTCACTCCCAACAGCTATGCCTGCCAACTTGGCCTGGCCATCAGCCACAATACCCTCAACATCAGTCAAGCACTGCTGACAGAGTGGCCAGCCTACTTAGCGCGCTGGCAGCAAGACTCGGCTCTCGGCATTCGTCTACTGGTGAAAAGTCTGCATGAGAGCGTACAGGTGATGTACCAGCTCAAACTCGCGCAGCCACTGGGCTCCAGTGCCGAGCGGGCACGCCTGAGCCGCGCTGAAGCCTGGCGCAGTCAAGCGTCGCTAAACATGCTGACAGCCAACCTGCAACTTCTGGAAGCTCTCTGGGGTAATCAACAACAAGGCATCGCCAGCCTGCTCTACGGTCCAGGTGGCGATGTGGAGCTGGCGTTGCTGGTCAGCAGTCAGCTGCAATTGATCAGACAGCAAGTCGATAGTCTGACTCTCCCCTTTGCAACCCTATTGCAGGATCGACAGGGACGTGCCCAGTTGCTGATGCTCAGTGCCAACCTTGAGTCGCTGCAAAACCAACTAGCCGAATACGTTAGCGCTGCCCTGGGCATCATCCTCGGCTTTAACAGCCGTGACGGGGATTAACATGAAGGTAGACTCGCAACGACGCCAATTACTGGCGGGGATAGTCAGCGCAACCACGCTGCTTGCCCTGCCCCTGCAACTCCAGGCCAACAACAGCCCCATCGTACTGGTGTCCGCTATGGTGGATGAGGCAGGCAACAGCTGGCTAGCAGGACTGGATGAAATGGGTGAGGCAGGTTTCAAGCTACCCTTACCGGGTCGTGCCCACGGTTGCTGCCTACACCCGGATGGCCGTCATTTGGTAGTCTTTGCGCGCCGCCCCGGCACCTTCGCCATCCTGGTGGATCTGCAACGAGGCCAGGCACTGCAACAACTCCACACTGGTCCTCAGCAACACTTTTACGGCCATGGCTGTTGGAGTCAGGATGGCCAGACCCTGTTCACCAGTGAGAATCACTATGGCAGTCAGATCAACGAGCATGGCGTCAAGCAACTCAGCGGCCGTGGCCAAATCGGCGTCTGGCGCTGGCAACAACAACGGCTGCTACGTCAGGCCAGCTGGGACAGCGGTGGTCTGGGCCCCCATGAAATCGCCCTGCACCCCTCTGGTTGCTTAGTCGTCGCCAATGGGGGAATCGAAACCCATCCGGAGGAAGGTCGTACCCCCCTCAACCTTGCCAGCATGGCGGCCAATCTCAGCTATTTAGCTGCCGATAGCGGTTATCTCCAACAACGCCTGTTATTGCCCGAGGAGTTACACCTACTTTCCCTGCGCCACCTCGCCATTAACCAACACGGTCAAGTAGCCTGCATCATGCAGTATCAGGGTGAGAACACTAGTGAAGTTCCCTTACTGGCATTACATCAGCCGGGACAACCTACCCTGCAACTGCTGCCCTTGCCGGAAGCGGCTAACCGACATCAAAATTATCTGGGCAGCGTATGCTGGGACAGCAGTGGCCAGTGGCTGGCTTGCTCGGCTCCCCGGGGGCATCGGATTTACTTCTACCATCTCACCCAACAACAATGGCATCAGCCGATCAGCCTCACCGATGGCTGCGGCTTGGCGGCAGATAGCATCGAGGCTAGCTTTCTGCTTAGTTCAGGTGCAGGTGGCATCCACAGCTACAGCCCAGAAGAGCAAAGCTGGCAACCCTTACCAGGCAGCCTCAGCCGCCAGGGTCATTGGGATAACCATATGCTGAGCCTGTTCTGACCGCATAGAGCCTCCCCCAACCGAGTAGCAGGGGAATAACTCGACCAAAGAGTCAATTTTGGTAGGCAATCCCATCACTTTTCGCTATATTAGCCGCCCTTCCGGGTTCCCTTACCCCGGCCATCAAAAAGGAGTTCAATATGAATCCTATCCGTTCGTCCGTACTAAGCACCCTGGTGCTCTTTCATATCGCCATCATTACCGCCTCTAACTACCTGGTGCAGCTGCCAATCAATATTTTTGGCTTCCACACCACCTGGGGCGCCTTTAGTTTTCCACTGATTTTTATTGCCACTGACTTGAGCGTACGCTTGCTCGGTGCCGACTTGGCTCGCCAAGTGATCTGGCGCGTGATGCTACCGGCTCTGCTGGTGTCCTACCTGGTCTCCGTGCTGTTCTTCCAGGGACAATGGCAGGGTTGGCAGTCTCTGCAGGAGCTAAATACCTTTGTTGCCCGCATTGCCGCCGCCAGCTTTGCCGCTTACTTACTGGGTCAGCTCCTGGATATCAGTGTGTTTAACCGCCTGCGTCAAATCAGCCTCTGGTGGGTTGCACCGCTGTGTTCCACCCTGCTGGGTAACCTGGTTGATACCTTTGCTTTCTTCGGCTTGGCCTTCGCTGGTTCCAGCGATGAGTTTATGCGTCAGCACTGGGTCGAAATTGCCTGGGCCGACTACGGTTTTAAACTCTTGATCAGCGTCGCTTTTTCATTACCCTTATACGCCTTGGTGCTAGGCCGCCTGCAGCGTTGGTTACAACCTGCCGCCCTGACACCCCAGCAGGCTTAAAGAGAATCACACTATGCCCCCTCGTCCCCGCTCCGGCTCCCGCGCGCAACCGCCTCGCGCCCACTCCTCTCGCGCACGCCAACCCAGCTCCCAGGGTTACCCCTGGCAGTGGCTGCAGCTCGCCACGGAGTTACTGGAGCAGCTTTGGCAGATGCAGCGCCCTGCCGATGTGGTGATTAGCCAGTTTTTGCGCCAACACCAAGCCAAGGGGGCAATGCGCACCTGGTTAGCCGAAACCTGCTATGGCGTCCTGCGCAGCGGCTTGCGCTTGCAGGCCAGCTACCCCGATGCCAATACCCGCCTATTAGTACTGGCCTACCTGCAACAGCAGCAGGCCCTACCGGAGGCCTGGCAGCAGCGCTTAAAACCCCATGAACTACAACGCTTGGCTGCTCCACAAAAGCTGGCGGCCCACCAGCAGGCCGCCTTGCCTGAGTGGCTGTGGCAACGCCTGCAACATCAACCCCAGGTAAACTGGCATGCATTTGGCCAAAGTTGTCAGCAGCGCCCCAGCCTAGACTTGCGCCTCAACCCGCTATTTCAACAGGAGCGGGATGCACTGGTTAAGTCTTTACACCAGGTACCGGTGAAAGCCCAAGCGACGCCCTACTCCCCCATAGGCATTCGCAGCGAGCCTCACCTGGCCGTGCATGAGCTGGAATTATTCAAACAGGGCAAGATTGAAGTGCAGGACGAAGGCAGCCAGTTGCTCGCCTTACTCTGTCGTCCTCAAGCTGGCATGACGGTAGTGGACTTCTGTGCCGGCGCCGGTGGCAAGACACTGTTACTGGGCGCTTTGATGCAATCCAAGGGCCGTTTGATTGCCATGGATATTGAGCCGCGCCGCCTCAACAACCTCAAACCACGCTTACAGCGTTCAGGTCTGAGCAATGTGCAGCCGGTATTGATCAAAAATGAGCAGGACACCGCCGTCAAGCGTCTGCGGGACAAAGCCGACGTGGTTCTGGTGGACGCCCCCTGCTCAGGTACCGGCACCCTGAGACGCAACCCGGATTTGAAGTGGCGGATTCAACCGGATCATCTCCCGCGGCTGTGCCAAACCCAGGCCAGCATTCTCAGCCAGGCGGCAAAATTAGTGAAGGTCGGTGCCGAACTGGTTTACTCCACCTGCAGTGTGCTGGTAGAGGAAAACCAAGCACAGATTGATGCCTTCTTACAGGCCCACCCGCACTTCCAGCAAGTGCCCATACAACAGCGACTGGATGAGCTAAACATTCCCTTATCCAGCAGCGATCCAGGCTTACTGCTACTGCCGCAAATTCACCATACCGATGGTTTCTTTGTCGCCATATTAAAACGTATTGCCTAAGCCCGATTGATCTATCTCTCTGGCTTAAACGACAAGCCCCGGATCAACCGGGGCTTGTTACTATCGGACGAACTGAATCGCTTAGATCACTTTGATCGCCAGCTCTTCAATCTTGTGCTTCCACTCGGCGGGGCCAGTGATATGCACAGAGGTGCCTTGCGCATCTACCGCGACAGTCACCGGCATGTCCTTCACTTCAAACTCATAGATGGCTTCCATTCCCAGTTCAGGGAAAGCCAACACCTTGGCTGCGGTAATCGCCTTGGATACCAGATACGCCGCTCCACCTACCGCCATCAGGTAAACCGCCTTGTTATCCTTGATCGCTTCGATCGCAATAGGACCACGCTCTGATTTACCGATCATGCCCAATAAGCCGGTTTGCTCAAGAATGGTGCGGGTAAACTTATCCATTCGGGTCGCTGTGGTCGGACCCGCTGGGCCCACCACTTCATCACGCACCGGATCAACCGGGCCAACGTAATAAATAAAGCGCCCTTTCAGATCCACCGGCAACGGCTCACCTTTGGCCAGCATATCCACCATACGCTTGTGGGCAGCATCACGACCGGTCAGCATTTTGCCAGACAGCAGAATAGTCTCACCGGGTTTCCAGGTGGCTACCTCCGCAGGGGTGACACTGTCGAGATTCACCCGGCGTACGCTCTCCCCGACTTCCCAGGTGATATCAGGCCAATCATCCAGGCTAGGAGGAGTCTGCAATGCCGGGCCGCTTCCATCCAGCACAAAGTGCGCATGGCGGGTCGCCGCACAGTTAGGAATCATCACCACCGGCAAAGAGGCGGCATGCGTGGGGTAATCCTTAATCTTGATATCCAGCACCGTGGACAGGCCACCCAGCCCCTGAGCGCCGATACCCAGTTGGTTTACCTTCTCGTACAGCTCCAGACGCAGTTCTTCGATGCGGTTCTGCGGACCACGGGCAATCAGTTCTTGGATATCGATCGGCTCCATCAGCGCTTCTTTGGCCAATACCGCCGCTTTCTCAGCAGTGCCACCAATACCTAGTCCCAGCATACCGGGAGGACACCAGCCAGCTCCCATGGTAGGCACGGTTTTCAGCACCCAATCAACGATGGAGTCAGAGGGATTCAGCATCGCCATCTTGGACTTGTTTTCCGAACCGCCGCCCTTGGCTGCCACCTCGACTTCAACCTTATCCCCCGGCACCACCTGCATGTGGATCACCGCGGGGGTGTTGTCCTTGGTGTTTTTACGTGCACCCGCCGGATCAGCCAGAATAGAAGCACGGAGTACGTTATCAGGGTGGGTGTAAGCACGGCGCACCCCTTCATTGATCATCTCCTCCACGCTGAGCTCAGACTCCCAACGCACGTTCATACCGATCTTGATAAAGACGGTGACAATGCCGGTGTCCTGACAAATAGGGCGGTGACCCTGGGCGCACATACGGGAGTTAATCAAAATCTGCGCAATGGCATCTTTGGCGGCCTGGTTCTGCTCACGCAGGTAGGCTTGATGCATGGCATCGATGAAATCTTTGGGGTGGTAATAAGAGATGAACTGAAGTGCATCGGCAACGCTCGCAATGAGGTCGTCCTGGCGAATCACGGTCATGCTCGGGGTGTCCTCTCATATTTAGGCAGGCTGCGCCGCTCATCATCGGCCGGTCACTGCGCTTGGGATAGGAGCCAAGAGTATACACTAAAGCCCAGCGTACTGGAGCGGTTAAGCGGCCTTAAGACTATTAGACTAGCCTTCTGACAGACACCCAAAACCGCAAACAAACTATCTACCCTTCTAGGGTTAATAAATTGAGACTATTAATTGACCCACGTCATCACCGCTTATACATCCTCTGCGCCAGACTGAAGGCGAGTGACAGAGGAGCCTCCCCATGAGCAGCCAAACACAACTCCAGCAACCGCACTTCTCCCATCTTGCCGCCGCCCAGGTGATGACCCCTCAGGTGCTCTGCGCCTACGAGGGCTGGTCGATTAAACGCCTCACAGAATTCTTTTTACGTAATCGGATTTCCGGTGCCCCGGTAATAGCCGCCGATCACAGTTTAGTGGGCGTGGTCAGCCTGTCCGACATCATTCAGTTTGAACAGCTACCGGAACATACTAAATTGAAAATGATTGCCGAGACGGTCTATCAGGAAATGCTCGGCCATCCCCTGCCTGAGTCCGCCCTGCGTGAGCTGAGCCAGCACGCCAGCCAGAATTGCACCGTCAATCAGATTATGACTCCGGCATTGATTGCCGCCGATGTACAGACCCCCCTTCCCCAGGTAGCGGCCTTGATGGTCGAGCATCAAATTCATCGCCTCTTTGTGACCGATGAACAAAAGGTAGTAGGGGTGATCTCCAGCCTGGATCTACTACGCCTGATGGCACAGAGCGATGATTAGTTAAGCTCAATATTCAGCAAGATCAGCAAATAGCTGCCACCCAATAGGGCCAGTAGCCTACCGCTCAGGGGCATCAGCCCCTGACGCTGTCCTGGAGCTGCCATCAACCAAATCCGGCTTTGATGCTGATGCCAATATACATTCCCGCCTAACCAGGCCGCCGCCAGGAGCCAGCCCCATAGCGGCAAGCTCCCCAGCAACAGCAACAGCAATAACATCAGCATCACCACCAGCCAAGGTAGCCCCAGATACCAGCGCCGCGCACGCACTAATCCTAACCGAACACTTAGAGTATAAAGATGGCGTTGGCGGTCCTGTTCAAGGTCACGAATTTCATTAGCGAGCAATAACCAGCCAATCAACAACGCTAAGGGAGCAGACCACCACCATACCCCCGCTTGCCACTGCCCCGTCAGTGCTTTGACACTGCCCCAGCTCATCAGGCTGCCCATCATCAAACCCGCCAGCACTGCCCCCCAGCCCCGCCTCTTGTAGTTAATGGGCTCCTGGGTATACCCCCAACAACCGAGCAAGCCGAGTGCTCCCAGCCATAACAGACTCCAGCCGGAGTACCAGGCAAGGTATAAGCCCAACAAGACCGCCAGCAATAACGCCACCCCACCTGCATAAAGATGCTGACGCACTGAGGCTAGTTTGCGTTGTCGTGCCGGGCTATCGGGTAATAATCCTAATTGCTGACGATCACCATAATCGTTTATCAGGTTTACCCCTGCCTGTATCAGCGCAGCCGCCAGCCACACCCATAACATCTGCCAACTCCAACCCTGCTGGTCCGCCACCCACACCAGAGCCAAGCCCACACTGAGGATAATCACCACAAAAGAAAAGGGGCGTAACGCCCCTAAAAAGGATTTAGGTTGTAGATCCATCTCAAACCTTTAGGTCGGGTTTACACCTTAAAACGGTTCACCAAACGTTCCAGTTGTTGTACCGCATCGGCCACCGAATCGGCTGCCTGTGCAGTTTGGCTGGAAGTATCAGCCACCTGTGAAGAAGCATCGTTAATAGTGGAAACACTGATATTAACGCTTTCTGCGGTACTGCTTTGCTCTTCTGCCGCAGTCGCAATTTGCGCACTCATATCGCGGATACGGGCAATCGCATCAGCCATCGCCTGTAAGGCGCCCTCCGCTTTAGTAGAGGACTCTGCCGTTTGCTTGGCCTGCTCTACCCCACGCTGCATCGCCGTTGCCGCTTCTTTCGAGCCACTTTGCAGGCTTTCCATAATGCCGCGAATCTCAGCGGTAGAATCCTGGGTACGCTGTGCCAGAGTACGGACCTCATCCGCGACTACAGCAAAACCCCGGCCGGCTTCCCCTGCCCGCGCTGCTTCAATTGCCGCGTTAAGAGCCAGCAAGTTCGTTTGTTCGGCAATACCACGGATGACCTCCAATACCTTATCGATATTGGTACTGGCATCCGCTACGCGGGTAATGGTGGCACTGATGGCATCGATTTCCTGTGCCAGCTCGCGCACATTAGCGACAATACTTTCCACTACCTGATGACTGGAGTTGGTTAAGTTATCCGCTTCATTGGTGGCTGCGGAGGTTTCTTCCGCATGGCGTGCCACCTCCTGTGAGGTTGCTACCATTTGATGCATCGCCGAGGCCAGATTATCTGCCTCCTGTGATTGTCGGCGAATGCTGCCATCGGCATGGTGAGTCACATCACGCAATTTGGCAGAGGAGACTCCCAACTGCGCTGAGATCTGGCTGATATCACTAATCACCTGACCAATACCACCGGCAAACTTATTAAAAGCTTGGGCCAATTGGGCCAATTCATGGTTACCTTCCACTGGTAACTTCTTGCTCAGGTCACCATCTCCTTCAGCCAGTTCCTGCATTGCCTTCACAGCCTGCTGTACGGGTTGGCGGATACTACTTACCACCACACCACCAATTAGCACTAACGCTAAAATAATCACCGCGCTTTCAATTAAATTGAGTTTTATTTGACCAATGACTTGTGCGTTCAAGTCGTCGATATAAATGCCTGAGCCATACATCCACTGCCAGTCAGCAAAATGAGCAGAAATCCCTAATTTAGGCAGTGGCTCTCCCCCTTTCACTCTTGGCCATAAATATTCCAGTTCACCACGGGGAGCATTGAGGGAGCGATTGATCAGCTCTTTAATCACCTCAACGCCATTAGAGTCCTTCACCCCAATCAAATTAGTGCCAATTTTGTCAGGGGTTGCTGTCGGGTTAGCTACCAGGGTGCCGTCTTTCAAATAAACAAAAATGTAATTGCCATCATCAAAGCGTAACTGCGCCAAGGCATCTACGGCGGCCTTCTGCGCTTGTTCTTTACTCATGGCTCCTGACTTTTCCTGCTTGGCATAGTGATTCAAGATGGTCGTACTGGCCTGTAGCATGAAGTCAACTGATTGCTTACGTCCGTGCAAAATCGCACTGTACATATCGTTATAGGTGAAGAAGGTATTGGCAATCAGGGCCAGCACAGCCAAGCCTATAATCGACCAAATGCGGGCAGCCAAGGTGAAGCGTTGGAGTAAGGAGGTCATAGGCATTCCTTAGAATTATCGTTGTTTGGACTCATCACATGCGCTAAGGCTGAGTATAGCGATGATTTCTGTCACTTCCATGTGAACTTTCATTCGCAAAATCAAACTATTACGCCAGTTTTTTGGCCTATTAACGCAGCTGACGCATTAGCAGTCCATACTGCCAAGGTAAGGTATCAGGCAAGTCTGCGTAGATGCGCACTCTATGCCCGGAACCCGGCGCTACCTGGGTTGCCTGCATATTGCGATCAAGCAAATGCTGCAACCTGAATCTGCAATTACCTGCAGGAGTCATGAATTCCAAGTCGTCTCCCACGGCAAAGCGATTTTTCACCTCAATGTCCAACCAACCTTGAGATAAATCAGCCTCCAGCACCTCACCAACAAATTGTTGATGCACCCCCACGGAGTTCCCCGTCAGATAATTCTGATATTCGTCATGCACATGACGACGATAAAAGCCTTCGGTATAACCACGATTAGCCAGGTTCTCCAACACATCCATCAGGCCACGATTAAAGGGCTTGCCTGCCACCGCATCATCAATCGCCTGACGATACACTTGAGCAGTACGGGCCACGTAATAATGCGATTTGGTACGCCCTTCGATTTTCAGCGAGTGAATCCCCATTCGCACAAACTCTGGCACATGCTGTACCGCACGCAAGTCCTTGGAGTTCATGATGTAGGTACCATGCTCATCCTCATAGGCGGGCATGTATTCTCCTGGACGGGTGGCCTCCTGCAACAAGTAACCCGCGGGCTCTGCATCAGAGGGCTGCCACTGCTGCACTTGTTGTAACGGGATAAGTTCGCCCTTTTCATCTTCCGTCGCCGCATGGGCTTGGTATTGCCAACGACAAGCATTGGTGCAGGTACCCTGATTAGGGTCACGGTGATTGATATAGCCAGACAGCAAACAACGCCCCGAATAGGCAATGCAGAGGGCACCATGAACGAATACCTCCAGCTCCATTTCTGGCACCCGTTCACGGATTTCAGCCACCTCTTCCAAGGACAGCTCGCGTGACAAAATCACCCGCTCAATCCCTTGTTGCTGCCAAAACTTCACCGCTGCCCAGTTCAGCGTATTCATCTGCACTGACAGGTGAATTGGCTGCTCAGGCCAACGCTCACGCACCATCATAATCAATCCGGGATCGGACATGATCAGCGCATCAGGCTGCATCTCAATCACGGGTTCCATATCCGTCAGATAGGTTTTTAACTTGGCATTATGGGGAGCAATATTGCTGGCAACGTAAAGCCGCTTTCCTTGCTGGCGGGCAATTTCAATCCCTTCACGCAGGTGCGCCAAATTAAAGTCGTTATTGCGCACCCTCAGGCTATAGCGCGGTTGCCCGGCATAGACCGCATCGGCACCATAGGCAAAGGCATAACGCAGGTTTTTCAGGGTACCAGCAGGAGAAAGAAGTTCAGGGACAAACATAACCACAACCTAGACTAACAAGGGCTCATACAGCGGCCACGGGGGCGGCTATTCTAAAGCCTTTCCAGCCAAAGGCAGGGACGCCAGCGGAGTATAAATGGAGTTTTGTTGACCTAGATCACTACGATAAATAATCACTTGATCTACTCGCCAGCTCGCAGCAGCCAAGGGTTTCTCTACTTCAGAGTGCGCCTGACCACGATAGCGTGCCAAGGTGATATGGGGTCGATAGGTTTGCGACGAGGCGACCCAGCCAAGCTGCTGACACGACTGATTGAGCTGCTGTTGCAGGTTTAGCAAAGGAAGGCTTCGCTCAGGCCAGGCCACCCATAGCTCCCGCTTGGCAGACAACTGCCAGCCCCCTAGCTGACTCACTGTCAGCGTGAAAGGGGAGTGTTGCCGACACACCTGCGCCAGACTCTGCTGCAACACCTGCTGCTGCGTCAGCGGCCAATCCCCTAAAAACGCCAGGGTAAGATGCAAATTCGCTAATGGTTGTAGATTGAGCGCCCCTACCCCCTCCAAGACTTCTGGCACCTGAGAAAGCCAGAGCTGCCCTAGCTCTGGCGGGACAGGGAGAGCGATAAAAATACGCTGAACGCTCATTGCCTTATTTACGTTTCAGCCGATCTTCCAGGGTAGCAAGACGCTGACTTACCTGTAGACGGAAGGCATCAATGGCACGAATGGCCTCCTCACTGAGGTACAGGCGCTCTTCCAACTCCGCCACCTTCAGGTCACTGACACTACCCCCTTTAGCTGCGGTCTGATTTTGTTTCGCCAAGCGTTCCGTATCCTGAATACGCTTGTCCTGTTTGGCGAGACGCTCTTGCCATTGGCCTAGTTCCGCCTGGGCCTGCTGTTGAGTCTGCGCCAATTGGGTCAACTTTTGCTCCAACTGCGCCAAGCTCTGACGCAGCCCCTGTAGCGCTTGCTCATCCAGTTGGGGCGGTTTGCTTTGCAATTGCTGCAAGCGGCTATCCAAAGTACTGGCCAAACGCTGTTGTTCTACAGCTAATTGTTGACTCTCCCCTTTTGCGCTCTCCAATTCAGCTTGTAAAGCTAAGGACGCGCTCTGTTGTTGATCCTGCTGTTTCTGTAACGTCAGCAGCTGATCGCTTTGCTTTTGCAACTGCTGTTGCTGCAACCCTAAACGATCAGACAGTGCACTCAAACTCAACCGAAGCTCATCCGTTAACTGCGCCTGCTCTTTCAGCACCTTATCGAAATCGAGCAAGCGCTTATCAATTTGCCCTTGCCACTCCTGTTGCTGCGTCAACATTTGCTGCTGTTGTTCACTAATGTACTGCTGGCCAAGCTTAATTTGTCCCAGGGTACTTTGTAGCTGCTGCCCTGACTCACTACTGGTCACCTGAGTGGCGGATAACAACGCCTCTATTTCACTCAGACGGCGCTGGGTTTGCTCTACCTGCTCCGAGCCGATCTGGCTCTGCCCTTGCTCCCGTTGGTAGCGCAGTTCTGACCACACCACATAGGCAGCCAGCACCGCCAACACCAACATGGCTGGTAACCAACCGGGCCCAGAGCGACTGCCAGGCTCATCCCGCCTGAGTTGCTGCCGTGGCTCATCAGCAGGCCCAAGACTGGGTAACTCAAAATCCTCACCTTTACGCATGCTTCCTCTCGCTCGTTACCATGAATCACTGCTATTCGGCGTCGACATATCGTCACCACACCTAAGACAAACTGAGCGTTTGCAAGCTTATCCCCTTTAATCGCTTTGTGCAGCTTTCTCGTTGTCTGCACGCTGCAACCCAGTCGGGAGTATCCAGCAACATTTGGGCCCCAGCCACAAGGCAGGTAGAATCCAGGCATTCGTCAACGGAATGAAGTTATGCCCTTCACCTCATCAGTGTTCGCCCGCCTGAGTCGCTCTGTCATTGCTCTCTGCTCTCTGCTGTTGCTGAGCCCCTCCGTCACCGCGCTGGAAGAATGGAGCATTTCCTATTGGACACTTGATGAATTCTATCGTCTCAACCCCCAGCAGCTCTTACTGGCCGAAAATATGCGCCAGCGTATCAGCGAACCTGGTCAGCCGCTGACCCCAGCGCCTACCACGCCGTTACGCATTACCCTGGTGCAGCCGGGCAACCAATTCTCCAGCTACTGGACAAGCAATATTAAGGCGATGCAAGAACGTTTGGCGGAATTAGGCATCCCTTATCAGTTAGAAGTCGTCAACCTTCGCCCCGATGACGAAGCCCGGGTTCAGGAGCTACATATCGCCAAGGTACTCGCGCAGCAACCGGACTACCTGATAACCACCCTGGACACCCTCCCCCATAAGAAAGTGCTCGAACGGGTGCTAACCCACGGTCGTACCAAGCTGATTCTGCAAAATATCACTACCCCATTAAAAGAGTGGCAAAGCACACCGCCACTCCTATATGTCGGCTTTGATCACATTCAGGGTAGTCGCATGCTGGCGGATTACCTCAAGCGCACCCTGCCTGCCAACAGCAGCTATGGCGTACTCTATTGGCAACCCGGTTATGTTAGTCAGGCACGAGGGGACAGTCTGATTCAGGAGCTGCAACAACACAGTCAACTCCAACTACACTCTGCGTTCTATACCGAAGCCAGCCGAGACTCTGCCAAAGCACGCACGCTGGAAATGCTGCGCCAGCACCCCCAACCCACTTTCATTTATGCCTGCGCCACAGACCTTGCCCTGGGTGCTGCCGATGCGCTAGCAGAACTAGGGCTCAGTCAACAAGTCGCCCTGAACGGCTGGGGCGGTACCGAGTTGGAGCTGGAACAATTACAGGCTGGCCGTTTGCAGGTAACGGTGATGCGCATGAACGATGACAGCGGCATTGCCATTGCCGAAGCGATTCGTAGTGATTTACTCGGTGAAGCCGTACCCCAAGTTTTTGCTGGCTCCATGGTTCTGGTCACCACCAAAACTCCTGATACCGAACTCCAGCGTCTACGCCATCAGGCCTATCGTTATTCAAGGAAACAGCCATGAAGCGCTACCCATTATTTAGCTTCTGGCTGGTCGCACTGTTGTTACTGTCTGGCCTGGCGACTGCACTGATTTACGGCTTAAGCTATCAAAGCGGCCTGAACCTCATTCAAGATGAATCCGCCAAGGCTTTTCATCAGTTTCGCACTCTGTCCCAGTATATGTTTGATCGGCATCTGGAACGCTTGGGGCAACGCCTGACCCAGTTTAGTCAGGAACCCTCCCTAGGCCTGCTACCCGATCAAGTCAGTAATCAGGAGCTTGATCAGCTCTACTATCAAAAATATCGCATGGAGTTTGACCTGCTCATCATTGAGCACCTGCCAGGAGAGCGCTGGATTGATCTGAGCTCCCCCCTCTACGACATGCGCCCCTTCTATCCGCAATTACGCGAGCACCTGCCTAACCGCTGGCAACTGATTCACCATCCAGAGCAAAACTGGCATGGATTACTGCTCAGCAAACCCATTATTAATCCAGACAGCGGTCAAGTGATGGGGCGATTACTTGGGGGGATTGTCTTGAATGACAGCTTCGTCTTAATCAATACCCTGAAAGGCACTGCAACAGAAGATACTTTGGCTCTAACGCTCTTTCAGGACAGTCAGGCGCTAATCAGCAGCACCAGTGACGATAGTCCCTACGTCAACAGCCTCAGTCAGCATCTGCCTCTCTCTGGCCGTGTGGGTGAGCAAGGTGGCAGCCTGATTTTCCATACCCCCATTTTGCTACAGGGAGAAGATCAGGGGCTCAGCCTTGGTAGCCTGCGCAGCAGCGCCTCCCTGGATGCCTTCCGCTCCAATCTCAGCAGCATTTTATTCAGCACGATTTTAGTGATTTTAATGCTCTCCGCTTTGATTGCCGTCCTAGCCTCCAAACTGAGCGTGGCGCCTTTACAAGAATTACTACGCTTAGCCGAACGCCCCAGTGCCGATGCCGAGCGAACCTTTCATCACCCGATTCGTGAATTTGATAGCCTCGGCAAAATCCTCCTGGGCTTAATTGTGCAGCTACAGCAACGTGAAACTGACCTGCTCGCCTTGAACCAAGACCTCGACCTGGCCCGCCAGCGCGCCAAACAGCTGAGCCAACAGCTGATCATGTTGCAGGAACAAGAACGCAAAATGCTCGCCAGTGAACTCCACGATGAACTGGGTCAGTGCCTGACCGCTGTCAGTTCCGATGCCTACCTGATCAAGACCCGGGCCGAGGAAGGTTCTTTGCTACAGCAATGTGCCGACTCCATCTACAACACCTCCAAACTCATGTACGACACCGTCTACAACCTTATTCGTAGTCTGCGCCCACTCCCTCTGGATGAATTTGGCCTGATTGAGGCCCTGGTCAACATGCCGATTCTAGACACCCTGCAGCAAAAAAATGTGCAGTTTTTCTTTGATTTAGCCGAGCAGGAAGAGCTGGACCAACTGGATGAGCGTAGCACCACGGCGCTGTATCGCATTATTCAAGAAGCCCTAAACAATGTTGCCAAACATGCCCAGGCCAGCAGCGTCGAGCTCCATCTGCACTTTAATGACCAACACGAGTTACAACTGCGCTTACAAGATAATGGTAAAGGCTTTAATGTCGCTGCCGCCGAGCAAGGCTATGGCTTACTCGGCATTCGCGAGCGGGTCGATGCCCTCAACGGCAGCCTCCGTCTGGAGTCCAGCATCAAGGGCACCTGCTTAGAAGTTAGGATTCCGGTGCCTGCGGTAGCTCCGTTACCCAATCCGGCAACAAGCGCGAACAACTACGCTTAAAGTCTTCAATCTCACGCTTTAACCACTGGCAAAATTGCTGCACACCGGCCTGACGTCGGCGCTCACCATGGGTTAAGAGTACATAGCGCGCTGGCGAAGCAACCGCCGGCGCCCAGAGGCCATCCAATTGGCCGGCGATCAAGGCATCCGCCACCAGGGCCAATCGCCCCATCGCTACCCCCCGCCCCTGCGCTGCTGCCTGCTGGGCCAACTGTGCCAAATTAAAAATCTGCTCCTGCCGCCCCTTCAGGCCGCTCAACTCTTTCGCATGAAGCCAGGCATGCCATTCATCATGGGCGTCTGCCCCGGCCCAACTGACCGCATCCAGTAACCACACTTGCTTGCTAAGGGTTTTAACCGGGTCGGCCAGCTGCTGCTGATCCAGATGCCCAGGTGCCACCACCGGCAGTAAATATTCCTCCAGTAGCACCTCATCAAACCCTATCGGATAACCCCAGGGATCGTAACGAATGGCCAAATCAATGCCCTCTGCCAGGAGTTCACGCGGCGTCAACGCATGAAACTCCGCACGCAGCGATACCTCTATATCAGGGTACAACGCTGAAAAACGCCCCAACCGTGGCAATAACCACTGCATGGCAAAAGAAGGACAGCAACTCACCACTAGTTGGCGATCACTGTCTGGGCGACGGATACGCCGCACCTCATCGGAGATTTCCGCCACCACTCGGGAAGTGAGACTGGCCAAGCGGCGCCCTTCCGGACTCAGCATCACCCCACGCCCCTGTCGAATAAACAACTGCACTCCCAGCTGTTCTTCCAACTGGCGAATCTGTTGACTGACCGCTCCCTGGGTAACGCAAAGCTCATCGGCCGCCTTGGTAAAGCTTTGTAGACGGGCAGCCGCCTCAAAGACCCGCAACGCATTCCAGCATAGACTGTTTAATATAGGCATTGATTAGACCTGCTAATCTTTATGCAAGCCATTACAGCTTGTTATCACGGTATAAGCGGCTAGATTAGTGACATCATTCAGACAAGACAAGCCAAAGATGAATTTAGAACAACTAATCCAACATGCTCAGGCTCATCGGCCCCTGTGCTGGCTCAATCCCCACTATCAACCCGCTTTTAGCCCAAGCTGGATCGATGCCCAAATCCAGCAGGCCGAACAAGACTCAGAGTGGTTAACGACCGCCATAAGCCACCTGATTCCGGCTTTCACGAAAGGACGCATCCAGGCCCCGCTGCTGAGTGCGAATGCTCTGCTGCCCTACTACCCAGATCTGCAGTCAGATCAACTGTGGCTACAGGCAGACCACCTATTGCCGGTGGCGGGCTCGGTAAAAGCACGGGGCGGCTTCTACGAAGTGCTGCAACATGCCAGCCAACTGGCACAGCAAGCTGGACTTCTCTCGGCTAACAGTGACAGCCTGACCCTACTCAGTGATGCGGCCAAACAGCTATTTGCCCAACACCGCATTGCCGTGGGGAGCACCGGCAACCTGGGCATGGCAATTGGCATCATGGCGGCACTCTTAGGCTTTCAAGCGGAAGTCCACATGTCAGTAGAGGCCAAAGCCTGGAAAAAAGCGCGCCTACGTCAGCATGGCGTCAAGGTGATTGAGCACAGCGGTGACTACAGCCGCGCGGTTGCCGCTGGCCGGGCCCTGGCTGAGCAAGACCCCTTCACTTATTTTGTTGACGATGAACGTTCCAGCAGCCTTTTTAGCGGCTATGCACTGGCAGCAGATCAGGTCATCCAGGCCCTTACCGAGCAAGGTCGCCGCATTGACAGCGAGCATCCTTTACTGGTCTATCTCCCCTGTGGAGTGGGTGGCGCCCCCGGTGGCATTGGCTATGGCCTTAAGCGTCGCCTGGGGGATGCCGTACACTTATTTTTTGTCGAGCCCTGCGCCAGCCCCTGCATCCTGACCGCAATGGCCAGTCCGCAGCCTCAAGATGTGTACCAATGGGGGCTGGATAATCAAACCCTCGCCGACGGACTTGCTGTGCCCGCCGCCTCCGAACTGGTCTTAACTTTGCTCAAAACACAGCTATCAGGCTGTATGACTGTGAGCGATGCAAGCCTGCTATTGTGGTTACAATGCGCCTATCAGCAGCTACAGCTTCAACTGGAACCCTCCGCAGCAGCAGGATTTGTCGGCCCGCAGCTACTACTCAACAGCCCCGAGGGACGGCAGTATCTTGCTCAACAGGGATTAGACGCACGACTTAAGCAGACTACTCACTTAATTTGGACAACCGGTGGCAGCCTGGTGCCAGAGAACGAATTCCAATCCTGGCTACAACTACCTAACTAACATTGGCAGGTAAAAGCCAGGGAAGGCGCCTTACTTGGCGAGACGAACAAGATGCTTACTTGATGACCCCGCGGCGCTTTAAGCGCCAGCATCAAGCAACAAGAGCGTCATAAATACCGAATTAGGATCTGGCCGATAACTGGCAAAAGGTGGACAGGGGACAAAGCCAAAACGCTGATACAAACGCCGCGCCGGAGCAAAAAAAGGCATGGAGCCGGTTTCCAGGCTGATACGACGATAGCCCTGCAATCTGGCTTGTTCCAAAACATGATTCAACATCAGCGTACCAATACCCTGCTTACGCGCATGAGCTTTTGTGCGCATCGACTTCAACTCAGCATCCAGGGCAGATAAACGCTTTAAGGCAGCGCAACCGAGCAGATCCTCTCCCATCCACAGCGTCCAAAATTGCACATCGGGCTGCTGTAATGCCTCCACATCTAACGCATGCTTGCTCTCCGGCGGAGAAACGGCACGCATATCCTGGAGATGTGCCTGCAAAAAGCTCACCACCTGAGGGGAACGCAAATCATCCAGACGAATATGCACAAGCACTCCTAAGCATTCAGCAATAAGCCAAATAAGGAGAATAGGCGAAGATAAAGAAATAACGGAAGGAAAAATTTAGAGAGGCGATATGGTGGGTGCAAAGAGACTCGAACTCCTGACCCACGCCTTGTAAGGGCGTTGCTCTACCAACTGAGCTATGCACCCACA
>NZ_JHUZ01000006.1 GCF_000619885.1 Balneatrix alpica DSM 16621 | reverse complement strand
CCGCCGCTCGTCACCCAAGAAGCAAGCTTCTCTGTGCTACCGCCCGACTTGCATGTGTTAGGCCTGCCGCCAGCGTTCAATCTGAGCCATGATCAAACTCTTCAGTTTAAATCATTCGACACTGGAATAAGTGTCTAAGCTTGGCTCAAAGACGCAATAATCAATTACTGAAATAATTCAATGAATTGAGGTATTTGTCTCTGAATATCTTTGGTGATACCAGGACAAACGCCCACACGAATTACCTGATCAAATTTTTAAAGAGCATCGAAACGAGGCGCACATCTTACCAGCCTCGATCCTGTTGTCAAGCACCGTTTTTGGCAGTGCTGAGTGATTCGATAAACCAGGATCACTCTCTTAGCCTGACTGCTTTCGCTGATCACTTCAGACTCTTAAGAATCAAAAAGTGTTTATTTATCAGTGAGTTATCAGTGCTAAGTTTTCAACCGGAGCCAACGTCGCCGTTGGTGGAGGCGCATTATAGAGATCCCCGCAAAGGCGTCAACCCCTATTTCTGATTTATTTCACCAACCAAAAGAAAAGCCAGGACAAACCTGGCTTTTCATCTCATTACTTAAAGCAAGTAGAGCAAGCAATATAAGGAGGCAAAATATGTTACGCCCAACGCAGAAGATGGATGTTCTTCTTTCCACGCTTGAGCACAAAGTAACGCCCATAAAGCGCCTCAGAGGGAGAAAGCACCCGCTCAACGCTATTTTCTTTCTCACCATTGACCGTAACAGCGTTACCTTCAACAAACTTACGCGCCTGACCAACCGTCACTTCTCCACGGGGAGTCAAGGCCAAACCAGTTTCAACCAAAGCATCAAGCAGGGCAATGCTATCGCCATGAACTTCAGTAGAGGGCATTCCGTCCTGAGCTAACTGTTCAAAATCAGCTTCAGTCAGATCACTCAACTCACCACTAAACATGGCCTGACTAATGCGCTCAGCCGATGCCAATCCCTCGTCGCCATGAACCATACGAGTCACTTCGCGCGCCAGAACACCCTGTGCAGAACGCCGCCCTTGCACCTGCGCATCCGCTGCTTCTATAGCATTAATTTCTTCCACACTCAGGAAAGTAAAGAACTTCAAGAAGCGATAAACGTCAGCATCGGCGGTATTGATCCAGAATTGGTAGAAGGCATAAGGTGAGGTTTTCTTTGGATCCAACCACACCGCACCACTCTCAGTCTTACCAAACTTAGTTCCATCTGCTTTGGTAATCAGCGGCACCGTCAGCCCAAACACCTGCTTTGCATTCATTCGACGAGTAAGATCAATCCCACCCGTAATATTCCCCCACTGATCACTCCCCCCTACCTGCAGAGTACAGTCATACATTTTATTCAACTGCTGGAAATCATAAGATTGCAGGATCATGTAGGTGAACTCAGTAAAAGATATACCTGAGTCATCACGTTCAATGCGCTGTTTAACGGACTCTTTCGCAATCATTTGATTGACCGAGAAGTGTTTGCCGATATCACGCAAAAACGTCAACACATCTACTTCCGCCGTCCAGTCCAGATTATTTACCAGACGCGCAGCATTAGCTGACTCATTAAAATCTATAAACCGTGATAGCTGCGCTTTGAGACGCTCAGCCCACATTGCTACAACATCAGAGGTATTTAATTTACGTTCCTGAGCTTTAAAACTAGGATCACCAATCAGCCCAGTCGCCCCACCAACCAACGCAATAGGGGTATGCCCAGCCATTTGAAAGCGTCGCAACATCAATAACGGCACCAAGTGCCCCAAATGCAAACTATCAGCAGTCGGATCGAAGCCGCAATAAAGCGTTCTTGAGCCTTCAGCAAGGTGCTTCATCAGCTCCTCTTCCGAGGTCATTTGGGCAATCAAGCCCCGCGCTTTTAAGTCTTCAATCAGTGCACTGCTCATGCTGTTTCCATCTCCAAGATCGGTCTAACCACTACGCCCTCTGCTGAGCGAAGGGGGCATTCTACCCCTAAGCCCTACACCAAGAAAGAAAGTCACGCCGCAAATCAAGTTCTTTCGCATAAAGTAGTGATTCTTGGCGCCATACACGGTTATAATCGCGTCGGTTTAGCACTTACAATTACATATACAACGCGGTATCAGGGTTCATGGTTATAAACATTTTGGGAAGGCTACCCAGGCTTCATCTCGCTGCTATTGTTTGCATCGCAGCGCTTGTCATAGCTCTTATTTTTCTCCCCGTTCAACAAGATGTTTCTGCAACTCGCTCTCCCGAGAATGAGCAGAGTTCCATTAGTCTTCGCCTGGAGCTAACACCTCCCACCCCACCTTTGGCTGGCGAAGCACCAGACTCTATTCGCCAACTGAACAGCACACTGGGCACTGATGCCGGGGCGGGAAAATTCCCTATTCCGCTAAAAATGATTGCTCCCCAGGCTCAATCTGATGCGGAAGAAGTAGACACTGAAGAGACTACGGACGACGCTGAAACCGCCACATTAGGCTCCGAGGATGAACTAGCCAAAGAAGAGGAAGCGCTATCTGACGCTAAGCTGCAATCCTTATTTTCAGATGAAGAGATCGCCACTCTTGACACTCAAGAAAGCGCCCCCCAAGCAGGCGACATTCAAGAAAGCGATACTCTGACAGCACAAGATGACAAAACTGCAAACATCGCTAGTGCAGAGTCTGCCAACCATACCTCTGCTACTCAGCAGGCTACAAAAGCCAATACCACTACAACTCAGCAAGGTGATGCCTGGCTGCAGATTACCGTCAAGTCAGGCGACAACCTGAGTAGCGTATTTGAACGTGCAGGCCTGACCGTAGCGCAGGCTATTGAAATCGATAACGCATTTAAGAAGGAACGTCCTTTCCGTCGCATGCGTCCCGGTGATGTTTTTGCGTTCCAAATTGATGGTGACTCTCTCAGCAAGCTTAAGTACAGCGCCGGTGAACTTAATACGCTCTTCATCGCCCGGAGTAACAAAGGCTATGAGCTAAGTGAAGAAGTAATCGCACCAGAAGTACGACCACGAGTCATTCAAGCCACTGTCAAAGACTCTTTGTTTAACGCTGCCAAAGACGCGGGCGTGCCTTATCGCTTAGTCGCACAAATGGCCAGCCTATTTAACAATGATGTCGATTTCCGCTCCGATGTGCGCAAAGGCGACACCTTTACCATCGTATTTGAAGAACAATTCCTAAAAGGCAAACGCATTGGCCAGGGCAACATTCTAGCGGCGCGTTATACCAATAAGGGAACGGCCTACTATGCCATTCGTCACGAAAATAGCTCCGGTGAAGTGAGTTATTACGATTTGAATGGCGAGGGCAAGCAAAAAGCCTTTGATCGCTATCCGATTGCTGGCGCACGCATCAGTTCCCATTTCAGCCTGGCACGCAAGCATCCCAAACTGGGCGTGACTCGCCCTCATAAAGGAACTGACTTTGTTGCCCCTTATGGCACGCCTATAAAAGCAACAGGTTACGGCAAAGTCATTCACGTAGGGCGTCAAGGGGCATACGGCAATACCGTTGTGATTGCGCATGGCAATGGAGTCAGCACACTCTATGCTCACATGAAAGGCTTTGCCAAAGGACTCTCGCTTGGCGACAAGGTCAAGCGTGGACAAGTAATAGGCTATTTGGGCAACACCGGTCTCTCTACTGGTCCTCACCTGCACTATGAGTTCCGCAAAAACGGCGCACATCAGAACCCGCTTAAGGTAGCACTGCCCAAATCAGATGGCCTGGATGGCAAAGAGAAGAAGCGCTTTGTTGCCAAAGCACAGAAATTGCAGGCGGCAATGGATGGCAAAATTACTGTCGTTGCTGCGCTGAAATAAAATGTATATCGGCCTTATGTCAGGCACTAGCCTGGATGGTGTAGACGCCATCCAGGTGGATTTTTCCGCATCTTCTCCTCAAGTTCTTCACCAATACAGCCTCCCTTACCCAGAAGATTTACGCCGAGAGCTGCTCGCACTATGTAGCAGCAGCAATGATGAAATTGAGCGCATGGGTAACGCAGATATTATGCTTGGTCGCTTTTATGCCGATGCAGTTATAGAGCTCTTACGCCAAAGCCAAACCCCTACCGCACAAATCATTGCCATTGGCTGCCATGGCCAAACGATTCGCCACCGCCCTGATCAAGCACAACCTTTTAGCTTACAGATCGGCGACCCTAATACGTTAGCCACTCTCACCAACATTCCAGTTGTTGCTGACTTCCGACGCAAAGATATGGCTCTCGGCGGCCAAGGGGCCCCCTTGGTTCCCGCATTTCACCAGCACCTATTTGCCCATCCACAGCGGAACCGAGTTATTGTCAATATCGGCGGCATTGCCAACCTAACTCTACTCAAGCAACAACAGGTACTGGGCTTTGATACCGGTCCTGGCAACTGCTTACTGGATTACTGGTGCCAACTGCATCTGCACAAAGCTTATGACAAAGCGGGTGCCTGGAGCGCCGTCCATGAGGTTGACAGCGATTTATTGCAACAGTTAATGGCCGAGCCTTACTTTCAACGCCCCTATCCTAAAAGCACCGGGCGCGAGCTCTTTAATCCTACCTGGCTAGCTGCACATATAAAGGATAAAAACCTTTCAGCAGGAGTGATCCAGGCCACGTTATGTGAGCTTAGCGCGCAAAGCATTGCGCAGCCTATTCGCCAGCTATGCGACCAAGCCGACATCTACCTCTGTGGTGGAGGGGCATTTAATCAGGATTTAGTACGGCGCTTAACCCGCCTATTGCCCGAGTATCGCATCGAAGAAACAAGCGCTTTAGGGCTCCCTGCCCAATGGGTAGAGAGCTGTGCTTTTGCCTGGTTAGCCAAACAATACATGGAGCGCATGGCTGGCAACTGCCCCGCCGTCACCGGAGCTACGCGACCCGCTGTATTGGGTGGGCTCTATTTGCCAGATTGAACTATGAGCTAGAAACGGCTTAAGCCTTGAGCTTTAAGCTGCTCTTCTTCGGCAGGACCGTAGGGAATCGTTTCCACAAAAGCAGGCAAATCTCCGCGCCCAATACCGTGATCACGCATCCAAGTTTCACAGATGCGCAAGTCAATTACATTGAAAGCATCAAGACGCGCGGCCAAGTCGACCAACGCTTTATTCTGTGGATAGTTATTACGGGTAAAGAAGCCTACCTCTTCACCATGCAAAACCATCGTGATGGGAGGATAGTCCGGAAAAGGACTCCCCTGCTGCTCAAGCAAAGCCTCTGCCCGCTGCAGGATTGATGAAATTTCATCAGCACTACGCAGACTTAACTCTGCCAAGTAGCGCGGCGGCGCCTCCGCAACCTCTGTTGCCGATAGCATAGGGCTTAAAAACAATAACAGGAGCGCGCGCCACATGGTGAGTTACTCAAACACTGAAAGATGAACCGCAACCACAGGTTGTAGTGGCATTAGGGTTAGTAATTTTAAATTGCGAGCCATGCAGCCCCTCACTGTAATCCACTTCCGAGCCACTTAAGTACTGGAAGCTCAGCGAGTCCACTACCATCATTACCCCTTCACGCTCCACCACGGCATCATCTTCGGCCACCTTTTCATCAAAGGTAAAGCCATATGAAAAACCGGAGCAACCACCACCCGTCACAAATACGCGCAGTTTTAAGTTGGGATTCTCTTCTTCTTCCAGCAACGATCTTACTTTGCGCACCGCACTATCGGTAATACTAAGGGGCACGCCAAAATCATGCTCAGCCATTGGCTACCACTCCTAAAACCAAGCAAATTACTAAGGTATTACACTATAACACAGGCAAGCCCATGTGAATATCCAGCTAGATAAGGGCTTGCCTGCTTTTTACAAGGTTTAGGGCATTAATGCTACAGAGTCGAGACCCAAGTTTTCAGCGAAGCCGCACATGATATTCATATTTTGTACTGCCTGCCCTGCTGCCCCCTTGACCAGGTTATCAATGACCGACAGCACCACGACCGTATCATCATTTTGCGGGCGATGAACGGCAATTCGACAAACATTCGCTCCCCGCACCGAGCGGGTTTCCGGATGACTGCCGGCAGGTAATACATCGACAAAAGGCTCATTGGCATAGCGCTGTTCAAACAAGCTTTGTAGCTGATCAGTCGGATCCTTTAAGCGCGCATACAGAGTGGCATGAATACCACGAATCATCGGCACCAAATGAGGTACAAAGGTGAGCCCCACCGGGCGACCTGACATCTTCGCCAAGCCTTGACGGATTTCTGGCAGATGACGATGGCCAGGCACACCATAGGCCCTAAACGACTCACTGGTTTCACAAAGCAAGGATGCCACTTTGGCACCTCGCCCAGCACCACTCACTCCCGACTTACAATCAGCCACAAGATAACGATTATCGACCAAGCCCGCTTCCAGCAATGGTAAAAAGCCCAACTGTACGGCGGTTGGATAACAACCCGGATTAGCCACCAATCGCGCCTTCGCAATAGCTTCACGATTCATTTCGGGTAAGCCATAAACCGCTTCAGCCAATACTGCTTCACAGGCATGCTCCATGCCATACCATTGCTGCCACTGCGCCGGATCTTGCAAACGAAAGTCAGCTGCCAGATCCACCACTTTCACGCCGGCATCCAACAGTTCAGGCACCTGCTGCATCGCCACACCATTAGGGGTGGCAAAGAAAACCAAGTCACACTGTGTTAAGCTAGCGACATCTGGATTTGAGAACGCAAGATCAACGTGTCCGCGCAAATTAGGGTACATGTCCGCGACGGGCATACCCGCTTCGGATCGCGAAGTGATGACCTGTAAGGAAACCTGAGGATGTTTGGCCAGAATACGCAGCAGTTCGACGCCTGTATAACCTGTGCCACCCACGATACCTACTTTAATCACCGACTTCCCCTTAGCGTGTTCACACGCACTAATCTGCTTTGGCAAGGCCTCTATGATAAAGGCCAGGTCTCTCAAGCGAAAGCCGGAGACTCATTTCCATGCTAAAAGACGTATTTAGCCTGAATTACTTTCGGGGTCGTCTGGCCCATCTTGAAGCCCTCCCCCAACTTGCCCTACTTGGCTTAGCAGCAGGTCTCGCTGCCGGTAGCCTGATGGTATTGTTCCGCCTCGCAATTGAAGTGCCACTGGTCTGGCTGCTGGGGGATGCAGAGAACTTTGAGCAGCTTCCCGCCAGCCTGCGCTTTATTGGCCCCCTCTTAGGGGTCTGCTTAATTCTGCTCTGCCTCTATCTGGTCGCCCCTGAACGCCGCCGGGTTGGGGTAGTCTACGTGCTAGAACGTCTGAATTTTCATCAGGGTTATCTGCATGGCCGCAATGCGATAGTGCAATTCTTTAGTGGCGCTTTAGCGATTATCAGCGGCTTACCTGCTGGCCGAGAGGGCCCAGCCATTCATCTAGGCGCTGCCGTCAGCAGTTTGCTTGGCCAACGTCTGCAAGCACCCAACAATAGCATTCGCATTCTGGTTGGGTGCGGCGTTGCAGCGGCTATTTCTGCCTCCTTTAACACACCCTTAGCCGGCGTGCTGTTCGCTATGGAGGTTGTGCTACTGGAATACAGTATTAATGGTTTTCTACCCGTCATGGTTGCGTCAGTGACAGCAGCGCTGATTAACCATGCAGTTTTCAGTGGGGAAATTGCTTTTATTGTGCCGGAGCTACAATACCGCTCACTCTATGAAATTCCCTTCATCATGCTCCTTGGTTTTGTGCTTGGCACCCTGGCTGCCGCCTTTAATAAGCTAGTGTTGCTCACTCATCGCCTGCAACACTGGCCACTGAGTGTACGCTTCTTATCCGCCGGTTTGATGGCGGCACTGGGTGCCGTAGCGGTACCAGAAATCATGGGCATCGGCTATGACAGCATCAGCTCCATCCTCCAAGGCCAGATGCTGCTGCCCACTTTGCTGCTGTTGACGCTGGTTAAACTGGCCTGCACCGCTTGGTGCTTTGGCATTGGCATCCCCATGGGATGCATTGGCCCGATCTTATTAATTGGCGCCTCTGCTGGCGGCGCGCTTGGTATCCTTGGAGGTCTCATCAGCCCGCAACCTATTGGCGACATGGGCTTTTACGCCATGCTCGGCATGGGTGCAATGATGAGTGCCGCACTGCAGGCTCCCCTTGCTGCCCTAACCGCGCTATTAGAATTAACCCATAACTCCAATATTATTTTCCCGGGCATGCTGGCCATTGTCGTCGCCAACCTGACCTGCAGTTATGTGTTTAAACAGAAGTCGGTTTTTTGGTCACTGCTGGCTGAACAAGGCCACCTTCCCAATCAGTCGCCCCTTGCACAGGCACTCAGCCGAGAGGGCGTCGCCGCAGTGATGCAGCGTAATACCCCACGCAGCAGCCATAAAGTTACCCCAGCAGAAGCCCAAGCGCTGATTGAGCTAAATGCTCCCTGGCTACTCATTATGCGGGAGGGGACACCGGTTAGCCTGCTCGCCACCAGCGACTTACGCCGCTTCCTATTGGCCGAACACGCCCCCACTCAAGAGCACCAGGAGATTAGCCTGCTCGCCATTCCCGCACAGCGGAAAGATCTACAGCCGATTGCTATTCAAGCCACCCTCAAGGAGGCGCTGGATCGCCTCAATCAAAGTGGCAGTGAAGCCTTGTACGTTCGCGGCTGGAGCGGCAGTATTGTCGGCACTCTGACCTATGATGACTTGCGCAACTACATGAACCAGCAACAGAACTTGTTATGAGTAAAGGCTTATCCCAAGGTGGCCTCTATGGCATTACCGACAGCACGCTCCTACCCGATACACGTCTGCTCGAAGCCGTCGAGGCCGCTTTGCGGGGCGGTATGCGTCTACTGCAGTATCGGGATAAATCCGCCAATGCCACGCTTCGTCTTAAACAGGCGCAAGCCTTGCTTAGCTTATGCCGTGACTATCACTGTCAGCTACTGATCAATGATGATGTCTCCCTCTGCCAACGAATCGGTGCCGATGGCGTCCATCTTGGGCAACAGGACACCAAGCTGACAGAAGCACGCAGCCTGCTCGGCCAGCAAGCCATTATTGGCATTACCTGTCATGCCAGTCTCGAGCTGGCGCAGCAAGCCCTGGCGGATGGGGCAGACTATCTCGCCTTTGGCGCTTTTTTCCCCTCCTCGACCAAGCCACTTGCCAGCCCGGCCCCCCTGAGCATTCTGCAACAGGCCCAGCCCCTTGGCTTACCACTGGTTGCAATAGGGGGGATAACGCTGGAGCGCGCCCCTACTGTACTCCAGGCCGGTGCGCAATGGCTCGCGGTGGTAGGCGACCTGTTTAGCGCCCCCTCGGCAGCGCTCATTCAAGCGCGCGCCCAGGCATACCAGCATTTATTTTCGGCAGCTCCTGCTGCTCCCTCCGTATTACCTTGATCAACTGAGACAATACTATGAGCCGCTCACAGGACCTTTTTAACGAAGCCCAACGCTACATCCCTGGCGGGGTAAACTCTCCCGTTCGCGCCTTCAAAGCTGTAGGCGGCACCCCCATCTTCTTCAAACGCGCCCAAGGCGCTTATCTCTATGACGAAGATGACAAAGCCTATGTCGACTATGTCGGCTCCTGGGGCCCAATGCTGCTCGGTCACAATCATCCTGACGTACTCAACGCCGTTAAAGCCAGCCTTGATCACGGCCTCAGCTTCGGCGCCCCAACCGCCATCGAAGTCAGCATGGCGAAGAAAGTCTGTGAACTCGTGCCCTCTATTGAAATGGTGCGGATGGTCAACTCCGGCACTGAAGCCACCATGAGTGCCATTCGCCTCGCTCGTGGCTTTACTGGCCGTGACAAAATCATCAAGTTTGAAGGCTGCTACCATGGTCATTCCGACTCCCTACTAGTAAAAGCCGGCTCCGGCGCCCTCACCCTTGGTGTCCCCAACTCACCTGGCGTACCTGCCGCCCTGGCTGAGCATACCCTGACCCTGACCTTTAATGACCTGGACTCCGTCCAAGCCGCCTTTACCCAGTATCCAGAACAGATTGCCTGCATTATCGTTGAGCCGGTGGCGGGCAATATGAACTGTATCCCGCCTGCCCCTGGCTTCCTGCAAGGGCTACGGGAACTCTGCGACCAAGAGGGCGCACTGCTGATTTTTGATGAAGTCATGACAGGCTTCCGCGTGGCCCTCGGCGGCGCCCAAGCCCACTACGGTATCAAACCCGACCTTACCACCCTGGGAAAAATCATTGGTGGCGGTATGCCCGTCGGAGCCTTTGGTGGACGCCGGGACGTCATGCAACACATTGCCCCCTTGGGGCCGGTGTATCAGGCCGGTACCCTGTCGGGCAATCCTATTGCGATGGCGGCCGGTTTGGCCATGTTGAATGCCATCAGCGCTACTGATGTACACCAAGGCATCAGCCAACGCACCGCCGAACTCTGCGCAGGCCTGGAAGCCGCCGCCAAGGCAGCGGGAATTCCCTTCCTCACCAATGCAGTCGGCGGCATGTTCGGTTTGTTCTTTACCGACCAGGCACAGGTCACCTGCTACAGTGAAGTCATGGCCTGTAACAAGGATCACTTCAACCGCTTCTTCCACAGCATGCTGGAACAAGGGGTTTACCTTGCCCCTGCGAGCTATGAGGCCTGCTTTATGTCCGCCGCGCATGATCAGGCAGCACTGGCCCACACCCTGGCCGCAGCCGAACAGGCTTTTGCCAGTCTCAAGTAACAGGGTAACAGGATGGAAGGTCTGTACTTAGCACTGAGCGCCTTGGGTTGTCTGGTCATTTTTCGCCACTACCAGGGGCGCCCCCAGCTTGAGCAAGATCAGCTGGTATGCTTGGCATTTTCGCTAGTGTGCTGGTTGTTATCGGTCCTACTCGGCAGTTGGGATGAACAACCCAGCACCCTCGGCTTGCTCTTCGCCAACCTGGTTCACTATGTTGCCATGCCTTTTAGTGCTATCGCTTTGGCGGTGCTAGTGCTGGCCTGGCCTTTGAGCCGTCCGCATTGGGGCAAGTTACTCTTAGGGGCGATGGCGGGCTTTGAACTAGGTCGCCGTCTGGACTGGGGCTATGCCTATCGAGAACTACTCTGGAGCCTGGCCGCCCTGTGCTTACTGTGGGCCAGTGTGCAACTGTGGCGACGTCGTCAAGCCGTGGCAGCAGCAAGCTATGCTGGTGCCGCCCTGAGTCTGGTGTTGAGCCTGCCGGTACGCCAGTGGTTGCCACACCTGGGTAATCCAGACTACTGGCTGGCGGCATATTTGCTCTTGCTCAGCCTGAGCTTATTGCTGCTATCCAAACGGGCAGCCCATTAGCCCCCTTCAGAATGCAACAACCCGGCCTGGGCCGGGTTGTTCATCAGTACTCGCCCACTAAGGTAGACGCGCACTAAACAGGCGACGCTCCTGATCATTGCGGGCAACACTTAGCCCCCTTCTGGCCATTTCTTCCGCCTGGGTTGTCAAACCACTGGCATCATAGAGCTCCATCAACAGCACATACACCTGTGGCTCACGCGGATCTAAACGCAACGCGCGTTCTGCCCGGCTCAGCGCCTGCTGAGTTTGCCCCTGCTGCTGTAATTGGCGTGCCTGTTGCAACAAAGACTGTACCGCTGGCTTAGGAGCGATCACCGCAAGCTGTTGTGGCGCCTGCTCACTGCCAGAAGGCGCCACTGCCGGCGCAGTTGAGGAGGATGCGCCCGACACTTTAGCATTCGCATTAGGGGTCAGTACCGCCCCTGCACTGACTGAGCGATCCTTAACCACTACAGGCGCACGAGTCTGACTCGCTCCAGGTGGCCATAATCCTGGGCTGGCACAACCCGCTAACACCAGTGCTAAACCGCTGACTAGCAAGGCACGCAGTCGTCTCATCCTTAACCTCCAAATAAATTACGTAACCAACGGGGCACACCAGAGTCAGAGCCGGATGAGCCACCACTGGGAGTGTGAGTTGGGCGACTCTGACAACTCTGATAACGCTGCGGCTCTGCTCCGGCAATATAGGGTAGCAGACGCGCACCAGCGCAACCGGGGTCCGTTTGCAGTCCCTGCGCATTTGTCCATACCTGGCTAATGCCCGCCGGGTATTGGCGCTGCCAAGGGGCGGGGGCGAGGGTCTTCATCATTTCAATCCACACCTGTAAGGCACCACCCCCACCCGTCAGCGGCGTTGGTCCGGAATCATCACGCCCCAACCAGGCGACGGTTAGGTAATCCTCAGTAAAACCGGCGAACCAGCTATCACGCTGGTCATTACTGGTGCCTGTCTTACCCGCAACAAACACCTCCGCAGGGATATGATTACGAATCGAGCGGGCCGTACCCACCTCTACCGTCTGCTGCATGGCGTAATGCAGTAATGCGACAAAGCGAGGATCCACTACCTGCTTGGGCTGGAAATGCAATGATTGCGCCTGTAAGGGCTGACCCTGCTCATCCAGCACCGCGGTAACCGCCCGTAGCGGCACCTGGAAGCCCCCCGCAGCCAGGGTTTGATACATCTGCGTGACCTCCAGCGGAGTCAAACTGGTTGCACCTAACAACATTGAGGGTACCGCCTCTATCGAGGCAGTCACCCCCAAGCGCTCCATGGTCTGCTTCACACGGGGCAAGCCCAGCTCCAACCCCAAGCGAGCCGTCGACTGGTTATATGACAGTGCCAAGGCTTGCCATAGTGGCACTCGGCCATGACTTTCTTTATCGAAGTTCTTCGGTGACCACTGGCTCCCATCCCCTGCTTTAATAGAGAGCGGGCTATCATCCACTAAGGTCGCCAACGAATACTGCTGGTACTGCTCCAATGCCGTGAGATAAACCGCTGGCTTCACCAGGGAACCAATATTACGCCGTGCCTCCAACGCCCGGTTAAAGCCATGGAAACGCGGGTTACGACTCCCCACCACAGCAAGTACCTCGCCGGTATGCGGATTGGCACTGATTAAGGCACCCTCCAGGTTATCCAGGCGCTGAGCATACTTTTTAAGTAAGCGAGCACTAACTTGCTCCAGACTCTGCTCTGCAGCTTGCTGAACAAAAGGATCAAGAGTCGTAAAAACCCGCAACCCGGCACTGCTAAGGGTGTTGGGATCATAAAACTGCTGCAGTTGTTGACGCACCAGCGCCATAAAGGCGGGATAGCCACCACGCGATCGCAAGGGCACATCCGTCACAGCCAAGGGTTGCTTGGCCCAGCCTTGGGCATACTCGACCGGCATAATGCCTTGCTCGCCGAGCACTTGCAGCACCAGATTGCGGCGCTCCGTAGCACGTTCAGGATGGCGTCTGGGGTTATATAAGGAGGGCCCCTTCACCATGCCGACCAACAGGCTGACCTGGGCAGGATTCAGCTCTTTTAACGGCTGCCCAAAGTAAAACAGGCTCGCCTGCCCAAAACCGTGGATGGCACGCGCACCATCCTGGCCGAGGTACACCTCATTTAAATACGCCTCGAGAATTTCACGCTTGCTGTAGTGCAACTCCAACAGCACCGCCATCGGCGCCTCTAGTAGCTTACGCACCAGATTGCGGCTGTTATCTTCCAGGTAATAGTTTTTCACCAGCTGTTGCGTCAGGGTACTTCCCCCCTGCACCACCCGTCCGGCACGCAGATTTGCCCACATCGCCCGCGCTATTCCCTTGGGAGAAATGCCAAAGTGGTCATAAAAGGCACGGTCTTCAATGGTAATCAGGGTCTCGACCAGTAAAGGAGGCACCTCATCCAGAGTAACCAACTCACGGTCTTCGTTTTGGGTGGGATAAAAGCCCCCAATCAGTTGGGGCTCCAAACGGGCAATCGCCAGGGTTTGCCCCTGAGCGTCACGCAGCGCCTGTACCCGCCCACGCTGTAACTCAACCTCTAAAAGCTGTTCAGGCTCAGCGCCATCAGCAAATAGAAAACCCCGGTTATAGATACGATAACGCCCGGGCCCACGCTGCTCCACCTGCCCCGGCCCTTCTACCCGGTTAACCAAACGATAACCCAGCGCGGCCAGCTCATTCTGCAGGCGTGCCTCATTCAGACCCACACCCTCATACAGTTCTAATGGGCGCGCATAGACCTTAGCGGGGATAGCCCAACGATGCCCCTCGAAACGGCTGACAATCTGCGCATCCAGATATGCCATCACCCCCGCCAATACCACCATACCCACGACGGTTAATTTAAGTAGCAGCCCCCCCAGGGCAAAGCCTGAGGAACGGCGGCCTGTCGCTTTACGCTTTCTAGCCATTGAACCTGTTTAAACCTTTGTTTGCTTCGCGCCGAACGTCGCCATGATACAGCTAACCTGCACAAACTGTTAAAGTCTGGCCTGCATTTCTATTTTGCCCACTTAGGTGAGGAGCATGCATTTACTCTGTGACTTTCATAGCCTGCAAGAAAATCGCGCCCGCGGTTTCCACTTCAGCCACCAGCAACGCCAAGTCAACCTTATTGTTGTGCGACGTGCAGATAAGGCTTATGCCTATCTGAACACCTGTCCACACCGGGGTATTCCCCTGGAATGGCAAGCTGATGAGTTTATGGACATCAATCAGCATTACCTGCAATGCGCCACCCACGGCGCGTTATTCTTAGTCGAAAGCGGTGAGTGTATCGCTGGTCCCTGCCAGGGCGAAAGCCTGGTTCCCCAGCCACTCCACTTGGATGAGCAGGGTCAGCTGTGGTGGTCAGCCGATCAGGACTAGGCTAAAACCGGCACCGGCCGGGCAAGTTGCAGAGACTGGGGAGTGAGATCCGCCTGCCAGGCCAATACTCGCACCCCAGCTTGGCGCGCCTCTGCTAAGGTTTGTGCGTATAGCGGGTCAATGTGCTGCGCTGCTTGCACCGCATGGATTCCAGTATGATTGACGCAATACAGCACCCAAGCCTGAGCCCCACTGGCCTGCACTCGCATCAGTTCACGTAAATGCTTCGCCGCTCTGGCACTCACCGCATCCGGAAAAAAGCCACTACCCTGTTCCTTCAAGGTGACGCTTTTCACTTCTACATACTGAGCTTGCTGATCAATCTGGCTATAAAAGTCGATACGACTCTTTTCATCGCCATAACGCACTTCGGTTTGCCACTGACGAGTGCCCGCCAATTCTGGAATCAGCCCTTGCTGTAATGCCTCAGCCACCAGTTGATTAGCCCTGAGGGTGTTAATGCAGGCCAATTCCCCGGGGGCCGTTTCCACTAACTCCCAGGTGCAAGGATATTTGCGTTGTGGATTGGCAGAATCCCAAAACCACACCCGACTGCCAGGCTCAGCACAGGCCCGCATAGAGCCGGTATTAGGGCAATGCAATGTCAAAATCCGGCCATCGGCACACTCCACATCAGCCAAAAAACGCTTATAACGGCGAATCAACCGCGCTTCTTGTAAAGGTGCAGGCCATTTCATGACTGGCGCCCAATAAAACGCCCGATGCGCTCTACTGCTTGCTGCAAGCGCGGCAAGGAGGTGGTATAAGCAAAGCGAATGAACTCTCGACAACGGTGCTGACCAAAATCCAACCCTGGGGTTACCGCCACCCCTTCCTGCTCGAGTAACTGCTGGCAAAACTGGAAGCTATCCTGGGTCAGTGCCGAGGCATCGGCGTATACGTAAAACGCCCCTTCAGGCACCACCGGAATACTAAAGCCCAGCTCACGCAAAGCAGGTACCAAAAAGTCTCGACGCCGCCCAAACTCGGCACGACGTTGCTCTAACTCCACCAAGGTATCACTCTCAAATGCTGCCAAGGCCGCATACTGTGCCACCGTAGGCGCGGAGATATACAGGTTTTGCGCCAGTTTCTCCAAGTCTGCTACCGCCTGCTGGGGAGCGACAATCCAACCCAAACGCCAACCTGTCATGCCGAAGTATTTTGAGAAAGAGTTCAGCACAAAGGCATGATCATCGACCTCTAAAACCGATGGCGCATCCATGCCATAGGTCAAGCCATGGTAAATCTCATCCACCAGCCGATGCCCCCCTAACTGCTGAGCCGTCTGACACAGCGCCTGCAACGGCTGACGGTGCAACACCATTCCCGTTGGATTAGCTGGCGAGGCCAGCAAAATACCCGCCGTATTGGCTTGCCAATGTTGCTGCAACTGCTCAGGGGTTAGGTGAAACCCTTGCTCCGCCTGGGTAGGCAATAATCGCGCCTGCCCTTCTACCAAACGCATAAATTGTCGATTACAGGGATAGGCCGGGTCCGCCATTAATAAGTGCTCGCCGGGGTTAACCAATAACGCTGACAGGAGCAGCAAGGCGCCAGAACCACCGGGGGTAACAATAATGCGCTCAGGGGCAATATTCAGACCATAACGCTGCTGGTAAAAAACACTGATTGCCTCCCGCAACGGCGCTATCCCCAAAGCTGCGGTATATTGGGTGCGCCCCTGCGCCAAGGCACGCTGCCCTGCCTCCACGATCGCCGTGGCGGTGCTAAAGTCTGGTTCACCAATTTCCATGTGAATCACATCGCGCCCCTGGGCCTCCAACTCTTTGGCCCGACGCAACAGATCCATCACCTTAAAAGACTCCATCTGTCCGACTCGAGCTGCCCAGCCACGTGTTTGCATATTGCTCCCCTGGTGTTGCATTTGTTGAACGCCAAAGTTGCCATTATAACCAGGGGATAAGGGAACAGGCAGGCAAGAGGGCTACAGATCAAAAAAAGCGATCCTTAGCTGTTTTAGCTATGGTGTCTGCCCAGATTATCTGGTAGCTTCTTTCGCCTTTGTGAGAGGACGCCCATTTGTGGGCCCCTGTAACAGCCGAGAAGATGAGTGAGGCTGACCTATGCCGAATACCAATTCATCCTTTTTGAACCACTTCGAGCCTTATCAAGCCAAGGCGGATGAAGAGTACATGAATGATGCTCAGAAAGAGCATTTCACCCGTATTCTCAATGGTTGGAAGCAGGCATTGATGGAAGAGGTGGACCGCACGGTTCACCATCTACAAGAAGAAGCGACCAACTTTGCCGATCCCAACGATCGTGCCAGCCAAGAAGAAGAGTTCAGTCTGGAACTACGTGCACGCGACCGCGAGCGAAAACTGATTAAGAAAATTGCAGAAGCCTTAGACCGTATCGAAAAAGACGATTATGGCTATTGCGAATCCTGTGGGATCGAAATCGGTATTCGCCGCCTGGAAGCCCGCCCGACTGCAACGCTGTGCATCGATTGCAAGACCCTGGCGGAAATGAAAGAACGCACTCAGGGCGGCTGATAAGCCAGCGGAGTTGCCACGACGCTTATGCCCACAAGCTATCGCGGTCGCTTCGCCCCTTCCCCAACGGGACCCTTACACTTTGGGTCCCTGTTGGCGGCGCTTGCCAGTTATTTGGATGCCAAAGCGCATCAAGGACACTGGCTAGTTCGCATAGAAGATCTTGATCCCCCTCGCGAAATTGCAGGTGCCAGTGATGCCATTCTACGCACGCTGGAAGCCTTTGGCCTGCACTGGGATGAACGCCCCCTTTACCAAAGCCAACGTTTAGCACGCTATCAACAGGTGCTAGAACAGTTGCAGCAGCAAGGCTTGGTGTACCCCTGCCAATGCTCCCGCAGCCAACTGCAACATCGTCAAGCCCATCCTTGTTACGATGGTTTTTGCCGGCGACATCCTCCCTCTACCACCAGCCAACCCTGGGCCTATCGATTATGGGTCAGCGACGCTTACTACAGTATTGAAGATCGCATTCAGGGACACTACGGCCAATCTCTACGCCAAGAGGTGGGCGACTTTGTGATCAAGCGCAAAGAAGGCTTTTTTGCTTACCAGCTGGCCGTTGTGGTGGATGACTTTGATCAGGGCATTAGCCATATCGTCCGCGGCAGCGACTTACTCGACTCCACGCCACGCCAGTGTTACCTACAACAGCTGTTGATGGCGCCACAGCCCAGCTATGCTCATATCCCGGTGATCACCAATGCCCAGGGTCAAAAGCTAAGCAAGCAAACCTTTGCTCCAGCCCTGAATCCTCAGCAAGTCAGTACACTGACTGCCCAAGCACTGGCCATGCTGAGCCACCCGTTGCCTCCCGCACTAGAGTCCGCTCCGGTGGCTGAACAACTTGCCTATGCCCAGACGCACTGGCGCACTGAACGCCTGCCCGCTAGGCTCAGTTTTGCCACGCCCTATGGAGTCTAACCATGAGCCTGAATGCCATTATCCCCATTGCCATCATTTATATGCTGGCATTGTGCGTGCTGGCTTGGTTAACCGATCAGGGTCGCGTACCCCGCCACTGGTTACGCCACCCGCTAATCTATGTTTTAGCCTTAGGGGTGTACGGCAGTGCCTGGACGTTTTATGGCGCAGTGGGCCTAGCCTATAACTACGGCATCAGCTTTTTAGCCGCTTACCTTGGCTCCAGCCTGGCATTTATACTGGCGCCGGTCATCTTCATTCCTATCATTCGACTGTGTCATACCTATCAGCTCAGCTCACTGGCTGACTTATTTGCCTTTCGGTTTCGCAGCCGCCAGGCAGGAGTGCTCACCACCCTGTTGATGCTAGTGTCGGCCATTCCAATGCTATCGATTCAAATCCAGGCAGTGGCGGACTCCACCCATATCCTCAACCCCACCCTCAGTGAAAGCAGCCTGGCGCTCGGCTTTTGTGTGCTGATTGCTCTTTTTGCCATTCTATTTGGTGCCCGCCACCCTTCGATTCGGGATAAGCATGAGGGTCTGGTGTTCTCCATGGCGATCAAATCATTGGTCAAGCTAATTGCCATGCTGGCTATCGCCATCTTTATCCTCTGGAGCGTTTTCGCCAACCCCAAAGAAATGCTGGAATGGCTGGAGATCGGCAGCTTAAACCGCCCCGCCCCCCTACACGACGATGCTTGGCGCACCTTGATTCTGGCTTTTTTTGCCAGCGTTATCGTCATGCCACATATGTTCCACATTGCTTTTACCGAGAACCTCAATACCCGCGCCCTACGCCAAGCCAGCTGGGGAATGCCACTGTTTTTACTCTTAATGTGCCTGCCTATTCCATTGATTGTATGGGCTGGTGCACGACTGGGATTAGACGGTAATGCCGAATATCTGATTTTATTGATCGGCCTCTCCGAGCAAGCCCCCATTCTCACTACCCTGGCTTATTTAGGTGGGCTATCCGCCGCCAGCGGCATTGTCATTGTCAGCGTGCTGGCGCTTTCGGCTATGGTGCTCAATCACCTGTTACTTCCCACCTTTCAACCGAACCCCAAAACCGACTTTTACCGTTGGCTACTCTGGTCAAAACGGGCGCTAATTATTGCACTCATCTGGATTAGCTATCTGTTCTACAGCTGGGTAGGCCAATCCTATTCCCTGCATCTACAAGGGATGATTGCCTTTGTTGCCTTCCTGCAATTTTTACCCGGCCTACTCGCCACTCTGTTCTGGCCCAGGGGACACCGCCAAGGCTTTACCTGGGGCATGCTGGTTGGCATGGGATACTGGCTGATCAGCATGTTGTTACCCCTGGTAACAGGAGCGGGAGACGCCCCTGAGCTTAGCCTCCATGCCTCACACTGGCATGAATCCGCACTCTATTCGCTGACCCTGAACGTGCTGATTTTTGCAGTTGTCTCTATTTACGCCAAAAGCAGTGCCAAAGAGCAATATGTCGCCCAAGCTTGCGCCCTCAACGCCTTACCAGGCCCAAGCGGCAAACAGGTCATGGTGACCAGCTGTCAGGATTTTGTCCTCTGCCTGACACCACACTTAGGAATTCGCACGGCAGAGCTGGAAGTACAGCAAGCACTGGAAGATTTAGGTCTGGAAGCAGACGACCACCGCCCAGCCAGCCTGCGTCGCCTGCGTGATCGCCTCGAAGCCAACCTCTCCGGCTTGTTAGGGCCTAGCGAGGCGGAAGACATTCTCAATATGTCACTGCCCTATCAAGGTGAAGACAGCCTCTACAAAGCTAACGATATTCACATTATTGAAAGTCAATTGAGTCAATATCAGTCCCGCTTAACTGGTCTAGCTGCCGAGCTGGATAGCCTGCGCCGCTTTCACCGTAATATTCTGCAGCACCTGCCAATAGGAGTCTGCGCATTGGGTGAAGGTGACGAAATTGCCCTCTGGAACCAGACCATGGTGCAATACACCGGACTAGAAGCCGAGCAAGTCCTCGGCAGCCGCATTCAAGACCTGCCTGCTCCCTGGCAGGGTTTGCTTGGCCAATTCCTCAGTAGTCAAGAAAACCGCCATCACAATGCCTGTCTGGAACAAGGCCATCAGCAACGCTGGTTCAGCCTGCAACGGGTAGATATCCATGCACAAATGGATGAAACCCCCGTTGCCGAGCACTCCGTTATTCTGGTGGAGGATGAGACGGACACTAAACTGCTCGCCGACCGCCTGGCCCATAGCGAACGCCTGATCTCCATCGGCCGTTTGGCGGCCGGGGTAGCCCACGAGATAGGCAATCCAGTAACCGGCATTGCCTGCTTGGCACAAAATTTACGCTACGAGACGGAGCAACCCGAAGTACTGGAGATTGCCGAACAACAGCTGCAGCAAACGGCCCGCATCAGCCGTATTCTGCAATCGCTATTAAGCTTCTCCCATACCGGACAACAGACTGATCCAGCTCATTATCAGCGACTAAGCATTTATGAATGCGTGCAAGAAGCCATCAACCTGTTACGCCTGGATGCACGTGCGCATCAGGTGGAGTTTACTAATCACTGCCAGCTCAGCCATGAGGTGATGGGCGATGCCCAGCGACTGGTACAGGTTTTCATCAACCTACTGAATAATGCGCGCGATGCCTCGCCTGATGGCAGTCAAGTAGAGATACGCACACGGCTGGATGACTTCAGCGTCTATATCGAAGTCGAAGATCAGGGCAGCGGCATTCCACCAGAACATCTGGAACACCTGTTCGAACCCTTTTTCACCACTAAAGATGCAGGCCAGGGCACCGGATTAGGCTTGTCCTTGGTCTACACCATCATCAATGAGCATTATGGTAACATAGAGGTTACCAGCAGAACGGCTGCCACCCACCCGGATCAGCCCAGCGGTACCTGTTTCACCCTAACGCTACCGCGTCCTGCCACGCCGGAAACCACGAGTGAAGTCTGACTATGCGCCGTATCCTGATCGTTGAAGACGAAGTCATCATCCGCCAATCACTAAAAAAGCTGCTAGAACGCAACAGCTACCAGGTGGTTGATGTCGATTCCGTCGATGCCGCATTGGACTATGCCCTCGACACCTTTCACCTCATTATCAGCGACCTACGCTTACCAGGCCGTCCTGGTACTGACCTGATCAAAGCAGCCACCCACACTCCCGTACTGATCATGACCAGCTACGCCAGTCTTCGCTCGGCAGTCGATGCCATGCGGGAAGGCGCGGTGGATTATATTGCCAAGCCCTTTGATCACAACGAGATGCTGGAATGTGTCAAACGCATTCTCGATAAACCCGTACTGGCTACCCCCAGCAGCAAGCGCAGCCATGAGCCTACCGCGACCAGTGCCAGTACTGGAGCGCAGCCTACCCATATCATCGGCAGCTGCCCTTCCATGCAAGACTTATTCAAGCGAATTGCCAAGGTTGCCCGCACCGATGTAACGGTCTTTATCCAAGGTGAGTCCGGCACCGGCAAAGAGCTGGCAGCCCGCACCATTCACGAGCAGAGCCACCGCTCTGACAAACCGATGATCTGCGTGAACTGCGCCGCCATCCCTGAAACCCTGATCGAATCCGAGCTTTTTGGTCATGAAAAAGGGGCCTTTACCGGTGCTGTCGCCGCCCGTAGCGGCCTGATTGAGGCTGCAGATGGCGGCACCCTCTTTCTTGATGAAGTGGGTGAGCTCCCCCTAGAGGCACAGGCACGACTGTTACGGGTACTGCAGGAAAGCGAAATCCGCCGAGTCGGCTCAATTCAATCGAAGAAAGTAGATGTGCGCTTGATCACCGCTACCCATCGCAATCTGCGTGAAATGGTAAAAGCCGGCCACTTCCGTGAAGACTTATTTTATCGCCTCTATGTAATGGAAATTCGGATGCCACCCTTGCGAGAGCGCGGTAACGACATCATAGAGATTGCTGAAGCTCTGCTACTTCGCGTAGCAGAACGGATGCAGACTGGTACCCTAAAGTTCAGCAAAGAAGCTGTTCAGAACATGCTGAACTACCCCTGGCCCGGTAACGTCCGTGAGCTCGAAAACGCCATTGAACGAGCAGCCATTCTGGCAGATGACCAATACATCACCACGGAACTGCTTGGCATTGAAGTGGAGGCAAGCGAATTAGAACAAATCGAAGCCAGGCTAAGTCGCACCGGTACCCAAGCTCAACCGATTACCGCCCGAGCAGCGCAGGACAACCTCTCTCTTGATGATTACTTCCTGCACTTTGTACTGGAGAACGAGAATAAAATGAGCGAAACCGAACTCGCTCAAAAGCTGGGCGTCAGCCGCAAGTGTTTGTGGGAGAAACGTCAGAAACTTGGCATTCCCCGTAAGCGCTAAGCGTTGGCGGGGAAACATTTTGCATTCTTTGTTACCTCTCTACCCACACTGCTCCGCACAGTAACAACAAGACTCTCTAGTCAGCCCCACAACCCCACCAAAACCCAGCAAAATCAATAACTTACAAAGTTGGCACGCAGCGTGCTTTATATAATTCAAACAACAAGATTTCTGGTGTATCCAGATCAAAAATAAAAATAAAAATCGATCACGGAACACGCAGAGAGCCTCAGTAAAAATAAAAATAAGTTGAGGTAGGAAAAAACTGATCGCTTTAAGCATTCGGCCTTTTTATCGACCGCATGGAGCGAGTTAGGTGAAGAAAAACAACACCAAAAAATAAAAATAAAAAGGGGTGAGTGATTGTCAGCCTTTCTCGTAGTCTCCCTGGTTGTACTGAATATTTAAAGCGATCTGTTTATTTTATCTTCAGACACCCTAACAATAAGAACGTCTGATGCCGACACAACAAAAACAAGTTATCGGCGCATCTTCATCTTTGAAGCCTATCCCTTACCTCTGCTTACTTTTATCCGCATGGACGCCAGTGGTATTATCCGCGCTCCATTATCGTGCCATGCCACAGAAGTAACTGGAGCCATCGGGTGTCAAAACTGACTTTATTCTACTTCCTGGGTTTTGCAGCCATCATTGCAGGGGCTTGGCTATTAGCCCGTCGCTTTGGGCAAAGGTCTGTTTCCAACCAGGATGTGCAACAACGCGTGATTCCTCGAGATCAACATAATATTTCCCGCAAACAAATCACCCCCAACGCCCTTAAAGTCCTCTATCGTTTACAGGATGCCGGCTTCCAAGCCTATATCGTTGGCGGGGGTGTTCGTGATTTATTACTTGGCCTACGACCAAAAGACTTTGATGTGGCGACAGACGCCCTGCCCGAGCAGGTGCATAAACTGTTCCGCAACTCTCGTTTGATTGGCCGACGCTTTAAACTGGTTCATGTCCACTTTGGGCGTGAAATCATTGAAGTGGCCACTTTCCGCGGACATCATGACGATGCTGATGAAGGGCAAAGCGCCCAGTCTGAACAAGGCATGCTGTTACGCGATAACGTCTATGGCACCCTGGAGCAGGACATGGAGCGCCGCGACTTTACCGTTAACGCGCTCTACTACTCCGCTAAAGACTTCTGTATCTACGATAACCATGGAGGTATGCACGACCTGCAACACAAACGCCTACGGATTATTGGTGATGCAGAAGCTCGTTATCGGGAAGATCCTGTCCGCATGCTGCGGGCAGTACGCTTTGCCGCCAAGTTAGGCTTTCAATTAGAGCAGTCCACTGCTGCACCCATTCGCCAACTGGCCCCCTTACTTGGCTCTATCTCCAATGCCCGTCTGTTTGATGAGGCGATAAAACTTCTCAGCGGAGGCCAGGGCTTTGCTACCTGGCAACTCATGGCGCAATACGACCTGATTGCCCCACTCTTCCCGGCCACCTGGAAAGCACTGCAAGCACCGACGGAACAAGCACAGCGCTATCAGCGCTTAATTGAGCAAGCTCTGCGCAACACCGATGAGCGTATTGCACAGGACAAACCGGTCACGCCTGCTTTTATGTATGCCGTTCTCCTGTGGCCCGTCTTGGAGCAACATTATCAGGCTAAGCTGGATGAGGGTTGGCACCCTATTCCCGCTATGCATGAAGCGGCTCAGCAAACACTGGATGCTCAGGTCAAACACATTAGCATTCCTCGCCGCATCAGCGCAGTGATTAAAGAAATTTGGGAGCTCCAGTGGCGTCTACCTCGCCGCCAGGGTCGGCGAGCACAACAACTCATGGAACATCCCCGCTTCCGCGCTGGATTCGATTTTGTATTGCTACGCGAGCAAAGCGGTGAAGATTTAGAGCAGCTTGGTCAATGGTGGCAAGCCTACCAGGATGCTGATGAAGAAGGACGCGAACAGCTAGTACGTGAACTCGGTCAAAGCCCTGCTCCCAACAAAAGCAAGCGACGCCGTCGTCCTCGCCAGCGGGAACAATCATGACCACAACCTTTCATCCGGAAGGGCAACTGGCTTGGATTGGACTAGGTAGCAACCTGGAAGACCCTAAAGGCCAGATTCGCCAAGCCTTACACGAGTTGGCCTCGCTACCGCAAAGCCAACTACTGGGCCATTCAGGACTGTATCTAAGCGCCCCTCTTGGGCCCCCGGATCAACCTGACTTTGTCAATGCTGTAGCATTACTGCGCACCCATCTTGCTCCACTCAATTTACTGGATGAACTACAACAACTAGAACAACAGCACCACCGAGTGCGAATTCAACATTGGGGACCTCGCACCCTAGACTTGGACCTACTACTTTATGGACAAGAAGTGATTGATCACCCACGCCTTCAGGTGCCCCACCCCCATCTGCATCGTCGCAATTTCGTGCTTTATCCCCTGATGGAGCTCAGCCCAGGACTCAGTGTTCCCGGATTTGGCCCCTTAATCGAATTGCTAGCAGACTGCCCACTGGGCACACTAAGCCGCCTGGCGGTATAATGTTGCATCGCACAAACCTTGAAGACGCCCGGTTAAATCGCCTCTGGCGCTAACAGGATCAAAAGGCTTATGAAAAAAGTTACCTTGCACACCCTCAGCAGCATGAAAGCGGCCGGTGAAAAAATCACCTGCCTGACAGCCTATGATGCCTGCTTTGCCAAGCTGCAAAGCGATGCGGGAGTGGAGATTATTTTAGTTGGCGACTCCCTTGGCATGGTGCTCCAGGGCCATGACAGTACCCTACCTGTGACGATGGAGGATATGGTCTACCATACCCAAAGCGTCAGTCGTGGCAATGAACGCGCCCTGGTGATGGCAGACATGCCCTTTATGTCCTATGCCACTACCGAGCAGTGCCTGATCAATGCAGGCCGTTTAATGCAAGCAGGAGCCCACTGCGTCAAAATTGAGGGCGGTGCCTGGCTAGCCGATGCCATTGCCCGCCTAGCCGAGCGCGGTGTGCCCGTATGCGCACACCTGGGACTCACCCCCCAGGCGGTTAACAAACTCGGTGGTTTTCGCGTGCAGGGCCGTACCCCGGAAAGCGCTGCTGAACTGAAGCGAGAAGCACTAGAGCTCGAAGCCGCAGGGGCAAGCCTCTTGCTGCTTGAGTGCGTGCCCAGCGCCCTCGCCGCCGAGATTAGCCGCGCAGCCAAGGTACCGGTAATTGGCATAGGTGCTGGCGCGGATACCGATGCCCAGGTACTGGTCATGCACGATATGCTGGGACTCAATAGCGGCTATATTCCACGCTTTGTGCATAACTTCCTCCCTGAAGGTCAAGATGTTCCCGGTGCGTTCCGCGCCTATGTCGCAGCCGTTAAACAAGGGCGCTTTCCTGGCCCTGAGCATGGATTTGAATAATGCGTATCATCAAAACCATTGCTGAGCTCCGCGCCCAGCTACAGCAACAACGCTTAGCGCAAAAACGTATTGCCTTTGTGCCAACCATGGGCAACTTGCACGATGGCCACCTAACTCTGGTGGAACAAGGCAAAGCCGTGGCCGATGTTGTGGTTGCCAGTATCTTCGTCAATCCGCTGCAGTTTGGCGCAGGTGAAGACTTAGAGCGTTATCCCCGTACTCTGGAAGAAGATACCGCCAAATTAATTGAGAGCGGCTGTGATTATCTGTTTGCTCCTACAGTGGATGAGATGTATCCCCAGGGAACTAGCAGCCAAACCATCGTTGATGTTCCTAATCTTTCCGCGCTCCACTGTGGCGCCAGTCGCCCCGGACATTTCCGTGGTGTGGCCACCGTAGTGACCAAACTCTTTGGCATTGTGCAGCCCGATGTTGCCATCTTTGGCCTCAAAGATTTCCAACAGCTCGCGGTCATCCGCCAGATGGTGAAAGATCTCTGCCTGCCGGTGGAGATTATCGGTGCCCCCATCGCCCGCTCCTCCACTGGCCTGGCATTAAGCTCCCGCAACGGCTATCTCACTCAAGCCGAGCTGGAGATCGCTCCCGCACTCTATCAAACGCTGTGTAACATACAGCAGCGTATTAATGCTGGTGAACATGATTACCGCAGCCTGGAGCGCGATGCCATCGTGCAGTTAGCCCGTGCAGGCTTCCGTCCTGACTACTTTAACATTGCTCGTCAGGACGATCTGCTCCCAGCAAAACAGGAAGATAAACAATTAGTTATCCTGGCTGCCGCCTATTTAGGCCAGGCTCGTCTGATCGACAACCTGCATTTCAGCCTCTAATTGGCTACCCCGTGGCCGGTTATTCCGGCCACTGTCATCGCTCTGTCACCCCTTTAACTTTATTGTCATAGGACTGGCCAGAACTCCTAGCCTTGGCCTATGATTGTGCAACCGCACAAAAAAATGACATATCGGGGGAAACTACAATGCGTGATGTTGTTATCGTTGCTGCAGGACGCACGGCCATTGGTAGCTTTGGCGGCAGCTTAGCCGGCCTGAGTGCCAGTGAGCTGGGGGCGATCGTGATGCGTCACCTGCTAGAAAAAATTGACCTAGACCCAGCCCAAGTAAATGAAGTGATTTTGGGCCAGGTACTCACCGCCGGCTGTGGACAAAACCCAGCACGCCAAGCCACCTTGGCTGCCGGTTTACCCAACAGCGTACCCGCCATGACTATTAACAAAGTCTGTGGTTCCGGCCTCAAAGCTCTCCACCTGGCTGCCCAAGCCATTCGCTGCGGTGACGCTGATATCATTATTGCCGGCGGCCAAGAAAGCATGAGCCAATCACCTCATGTTCTGCCAAAGTCCCGTGATGGCCAGCGCATGGGCGATTGGAAAATGGTCGACTCCATGGTGAAGGATGGTCTGTGGGACGCCTTTAATGACTGCCACATGGGCATCACTGCCGAAAACATTGTGGATAAATACGGCTTTAGTCGTGAAGAGCAGGATGCATTCGCCGCCGCCTCCCAACAAAAAGCTGAAGCCGCTCAGCAAAGTAACCGCTTTGCCGATGAAATCATTCCGGTAAGCATTCCACAGCGCAAAGGCGATCCTGTTGTTTTTGCCAAGGATGAGCAACCTCGCGCCGGCACAACAGCAGAGTCGCTCGCCAAGCTGCGCCCTGCTTTCAAAAAAGACGGCTCTGTTACCGCTGGTAACGCCTCCACGCTAAACGATGGTGCCGCAGCGGTGATTCTGGCCAGTGCTGAAAAGGCCAAAGAATTAGGCTTACCAGTACTGGCAACCATCAAAGCCTATGCCAGTTCTGGTGTTTGCCCAACCATTATGGGGACTGGTCCCATTGATGCCACCCGCACCTGCTTAACGAAAGCTGGCTGGAGCATTGATGAACTCGACCTGGTTGAAGCCAACGAGGCCTTCGCAGCTCAAGCTATGTCAGTTAATAAAGAGCTGGGCTGGGATACAGCTAAGGTTAACGTTAATGGCGGCGCTATTGCCCTTGGTCACCCGATCGGTGCTTCCGGCTGTCGCATCCTGGTCACCTTACTGCATGAAATGCAAAAGCGTGATGCCAAAAAAGGCTTAGCGACTCTCTGTATCGGCGGAGGTATGGGAGTAGCGCTCGCCGTTGAGCGTTAATAGCTGACGACGCTAACCCAAGCAAAAGAGGGTCGCGCAAGCCACCCTCTTTTTTCGATTCAGCCTATGGCTGCTTAAAGCCATTATGGCAGCTTTTACAGCTACGGTTTAATTGGCCTAGCGCCTGCTCCGCAGCTTGCTGATCGCCGCTACTGACTACTTGTTGTAAATGACTTAGCTGCTTCTGAAAATTCGCCTGCGCTTGCTTGAAGCGTTCCGGCTCCTGCTCTACCGCAGCGGTTGCCTCTGTGGGGTAGACAAGAGTGCCGGGTAAAAAAGCGGCAAACGCCTCTTCACTGGCACGCTGCATTTGTCCAGTCAGACTATCAACCTCCTGCTGTTGCCAGTCCTTTTTCCCCAGCACATAGAGACGCAGCTCACCTGCACTGGATTTCAGCGCTTTAAAGGCTTCCTGACGCACTTCCACAACACGCTCTGGCTCCATGGCGGACAAGTCCGTTGCCAGCGCAGCACCGCTCACAAACAATGGTAATACAGCAAACATTGATGCTTTTAGCATGGTTGTCTCTCCTTTTTTGCGCAGGATAAAACAAAATGAGGGGCCTAGGCCCCTCATTAGATGTTTCAATGCTTAACTCGCTTAGCTTTCCAGCTCAGCCGCACTCACATCTTTCATGGTCAGTTTGATACGGCCACGCTGGTCAATATCCAGCACCCGCACCAGGACTTCATCACCTTCGTTGACATAGTCAGAAACGTTATTCACACGCTCCTGGCTAATCTGCGAAATATGCACCAGACCATCTTTACCCGGCAGGATAGTCACGAAGGCACCAAAATCAGCCAGACGCACTACCTTACCTTTATAGACTTTACCGACTTCCGCTTCGCAGACGATACCATCAACCCGCGCCTTGGCTGCCTCAGCCTGCGCACGGGTCTCCGCATAGATGCGTACACTGCCGTCATCTTCGATATCAATCGCTGCGCCAGTTTCGTCACAGATAGAGCGAATAGTCGCACCACCTTTACCGATCACTTCACGGATCTTGTCCGGATCAATCTTCATGCTCAGCATGCTGGGCGCATTGGGAGAAATCTCAGGACGGGCATAACCGATCACCGCGGCCATTTCACGCAGGATGTGCAGACGCGCTTCACGTGCCTGCTCCAGAGCGATTTCCATGATTTCTTCGGTAATACCCTGGATTTTGATATCCATCTGCAGCGCAGTGATACCAGACTCAGAACCTGCAACTTTAAAGTCCATATCACCCAAGTGATCTTCATCACCCAGGATATCGGTCAATACCGCAAAGCCTGACTCTTCCTTCACCAAGCCCATCGCAATACCGGCAACGGCTTTCTTAACAGGCACGCCTGCATCCATCAACGCCAAGCTCGCGGCACACACAGAGGCCATAGAGCTGGAACCGTTAGACTCAGTGATTTCCGATACCACACGCAGGGTGTAGGGGAATTCATCATCGCTCGGCAGCATCGCTTCCACACCGCGGCGAGCCAAACGACCATGACCAATCTCACGACGGCCAGGTGCGCCCATACGACCACACTCACCTACTGAGTAGGGAGGGAAGTTGTAATGGAACAGGAAGCGGTCTTTGTATTCACCGTGCAGCGCATCAATAATCTGCGCGTCACGCAAGGTACCCAGCGTACAGGTCGCCAGAGACTGCGTCTCACCACGAGTAAAGAGGGCAGAGCCGTGAGTACGACCCAGCACACCCACTTCAACGTGGATAGGACGTACAGTTTTGTTATCACGACCATCAATACGGGGCTGGCCCTGGATGATGCGACCGCGCACAATTTTCTTCTCCAGGCTGGAGAACAGCTTAGCGACTTCCGCCGGATCAGCTGCATTGTCGCCTTCGGTCAACGTCGCCAAGGCTTCGGCTTTTAACTGCTCAATCGCATCACGGCGAGCACTCTTCTCGCTGATGCTATAGGCTTCGCCCAGCTTGCTGCCAACCAGCGCTTCTAAACGCTGCTTCAGCTCAGTGTTCTCTGCAGCTGGCTGCCAATCCCACTTAGGCTTACCCGCTTCAGCGGCAAAAGCATTCACGGCTGCGATAGCACCCTGCATCTCCTGATGCGCAAAGAGTACAGCGCCGAGCATTTCATCTTCGGTCAGTTCTTTAGCTTCAGATTCAACCATCAGCACCGCGTCTGCAGTACCTGCTACCACCATGTCCAGCAAAGAGGTTTTCAGATCTTCATAGCTGGGGTTTAACAGGTAGCCACGCTCTTCGCAGAAACCTACGCGAGCAGCGCCGATAGGGCCACTGAAAGGAATACCAGAGATCGCCAGAGCAGCGGAGGTACCGATCATTGCCGCGATATCAGGATCCTGGGTCTTACAGGTAGATACCATCGTACATACGACCTGAACTTCGTTGGCGAAGTCTTTAGGGAACAGTGGACGAATAGGACGGTCAATCAGACGAGAAGTCAGGGTTTCTTTTTCAGAAGGCTTAGCTTCACGCTTAAAGAAGCCGCCAGGGATTTTACCTACTGCGTAGGTCTTTTCCTGGTAATGCACAGATAGGGGGAAGAAATCTTGACCGGGCTTGGCTTCTTTCGCTGCCACCACAGTACAGAGCACCTGGGCATCGCCCATGGTGACCATGACCGCACCGGTCGCCTGACGGGCGATACGGCCGGTTTCTAACGTCACTTCCTGGTGACCATAAGTAAAGGTATGACGAATTGGAGTCATAGACTATTTCCTCTGCTAAGGCACGGCGCCAAGCTGAAATAGCCAGTGAACCAGTACTGCACTAAGCTCATGCAGGTAAACCCAGTGCAGTACAGGCTCGATCTTTCAGCTCCCATGCCATTATTGTAAAAACAGAGACCGCGCCCTAGGCGCGGTCTCCACGTCATTCTTAACGACGCAGGCCCAGACGACCGATCAGCTGAGTGTAGCGATCAGCATCTTTCTTTTTCAGGTAGTCCAGCAGCTTACGACGCTGGTTAACCATACGGATCAGGCCACGACGAGAGTGGTGATCTTTAGCGTGAGCTTTGAAGTGAGACTGCAGGCTGTCGATGTTAGCAGACAGCAATGCAACCTGAACTTCGGGAGAGCCGGTGTCACCAGCGGACTGACCAAACTCTTTCAGGATTTCAGCTTTCTTTTCGGTGCTCAGAGCCATGAGATTATTCCTCAAACGTAATATGCGAATGACACACGCAAGACCGTGCATATTTACAGTCTGCGCGCCTCCATCAGGAGGTTCTTACTAACCGGCGGGGCTGAATCACTCCACCCGGCAATACTTCCCCTAAGCCCAGAAAACGCTGTTGCGCTCCCAAAAGCCGTACTCGCTCTTGTGGAGTCAAGTCGGGAATACGCAGACGCTGCCCCTGCAATAGGCGCTCAGCATCGGCGGCGGACAATTGTACTGCATCCAGGTGCAGAACGGCAGTCTCCAGGGGTAATAAACAAGCCTCCAGCGCCGCCAAACTTGGGTCTTGTTCTACCAAATCCTGCAGTTGTTGCAGTGTCCAGGCCTGAGGTAAGGTAAAGCATCCCGCCTGTGTGCGTCGCAGCACCTCAACATGGGCTCCGCAACCTAGCGCCTGGCCAATATCCGCGACCAGGGAGCGAATGTAGGTGCCTTTACTGCAGCTAACCTGCAAATCAAGGTAATCCGCACCCTGCTCTAACAGTTGTAATTCGCCAATATGAACCTGGCGACGCTTGGACTCCATATCCACCTGCTTCCCGGCACGGGCCAACTTATAGAGTGGTTGCCCATCGACTTTTAATGCCGAGTATAGCGGGGGGAGTTGCTCAATATCACCACGAAACTGTGCCAATACCTGCTCCAGCTCTACAGCTGAAATACTCGGCACGGGCAAACGCTGCAACACCTCACCTTCCGCATCCGCCGTTTCGGTGGTAATCCCGAGACGACCGCGCGTTTGATAGGCCTTATCAGCATCAAGCAGCAATTGGGAGTATTTCGTTGCCTCACCAAAGCACAGGGGTAACACCCCTGTTGCTAAAGGATCAAGCGCACCAGTATGGCCCGCTTTAGCAGCTCGAAATAAATGACGAACTTTTTGTAGCGCCTGGTTGGAGGTCATGCCCTGGGGTTTATCCAACACCAGAATACCATGCACCTCCCGCCAGTAATTACCGGCCTTACTCATCCTCGCCCTGATCCTGCTGATCCTGGCGGGACTTATCTTCCCGCATGGCCTGAGTAATCAGACCACTGACATGATTACCCTTTTCCAGGGTGTGATCATAGTGGAAGCGCAGTTGTGGCACGGCCCGTAGACGCATCATCTTGGCTAATTCCGTGCGTAAATAACCTGCCGCCTGGTTCAGTAGTTTCTCCGCCTCACGCGGCGAACTCTGTTCCTGCAATGACAGCATGGTGAAGTACACATCGGCGTACATCATATCTTTGGAAATCTTCACCCCGCTCAGGGTAAGCATACCCAAACGGGGGTCTTTCATTTCCTGTTGCAGTAGCCGAGCCAGATCCCGCTGGATCTGGTCGGCGACACGCAGACTACGGCTAAACTCTTTGGGCATCCGCCACCTCTTAGAGCGTGCGCTCTACAGTGATCACGTCGAACACTTCGATTTGATCACCTACCCGCACGTCATTGTAGTTCTTCACGCCGATACCACACTCCAAGCCCTGGCGTACTTCGTTGACGTTATCCTTGAAGCGGCGCAGAGACTCCAGCTCGCCTTCGAAGATAACCACGTTGTCACGCAGAACACGGATTTTCTTACTGCGGTATACCGTGCCTTCCACCACCATACAGCCAGCCACCTGACCAAACTTGGGCGAACGGAATACATCACGGACTTCGGCAATACCAACGATCTGCTCACGGAACTCGGGTGACAGCATACCGGTGATGGCTTTCTTCACATCATCAATGATGTCGTAAATGACGCTGTAATAGCGCATATCCAAGCCTTCACGCTCAACGATGGTTTTAGCGCCACCGTCAGCACGCACGTTGAAACCGAAGACAACGGCATTAGATGCCAGCGCCAGGTTAACGTCAGACTCAGAAATACCACCCACACCGCCAGAAACGATATTAACCTTCACTTCTTCGTTCGACAGATCAGTCAAGGCACCCATTAAGGCTTCCAGCGAACCACGAACGTCAGTCTTGATGACGACATTCAGGTTAGCCTGCTTGTCAGAGCCCATATTTTCAAACAGGTTATCCAGCTTGGCTGCCTGCTGACGCGCCAGTTTCACATCACGGAACTTGCCTTGACGGAACAGCGCAACCTCACGAGCTTTCTTCTCGGAGCTCACAACGGTGAACTCATCACCGGCATCCGGCGCCCCATCCAAGCCAAGAATCTCGACCGGAATAGAGGGACCTGCTTCGTTGATACTCTGTCCGGCTTCATCCAGCATGGCTCGCACACGACCATAGTACATGCCGGCCAACACGATATCGCCCTTACGCAGGGTACCCTGCTGCACCAGCACCGTTGCCACAGTACCACGCCCTTTATCCAGACGAGACTCGACAACAGTACCGCGACCAGGCGCAGAAGGAGTTGCCTTCAGTTCCATGATCTCAGCAACCAACAGTACGGTTTCCAGCAGGTCATCAATTCCTTGCCCTGACTTGGCCGATACATGAACAAACTCAGTGTCACCACCCCAGCTAGTGGGAATAACGCCACGAGAGGCCAGCTCAGAGGTCACCTTATCGGGATCCGCCGCTTCTTTATCGATCTTGTTGATCGCCACAACCAGAGGAACGCCTGCCGCTTTAGCGTGCTGGATTGCCTCTTCGGTCTGCGGCATCACACCATCATCGGCCGCCACAACCAGAATAACGATATCCGTAACCTTGGCCCCACGTGCACGCATGGCAGTAAAGGCAGCGTGTCCAGGAGTATCCAGGAAGGTCACCATGCCACGGTCAGTGTTGACATGGTAAGCACCAATATGCTGGGTAATACCACCCGACTCACCTGCAGCAACACGGGTACGACGAATATAATCAAGCAAGGAGGTCTTACCATGGTCAACGTGGCCCATTACGGTTACCACAGGCGCACGGGTTTCCTCTTGCCCCTGGAAGCTAGCCTGCTCATCCAGCAGAGCATCCTCCAGCGCATTCTCGTTCAGGATCTTGACCTTGTGGCCCATTTCTTCGACCACCAGCGTGGCTGTGTCCTGATCCAGTACCTGGTTGATGGTCGCCATCGCGCCCATCTTAAACATCACTTTAATCACTTCAGCCGCTTTGACTGACATTTTGTCAGCCAGTTCAGCGACAGTAATGGTTTCGCCAAGGGTAACTTCACGCACAACCGGAGCAGTCGGCTTTTCGAAAGCATGCTGGTTACGTGAAGGCTTGGGTTTCTTCATTCGCGAGCTACCGCCGCGACGAGTACCGCCCTTACGACGACCATCATCAAAGTCTTCATCATCACCGCCAGTACGGCCACGCCCGGCAGTCTTGACGCCTTTACGGGCATTGGCACGATCTTCCTCATCGCGCTCTTTGCCTTTTCCGGCTTTTTCCTTAACGGCTTTACGCTTTTTATCACCTTCGCCACTTTCAGCAGCCTGAGCTTCAGCAATACGCTTAGCCTGTTCTTCCTTTTCGCGCTGCTGACGAGCTAGCTCTTCCTGCTTCTGGCGAGCTGCATCTTCTTCCGCCTGACGCTTAGCTTCCTGTTCAGCACGTTTACTATCTTCAACCGCCTTCTGGCGCTGCTGACGCTCTTGCTCAGCTGTCTGCTGCTCTTGCTGAGCTTGCTGTTCGGCCTCTTCACGCTTCACATAGGTACGCTTCTTGCGCACTTCGATGTTCACGGTCTTCTTCTTGCCTGAAGAGTTGCTGACCTTCAGTTGACTGGTGGTCTTGCGCTTCAGAGTAATTTTACGCGGTGCGGAGTCATCTTCAGACTCTTCATCGCCACCGTGACTACGCTTCAAGTGTTGTAAGAGCGTCATACGCTCTTTCTCTGATACCACATCAGTAGCACGGCCATGTTCAAGACCCGCTTCCTGCATTTGGCTCAGCAAACGCTCAACGGGCACACCAACCACTTCGGCTAGTTGTTGTACTGTTACTTCCGCCATCTATTGGCCTCCTTCATCCGTTGCGTTTACTGCTCTTGGGCAAACCAGGGCGCGCGGGCGGTCATGATCAGCTCAGCAGCTCGTTCTTCAGTCATTTCTTCGATATCGAGCAGATCATCGATGGATTGTTCGGCCAAATCTTCCATGGTGATCACACCACGGCTGGCCAGCACATAGGCTAAGTGCTTATCCATCCCATCCATTGTCAGTAGGTCTTCCGCGGGTTCTGCGTCTTCTAGCTTCTCTTCAGATGCAATCGCCAGGTTCAGCAACGCATCCTTAGCACGACTCCGCAGCTCTTCCGCTACCTCTTCATCCAGCCCTTCTACTTCCAAGAGCTCCTCTTTGGGGACATAGGCAACTTCCTCCAGGGAGGTAAAGCCTTGCTCCACCAGGAGCGCGGCAAAGTCTTCATCAATGTCCAAGTGAGTAATGAACATGTCCACCAGTTCGCCGGTTTCTTCCTGCTGTTTGGCGGCGGCATCTTCTTCACTCATTACATTCAGCGTCCATCCGGTCAACTCACTGGCCAGACGGACGTTTTGACCACTACGACCAATCGCCTGAGCTAAGTGCTCACTGGCAACGGCAACGTCCATGGTGTGGGAGTCTTCATCCACGATAATGGAAGCGACATCCGCAGGGGCCATCGCATTAATGACGTACTGCGCAGGGTTGTCATCCCACAGCACGATATCAATACGCTCACCCTTTAACTCATTCGAAACAGCTTGCACCCGCGCACCACGCATACCTACGCAGGCACCAACGGGGTCAATCCGCCCATCATTGGTTTTCACCGCAATCTTGGCACGCACACCAGGGTCCCGAGCAGCACCTTTAATCTCAATCACTTCTTCCGCGATTTCCGGTACTTCGATACGGAACAGCTCAATCAGCATTTCAGGGCATGCGCGGCTCAGCACCAACTGAGGGCCACGGCCTTCAGAACGCACTTCTTTTAACAATGCACGTACACGCTCACCGGTACGGAAAGCTTCCCGTGGAATTAACTCTTCCCGGGGCAGAATCGCTTCGGCATTATTGCCCAAATCAACGATAATATTGTCTCGGGTTACTTTCTTGACGGTAGTGGTAATCAGCTCACCCAGGCGGTCACGGTATTCATTAACTACCTTGGCACGTTCAGCTTCACGCACTTTCTGGATGATTACCTGACGAGCGGTCTGTGCAGCGATACGACCAAAGGCGATCGATTCAATCTGCTCTTCGTAAGTATCGCCAGGCTGCAATGCCGTATCGATCTCTTCCGCTTCCTGCAGAGTTAACTCAGTCCCCAATGCCGGTACGACTTCATTCGATACCACCAACCAACGACGGAAAGTATCGTAGTCACCCGTTTTACGGTTGATCGCAACCCGAATTTCCACTTCTTCTTCAAAGCGTTTCTTGGTTGCAGTGGCCAAGGCCAACTCAATGGCTTCGAAGATCACTTCTTTCGACACGTCTTTTTCGTTAGACAGTGCTTCGACCACATTCAGAATTTCTTTGTTCATGCCCCTGCCTCGCTTTGTAAGCAGCTACTCGCTGACAATCCTTAAAATTCCGGTACCACATTGGCCTTTTCGATTAACTCGTAAGGCAACAAGTATTCGGTACTCTCCACCTGCAACACGATCTCATCATTTTCGATCCCGTTCAGGCGCCCCACAAACTTTCGCCGCCCTTCAAAGGGCATGCGCAAGCGCAATTTCACTAGGCTACCGATATAACCCTGGAACTGTTCCAGATTAAACAGCGGGCGATCCATACCTGGCGAGGAAACCTCCAGCACATACTCACCGGCAATAGGGTCTTCTACATCCAGTATGGCGCTGGCTTGACGGCTAACGCTGGCGCAATCATCAACATTGATACCCACATCGGGCTTATCAATATAAATACGTAAAACGCTGTTGCGACCCTGATTTAAAAACTCGAGTCCCCACAACACAAAGCCCAGCCCGGTCACCACGGGCTCAAGCATCTTGATCAGTGCTAATTCTTTCGTTGACACCTGAATTCACCTCAGCCGTACGAAGCACAAATAAAAAATGGGTCCAAGACCCATTTCCTCTGCCCCTAGGGGCTTTCTCCGTACCTAACAAAAAACCCCTAAAGAGGGGTTTCTTGCAGAGAAAATGTTGGTTGCGGGGGCCGGATTTGAACCGACGACCTTCGGGTTATGAGCCCGACGAGCTACCAAGCTGCTCCACCCCGCGTCCACGTGCAAAAAACGCAAGCGCAAATCTTACTCCTGCGTCATTACTCTTGCAACAGAGAGCCCACCAGGCTCTGTAAAAAATGGTGCCGAAGGCGGGACTTGAACCCGCACGACCTGACGGTCACTACCCCCTCAAGATAGCGTGTCTACCAATTCCACCACTTCGGCTTTTATCTATTACTGATCAGTGATCAGTTTTTTGAGGCTGATCCAGATCAGGCAAAGCTGCTTGTTCTTGCACTTGCTGCTCAATTACTTGCGCAGCAGGCACGCCAGCATCTTGTACCTTAGTTACTTTTTGCTTGGCATAAATAGCCAAAACAAAGCTAGTCAGAAAAAGACCCGCAGCAATAGCCGCAGACAACTTACCCAAAAACGAGCCGGAACCCTGACTACCAAAAACGGTTTGAGACGCACCCGAACCGAAAGCGGCACCCGCGTCCGCCCCCTTACCCTGCTGCAACAGCACAAGAGCAATAAAGGCAATCGCCAAAGCAAAGTGCACAACTAAAATCAAAGTTTCCATCTGCTACCACTCTCACTGCCGCGCACGGCAGATGGCAATAAATTCATTTAGCTTCAAGGAAGCTCCACCAACCAGACCACCATCAACATCAGGCTGGGCAAAAATCTCTGCAGCATTCTCTGCCTTAACACTGCCACCATACAAGATAGCAACACTGTCGGCCTGTGCACCCAATTGCTTGCGCAACCAGTTACGAATAGCTTGGTGCATTTGCTGAGCCTGTTCGGGACTAGCAGTCAAGCCAGTACCTATTGCCCAAACTGGCTCATAAGCAATAACTGACTTAGCAAGCAAATCTGCGCCAGCCACATCCAGCACAGCCTGCAGCTGAGCAAAAACGACTTCTTCAGCCTGTCCCTGCTCACGCTCAACCAGCGACTCCCCAACACATAACATCGGAGTCAAACCAGCGCGAAGCGCAGCCAAAAACTTCTGCGCCACCACTTCATTGGATTCAGCATAGAGGGAGCGACGCTCAGAATGTCCAACCAGCACATAGGCACAGCCTACATCAGCTAGCATTTCCGCCGAGACTTCACCAGTGAAGGCTCCTTGCACCTCAACCGCCACATCCTGCGCACCAAACTTCAGCCCAGGAGCAGCCTTTGCTACCACATCCAAATAAACATAAGGAGGAAATACTACCACATCAGCATCCACATCTAGCTTAGCCAGACCTGTCGCCAACTGTTCGGCAGACTCACGAGTACCGTGCATCTTCCAGTTACCCGCAACAATTTTAGGTCGCATGGCACCCCCTCATGATCGAAGCGGCGCCAATACTACCCAAGTTATCAGGCACTTACAAGCCCTGATAACACTTTTCCACAGCTGCTGCGAGGTGCTGACAAAGACGCTCCATCTCAGCTGCGTCACCATGCTCAATCGTGACACGAATTTTCGGCTCTGTCCCCGAAGCACGCAACACCACTCGCCCAGCCCCTTCAATTTGTTGCTGCACACGCTGCAGCTCTGCCACTAATTCAGGAATACTTTGCGGATCACGGCGTTCAGCGACACGCACATTAATGGTTTTTTGCGGCACCCGCTGCATCACTTTACGGGCATCCGCTAAGCTCACACCCTGTCGTGCTAATGCGGCCAACACCTGAAGCGCTGCAATAATGCCATCACCGGTAGAGTGCAAATGGCGACAAACGATATGACCCGAAGCTTCACCACCTAACCACCACTCACGGCTCAATAACTGCTCCATAACATAGCGGTCCCCCACCTGGGCACGCACAAAGGGAATGCCCCTTTTGTGCAATACCTGCTCCAGGCCAAAGTTGGTCATCAAGGTTCCAACCACCCCACCCTGCAACTCACCCCGCTCTTGCATATCCAGCGCAATCAGCAGCAAAATTTCATCGCCATCAACGACAGTGCCATGATGATCCACCATCACAACTCTGTCTCCATCACCATCAAAGGCGATTCCCAGATCTGCCTGCTCTTGCAACACCATTCGACGCAGGGCTTCCGGCTCCGTCGAACCCACCCCATCATTAATGTTGATACCATTAGGCTTGCAGGCAATCTCCACCACCTGCGCCCCTAGCTCTTGAAATACATTAGGAGCTAAGTGGTAGGTAGCGCCATGCGCACAATCCACCACAATTTTCATGCCACGCAAGCTTAGACGATTACTTAGGGTACTCTTACAAAACTCAATATAGCGCCCAGCCGCATCATCAACACGCTTGGCTTTCCCCAAACTTGCAGGCGATACCATGGCGAAAGGCTCATCCAGCATAGCCTCTATCTGCAGCTCAACCTCGTCCGGCAACTTAGTCCCTTCGGCTGAGAAAAACTTGATGCCATTATCTTCGAACGGGTTATGTGAAGCGCTGATTACAATACCCGCAGCACACTGAAAGGTGCGTGCTAAATAAGCAATCGCCGGCGTTGGCATGGGTCCAAGCAAAAGCACATCCACCCCAGCTGCCGACAAGCCAGCCTCCAAAGCGGACTCAAACATATAACCAGATAAGCGAGTATCTTTACCGATCACGATACGGCTGCGTCCCTGCTTAGCAAAAACCTTGCCTGCCGCCCACCCCAGCTTCATGACAAACTCAGGGGTAATAGGAAACTCCCCCACACGCCCACGAATCCCATCAGTACCAAAATATTTACGTGACATCTTGTTGTCCTTATCGCTCTTCCATCACTGCAGCCGCCATACGCAATGCGTCCACAGTCGCCGCCACATCGTGCACCCGAAAAATCCTAGCCCCACGCTCATAAGCCATGACCGCCAGCGCCAGGCCACCCGCCAAGCGCTGATCGACCGTTTTACCCGTCACCTGACCTATCATAGATTTACGCGATACCCCTATCAGCAAGGGATAGTCCAGCTCAGTAAGCTCTACCAAAGACTGCATCAAACGCAAGTTATGAGACAGTGACTTACCAAAACCAAAACCGGGATCCAACACTATTTGTTCGGCGGCTATACCGTATTCCTGACAACGACAGGCTCGCTCCAACAGAAAACTCTTAACCTGCTTCACCACATCTTGATATTCAGGTGCAGACTGCATGGTTTGAGGCTCGCCCTGCATATGCATCACACACAGGGGGATAGACGCAGCTGCCGCCGCTTCTAATGCTCCAGGGCGCTGAAATGCACGAACATCATTCAACATTGCCGCCCCCGCCCTGGCTGAGGAAGTCATCACTGCTGGCGTGCTACTATCAACCGACACCCAAACATCCAAACGGGCTGCAATCGCCTCTACAACCGGCACCACCCGCTCAATTTCCTCCTGCTCTGACACAGGAGCTGCACCTGGACGAGTTGACTCCCCACCCACGTCAATAATGGCAGCCCCCTCATGCATCATCTGCTCTGCCAAAAACAACGCTTTATCAAGGGTTTTATACACCCGACCGCCATCCGAGAAAGAGTCCGGGGTGACATTTAAAATCCCCATCACCTGTGGCTGACTCAAGCTTAGCTGTCGCCCTTTGCTAATCAGTTGCGCCATGCATACCCCCAAACAAAAACAGGCTGACATTATGCCAGCCTGTTTATCACAGCCGAAACCTTTCTATTAGTGCAGCGGCTTACCCATATCCGGGTGCTGATCCTGACTGCGATCTTCCTTATCATCCGCTGAATCTGCAGCCTCATCTGCTTGATCCTTAGATTCAACAGCCTCTTCAGCTTTCCCTTGCCCCGTTGAAGATGCAGGCGGATCTTTTGGAGAATCCTGCCAGCCTTCCGGAGGAGTCACTTCTTTACGCGCCATCAGTTCGTCAATCTGTTTAGCATCGAGCGTTTCAAACTTAATCAAGGCTTCTGCCATCGCATCAAGAATATCGCGATTTTCTTCCAAAACCTGCCATGATCGCTTGTAGCACTCATCAATGACGTTGCGCACTTCCTCATCGATCAATTTAGCCGTCTCACCGGAATAACCCTTTCCTGGCGCACCCGCACCGCGACCAAATGGATCCGCATCCTCATCACCATAGAGCAACGGCCCCAATTTATCCGACAACCCCCAACGGGTGATCATATTACGCGCCAACTGAGTAGCACGCTGAATATCATTGGAGGCCCCTGTGGTCACGCCGTTTTTACCAAGAGTCATTTCCTCAGCAATACGCCCACCATAAAGGCTACAGATCTGACTAAGGATAGCCTGCTTACTGTGGCTATAACGATCCTCTTCCGGCAGGAACATAGTCACGCCCAAGGCTCGTCCACGAGGAATAATGGTCACTTTATAAACAGGATCATGTTCTGGCATCAAACGACCAACAATCGCATGACCCGCTTCATGATAAGCCGTATTCAGACGCTCTTTATGGCTCATCACCATAGATTTGCGCTCAGCCCCCATCATGATCTTGTCTTTCGCCTTGTCCAGCAGCTGCATCGTCACTAAACGCTGGTTAGCGCGAGCAGCAAAGAGTGCCGCCTCGTTGACCAAGTTGGCCAAATCAGCCCCTGAGAAGCCTGGCGTTCCTCGAGCAATCAGATCAGGACGTACATCATCCGCTACTGGCACCTTGCGCATGTGCACTTTCAGAATGGACTCACGCCCACGAATATCAGGCAACCCAACATGAACCTGACGATCAAAACGACCGGGACGCAGCAGTGCCGCATCCAACACATCCGGACGGTTAGTTGCAGCGATTACGATAATGCCTTCGTTACCCTCAAAACCATCCATTTCCACCAACAACTGGTTCAGGGTCTGCTCACGCTCATCATGCCCACCACCCATGCCAGAGCCGCGATGACGTCCAACCGCGTCAATTTCATCGATAAAGATAATGCAAGGTGCTTGTTTTTTTGCCTGCTCAAACATGTCACGCACACGAGACGCACCCACACCTACAAACATTTCAACGAAATCAGAACCGGAAATGCTGAAAAATGGCACCTTAGCTTCACCAGCAATGGCGCGGGCCAGCAGAGTCTTACCAGTACCAGGAGGGCCTGCCATCAGCACACCACGAGGGATTTTACCGCCCAAGCGCTGAAACTTACCGGGATCTTTAAGGAAATCGACAAGCTCTTTAACGTCTTCTTTCGCTTCATCCACTCCCGCCACGTCTGCGAAAGTGGTTTTAATCTGATCTTCGCTCATCAGACGGGCACGGCTCTTGCCAAATGACATAGGGCCGCCTTTACCACCGCCCCCCTGCATTTGCCGCATAAAGAACATGAAGATGGCAATGATGACCAGGATGGGGAAGCTTGCAACCAACAGCTGAGTCCAGATGCTTTGCTGCTCAGGCATCTTACCCTCAACAATCACCCCATGCTGCAGCAAGTCATCAATCAGCTTAGGATCCTGTACAGCCGGACGAACCGTTTCAAAGCGATCCCCCCCTACACGAGTCCCCTGAATGATGTAGCCATCAATCACAACTCGACTGACCCGATCTGCCTGCACTTCTGCAACAAAATCAGAATAATTCAAACGCTGACCATCAGATTCAACGCTGAAGTTATTAAACACCGTTAACAGCACCGCAGCGATAATGAGCCACAGCACCAGATTTTTTGCCATATCGTTCAAGAGCCTTTCCTCTTCAACCTATAAAACATTGGCGGCCTCAGCCACGAAACCCTTTCGCCACCAGATAGACCTCACGGGAGCGTGCTCTTGAGGCATCCGGCTTACGTGTCAGCACCTGAGCAAAGCTGTCACGCAATGCCTGCATATACTCCTGAAACCCCTCTCCTTGGAACACCTTGGCGACAAAGATACCATTGGGTTTCAATACCGTACACGCCAGATCCAGCGCCAGTTCTACCAAGTACATGGCTTTGGGCTGGTCGATACTGGAATTACCACTCATATTGGGGGCCATGTCCGAAATTACAAGATCGGCCTGTTCACCCCCCATCGCCTCCAAGATTGCCTGATACACCGCATCCTCGGTGAAGTCTCCCTGAATAAAGGTGACGCCAGGTAAGGCATCCATCGACAAGATGTCAGAAGCTATTACAACCCCCTGACTTCCTACCAACTCCGCCACCACCTGTGACCAACCTCCAGGAGCTGCCCCCAAGTCTACTACACGCATCCCCTGCCGAAACAGGCGATCCTTCTCGTGCAATTCCAACAATTTGTAACTGGCGCGGGAACGATAGCCTTCCTGCTGAGACTTTTTGACATAGACATCATCAAAGTGCTCTTTGAGCCAACGGCCACTGCTTTTTGAACGCGCCAAGGATCTACTCCAACCAACTTCTAGAAAAATGCTACTCTTAACTAGGCCAATTCAGTAAAATTGGCTACTTTCGCAATATAGACACGAGTGTCGAACACGCAATTATGAGCTTATCGATTGAAGAAAAAAAGCGCCTGCGCGGCCTAGGCCACCAGCTTAAGCCGGTAGTCTACGTCTCTGACCGGGGGCTTTCCGAAGGCGTCGTCCAGGAAACCGACCGCGCCCTGGAAGATCACGAACTAATCAAAGTCAAATTCAGCATTCCAGATCGCGAGGTGAAACGCGAGGTAATGCAGGATCTGGCCAAGGTGTGCGAAGCCGAACTGATCCATGTCATTGGCAATATTGGCTTATTCTTCCGCAAAGCACTGAAACCCAACCCCAAGCTGTCTAACCTACAACGCCTTGGCTATTGATCAGTGGATTTGTAAAACAAAAAAGAGCGCACTAAGCGCTCTTTTTTATGCCGTCATGGCAGTGATTACTGGTAATCCACCCCAGCAATCTCATACTCCACAACGCCATTAGGGGTTTTCACCGCCACGACCTCACCTTCCTCTTTGCCGATCAAAGCACGAGCAATCGGTGAGTTGACAGAAATCTTACCAACCTTTAGATCCGCCTCGTCATCACCTACGATTTGATAACGGACTTCTCCATCGGTTTCCAGGTTGATCAGCTCAACGGTTACGCCGAAGATAACCTTGCCCGTTTTAGGCAGGGTTGTCACATCAATCACCTGAGCACTCGCCAGCTTGGATTCGATCTCTTTGATACGCCCTTCGCAAAAACCCTGCTGCTCACGGGCAGCATGATATTCCGCGTTTTCTTTCAAATCACCATGCTCCCGAGCCTCAGCAATAGCAGCAATGATACGGGGGCGATCGACCGTCTTCAGACGAGCGAGCTCCTCACGCAGCATACGCTCGCCCTGCACGGTCATAGGGATCTTACTCATACTTCAACACTCGCATGAAGGTCCTGTAAGCGATGGACCTGACTCAGTTCACCAAAACGCAGCGCCATACAGATCGCAGTAGCGCCAGCCAGCGTCGTAGTATACGGAATCTTATGCTGAAGTGCAGAGCGGCGAATCAAAGAAGAGTCCTCAATTGCCTGACGCCCTTCGGTCGTATTAACCACATAGGCGATTTCGTCATTTTTAATCATGTCGACGATATTGGGACGCCCTTCGGTGACTTTATTGACCACTTCAGCCTGCAGACCCGCTTCCGTCAGCACGCGGTGCGTACCACTGGTAGCCACCAGACTGAAGCCCAAGGCGAGCAGATCACGAGCCACCATGGCAACACTACCCTTATCACTCTCGCGCACGCTCAGGAATGCCTTACCCAACTTGGGCAATTTCTCACCAGCACCCAGCGTTGCTTTAGCAAAGGCCTCGGCAAAGCTCGCACCCACCCCCATCACTTCACCCGTAGATTTCATTTCCGGACTCAGGATAGGGTCGACGCCTGGGAACTTATTGAAGGGGAAAACAGCCTCTTTAACAGAGTAATAAGGCGGCACGATTTCACGAGTAAAGCCCTGCTGTTCCAGGCTACTTCCCGCCATCGCGCGGGCAGCAACTTTCGCCAGCGACTGACCAATACACTTGGAGACAAAAGGCACAGTACGGGAGGCACGCGGATTCACCTCAATCACATACACATGGCCATCCTGCCAGGCCAACTGTACGTTCATCAGGCCCACTACTCCTAGCTCAATGGCCATTTTCTTGACCATCTCACGCATTTCATCCTGCACATTCTTCGGCAAGCTGTAAGGAGGCAATGAGCACGCCGAGTCACCGGAGTGCACCCCACACTCTTCAATGTGCTGCATGATGGCACCAATCACCACCTGCTGACCATCACTGACCGCATCGATATCCACTTCAATGGCATTATTAAGGAAGCGATCCAACAACACCGGCGCTTCGTTAGAAACCTGCACCGCCGTATTCATATAACGACGCAGCTCATCTTCCTTGTGCACGATTTCCATTGCCCGCCCACCCAATACATAGGAAGGGCGAACTACCAGCGGATAACCAATTTGCTCAGCAGCCCGCACAGCTTCATCCAGACTACGCACGGTGGCATTAGCAGGCTGTTTCAGCTCCAGCTTTTGCAACATATGCTGGAAGCGCTCACGGTCCTCAGCCCGGTCGATCGCATCCGGCGTAGTCCCAATGATGGGCACGCCAGCCTCTTCCAGCGCAACTGCCAACTTCAGCGGCGTCTGACCGCCGAATTGCACGATCACCCCTTTGGGCTGTTCTACCTTGACGATTTCCAATACATCTTCCAAGGTCACCGGTTCAAAATAGAGGCGATCAGAGGTGTCATAATCGGTGGAAACCGTCTCAGGGTTGCAGTTAACCATGATGGTTTCATAGCCATCTTCACGCATGGCCAAGGCCGCATGAACGCAGCAGTAATCAAACTCAATACCCTGACCGATACGATTTGGGCCACCACCTAAAACCATGATCTTGTCACGATTGCTGGGGTTGGCTTCGCACTCTTCCTCATAAGTGGAATACATATAAGCGGTGTCAGTGGCGAACTCAGCGGCACAGGTGTCGACCCGCTTATAAACCGGATGCACACCCAACGCCCAACGACGCTTACGCAGCTCCTTCTCGCTAACCCCCATCAGCTCCGCCAAGCGAGCATCAGAGAAGCCTTTACGCTTGATACGCCACAGGTTATCACGCTCCAGGTCAGCTAAGCCCAGCTTACTGATACGCTGTTCTTCTTTGACCAGATCCTCTACCTGAACCAAGAACCAGGGATCGATACCAGACAGCTGGTAAATTTCTTCCTGGGTCATACCGAAGCGGAAGGCATCCGCCAGATACCAAATACGATCAGCACCCGGTGTCTTCAGCTCACGCACTAAGCGATCACGCGCCTCAGAGTCGGTTAAATCCTGTACCGGATTTAACCCGGTTTTACCCACTTCCAGACCACGCAATGCTTTTTGCAGGGATTCTTGGAAAGTACGGCCAATCGCCATCACTTCACCCACAGATTTCATTTGGGTGGTTAAACGATCATTAGCCTGAGGGAACTTTTCAAAGGTAAAACGCGGCACCTTGGTAACGACATAATCGATTGAGGGCTCGAACGATGCAGGCGTACGCCCGCCGGTAATATCGTTCTGCAATTCATCCAGGGTATAGCCAACCGCCAGCTTGGCCGCAATTTTAGCAATAGGGAACCCGGTGGCTTTGGAGGCCAACGCAGAAGAACGCGACACCCGCGGGTTCATCTCAATCACCACCATCCGTCCCGTTTTAGGATCAATCCCAAACTGGACGTTAGAACCACCGGTTTCTACACCGATCTCACGCAAAACCGCCAAAGACGCATTACGCATCAGTTGATATTCTTTATCGGTTAGCGTTTGTGCCGGCGCAACAGTAATGGAGTCACCGGTATGCACGCCCATGGCGTCAAAGTTTTCAATCGCGCAGACGATGATGCAGTTGTCGTTACGATCACGCACCACCTCCATTTCATACTCTTTCCAACCGATCAGCGACTCGTCAATCAGCAGCTCATTGGTCGGCGACATATCCAGACCGCGCAAGCAGATCTCTTCAAACTCTTCTTTATTGTAAGCGATACCGCCGCCTGATCCCCCCATGGTAAAAGAAGGACGAATGATGCAAGGGAAGCCAATATCTTCCTGCACCTTCCAGGCCTCTTCCATGCTATGGGCGATAGAGGCACGCGGACACTCCAGGCCAATCTTGCGCATGGCCACGTCAAAACGATCGCGATTTTCAGCCTTGTCGATGGTGTCAGCATTAGCGCCGATCATTTCCACCCCAAACTTGGCCAACACACCTTCGCGCTCCAGCGCCAGGGCACAGTTCAGCGCAGTCTGTCCACCCATCGTAGGTAGAATCGCATCAGGGCGTTCTTTTTCGATAATCCGCGCGACGGTTTGCCAGGTAATCGGCTCAATATAAGTGGAGTCCGCCATCGCGGGGTCTGTCATGATGGTGGCCGGATTAGAGTTCACCAGAATGACGCGATAGCCCTCTTCTCGCAGGGCTTTACAAGCCTGAGCACCGGAGTAGTCAAACTCACAGGCCTGGCCAATCACAATGGGGCCGGCCCCAATGATCAGGATACTTTTAATGTCTGTACGTTTAGGCATAGGTCGTTACCGCAAAGCTGGTTCTGTCAGGCCGCCATCACAGCGGCCAAGGTAGCGCCTGAATCAGCGCTGCGCCCGATAGGCCTTAATGTGGTCAATAAAGCGATCAAACAGGGGCGCAACATCATGGGGACCAGGGCTGGCCTCCGGGTGACCTTGAAAACTAAAGGCCGCTTTATCAGTACGCTCAATCCCTTGTAGTGAGCCATCAAATAAAGACTTATGGGTTGCCCTCAGGTTGGCCGGCAAACTGCTTTCATCCACAGCAAAACCATGGTTCTGACTGGTGATCATTACCACCTTAGAGTCCAAATCCTGCACAGGGTGGTTACCGCCATGATGACCAAACTTCATTTTTGCGGTCTTGGCACCACTTGCCAAAGCCAACAACTGATGCCCCAAGCAGATGCCAAACACCGGCACCTGAGTCTGCAGAATTTCACTAATCGCTGTGATGGCATAGTCGCAAGGCTCAGGATCGCCAGGGCCGTTCGAAAGAAACACACCATCAGGATTGAGCTTCAACACTTCGGCGGCAGAAGTCTGTGCAGGCACGACCGTCAGACGGCAACCACGTGCAGCCAGCATGCGCAGAATATTGCGCTTCACGCCATAGTCAAACGCAACCACATGATAGGGCTGTTGGGCAGGAGTAGTGTGGCCTTGCCCCAACTCCCATACCCCTTCTGTCCATTGATAGGGCTCCGTCACGGTCACTTCCTTGGCTAAATCCATGCCCTTCAGACCGGGAAAAGCTTTAGCCGCTGCAATGGCAGCCTGCTCATCCACATCACCAGCCATGATGCAGCCGTTTTGCGCACCTTTTTCGCGCAAAATGCGAGTCAGGCGTCGGGTATCAATATCAGCAATACCCAAAATGTTACGTGCTTTCAGATAGTCATCCAGCGCGGCTTCATTACGGAAGTTACTGGCTAGCAAAGGCAGGTCGCGAATTACCAAGCCTGCGGCGTAAATTTGGGTCGACTCTTCGTCTTCGTGGGTGGTACCGGTATTACCGATATGGGGATAAGTGAGGGTGACAATTTGGCGGGCGTAGGAGGGATCGGTGAGAATTTCCTGATATCCGGTCATGGAAGTATTAAAAACAACTTCCCCAACCGACTGGCCATCAGCGCCAATCGCAACCCCCCGGAATATAGAGCCATCTTCAAGGGCCAGAATGGCTGGTTTAGACAATGCTACCTCCCGGCATGAGCGCAACAGTAGTGGTGGTCACAGGTGTAAAAAAGCGAGATGAAACCAATTAAGTCGCATCTCGCCTTTTGCTGTCTGGGAAAACTGACCAACCGTCAAAAATCGGCCAGCTAAATCTTCTGTATGATAAGCACTCTCCCTTTAGGTGTCTACCCCTAAACGACCAACTGCTTGCAAGCCTTCATTCCCGCCAGCTTTTTGCGCATAATGGGCGCCCAGTTCGTTAATGTGCCCAAGTCCATGAGCAAGAAGAAAAAATCCTCCGGTGATAATGTCATCGCGCAAAATAAACGCGCGCGCCATGACTATCATATTGAAGAACGCTTCGAAGCGGGTGTGGCCTTGATGGGCTGGGAAGTCAAAAGTCTGCGCGCGGGCCGCGCCAGCCTGGTAGATACCTATGTACTGGTCAAGGATGGCGAAGTTTGGCTAGTGGGCACCCATATCAGCCCTCTGCTTTCTGCTTCCACCCATGTGGTCTGCAACCCATTGCGCGATCGTAAGCTGCTATTACACGGACGCGAAATTGATCGCTTGGCCACCGCCATCTCCCAGAAAGGCTACACTTGCGTCCCACTTTCCCTCTATTGGAAAGGTCATCTGGTTAAGTGCGACATCGCCTTAGTGAAGGGTAAAAAAGAATACGACAAACGCGATACCGAACGTGAACGCGATTGGCAACGACAGAAAGAGCGTTTAATGAAACACGGCTAGCTCTTGCCAAGACCAATAAAGCATAAAGGCGCTTAACACAGCGCCTTTATCGTTAACTGCTCTACACTACCAACAATCTGCTACCGCCTGTCCATTGCCATTAATCACTCCTTTCACCCCTTGCTCATTCAGTGTCAAGGTTCCACAGCGGTCGTTTGCCTGAGCGCCACGAGACGCTGCCCAAAGGGTATAAGTTTGCTGGGTCGCAGCATTGATGGTGATGGTATAAAAGCTATCCGCGGCAGGTACATCCAAGGGGGCTTGAGTGAAACGCCCAGCCGGAGCCCCAGTGTTAGCACCTCCCGCTGCCGCACCGAGGTAACTAAAGTTATTACTGTAGTGACGTTGCATCTGCATCGCCTGCTGCATCAATACCGCCGCCGCATCAGCTCGGCGCGAATCCTGTACATGACGCTGATAACTTGGATAGGCAATAGCAGCCAAGATGCCGACTATTGCCACAACAATCATTGCCTCGATAAGGGTAAAACCCTGCTGCTTGACCATTAGTTTAGATACACCTCACGCCAGTTCACTCGGTTTGTTCGATAAAGCGTTGCCTTCTCTAATGGGGTAGCAACCGGCGGTTGACCTTCCTCTCCAGGACGCACCAACACATCTTTATCACCATTATCCAAAATAAGGGGGGTAGACTGTCGAGCGCCACGCCATCCTGAGGTCGAGTTGCCATTCACTTTATCCAAATCGGTGATCGCACCATCACCATTCAGATCAAGGATCGGTTTTGTCATCCCCTTACCCGTTAAAGCATCTAGCGCCATCAACCAACCTAATTCAAAACTGCCGCACTGATCCACATTAGGGAGCAAGGTCGCAAAGTAAATTCGCCCACGTCGCAGTAACGCCCGATCGATTACCATTTCGCCAACATCCTTATCCAAGTCCAAATACCAACCGTACTGGCTGGAGGTCGGCGTCACCTGACTCACCGTACGATACGCCTGAGCTGTCTGCCCGTTGCTGATGTAGGTGTAGGTCTGCTGAGCTAAACTAGTGCGACGTAAATCCAGTGCCGCGCCATCATCCTTAATGGCATAGAAGGTATTCTGGCCGATACTCGCCAGCGCATTATCCCCAAGCTCAAAGTACTTACCTGTCCCGACATAGACTTGGTACTGACTCGCATTGACCCTTGCTACCTCCGGTCGTGCGGTAATCGGCTGGTAATTATTATTAGCATCACGAGCCACAAATAACGGCTTAGCAATATTGTTCTGCTTCGCCACCCCCCAGCTACTTGGCGAAGATGCAGTCAAATCAAACTTCCATAAATTGCCTAGCAGGTCGCCAGCATAGACCCAGTCCACTGTGCCATCGTCATTTTTATCGACAGGCGCTATCTCACTCAGGCCATTGAGCGTAATGGTTTGGTTACGCCCATTACCCTGCACCAATGGCCCCGCTCCAGTTTTAATAATACGCACATCACTGGTGCTCCAGGGCGAGGTAGCACTCAACTTGCGCAAATAGATAACATAGAGCGCCGCTTCACCCGCCTCACTCTGGTAGCCATTGCCAAACAGCAACGCCCATTTACCGTCGTTTAACTTCACCACTGCAGGTTGCGAGAAGGTGTAACCCAGATAGGACTTATCCCGATTGGCATTCTGCACGAAGAGGTTTTTATCCGCCGCCTCGTCATATTCAAACAAGATCCGATTAGCCACATTACTCTCAGAACCCATACTACCTGGATCTGTGATATCCAATGCATAAATTGCCTTTCCTCCGGCTCTCAGCCCCCCCGCTAATACCGTCATCCAGTTTCCGCCGACCACTGCATCCACAGCAGTTGGCGTGCCATCGACATAATAACGATGGAGGTAATTAGCACTGGTTAACTGGGGTAAGTGCGGAATAAGTACGGAGGGTATATAAGCAAAACGCTCTTCTCCCGTCAGGGCGTCAAAAGCATGCAGCATGCCATCATTGGCCCCAACATAGACCATCGCAGCTCGACTAGCCTGCGCCGTTTTAAAGTCTGAATACTTAGGAATTGCAATCGTATCGCGGTAGAAATTACTCGGCTTCGCTACATAGGCAGGGGAAGAATGAACAATATCCCCCAGCTTAGTCTTAAGGCTGGTCTCAGTTAAACGCGTGCGGAAGGTTCCGCCCGTTTGATCCTGCTCTTTACTGTGATCGCCGCGCAAATAATTAATGACGTTAGTGAGGTTATTGGTGCCGCCATCAGGATTAATGATCAAAGCGGCCTTTTGTGTCGCCGTCAGGTTTGCCTCGCGAAACGGAATGCCACTCTGAGTACTGGCATCCCAGGTCACAATACGACGTGTATTGTGATCTTTGCTACGCAATTGAGTCGCAGCATCCCAGCGCTGAGTCAAAAGGTTATTAGCACCAAACTGAAATGCCGTTAAGTTCCCATTCCAGGATTTGGTGTTATCAAACTTGGTGGTAAACACGTAGGTATCTAAGGAAACACTAGCACTGCTGGACACGGGCGCAGCAGCCGAACCTGCGCCAGCGGCAACTGAGTTAAAAATACGAGTGAGATAAGCTGGCAAATCATTAAAGTTTTTCACCTGAAAATAGTTATCAGGAATACCATCCCCATCCGCATCCCACTCGCGATTATCTCCCGAGCTATGTGTAGGCTTACCATTACCATCCAAGTCTTTAAAACCACCATATTTGGCCGCCAACAACAGCGGATTAGGTAGCAGAGGATTATTGGCACCACTCCCCACTACGACAAACTTATTAACGGTATAGGGGAAATAAGGGGTCTGATTATTGTAATACTTAGTTAAGTAAGTACTGATATTGACCCAGTCATTATAAATCCAGCTTTTACCATTATTGGAGTGCAATAACTCTGCCCAATGTGTCTGATCATTATTACTACCAATCAGGGTATAGCCCATTTGCATTTGGTGCCCCGCAGCCTTATAAGGCGCCCCCAGGGTTACCCTCAGCTCGTTTGATGCCACACCACTGTTATTACCGCAGTAGCTTCCTACGCAGACATCAATCTCTGCAACGGTATCCATGTCGTAGTCAAAGCCCTAGGTGGAATCCTCCCAACCAATAAATAACTTGGCTTTAACCAAACGCCCTTGGCTATCCCGGGTCTGATTAACAATAAAAACATCCGTAATACTGCAAGCCCGCCAAGCGGCATTGCCATTGCTTCGCGCCCGGCAAGTTGGAATAAAGTTGAGGCCTTTGTTACCTGCATAGAAGGTTAGCGTTGGCAACGCCTCAGAAAGCGACAAGCCATAGGTCGATACCGTTTGCGTACCGAAATAGCTCTTTAGGTCACTGGTGCGCGCATAGTAAGCGGCCCCTGCAAGGGCATAGCCCCCCTCCAAGGTAGGGGCATCTGGACATAAACCATTAACATTAGAAAGCGCATTCACCGTTTTCGGCGTACAGCTTTCGTCATTATTATTACCACTCACCCCAACCAGATACTGTTTACCGTAAAGCCCTTCCAGCGTACCGATTTCATCCATTCTGCGGTTCAGCTCGCTAGCACTTAACCCACGAATAGAAGAAGCGGCCCCAAGCTCATCAATATCAAAAGAGTTCACACCGGAGGAAAAGACCAACACACTGCAATTAGAGCAGGCATCCGCCTGGGGCCAGGGGTCACTTCCCCACGCCACTTCTTTAAATAGTGAAGGGTCAAGATAGTTCTTATCATTATCCCCTACGTTATAACTTGAGTAAGCAGTACGATTCGACTCAAGCGTTAAATACCGCAGACTTTCTAAAAACATTTCTCCTAACGGATTGCCCCAGTTAGTACACCAACCATCCTGCTTCATACTTGACTTAGCGATGCCGGGGGCACTGCAATCGCTATAAACATCATTATTGAAGTTAACAATGGCTAACGCATCGACAATCTGAATAATGCCCTTAGCTGAACTCCCAAACACACCCGTATCAGGATCTACTTCCTGATCGCTAGGAGAATAACCATTAAGAGGCCCCATTTGCTTCCGCAAGACACCACCCTTTACATGCTTGTAGTAGCTGCCCAGCACCAAGCCGAAATGAATACGGTCATCTTCACCATACTTCTGCAATAGCCCAATCGGTTTAATCTGCCCACGTGGGTAGCGCTTGCACAGCTCACTCCGGGTATCTAGCACTCCATCGCAAACCTCAACTCGTACGGTCATATCATAAGGTGCACTCACCCGGTAATCTGACACTCGCTGATTCCAAGTAGCATTCCAATCACACTGTGGCCGCTCCTTCATCGCCCAAAATGGCCATACACCTTGTGCAACCCGAATAAGCGGCGGGTTATTCGCGTTAGCGCTATTAAAGTCTGAAGTAGAAACACTACAAAGCGTCAACGAATTATATGAATACGGAGTAAAGTCGCTAACCTGAGCCCCACTCCCCCCTGTAAACACTTTTGCAAACGCATGAATATCATCCGGCAGGAAAGCTCGCTCTAGCACTGTTGCTTGGTTCGTATTAGAAGGGTCGACATTACGCTTACCGCCATACAACGATTTACGCACCATATCGATGCGCGTCATGGTGGCCCAGTTTAAAAAGTTGCCACTCCAACGCTGCGAACACTTATGGTTATTGGCCGCTGCTACAGGATAAAACTTACCATTGCCCTGAGTGCTGTAGGCGTAGCAAAGATCTGGATTGAAATAACCATCATAGGAGATGCTATTTTTGTAGGTTGTATCCAGCTCTCCATCCCCGTCAAGATCGGTATAGTCTTGGTAGGCTTTCTTAAACAGCTCATGGTCCCTGGAAAGCTGAATCATCATCTTCGGCTTCGCCGACACCTGCGAGGCAAAAGGCCCCTGTGACAATTCTGCTGCTTGCGCTGCCACCGTCATCAGGCTGGTAGTCAATACCCATAATAGTATTCGCAATATTTTCATCGCTATTCGCTCACAATGCGGGTGTAGTGCACCTGCAGGTAACGGCGTAGATCCTGACTATAGCCCGTGCCCTCGGCGGTAATCCGATACACTTCCATCTTTTCCCGGGTACCAAAACCACTCACTTGACTGGAGATAAAGCCAGCAGGCTCCGGCAACTGCTCGATGATATAGCGCGGCGCCCGGGCAATACGACTATCCTGCCCTGCCAGATTTCGAGCAAAAATCACCACCTCAGTACCATTGGGGTTATCCCAATTGACTTGGCGCCACTCTTCCGCTGCGCCGGCTGGAGTATCGTACAAACCATTCGTATCGTTAAAGGATAGCACCTGGGTTTGAATTCTCTGCTCAGCCTCAACAATGGCAGACTCTGCGGTGGTCAACGCAATTTGACTATCCACTTTGGCATTCTCCACCCTAGCTTCGAACTGAGCGCTGTGAAAAGCGGCGGTGCCGACAATCATCACCAGAGTCAGGCTAATCAACGCCACCAGCAGGGTTACCCCTTGTTGTTTTGGCATCTTAGCGCTCCTGGGTCAGGGCCACATTCGGTAGCCAATAGGTGGTTTCATATAGCTGTCGAGCACGGCGACTGTTAACAGTATTGATATTACGCCCAAAGACATTAAAAGCCTGCGCCGCCGCAGGACGATCCACCTCAATTTGCGAACCCACAACCAAGCCTAAACGAACAGCCGATACATTACTTCTGTCGGCAACTGCACGCGCAGTCAAGGCCGCTCCCGTTAACCATTCACCTGCAGCTTCGCTAATCAGACCATTACCATCCAAATCAACACCAAACAGCACCTGCATCTGCTCCACCCCATCCACCAGCGGTTGAGTACGGTTATTGGCAGGTGTCCCCACATAGCCCTGCACCTCACACTGTAGGGTAAAAGCGGTATCGACAAAAAATCGCATCACAATACTCTCCCCTGCAGTAACCTGTTGATTCAGACAATCACGCAAGTCATTACTGCCCAAGGGATTAGCACCTCGCAGACGCACTAAAACGGTATCAGAACCATTCAAAATGGCATCGGCATTATTGGCGTTGTTGGTTTCTCCGGCCACCACCTGTCCAGCAGCCCAAATATTCGCAACGGGTACATTACTAGCAGGAAACGCGGTAGACATACTCTGAATCGGGTCTTCATTAAAGCCCGCATGACGTAATTGATCACTGATAAACAGTTGGGAAAAACGCGCCGACTCTTGCAAGTTTGCTAGGGCACGGGTCTGCATATAGGTCTGCCTACCACTGAGCAGCACCTCCAACACTCCTAGCATCAACAATAAGCCGATAGTCATCGCGATCATCAGCTCAACCAGTGACAGCCCTCGTTGGTAATGCCCTCTCATCACTGCAACTCCAACAATAACTGGTAACAGTCGAGGTCATTGGCATTGCGCGCTGCAGGATCACAGCCACCTGTGCCAGCATCACCATCACGGTCTTCATCCCAAAAAACGCGAATCTGGTACAGCGGATTTGCACCTACCTGAGCCACAATCACTCGACCGGAAGGCAAGGCTAAGGCACGGTTACGCCAAGCATTCAACTCCGCATTAGCTTGAGCTGCCTGACTATCAAATAGAAAAGTAGCTACCTGGGCACGGCTGGCCTGCATTCTGCCTGCGATGTCTTCCGCCAGAGCAATAGCTTGGGAACGCTGATAGACGTATTGCACCTCACGCAGCGTATTAATATGAAAAGCGGCTGCACCCAATAGCCCGACGCTGATCAATACCAAAGTGATCAGTGCCTCGATCAAGGTCAAACCTTGTTGTCGCGACCGCTCAGAACGGGTGACAGAAACAGGAGCCGAGTTGCGCATTCTTCCTCACTTAGCAAACTGATCAACGATGCGCCAGAATCCTAAGCATATCGGCAAAGCTCGCCACAACCCAAGCCCCAAAGAGGAAATGCCGCTATTTAGGCACCTTATCTCCAGACCAACACAGCCAAGATAAGTGTTTAAGCGGCCTCAACCTGCAGAATGCGCACAGAGAAGTGAATATCTTTACCTGCCAGTGGATGGTTGAAGTCGACCTTTACACGCTCTTCACCAATTTCGGCGATCACTCCTGGCAGCTCACCTTTATTAGCATCAGCAAAGCTCAACACCAGACCAAGCTCAAGCGGTAGATCAGCAAACTGTTTACGTGGAAACTGCTGCACATTGGCAGGGTTCCACTGACCAAAAGCATGCTCAGGCGTCAGCACAAACTCTTGCTCGTCTCCCGCAACCAAGCCAAACAGCACCCGCTCAAAACCTTCCAGCAGGCTGCCATCACCAACAGTGAAGGTGGCAGGCTGCCCCTCAAAGTTAGAATCCACCACAGCACCATCCGCCAGCTTTAACGCAAAGTGCAGCGTGACCTTAGTGCCAGGCCCTATGGGCATTGTATTCATGTTGCTTTCTCATCTACTTCGGGACGCCGTAGCAGTTCCGGCACCATCATCACAGCGCCAATCGAAATCGCCACGTCAGCCAGATTGAAGGCGGGGAAATACCAATCTTGATAATGAAAGGACAGGAAATCCACCACATAACCCAACAGGATACGGTCATGCAGATTACCTAACGCCCCTCCTAAGATCAGACTCAATGCAATAGCCTGCCAACGCTGGCCAGCCTGTAAGCGTACCAGCCAGTGCAGAATCATTAGTGTCACCACCACTGCCACCAACACAAATAGCCAACGCTGCCAGCCACTGGCAGCAGCCAGAAAGCTAAAGGCCGCACCGGTATTGTGCAGTAGGGTGAAATCAAATACAGGCAGCACATATACCGGCTGCCCATACATCAAACTAGCCGACGCCCAGGCTTTGGTGGCCAGATCGGCCACCACTACCACCAGGCTCAACCATAACCAATGCAAGCGCTGCCAAGCTAACATCAGGCAAAACGGCGCTGTTCGCCCGCTCCACTGAGGTTAGTCACACAGCGACCGCAGAGGTCAGGATGCTCTGCATGGCTACCCACATCTTCGCGGTGATGCCAGCAACGTCCACACTTGGCATGCGCAGATGGCTGCACACTAATTAACAGGCCATCCATTTCACTGGGCGGCACGCCCTGAGCTTGAGCCAGGGGCAATACCCGCGCCTCGGAAGTCAGGGTCACAAAGCGCAGCTCCTCACCCAGGCTCTGCAGCGCATCAAAGAGCTCAGCTTCCGCATAAAGAGTCACCTCTGCCGCCAAGCCACCTTTGATAACCCCAGCATTCCGCTGATTTTCCAGCTCTTTATTCACCGCCTGCTTCACTTCTTGGATCTGCTGCCAGAAGGGAGCATTCAACTCTTCCTGATCGTCAAGACGGAACAAGCCCTCATACCAGGTTGTCAGGTGGACAGACTCCAGGCGTTCACCGGGCAAATATCCCCAAGCCTCTTCAGCGGTAAAGCACATAATCGGCGCCACCCAGCGCAGTAAGGCTTCGGCGATATGATACAGCGCAGTCTGCGCCGAACGTCGCGCCAAGCTATCCGCCGGTGTGGTGTACTGACGATCCTTGATGATATCAAGGTAGAAGGAGCCCAAATCCAACGAACAGAAGTGATGCACTTTCTGATAGATATTGAGGAATTGATACTGCTCATAGGCCTCGGTAATTTCATCCTGCAACTCTGCTGCACGATGCACCACCCAACGATCCAGCGCCAACATATCCTCAGGCTGTACCAAATGCTGAGCGGGATCAAAGCCACTCAAATTGGCCAGCAGGAAACGCGCGGTGTTACGAATACGGCGATAGGCATCTGCCGTACGCTTTAGAATCTCATCGGAGACCGCCATCTCACCACTGAAGTCGGTGGCAGCTACCCACAAACGCAGGATATCAGCCCCATACTTATTCATCACATCCTGAGGTGCCACTACGTTGCCCAGGGACTTGGACATCTTGCGTCCTGACTGATCCACGGTAAAACCATGGGTCAGTAACTGGCGATAGGGCGCATGGCCATCCATCGCACAACCCGTCAGCAAAGAGGAATGGAACCAGCCACGATGCTGATCCGACCCTTCCAAATACAGATTCGCACGCGGGCCTTGCTCATGCCCCAGGGGATGAGAACCGCGCAGCACATGCCAATGGGTAGTGCCGGAGTCAAACCACACATCCAGAGTATCGGAGATTTTCTCGTAATCAGCCGCCTCATCACCTAACAACTCAGCCGCATCCAGCTTGAACCAGGCTTCGATCCCTTGCTGCTCGACTCGCTTAGCCACCTCTTCCATCAACTCCACCGTGCGAGGATGCAACTCACCGCTCTGACGATGCAGGAAAAACGGAATAGGCACGCCCCAGTTACGCTGGCGGGAAATACACCAATCAGGACGATTGGCAATCATGCTTTGTAAGCGCGGCTTGCCCCAGCCGGGAACAAAGTCAGTTTCTTCAATAGCAGCCAGTGCACGCTGGCGCAGCGTATCACCTTTCACCGAAGGCACATCCATGCCGATAAACCACTGCGCCGTAGCACGGTAAATCACGGGTGATTTATGGCGCCAGCAGTGCATGTAGCTATGGGTAATAGGCGCATGGGCCAGCAGGCAACCAACCTCTTCCAATTTGGCCACGATCTGCGGATTAGCCTTCCAAATCATCATGCCACCAAAGAAAGGCAGATCATCGACATATACCCCATTGGACTGCACCGGGGTCAGAATGTCGTCATTTTCCATGCCATAGGCTTTGCAGGTGGCAAAGTCATCCTCACCATAGGCAGGGGCAGAGTGAACAATGCCGGTACCGGCATCCAGTTCAACGTAGTCCGCCAGATAAATAGGCGAGAAACGCTCATAGAAGGGATGACGGCAACGAATGTTCTCCAGGTCGTCGCCCTGAGCACGCGCCACCGCTTCACCTTCCAGCTGATAACGCTGCAGACAGGATTCCACCAACTCCTCTGCCAGAACCAGGTAACGTGAACCGACGTCCACCAGGGCATAGAAGTGATCAGGATGAATATTCAAAGCTTGGTTAGCCGGAATAGTCCAGGGGGTGGTGGTCCAGATGACCAATTGCGCAGGCTTATCCAGGCTATCCAAACCAAACACCTGGGCCAATTCCGCTTCATCAGCAACCGGGAAGCCCACATCAATAGCTGGTGACTGTTTGTCTGCGTACTCCACTTCCGCCTCAGCCAACGCCGAACCACAGTCAAAGCACCAGTTAACTGGCTTGAGCCCCTTGAAGACAAACCCCTGCTCAACAATTTTAGCCAGGGCACGAATCTCCCCGGCTTCGTTGGTGAAGTTCATGGTTTTGTAGGGGTTATCCCACTCACCGAACACCCCTAAGCGAATAAAGTCCGCCTTCTGAGCTTCCACCTGCTCGGTCGCATAGTCACGGCACAGCTCACGGGTTTTATCCCCCGCCAGATGCTTACCGTGGGTCGTTTCAACCTTGTGTTCAATGGGCAGACCATGGCAGTCCCATCCCGGCACATAGGGGGCATCATAACCAGCCTGGGTCCGCGCCCGCACGATGATGTCCTTGAGGATTTTGTTTACGGCATGGCCAATGTGGATATTGCCGTTGGCATAGGGAGGGCCATCATGCAGAACGAACTGCTTATCACGACCCTGACTAATCTCACGAATCTTTTGGTACAACCCCATTTGCTGCCATTTAGCAAGGATTTCCGGCTCACGCTGGGCGAGACCGGCTTTCATGGGAAAGGCCGTTTCCGGCAGATTCAGAGAGCTCTTATAGTCGGTCATGGGTTATTCACTCAGGCTAAAAACAGGTTTACGACCAACCCTGCTGGCGATGCCAGTCACGGGCGGCGTGGATATCCAGATGTATCTGCTGCTGTAACGCAACCAAGTCGGCAAAACGTTGCTCCGGACGCAAAAAGTGGCAAAACTCCACCTCCAAATGCTGTCCATAGAGGTTGCCGACATAATCAAATAAATGCACTTCCAGTACAGGTTGACGTCCATTCACACTGGGGCGCATACCAATATTAGCGACTCCAGGCCAGGGTTTATCATCCATACCGTAGACTTTAACGGCAAACACCCCCTGCAATGCAGGCCGCTTGCCCTTAAGGCTGAAGTTAGCAGTTGGCACCCCCAGCTGACGGCCCAATTGCTGCCCCTTTACCACTCGCCCACTCAAACGATAAGGACGTCCTAACAACACTTCCGCAGTTGCCAGGTCGGCATCAGCCAACAGCGCCCGGATTCGTGAGCTGCTGACCCGCTCACTTTGCACGGCAAAGGTCTGAGTATTCACCACCTCAAAACCCCGAGCCTGACCTACGCGCTTAAGCAGATTAAAGTCACCGGCACGATCACAGCCGAAGCGGAAATCATCGCCCACGACAAAATGCTTCACCCGCAGCCCTTGCAACAGAATGCGATCAATAAAAGCTAATGCTGGCAATTGACGCAACGCTTCATTAAAGGGCAAGCACAGTACCGCATCCAGACCAGTGCGCGCCAATCCCTGCATTTTGTCACGGAAGGGAGTCAGACGCGCCGGCGCATTATCCGGCATAAAGAACTCACGGGGCTGGGGTTCAAAGGTGATTGCCAAACTCGGTACCCGCCATTGTTCGGCGGCTGCCTTAACTTGCTGCAGCACCTGTTGATGGCCAAGATGGACACCATCAAAATTACCAATAGTGGCCACACAGCCCTGATGCCGCGCACTGATATTATGTAAACCGCGAATTAGCTCCATGGTTCTTCTTGGACAGCCGTCGAAACAAGCGAAGCATTATATATGAGGCGCCGCCTAGCGACCATGCCCGTTTCCCCCTCAAGCCCCACGCAAGTGACGGGGACGCAAGCCAAATAACACCAAGGTCACCCCGTATCCCAGAGCACCTCCCAGCACCAGCAAGGTCATGCGGCCGGCCCGCTCAGTTGCCCCCCACTGTTCCCACACCCCAACATCGGGGCTCCCCCAATAGATACAGGATGCCAACACCAACAAGGCAGCCAGCAGACGCAAACAACGCCCTCCCCAGCCTGCTTGCCAATGCCACACCCCCGCCTTCGCTAAACCTATCCCCAGCAACGCCGCATTTAAAAACGCCGACATTGAGGTAGCCAATGCCAATCCCGCATGCGCCAGAGGCCAAATCAAGATCAGATTAAAGACCATATTCGCGACCATGGCGATAATCCCAATCTTGACCGGTGTTTTAGTGTCCTGGCGCGCATAAAAACCAGGGGCCAGCACTTTGATCAACATAAAAGCAACCAACCCTATGGCATAGGCCATCAAACTCTGCGCACTCATTTGCACATCAAACAGTGACATCTGCCCATAACCAAACAAAGTCAGCAGCATCGGCTCCGCCAGCATCACTAACGCCAGAGCAGCAGGCAGGCCAAGCAACAACACCATATACACCGCCCAATCCAAGGTCTTGGCAAAGTGCTCTGCCGATTGCGCAGCATGCTGACGTGACAAGGCAGGTAACACCACAGTCGCAATGGCAATCCCAAAAATCCCCAATGGCAGCTCAGATAGACGATCAGAAAAATACAACCAGGAAACACTGCCCGTTTGCAGGAACGAGGCTAACACCGTATCCAGTAGCAGGTTGATTTGACTGACCGACACCCCAAACAGGGCTGGCACCATCAGCTTTAAAATACGCCGCACACCCGGATCACTCCAACCGGAACGCGGTCGCGGCAACAAAGACAAGCGTTGCAAGAAGGGCAACTGAAAAACCAACTGAATCACACCAGCAGCCAACACCCCCCAAGCCAACGCTAAAATTGGCGTATCCAGCATTGGAGCCAACCAAAGCGCCGCCACGATCATGCTGACATTCAACCAAACCGGGGTAATGGCCGGTATGGCAAAACGCTTATAGGCATTGAGGACACTGCCAGCAAACGCCGTAAGGGATATCAACAACAAATAGGGGAAGGTAATCCGTAACATTTCCACCGTGAGGGCAAACTTCACCTCATCGACATGAAAACCAGGCGCAAACAACCACACCAATAGTGGCGAAGCCAGCATTGCCAAGGCCGTCACCAGGGTTAAAGCCATCCCCAAGCTGCCCGCCACCCGGTCAACTAACGCCTTAACCTCCGTTGCACTACGCTGCGTTTGGTATTCAGACAACACCGGCACAAAAGCCTGATTAAAAGCCCCCTCAGCAAATAATCGCCGTAAAAAATTAGGAATTTTAAAAGCAACAAAAAACGCATCCGCCCCCGCGCCTGCGCCAAAGGCTTGCGCAATCACCATGTCACGAATTAGCCCCAGCACACGAGAAACCAAGGTCATCATTCCGACAACCAGACTTGATTTGAGCAATCCTTGACCTTTAGCCGTTTGCGTCGCTGCCATCACTCTTTACTCAGACCACACGAAGGCGAGCATCATACCCCTTTTAAACAGCGAATACTGTGGTTGACTTTCAGCCAACGGACAGGAATAATCTTGTGCCTTCGTTTTAGGCATTAACTCTTCCAAACTGGATTTCTCGAGGAGCCGGATTGTGGCAAATTCTGCAGGATCTAAAAAGCGTGCGCGCCAGGCCGAGAAGCATCGCAAGCACAACGCCAGCATGCGCTCCATGGTGCGTACTTACCTGAAAAAAACCGTTAACGCTATTGAAGCCGGTCAAGTTGAAGCAGCCCAGGCTGCCTATCAAGCTGCCGTGCCTGTTCTGGATCGCGCTGCTGACAAAGGCTTGTTCCACAAGAACAAAGCTGCTCGTCATAAAGCTCGCCTGAACGCAGCTATCAAAGCTCTGGCTACCGCAGCCTAAGCTTTCGGATTTTTCGCAACAAAACCGGCCCAGGCCGGTTTTGTTGTTTCTAGCGCTTAAAAACCTTCACCTACCAAGATAAAGATATAAAAAAAGGGACTTACGCCCCTTTTTTCTAGGAATCACTCAACAGCCCTAAACCAGCACCAGGTTATCACGATGAACCAATTCAGGTTCCGCACCATAACCCAGCAGCTCAACCACCGCCGCAGTCGGCCGCCCCAAAATACGCCGAGCATCTCCAGTACTATAATTCGTCAGGCCACGAGCGATTAATGCACCCTGCTCATCCACACAGAGCACCATTTCGCCACGCTCAAACTCTCCCTCAACCGCCTTTACTCCTACGGGCAACAAGCTCACTCCCGCACCACGCAAAGCCTTCACTGCTCCCGCATCCAGCACCAGGCGTCCCTTGGCCTTCAAATGCCCCGCTAGCCACTGCTTGCGCGCCGCCTGAGGCGATTGCGAGGAGGTTAATAAAGTTCCCAACGACTCCCCCGCCCGCAGACGGGTAAGCACCTGCGGCTCACGCCCACTAACGATTACGGTAGCCGCCCCCGAACGCGCCGCCAACTTTGCCGCCCGCACCTTGGTCAGCATACCGCCACGCCCCAGAATACCCGCACCGCCGCCAGCCATATCTTCCAGCGATGCCTCTCCTGCCTGCGCCTCCGTCACCAACGTCGCATCCGCATGCTTGCGTGGATCCTTGGTATATAACCCCTGCTGATCCGTCAGAATAATCAACGCATCCGCCACCACTAGATTAGCCACCAAGGCCGCCAAGGTATCGTTATCACCAAAGCAAATCTCATCCGTAACAACGGTATCATTCTCATTGATAACCGGAATCACCCCCCAATCCACCAAGCCACGCAAGGTGGAACGGGCATTGAGATAGCGCTTACGGTTAGACAGATCATCGTGAGTCAGCAATACCTGACCAGTATGCAGACCATAACGGGAAAAGTTCGACTCCCAGACCTGCACCAACCCCATCTGCCCAACCGCTGCCGTAGCCTGCAACTGCGCCAATTCACGAGGTCGCTCTTTCAAGCCAAGCCGTGACATCCCCGCCGCTACCGCTCCAGAGGATACCAATACCAGATCCACCCCCTGCTGTTTCAGGGTTGCCAATTGCTCCACCCAGCCAGCCATTGCCTGCTCGTCCAGACCACGACCATCATTAGTGAGCAAAGCACTGCCGATCTTGACCACCCAGCGCTTCGACTGGGTCAGCTTGTCTCGCTTACTCATGTTCTTCCTTAGGGCACATATTCCACTTCGACGTCATAATCATCGTCATCGAAGTCGTCATCATCAAAATCATCATCCTGATCCTGGCGACGCTGCTGGCGCAGCCAGTTAATACGCTCACGCGCTTCCTCTTCTACCTGCGCACGCAGCTGCACACGCTGCTCAACCAGCGCCGGGTCCGCCTCCTCTGCCTCACGCTGCTCATCTAACCAGCGCATGATCGCATGACAGAGCGCCTCCGTACCTTCCGCATTGATCGCCGCAATCCGGAACACCGGCCCCTGCCAATCCAGTGCATCAATCACCGCCTGACAACGCTCTTCTTGCTCCTCTTCCGCCACCATGTCGAGCTTGTTCAGCACCAGCCAGCGCTCACGCTGTCCCAGAGTAGGACTAAACTTATTCAACTCAGACACAATCACCTGCGCGGCTTCAGCTGGCGTCTGCTCTCCCCAGGGAGCCATATCCACTAAATGCAGCAACAAACGCGTACGCGCCAAATGCTTCAGGAAACGAATCCCCAGACCAGCACCTTCCGCCGCCCCCTCAATCAAGCCAGGAATATCGGCTACGACAAAGCTGCGATGCTGCTGAATACGCACGACACCTAAATTTGGCACCAGCGTGGTGAAGGGATAGTCCGCCACTTTCGGTTTGGCGGAAGACACGGCACGAATAAAGGTCGACTTGCCAGCATTGGGCAAACCAAGCAACCCTACATCAGCCAACACCTTAAGCTCCAGCTTAAGATTACGACTCTCTCCCAGCGATCCCTTGGTGGTTTGGCGCGGCGCCTGGTTGGTACTGGACTTAAAACGGGTATTACCCAAGCCACGAAAACCACCCTGAGCAACCTTCAAGCGCTGACCCGCTTCAACCAAGTCACCGAGCGTCTCCCCGGTGTCCTCGTCAATGATGGTCGTCCCCACCGGCACTCGCAGGATGAGATCCTCACCTGCCTTACCAGTACAGTTTTTACCCTGCCCCGGCTGACCATTTTCCGCCTTATAACGACGCACAAAACGATAATCGACTAGCGTATTGAGGTTATCGTCCGCCTCAACCCAGACCGAGCCAGCATGACCACCATCCCCACCATCAGGACCACCCTTAGGAATGAACTTTTCCCGACGGAAACTCAGGCAGCCATCACCACCCTTGCCAGCCTCGACGACGATACTCGCCTCATCTACAAATTTCATAACCCACCTCAGTTACACCCAACCACAAACAAAAAAAGCCCCACCAATGGCAGAGCTTCTTTGTGCCTTGCGGCAAGGCGTGAATCAAGCAGCCACGATAGAAACGTATTTACGCTTCTTAGGACCCTTGACCTCAAACTTAACCACACCGTCTGCAGTAGCAAACAGAGTGAAGTCTTTGCCCAGACCAACGTTGTTACCAGCATGGAACTTAGTACCACGCTGACGAACGATGATGTTACCCGCTACCACTGCCTGACCACCGAAGCGCTTAACGCCAAGGCGTTTGGATTCGGAGTCACGACCGTTACGGGAGCTACCAGCGGCCTTCTTATGTGCCATGAGTAATTTCCTCCGCTAAACCAAGCCAGAATTAGGCGTTAATACCAGTAATTTTCACCTCAGTGAACCACTGACGGTGACCCTGGCGCTTCATGTGATGCTTACGACGACGGAACTTGATGATCCGCACTTTTTCACCACGACCATGAGTAACTACTTCCGCAGTTACTTTAGCGCCTTCTACTACAGGAGCACCGATCTTGATGTCTTCGCCGTTAGCAACCAGCAGAACCTTGTCAAACTCGACAGAAGCGCCTACTTCAGCAGTCAGCTTCTCGAGCTTGATGCTCTCACCGGCCTTCACGCGGTACTGCTTGCCACCGCTTACAATCACTGCGTACATGTTAATCTCCGTTATTGACCCGCCCGGCTACTAGAAAGACCTACTTCTAATGGAAGAACCATATAATAGGGAGCAAGATTTGGACGGGCTAGGGCGCGAGAGTGTACAGAAATTCGACTATAGGCGCAACTTAATCCACTCTGACATTTAGATAAACCCCTACAAACCCCATCCCGCTTGACAGGGTACCCCCCCCTTCCTAGCATGGGGGCAGTTTCTCCAGCTCGAATATGCCATGCAGCCACCATCTATTCACGCCGTAGTGGCGGATGACTTCAGCGCCGTCAATCAATGCATCCTGTCCCATCTGCACTCCGATGTAGCCCTGGTTAACACCATTGGCCATTACATTGTAAACAGTGGCGGCAAGCGCGTCCGTCCGCTACTCACGCTGCTGGCAGCCAAAGCCTGCGGCTATCAGGGCGATCAGCACATTCCTTTAGCAGCGGTGATTGAGTTTATCCACACCGCCACCCTGCTCCATGATGACGTCGTAGATACCTCCGAGCTACGTCGCGGACGTCCCACAGCCAATGCCGAGTGGGGGAACGCCCCCAGCGTACTCGTAGGCGACTTCCTCTATTCCCGTGCATTCCAAATGCTCGTCAGCATCGGCAATATGGACATTATGCGCACCCTCTCACATGCCACCAATGTGATTGCCGAAGGCGAAGTCTTACAACTACTTAACTGTAACAACCCCGATACCAGCGAAGATGACTACATGCGCGTCATTCATGGCAAGACAGCCATGCTGTTTGAGGCCAGCACCCTAGCAGCCGCGCAATTAAGTAGTATGGATAGCCAACAGTGTCAGGCCTTACAGCTCTACGGCCGCCACCTGGGTGCCGCTTTTCAGATTGCTGACGATCTACTGGATTACACTGGAGATGCCAGTGAAATGGGTAAAAATGTGGGCGATGATTTAGCCGAAGGCAAACCCACACTACCGCTGATCTATGCGATTGCTCATGCCTCAGCAGAAGACGCTGCTCTTATTCGCGCAGCCATTGAGCATGGGGGCCTAGAGTATCTTCAGCCTATCTTGGCTTGTGTACGCCAATGCGGCGCCCTGGACTACACTCGCCAAAAAGCTGAACAGGAGGCCCAACTGGCAATCGAACAACTGCAGCACTTGCCAGCGTCAGCTTATAAAGACACTCTGATCGAACTGGCACGACAGGCGGTAACACGCAACAAGTGATGCCCCCTGCCATCGGAGGGCAACCCCGTATATAATGCCGGTTTATTTTGCGGCCCAAAGGCTGCCGGCAGCCGAAGTGCTGTGCCGATAACGATAAGGAATGGAAAGAACATATCGATGACCCAACCTTCATCTTTTAACCGTGAAGAGCTGCTCAAGTGCGGCTATGGCGAAATGTTTGGCGCCGGTAATGCTCAACTACCGGTCGGTAACATGCTGATGCTGGACCGCATCCTGCACATTTCCGCAACAGGTGGCGAACACGGCAAGGGCGAAATCATTGCTGAACTGGATATCACCCCTGATCTGTGGTTCTTCGATTGTCATTTTCCCGGCGACCCCGTGATGCCTGGCTGTTTAGGTCTGGACGCCATGTGGCAAATCGTTGGCTTTTTCCTCGCCTGGAAAGGCAACCCTGGTCGTGGCCGCGCATTAGGGGCTGGCGAGGTGCGCTTTTTTGGGCAAGTATTACCTACTGCCAGCAAGGTGACTTACAATATCCAACTTAAGCGTGTTATTGAACGCAAACTGGTGATGGGTATTGCAGATGGTTCCCTGTCCGTGGACGGACGGGAAATCTACACCGCGAAGGACTTGCGCGTCGGTCTCTTTACTTCGACCGATCAATTCTAAGTCCTGCTTTGCCTGGTCAAAGCAAACAATTGAAAAAGAGGACGCTCTAATGCGACGCGTTGTTGTTACCGGAATGGGTATCGTTTCCTGCTTAGGCAACGATAAAGCCTCAGTCCTGGAGTCACTGCAACAGGGCCGCTCTGGCATCAGCTTTCAGCCTCAATATGCTGAACTGGGCTTTCGCAGCCAGGTGGCCGGCAGCCCCAATATTGATTTAGACGCTGCAATCGACCGCAAACTCCGCCGTTTCATGGGCGATGCTGCCGGATATGCTTATCTGTCAATGGCGCAGGCCATTGCTGATGCAGGCCTCAGCGAAGAACAAGTTTCCAATGAAAGAACTGGCCTAATTGCTGGTTCAGGTGGCGCTTCGTCCGCCAACATCGTTGAAGCAGCGGACATCCTGCGTGACAAAGGTGTACGCAAAATTGGCCCCTATCGGGTTACCCGCACGATGGGCAGCACCGTTTCTGCATGCTTAGCCACTCCCTTTAAAATCAAGGGCGTTAACTATTCCATCACCTCTGCCTGTGCCACTAGCGCACACTGCATTGGCAATGCAATGGAACTCATCCAGCTAGGCAAACAAGACATCATTATTGCCGGTGGTGGTGAAGAATTAGACTGGTCACTGAGCGTTCTTTTTGACGCCATGGGCGCCCTTTCCACTAAATACAACGACACTCCCGCCAAAGCATCCCGTGCTTATGATGCCGAGCGTGATGGTTTTGTGATTGCAGGCGGCGGCGGCATGCTGGTATTGGAAGAGCTCGAGCATGCAAAAGCTCGCGGCGCCAAGATTTATGCTGAGCTAGTCGGCTATGGTGCAACTTCCGATGGCTATGACATGGTTGCCCCTTCTGGCGAAGGTGCGATCCGCTGCATGCAGCAAGCTATGGCAACCGTTGAAGGTGAGATTGACTATATCAACGCTCATGGCACCAGCACTCCTGTTGGCGATGTCGCTGAGATGAAAGCAGTAATGCAGGTATTCGGCGATAAGATGCCACCTGTAACTTCCACCAAATCCCTGTCCGGCCACTCCTTGGGTGCCGCTGGCGTACAGGAAGCAATCTACTCTCTACTGATGCTGGAAAATAACTTCATTGCTGGCTCCGCCAACATTGACCAGCTAGATCCACAGCTTGCAGGGGCTAACATTCCCTCACAGCGGATTGACACCACGCTAAATCGGGTTATGTCCAATAGCTTTGGCTTTGGCGGCACTAACGCCACGCTGATATTTCAACGCTACCAGGGTTAACCCTCGACCTGATAGCCTGAATGAAAAAACCCGCATCTGCGGGTTTTTTCATAAGCACAGAGTTCAACCCACTTAGCGCGAGCCTTTCATGTGCTGAGTAATCCAGCCCACTGCCTGCTCATGCACCTCATCAACCTTACGCCCTTCCGTGGAAATAGGCGCACCTATCCGAACAACAATCTCGCCAGGAACCTTTAAAAAACGCTTATTAGGCCAATGCTCACCGGCATTATGCACCACTGGCAGCAACGGCACCTTAGCCATACAAGCCAGAGAAGCTCCACCTTTAGAAAAACTGCCCTCAGCCCCTGGGTCAAGTCGCGTCCCCTCGGGAAAAATCAACAACCCCTCACCCGCCTCCAGACGCTCTTTTCCTTGCCGCAAAATCTGCTTAAGCGCATTGGTCTTCTGTGAGCGATCAATTGCTATAGGGCGCAACAATCGTAGCGCCCAGCCAAAAAAAGGCACTGACAGCAACTCCTTTTTCAACACTGTAACGAGAGGGCGTGGCAACGTTTGCAAAAAGAACGTCTCCCATTCGCTCTGATGATTACTAATCATCACAAAAGCCCCTTCCATTGGCAGATGTTCAACCCCCTCCAACCGGTAGCGCACACCACATGTCCAGCGCAACCACCATAAATAGAAGCGATTAAATGCCACGATATAGGGATGACGCTTGCGATAGGGTACCCAGGCAATCACCAACAGACAAAATAAGGAATAACCGATCAGAGTCAGCACATAGCCAATATAAAAAACCAGCGCTCGCAAACTGTGCCATAACTTAGTCATGAGCTAGCTCCTGAGCCAATGCACGCTGCCGTCGCACGGGCTCTGCATACATTTCCAACATATAAGGCTGCTGGTTTTTTTCCAACTCCTGCAGGCGCTGCTGAAAGCGATCCTGCTCTTGTTGATCAGGTTCAATAACTCCCTCAACACCCAACAGCTTGGCAGCGGTTAAATTCGAACCATGCAGATAGTAATTACCTTGGATTTGCGCATCGATCGCCGCAGCCAAAGCTTCTGGGTTTTCATAGCTACCTGTCAGTTCATGACCAAAAGCAACATGCACTCGCCCTTTATTGCCGATAATCCCCTCGACAATACTTTGGATATCCTCATATTGCGCCTTTTCATAGCGACCATGTTCGGCAATAGCCTGCAGCTCACGCGCCATGCGGCGGTCACAGGGATTCAGCTCATAAGAAATACTAACCGGAACAATATGCAGATTCTGCATCGCTTCAGCAAAACTCATGCCCGACTTTTTTCGGCACATGTACAGCATTTTGGTGATCGCAGGATCCGTATCATCTCGTCCATCTTTAGCACGACCCTCACGCTGAGCGATCCAAATTGAATGGCCGTCCTGAATCGAATGATCAATGTAAGACGACAGCTCAGTATAGGCCGCCATCATCTCACGCACCCCTTTCGCCGAACGCTTAACAATAAAACTTTTATTTAAGCGCATCAGGTCAGTGACATAGGGCTTACGCAGTAAATTATCGCCAATGGCAATACGGACCGTATCAAAACCGTTATGCCACAAGCCATAATTAACAAAAGCAGGATCCATGGCGATATCGCGATGATTAGATATAAACAGATAGGCGCGACCAGGCTCCAACTTATCTAACCCAGAAAAGGTCAATGCTGTCGTCGTCTTATGGATCATTCGATCCATATAAAAAGAGACAACCTGCTGAAAATCTCGGACAGTGGCAATTTGCGCAGCTTGTTGGCGCAGACGCCAAGCTACTAACGGCTTCAACAACCAACCACAGTAAGCCGCCGCCTGTGGAAATTTAAAGCGGGTAATCGCAGCAATAAACTCTTGGTCTTGAATAAGGCGGGCGATGACTTCCTTGACTTCGCTATCGTGAAAAGGACGAATGTCCTGAAATGCATCATTCAGGGTAGATGTCATCATACTCCTCAATCGCTTCCGTACAGCCCTAGCTATTCTAGTATCGTCCACGCCCAGCATAGTATGTAACAGACTGGCAGCTAGGCATGGCGGGCCAAAGTCGGGAATTCTAAAGCATTCGAACCACTATGCCAGCCCTCGACGTACCTCTGTCGCTATTTTTTCGCTATGATCGCGCCAAAGCTATCTCGTGGAGCCCAATATGTATTTTGCCTTCAAACACCTACACCTCAGTCTAGTCGCTGCTAGCATCCTGTTTTTCTGCATCCGAGCAGGATGGATGCTACTGGAGTCTTCCTGGCTGCAACGCCGCTGGGTGCGCATTCTGCCCCACATCATCGACACATTTTTACTCCTGAGTGCCATTGGCCTGATGCTAATGTTGCAGCAATATCCTCTTACCCATGCCTGGCTGACCGCTAAGGTGCTCGGCTTATTCGCCTACATCGGCTTTGGCACCTTCGCTATCAAGCGGGGCAAAAACCGCCACATTCGCACCTTTTGCCTAATTGGCGCCTTACTAAGCCTCTATTACATGGCCAGTGTTGCCCTTCACAAGTCTCCCTGGCCTTTTGCGGGGGCTTAATAGTTTAAGGGGGCTATCGCCCCCTTAAATACGCCTAACTCAGAGTTTCAACGCTTGCGGTAATACTCCGCCAACATCGTGGCAAGATAGGTCCGCCAAGGACGCTGCCCAATACCGTATACATGCCTAAGTTTACGACAGTCTAAGCGCGACTGATTCGGGCGCGCCGGCCAAGCATCCACTTCCTCTGCCTTACGAGCTTCCAGCACCTCACAGGTTAGAGGCTCATATTGGCGAGCTAAAGCTAATACCGCCTCGCAAAAACCGTAGCTACTGGTGTATTCCGCACTGGCATAGTGAAAAGTCCCCCAGAGTTCCGCCTGACAGCGCAATTGTTGCAGCATGGCTCCGACCACTCGGGCAACATCTTCCACTGGAGTAGGCTGGCCAATATGATCAGCTACCGCCTGCAAGCTCGATACCTGCCGAGCCTGTTCCAGCACTTGGGCTAACCAGCCCTCTTCAGCCAAACTAAACAGCCAATGTGTGCGCAGAATGATATGACGCGGGGCAAAACGCCTTACTTGTTCCTCGCCCAACCACTTACTTTCCCCCAGCAATCCCACCGGGCGGATCAAGTCATCCTCTTTATAAGGCTTTTGCTGAAGACCATCGAACACCCAGGCGCAGGATATATGAAATAGTATCACCCCAGCGCTAGCAGCAGCCTGGGCCAAGACCTGAGGACCTTGCTGATTAGCACGAACCTCGGCACTACTTAAAGCTTCATTCGCAACCGCTCTGCCACTGCCTGCCGCATTCAACACCAGCCAAGGCTGTTCAGCACGAAACAATGCCGCCACCTGAAGCTCATCAGTAATATCCACTTGTTGGCGATCAAGCCCCACTACCTGAAAGCCCAATTTGGCTAAATAGTGGTACAGAGCACGCCCAAGTTGCCCTTGAGCTCCTAACACCAATACTTTATGCGCTGCAGCGGCAAGCATCTATGCTTCTCATCCTCTCTTGGCGTTGCCTGGTTTTAATACGAACACACCGACAAAATAACCGCATCATCCTCACTGATTGACACTACAGCGTGGCCCATACTGCTATCAAAATAGAGGCTATCGCCAGTCTCTAAGTCCAGCGGTGCATAAAACTCAGTGTAAAGACGTACTTGCCCTTCAAGAACCAATAAAAACTCTTCGCCATCATGACGCACCCATTCATGGAATTGGGCGAAATCACGCGCTCGAACAATGGTCTTGAAAGGAATCATGCGCTTATTGGCAAATTCCGTGCACAGCAGCTCATGCTCATAGGTAGGCGTGGGATGAGGTTGCCCTTGCCCTAAACGGGTCAGATCACGTCGCCCCATCGGTTTAGCTTGACGCTTAGGTGTCGCAAATAACTGGGGAAGATCAATCCCTAACCCAGCTGACAGCTTCTGCACCACGGTAAAAGTCGGTGAGATTTGCTCATTTTCAATTTTCGACAGCGTAGAACGGGCAAGGCCAGTACGCTGACTTACATCTTCAAGTGTCCAGCTATTACTAAGACGAATTTCTTTCAGACGCTGACCAAGGCGAAGTGGTTCAACAAAAGGCTTACGTCCTGAAGCAATTCGCAGGGCTTGATCTTCATTGACTCCGCCCTCTTCCGGGGAAACCTGAGCGGGATTATCTGACATAACTCGTCCTATACCTGAAAAACATCACCATGTGCTACTAAAGCACTTTTGAGGCCTAGGATCATAGCATGAATGAATAGCAATACCGCCAGTCTAACGAGACTAGCGGTATGCCGGTCGCAGCTAGACAACTCCCTCCCCCACAGCGTCATACTAGAGGCAGAAGTGTCCATGTTCGCTTAAGGCAAAAGCCAACGATCTAATTCTTGCAAGTCTGCTACGGCTAACTGCCCCTGAAGCTCCTGCAAGCGTAATTGGTTCAGCACCAGGTTATAACGCGCATCAGCATAATTGCGTTGCGACTGGAACAGATTCTTCTGCGACTCCAGCACATCGACAATATTGCGAGTCCCCACCTCATATCCTGCTTCTGTTGCCTTCAAGGCTGTTTCGCTGGCTTGAATCGCTAAGCGCTGCGCTTCAATGGTTGCGACATCAGCTTGCAAGTTCCGCACTAGTGTACGAGCCTGCAACTGCACTTGGCGCCGCAAGTTTTCTTGCTCCGCCTGCTGCTGAGTGAGTCGAGCCTGGGATTCACGCACGCCAGACTGTACCGCACCACCGGCATACAACGGCATGCTCAGAGTAACGCCCACCGTATTTAGACGCTGCATACCATTACCTTGGTCTGCACCACCTGCACTGGCCGTTAAATCTACTGTCGGTAAGTGTCCAGCTGAGCTGATTTTAGTTTGAGTTTGCGCGGACTCCACCGCCAAACGCTGACGCTGCAAATCCAAATTATTAGCCAATGCCTGCTCCACCACCGTATCCAGGTCAGGCACGACATCAGTTAATGGATAGTCCGCAGCTAACTCGAACAACACCTGGATCGGCTGTCCCGCTAACCGAGCCAGTGCCTCCAGATTGTTCTCCAGCAAATTAGCAGCCTGGATTCGACTGACTTGGGCACGCTGATAAGCCGCACGGGCCTCCTCTACATCGGTAATAGCAATCAAACCAACATCAAATTGAGCCTGGTTCTGCTCTAAACGACGCAAAATCGCCTGTTCTTCCGCTTCTGCGGTTTGCAACTGCATACGAGCGCGCAGTGCTTCTAGATAAGCCTCCACCACCCGCAACAATACTTGCTGCTGAGCTTGCTCTAATTGAAGCGCCGCACTGGCATCAAGCTGTTTACCCTGCTGATAGCCAAGCCAACTGGCACGGTTATACAGCGGTTGACGCAAACTCAATCCATAATCATGCCAGTTAGTACCGCCGTTTTTGCTATCCCGATACTGAGTAGAGGCCGATGCAGACAAGGAGGGCAACAAGGCAGCTTGACGCTGTGGAATAACTTCAGCCGCCGCCTGACGTGCAGCCTCAGCTGCTTGCAAAACTGGATCCTGTTGCAAGGTCAGCTGATAAAGCTGAGCCAACGACTCTGCCTGTACGGCTCCTGATGTCATCAACATACTGGCCAGCAACCAGCTTTTCATTTTGATATTGGTCATAGCTATCCTCCCTAGAACCCCGCAGTTTACTCCTCGCCCGCTGAGCGCTCTCACCAATAATAGCAACACTGTGTTACCCGCTCTTGAAGCAACCTTTACCTATGAAAAGGTAACAAAAAAGGGCCGGTAATCGGCCCTTGTCGTTCGTTAGAACGGAATGTCGTCATCGAAATCATCAAAGTTATTCTGCGGCATCGGCTGTGCTTGGGTCGGCGCGGGTGCCTGCTGCTGACGTCCACCCTGCTGCGGCGCATAACCTTGATTTGGTTGTTGATAGTTCTGCTGGGGTGCACTTTGCTGCCCACCACCATAGCCACCGCCCTGACTGGATTCGTAACCGCCACCGGCAGCGCCATCACGAGGACTATCCAGAAACTGCATACTGCCACCCATATCGACCACAACCTCAGTGGTATAACGATCCTGCCCACTTTGATCTTGCCACTTGCGGGTTTGCAGTTTGCCTTCCACATAAAGCTTGGAACCTTTACGAGCATACTGCCCGACCACTTCCGCCAAACGCCCGAAAAACACCACCCTGTGCCATTCGGTGCGTTCCTGCATTTGCCCAGAGTTACGATCTTTCCAACTTTCACTTGTTGCCAAGCTAATGTTAGCGACCGCATTTCCATTGGGCATATAACGCACCTCAGGATCAGCCCCGAGGTTTCCCACCAAAATAACTTTATTTACACCACCACGGGCCATGATGTTCTCCCTTAATCAAAATCCTGTTAGTTTATACAGCCCTAAGCCAAAAGTTAAGGCATTTGTCTGCGAACACTTCACCCCTTAGCGGGGTCGCAATACCGATAGATTGCTGGCTGGAGCCTGAGCATGGATAAGATTCTGGTACGGGGTGCCCGTACTCACAATCTCAAGAATATTGATGTAGACCTTCCGCGTGACAAGCTAATTGTTATTACCGGTCTTTCTGGCTCGGGAAAATCTTCCCTGGCCTTTGACACTCTGTATGCCGAAGGACAGCGACGCTACGTCGAGTCACTTTCAACTTATGCCCGTCAATTTCTCTCCATGATGGAGAAGCCGGATGTGGATCATATCGAAGGCCTATCGCCAGCGATATCCATTGAGCAAAAATCCACCTCACATAATCCGCGCTCAACGGTCGGTACCATCACAGAAATCTACGACTACCTTCGCTTACTCTTTGCTCGAGTTGGTGAACCACGCTGCCCAGACCATGATTTACCCCTAGAGGCACAAACCGTCAGCCAAATGGTTGACCAAGTTTTAGCACTGCCGGAAGACACCCGGCTAATGCTGCTGGCCCCTGTTATTCAAGGTCGCAAAGGGGAACACCTTAACATTTTGCAAAACCTGCGCAGCCAAGGTTTCATTCGTGTGCGCATTGACGGCGAAATCTATGAACTGGATGCCGCCCCTGAACTCGACAAAAAACGTAAGCACAATATTGAGGTGATTGTTGACCGTTTCAAAGTCCGCGCTGATCTACAACAACGCTTAGCAGAATCCTTTGAAACTGCGCTAGAGCTAAGCGACGGGCTGGCTAAGGTTGCCTATCTTGATCAACCTGACCAAGCAGAAATTGTTTTCTCTGCCCGTTTTGCTTGCCCTGAATGCGGCTACAGCATTAGCGAACTCGAACCCCGCCTATTCTCCTTTAACAGTCCTCATGGCGCTTGCCCCAGCTGTGATGGCTTAGGTGTACGCCAATATTTTGACCCCAATAAAGTGATTGTTGATCCTGAGCTCACCTTGGCAGAGGGTACTATCAAAGGCTGGGACAAGCGCAGCGTCTACTATTTTCAACTCATTAAAGCCGTCGCAGAACACTATGGCTTTGATGTCAACACCCCCTTTGCACAGCTTAAGCCAGAGCAACGCGAAGTGATTCTGCATGGCAGCGGTAAAGAGGAAATTCAGTTTACTTACGTCAGCGATCGAGGCGTTACCATCAGCCGTAGCCATCCCTTTGAAGGGGTATTACCTAACATGGAACGCCGTTACCGGGAAACCGACTCCCAAATGGTGCGCGAAGACCTGGCTCGCTATCTTACCCTGAAAAAGTGCCCCAGCTGCGAAGGCTCACGCCTGCGGCGTGAAGCACGCCACGTTTTTATTGACGGTAAAAATTTACCCAATATTGCTCATATGGCTGTGGGTAACTGTCATGACTATTTCTCCAACCTCAGCCTGAGTGGCAAGCGTGGCGAGATTGCCGACAAAATTCTGAAAGAAATACAAGCCCGCCTCAGCTTTCTGGTTAATGTTGGGCTTGATTACCTGACCTTAGAACGCAGTGCAGATACCCTTTCTGGTGGCGAAGCCCAACGAATTCGGTTAGCCAGCCAAATCGGTGCAGGACTGGTTGGAGTGATGTACATCCTCGATGAACCCTCGATAGGATTGCACCAGCGGGACAATGATCGCTTATTGCAAACCCTGACCCATCTACGTGACCTGGGCAATACCGTTATTGTGGTAGAACACGATGAGGACGCCATTCGCCTAGCCGATCACGTTCTTGATATTGGCCCTGGCGCAGGCGTACATGGAGGGCAAATTATTGCGCAGGGCACACCTGCGGAAGTGATGGCTAACCCTCAGTCCATCACCGGAGACTACTTAAGCGGACGTCGCTGTATCGCAGTACCTGAACAACGCAATCAACCCGATCCATCACGGCAACTAAGTCTCTTAGGTGCAACAGGTAACAATTTACAGCAAGTGGACCTACACATCCCAGTTGGCCTGTTTACCTGTATCACTGGCGTTTCCGGCTCAGGCAAATCAACCCTGATTAATGCCACCCTCTTTCCGCTCGCTGCCACCGCTTTGAATGGCGCAACAACATTGGAGGCCGCCCCCTACCAGGAAATTCAGGGTTTAGAACACTTTGATAAAGTAGTCGATATCGATCAAAGCCCTATCGGCCGCACTCCACGCTCCAACCCTGCCACCTATACCGGCATTTTCACCCCTATCCGCGAGCTCTTTAGCGCCACTCAGGAAGCACGTTCACGCGGCTACAAACCTGGTCGCTTCAGTTTTAATGTCAAAGGTGGACGTTGTGAAGCTTGCCAAGGGGATGGGGTAATCAAAGTAGAAATGCACTTCTTGCCTGACATCTATGTACCTTGCGATCTCTGCAAAGGAAAACGCTATAACCGCGAAACCCTGGAGATTACTTACAAAGGCAAGAATATTCACGAAGTGCTGGAAATGACGGTTGAGGATGCTTGCGAGTTCTTCAATGCCGTCCCCATGATCGCACGCAAACTACAAACCCTAATGGATGTTGGCCTGTCCTATATCCGCCTTGGACAAAGTGCGACCACGCTTTCCGGCGGCGAAGCGCAACGAGTGAAACTCGCCAAGGAGCTCTCAAAACGCGATACCGGTAAGACTCTTTATATCCTGGATGAGCCAACTACTGGATTGCACTTCTACGATATTCAGCAGCTCCTCAATGTACTCCACCGTTTGCGTGATCATGGCAACACCGTGGTAGTTATCGAGCATAACCTGGACGTGATAAAAACCGCTGACTGGCTGATTGATCTTGGTCCAGAAGGGGGCACTGGCGGCGGCCAAATCATTGCGCAAGGAAGCCCAGAATACCTGGCAACACTTCCACAAAGCCATACCGGCCGCTTCTTAGCCCCTCTCCTCGCCAAGCAGTAAGGACTCCCAACACACACCAAGGCCAGCATAATGCTGGCCTTTTTACAGCTAACCACTCTTTAAAAGCCAATAAAAAACCGCGCCGAAGCGCGGTTTTTTATTCAAGACCCAGCTTATTCGCCAGCTTCTTCCGCCACAAATCCAGGACGGTCAACCAGTTCCACATAAGCCATAGGTGCGCTGTCTCCATCACGGAAACCACACTTCAGGATGCGGATGTAACCACCAGGACGAGCATTGTAACGGGGACCCAGCTCAGTAAAGAGCTTGCCTACCGCTTCTTTGCTACGAGTACGGGCAAAAGCCAGACGGCGATTAGCTACAGAGTCTACCTTAGCCAGAGTAATCAACGGCTCAGCAAAGCGACGCAGTTCTTTGGCCTTAGGCAGGGTAGTCTTGATCACCTCGTGCTCAAACAGAGACACGGCCATGTTTTTAAACATGGCTTTGCGGTGAGCACTGGTGCGATTTAAGTGACGACCGCTTTTACGATGACGCATGTCGAATTCCTTACCAAACTCAAGTGTTGGTTATCTAGGTGGTCAGGACGCAGCCTTATCGTCGTTGCGTAGAGACGCAGGCGGCCAGTTCTCTAAACGCATGCCCAGCGATAGACCACGGGATGCCAACACATCTTTAATTTCAGTCAGAGACTTCTTACCCAGGTTAGGAGTCTTTAACAACTCCACTTCGGTACGCTGGATAAGGTCGCCAATGTAATAAATGTTTTCCGCTTTCAGGCAGTTGGCAGAACGGACTGTCAGCTCAAGCTCATCTACCGGGCGCAGCAGAATAGGATCAAATTCCTCTTCCTCTTTAACCGGCTCAGGCTCTTTGTCAGCTTCCAGATCAACAAAAACAGCCAGCTGTTGCTGCAGAATAGTTGCGGCACGACGGATAGCTTCCTCTGGATCCAAAGTCCCGTTGGTCTCTAGATCAATTACAAGCTTATCCAGGTCAGTACGTTGCTCTACACGCGCGCGCTCTACGACGTAGGAAACACGACGTACAGGGCTGTAGCTGGCATCCAGTTGCAAGCGCCCAATCACACGGCCTTCATCTTCCAAGCTCAGTCGGCTATCAGCAGGTACGTAACCACGACCGCGAGAAACCTTCAGTTGCATGGAAAGATTAGCCGCTTCATTCAAGTGTGCAATCACATGATCAGGATTAACAATTTCCACATCATGCGGCAGCTCAATATCTGCAGCGGTGACTACACCTGGACCTTTCTTAGAAAGCTTCAGTGTAACTTCATCACCAGCGTGCATTGCTACAGCAACACCTTTAAGGTTCAGCAGGATCTCAATCACGTCCTCCTGAACACCTTCGATGGCGCTGTACTCATGAAGAACACCATCAATGTGCACTTCAGTAATAGCGCATCCCGGCATGGAAGAGAGCAGGATACGACGCAAGGCATTACCCAGGGTGTGGCCGAAGCCCCGTTCCAGGGGCTCGAGGGTCACTTTCGCATGAGTCTTGCTGATTTCCTGCACGTCAATGTGACGTGGAGTGAGAAATTCGCTGACTGAACGCTGCATAGTTCCACCTAGTTTTGAAGTTGAGCTCAAATTCAATTACTTAGAATACAGCTCAACAATCAAGTTTTCGTTGATGTCTGCGGAGAGTTCGCTGCGCTCTGGCAGAGCTTTCAGAACGCCTTCCATCTTGCCAGAGTCAACATCAACCCACTGTACCGGAGCACGCTGAGCGGAAACTTCCAGAGCAGCCTTAATACGCAGCTGGCTCTTGGCCTTTTCACGAACAGCAACCACATCACCGGGAGCTACCTTGAAAGAAGGAATGTTAACGGTCTTGCCATTAACAGAGATAGCCTTGTGGGATACGATTTGACGCGCTTCAGCACGGGTAGAACCAAAGCCCATGCGATAAACAACGTTATCAAGACGCGCTTCCAGCAGTTGCAGCAGGTTTTCACCAGTAGCACCACGCAGACGAGCGGCTTCTTTGTAGTAGTTACGGAACTGACGCTCCAGTACACCGTAAATACGACGAACTTTCTGCTTTTCACGCAGTTGCAGACCATAGTCTGACAGACGTCCACGACGGGCGCCGTGCATACCAGGTGCTGCATCAATTTTGCACTTGGAATCCAGAGCACGCACACCGCTCTTCAGGAACAGGTCGGTTCCTTCACGGCGGGAGAGCTTGCACTTGGGTCCGATATAACGAGCCATTCTACCGTCTCCTGATTAAACACGACGCTTCTTGGGCGGACGACAACCGTTGTGAGGAATAGGCGTCACGTCGGTAATATTAGTGATCTTGTAGCCTACAGCGTTCAGAGCACGCACAGCAGACTCACGACCTGGGCCCGGGCCTTTAACCAGCACGTCCAGGTTCTTCAGACCATATTCCAACGCAGCCTGTCCAGCGCGCTCTGCTGCAACCTGTGCAGCAAAGGGGGTGCTCTTACGAGAACCACGGAAGCCGGACCCACCAGCAGTTGCCCAAGACAGAGTGTTACCCTGACGGTCAGTAATGGTCACAATGGTGTTATTGAAGGAGGCGTGGATATGCGCAACTCCATCAACAACCTGCTTCTTTACCTTTTTACGGGTACGAGCATTTGGCTTGGCCATACGAGAATTCCTTCGCTAAAGCTTACTTACGGATCGGCTTACGCGGACCTTTACGAGTGCGAGCATTGGTCTTGGTACGCTGACCACGCACTGGTAGGCCACGACGATGACGCAGACCGCGATAGCAGCCCAAGTCCATCAGACGCTTGATGTTCATAGAGATTTCACGGCGGAGGTCACCCTCAACCGCAAGCTTGGCAACTTCGCCACGCAGAACATCCAGGGTCTCTTCGGACAGATCAGCAATCTTTGTAGACTGCTCAATGCCAATGCTTGCACACAGCTGTTGAGCAGTAGTGCGGCCGATCCCGTAGATATAAGTCAAAGAGATCACCGCATGCTTATTGTCAGGAATATTGACGCCAGCTATACGGGCCATTCAATTTACTCCGATCAAGATACCCACCTTCATGGGCATCGACAATATGGTAAAACCGTCACCGAAAGGCGCATTATAGTAATGACCCAACCATGCAAAATCAAGTCAATGCACCTTCAGCACAACCCAGAATCAACCCTGGCGTTGCTTATGACGAGGTTCAACTTTGCAGATCACTCGAACGGAACCGTTACGACGTACGATCTTGCAATTACGACAAATTTTCTTTACAGAGGCACGAACTTTCATGCTTCACTCCATAAAATTAAGGTGCGACGGTTAGAGGCCGCCGATACCACGTAAATTGGACTTACGCATCAGGGATTCATATTGATGAGACATCAAATGAGATTGCACCTGAGCCATGAAATCCATCACCACAACCACGACGATCAGTAGAGATGTCCCACCAAAGTAGAAGGGTACATTCCAAGCCACTACAAGAAACTGCGGCATCAAAGACACGGCGGTGATATAAAGAGCACCAGCCAGAGTCAAGCGCGTAAGCACATTATCAATGTAGCGAGCGGACTGATCACCGGGACGAATTCCGGGAATCAAGGCACCTGATTTCTTCAGGTTGTCGGCGACATCCTTCGGATTGAACATCAGTGCCGTGTAGAAGAAACAGAAGAAGACAATACTAATTGCAAACAGCAAAAGATACAACGGTTGTCCCGGTGATAATGCTAAAGCAATATCTTGCAACCACTGCATATTTTCACTCTGACCAAACCACTGCCCCAAAGAGGCAGGGAAAAGCAGAATACTGGATGCAAAAATAGGCGGAATCACACCAGCCATATTGACCTTTAGGGGTAAATGACTAGTTTGCGCCGCATACATATGACGACCATGTTGACGCTTAGCATAGTTAATTGTGATGCGTCGCTGACCACGCTCCACAAACACCACGAATGCGACAGTAGCAACAGCTACCACAGCAATAGCCAACAAGGCCAAAATGCTCAGGTCACCTTGACGGGCTGCTTCAAAAGACTGACCAATAGCACCAGGCAATCCAGCAACAATACCTGCATAAATCAGGATAGAAATGCCGTTACCGATACCTTTTTCAGTCACTTGCTCGCCCAGCCACATCATAAAGACAGAGCCGGCAACCAGAGTAGCTACCGCAACCGCGTAGAAGCTCAGGCTAGCCTGGAAAGCGATACCCTGACTGGCCAAACCTACAGCCAAACCAGCGCCCTGGAACAACGCCAGTACCACAGTTCCGTAGCGGGTATACTGGGTAATTTTGCGTCGACCACTCTCACCTTCTTTCTTCAGCTGCTCTAGCTGCGGTACTACCACGGTCATGAGCTGCATGATAATCGAAGCCGAAATATAGGGCATAATCCCCAAAGCCAAGATACTCATGCGCTCAAGAGCACCACCTGAGAACATATTGAATAGACTCAGAATGGTGCCTTGGTTCTGTTCAAACATGGCTGCAAGGCGATCAGGATTGATCCCCGGCACCGGAATGTGCGCACCAATGCGGTACACAACAATTGCCATTAATACAAAGCGGAGACGAGCCCAAAGCTCACCCAAACCACTTTGTACACCTGCCGGTATAGTTCCTTGCTTGGCCATCGAACATTATTCCTCGACTTTACCGCCTGCGGCTTCAATGGCTGCCTTAGCACCGGCAGTCACTTTCAAACCACGAACAGTAACAGCTTTGTTCAGCTCACCTGAGAGTACAATCTTGGCACGAATCATGTTGCCCTTGATCACATTGGCAGCCTTCAGAGCAGCCAGATCAACAACATCAGCTTCTACCAGAGCCAGCTCAGACAAACGAACTTCAGCAGTAGTCATAGCCATATGGGAAACGAAACCAAACTTGGGCAGACGACGCTGCAGAGGCATCTGACCGCCTTCGAAGCCCAACTTGATACCGCCACCAGTACGGGACTTGGCACCTTTGTGACCACGGCCACAGGTCTTACCCAGACCGCTACCGATACCACGACCTACACGCTTACGTGCTTTTTTGGCGCCTTCGCCCGGGGTAAGAGTATTCAGAAACATGAGTATCTCCTTACTCGCCGACGACGCGAACCATGTAGTTCACTTTGTTGATCATGCCGCGAACCTCAGGAGTATCCTGCAATTCAACCACCTGACCAATTTTACGCAGACCCAGACCGCGCACAGTGGCACGATGCTTCGGCTGTTTGCCGATAGGGCTACGAACCAGGGTTACTTTTACAGTATTTGCCATGGTTGATTACCCCAGAATCTCTTCAACGGTTTTACCGCGCTTAGCAGCAATTTCTTCGGGAGCCTTCATTTGCGCCAAACCGTTGAAAGTTGCACGCACTACGTTTACCGGATTGGTAGAGCCGTAGCACTTTGCCAGTACGTTGTGAACACCAGCCATTTCCAGCACAGAGCGCATCGCACCACCAGCGATAACACCTGTACCTTCAGAAGCAGGCTGCATGTAGATCTTGGAAGCACCATGACGAGCTTTAACGGGGTACTGAATAGTACCGCCATTCAGCTCAACTTTAATCATGTTGCGACGAGCCGCTTCCATAGCCTTGGCGATAGCTGCAGGCACTTCACGCGCCTTACCACGACCAAAACCGACACGGCCCTTACCGTCACCAACCACAGTCAGAGCGGTGAACGCGAAAATGCGTCCACCCTTGACCACTTTGGCAACACGGTTAACTTGGACCAGCTTTTCTTGCAGGTCGCCGTCTTTCTGTTCGATGTTTGCCATTGTCACACCTTAGAATTCAAGTCCGCCTTCACGGGCAGCATCAGCCAGGGCCTTAATACGACCGTGGTATTTAAAACCAGCACGATCGAAGGCTACTTGCTTAACACCAGCCTCCAAAGCACGCTTAGCGACCAGCGCTCCTACTTTGGCTGCCGCGTCGGCATTGCCAGTCTGGCCAGAGCGCAGCTCGGTGTCCAGAGTAGAGGCCGCGGCCAGCACATGTCCACCACAGGGAGAGAAAACCTGAGCGTAGATGTGGCGTGGAGTACGGTGAATAGTCAGGCGATTCACGCCCAGTTCGCGCATCTTGTGGCGACCACGGGCAGCGCGACGCAAACGGGAAACTTTTTTCTCGTTCATGGAATCCTGCCTTACTTCTTCTTAGCTTCTTTCCGACGCACAAACTCGTCGGAGTAACGGATACCCTTGCCTTTGTAGGGCTCCGGCGCACGGAAGGCGCGGATCTCTGCGGCCACTTGGCCAATCTGCTGTTTATCTGAACCTTTCAACAAGATAGTAGTCTGGTTCGGAGTTTCAGCAGTCACACCGGCAGGGAGTTTATATTCAACCGGATGGGAGAAACCCAGCGTCAAGCTTACCGCATCACCCTTAGCCGCAGCACGGTAACCAACACCGACCAACTCCAGCTTCTTCTCGAAGCCTTCAGATACGCCGATTACCATGTTGTTAACCAGAGCACGCACGGTGCCAGACATTGCCTTCGCCTGCACGCTGCCATCGCGAGCAGCAAACAGAAGCTGGTTGCCATCCTGAGTCACCTCAACAGAGGAATGAATGCTCAGGTTCAACTGACCATTTTTGCCTTTAACAGCCACTTCCTGACCAGCCAGTTTAACTTCAACACCAGCAGGAACGACCACGGGCTTTTTAGCTACACGAGACATCTCAGTCCTCCTTAGAATACTGTGCAGATGACTTCGCCACCCACGCCAGCAGCACGTGCAGCGCGGTCGGTCATCACACCTTTGGAGGTAGAGACAATGGCAATACCCAGACCACCTTCAACCTTAGGCAGGTCAGAGCGATTCTTATACTGACGCAAGCCAGGACGGCTAACACGTACAAGACGCTCGATAACGGGCTTACCTTCGTAATACTTCAACTCAATGGTGAGGGTCAGTTTTTTCTCGCCTGCAATAGCGAAATCACTGATATAACCCTCATCCTTTAGCACTTTGGCTACCGCTACCTTCATCTTGGAAGAAGGCATAGATACAGCGGCATGATTAGCCAAGTGCGCATTGCGGATACGGGTAAACATATCCGCTAGGGTATCTTGCATACTCATCTAAAAATAACTCCTGAAAACTATTGTGCAGCAGGGCTTGCTAGCGCAAGCCGCTTACCAACTAGCTTTCTTCAAGCCTGGGACGTCACCGCGCATTGCCGCTTCACGCAGCATGATACGAGACAGACCAAACTTGCGATACACCGCATGCGGGCGACCAGTAATCTGGCAACGACGCTGCTGACGGATCGGGCTAGCGTTGCGCGGCAACTTCTGCAGTGCCATCTGCGCTTCCCAGCGAGCCTCATCAGAGGTGGCGGGATTCTTGATGATCGCTTTCAGTTCGGCGCGCTTGGCAGCAAACTTAGCGACGGTTTCGGCGCGCTTTTCTTCGCGCTTTTTCATACTCAGCTTTGCCATGGCGAGGCCTCCTTACTTACGGAACGGGAAGTTCAGGGCTGCCAACAGGGCACGACCTTCTTCATTGGTCGCTGCGGTAGTGGTGATAGTAATATCCATACCACGCAGCTTATCGACTTTGTCATAGTCGATTTCAGGGAAGATGATCTGCTCTTTAACGCCCATGCTGTAGTTTCCACGACCGTCGAAGGACTTGCCATTCAAACCACGGAAGTCACGGATACGGGGTACAGCGATGTCAACCAGACGATCCAGGAATTCCCACATACGCTCACCGCGCAGGGTCACCTTGCAACCGATGGGCCAGCCTTCACGAATTTTGAAGCCTGCAACGGACTTACGGGCACGAGTAACAACGGGCTTCTGACCACTGATAGCAGTCATATCCGCCACGGCGCTCTCGATTTGCTTTTTATCGCCTACAGCCTCACCGACACCCATATTCAGGGTGATTTTAGTAATGCGCGGAACCTGCATTACGTTTTCGTAGCCAAACTGTTCTTTCAGCTTGGCCGCTACTTCTTTCTTGTACAGCTCTTTCAAGCGTGACATGGCCAAACTCCTTAAGCACCAATGACTTCTTGGGTGGACTTAAAGATGCGCACTTTGCTGCCATCTTCAAGAATCTTGAAGCCGACACGGTCACCTTTGCTGGTCTTCGGATTGAAGATCGCAACATTAGAGGTGGCGATAGAGGCTTCTTTCTCAACGATACCACCCGGCTGGTTCAGAAGGGGGTTAGGCTTCTGGTGCTTCTTGACCATGTTGATGCCGGAAACGATGAGGCGGTCATCCTTCAGCACACGCAGCACTTTACCGCGCTTGCCTTTGTCTTTGCCCGCAATGACGATTACTTCGTCGTCACGTCTGATTTTACGCATAGTACTTTTATCCTTTCCTACTACCTTCTCGCACTCGATTAGAGCACTTCAGGAGCCAGGGAAATGATTTTCATGAATTTTTCACTGCGAAGTTCACGAGTTACCGGCCCAAAAATACGAGTGCCGATAGGCTCAAGCTTGTTGTTAAGCAACACAGCAGAATTCACATCAAAGCGGATAACAGAGCCGTCGGCACGACGAACGCCTTTTTTGGTACGAACTACCACGGCATTCATTACCTGACCTTTCTTTACCTTGCCGCGAGGAATTGCTTCCTTAACAGCAACTTTGATGATGTCTCCCACGCTCGCATAACGACGGTGAGAACCACCCAGTACCTTAATACACTGCACACGCTTGGCGCCGCTGTTGTCAGCAACATCCAGCATGGATTCTGTTTGGATCATGATCTACTCCACAAAGCCAAAACAGCACTTTTCCCACCGAGTCACCCCGGCAGGAAAAGTACGGAGGAGCAAAAGAGCCGCGATTTTACACCTTAGCGGCGCGCTCTTCAATCTTTACCAGCTTCCAAGTTTTCGTCTTTGAAAAAGGACGAGTTTCTTGGATGGTAACCAGATCACCTAGTTGACACTCATTATTTTCATCATGAGCCTTCAGCTTGGTGGAGCGCTTGACGTACTTGCCGTAAATCGGGTGCTTTACTTTACGCTCGATCAGGACAGTGACGGTCTTATCCATCTTGTCGCTGACGACCCGACCGGTCTCAGTTCGAACAATTTTCTCAGACATCTTAGTTACCTGCCTTTTCGGTCAGCACCGTCTTCACGCGAGCAATGTCACGACGGACTTTGCCCAGCAAGTGAGTCTGAGCCAACTGCCCAGACGCTTTCTGCATCCGCAGGTTGAACTGATCTTTTAGCAGACCCAGCATTACCTGCTGCAGTTCAGCTACGGACTTCTCACGCAGTTCTGCAGTTTTCATTACATTACCGTCCGCTTAACAAAGGTGGTACTCACGGGGAGCTTAGCCGCTGCCAGAGCGAAAGCTTCCTGAGCCAGAGTCTCAGCAACACCTTCCATCTCGAACAGCACCTTGCCAGGCTGAACTTCAGCCACCCAGTATTCCACGTTACCTTTACCGCTACCCATACGAACTTCCAGGGGCTTCTCGGTAATAGGCTTATCAGGGAATACGCGGATCCAGATCTTACCACCACGCTTAACGTGACGAGTCATAGCACGACGAGCCGCTTCAATCTGACGTGCAGTGATACGGCCGCGTTCAGTCGTCTTCAGACCAAAGTCGCCGAAGCTGACTTTGCTACCACGCAGTGCCAGACCGCGGTTACGGCCCTTATGCACTTTGCGGAACTTGGTACGCTTTGGTTGCAACATGGGACGTATCCTCTCTTACTTGCCTTTCTTCTTAGGCGCATTCTTTTCGGCACGTACCTGTTCGATACCGCCCAGAACTTCGCCCTTGAAGATCCACACTTTCACACCGATCACACCATAAGTGGTATGAGCTTCGGCAGTGTTGTAGTCGATGTCAGCACGCAGAGTATGCAGAGGAACACGCCCTTCGCGGTACCATTCAGTACGCGCGATTTCAGCACCACCCAGACGACCAGAAACCTGGATCTTGATACCCTTAGCACCCAGACGCATAGCATTCTGTACGGCACGCTTCATCGCGCGACGGAACATAACACGGCGTTCCAGCTGCTGAGCCACTGACTGAGCAGTCAGTTTGGCATCCAGCTCAGGCTTACGAATTTCTTCGATGTTGACGTGCACAGGCACGCCCATCATGTTAGATACGTCCTGGCGCAATTTCTCTACGTCTTCACCCTTCTTACCAATCACGATACCGGGACGGGCAGTGTGAATAGTGATACGCGCATTGTTAGCAGGACGCTCAATTTCAATACGGCTAACAGAGGCAGCTTTCAGCTTCTCTTCCAGATACTTACGCACCTGCAGATCGTTCAGCAGCTTCTTGGCATATTCGCCACGACCGGCGTACCACACAGAAGTGTGATCTTTGGTGACACCGAGTCGGTAGCCTGTAGGATGTACTTTCTGACCCATAACGGTGTCTCCTTAACGCTCAGCAACCTTGATGGTGATGTGGCAAGTGCGCTTCAGGATGCGATCAGCACGACCTTTGGCACGCGGCATGATGCGCTTCATGCTAGGACCTTCATCTACGAAGATGGTATCCACTTTCAGCTCATCAACATCAGCACCTTCATTGTGCTCAGCATTAGCAACAGCGGACTCCAGCACCTTCTTGACCAAGTGAGCACCCTTTTTGGTGCTAAAGGTCAGAATATTTAGTGCTTCGTCAACATTCTTGCCACGGATCAGATCAGCGACCAGGCGGGCTTTCTGTGCAGAAAGGCGAGCGCCAGTCAGCTTAGCAACAGCTTCCATGGTTATCTCCTCTCTTAACGTTTAGCCTTCTTGTCTGCTGCGTGACCTTTAAAGGCACGAGTCACAGCAAACTCACCCAGTTTATGACCAACCATGTCTTCGGTGATAAACACCGGAACGTGCTGGCGACCATTATGGACTGCAATAGTCAACCCAACGAACTGTGGGAAGATAGTAGAGCGACGTGACCAGGTTTTGATCGGACGCTTTTCGCCCTTCTCTACTGCAGCCTCTACCTTCTTCATCAAGTGAAGGTCGATAAAAGGACCTTTCTTCAGTGAACGTGGCACAGCTGATTCCTCTTAATTACTTGGCAGTGCGACGGCGTACGATCATTTTCGTAGTACGCTTGTTCTTGCGGGTCTTATAGCCCTTGGTCGGCACACCCCAAGGTGTAACGGGATGACGACCACCAGAGGTGCGACCCTCACCACCACCGTGCGGGTGGTCTACCGGGTTCATGGCAACACCACGAACGGTCGGACGAACACCACGCCAGCGCTTGGCACCGGCCTTACCCAGGCTGCGCAGGTTATGCTCAGAGTTGCCAACCTCACCCAGGGTGGCGCGGCAGTCAATGTGCACCTTACGCATTTCACCAGAGCGCAAACGAATAGTGGCATACTGCCCTTCGCGCGCTACCAGCTGAACAGCGGCACCAGCAGAGCGGGCCAACTGAGCACCTTTACCAGGCTTCAGCTCGATACAGTGAATAGTACTACCAACCGGAATGTTACGGATTGGCAGGGTATTACCCACTTTGATAGCGGCATCAGAACCAGACTGCACTTTATCGCCAGCCTTCAGCCCCTTGGGTGCAATGATGTAACGGCGCTCGCCGTCAGCATACTTCAGCAGAGCCAAATGGGCAGAACGGTTAGGATCGTATTCCAGACGCTCAACGATGGCTGCAACACCATCTTTGTTACGCTTGAAGTCAACCAGACGATAGTGACGCTTATGACCACCACCCACGTGACGGGTAGTGATGCGACCCATGTTGTTGCGGCCACCAGAACGGCTCAGCTGCTCAACCAGAGGTGCATAGGGCGCGCCCTTGTGCAGGTCAGGGTTGACCACCTTCACCACTTGGCGGCGGCCAGCGGAAGTCGGTTTACACTTTACAATTGCCATGACCTGAAATCCCCTTACTCAGCGCCAACGAAGTCAATGTCATGACCTTCGGCCAGACGCACGTAAGCCTTGCGAATGTTGGCACGGCGGCCTAGACCACGTACGGTACGCTTGGTCTTACCTTTAGCGTTGAGCACGTTTACCTTTTCAACTTTGACGTTGAAGAGCTGCTCAACGGCCTGCTTAACTTCTGCCTTGGTCGCATCTGGAGTCACACGGAATACAACCTGCTGAGCGTCTTCGGCTACGATGGTTGCTTTCTCGGAGATGTGCGGACCGAGCAGAATTTTGAAGATGCGCTCTTGGTTCATCCCAGCAACTCCTCAAACTTCTTCAGAGCAGGTACAGTTACCAGCACTTTTTCATGCCCAACCAGCGCAACCGGATCAATACCAGCTACATCACGTACATCAACGTGAGGCAGGTTGCGGGCAGCCAGATACAGGTTCTGCTCGACGTTGTCAGATACAACCAGAACGTTGTCCAGACCCATAGCCTGCAGATGTGCAGCAAAGACTTTAGTCTTGGGGGATTCAACTTTCAGGTCTTCCACTACTACCAGACGCTCCTGACGAACCAGTTCGGACAGGATGCAGCGAATAGCAGCACGATACATTTTCTTGTTAACTTTCTGCTCAAAGCTGCGAGGCTTAGCAGCGAAAGTCACACCACCACTACGCCACAGAGGGCTGTTGGCGGAACCTACACGGGCACGGCCAGTACCCTTTTGACGCCACGGCTTGGCGCCGCCACCGCTTACTTCAGAGCGGGTCAATTGGGCCTTGGTACCCTGACGTGCACCAGCCAGGTATGCAGTAACTACCTGATGCACCAGCGCTTCGTTAAATTCTTTTCCGAAGGTCAGCTCAGAGACCTCAACCGTACCCTTGGCTCCGGCAATAGATAGATTCATTGCTTAGACCCCTTTAGGCGCGAGCTTTAACAGCTGGTTGAATGATCAGATCACCGCCAGTTGCACCGGGAACAGCGCCCTTGACCAGCAGCAGGTTACGCTCTGCATCAACACGCACAACTTCCAGGGACTGAACGGTAACGCGCTCGGCACCCATATGACCGGCCATTTTCTTACCCTTGAACACACGTCCAGGAGTCTGACACTGACCGATGGAACCGGGAGCACGGTGAGAAACAGAGTTACCGTGAGAAGCATCCTGGCTCAGGAAGTTCCAGCGCTTGATACCGCCCTGAAAACCCTTACCCTTGGACTGACCGGTAACGTCAATTTTCTGACCGGCTTCAAACTGAGCCACAGTCAGCTGTTCGCCAACTTCTGCAGTCTGACCTTCTTGCAGGCGGAACTCCCACAGACCACGACCTGCTTCCACACCAGCCTTAGCATAGTGACCAGCCAGCGGCTTGCTGACCAGAGAAGCACGACGAGAACCAGTGGTTACCTGAACGGCTGCATAACCGTCGTTTTCCAGGTCTTTAACCTGAGTAACACGGTTAGGCTCCACCTCAATAACAGTAACTGGGACGGAAGCACCATCTTCGGTGAAGATACGGGTCATACCCGCTTTTCTTCCGATAACACCAATTGTCATTTAGTTTTACCTCATATTGTGTACGGGGCTACACACCCTCTATGGCTGCCCACATTGAGCATTCCACGGCGCAAAGCGCTGGTAGACAGTTACTACAGACCGGGATTAACCCAGGCTGATTTGTACGTCCACGCCTGCAGCCAGGTCCAGCTTCATCAGTGCATCAACAGTCTTTTCTGTTGGATCCACGATGTCGAGCACACGCTTGTGAGTACGAATTTCATACTGATCACGCGCGTCCTTGTTCACGTGCGGAGAAATCAGCACAGTGAAACGCTCTTTACGAGTCGGAAGCGGAATAGGACCACGCACCTGAGCACCCGTACGCTTAGCAGTCTCAACGATCTCCTGAGCGGACGAGTCAATCAGGCGGTGATCAAACGCCTTCAACCGAATACGAATTTTCTGGTTTTGCATGTTGATCACAGCTCCAATTTTGCACGGCAATGCCGGTTCCCCAAAAAATGGGTACGGCATTATACGCCGCACCTAGCATGCACGCAAGGCAAAAGCAACTCCTGGCCACTTTTGACCCTAGTACACACCAAGGAATCCAACAAAGAGAAACCGGGCCCAATAGGCCCGGAAAACACAGAAGCGAGATTATGACTTAATCCGCTTTAATGGTCAATTTGTAAGCACCCTTACTTGGGCAGCTCACCCTCCACACCTTCTACATACCAGTCAAAGCCCAACATAGCGCCATCACTCATCACCTCACCGGCCGGCACTCGCTCTACACCAGATTGATCACGTACCGGCCCTGTGAATACTTTGTAACTGCCCTCGATAATTTCTTGCTTACGCTTTTCCACCATGGCGACTACATCGGCCGGAATGGCTTCATTATAAGGCGCCAAGTGAGTCGTACCTGCTTCCATTCCTGGCCAAGAAGACTGGCTCGTCCAGCTACCATCCAACACAGCCTGAGCACGCTCTACATAATAGTTACACCAGTTGTGCATAGTAGCGGTCAGATGAGCTTTAGGCCCAAACTCTGACATATCATCATGATACCCCATGGCATAAACACCTTTTGCCTCAGCCGCTTGGATGGCAGCGGGCGAATCGGAGTGAGTATTCAGGACATCAGCACCTTGCTGCATGAGCGCTTCGGCCGCCTCACGCTCCTTAGCGGGGTCATACCAGGAGTTAATCCAAACCACTTTAACCTTGGCCTCAGGGTTTACCTCACGCAATCCTTGGGTAAAAGCGTTGATACCACGCACCACCTCAGGAATTGGGAAGGCCCCGATATAGCCGATAACATTAGATTTCGTCATTTTTCCGGCGACCATGCCGGTCAAATAACGCCCTTGATATGCACGAGTAAAGTAATTCGAGACATTGTCCGCTGTTTTATATCCAGTCGCGTGTTCAAACTTTACATCTTTGAACTTTTTCGCCACTTTCAATGTCGGGTTCATGTAGCCAAATGAGGTGGTAAAGATCAATTTGTGCCCAGTACGCGCCAGATTCTCAATCACCCGCTCTGCATCGGCCCCTTCCGGCACACTCTCTACATAACTGGTACTGACTTTATCCCCCAGCTGCTGCTCTAAACATTGACGCCCCTGATCATGCTTAGCTGTCCAACCCGCGTCACCCACTGGCCCAACATAAACAAAGCCGACTTTTAAAGGATCCGCTTGGACCACCGAGACAGCCATCATTGCCGCCATCAGCGTGGGAACCATGAGAACTCGTTTCATTGTTATTACTCCTCGTCAATCCGCTCAATGGCGGGCTGGATGGAAGGGTTTTCCCAAAGACATAGGCGCATTCAGGTGGCGACCGCCGCCACGACTGAGCAGCACCAGCACTACAATCGTCGCCACATAGGGCAGCATAGCAAGCAGATTAGGCGAGACGGCAAAACCCATCCCCTGCAATACAAGATGCAGAATGCTTGCCAAACCAAATAAGTACGCTCCCAACAGAGCACGCCCCACACGCCAACTCGCAAATACCACCAAAGCAAGCGCTATCCAGCCCCGCCCAGCGGTCATGTTTTCGGCCCACATCGGGGTATAAACCAAAGACAGATAGGCACCCGCCAAACCAGCCATTGCCCCACCAAAAGAAACGGCCGCATACCGCACCCACAGCACTGGCAACCCCGTCGCGTTGGCAGACTGCGGCGATTCACCGATGGCACGTAACATTAACCCTGCACGGGTACGATAAAGAAACCAGGCCACCGCTGCAGCCAGCACAAAGGAGAGATAAACCAAGGGGTCGTGACTAAACAATACCTTGCCCAACAGCGGAATATCCGCCAGCAACGGCAATTCCCAGGGACGCACCCCCTCGACCGGCTGTCCAATATACGCCGCCCCCAAAAATGCCGAGAGACCAACCCCCAAAATGGTTAATGCCAACCCTGTTGCCACCTGATTAGTCGATAACTGAAGGGCCAGGAAGCCAAATAACCAGGACATCAACATCCCCGCCAGCATAGCTACTACAAATGCCATCGGTAGTGGTAAGCCTTGGTAAGCTGCAATAAAACCTGCCACCGCCCCCATCAGCATCATGCCTTCTTGACCAAGATTGAGTACACCTGACTTTTCACACACCAATTCACCTAGCGCCACTAGCAAAAGCGGCGTGCCAGTACGGATCGCGGCATAAAGCACATTAACCAGTAATTCCATATCCATCTTTACGCTCCCCTCTGCCAACGCACGCGGAAGTGAATCAAGACATCACAAATCAGCAGATAAAACAGCAACAACCCTTGAAATACCCCAGTCAAGGCTAACGGCAAGCCAAGGGAGATTTGCGCCAGCTCACCACCCAGATAGATCAGCCCCATCAAAGTACTAGCCAAGACAATCCCGAGGGGATGTAAGCGCCCCAGGAAGGCAACGATAATGGCGCTATAGCCATAGCCTGGCGATACGACCGGCACCAGCTGCCCAATAGGACCAGCAACCTCTACTACACCCGCCAAGCCAGCTAAAGCACCACTCAACAACAAGCAGAACCAGATCAAACGCTGGGATTTAAAGCCGGCATAGCGCCCTGCACTGGCATCCGCCCCTACCACCTTGACCTGAAAGCCCAACAAGGTACGACTCAGCAATACCCAAATGACCGCCATCAGTAATAACGCAAAGGCCAACCCTACGTGCAGGCGCGTTCCTTCTAACCAAACCGGCAGCAAGGCACTATCAGTAAAGAGGGCAGATTCAGGGAAGTTATACCCCTGGGGATCTTTCAAAGGACCATGAATGCCATATAAAAGCAGGTTCAGCGCAATGTAATTGAGCATGATAGTGGTGAGAATTTCATTGGCCGCAAAGCGGGTCTTCAGCCAGGCCGCCACCCCACCCCACATCAATCCCCCCATTACGCCACTGAGCAAGACGGTAGGCAGCACCCACCATCCCTCTATATCCAGCAACTGCAAGGCCATCATGCTGCCCAGTAGCGCACCGGCAATCAGCTGCCCCTCGGCACCGATATTCCAGACATTAGCGCGATAGCAAACCGCCAGCCCTAATGCACAAAGCAGGATAGGCGTGACCTTCACCCCCAGCTCTGACCAACCATAAAGATCCGCCAAGGGGGCAATAAAGAAGGTATATAACGACTCCACCGGATCCTTACCCAATAAGGCAAAGAGCACATATCCGGTAATAAGGGTTAACGCCAGCGCCAACAACGGTGAGCCATATCCCATCACGCGGGAGCTGGCAGCACGGGGTTCGAGCTTAAGCATCCTGCACCTCCTCAAACACACCGGCCATCCATTCACCCAATTGCTCTAGGCTGGTTTCCGCCGTTTTCTGAATCGGCGATAGACGACCATCACAGATCGCCCCTATTCGGTCTGAAATCATAAAGAGCTCATCAATGTCTTCCGACACCACCAGAATCCCTGCCCCCTGATCACGCAAAGCAATTAGCGCATGATGGATAACAATGGCAGCCCCTACATCAACTCCCCAGGTGGGATGAGCTGCTAATAACACCTTCGGACGCTGGGTAATCTCTCGCCCTAAAATGAACTTCTGCAAATTACCCCCAGAGAGGCTCTTCGCCTCCGCATCCACACCTGCGGTCTTGACATTAAACTGCTGGCAGATATCACTCGCCCACTGACGCAACCAAGCAAAATCAATCCAACCCTTATTGACAGCTGGCCCCTGATAGCCCGTTAACAAGGCGTTATCCACCAATCCCAACTCAGGCACAGCCCCCCTGCCGAGGCGATCCTCTGGGACAAAACCCAACCCCAATTGCCGTCGAGCCGCTACATCAAGCGGCAGAATATCCTGTTCCAACAGGCGCACACTGCCCGTTGCCCCCTGCAGCTCACCCGATAAAGCGGCTAACAACTCGGCTTGACCGTTGCCCGCCACTCCAGCAATGCCCAGGATTTCACCACGATGTAAGTTAAAGCTGATCTGTTTAAGCGCAGTAGCGAAGGCATCCGCCGCGGGTAACGACAATTGTTCCACCGCTAAACAAGGTGACCCTGGACGACCTGGCGGGTAAGAAGTTTCCAGATTCACTCCCTCACCCACCATTTTCTGCGCCATCGTAGCGGTAGATTCGAGCTGTGGATCGCAGTTACCACTAATACGCCCCTGACGCAAAATGGTGGCACTGTGACAGAGCGCTTTTACTTCTTTTAATTTGTGCGAGATAAACAGAATGCTGCACCCCTCTGCCGCCAACTGGCGCAGAGTAACAAACAGCACCTCAACTTCCTGTGGCGTGAGCACCGAAGTGGGCTCATCTAAGATCAACAACTTGATGTCCTGTAAAAGACAACGGACGATCTCTACACGCTGGCGTTCACCTGTCGACAGGGTATAAACCAAACGCTGGGGATCCAGTGGCATACCATACTGCTTCGAGACTTCTTTAATACGCTTAGCCAGCACTTGGCGATCCGCTGCCGCCTCAGGCTCCAAAGCCAATGCAATATTTTCTGCAATGCTTAGGGTTTCAAATAAGGAGAAGTGCTGAAACACCATGCCAATCCCTAGACGACGAGCATGGGCAGGATCCTTTACCTGTACTTCTTGACCTTGCCAGCGCAACGTACCAGCATCGGGCTTCACCAAACCATAAATAATCTTCATCAGGGTGCTTTTACCAGCACCATTCTCTCCAAGCAGCGCCCGTATTTCCCCAGCTTGCAAACTTAGGCTCACATCATCGTTAGCGCGACAGCCTGGATAGTCCTTGGTAATCCCTTCCAAGGCCAATAAAGGTACCGCTGTCATCGCCGCCCCCTACTTTTTGGGTACATATAAACTCCAATATTGTATTTTTTATTGTGGCAACTTTTTCAGCTTAGACAGTGCACACAAAAAAACAAACCAAGCGCTCCGTTTTTTCTTCTACGCAAAAAGCAGGCCAGCTTCTTATGCTGACCTTTCCTTCATGACGGGCTAGAAATGGTTAAGATACGCCGAACATACGCCCCAAAATGACGCAATCTGTTTAACCAAGCACCAAAACCATACAAACGGCCAAAAAAAATCGGGGCCCGCAGGCCCCGATTTCAGCTATCAGTCTTAACGAGGCCGCAGCCCCTTAGCACAAGCTCTATCACTTGCTGGATAAGGAGCTCATACTCCTCCTCTACTAATGAATCTTTGCCCATCACAGCCAACACCTGGGTATCAAAATCAGCATAATGCTGCGTCAGGGCCCATATGTGAACGATTAACTGAACGGGATCTACTGCTCTCATCTTGCCTTGATCAATCCAGCTTTGGATTACCGCGGCCCGCGTCTGCACCCACTCAAACTGCTGCTTGCCTAAAAAAGCACGCAGAATAGGCGCACCACGCAACACCTCGGAAGCAAAAATCTTGGATAGTTCCGGCCGCTCACGGGAAAACTGCATTTTGGCACGGATATAACGCGCTAACACTTCGGCAGGCTGATCATCTGGAGTAATGTCTTCCAGCACTAAATTCCATTGACGCAGAATAGTGCTTAACACTTCCTGATAAAGCTCTTCCTTGCTACCGAAATAATAGTGCACCTGCGCTTTAGCTAAGCTAGCTCGTTCAGCGATCGCACTGGTACTGGTGCCTTTGAAGCCATTGAGGGCAAACTCTTGCTCAGCAGCAGCTAGAATTGCCGCACGCCGCTTCTGTCGAATACGCCCCATTTTGGGTGTTGGTTGAGTGCCTAATACCATTGCCCGTCCCCATACCGGTGCTCAAGAAGGCGCCTATTATACGTAGCTGACGCACACTTGGCTAAAACGAATCCGTCAGCCACCACAAAATCACACTCACCAATAAGCCCGCTCCCCAACTTAAACTGAGCCATAATGAGCGCACAGGGTACGGCATCGGCTTGGCTCCAACTTGATAACCGTGCCACATCGCCTCTACCAGACGTTTACCGCGCAACTGATACCAACCAATGGCCAAAATATGCAGCGCAATCACAATCAATAGCCCATCAAACAATCGGTAGTGCCAGCGCGTAAGCTCATCACTTAGCGCCTTACTCACCCAGCTGTATAGGGGGCCTTCCGTAAACATGTCATCATTAGCAAACAACCCCGTCATCACTTGGGCTGTTAGCAACAACAACATCATTAACACCATCCATCCCCCCAGAGGATTATGACCTCCTGCCGATTGATAACGACCCCGACAATAGGCCCAAAGCACGCTCGGCCCCCGCAAGAACTGTGCAAAGCGAGCATAGTGTCCACCTACCAGCCCCCAGCACCAACGGAAGCAAAGCAAGCCGGCCAGTGCAAAGCCTAAATACTGATGCCACTCCATATAACCAAACTCAGCCGTACCCCACAGCCCTAACAGCAAAGGAGGTAAGCACCAGTGAAAAAGTCGGGTAGAGAGATCCCATACCAGGGTTGAATCAGATGAACGCATCTCAGACCAATCAATAGCAGTGAAAATACCGCCAGCAGCAACTTGCCCGGCATTGCAACCAGCCATCCGAGCACTGCGATCCTTTCCCTGCTGCTGACGGTGGTCCCAGTGCGGCGGAACCCATAGAAAGGCGCAGCTAATGGTGGCCAAGCATAGGAATTTTTAACTTAGGTGTCCATGCCAGCCGGCTTGCCATCTAGCGAGTGAGTCAGGACAATCGAATCTCGGTGTCACCAAGGAGCCCAAAATGCACTTACACTATCAGCGCCAAGGCCAGGGCCCAGCCCTGATCATTCTGCATGGATTATTCGGCAGCAGCGATAATTGGGGCACTCCGGCTCGCCTTCTTAGCCAAGACTTTGACGTTATTAATGTCGACTTACGCAATCATGGACAATCCTTTCATCATCAACAGCATGACTATCCCAGTATGGCGGATGATGTCCTCGCACTGATGGATAGCCTGGAAATTGAAAGCTGTGTACTGCTAGGCCACTCGATGGGTGGCAAAGTCGCCATGCAACTCGCCCTTAACCACCCGAAGCGCATCAACAAGCTAATCGTGGTGGATATTGCGCCGGTAGCCTACCCTCGTCATCACGATGATATTTTTACTGCGCTGAACCAACTGGATCTAGCCAACTTGCAAAGTCGCAGCCAGGCCGACCAACTGCTGACGCCTCTTGTACCAGAAACAGGCGTGCGCCAATTTCTGCTCAAAAACCTGAGTAAACAGCCGCATGGAGGTTTCCAGTGGCGCTGTAACCTTAGTGTATTGCAACAACAGTATGAACAAATCAGTCGCCCACCTAGCGGCTCCTGCTTTACCGGCAGCACTCTTTTTATTAAGGGTGAGCTGTCCCACTACATCAAATCTGAATACCGTGAAGCTGTCTTAGCTCTTTTCCCCCAAGCCCAGCTCAAGCTCATTGCCGGGGCAGGACATTGGCCTCATGCGGAAAAGCCAGAACTTTTTATGCGCACCTTACAGCGCTTCCTGCTGCACTAAGGGTCAGTACACCTCTAACACACATAAAAAAGGCAAGGTACGCACCTTGCCTTTACATGTCTGTAAATGAAGCCTCATCAGCGCTGTTAATTAAGCATGCACATTCACGAACACCCCACTCGGGTAGAGCTTGGAAAACACCCCCAGATCCACCAGACGACGATTCACTTCACTCAATTGCTCATTAATTTGCTGTAACCGTAGCGCTTCACTATTGTTGGTTGCGGTTTTCTTCTCTGCCGCCTCATCTCGTTCCAGAGTGGGGCGTTGCACAGACTCACTACTTTGCCGCTGACTCTCTAAGCGGGCAGCCTGCTCTTTTGCCTCGTCCTGGCGCACCGTTTTACCTTGTTCCTGCTCTTGTCGCCGTTCTAGCTCACGCTGACGCGCCAGCTCAGCCCTCGCTTCAGACAACATCCGCTGCGCTTCTGCAGCAATTCGCCGGTCTTGATCCGATGGCTGTCCTGGTGCCAGGGCGGCCTTAAGAATGATTTCTGCTTTACGAATCGTCTCTTCCGGATCATTAGGTACCGGGGAAGTATCCACTGCTACTTCTCCTCCCGTAGCATACAAGCGTCCGTCCGGGCCACGGGTAAACTCATAACGCGGCGCACCGGAAAATTGATTTCCTGCACTGGCATGCGCCTGTTCATGCTGACGCACTTCCTGGTCACGCTGCTTCAACTCATCGAGTTGGCGCTGTTCTTCTTCACTCAGCAGACGCTCTTTGTTTTGCAGCTCCCGCTCTTTGCCTTGCAGGCGTTGCTCTTTCTGAACTTCTTTAGGATCTTTGCGCACCCCATTAGGGTTCGCCCCCTGGCGACTCGCACGTTCCTTTTGCTCGTTCTGTGCCTGGGTATTGTGGGGTGAGGCCAGCACTTGCTGGGCGGGGGAAAGTTCAGGTGCAAGCGCCTGCTGCGCTGCGGCAGGTGGCAGCACACTGGGTTGATATGTTAGGCCATGACTGATAATCATCATTGCCTCCGCTTGCCCTCAAAATCAAACGTAGACAGGAGTTAGACGCTAATATCCAGCAATGTACCTAATCGGTCATGAGCCATCTGCAACACCTTCAACGAGGCGTCTGCTTGCACTTTAGCTGGCGGTAACGCCAAAAGGCCTTCCTCGACACCCTCAGCTCCTTGAGCAATTTGCCGACTGGCACCACTCAATTGCTGCTCAGCGCGTTGAAAGCCTTGCCATGCTGATGACCAAGACGAAGAGGTAACCTGCATATGTCCTCCTCCGTTACTGTTTAATTTTTAACCTCTGTTTCGCCAAAGTAAAGGGTTAATGTCTATATATTTGGCTGCTTCACTGGCTGAAGGGTTGTCTAAATGAGGTACTACCCCTAAGCAGGGGGCTTCTATCATCGCCTGCAGGCTTTGGATATTTTGCTCTGCTCGGCTCATTTGAGGATCCACCCGACTCCCCACCCAACCGAGTATCGGTAAGCCTGCTTGGGTAATCGCCTGCACCGTCAACAGTGCATGATTGAGGCAACCCAGCTTTAGCCCAACCACCAGCACAACCGGCCACCGCTGCTGCTCCACCCACTGCGCCAATGTTTCCTGATCATTCAAGGGCAATAACCAGCCCCCCGCCCCCTCAATCAAAGTGAATTGAGCCGGCTGTGCCAAGCTCGCTGCCAGACTCTGATTTAAGCGCTGCAGCGATAACTCTTCCCCCACCTCACGGGCGGCAATATGGGGCGCAATGGGCGGCTCATAAGCCAGGGGATTATGTATTGAGTAGGCGCAGGCCGGTGCACTTTGCGCCTGCAGTGCTAACGCATCGCTGTTGCGCAGCCCTGCAGGCGTACGCTCACAGCCGGCCGAGATAGGCTTTATTCCCAGGGTACTCAACCCCTGCTGACGAGCTTGATAAAGCATCGCCGCCCCCACCAGGGTCTTGCCAGCGTCAGTATCCGTGCCAGTGATAAAGACACAACTCATTCAGGTTTCCTCAATACGGCCAAAAAGACTTCATAGGTAGCAGGCAACCCCTGCTCGGTGACAAACTGACGGTATCCCTGCTCAACCTGCTGCAGGCGTTGACGCCCTCCTAGCCCTTGCACACTGCGTTCACCTTCCACATGGCTCGCGCCTAACAGCTTCAGCTCTTTCATCAGCGCCCAGGCTCGGGGGTAATAGAGTGTCCAATTGCGTTGCAACCACTGCCCTTGCCATCCCGATCCTGAGGCCCGCTGCCAGCTTGCTAATGACCAGAAACGATTCACGTGAGCCGCATTATCTGACTCGGCCCAGGCTTGGCGAAGCTCATGCAAGGTGGCGGGGCCTAGTGTGGAGAGCAACAACTGCCCACCCGGCTTTAATACCCGCCAACACTCTCGGAAAAGTTGTTGCGGATCGCTACACCATTGCACCGCCAAACTCGATAACACCGCACTACAGCAGCCTTCCGCCAGCGGCAAGGCCTCCGCATCGCCTTGGAGCCAGTGAATGCCCGGCTGCGGGTGTTGCTGACGGGCCTGAGCCAACATCCCTGGAGCCAAATCCAGGGCCACTACCCTGGATGTCTGCTGACCGGCGACAGCAAAACCTGCTTGCAATTGCCCAGACAGGTAGCCTGTACCACAACCTAAGTCCAGGATAGTGCCAGTGCTCTGTTGGTATTCCGCCAACAAGGCGTCCGCCACCTGCCGTTGCAACTCCGCGACCTGGTCATAACTCGCTGCCGCACGGCTAAAGTGACGCGCCACCGCTCCCTTATCCATCCAGCCCCTCCTGTTGCAACCAGCATTGCAACAGCGGCAACCACTGCCCCACCTGCTCCTGCCAACTCAAGTGACCACCCGCCAAGTACGCATGAGGTTGCCAAACCTGCGCCAACGCAGCCGGCAGCAATGCATCCTGGCGCTGCAACAGATGCCAATGAGGAACCTGTACCTGTTGCCAGCGTGCACGCTGATCATCCGCCAACCAAGACAACTGCCCAGCGATATGCGCCAGCTGCTCAGTTTGGTTTTGCGCTAACCAGCTGCGCACTTGGCGCAGTGCGGCGCGGGGATCCGTACTATGCTGCGCCACTAATCCAGCAAAACGCTTTAAGGTCAGTTCGGGTTGAGTGGCCATACCGGCAACAAAATCATTAAACACTGCGGCTGGCATACCTAACTGCTCATCGACAAAACAGGGTGATGCCGTCAGCGTCACTACTGCCTGCACCCGTTGCGGAGCCTGCGCTGCGGCCTCCATCGCCAGACGCCCACCAAGTGACCAACCCAGCCAGTTAGCCGGTGCCGACGCCTGCCTTAGCAACTCCGCTGCTGCCCCAGCCAAGTCCGAACTTTGCAGCCCTCGATAATCCAGCACCTGCAACTGCCCCAAAGCAGATAACTCGGCCAAGCACGGCTGCCAACTCTGCGGCGGCATCGCCCAACCACTCAACAACACCCAATTAGCCACCCTGCACCTCCCGCCAACTTTGCAGCAAGGCATCCAGCAAGTGCTCTACATCAGCTTGGCTATGTGCCGCACTCAGAGTGATGCGCAATCTGGCACTGCCGGCTGGCACCGTTGGCGGACGAATCGCGGTTACTAGCATGCCCTTTTGCCATAATGACTCTGACAGCGCGAGAGCCCGTTCGGCCTCGCCCACCAGCAGGGGCTGAATAGGCGTACTGGAGGGCATCAGTGGCAGCCCCTCCGCCAGAGCCTGCTGACTAAACCAACGAATCAGCTGTTGCAAATGCTGCCGACGCCAACTTTCCTGCTGGACAAGCTGCAGACTGGCCAAGGTTGCCGCCGCCACCGCCGGGGGCATAGCCGTTGTATAAATGTAGGGACGGGCAAATTGGATCAGCGCCTCAATCAATTCCTCTGAACCCGCAACGAAGGCACCCGCCGTGCCCAGGGCTTTACCCAGGGTACCCATCAGAATAGGCACCTGCTGATGGTTCAAAGCAAAGTGTTCCAGACAGCCATAGCCTTGCTCGCCCAGTACACCGAAGCCGTGGGCATCATCCACCATCAGCCAGGCCCCCGCCTGCTGGCAGGCCTCCGCCAGTTGCGGCAATGGGGCAATATCGCCATCCATGCTAAATACCCCATCTGTTACCACCAATTTGGCACTGGCCTCTGAACTTGCCAGGCGTTGCCGCAGGCTGGCCACATCATTGTGCAGATAGCGCTGAAAGCGTGCTCCACTGAGCAAACCGCCATCAAGCAAAGAAGCATGATTCAGACGATCCTCAAACACCGCGCCCTGCTTATCCAGCAGAGCCGTCAGGGTGCCAAGGTTGGCCATGTAACCGGTGGAGAAGAGTAAAGCACGCGGGCGCTGACAGAAACGGGCGAGCGCTTCTTCTAACTGATGATGTAGCTCACTGTGGCCCAGCACCAGATGGGAGGCTCCACTGCCAACCCCATATTGACGGGCAGCCTTGGCCATTGCCTCCGCTAAATAAGGGTGATTCGCCAGGCCCAGGTAATCGTTATTACAAAAGGCTAAACAGTCGCGCCCATCCACCCGCACCTGCGCACCTTGAGCCGAACCTAATAAACGCCGCTGGCGATAGAGCTGCTGCTGGCGCCGCTGCTGTAGCCGCTGGGCAAGATCAAAGCTGGAAGTCATAACATACTCGGCGTCAGCACAAGCAGAACAACGGGGCGAAGAGAGCCCTCGCCCCGGCAGGAATTCTTGTTAATGGGAGGCCGCATCATGGAACAAGGATTGGCGCTCCTGATCCTTAATCTGCTGCAACAGGGCCTGCTCATGGGCCTCATCCGACACCCCTTCACGGCTTTCCGGACGAATTCCCAGTTTATTGAACAGCAGCTTATCGGCATGGGCCTCGGGGTTCGGTGTGGTGAGCAACTTCTCTCCGTAGAAGATCGAGTTAGCCCCCGCCATAAAACATAACGCCTGCATTTGCTCGTTCATTTTTTCCCGTCCTGCCGACAAACGTACATGGGACTGCGGCATGAGAATACGGGCTACCGCTACGGTGCGGATAAAGTCAAAAGGCTCCAGCGCCTCCACATCTTCCAAGGGGGTGCCCGGCACCTTCACCAGCATATTGATAGGCACACTCTCAGGGTGCTCAGGCATATTCGCCAATACCCGCAGCAAACCAATGCGATCTGTCAGGCTTTCCCCCATCCCCATAATGCCGCCACAGCACACTTTCATACCCGCTTCCCGCACATGGCCGAGGGTATCCAGACGCTCCTGGTAGGTACGGGTAGTGATAATGCTGTTATAAAACTCCGGCGAGGTGTCGAGGTTATGGTTGTAGTAATCCAGCCCAGCCTCGGCCAAATCAGTCGCCTGATCACGGCTGAGGGTGCCCAGGGTCATACAGGCCTCCAATCCCATCGCCTTCACTCCACGGATCATCTCCATGATGTAGGGCATATCTTTCGCACGGGGGTGTTTCCAGGCAGCTCCCATACAGAAGCGAGTCGCCCCTTTTTCTTTGGCCTGAGCCGCTTCCGCCAACACCTTCTTCACTTCCATCAAACGCTCAGCCTCTAGGCCGGTATCGTAATGGGAGCTCTGCGGGCAGTATTTGCAATCCTCAGGACAGGCGCCGGTCTTAATCGATAACAGCGTGCTAACCTGTACTTCGTTGGGATCAAAAAACTGGCGATGAACGCTCTGTGCTTGAAACAGCAAGTCATTGAAAGGTTGCTCAAACAGAGCACGCACTTCTGCCTCGCTCCAGTCATGGCGGATTAAGGCAGTGGCAGCGGACGGAGTCGACATCGGGGTTAGGGCAGACATGGCTTATCCTTACAGAACCTTAGAGCAAGCAAAGCGCCCAGAGCGCTGGACGATGCTGGCATCATAGCTACTGGCCAACAGGTGTCAACCCATGCAATGGAAGCAGGTTTACAACAGATCAAAAAACATACTAACAAAATCATCTTGCCCGCTCTGTGGACTTCATCACGGCACCCCACTCTGCTCAGGCTGCCTGGAAGACCTGCCCTGGAATGGTCACAGTTGCCGCTCCTGCGCCCTGCCATTGCCTCGCGGTGAGCAGCTATGTGGGCAATGCCTGCAACAGCCTTGGCCCTTTCAATTAAGCTGGTGTGGATTTCGCTATGAACTGCCCCTGGCGCAGTTAATTAGCCGCTTTAAATATCAAGCCGACTTCCATGCCGGTAAATTACTGGTGCAGCTATTGCTAACTGCCTGGCCCCACAGCCAACCTAAACCCGCTGTGTTACTGCCGGTGCCCATGCATACCGAACGCTTGCGCCAGCGCGGCTTTAATCACAGCCAATGGCTTGCCACTCAACTGGGCCAGGCTTGGCAAATACCGGTACTCAGTGATCGCCTGCAGCGGCAACGTCTTACCCCTACCCAGCAAGGTCTTTCCGCTCGGCAACGGCGACGAAATCTGCAACAGGCCTTCCTGCTTGAGGGCAGCCTGCCCGATCTTCCCATCGCCCTGGTGGATGATGTCCTCACCACCGGCGCCACCGCCCACGCCTTGGCGCGCTTGATCCACAGCAAACAAAGTCACGCCAACTTGCAACTCTATTGCCTGGCCCGTACCCCTGCTCCGGCAATCCCGGCATAATATTTGCCTCCTTGCTAGCGCAGAGGCCCAGTAGACTTGAGGAATACCATGACGAAACGACCTGCTCGCCCAGGCCAGTGGCTGGCATTATTACTCCTCACCCTGTTGTGGATACCCCAGCTCTGGGCTGGCCCCGTGTATGCCTGGCAGGTGCGCTCCCCCACCGCCACACTCTATTTACTCGGCTCCTTACACGCCTTTCGGCCACAGGATTACCCCTTACCGGCACCGATTGAGGCCGCCTTTGCCCTGGCGGATGCGTTGGTGGTGGAAATAGACCCAACCGCCATGAGCATCCCCGAGCAACAGGCGCTGATTGAACGTTACAGTCGATTAGCAGGGGACAAGCACCTCAATCACTACCTCTCCCCAACCCTACGCCAAGCACTGCAACGCCATTGCCAACGCCTCGCCGTTGCCTGTGACAGCATGCAGCACTGGCAACCCTGGCGTCTGGGTAGTCATCTGGTGTTGGCGGATGCCGCACGTCAGGGATTTCAGACCGACTCAGGGATAGATCATTACTTTATGCGGCGCAGCGGGAACCGGCCGATCCTGGCATTAGAGACCCTCGAAGGCCAACTACAAAGCCTGGCGGTGGATGACATCGCCCTGCAGGTGCGCGCCTTGCAATCCAGCCTGGAGCAGATGGACAGTCAGCCGGAGTTTCTCCAGCAACTGTATCTTGCCTGGCGCCGTGGCGATGCTGAGCAGGTCTATCTGCTCCTACAACAGGAAAGCGCACAGGACCCTCAGCTGGGGCGCTATATGGATCGACTCAACCGCCAGCGCAATCAGCAGATGAGCCAACGCTTGCTGAGCCTATTACAATCGCGCGGTACTTTTTTTGTCGTGGTAGGCGCCCTGCATCTACCCGGCCCAGAGGGGATACTGGCACTACTACAGCAGGCACAGTACCCCGCCCGCCAATTACAGGAACCCTGATATGAAAGGCCTCCCTGCCTTAATTCTGCTGGCGGCTCTGCTGAGTTTACTCGCAGGCTGTAGCAGTAGCCCTCAGCGCCCAGATGGCCCCACCCAAGTCTATGAAGTCCAAGCAGGGGACACCTTCTATAGCATTGCCAGGCGCTATGGCATGAGTGTCAGCCAACTGTTGGCGCTTAACCCGGATGTCGAACCTGAGCACCTGGAAGTCGGCCAACGCCTGTATGTCCCGGATGTGCAAATAGGACGCTTCCGCTACCCCGTGCAACGCCCGCAGGTGTCATCCAATTACGGCCCCCGTGATGGTCGCCTGCATAAAGGCGTCGACTTCCGCGGACCGGATGGCACCCCCATTTTGGCTGCGGCACCCGGCACCGTCAGTTTCAGCGGCAGTATGCGAGGATATGGCCATGTCATCATCATCGACCATCCCAATGGTTTTCAATCGCTCTACGCCCATAACCAGGCCAATCTGGTGAGCAAGGGCACTCGGGTTGATCAGGGGGAAACCATTGCCAAGATGGGCAGAAGTGGTCGTGCCTCCGGCAGCCATGTGCACTTTGAACTACGCCACCGCAACCGTGTCCTCAACCCCTTACCCCTGTTGGAATAAAGCATGACCCTGACCATGGTGAGTACCACCCTCGGTGGCCTGGGACTCTTTCTACTCGGCATGCAATTACTCACCGAGGGGTTAAAAGCCCTGGCGGGCAGTCGCTTGCATGAATGGCTGCAACGGGCAGCCCATTCCGATCAACGGGCGATATTATCCGGCACCCTGATTACCGCCCTGGTGCAGTCCTCCAGCGCCGTGACGGTGGCGACCCTCGGCTTTGTCAATGCAGGTCTGCTGAGCCTGCGCCAAGCCATCGCCATTGTTTTCGGTTGTAACCTCGGCACTACCATGACCGGCTGGATGGTGGCGCTGCTTGGCCTGAAACTGGATATTGGCGCTCTCGCCCTGCCAATGATTGGCCTGGGCATGCTGGCACAGCTGTTGCCGCGCCCACTGCTTCAAGCTAGTGGCCAAAGCCTGAGCGGGCTGGGGCTGTTTTTTCTGGGCATTAACCTGTTAAAAGACGGGCTCGCCGGTTGGAATGCTGGCCTGATCCTGCCAGGACAAGACTTACCCCTGCTCGGGCAACTGTTACTGTTGATCGGAGTAGGCACCCTACTCACCGCGATCATGCAGTCATCCAGTGCCGTATTAGCCCTGGTATTGAGCGCCACTGTCAGTCTCAACCTGCCCCTGAGCCTGGCCGCCGCCCTGGTGATTGGGGCCAACCTGGGCACCACCTCTACCGCGATCCTGGCGGTCATCGGCGCCACGGCGAACGCCAAACGGGTCGCCGCTGCTCATATCCTGTTCAACCTGCTCACTGCTGCCGTAGGGCTACTGTTATTACTTGGCCTGCATCCTGCGTTAAGCCAATGGCAAAGCCAGGAGCCCGCCAGCGTGCTGGCAGCCTTCCATACCGGTTTTAACCTACTGGGCATTCTTTTGCTCTGGCCGTTACTGACCCGCCTGACACTATGGCTACAAACACGCTTCCAGCAGCAGGAACATCAACCCAGCCAACCCCAGTATGTCGACACTACTCTACTCGCCACTCCCGCTCTGGCGCTGGAGGCCTTAGATCTGGAACTGGCCCGCCTCGGCAGTCTCAGCCTGCAACAGGCACAGGCTGCATTAAGCAGCGAAAGTGGCCCTGACCGCCTGCAACAGGAATGGGAAACGCTACAACAACACCTGGATCAGCATATTACTGAGCTCGGCCGCCAGCCCCTGAGTGTGGAGCAAGGGCAACGCCTTAGCCTGCTCCTGCGCATCAGTCACTACTATCAGGATGTGCGTCATCAGGCCAATACCCTCGCCACCCAACTACAGGCACGGCCCCTACCGACCGCGAGTGCACTCAGCCAAAGGCTACTGCAACTACAGCAGGATGGCGTGGCCCTGCTTGAGCTGGCTCGGCCCCATGGCCGCTATTTCTGCGACCCAGCCGCATTGGAACATAGTCTGCAGCGTTTACAGCAAGGCTATCAGCAGAGTAAACAACTGTTATTTGAGGCGGGTAGCCAGGGCCAACTTCCCCTGCAAGAGATGTTAGCCTGGCTGGATATCGGCGGACGCCTGGAGCATTTAGCGGAGCTGGCCGTCAAAGCACATCGCCATCGGGCCAGCTTGTTCGTTACAACAGACCAATCTCACGCAGGCGCTGCTTAAGGTAATCATCAGCAGTGATCGGTTCAGGGTAACGATTGGGATTATCCGCCGTGATGCAGCCCGGCAGCGTCTCAATGACAAAGTCCGGATTGGGGTGCAGGAAGAACGGAATCGAATAGCGTGGATGTTGACTACGCTCTCCCTGAGGATTCACCACACGATGGGTGGTTGAAGGCAACACATGGTTAGTTAGGCGCTGCAGCATATCGCCGATATTACAGACGATGGTGCCGGGAATGGCATTAATGGGTACCCATTCGCCTTTTTTGCTCAGCACTTCCAGCCCAGGCTCTTCCGCCCCGATCAACAGGGTGATGAAGTTAATGTCTTCATGCTGAGCGGAGCGCACCGACAGGCCATCCTGCTGTGCGACCGGGGGGTAGTGAATAGGGCGAAGAATGGAGTTACCACGATTAACCTTATCGGCAAAGTAGTGTTCTTCCAGTCCCAGATACAACGCCATGGCGCTGAGCATTTTCCCACCCAGGGTATCCAGTGCCTGGTACAGGTTAAGCAGCGCTGGTTTAAACTCCGGTAGTTCTTCTACCCAAAGGTTCGCTAACAGACTCGGGTGGGGGAGCTCACCGGTGGGCAGCTCTCGCCCAACATGCCAGAACTCCTTCAGGTCGGGATAATCGCTATCTTTAGCGTGCTCGACGCCAAAGCCAGTATAGCCCCGAGCCCCACCCATACCCGGCAGGATGTACTTGTCTTTAGTGGCCTGATCCAGCGCGAAGAACGCCTTAATCTGTGTATAGGCCTGCTGCAAAATTTCATCACTGATGCCGTGGTTTACAATCCCGGCAAATCCCCACTCGGCATATCCCTTACCCAGTTCTTGCACAAAAGCAGTGCGATCGGAAGCAAAGCGCTCCAGGTCTAAAACAGGTATGCTTGACTGGCTCATAACCACTCCTTAACTGACTCACCGGGCAAGTATACTTCATCTAATTTGTACACATGGACAAAAATAGCTTTGCATTCCAGGCCATCGGCCATATCCGCTCGCCGTTTCGGGAGAAGTTTGGCATCCCGCGCCAACCCGGTCTGGTGACCGCCGCCCAGGTTGAGCTCTGGCTCAGTCCGCAATTTAGTCCTGCTGCCCTGTCAGGGCTGGAGGGCTTCAGTCACCTGTGGTTGAGCTTTGTCTTCCACCAGCATCTACAGCGCCCCTGGCATGAACGGGTACGCCCGCCACGGCTGGGGGGCAACGAGAAGGTCGGCGTCTTTGCCAGTCGCAGCCCTTTCCGCCCGAACCCCATCGGCTTATCCGTCGTGCCTTGGCACGGTTGGCGGCAGGAGCAGGGACAGCTGGTGTTGAGCCTGGGGGGCGCCGACCTCCTGGATGGCACACCGGTGCTAGACATCAAGCCCTACATTCCCTTTGTTGACTCCCTGCCTGAGGCCAAAGGCGGCTTTGCCGAACAGCCCCCTCCTCTACGGGAGGTACGCTTTTGCCCTGAGGCCTTGCAACAGTTACAGCACTGGCAACAGCAGTACCCGCAATTACTCGAATTGGTGCGCCAAATTCTCGCCCAGGACCCCCGCCCGGCCTATCAGCAGCAGGACGAACGTGAATATGGCGTGTTAGTCTACCAACTCAATGTCCGCTTTCGCTCCCAGGGACAAGCCCTGGAAGTAACGGGAGTACAGCCATTAGCGGAGTCCGCATCATGACTTTTTTCCGCGTGCTAACCCTATCTCTAGCCGCCACTCTGAGCCTGCCCAGCCAGGCCAATACCCCCGGCAATGGCCCACAGCAAGAAGCCATCAGCCAACTAGGCCAGCTGTTACAGCAGCTATCGGAACAGGTGAACTGGGAACTGTTCTGGCAATTGCAGGCCGATGTCAGCCGCAACTGGAATCTGTTGGTGCCTTATTCGCAGCAATATCTCAACTGTGTGAAGCAGGAAGGCGCCTGGCAGGGGCAAAATCTGTCCCTCGACTCGCTCTTTAGTATCTACCGCCAAACCCAAGGCAGCTGTGGCCCGATTCTGGCGGAACTGCTAAGCAAGATGGATTTAACCACCACCGAAGAGGACCTGGATAAGGGCCTCTCCCCCGAGTTACGTGAGCAGCTGAAAAAGAGCATCTGATCCGCCCCGCCCAGATCCCTGGGCGGGCAAGGTAAAAAGTTATGCCGATTAAGCGCTCTGACAGCGGCGGCATAGCCAGTGATCGACGGCTAAACGTCCCGGCCCATACAGCACCACCACAGCCAGCAGCAGCCCCCAATAGAAGTGGGCATCCAGCATCGACTGCACCTCAGACAGCACATGGTAATAGGACACCACCGCGACAATATTCAGCACAAACAGCCCTAATCCGGCCAGACGCCCCGCCAGTCCCAGCAGCAACAAGACGGGTAACACCAGCTCCCCGGCAGTGCCGAAAAATGCCGCCAGTTCCGGTGACAGCAGCGGTACACGGTACTCTTCCTGAAACAGAAAAACCGTTGTCTCCCAGTCACGCAGCTTGGTTAAGCCAGACATGAAAAAGACCTTGGCGAGATAAAAACGAATCAGCAAATTCAGTACATCACTGAGTGGCTGGGCAATTTTCAACAGCGTCTCACGCTGAGCGAATAGAGCCTGCATAGCGCGCCCTCCTCTCGTTGGGGTATGACATGAGTGATTATCACGGTGATAGCGCTCCTCTCTACCAACACAACAGAGAAAAGCTAACAGGGCGGCAGATGAACACCTGCTATCACCCGCATCTGAATCCATTCCAATAACTTGGTCTGAATATCGAACTCTTCTTCTGCCTGCAGGGCTCGCTCCACCACCTGCTCCAGCGGTAAGCCTGCGGCCATTGCTTGCAACGCCTGCCATTCAGCCTCACTGAGCTCCTTGAGTTGCACGCGCCCCGGCCGCCAAACCAATAGATGCTGGGGTTGTTGCCAGTGAAGGGAGCCGCTGGGCTGTGTTTGTTGGTGATAGGCCCAAATGGACAGCACGCTGTACTCGGACTGCAACAGCTGCACCGCGGCATCCAGCTCAAACACCAGAAGCGGGAATGACTCCGCCCCCCATTGCTGCAAGCAGGCCAGTTCAAAGGGCGGGCTATCCTCAGCGTAATAGCTGCGATGCCAAGCCCATTCCAAACGCGCTACATCGGCTAAATAGGGCAGGGCCTCACTCCCCGGATACTGGGCAATAAAGTCCGCCATCTGCTCCCCATAACGATGCACATCACCACTGCGTGAGGGCACTGACATCACATAGGCATGAATCAAACCGGCAAAATAAGCCTCACCGACTAAGGCCGCCACTGTGGGGTAGAGGCTACGCAGCATCTCCTTCAACAGGATGCGGCGATTATTGCGGTACACCGCCAAGCCTTTATCGGGTGTGCAGGGATAGGCATCCACCAGCCATTCGCTTGGCAACTCCGCCTGCTCCCGAATCGCCGCTAAGAGTCGCGCCTGGCTGGTTGCTAAGGAGATCGTCATGGCAGCCTCCGTAAAATAGCGTCTGCTTTATCTGCTTCACCAAGCAGCACATCCAAGCTCGGAATGTCCAGATCCCACTCAATCAGGGTCGGTCGCGGACCAATCTGCGCCAGGGTGGCGGCATATAACTGCCATACCTCATCCACCACCGCACGACTATGGCTATCGACCAGGCAACCATTACGCTGGCTAAAACCTGCCAGATGAATTTCGGCAATAGCCGCTGCCGGCAGACGGGCAATCTCTTGCTGGGCATCCACCCCCAGATTGACCTGATTCACATAGAGGTTGTTGATATCCAGTAATAATCCACAACCTGTGCGCAGCACCAGTTCCGCTAAAAACTCAGCCTCCGTCAGCACCGAGTCGGCAAAACGCAGGTATGTAGACAGATTTTCGATCAATAAAGGCCGCCCTAATGCATCCTGCACCCGCTGCACCCGATCCGTCACTAGCAGCAAAGCTTCTTCCGAATAGGGAAAAGGCAGTAAGTCATTAATCACCTGCCCTTCTGCCCGACACCAACTCAGGTGCTCCGATACCGCCTGCGGCTGAATCCGCTGCACCAGTTTGCACAGGGCTTGCAGGTGCTCCGGATCAAGCTCCTGGGCAGAGGCCAGACCCATTCCCACTCCATGCAGGCTAATAGGGTAATGGGCGGCAATCCGCGTTAGCGTCTGCAAGGCCGCCCCACCACCAAAGTAATTTTCACTGTGCGCTTCCAACCAAGCGATGGGCGGACGCTGCTCAAGAAAATCAGGGTAGTGGGGGGCGCGCAGCCCCACACCTACAGCCAGAGGGAGGGTTGTGAGCATGACTTACTTCTTCATTCCACCCATGCCTTCACAGGTACCGGCTGCCACATAGACCCATTCGTTGGGATCATTGTCGGTGGAAGCCTGACCGGCACAGGCATGACCATTAGCGGCGCAATCGTTTTGACCGGCTTTGGCTACACCGTAGCACTTCTCTTTGGCACCTTCGGCCAGCGCCACATCGGCACTCATCATACCCAGTGACAGCAAACCGGTAATGGCAGTAGCAGCAACAAGTTTGGACTTATTCATAAGGCTCTCCTTCAAGGCTTTTAATTTATTTCGCCTGACGCATGGCGTTGGCTTGCATAAGTAGACTTGCCCCCTACTGGAAAGTTTCCCATGAGTTTCAGCTTTTTTACGCCATCACTCCCCGCATCACGCCAGCGTACTTTTCCGTCTACTTACCAACCATGGCACAATACCGGCCCCGTGCACTGTTTCAGGACTCCTTATGCTTACCGATCTGGATCTGGCCTTTGACCGCCAACACCTCTGGCATCCTTATACCTCCATGCTGAATCCTGCACCGGTGTTTCCGGTCAGCCATGCCCAGGGGGTTAAGCTGTATTTGAGCGATGGCCGCGAGCTGATTGATGGCATGGCCTCCTGGTGGGCGGCTATTCATGGCTACAACCATCCCAAACTCAATCAAGCGCTAGTCGAACAAAGCCAGAAAATGAGCCATGTCATGTTTGGCGGCCTCACCCATGAGCCAGCCATTCGCCTTGGCCAGCATCTGGTTGCCCTTAGCCCTGCGGGGTTAGATAAAGTGTTTCTCTGTGACTCAGGTTCCGTCGCCGTTGAGGTGGCGATGAAGATGGCAATCCAATACTGGCAAGCACGGGGGCTGCCAGGCAAACAACGGTTGCTGGCCCTACGCCAGGGGTATCACGGTGACACCACCGGCGCGATGTCAGTCTGTGATCCGGTGACAGGAATGCATGAGTTGTTTAGCGGAGTCTTGATGCAGCAACTGTTTGCCCCCGCACCAGCGACGGGCTTTAACCGTCCGTTGCAGCCAGGGGAAATGGAGCCCTTACGCGCTCTGCTAGCCAACCACCAGCACGAACTGGCCGCCCTGATTCTGGAACCCATCGTGCAGGGGGCAGGGGGAATGCGTTTTTATCCGCCCGCCTACCTGGCGGAGGCTCGCCGTCTCTGTGATGAGTTTGATGTGCTGTTGATTGCCGATGAGATTGCCACTGGCTTTGGCCGCACCGGCAAACTCTTCGCCTGTGAACATGCGGCGATCAGCCCGGATATTCTCTGTGTTGGCAAAGCCCTCACCGGCGGCTATATGACCCTGGCCGCCACCCTCACCACCACCCATATTGCCGAAACCATCTCCGCCGGTGGCGCTGGCTGCTTTATGCATGGCCCTACTTTTATGGCCAACCCACTGGCCTGCGCCGTGGCCACTGCCAGCATTGAGCTACTCCTAAGCCAACCCTGGCAACAACAGGTCGCTCAACTTGAGCAACAACTCTCCCAGGGGTTAGCCCCCGCCCGCCAACTTAACGGCGTGGCGGAGGTACGCTGCCTCGGCGCCATCGGAGTGATTGAGTTAGCACAGCCTGTGGATAATCGCCGCCTGCAACCCATGTTGGTTGAGGCGGGCATCTGGCTCCGACCCTTTGGTAAGTTGGTCTATATGATGCCCCCCTTCTGTATGACCGCCGCTGAGGTACAGCAGCTCACCCACACCACCTGTACTGTGCTGCAAGACTACCTCGCTGCCGGCTAAGACAAGCAGGCGTTACCCCGCAATATTTCCGTCATTAAATTTACCTAGCATGGCAGTGACTGTTACAGGAGCTGCCCATGACGACCCCAGTCCTGCCCCCGCACAAGCGCCGTGTTCGCACCATCTGGATCTCCGATACCCACCTGGGTACCCGGGGCTGCCAGGCGGAACTGTTAACTGAATTTCTAAAAAGCCATGACTGTCAGCAACTGTTCTTGGTAGGCGACATCATCGATGGCTGGCGCCTGCGCAAAGGTTTTTACTGGCCACAAAGCCATTCCAATGTGCTCAGGCGCATCCTGACCCTGGCCAAACGAGGTACCGAAGTCACCTATGTCACCGGTAACCACGATGAATTTCTACGCAAATACTCAACCCTTGAGCTAGGCAACATCCGTCTGGTAGATGAAGCGGAATACCAGACCCTGCAAGGTGAGCGTTGGCTGATCACCCATGGCGATCTGTTCGATGTGATTACCCGCTACCATCGCTGGCTCGCCTTCCTCGGTGACTCCGCTTACGAAAGCCTGCTGGTATTGAACCGGTGGCTCAATCAACTACGCCAACGCTTTGGTATGGGCTACTGGTCACTCTCTGCCTACCTCAAACACCGGGTCAAAAAAGCGGTGAGCTTTATCAGCGAGTTTGAAGAAGCCCTGGCCCATGAGTGCCAACGGCGGGGCTTCGATGGGGTAGTCTGCGGCCATATCCATCATGCCGAAATTCGTAAGGTAGGTGAGGTGCGCTATCTCAACTGTGGCGATTGGGTAGAGTCCTGCACCGCCTTGGTTGAGCACCTGGATGGGCGCATTGAACTGGTGCGCTGGGTGCGTCAACGCGAGGTGTTGTTATCACAAACCGCCGACTCGGCCCTGGCAAGGAGCGCCTAAATGAACAAGCTGGTCTTAGTTACCGATGCCTGGACACCACAAATCAATGGTGTCGTCACCACCCTGCAGCAAATGTGTCAGCAGTTACAGCAGCAGGGCATCCAAATCGAAGTGATCCATCCCGGCCTGTTTCGTAATCTCCCCTGTCCCACCTATCCGGATATTCGCCTAGCGCTGGATATCTGGCGCCTGCCTAAGATGCTGCAAGCCGCCCAGGCTGATGCCTATCACATCGCTACCGAGGGCCCGCTCGGCTTAGCTGCCCGACGCTATTTAAATCGACAGCAGCTGCCCTTTAGCACCTCATTGCATACCAAGTTTCCAGAGTATGTGCATAGCCGCTGCGCCCTAATTCCCCTGGCTTGGGGCTATCGTTTTTTACGTTGGTTTCACCGCCCTAGCCGTCACGTACTCGTCACCACCCTCAGTAATGCCGATGAGCTAAGCGCCCAGGGCTTAAGCAACTTGGTGGTTTGGGGACGAGGAGTGGATACCGAGTTATTTCGTCCCCAGCCGCGGCATCCACAACTAGCGGAGCCAATGCAGCATTGCGGCCAACCCTTGCTGCTTTATGTCGGACGGGTGGCAGTGGAAAAGAACCTGGAAGCCTTCTTACAACTGCCCTTTCCTGCCCGTAAGCGGGTGGTTGGCGATGGCCCCGCCCGTACTGAACTGGAAAAGCGCTATCCGGAAGTCGAGTGGGTAGGTTTTAAGCGTGGGCAGGCACTGGCCCAAGAGTATGCTCAGGCGGATGTGTTTGTCTTTCCTTCCCGCACCGATACCTTTGGTTTGGTGATGCTGGAGGCCATGGCCTGTGGCACCCCAGTGGCGGCCTATCCCGTTACCGGACCCATTGATGTGGTGCAGCCAGGGGTCAGTGGTTTTCTTGATGAAGACTTAGCCAGGGCGGTGCAGCGCTGCCTGCAACTTGATCGCAGCCTCTGTCGCCGGGCAGCGGAAGGCTTCAGTTGGCAAGCCTGTACCGAGCGTTTTCGCCAGCACCTGGTACCCATCCACGCGAATAGCGGATGAAATGCACGCCCTTAAAACACCAGGGGATCATTGCGGCGAAACCAACCCGTCACACTGGCACGGGGCTTCACCGCGGGCATCACTTGGTGGGGGAAACGATCACTAAAAAACAGCACACTGGTACCCCAGGTAGGAGCGACCAAGGCACGCACGGCGCTATCGTCCTCGGTGTAAATAACCAGCTCTCCCCCATCCCCCGGCTGCCAGAAACGATTGAGGTAGGTGATAAAGGTCAGTACCCGGGCATTAGTGCCCTGAAAGTTATCCCAATGCTTTTGATAACCGCCCCCCTCGGGGTAGTAAGCATAGTGAAACTCCGCAGCGTTTAAGCCCAAATAGAAGCTGCGGTTAAAAGCTTCTTGCCAGCTTTGCGTCAGCCCCAAAAACTCCTGTTGTGGAGGCGTATTACCATCGAGCCAATCAATTTTATCGCCACGCACCTCCGCCATACGTAAGCGATCCTGGCCAATACGGGCTGGGCGCAAGCCCTGCTCATGCAAATCATCATGCAGATTCTGCAATAAGGTATCAGACAAAAGTCCATCAACAATGGCATAGCCTTGCTCAGCCAACTGATCCAAAATCGCATCAACTAACAGAAAACTCGACATGGGCACTCCTCCACGGGAGCGCTATTGTGCGCAATCTTAGCGCTGGCGATGATTGTATTTTTTACTCGATAGCAGCAATTTTTTTGCTGAAAAACAGCCCCCAGGAGGTGCTGATGCCCCGCTTACGCCTGACACTCCCCACCCTGCCTTTTCACAGTCTGATACGTGTGCAAATACAGGACATTAATTACGGCAATCACCTCAGCAATGGCGCCTTGCTTAATCTGCTCCATGAGCTCAGGGTACGCTGGCTAAGTGCCGGAGGTTTCAGTGAGATGGATTTAGGTGGCTGCGGCATGATTCTGGCCGATGTGGCTATCCAGTTTCGTGCGGAAGCCTTCTACGCAGACGAACTGGAGGGCAGTCTGGGAGTCAGTGAACTTGATCAGCATGGCTGCGTATTACAATACCGGCTACGCCGCTGTCAGGACCAGCAAGAGGTCGCCCTCGCTCAGTCCAGCATTCTCGCCTTTGATTACCAATCCCGTGGCAAGGCCCCACTGCCCCCAGCCTTTGCCGCTTACTGCCGACAATTTAAAACCGATTAAGCGTGCAGACGCGGATTACTCATACTGATAGTCATCATAACCAGTACGGGCCAGATCCTCGAAGCGGGTGTATTTACCAATAAAGGCCAGGCGGCAGGTACCGATAGGCCCGTTACGCTGTTTACCGATAATAATTTCCGCCACGCCTTTATCAGGACTGTCCTCGTTATAGACCTCATCCCGGTAGATAAAGAGGATCACGTCGGCATCCTGCTCGATTGAGCCCGATTCCCGCAAGTCAGAGTTCACCGGACGCTTGTTAGGACGGTTTTCCAAGCTACGGTTCAGCTGTGACAGGGCAATCACCGTGCACTGCAACTCCTTCGCCAAGGCTTTTAAAGAACGCGATATTTCCGCTACTTCCTGTGTACGACTCTCTACCTTGCCACCCAAGCGCATCAATTGCAGGTAGTCGACCATTATCAGCCCCAGGCTGCCATGTTCCCGATGAATACGGCGCGCCCGCGCCCGCATTTCACTGGGGGTGATGCCCGGCTGATCATCAATATACAAAGGCTTATTACGCAGCATATGCACCGCCGCGGTGAGTCGGTTCCACTCTTCCGGATCCAGCTGACCACTGCGCACATTACTGAGGGGAATTTTGCCCAAGGAGGCGAGCATACGCATCATCAACTGATCCGCAGGCATCTCCAAACTAAATACCAGTACCGGCTTTTCCCCGCCGACTACTACGTTTTCGACGATGTTCATCGAGAACGTGGTTTTCCCCATTGAAGGGCGCGCCGCAACGATCACCAGATCCGATGGCTGCAAGCCCGAAGTCATGGCATCCAGATCGGTAAATCCGGAGCTTACGCCGGTAATGCTGCCCCCAACCTGATTAAGCTGGTCGATTTTTTCAATGGTGCGCGCCAGAATCGGATTCACCGCTTCGGGGCCATTAGACTTGCCGCGGCTTTCGGCAATTTTAAAAACCTTGGCTTCCGCCTCACTCAACACTTCGGTGGCTTGTCGCCCCTCTGTGTGGTAAGCCATATCAACAATTTCACCACCAATACCGATCAGCTGTCGCAGTAAGGAGCGATCCCGCACAATTTCCGCATAGGCTCGGATATTGATTGTACTGGGTGTGTTCTGCGCCAACTCTCCCAGGTAAGCCAGGCCACCCACTTGTTCCAACTCTGCCCGCGACTCCAACTCTTCCGAGAGAGTAATAATATCCAGCGGCTGCTGCTCGCCAATCAGCTTGGCCATGGCCCGATAAATCAGGCGATGCTCACGCCGATAGAAGTCATCATCTGTGACCTGCTCGGCCACGGAATCCCAGGCCTGGTTATCCAGCAGTACCCCACCGAGCACCGATTGTTCCGCCTCGAGTGAATAAGGCGGCACCTTCAGCGCCTGGGTTTGTTGATCCAGCTCGGTATCCATCTCCATCATTACAACCACAGCTCGTTGATGACTGAACAGCGGCCTAGTTTAGCAGGCCTTTTCGGTATGGCTAAAAACACAAACACCCGCCTAAGCGGGTGTTTGTCTAGCGGGTGTACTGAAATTACTCAGCAACAACCACGATAGCAACAGTTGCAGACACTTCAGCGTGCAACTGGATGCTGACTTCGAACTCACCAGTGTGACGCAGAGCGCCATTGGGCAGACGAACTTCAGACTTGTCTACCGCGATACCGGCTTGAGTGATCGCTTCAGCGATGTCACGAGTACCGATAGAACCGAACAATTTACCTTCGTCACCAGCTTTGGCCACGATGGACAGCTCGATCTCTTTCAGTTGCAGAGCACGGGCTTCAGCAGCAGCCAGCTTGTCAGCAGCCGCTTTTTCCAGCTCAGCGCGACGCTCTTCGAACTTCGCCAGGTTATCAGCAGTTGCCATTACCGCTTTGCCAAAAGGCAGCAGGTAGTTGCGACCATAACCAGACTTCACGTTTACTTTGTCACCCAAGCTACCCAGCTTGCCGACTTTCTCGAGCAGAATAACTTCCATCTCGCAAACCTCTTCGTTAAGTGTCCGATGAATGCACCGGACGCAGACGCCGACGAATGTTAAAGGCTGAATCCAGCACAGCCGCCAGCATCAATAAGGGATACATATAAATACCGAGCAGGAAGAAGGCCGTATAGAAGCCCACTAACCATGCTCTGCCCAATGCCTTAATACCTATCACACCATGAACCAGCGCTAAGCCAGCCATCACCAAGGGCACAGTTAATGCTGGTAACCACCGTAATCCCTGCGGATCAATACTGGTTCCCATAAAAAGCACGACCACCAGTCCCAACGCCAGGCTCAGTGGCAAACGCAGCTGATGAAACTCAGTCTGGAAGCCGCCCGGGTTGTACAGCCCAGCCTGCCAACTACGGGCAAGTGCCAAGCTGCCTAACATCACAGCCAAGTGGAAGGCGGTTACCCCACCTAACAACAAGTCCATCATGAACTGGCGCAGAGCCTCCGGTGGAGCCTCCAGGCCTTCAGGGCTCATGCGTGCCAGCATCTGATCACTGAGGGTCTGCAAGATATTGAGTACATCGGCCAACGCCCAACTCAATATACCGCTCAGCACCAGGGCTAACCCGCTCACTACCAACAGCACCTTGGTCCAGGACACCGAGACTCTCAGCACCCAGGCCAGTAAAAAGGTGCCTATCAGACTCAGTAAGGGAGTAGGATCTCCCTGTCCCCACCACCAAGCCAATGTGGGTAGTGATGCCCACGCTAGTATTACTGCTCCCTCGCTGACGCCCCGTCTCAGGGTCACCAGGCTCAGGGTTGCCGCACTTACCCAAAACATCAGGGGTAGCGCAGCGCTCACGACTGCTACGACCAGGGCCTCTTTGCGGCCCCGCATGATGTACTCAGCAAGAGCACGCATGCCCGGACGTATCCTTATTCGTGGCTATCGGTATAGGGCAGCAACGCCAGGAAGCGGGCACGCTTGATCGCGCTAGCCAGCTGACGCTGATAACGGGCTTTAGTACCAGTGATACGGCTAGGAACGATCTTGCCGGTTTCAGTGATGTAGCCCTTTAAGGTTTCGATGTCTTTGTAGTCGATTTCCTTCACGCCTTCGGCGGTGAAACGACAGAACTTACGACGACGGAAAAAACGCGCCATGATTGAACTCCTCTGTGATCTGCTTAATTAGTCTTCGCTGGATTCTTCAGCTACTTCGTCTTCAGCATCGTTCTGCTCGGCTTTGGCAGCAGAGTCATCACGACGGGGACGACGCTCTTCACGACTTTCAGCAGCTTTAATCGGAGATACTTCAGTGATGGCTTCGTCACGACGGATAACCAGGTTACGGATTACCGCATCGTTATAACGGAACAGGTCTTCCAGTTCGTCCAGAACTTCCTGAGAGCACTCAACATTCAGCATCACGTAGTGAGCTTTGTGAATCTTGTTGATGGGGTAAGCCAGTTGGCGACGGCCCCAGTCTTCCAGACGATGGATCTTGCCGTTAGCACCTTCGATCAGAGAGGTGTAACGCTCGACCATAGCAGGAACCTGCTCGCTCTGATCGGGATGAACCAGAAATACGATTTCGTAATGACGCATGAAAGCTCCTTACGGGTTAACAGCCCCCCACCGGATGGCGAGAAGCAAGGAGATTAAAGAACGGGTATTGCAAAGAACGGCATATTCTAGTGATACCAAGCACCCCATGCAAGGGATGCTTGATTTTTAACCAGTCATTTACTAGAGCGCCTCAACTCAGTTACGCAGCCCCAACACATCCTGCATATCGAACAGGCCCTGCTGTTTTTGCTGCAACCACAGTGCCGCGCGTACCGCTCCCTTGGCAAAGGTCATTCGGCTGGACGCTTTATGGGTGATTTCTACTCGCTCCCCTTCGGTGGCAAAAATCACCGTGTGATCCCCCACTACATCCCCTGCACGAACGGTGGCAAAGCCTATTTCTTTGGCAGGACGCGCTCCAACCTGACCTTCACGACCATAGACAGCGCAACTGGCCAGATCACGCCCCAGTGCATCGGCCACTACCTCGCCCATCCGCAAAGCAGTACCGGAAGGTGAGTCGACCTTATGACGATGGTGAGCTTCTACGATCTCCACATCGTAATCATCACCCAGTACCTGGGCCGCCAACTCCAGCAATTTGAAGCAGAGGTTAACGCCAACGCTCATATTGGGTGCAAACATGATGGCCGTCTGTTGTGCGGCCTGCTGCAGGGCTTGCTTTTGTTCGGCACTCAAACCCGTCGTGCCCACCACCAGCTTCTTGCCATGGGCTGCACACAAGGCTGCATTGGCGACTGTCACTTCGGGAGCAGTAAAGTCGATGAGCACATCAAACTGATCCAGCACTGACTCGACAGTACTGACGGCTTTTACCCCCAGTTTGCCTTTGCCCGCCAACTCTCCTAAATCAGCCCCCAGCAGGCTGCTTCCGGGCTCCAGAATGCCAGCGGCCAGGGTTACCCCCTCTTGCTGGAGCACGGCATCAATGAGATTACGCCCCATCCGTCCGGCGGCGCCCATAATGGCAATGCGAGTCATGCTGTGTATCCTGTCTTCTACTCAATCTAAGTCGGCTATTATAGAATGCAACCATGGGATGGCATACAAACAAAACAGGCGGCCAATGCCGCCTGTGTGCGAGTATCCTCGCTTATTTCATATCTTCGAAGAACTTCTTCACTCCATCGAAGAATGATTTTTTCTTCGGTGAGTGACGCTCTCCCTCATCATCCATACTGGCCTGAAACTCGCGTAGCAGTTCCTTTTGCCGTGCAGTCAGATTCACTGGGGTCTCTACCGCCACTCGGCAGATCAGATCCCCTGGCGCACCGCCACGTACCGGCACTACGCCTTTACCACGCAGACGGAAGAGTTTGCCAGTTTGGGTTTCTGCCGGAATCTTCAACTTCACTCGACCATCTAAAGTCGGCACTTCCAGCTCACCACCCAAGGCAGCATCTACAATGCTAACCGGTACTTCGCAATAAAGGTTCTTACCATCCCGTTCAAAAATGGGATGCTCACGTACCGACACCTGCACATAGAGATCGCCGGCAGGGCCGCCTTGTAAACCCGCCTCGCCCTCACCAGACAAACGGATGCGGTCACCGCTATCAACACCAGCCGGGATTTTCACATTAAGGGTTTTGGTTTCCTCTACCCGACCACGACCATGGCAGTCACGGCAGGGATCTGCAATCACCTTACCCGCACCATGGCAGGCAGGACAGGTCTGCTGAACCGCAAAAAAGCCCTGTTGCATCCGGATTTGCCCTGCCCCACCACAGGTAGAACAGGTTTGTGGCTGCGTACCTGGCTTGGCCCCAGAGCCATCACAGGTCTCACACTCCACCAAAGACGGGATGCGAATCGACTTTTGGCATCCTTTGACGGCTTCTTCCAAGTCTAACTCAAGGGTGTAGCGCAAGTCTGAGCCACGTTGTGGTCCACCTCTCCCTGCACGACCAAAACCGCCACCGCCGCCACCAAAGATATCGCCGAAAACATCGCCAAAAATGTCCTGGAAGCTGCCGCCGCCACTAAAACCGCCACCGCCGAATCCGCCACCATTGCCATCCACCCCTGCATGACCAAACTGGTCGTAGGCCGCTTTCTTTTTGGCATCGGACAGGACTTCATAGGCCTCGCTCACTTCTTTGAACTTGGCTTCAGCCTCTTTATCATCCGGATTACGATCCGGGTGATACTTCATCGCCATACGGCGATAGGCTTTTTTGATGTCCGCTTCGGAGGCGTTTTTCTGTAGCCCCAGCACTTCGTAAAAATCGCGTTTTGACATATCTTTCGCTGGCTAGCCGTTATCGCGTTGAAAACACAGACGCGGGCTTAACGCCCGCGTCCCAGTCTGGGCCGACCTTACTTCTTGTCGTCCTTCACTTCTTCAAACTCGGCATCCACCGCGTCATCTTCTTTCGCCTTACCAGCTTCACCGGTGGCACCTTCCTGCTGCGCGGCGGCTTCGGCGTACATTTTCTGCGCCAAGCCTGACAACGCCTCGGTCAAGGCTTCAGTTTTGCTGGCGATGGCATCTTTGCTATCACCTTTCAGCGCCTCTTCCAGATCCTTGATAGCCGCTTCAATTTTCTCTTTTTCTTCAGCAGTCGCTTTATCGCCTGCATCTTTCAGGGTCTTACGGGCAGTGTGGACCATGCCATCACCACTGTTGCGCGCTTGCACCAGCTCTTCGAACTTCTTGTCCTCAGCTGCATTAGCTTCAGCATCGCGCACCATCTTTTCAATTTCCTCGTCAGACAGACCGGAGGAAGCCTTGATTACGATGGACTGCTCTTTACCGGTGGCCTTGTCTTTAGCAGAGACATTAAGGATACCGTTGGCATCAATATCGAAGCTCACTTCAACCTGGGGCACGCCACGAGGTGCAGGCGGAATATCGGCCAGGTCAAAACGACCCAGAGACTTGTTACCACTTGCTTGCTTGCGCTCACCCTGCAACACATGAATGGTTACCGCCGTCTGATTATCATCGGCTGTGGAGAAAATTTGTGACTTGCGGGTCGGAATAGTGGTGTTCTTCTCGATCAGCGGTGTCATCACCCCACCCAGAGTTTCAATCCCCAGAGTCAGCGGAGTCACGTCCAGCAGCAACACATCTTTTACATCACCAGCCAGGACGGCACCCTGGATAGCCGCGCCCATGGCCACCGCTTCATCGGGGTTAACGTCACGGCGAGGCTCTTTCTGGAACAGTTCTTTCACACGCTGCTGTACCAGCGGCATGCGGGTCTGACCACCAACCAGAATCACTTCATCAATTTCACTGGGCTGCAAACCGGCGTCTTTCATTGCGATCCGGCAAGGTTCCAGAGAACGATCAACCAGCTCCTCAACCAAGGACTCCAGCTTGGCACGAGTCACTTTAACGTTCAGGTGCTTAGGACCAGTGGCATCGGCAGTGATGTAAGGCAGATTCACATCGGTTTGCTGCGCAGAAGACAGCTCAATCTTGGCTTTCTCTGCCGCTTCTTTCAGGCGCTGCATCGCCAAAGGATCACCAGAAAGGTCAATACCGGACTCTTTCTTGAACTCCGCCGCCAAGAACTCAATCAGTCGCAGGTCAAAGTCTTCACCACCGAGGAAGGTGTCACCATTGGTGGCCAGCACTTCAAACTGCTTTTCACCATCAACATCAGCGATTTCGATAATGGAGATATCGAAAGTACCACCACCCAAGTCATAGACCGCAATCTTGGCATCGCCACTCTGCTTATCCATGCCATAAGCCAAGGCTGCAGCGGTGGGCTCGTTAATGATGCGCTTCACTTCCAGACCAGCAATACGACCAGCATCTTTGGTGGCCTGACGCTGAGAATCGTTGAAATAAGCAGGAACAGTAATCACCGCTGCGGTAACTTCCTCACCGAGGTAGTCTTCAGCGGTTTTCTTCATCTTTTTCAGTACTTCGGCGGAAATCTGTGGGGGCGCCAGCTTCTTATCTTTCACCCCAACCCAGGCATCGCCATTGTCAGCCGCAACAATTTTGTAAGGCACCATTTTGATGTCTTTTTGCACAACATCATCGCTGAACTTACGGCCGATCAAACGCTTAACAGCAAACAGGGTGTTATGGGGGTTAGTCACTGCCTGGCGCTTTGCAGGCTGGCCGACCAGCACCTCATCATCCGCATAGGCGATGATGGAGGGAGTGGTACGCGCACCTTCGGCGTTTTCCAACACCTTAACTTTGTCACCATCCATAACTGCCACGCAGGAGTTGGTGGTGCCTAAGTCGATACCAATGATTTTACCCATAATACGCTTACCTCAAATCTTTACTTGGTGGGCTAGGCCCTGAACACGTTGCCTACTAAGTTGGTGCAACTTGACCCTTTTCAAGGGCAAATACCTAAAAAAATTCCGGTTTTAGGCCGCCCCTTTGGAGACCACAACCATCGCCGGACGCAGCAGACGACCATTAAGGGTGTACCCCTTCATCATCACACTCAGCACCTTGTTCGCTTCGACTTCAGCACTCGGCACCATGCTAACTGCCTGATGCAGCTCAGGGTTAAAAACTTCCCCCTGTGGATCAACCGTTTCCACATTGAACTTTTGCAGCGCAGCCAGGAAAGCACTGAGGGTCATCTCAACACCATCACGAATCGCCTGCAGGTGCTCACCTTCTCCCTGGGCGGAAGTAATGGCGCGCTCCAGGTTGTCTACCACCGGCAACAGCTCATTGATGATTTTTTCCAGTCCATAGCGATGGGCTTTTTCCACATCCTGCTCAGCACGGCGACGCACATTCTGCATTTCCGCCTGCACACGCAAGTTGTTTTCTTTAGCCTCTTCTAGCTGCTGTTGCAGCTTAGCTATTTCCGCCTGCAGGCTCTCCTCTTCGGTCAACACCTCAGAAGTCTGAGCCTCATTGACCTCTACTTGCACACTGTCATTCTGGGCCTGCTCAGCAGCCTTTTGCTCGCTCATGGACTTAACTCCTCCACTAGGATTGCAATGGTTGTCGTGGGACTGGCACCAATATGGGGACATCCCAGCACGATTCAAGCGACAGATAAAAAAGCCAACAGGGCATTGCACACAATCAAAAGCCCGCTAAACTACTGTACGCATAGACAGTTAAGAGGGTCGCTCATGCTCTGTCAGCTCAGTATTCGCAACGTGGCCATTGTTGATCAATTAGAGCTGGATCTAAAATCCGGCCTCCTCGCCGTCAGCGGTGAAACCGGCGCGGGCAAATCCATTATGCTTGATTCCCTTGCCCTGGCTTTAGGGGAGCGTGCTGATCCTGGCTGTGTCCGTCATGGTAGTGACAAGGCCGAAATCAGCGCCTGCTTTGATATCCGTCAGATTCCCGCTGCCCAGCAGTGGCTGAATGAACGTGAACTGCTGGAAGAAGAGCACTGCATCCTCAGACGCAGCATCAGCGCCGAAGGCCGCTCCCGCGCCTGGATTAATGGCCGCCCCTGCAATCTGCAAGAGTTACGTGAACTGGGCGAGCTATTGGTAGAAATCCACGGCCAACATGCCCATCAGCGCCTGCTCAACCCGGCCACTCACTTACAGCTGCTGGATGACTATGGTCAGCTCCAGAGTGCTCTGCTGCCCCTCAAACAAAGCTATCAGCACTGGCAACAGCTACAAAAGCGCTTGCAACAGGTACAGAACCGCAGTGCAGAAGACCAAGCCAAAGTACAACTACTCAGCTATCAGGTCGAAGAACTCGTGCTGCTGGCCCCCCTTCCGGATGAGCTAGAGCAATTGGAACAAGAGCAAAGCATGCTGGCTAATGCTGAACAGAATCTGCAGCTGGGCCAACAGCTCTTAGAGCTTTGCCGTGACGATGATCAAGCTATCTCCCAACAATTACGCCGCGCACAACAGCTTCTGCAACAATTGCGCTTAGATAGCCAAAGTTGCCATGAAGCGCTAGAAATGCTTGATAGTGCCGCCATCCAAGTCGATGAGGCCATGCATAGCTTGGAGCAGGCGCTCGGCCGCTGCGAGCTGGATCCCGCCCGTCTGGAAGCAGTCGATCAGCGCCTGCATGCTCTCTACAGCACCGCCCGCAAACATCGCGTTACACCTCAACAACTGCCTGCACTGCTCGTCCAATTACAGCAAGAGCTGGGAGAGTTAGCCGTGGATGAATCCCAGCTGGAACAGCTAACCCTGCAAGTCCAGCAAGCACGGCAACATTATTTGGAGCAGGCCCAGCGCCTTAGCAGTCAACGTCAGCAACTCGCCCAACAACTCAGTAGTGCCGTCATGGACCAGCTACATGCTTTGAGCATGCCGCATTGTTGTTTCGAAGTCGCCGTCACTGCTCTGGATGAACCGCACTACAGCGCCCAAGGGATTGATCGAGTAGAGCTACTACTCAGCGCCAACCCGGGCCAGCCACCACGCCCCCTACACAAGGTAGCCTCTGGCGGTGAGCTATCGCGTATCAGCCTAGCGATTCAAGTCGTTGCAGCACAGTGCTCTACCACCCCCACTCTAGTATTTGATGAGGTCGATGTGGGGATTGGCGGAGCTGTCGCGGAAGTGGTGGGCCGCTTGCTACGACAACTGGGTGAGCGTGTCCAGGTACTCTGTGTCACCCACCAACCCCAGGTCGCCGCTCAAGCCCATGAGCACCTATTTGTCAGTAAAGAAGTGCAGGGCAGCCATACCCTTTCACGGGTTCGCCGCCTTAACAAAGAAGACCGTATTCAAGAAATCGCCCGTATGCTGGGAGGGGTAGAGTTAGGCAACCACGCCCGCGCCCATGCTGAGGCGATGTTGCAACAACTGCCCCATTAAACTACCGGCAATACTCGTGCTAGAAACAACAACGCCCAGCTTAGCTGGGCGTTGTGTGCATGGGGTACTAACCGGACTTATTTATCATCAGTGCCCTGATAAATGCCGTACAGATAAATCGTACGGTCCGTTAGTACAAAACCATGCTCTTTAGCAATCTCTTCCAAGCGCTGATTAACGATGGGATCAGAAAACTCGCGCACCACGCCAGATTTCACACACACCAAGTGATCATGCTTATCATCGGAAGATAATTCAAAAACCGAGTGACCGCCTTCAAAGTGGTGACGCACCACTAGGCCCGCCGCTTCAAACTGAGTCAGCACACGATATACCGTGGCTAGCCCCACATCTTCACCCTGCTCCATCAGAATGCGATAGATGTCCTCGGCACTCCAGTGATCCTGCTCCCCGGCTTGTTCCAAAATTTGATAAATCTTGACCCGGGGTAAGGTGACCTTCAGGCCGGCTTTACGTAATTCCTGATTTTCCATCGCTTCTAGCCTTACTCTGTGCTCTTCGCAGTCTGTGGCAATATCATGTATTATTCCCCGCCAAACAAGATATTGGAAGTCGCATCGCTATGCAAAAGGCAATCCTTCTCAGCTGCGCTTTGCTGCTCAGTGGCTGCTCGTTCTTCCCCGGCATCCACCGGATTGAAGTCCAGCAAGGACATATGGTCGACCAAAACATGGTTAACCAACTGCAACCCGGTATGACCCAAGAGCAGGTGCGCTTCGTGATGGGCAGCCCCTTGCTGGTCGATACCTTCAATACTCATCGCTGGGACTATCTCTATAGCCTGGAAAAGGCCAATGGCGAGGTGGTCAAACGCCAGCTTAGCCTTTACTTTGGCCAAGATGGCCGTCTTAGCAATATCCAGGGACACTATCGCCCCGGAGCAGAAGAAGCCCCCAATCAATAAGGGCTCCATACTTGAGCCAGGGCTAGCTACGCTCAGCCTTGGCTTTAGCGGCACGATTGGCCCGCGCCTGCTTCGGATCGATTAACAACGGTCGGTAAATTTCGACTCGTTCTCCTTCTCGCAACGCTTGTTGCTTGGGATTACGCACCGCTTTGCCAAAAATGCCCATTGGCGCATTATCCGGATCAATCTCTGGATAGTAATCTGTAATCCCTGACTGTTGCACCGCTTGATACAGGGTGCAGCCCTCCTCAACCTGGAGCGGAATAATCATTTGATCATGAGGTAGCGCATAGGCTACCTCAACGCTAATTAACTTAGCAGGCTTATCCATTTAAGCTCTCCGCACGCTTACAAAAAGCCTCAACCATGGTAGTTGCGATCTGGTTAAATACTTTCCCCATCGCCAAACTGCCAAGCTTACCGGCGAAGTCAAAACTGAGACTAAGGGATACTTTGCAGGCTTGTTCATTCAGTGCTTTGAATTGCCACTCACCACGCAAATATTTAAAGGGCCCCTCGACCAACTCTAGCGAGATACGGTGAGGCGCATTCAGTTCATTTCGAGTAGTAAAGCGATAGCTCAGACCGGCTTTGCTTACCTCTAAACTGGCCACCATATGCTGCTCATCCACTTCCAGGATACGGGCAGCAGAACACCAGGGTAAAAACTGCGGATAGGCTTCCACATCATTGACGATGGCATACATGGCCTGAGCCGGATGCATCACCAACGCACTTCGGTCAACCGTGGTCATGAGGACACTCCACCTACGAGCAAACTTGCCCCACTTTGCCTAATTTCGACTGCACAATCCGACTTGTGCAAGTAATAAAGCAACCGGGGCCACAAGGGCCCCAGTATATCACAGCCGATTAGAGCAAATTGGCGACGAATACCACCCCTACCAATACAGGAGTAATAAAGCGTAATACCAAGCGCCATAGCTGGAACCAGAAGGGTGACAATGCCAGCTCATCCTGTACATGGCTGGGTTTGAGCACAAAGCCAACCAGAACAGCTACCAGCAAGCCCCCTAGCGGCAACATAATGTTAGCCGTGAGGTAATCAAGAATGTCGAAGAAATTCTTCCCAAGCAGGGTGTAAGCGGACCAATCGTTAAAGGACAACAATGATCCCACCCCTAACAGCCAACCCACCAAGCCCAACAACAGGCAAGAGAGACTACGGCTTAAGCCAAACTTCTCAACCAAGAACGCAATGGATGGTTCCATCAGAGAAATAGCCGAGCTCCAGGCCGCAATGGCGACCAGGACAAAGAATAGGAAACCAAAAATCTGTCCCAGCGGCATATTGCCAAATGCCACCGGCAGAGTGACAAACATCAGACCAGGGCCCGCACCAGGATCCATATTATTGGCAAATACAATGGGAAAAATCGCCATCCCAGCCACCAACGCCACCAGGGTATCGAGCAAAGCCACCGTCATAACTGTGCTGCCAATACCTGCCTGCTTCGGCATATAGGCGCCATACACAATAATCGAGCCCATCCCTAAACTCAGGGTAAAGAAGGCATGCCCCAGTGCAACCAGCACCGCTTCCCAGGTCAGTTTTTCCGGCGCGAAGTCAAACATGAAGTGGAACGCCTGCGCACTGTAACCGGTGCTAAAGCCATAGGCTAACACCACAAACAGCAACACAAACAAGGCAGGCATCATGATACGAATGCCACGCTCCAAGCCATCATGCACACCCTTCACCAACACGCCCACACTCAGCACGGTAAAGATGCTATGCCATACCAACATTTGCAGAGGGTCCGCCAATAATCCTTCGAAGGAGGCTCCCACTTGCTCAGCGCCGGCACCGTTAAAGTGGCCTTGGGCCATCTCCACGACATAGGCCAGTACCCAGCCAGCTACGACGGAGTAAAAGCCAAAAATCATCAGGCCTGCCAAGGCCCCCATCCAGCCCACAAGCTGCCAACGGCCACTACTGGCCGACTCCAGAGCCACATCACGCAGTGAGTTAATCGGACTTTGCCGACCTCGACGACCGATCAGCACTTCCGACATCATGATCGGAATACCAATCAGCGCAATACAGGCCAGATATACGAGAACAAAGGCACCACCGCCATTGGCACCGGTGATATAGGGAAACTTCCAAATGTTACCCAGGCCCACTGCGGACCCGGTTGCCGCCAGGATAAACACCCAGCGACTACTCCACATGCCATGTATGGATTCTTGCTTTAGCATGGACTACGTCTTCTCACAGGTTTGTCGAAAAAGGCCGGAATTCTACTTAGCCCAGGGGCAGATGCAAGCACTCCAGCCTTTTTTACTCCTTATGAGTTGATTAGCCGTTGGCGCACTGCCTCAAACAAGCACACTCCGGTAGCGACCGATACATTGAGGCTACTCACCTCTCCTGCCATCGGAATACTCACCAGGTGATCACAACACTCCCGGGTCAGACGACGCATACCGCTACCTTCCGCTCCCATCACCAGTGCCAGAGGGCCAGTCAGCTTGGCTTGATGCAGGCTCTGCTCAGCCTCACCCGCTGTACCAACCAACCAAATACCCCGCTCCTGCAGATTACGTAAGGTGCGCGCCAAGTTAGTGACCTGCACGTAAGCTACACTCTGTGCCGCCCCACAGGCCACCTTTACCGCCGTGGCAGTCAGGGGGGCTGATTTATCTTTAGGTGCAATCACCGCCTGCACGCCCGCGGCATCCGCTGTACGCAAACAAGCCCCCAAATTATGAGGATCAGTCACACCATCCAAGACCAGCAAAAAAGGCGGCTGCTGCAACTGGTCCAAATAGTTCTCCAGCCAGTTTTCATTACGCGGCTTTTGCAGCTCAACCTGGGCTAACACCCCCTGATGAACACCCTCAACCAGGGTATCCAACTCCTGCCGCGGCGCCTGCTTGACCTTAATGCCTTGCTCGGCAGCCAGGCCTAACAGCACCTCCATACGCTGATCCCGCCGCCCCTGCTGCACCAGCAGCAGCTTGATACGATTGGCCTCGCGTTTTAACAGGGTTTGCACCGCATGCAAACCAAACACCCATTCAAATTCTTGTGACATAGCTGCTAACTTTTAACCTTTACTTTTCGCGGCCTTGGTTTTTTTGCTTTTCTTGCCTTTCTTCTGTGCCCGCTTGGCCTCTTTGGCTTTACGCTTACCTTTTACGTGCTCTTTGATTTCTTGCTTACGCGCTTTTTTATTCAGTTCTGGCGCCGCAGGTACAGGACGCTCCTGACTCGTTTTTCCCTGGGTCAGGTGACGGCGGAAGGGACCAGCAAGCAAGTCAAAGTCGATCTTACGCTCATCCAAATCCACCCTCGACAGACGTACCCGCACCTTATCTCCCATGCGGAAACTCTTACCTGTGCGCTCCCCCTTCAAACGTTGATGGGCAGCATCAAAGTGGTAGTAATCCCCCGGTAAAGAGGATACGTGGATCAAACCTTCAACATAGATATCGGTCAGCTCAACAAAGCAGCCAAAACTGGTCACCCCGGAGATGACCCCCTCAAACTCTTCGCCTTGATGGTGGCTCATGTACTCACACTTAAGCCAGGCCGCCACATCGCGGGTGGCTTCATCAGCACGGCGCTCGGTCATGGAGCATTGCTCACCGTAGGTCACCATATCGGAGCCACTATAGGGATAGCCAGGCAGACTGCCCTCCTGCTCACTCCGAATTAACGCCTTCAGGGCTCGGTGCACCAGCAGGTCAGGATAACGACGAATTGGCGAGGTAAAGTGAGCATAGGCTTTATAACCCAAGCCAAAATGCCCTTGGTTATCGGGGCTATATACCGCCTGACTCATGGAGCGCAGCAACATAGTCTGGATCAGATGGGCATCAGGACGCCCTTTGATCTGCTCCATCAGCAGCTGATAATCCATCGGCGTCGGCTTTAAGCCCCCGCCTAAGTTCAGCCCTAACTCACCCAAATAGCTGCGTAGCTTATCGAGCTTTTCAGGCTTAGGCCCTTCATGTACCCGATACAGGGTCGGCACCTTGTGCTTCTCCAGGAATCGCGCCGCCGACACGTTGGCGCACAGCATACATTCCTCAATCAGGCGATGGGCATCATTGCGCACCACTGGCACGATTTGCTCGATCTTACGCCCCTCACCAAAGAGAATGCGGGTCTCCGTGGTGTCAAAGTCCATAGCCCCGCGCAGGTGACGCGCTTGCAGCAGCGCCTGGTATAGCGCATAGAGATTTTCCAGATGCGGCACCAGCTCGGCATAACGTTTGCGCAAAGAGCGCCCTTCATTGGACTTGGGCCGTTCCAGAATATGACTAACCTTGGTATAGGTCAGCCGAGCATGGGAATGGAAGACTGCCTCATAAAAACGATAAGAGCTGATTTTGCCGTTAGCACTGATGGTCATTTCACACACCATCGCCAAGCGGTCTACCTGTGGGTTCAGCGAACAGAGCCCGTTCGACAGTTTCTCTGGCAACATCGGCACCACCTGACTGGGGAAGTATACCGAGTTACCCCGCTTGAGCGCCTCGCGATCCAGGGCCGAGTTAGGCTTCACGTAATGGGAAACATCGGCAATCGCCACAAACAGGCGCCAACCGCCACTACGTTTTGGCTCAGCATAGACGGCATCATCAAAGTCACGGGCATCTTCACCATCAATGGTGACCAAAGGCAAATGGCGCAAATCCACCCGCCCCTGCTTGTCCGCTTCGCTCACCTCTTCCGACAAGGCCTCAATCTGCTGCTCGACCTCTGCCGGCCAAACAAAGGGAATGCCGTAATTATAAATAGCGACCTGGGTTTCCATTCCTGGTGCCAGGTGATCTCCCAAAATCTGCACTACGCGACCAATCGCCAAGCTGGTTTTAGTCGGGTACTGTTCAATTTCAACCAGCACCACCTGTCCCTGGCGCACACGTACTCCCCCGTCCTGCTGGATCATAATGTCCTGCGCAATACGGGTATTATCGGGCGCCACATAAGCGATGCCATATTCTTCAAAGTAACGACCTACCAAGCGCTGCACCCGGCGTTCCAGCACCTCGACAATCGCCGCCTCACGCCGACCGCGTGCATCTAGCCCTCGCACCCGCACCAATACCTTGTCACCCTCAAACACAGAGCGCATCTGACGGTTATGCAGGTAAAGGTCATCCGAACCATCATCGGGGATAACAAAACCAAAACCATCGCGGTGTCCTTGCACCCGCCCACTGATCAAATCCATTTTGTTTACCAGCCCATATCCTCCCTTGCGGGTGAAGATTAACTGGCCATCACGCTCCATCGCACGCAGACGGCGGCGCAGTGCTTCCTGGCGCTCTTCATCACCCAGGCGCAGCGCAGTGCACAGCTGCTCGTGGGTAGCAGGCCCTGGATGCTGTTGTAAGTAGTCGAGAATAAATTCACGGCTGGGAATTGGGTTTTCGTATTTTTCAGCCTCGCGATCGAGGTGCGGATCCTTGACGGTCATGCTTCCTTCCCATCATGCAAAGTTAGGCAAAGTATACAGCATCCCTACCGAGACGCGCCTAAAACGCAGAAAGCCGGCAAAGGCCGGCTTTCTGCAGAACGACGTCTTAGCCCGCGAAGGGGTGACGTAAAACGATCGTCTCGACCCGATCAGGCCCGGTAGAAATAATATCCACTGGAGCTCCCACCAGTTCTTCCAGACGGCGGATATATGCTAGTGCATTAGCAGGCAAATCTTCCAGGCGCTGTACGCCCACAGTGGAATCTTTCCAGCCGGGCATTTCTTCGTAGACAGGCACCACCGCAGCATAGCCTTCGCTATCGATGGGGTTCACTACTTCATTACCCTGAGCATCACGGTAAGCCACACAGACTTTAACGGTCTCCAGACCATCCAACACATCCAGCTTGGTCAAACACAGACCGGAAATGGAATTGACCTGGATAGACTGACGCAGTGCCACTGCATCAAACCAACCACAGCGACGGGCACGACCTGTGGTAGCGCCAAACTCATGACCACGCTTGGCCAGTTGTGCTCCCACTTCATCGAACAGTTCTGTGGGGAAAGGACCTGAACCCACCCGGGTGGTATAGGCCTTGGTAATACCCAGCACATAATCCAGATACAGGGGGCCAAAGCCAGAACCCGTGGCAGTGCCGCCAGCAGTAGTATTGGAGGAGGTCACAAAAGGATAGGTGCCGTGATCAATATCCAGCAACGAGCCCTGGGCACCTTCAAACATAATATTCTTACCAGCGCGACGGAAATCGTGCAGCAAGCAGGCTACGTCAGCCACCATCGGCCGCAGCTCTTCACCCATAGCCAAGCAATCCGCCAGCACCTTGTCATAATCCAGGGCTTCCACCTGGTAGTACTGCTGCAGCATAAAGTTGTGGTATTCCAGTACCTCTTTCAACTTCACAGCAAAGCGGTTGGCATCCATCAGGTCACCCAGACGCAGGCCACGACGGGCAACCTTGTCTTCGTAAGCAGGACCAATACCACGACCGGTAGTGCCAATCTTGTTGTCACCACGACGGGCTTCACGAGCCTGATCCAGGGCCGCGTGATAGGGCAGAATCAGCGGGCAAGCCGGGCTCAAACGCAGACGCTCACGTACTGGCACGCCACTCTCTTCCAGCTGGCGCATTTCTTTCAGCAAGGCTTCCGGTGACAACACCACGCCATTACCAATCAGGCAGAGCACGTTTTCACGCAGGATGCCAGAGGGAATCAGGTGCAGGACTGTTTTCTTGCCTTCAATTACCAGGGTATGGCCGGCATTGTGACCACCCTGAAAACGCACGACGGCCGCTGCCTGTTCGGTCAGCAGGTCTACGATCTTACCTTTACCCTCGTCACCCCATTGGGTTCCGAGCACCACTACGTTGTTGCCCATAATCTCAGGTCTCAATTACTCAAACGTCAAAGCTGCCCGACAAGCCAAGGCTTGCCGCCCAGGAGGCCATAACCGCCCCCGCCGCCCCTCCTACAGGAGGGTCTTAATTGGCGTCCCCCGGTTAATCCCCTCGACCAGGTTTGAACGCCTCCGGATGGCTCCGGGAAGTCCTTATACCAGCGGCTGTACCTGCCACTGGCCATTGTGCTGTACCAACTGACGGTCACAGCGTAATCCACGCAAGTCGCCACTCATTCCCGGCAACGCCCGTACGACTCGTTCACCCTGAGCACGCAGCTCACGTACCTTAGCTTCCAGCCCCTCATCCAATTGCTCCGGCGCCAGAATTCCCGTTGGCAGTTCACTGCTGCATTGCTCAGATAGGCTGACCAATACCATCAAATCCGCACTAAAGCCCGTGGCTGGACGAGCCCGACCAAATACCTTGCCGATCTGATCATAGCGACCTCCCTTGGCCACCGGTTGACCATAGCCCGGCACATAAGCGGTAAAGACAATACCAGTGTGGTAGTTGTAGCCACGCAGCTCACTCAGATCGATATAGATCGCCAGTTGCGGATGACGGTGCTGAACCTGCTCTAAAATAGCCTGCAGATTGTCTAACGCCTCCTGCACCCCTGCTGGAGCATCCACAAAACAGCTACGAGCTTCAGCCAACACTTCCGTGCCACCGTTTAAATCCAATAACGCCACTAGCCAGGTTGCCAACTTGGCATCGCTAACCTTGACTGCCAACCAAGCGGCCAGCTCGGTGCGCGCTTTGCGTTGTAATAGCTCAGTCAGCTCATCCTGCTCCGGCTGCGACAACTCCGCCATCTGTAATAAAGCGGTGTAAATTCCCACCTGGTTTAAATCTAGCGTCACCGGACGCTGCACCCCAGCCACAGCCAGGGTATCCAGCATCAAACTAATTACTTCAACATCACTGGCAGCACCAGCATGGCCATAGAGTTCCGCTCCCACCTGCAGTGGGTTTCGTGACGCCTGTAAGTGCGCAGGGCGGGTATGCAAAATCGAACTGGCATAGCAAAGCCGCACGGGGCTTTCTACATGCAAGCAGTGAGCATCAATACGGGCCACCTGGGGCGTAATATCAGCACGCACCCCCATCAGGCGACCAGTCAGCTGATCCGTCACTTTAAAGGTCAACAACTCCAGGTCATGCCCTGTCCCGGTTAATAGCGATTCGAGATACTCCACCAGCGGTGGCATCACTAGGTCATATCCCCAGCTGCGATACAAATCCAGCAACTGACGACGCACGCTCTCAATCCGCTCAGCTTCCGGCGGTAACACTTCTTTGACGCCATCCGGCAACAGCCAGCGATCAGCTAAAGTCATGCTGTTCTCCACAACCCCTAACGAAACACATAAAGCAAGGCAGTACCCAGCAGCATACTGGCTAATCCCAGCGCCCGGACCACTCGATCATCGGCTTCGACTAATTGACGAAGGGTGTTTTTCCATCCTTGAGGACTCAAAAAGGGCATGATGCCCTCCATAATTAACAGCAGACAGAAACCTAACGCCAACGCCTGCCAAAAATCCTCACTCATGGCGCTCCACTACCCGGCATTTCAAACACGCAAAAAAAACCGGGCTTAAAAAAGCCCGGTGAGGAATCATATCACGTTTTAAAGGGGTGGCCAGATTTATTTGGCCACTCACCTTACTGTCCGCGCTGGTCTTTCAAATATTTGAAGAAGTCGGAGTTTGGCTCCAGTAGCAGCACATCCCCTTCCTGACCAAAGGCCGAACGGTAGGCACTTAAGCTACGATAGAAGGCATAAAACTCGGCATCCTGCTGGAAGGCACGGGCATAAATAGAGGCCGCCTGCGCATCCCCCTCACCTCGAGTCCGCTCAGCATCACGATAAGCGTTTGCTTCGATAACGGTCTTTTGACGATCCGCATCGGCGCGAATACCTTCCGCCAGCTCCTGACCACGGGAGCGCAGTTCACGGGCTTCACGCTCACGCTCAGTACGCATCCGCTCATACACGGACTGACTCACCTCAGGCGGTAGATCGATACGCTTAACCCGCACATCAACCACCTCCACACCCAGCTCGTTCTTGGTCACTTCACTGAGTTTAGTAGTCAAGTCCAGCAGCAGCTCATCACGCTCACCTGAAACCACCTGGGTCAAAGTACGACCCCCGAACTGGTTACGCAGACCAGTGTCAACCCGAGCCGCCAGCAGCTTAGCTGCCACAAACTCATCACCAGAGGTAGCGGTATAGAACTTCTCAACATCATAGACCCGCCACTTCACGAAGGAATCAACGATCAATGCCTTCTTTTCCAACGTCAGGTAACGCTGAGGACGGGAGTCCATAGTCATCAAACGCGCATCAAATCGACGCACATTATCTACGAAGGGCAGCTTCACATGCAGACCAGGCTTAACATCAGCCTCGACCACTTCACCAAAGCGCAGCACCACCGCACGCTCAGTTTCACTGATAATAAACAGTGATTTACTCAAACCTATGATTACTACCAGAACCAGCGCAATCACGGCAAAGGACTTGTTAGTCATTAACGGCCCTCCCGTTGAATAGTGGGCTGACGCTTACGTAGCTCGTTCAATACATCATCGGCAATACGTTCGATATCAGCATTGCTCAAACGCGCCTGCTGGGGTGTCAGCACTTGTTGACGATTACTCCGGGCACTCTGACTGGCCTCAGTCAGCTTATCCAAGGGTAAATACATCATGTTGTTGCCACCTTTGACATCCACCAACACCTTCGAGGAGTTAGCATAAACCTCCTGCAGGGTATCGATATACAGACGTTCGCGAGTCACTTCAGGCGCTTTGCGGTATTCCGCCAGCAGTTTGAGGAAGCGCTCCGCCTCACCCTCTGCTTTAGCTACCACTTCCTCACGGTAAGCATTAGCCTCTTCCAGCATGCGCTGTGCACGGCCACGAGCCTCAGGCACGATACCATTGGCATAGGCTTCCGCTTCGTTCTTCACCCGCTGCTCATCTTCACGGGCTTTGATTACATCATCAAAGGCTGACTGCACCTGCTTAGGCGCGGTTGCATTCTCAATGTTTACCCGTGAAATCTGTACCCCGGTGCCATAGCTATCGACGTAGGCTTGCAAACGCTCCTGCACGGCCGCTGCCAGAATTTCCCGGCCTTCAGTCAGTACTGAGTGCATTTCCGAGCCACCTACTACATGGCGCAGGGCGCTTTCAGTAGCTTGAGCCAAGCTCGCTTCGGGCTCACGTACATTCAGTACAAATGCCTTGGGGTCCGCTACGACATACTGCACAGACATCCCCACCTCAACGATGTTTTCGTCTTCGGTCAGCATGGGAGCGCGGTGATCCAGTGAACGCACTTTAGTGACATTGACCCGAATCACCTGATCAATCAAAGGCGGATTCCAACGCAAACCAGGGGCGACAATGTCATGGTACTCACCGAAGCGCAGCACCACTCCTCGCTCCTGCTGGTCTACGGTGTAAAAGCCCATACCGGCCCACACCACGATCGCAATGATCAGACCAAAAATCAGGGAGCCAGAGCTAAAGCCACCACCACTGCGGTTCTCACCATCTCCACCACCGGAGGATTTACCACCAAAAATGGAGTTGAGTTGATCCTGCACCTTACGCAGCACTTCATCCAAATCGGGTGGCCCCTGATCACCGCCTTTCTTGCCACGGTTGCCGGAACCCCAGGGGTCCTGAGGATCCTGCCCGTTGCCACCGGGCTCATTCCAAGCCATAGGCTTCTCCGTCTTAGTCCAATGTAATTATTCGCAAAATTCTAGGGAGGCACGCCAGGGCTCGCAAGTTTCGGTCTGTTGCCGCAAGCCAAAACGCTCCGCTGGAATCTGATTGCGTCTTAACATCTGTAAGAAATCTGCCGTTGATAAACGCACCTCTAACAGCGTATTACCTTCCTCATCCCAACTCTCTTGCAATACAGCCCCCTGGGCGTACAACTGTGCTCGCAGCCCACCTTCTTGAGGTTTTAAGGCCAAGGTGTCATGCAACAGGTCTTCACTGAGCAGCTCGGCAATCGCCTGCTGCAACAAATCCAACCCCAGCCGTTGTTGGGCGGATACCCATACTGCTTTGGGCTTACCGTTTTCATCTCGATCTATATGGGGCTCAACCTGAGTTAACAAATCAACCTTGTTATAGATCATCAACGTCGGCACTTCAGTGGCGCCGATTTCCGTCAATACCAGGTTAACCGCTTCCAGGTTTTGCTCTCGCTCAGTGGAGGCCGCATCCACTACATGCAGCAGCAAAGTCGCTTCCACCGTTTCCTGCAAGGTCGCACGGAAGGATTCCACCAATTTATGCGGTAGGTGACGAATAAAGCCAACGGTATCGGCTAACACCACCGGCCCCACATCAGGTAACAAAATACGTCTTAGGGTTGGATCCAGGGTGGCAAACAGCTGGTTAGCGGCGTACACCTGCGCATTGGCAATGGCATTGAACAGCGTCGATTTACCGGCGTTGGTATAGCCCACCAAGGAAACACTGGGAACATCTGCCCGACGTCGGGCTCGCCGCCCTTGGTCGCGCTGTTTACGCACCTTTTCCAGGCGTTTGTGGATGTACTTAATCCGCTCACGCAACAAGCGACGGTCCGTTTCCAACTGGGTTTCACCCGGACCACGCAAGCCTATCCCGCCTTTTTGACGTTCCAAGTGGGTCCAGCCACGCACCAAACGAGTAGACATATGCTCAAGCTGAGCCAACTCTACCTGTAGCTTACCTTCGTGGGTTCGCGCCCGTTGGGCAAAGATATCCAGAATCAGCCCGGTACGATCTAACACCCGACACTGCAACTCTCGCTCAAGATTACGTTCCTGAGCAGGGGACAGTGCATGGTTAAACAGCACCACCTCAGCCTCATGGGCCAAGACTGCCGCACGGATTTCTTCAACCTTACCTGAACCGGCAAAAAACTTAGGATTGGGGGTGTCACGGGAGCCAGTCACCAGCGCTACGGGAGTAGCGCCGGCAGACGTGACCAGTTCCTGGAACTCGGTAGGATCTTCCCGCTCTGCATCATCATACATATCCAGGTGAACCAGAACGGCACGTTCACCTGTGTTCGGACGTTCAAAGAACAATCAGCACCTCGCTCAGCCTACCTGTACCTCATCAGGGCCAGGTATCTTCACCGGACGGGCCGGCACCACAGTGGAGATGGCATGCTTATACACCATCTGGCTCACTGTATTTTTCAGCAGGATGACAAACTGATCGAAAGACTCAATTTGACCCTGCAACTTGATTCCATTTACCAGAAAAATTGAAACTGGAACCCGTTCTTTACGAAGAACGTTCAGGAAAGGGTCTTGTAAGGATTGCCCTTTTGACATTGTTTTGCTCCTTGTTATAAGCGCAGTGCGGCCGCCCTTCTACGGCCAAAAGAAAAAGGTGGCGATAAACCGCACACCTTTGGCTGGTTGTCAATACTTATACACTTAATTGAAGATAGACTCCAGCAATTTCAAGGCCTTTACTTGGGCATCTGGCTGCTGTGCATCAATCCAGTTCGCCTCTGTGAAAGAGCGCAACCAAGTGAGCTGCCGTTTAGCTAATTGACGCGTCGCCGCCACCCCCTTGTCGATAAACGCCTGCTCATCATACTCGCCATCCAGATAGCTCCACGCCTGGCGATAGCCGACACAGCGTACAGAGGGCAAATTAACATGCAAATCGGCGCGCTGCTTTAATCTCCTCACCTCGTCGATAAAGCCCTGCTGCAGCATCAACTCAAAGCGCTTGGCAATACGCTGATGCAGAACACTGCGCTGTGCTGGGCTCCAAATCAATTCGCAAACCTGGTAAGGCAGTGGTTGCTGCTCCTGCTGCTGCCATAGCTGGGTTAGCGGCTGACCGCTTAACTCATAGACTTCCAGGGCGCGCAGCAAACGCTGAGTGTTACCTGCCGGAATCTGTTCCGCTGCCTGAGGATCCACTTGCTGTAAGCGCTGATGTAGCACCTGCCAACCCTCACGCTCAGCTTCTTCCTGCAGCCTTTGACGCAATAACGGATCAGCCTCCGGCAGCTGTGCTAAGCCTTTCTTCAGCGCGTTGAAGTACATCATGGTGCCGCCCACCAATAAGGGGATACGGCCACGACTGCTGATCTCTGCCATCGCGGCCAGGGCATCCTGACGAAACTCCGCCACCGAGTAGACTTCTGCAGGATCACGAATATCCACCAACTGATGGGGATAACGCTGCAGCTCTGCCGGGCTTGGCTTCGCCGTGCCAATATCCATTCCGCGATAAATCAGGGCCGAGTCAACGCTGATGATGTCGCACGGCAAGCGCTCTACCAGCTCAAAAGCCAGGGCCGTTTTACCAGCGGCGGTCGGCCCCATTAAAAAGATCGCGGGAGGATAAGCTTGGCTCACCTTATTGCCCCCGCATAAAGAGTTTGTCTAAGTCTTTCATACTCAACTGCGTCCAGGTGGGGCGGCCATGATTGCACTGGCCACTACGCTCAGTGCGCTCCATATCGCGTAATAGGGCATTCATTTCATCCAGGCTAAGTTGACGATTCGCCCTGACTGCACCATGGCATGCCATGGTGCCTAACAACTCATTAAGCTGAGCCTCTACCCGTTGGCTATGGCCAACTTCACTCAAATCTGCCAATACATCACGCAGCAACTGTGGCACATCGGCCTGTCGCAGCAGCGCCGGGACCTCTCGGATCACCAGGGTTTCATCCCCCATACGCTGCAGGCGGAATCCTAGGCGCTGAAAAAACGTCTCCTGCTCTTCCGCCATATCTGCCTCTCGCTGGCTAACAGCCAAAGAGACAGGCACCAACAACGGTTGAGATTTCAACCCTTCGCCGGCCCAAGCCAGCTTCATCCGCTCATAGACAATCCGTTCATGGGCAGCATGCATGTCCACCAGCACCAGGCCATGCTGGTTCTGTGCCAAAATATAGATGCCATGTAACTGCGCCAGGGCCAGCCCCAAGGGCGGCACATCGCTGTGCTCCGACTCTGGCAATGCAGCACTCGGTCGAGGGCTTGGCGCACTCGCAGGCGGTGCAGATGGATAGAGGCGGGAGTAAGCCGCCATCTGCTCCTGTACCTGACCTGCTCGCGGTGTCTCTGCAGCGCTTAGGCTCATCCACTGCTGCGGGCCAAATTCGCCTCGTTGCTGGGGACTGCTGGCAGGAGCACTATCCTGCAAGGCCAAACTCGCTTCCGCCTGCGCAGGCGGCTGATCCTGCCCCGGGCGCACCTCAGCCAGAGCACGATGCAGGCTGCTAAAAATAAAGTCATGCACCATGCGACCATCACGAAAGCGCACTTCGTGCTTGGTCGGGTGCACATTAACATCCACGACCGCCGCATCCAGCTCCAGATAAAGCACAAAAACAGGGTGGCGACCGTGATACAGCACATCCTGATACGCTTGGCGCACCGCATGGCTGACCAAGCGATCACGAATGACTCGGCCATTCACAAAAAAGTACTGTTGATCCGGCTGACTGCGGGAAAAAGTTGGTAAGCCTACCCAGCCGTGCAAGCGCAACGGCCCATTACTGATATCCACCACCACCGACTGCTGCAAAAAACTGCTACCACAGAGCTGTCCGATACGCCGTTCGCGCTCCAGCTCAGTACGCGCAGCCGCCAGATTGAGTACCGGTTTCTGGTTATGGCGCAGCATAAAACTGACATCAAAGCGACTCAGCGCGAGCCGGCGTACCACTTCTTCTAGATGGGAAAACTCGGTTTTTTCCGTGCGCAAGAACTTGCGCCGCGCAGGGGTATTAAAAAACAGGTCACGCACTTCCACCGTTGTGCCCTGCGGATGTGCTGCTGGGCGAACTTGGGTACTCATCTCCCGCCCTTCAGCCTCCACCGCAAAGGCATGTTCCGCCCCCAACGCCCTCGAGATCAGCGTCAAACGCGAAACGGAGCTGACACTGGCCAGCGCCTCACCGCGAAAACCCAGACTTTGCACGGCCTCCAAATCTTCCAGGGTGATAATTTTACTGGTGGCATGCCGCGCCAAGGCTAAAGGCAGATCCTCTGCTGCGATACCGCTGCCATCATCGCGCACCTTCAGTAGCTTGACCCCGCCCTGCTCTACTTCAATATCGATACGACTGGCACCGGCATCCAGACTGTTTTCCAACAGTTCTTTGATCACCGAAGCGGGGCGCTCTACCACCTCCCCCGCCGCGATCTGGTTAGCCAGACGCGGGCTGAGGGTATGAATACGTTTCAAATCAGGCATCACAGCTTAATAATTTATGAAGAGGGGGGAATGTAGAGCACCTGCCCTACCTTAATCACCGAGTTCGAATTCAAGTCATTTTCACGCAGTAACTGGCTGAGACTGATGCCATTTTTAGCGGCGATTGCCGATAGGGTATCCCCTGCCATGACTTTATATTTTTGCCGACTGCCACTGCGATTGGAGCTAACCACCTCCGTCACTGCCACCTTACCCAAGGTGCCATTAACCTTGGCGGCCACCCAAGTCTGAGGTGGCGGAGCATCATAGAAATGCTTGCGAATCCCCTGAAAAATCGCATTGGCCATTTTGCGCTGATAAGCAGGATCCTTCAGCAGCGCAGCTTCGCCCGGATTAGAGATAAAACCGGTCTCGATTAGCAACGAAGGGATATCCGGCGACTTCAGCACCACAAAGCCTGCCCGTTCAACATGGTTCTTATGCAGACGCGCCACCCCACCCATAGAGCGCAGCACATCCTTACCGACCTGATCACTTAACTTCAGGGTGCCGCTCATCGACAGATCCAACAACACGCCCGCCAGGACCTCATCTTTGTTTTCCAGGCTGACGTTACCCACCCCTCCAATCAAGTCGGCGTTATTTTCGGTCTGCGCCAACCAACGACCCATCTCACTGGTGGCTCCGCGCTCTGACAGCGTCCAAACCGATGCCCCTCGGGCACTCGGTTTGTTAAACGCATCCGCATGCACCGAGACAAACAAATCCGCATTGGATTGACGAGCTAGGCGGGTGCGCTTACGCAGCTCAATGTAGTAATCACCTTTGCGGATCAGCACCGGCTTAAAGCCAGGCTCACGCTCCAACAAGGCAGCCAATTCTTTGGCGATGGCTAGCACCACGACTTTTTCACGCACCCCACCTGGGCCAATCGCCCCTGGGTCTTCCCCTCCGTGGCCCGCATCAATGGCAATAATGATGTCGCGAGTGGCGCCATTACTGCCACTGGCTTTACTGGGTTCAGCGCTCGGCTGACTAGGCTGAGCACTCGGCTTGGCGGCCACCGCCGCCGGCTCTTCTTCACCGCCGGTGAGCAAATCTAACACCAGACGGTGACCATACTGCTGATTAGGGGCCAAGGTAAAGTGACGAAAGGGCACGCCCTTACTTAAGTCCAGCACCAAGCGTAAATCCCGACCATTCTGCACACCGGAGCGAACGCTCTGAATGATCGATCCCTGCAAATCCAGCTTGGCCAGGTCAAAAGGGGTGGTACTGGTCTTCAGGTCGATCACCAGTCGATAGGGGTTCTCCACCATAAAAGCGGAATACTCCACCGGCCCGTCCAGGTCAAACACCAACCGGGTATTATCCGGCGCTTGCCAGACCCGCACATTGCGGACTTCGCTTGCCTGTACTGCCAGGGCCAGCATGCCAAACAACACAGCCAGCCAGATTGAGATCAGCCTGTTCATTCACACCCCAATGCCTTAAGGATGGACAGCCCCCTTGCTGTATTGGCTTGGGCTTTTAGTTCACGTCCCTGCTGCCAAGGTGTTAACCAAATATCCAAATCCGCCGTTGGCAGCAGGGCACCGCCCTTTTCCGGCCATTCCACCAAACAAAGGGCATGGCCGTCAAAATAATCACGAATCCCCATGAACTCCAACTCTTCCGGATCGCCAAGGCGGTAGAGATCAAAATGATAGAGCGCGAGTTCCGCCAACTGATAAGGTTCAACCAGGGTATAGGTCGGGCTTTTTACCGCCCCCTGATACCCCAAACCACGCAACACTCCGCGGCTCAAGGTGGTTTTGCCCATGCCCAGGTTGCCATGCAAGTAAATGCAGGCGCCTTCATAACAGGCTGGGCCAAGTTTCGCCGCCCAGGTCAACATGGCCTCTTCATCAGCAAATTGCCATTGGGCAATACTGGCATTCATGGTTATGGATTCACTCCGTTTTGGATTTCTGCCAACAAATCGGTTGCCAACAGGCCTCGCTCACCCTGACGTGCGGCTACACGGTCAGCGGCTTCAGCATGCACCTGTGCCCCTACACAGGCGGCCTGCCAGGCAGACAGCCCCTGCGCATAAAGCCCCGCTATGATACCGGCGAGTACATCCCCCATGCCAGCCACCGCCATCCCCGGGTTACCTGCATGCATCAGTGCCCGCTGTGGCTGTTGCGCCAACCAGGTACCCTTACCTTTTAACAGGGTGACTCCAGCATAACGCTGCTGCAGTGCAGCCAGCGCGGCCAGCGGCTCCTGCACGACTTCCGCCGTACTCCAACCCAGTAAGCGTGCAGCCTCACCAGGATGAGGGGTCAAAATACTGTCGCTCAGTGCAGCGGGTTGCTGTGCCAGCAGATTAAGCGCATCCGCATCCAAGACCTTGGCTGTCGGCAAGGCCAACACCTGCTGTAACTGTTGCTGCCCCCAGGCTTTCTGCCCTAATCCAGGCCCGATCAAAATCACATCGGCCTGGGCTAACCAGGGTGCGGCCTCCAAGCCATTACGGACACCCTGCACCATTATTTCCGGCTGCCGCATCAGTGCCGGTGCAACATGTTCTTGCCGGGTCAACAGGGTCACCCGTCCAGCGCCGGCGCGCAAGCTCGCCTGAGCAGCCATCAGCGCTGCCCCTCCCATGCCAAGGTCACCCCCGACCACCACCACGTGGCCATGCAACCCTTTATGCGCGGTGCGCTGACGTTTGGGCAAGGCCGCTTGAATCCAGCTTGAGTCGACTCGCTCCGCCACCGGTTGCAGACTCTGATAAACCTGCCCGGGTGCACCCAACTCATGGAACAAAATCTGTCCACAGTAGTCCGCCCCCTGGCCACTAAGTAAACCAGGTTTCAAGCCGAGAAAAGTGAGGGTCACCGTCGCCTTAACCGCACCTGCTGGGGCACGGCCGCTATCGGCCTCCAGTCCAGAGGGTAAATCCAGCGCCAATACCGGCAATCTCAGCTGGTTGATAGCCTCAACCAACTCCACCCATTCCGTGCGTAAACTGCCGCGAAACCCCACCCCGAGTAAGCCATCCACCACCAAATCATAATCGCTGGCCTGCAGCTGCTGCACGTCCACGACCTGGCAAACACCCTGCTGCTGCAACCATGCCCAGGCCTGAGCCGCTTCACCAGTTAAAGCGCTGGCATAGGCATGAACAGACTGCGGTAAAAGTAAACGCACCTCCATGCCTTGCTGCAACGCCAACCCAGCGACGATTAAGGCATCACCACCGTTGTTGCCCTGTCCACAAGCCAGGAGCAGACGACGGGCATGGGGCCAATGCTGGCGCAGCACGGCAAAAGCCACCTCCCCTGCCCGTTGCATCAGTTCAAAACCACTGATGGCGAGACTCTGGGCCACACGACGATCCAGCTCTTTATGTTGTGCCGCACTATAGAGTTGGCTGGGTAGGGGCTGGGTACGGGCCGCACCGGCCCATTGCAATTCACTCACCCTGGGGCTCCTGTGGCAGCAACCAGTTTTGCCGGTAATAACGCAACTCGGCAATTGATTCCTGAATATCTGCCAACGCCAAGTGAGCGCCGGTTTTCTTAAAGCCAGCAGGGAGCTGTGGCTGCCAACGCTTGGCCAGTTCTTTCAGGGTGCTGACATCAATTAAACGGTAGTGCAGCCAGGTATCGACCTGAGGCAGGTATTTGGCGATAAAACGCCGATCCTGCCAAATCGAGTTACCACAGAGTGGCGAGCTTCCTTGAGTAACATGCTGTTGCAAAAAAGCCAGCAGCTCTTGTTCCAGCTGGGCTTCGCTAATTCGGCTCGCCTCTACCCGTGCCGTCAGGCCCGACTCCCCATGGGTACGGGTACACCATTCATCCATCGCCGCCAGCACTTCCGGCGGTTGATGCACCGCCCAGACTGGGCCTTCTACTACTACATTAAGATCCTGATCAGTGATAATCACTGCCAGTTCCAGAATGCGATCCACATCAGGATTGAGCCCGGTCATTTCCAGGTCCATCCATACCAAAAGGTTATCCGCCGCCATGGCTAGCTCCCAAAGTTGTGCAGGGGTGCGCTTTTAACGACAATTCTACCAGAACTTCCTCGCAGCGCCTTGGCCTCCCTGCAGGGCTAAGGCACAATGCAACTCCCGTTCAAGTAGCGATCCGCATGAGCAAACGCAAACTGACCCGGCGCCAGAACTGGCGCATTCAAAAAATCCAGGAAGAGCGCATTCAGCGTGCGCAGCATAAGGACTCTCGTATTGATGAGCAGCTAGCGGCTGGTGAGCTGGGGCCGGAGCAGCAGGGTCAAATCATTGCCCACTACGGACGCCAACTGGATATTGAAGGACAACAGGGAGAATGGCAGGGCCAACTGGTGCGTTGCCACCTGCGTGCCAACCTGGATGCTCTCGTCACCGGTGATCAAGTTATTTGGCGTCCCAGCTTGAAAGACGATCTGGGGGTAGTAGTCGCCCATTTACCCCGCCATTCGGTCTTAAAGCGTCCCAACATGCATGGCGACCTGAAACCGGTTGCCGCCAATATTGATCAGATCATTATCACCCTGGCGGTAGAGCCAACTCCCTTTGCCAATCTGATTGATCGCTACTTGGTCGCCGCCGAACTCAGCGACATTGAGCCTATTTTGCTACTGAACAAAACCGATCTGTTACGCCAGCAGCCACGTCCTGAGTTGGAAGCAATGCTGCAGCGCTATGCACAAATTGGCTATCGCGTACTCTACACCAGCACCCGCGACCCTGACCCCCTGGCGGAATTAAAAGAACAACTGCGCGGGCGTATCAGTGTCTTTGTCGGTCAGTCAGGGGTAGGCAAGTCTTCCTTGATTAACGCCCTGCTACCAGGGGTGGACATCAAGGTTGGGGAACTATCGGAGCTCACCCGCAAAGGCACCCATACCACCACCACCGCCCGCTTGTTTCACTTCCCCAGTGGCGGTGATCTGATTGATTCCCCTGGAATCCGTGAGTTTGCGCTCTGGCATCTCAGCCCCGATGAGCTTTTGGAAGGCTTTCGTGAATTTCGCCCCTTCCTTGGCCGTTGCCGCTTTCGCGATTGCCGTCATCAACAGGAACCTGGCTGTGCATTATTGACCGCCGAGCAGGAGGGAGCCATTAGTGCCGAGCGTATGCACAGCTACCGCATGATCCTTAGCACCCTGGATGAAGAGGCACAACAACGCCTGGAGCCCAAACGATGAGTGATGGCAGCGCGAAGCATCCGCAGGATCTCGCCAGCTGGGTAAGTTTCCTGGCGGACAAACCGCTGCCTATTCTGGCCCATAGCCGCCAGTTTCTACTGCAGCATCTGCGTGATCCCGATGTCGCACTGCTGGATCTCGCCCCTGCACTCCAGGCTGATCCTTCCCTGAGCCTGCACTTATTACGCCAAGCCAACCAGATTAATGCCAATCAGGAAACCGACATCCGCACCCTGGACCACGCTCTTAGTAGCCTGGGCCTGCAGCGTATCCGCGAACTACTTGGCAAGATGCCTGTTCTGCAGATCAATGATCATAATGTCGCCCACCGCCAGTATCTTTACGCCCTGACCAATGCCCAGCATGCCGCTGTACAGGCGCGCGACTGGGCACAGCAATGGCGTCCCAATCAGGCGGCTCAAATCTATGCAGCCTCCCTGCTTTACTCCTTTGTCTATTGGGCACTCTGGCGCTATGCCCCTGAACGCATCAGCGCGGTTTATGAGCGGGTCTATGTCGGCAAGGAAGATGTCGTTCTGGCGGAGAGCGAAGAGCTTGGCTGCCCTGCCCAAAGCATTGGCCATGCGCTGGCGCAAGCCTGGCAGTTGCCCGAGCTGCTGGTGCAGGCACTGGATCACGCCACCTCACCTGATCGGCGCCAACTGGCCCTGCTTCATCGCCGTGCCCAGGGCAAACTGCTGGAGGATAAAGAAGAACGCCAGCTCAACCACCTCACCACCGCCAGCTGGATGCCGGTGAAACTGGCTAATTGGCTTGCCTATACCCTGCACTTTGGCTGGCAAAGCCGCAAAACCGAGCGGATCAAAAACCTGATTGCCGACTTTTTACGCCGCCCGCTAGAGCCGACCTCGGCTCGTATTCACCGTGTAGCGGCCCTGGCTGCACGCCAGTATCCAGCACCTGGCATTTTGGTACCGGCGGCACGACTGGTCTTAACTAAGGAAGACCAACCCATTCCCTATCGCCTGCCAAGCCAGGACTATAGCCCACAACGTAGCCAACCCGCCGTCGTCTCCACGACAGCCAGAAGCTTACGCCCTAACCACCTTAAAGATGTGGCACTGGTGCAGGATTTGGCTAAGCACCTCAGCCAAAACCCCAAGCAATTTAACTCCCCACAGGCCTTGCTGGAGACCTTGCTCGTCGCCTTACATGAAGGGGTCGGCCTGGAGCGAGTGGTGGCTTTTATTCCACAAAAAGGCATGATCGCCGGGCGTTTAAGCGCTGGGGAAGGCGTTGAAGTGTTTCGTCAGTTGAACCTAAGCCTGGAAGTTCCCAGCCTATTTAAGCGCCTTTGCAGTAGCAGCAGCGCGCTGCATGCCAAACCCGATAACCGCGCCAAACTCCTGCCTTTGCTACCTGACAGCCTACGCCGTGAGTGCGCGGGGCAAGACTTTATGCTGATGTCGATGGTATTAGGCAACAAGCCTTTGGCCATTATTTATGCCGATGCCGGCCGCAACCCGGCCCAGCCGACCGAACTGCATTACCGCGCCTTCCGGCAACTGGTGCAATGTGCCCTGCGCGGACTCACCCAGCTTTACCAAGCCCGTCAACAAGGGAGATCCTAATATGGCTGTGCCCGTACTACTCGAGCCCGCCGAGTTGGACGCCCTGCGTCAGCAGGCCGACATTCTGCTTCTTGACCTGTCCTCTGCGGAACACTACCAACAAGGTCACGTACCTGGGGCCATTCACATGCCCAGTGACTGGCTGCTGCATGGCCAGCCGCCAGTGGCAAACTACGTGCCCACCCTGGATCAACTCAGTGAGCGCTTCGCCAGTCTCGGTTTACAACCCCATCACTGGGTAGTGGCCTACGATGACCAAATGGGCCCCTGGGCTGGGCGCCTGCTCTGGACCCTGCATCTACTGGGCCACCAGCGTGTCTCCGTACTCAACGGCCACTTACCTGCCTGGCAAGCGGCTGGCTTCGCGATTGAGCAACAGGTTAACCCACCCCAGCGCAGCGACTACCAAGCCCAATGGCAAGGCAGTCAACGCATCACCCTGGATGAATTACTGCAACATCACCAAGATCTGCGAATTTGGGATGCTCGCTCTCAAGCTGAATATCGTGGCGAGAAAATCGTCAATGCACACAAGGGTGGCCATATTCCTGGCGCCATTTGGCTGGAGTGGACTGAACTCCTGGAAAGCCCGCAGATACCACGGTTAAAGCCGCTTGCCGAACTACAACGCTTGTTGCATGAGCGTGGTCTACGGGCTGAGCACAGCATCGTCACCCATTGCCAGACTCATCGCCGCTCGGGCCTGACCTACCTAGCCGCCTGCGCGCTCGGTTATCCCCGTATTCAATGTTATGACGGTTCCTGGTTCGAGTGGGGTAACCACCCTGACACCCCCGTCAGTCAAGGAGATGTTTAGGTGAAAACCACCCTGTTTATCGCCCTGCAACAGTTACTACCGCAGCACGCCCTGTCACGTTTGACCGGTGCCCTGGCCCGTTGCCGTTGGCCCTGGCTGAAGGACCTGCTGATTGGTAGCTTTATCCGCTACTTCAAAGTGGATATGAGCGAGGCAGCAGAGCCCAACCCCAAGGCTTATCCGCACTTTAACGCCTTCTTTACTCGCCCCTTGAAAGAGGGAGCCCGCCCTTTGCCGGCAGACGACCGCCTTATTCTCTGCCCGGCCGATGGCAGCATCAGCGAAATGGGTAAACTGCATGCGGGGCGAATACTGCAGGCCAAAGGACGCAGTTACAGCGCAACCGCCCTGTTAGGCGGACGTGCGGATTGGGGGGCCTTGTTTGAAGACGGACATTTCGCCACCGTTTACCTTTCCCCCCGTGATTATCACCGGGTGCATATGCCCGTAGCCGGTACTCTGACGGATATGCTTTATGTGCCCGGCGACCTGTTCTCGGTCAACCAAACCACCGCCGAAGAGGTAGATAACCTATTTGCCCGTAACGAGCGTCTGGTTTGCCTGTTTGAGACCGAATATGGCCCAATGGCAGTGGTATTGGTGGGCGCCCTCATTGTCGCAGGCATTGAAACTCCCTGGGCGGGACAAGTGGCGCCTGCGCCCCTGACTCCGCGACAGCTTTACAGCCTAACCCCCAGCCAGCCAATTCAGCTTGAGCGTGGGGCCGAAATGGGACGTTTCTGGCTCGGCTCCACCGCCATCGTACTCTTTGGCAAGGATCGGATTAACTGGCTAGAAGGCTGGCAGGCCGGACGCGCCACCCGCATGGGCGAAGCCATGGGCCAGCCGCTCAGCACTCAGGAATAAGATGCCCTACCGCCATCAGCCTGCCTGACTTTCAGGTTGGCTGATGGCTTAGCAGCGCTCAAGCGCAAAGGGAATCACCTCAGCAATCTCCTGTTTGCCACTTAACAGCATCAATAACCGATCAAATCCCACCGCCACACCAGCACAGTCGGGCAAACCAGCCTGCATTGCCGCTAATAGCCGTTCATCCAGAGGAATTAATCGCCGTTGCAACTGCGCACGAACCGCCAGATCCGCCTGAAAACGTCGGCGCTGCTCCTGCGCATCCGTTAATTCCCAGTAACCATTAGCGACTTCCAGACCACGAATATAGAGTTCAAAGCGCTTACCAACCCGCGCCCCTCGCTCATCTTCCACCACACGCGCCAACGCTGCCTGGGTCGCTGGAAAGTCATAGACGAATACCGCGCCCAAAGGTGCCAGGCCCGGCTCCACCACTTGGCTCATCAGCAGTTCTAACCAGGTATCACGACGCTCATCGGCAAACTCCGCACCACAATGCTGACGCGCCAAGGCTTGCAGCTGTGTGATAGGGGCCTCATGGGGGTCAATCGCCAATACCCGCTCAAAAGCCTCGCGATAACTGATACGCAAGGGGGGCTCCATACCACCTAGGGCATGCCAGAGCGCGGCCACCTCATCCATCAGTTGCTGATCATTAAAACCGGGACGATACCACTCCAGCAGGGTAAATTCGGGGTTATGACGTGGGCTACGCTCACCATTGCGAAACACTTTACCCAACTGATAGATGGGGCCCGAACCTGCCGCCAGTAGGCGCTTCATCGCATATTCAGGAGAAGTTTGCAGATAGAGCGTGCGGGCCTCACCCGCTGCTTCCGGGATGTATGCCACTTCCATCACATTGAGATACGGATCCGTCACCCCTGCACTGGCCAGAAGTGGCGTATCTACCTCCCACACCCCGAGCTCCGCAAAAAACGCCCGGGTACGAGCCAATAGCTGCGCACGTTGGCGCAGTGTTGCCATACTGGCCTGGGGTTGCCACTGTTCGCTCATGGGGACTCCTTGGGTGCATTAACGACTTCGGACATGCATAGAAAAGGCCGCTGTAAAAGCGGCCTTATTAACATCCAGCTAAGGGGATTCACTCAGCTTTCTTTGGCGCGGCTCACGTACTCGCCAGTACGGGTATCCACACGCAGAACTTCACCTACGTTGATAAACAAGGGCACGCGCACCACAGCGCCAGTACTCAGGGTAGCAGGCTTACCACCACCTGAAGCGGTATCACCTTTCAGACCAGGATCAGTCTCAACCACTTCCAACTCAACGAAGTTAGGCGGGGTCACCGCCAGAGGCACACCGTTAAACAGGGTGATGATGCACTTGTCCTGCTCTTTCAACCACTTGATGGAATCACCCACCGCCGCTTTATCAGCTGCATATTGCTCAAAAGAGCCGTCAGTCTTCATAAAGTGCCAGAACTCACCATCGGTGTAGATGTATTCCATATCGGTATCTACTACGTCGGCGGCTTCGATGCTTTCACCGTTCTTGAAAGTACGTTCCCAAATACGGCCAGTTTTCAGGTTACGTAGTTTTACCCGGGTAAATGCCTGACCCTTGCCCGGCTTGACGAAGTCGACTTCCTGAAATACACAGGGCTCCCCGTCCAGCAGAACCTTAAGACCGTTCTTGAATTCGTTGGTAGAATAGTTAGCCATTGTCGTCTCACCAGAACACAGAAACATACCCCTTGCGGGAATAGCCGCTAATGATAACCCAATCTTTGTCTAACGGGCAGCCATTACCCCTGATTGATCAGCCATCTAGCCGCTGGCAAGAGGAAATGCGCACCGTCATCCGTCAACCGGCGGAGCTACTACAACTGCTCCAACTTGACCCTGGCTTGCTGCCAGCTGCCGAACAAGCCGCACGCTTGTTCCCATTGCGGGTACCACGCCCTTATTTGCAGAGGATGCAACCGGGCAATCCCCAGGACCCCTTGTTACTGCAGGTGCTACCCCTTGGTCTGGAATTACAAAGTGTACCCGGCTTTGCCAGTGACCCGCTGGAAGAAGCCAATAGCAACCCCCTGCCTGGCTTGATCCATAAATATGCCAGTCGGGTTTTATTGATTGCCAATGGTGCCTGTGCGATCAATTGTCGCTATTGCTTCCGCCGTCACTTCCCCTATGAGGACAACAACCCCAGCCGGGCGGAGTGGCAACCTATTCTGGATTACATTCAAGCGCATCCCGAAGTCAATGAAGTTATCCTGAGTGGCGGTGATCCACTGGCCAATAGTGATAGCCGCTTAGCTGCCTTGATCACCGCACTGGAGGCACTGCCCCAACTCAGTCGACTGCGCATTCATAGCCGCCTGCCAGTTGTCATTCCCAGTCGAGTCACCCCCGAACTAGTCCAAATCCTTGGTCAGAGCCGCCTCAAAGTGGTATTGGTCAGCCATATTAACCACCCCCAAGAGATAGATGCTGAGGTCTGCACTCAACTGAGCAAGCTGCGCCAAGCAGGGGTACACCTGCTTAATCAAGCGGTATTGCTCAAAGGCATCAATGACCAGCTCTCGACTCAAGTTGCCCTGGCCGAAGCTCTCTTTGCAGCTGATATTCTGCCTTACTATCTGTTTGTGCTGGATAACGTTGCGGGTGCAGCACACTTCGCCATCAGCGATAGCCAGGCTGAGCAGCTGCATTTACAGCTCCAACAAAAATTGCCTGGCTTCTTGGTAGCCAAGCTTGCTCGCGAAGTACCAGGGCGCCCCCATAAAACCCTGCTACCCAGCAGCCCCTGGCTCAGCCCCTAAGTATTAAGCACCTAATACGACAACGCCCCTCAAAAGGGGCGTTGGGTTAACCATCACAACTGACTCAGTGGCCCTTGCCGGCACCGCTATCATCTGGATTAGGTTTGCCTGCCAGATATAGCCACACCACCCCAATCACCGCAGCAAAGAAGGAGCCGATTAGGATGCCAATACGATCCTGCATGGCGTAATCCGCTGCATTCTGATCAAAGGATAGCGAGCCGATAAACAAACTCATGGTGAAGCCAATACCACAAAGTACCGACACCCCAAACAGCTGCGACCAATTGGCACCACTGGGCAATTTGGCAAAACCAGACTTAATCAACAACCAACTGGCACCAAAAACACCCAAGGGTTTACCGACTAACAGACCCAGAGCAATCCCCATTGGAATACCGGTAAACATCAGATCCAAACCACCACTAATCGGCACCCCGGCATTGGCAAAGGCAAAAACCGGCACAATCATAAAGGCTACCCAGGGGTGTAACTTATGCTCCAGATGTTTCAGCGGTGAATAGTAAGCAGGTTTCTCGACTTTCAGCGGAATAGTAAAGGCCACCGCCACCCCCGCTAGCGTTGCATGCACCCCAGATTTCAGCACGAATACCCAGGCACATACCCCCAACAGGATATAGATGGTGATATTCGAGACATGTAGACGGTTCAAAATCACCATAATCAGTAACGCCGCAGAAGCTAACCCCATCGACAGGACTGACAACTCATGGGAATAGAACACGGCAATAATGATAATCGCCGCCAAGTCATCCAGGATCGCCAGGGTTAACAGGAACAGCTTCAACGAAGAAGGTACCCGCGAACCTAGCAACGCCAAAATACCCAGAGCAAAGGCAATATCGGTGGCAGTCGGAATTGCCCAACCACGCATCGCCGTAGCATCGCCTTGGTTCAGCATCATATACACTAATGCGGGCACCACTACCCCACCCAAGGCCGCCACTCCTGGCAATACCACTTGGCTAAGTTCAGATAACTGGCCCTCAAGCACTTCCCGTTTGACTTCCAGGCCAATCAGCAGAAAGAAGATGGCCATCAAGCCATCGTTAATCCACAGCAGTAATGGTTTGGCGACTTCAATCGCGCCAATGCGAATCTCCACTGGAATTTCCAGCAAAGCGTTATAGATGAAATCAAAGGGCGAATTCACCAAGACCATCGCCAAAATGGCGGCGATAACCAGCAAAATCCCCCCGGCAGATTCCAGGTGCAGAAACTCTTTTAGCAGCTTACGTGACACCCCTAGCGCCATAGTGTGCTCCCTGTCATCTCATTTTATGGTTTTCGGACAAAGCCAACATTAGTGCCCTATCCCCAGGCTTATGTACAGTTTCGTTTTTTTTCAAGCTGTTCGCCTCTAATAAGCATGCTAGTATTCAGACAGATTTGCCTACTTCCTGCAGGATGCTTATGAGTCTTCATCGTGACTGTTTACATATAGTGGTAAAGATGCCACTTCCCGATGAATTTCTACCCGTACTGGCTGAAATTCGCCGTCTGGCCGAACGCATCGGCCTGCAGTTACGGGAAGAAAACCTCAGCGACAATCCAGGCTGTGGCCCCTATGATATTGTCCTACTCGCTACCGAGCGCCTGGATTACGACCTGGAAGAGTGGTTACGGCGGCAAAGGCGCAACCTGCGTGATCAACCTCTCGTCACCCTTAGCCGTGATCGTGCCCCTGGGGTACTAACCGATGCCAGTTTAGTTTTTGACAACCTGCAGAATCCTCAGGGAGTCGAGTTCAGCTTGCTCGCCGACCTGATGCAGAGCTGGCGCCAGCATATGCGCCTGCGTCGTCATCTGCACTCAATGGAATCCCAGTTACAATCTTTACTCGATATTCAAACTGAACCCGTTGCTCTGATCCGCTATCCTCACCACACCCATGCCAACCTTGCTTATCGGCGCTTGTGGCAGTTACCGGAAGAGCTACCTCTGGAAGATCTGGATCTTGCTGAAGTGTTCTCCCCCTCAGCGATGACAGCTCTGCACCAACGCCTCCCCACCTGGGCCAAAGGCGAGCATCTGGATATCATCCTGGGCGGCGATAGCCACCTGCAAAACCTGCAAATTCGTATGCAGTGCCTGGCTCCTGCGCCAGAGAACATCTTCCAGGTACGTTTAATTAACAATCAGCCCCAGCACCTGAATGACAATCCGGAACTGCTATTGCAGGCTGCATCCCATGATCGCCGCGCGTTAATTGAACATATGCAGCACATCCAACATCGGGGCGAGCATCAAGCCAGCGATCGTCAGTGGGTGTTGATGGCAACCAGAATGGAACGCTGGGACTTAGTCGATGAGCATGGTGAGCCCACTCCCCAAGCCAATGAACTGATTGCCCAGTTGGAGCAACACTTCAGTGACCAAGACTTACCCTATGCCTTCGCCTGCATTGATATTCACCACCTGGGGATCGTCGCCCCCCTCAAAACCGATGCACATGTATTGGCCAGCGCTGGTAAGTTACAGAACCTGATTACTCCCCACCTGCCTGAAATCGCCTACTCACTGAGCAACGGCTTCTGTGCCGGTTTAGTGCAAATTCATGGCGCCTTGCCTGATGCAGAAACCTTGGTTCATCAAGCACTGCATGCTTGTGCCCAGGCACAGCGGCAAGGGCAATCCCTGTTGGTGTATTCACCGCAGCGAGCCGGTGCCACCAGCGGCCAACCTGCCGCAGCCAGTGTGCGCCAACAACTGCGCAAGGCGATGGATCACAACCAGTTCACCCTGTTCTACCAGCCTATCCTCAACCTCTTCAGCCCTGGTGAGCCCAGCTATGAAGTACTGTTGCGGATGAGTGATGATCAAGGCCAGTGGATTACCCCTGTTGAACTCTTCAACCAGAGCGAACAAACCGGGCAAGCACTACTAATTGACCAGTGGGTCATCCAACATCTAGCCAATACCTTGCGCAAGACCGAACAGCGTACCCGGGTATTCCTCAACCTCAGCGCTCAGGCAATTCATGATCCGGCCTTCTTTGTCTGGCTGGAGGAAGCGCTGGGAGAGGTACATCGTCATCATGAACTCGTCATGCAGATCAGTGAAGTGGATGCCTGGATGGCGGGCCGCCAGGCACAAAGCTTCCAACAACAGGTACAGCATCTGGGTTTAAAAACCTGCTTAAAACACCTGGGCATGACCACCCATGCGCAACAACTGGCGGAACACTTTGACTGCGAATACTACAAGCTACATGGCCCCTTGATTCGCAACATTCATCAGCCAGATACCCAGGCTCGTCTCTATCGCTTGATCGCCCCCCTGGCGCCCAAACAAAAAGCGATTGTTGGGCCCATGGTGGAGAATGCCTCCTGCCTGAGTTTACTCTGGCAGGCAGGTATCAAATATATCCAAGGCCACTATCTGCAGCCTCCGCATCAGCATATGGACTATAACTTTAGCGCCGAGGAGTAATCCAAAACGCTGTCATAGCCCCAACAATGGACAAATAAAAAGGAGTGGTCGCCCACTCCTTTTTATTGTCTATGCGGCTGCCATGTTTAAGCAGCAGGTGTCCCTGTGGCCAGACCAGCCTCCAGGCTCTCCTCATAACCTAGCAAATAAAGAATCGCATCCAACCCCAGGGTGCTGATCGATTGACGGGCGCTGGCGCGCACCAAGGGTTTCGCACGGAAGGCCACACCGATACCGGCTTTGGCCAACATCTGCAAATCATTGGCGCCATCCCCCACCGCGACTGTTTGCTCTAAGCAGAGCCCTTCCTGCGCAGCCAACTGCTGTAGCAGCTCGGCCTTACGGGTGGCATCGACAATCGGCTCCACCGCACGTCCCGTCAGCTTACCCTGCTCCAGTTCAAGCAGATTTGCATAAACAAAATCAATGCCTAACCGCTGCTGTAAATACTGAGCAAAGTAAGTAAAGCCTCCGGACAAAATAGCGACCTTAAACCCCATACGCTTGAGCGTACTGATCAGCTTTTCCGCCCCATCCATTAACTGCAACCGTGCCGCCACCCCTTGCAGAACAGACTCATCCAAACCATTAAGCAGCGCCATCCGCCGGCGAAAGCTTTCTTTAAAGTCGATATGTCCCTGCATCGCCTCCTCGGTGATCGCGGCGACCTGTTCACCAATACCCGCCTCTTTCGCCAACTCATCAATCACTTCAGCTTTAATCAGGGTTGAGTCCATATCAAAACAAATCAAACGACGCAGACCATAAAAAGCCGATGCCTGTTGCAACACCAACTCCAGCCCTGTTCGTGTGGCGAAGGCTAGTGCTTGCTCACGTAAGCTGTCCTCATTGCCCTCACCGGCCAACAACCACTCCACGCAGGCTAAACCTTCACGAGGCTGCAGGCTCAGGCTCTTTTGCTGCAGCTGTTGTGGCTGCCAGCCATGCTGGCGAATCAGCAATGCCACTTCCGCTAAATGAGCAGGCGTCAGCGCCTGGCCAATCAAGGTCAAACGCGCGCGAAAAGGTTGCTGCTGGCGAGCATCACTAATCTGCCACTGCCAACCTTCTTCTAACACCGCCGCTTCCAACGCGCGCTCCGCCGCCACTGGCAATTGGAAACGCAGTAATTGACGGTCTCCCTGCCAACTCTGCTCAACCTGTCCCCACTCGGCCTGATCAGACAAATGACGTGTTAACCAGCCCAGCATATCAGCCTCTAACGGGCCGCTCATTCGTACCTCTAACATTCGCCGCCTACCCTCGCTTAAGCATGCAAAGGCGCCATCATACCACTTCCACCCTGGAACACCGATGAAAGCAGCTGCAATCCCGCCTAAGCTCGTTATAATCAGGCACTCTTATTCAGGAAGCCGTGATTGTTTCACCATGCTGGAGCGTACGCCCCCTCGCAGCCTTACCCCCCTCGGTATGCACCTACGTTTGGTGCTGGTCTGGCTTGCTTCATTAATCGTAACGGCCTTAGCGGCTGCCTGGTTGCTGGACCGCCAACTCAATGAATTGGCCGAACAACACAACGCCAGCTTGAAGGGCGTCCTGATTCAGCAAACCCAGCTGGCAGCGATTCCATTGTTGATTGGCGATGACCGCATTGGCCTCAATGTGCTGATCAACGACTTACATCAACACCCCTTAGTGGATGCAGCGGCCCTTTATCGAGACGATCAGCTACTCGCCCGTGCCGGCAGCCAAACCCAAGGATTTGATCAAGAACTGAAAATCAAGGTTAACCAACAAACCGTCGGTTCTCTGCGGGTGCGCTGGCAGCAGCCAGATTGGCCTCTCAGTTTGAGCAATCTGCTCAATTACCATGGCTATGAATACAGCCTGCTTCTGGCTTTAAGCTTGATCCCGATGATTTGGCTAGCCCGTTATATGCAGCGCCCCCTGAGTGACCTGACTGAAGCCTCACGCCAACTCCGCTATGGCGAGCGCTTTTATCCGCTTGATGAGCACCGCAAAGACGAGTGGGGCTATATCAACTTTTGCTTTAACCGCCTGCATGCAGAGTCCCTCAATGAGGTACCGGTATTAGTTGAGCAGGTTACCCTGCCGCAACAGGAACTGGATTTACGGCCGCTGGAAAACAGCCAGTCGCAAAACAACCAGGACCCCTTAGCCGAACTGACCCTTAAACCACGCGCACTTAATCCAAGCCGTAAAGAGCCCTTGCCTTTTACGCCCTTAGAAGCCGCAATCGAAAACGCTAAGGCTCAGCCCCCCGCCAGTACGGCAGCCACACCGACCAGTAACAAAGATGAACTGGATTTCGGCGCACCGCTCTTTGCTGCCAGCCCAGCCACGGTATCGCCCCAACCGGCAGAGCCTCAGCCCATAGCAAAACAGCCTCAGCCCGTAGCGGTACAGCCACTCGCCGCCCAACGAGCCGAACCGCAACTGGGCTCCCTTACTTTCGATCTACCCTCCGACAGCAAGGCCCAGCCCGATCTTGGCGCGCCACTCTTTACCGAACCTCAGCCTGCGGCCAAGCAGGTGCAGCTCAGTACTCAGCATGAGCCCCCGCGCCAGGCACCGGACTTTGCCAGCGAACTCGTCCAGGCATTAGCCACTCCGGCCAGCAAACCGGCGAGCCCTGAGCCCAGCTCCATCAGCCAGAGTGATGACCGGGTGTTTGTGCTCTTTATTACCCACCAGCAATCCACTGGCTATGCCTCTACCGCTGAGCGGGAAGAAGCACTGGCCCGTTACCACGACTTCATTAATCAGGCCTGCCGCCTCTATGGTGGTATTCTCGAGTTTGATGTCGACGATAACCTATTGGTGGTATTCGATAGCCCAGAGCAAGATGGCAGCCATGGCCTCAACTCCCTCTGTGCCGCAACCCTGTTCCTGGGCCTCTACAAAGGCTATAACCAGACCCGCATCAAGCAATTGAAGCCTATTCTCAATCTGCAACTGGCCCTGCACACCGGCCCCCTGAAACAGCTGCATCAGGTGTCCAACTATTGCAGTGAGCTGGCGAGTAAAGTCAGTTCGAATCAGCTGATCATTTCCCGCGCCGTCTATGACACCGACCTCTTGCGGGAAAAACTCTTGGATGACCGCTACATTCGCCCGGCGGGGGAAGGTATCTACCTGGTCGAGCGCCTGCAAGATAAACCACAGCGATTACTGGAGCGCCAGGTGGTGCACTTTAGCAGTAAGCACTTACAGCAGGAAAAAGCCCAGAGTTAACCCCTCACAACAGCAAGGGCGCCCAAAGGCGCCCTTGCTTATTCCAGCCACTGCTGGGGATGCCAGCACATCCCCTGATCGGCCTCAGCTCTCGCCGCGCATGGACTCCACCCGTTGAAATCCCCGCGGTAAACGACTACCACGACGACCACGTTCGCCTTTATAGAGTGCCAGATCATCCGGTTTGAGGCGTAGTTCACGCTTGCCACATTGCAGTACCAGGGCCTGTTCCGCTCCTAGCATCGCCATTGCCACCACCAGCTCCTCCCGATTAGCAGCGCGGGCACTGGGGATATTAAGCATCTTATTGCCTTTCCCCTTGGCCAGCTCGGGCAGGTCCGCCAAGGGAAACACCAATAAACGCCCTTCATTGGACACTACCGCCACCGAGTATTCCTGCGCCTCTGCAGGCACCAAAACCGGGGTCAGCATCTGGCTGTTTTCCGGCAGAGTGAGCACCGCCTTACCGGCGCGATTCTTACCGGCCAGATCTGCCACCTTGGTGACAAATCCATAACCCGCGTCACTGGCCAGCAACACCCGCTGAGCCTCATCGGCGATCAGTGCGGCTACAATCTGCGCCCCTGCAGTTAAGTTAATACGCCCAGTTAGCGGCTCCCCCTGCCCTCGGGCGGAGGGCAGACTATGGGTCGCCAGGGTGTAACTGCGGCCACTGTCATCAAACAACAGGGTTGGCTGATTAGAGCGCCCAGGTACCGCCAACAAGAACTCATCGCCACTCTTGTAGCTTAAACCGGCGGCATCAACATCATGGCCTTTGGCCGACCGTATCCAGCCCTGCTTGGACAGCACCACCGTCACCGGCTCGTTGCTGAGCAAGTCCAGCTCACTAAAGGCTTTAGCTTCGCTGCGCGCCGCCAACGGCGAACGTCGCTCATCGCCATATTTGTCCGCATCCGCCTGCAGTTCGTCAATCATCAGATCCCGTAGCGCGTCAGGGTCCGCCAGCAGGTGCTGCAAACGATCACGTTCCGCCTTGAGTTCATCCTGTTCGGTACGAATTTGCATCTCTTCCAACTTGGCCAGATGACGCAAACGCAAATCGAGAATGGCTTCAGCCTGACGTTCACTCAGGTTAAAGCGCTCCATTAACACCGGCTTGGGCTTATCCTCATGGCGGATAATGGCAATCACCTCATCAATATTGAGGTAAGCGATTAATAAACCCTCCAGGATTTCCAACCGATCCTGCACTTTATCCAGACGATATTGCAGGCGGCGACGCACCGTTTGCTGGCGGAACACCAACCACTCCTGCAGCATCTGCAACAGGCCTTTAACCTGTGGACGACCATCCAAACCAATCACATTCAGGTTGACCCTGTAACTCTTTTCCAGATCCGTGGTGGCGAACAGGTGATTCATCACCGATTCCACCTCCACCCGGTTCGAACGTGGCACCACCACCAAGCGGGTGGGATTTTCGTGGTCCGACTCATCACGCAAATCCACCACCATTGGCAGTTTCTTTGCCTGCATCTGGGCGGCAATCTGCTCCAGCACCTTGGCCCCTGACACCTGATGCGGCAGGGCATAGATAATGATGTCACCATCCTCCAGGCGCCAGCGAGCGCGCATCCGCACACTGCCACGGCCCTGGCGGTACATTTCTTCCAGCTCGGCACGCGGGGTAATCACCTCCGCCTCCGTGGGGTAATCAGGCCCCTGGATGTGCTGTAACACCTGCTCCAACCCCGCCTGGGGATGGCGCAGCAAATCGATACAGGCGGCTGCCACCTCACGCAGATTATGCGGCGGAATATCCGTCGCCATGCCCACCGCAATCCCTGTGGTGCCATTAAGCAGCAAGTTAGGCAGACGGGCCGGCAGCACTAAGGGTTCATCCATGGTGCCATCAAAGTTGGCTCCCCAATCGACGGTACCCTGACCCAGCTCACCCAGCAGTAACTCGGCATAGGGGGTCAAACGGGACTCGGTATAACGCATGGCGGCGAAGGATTTGGGGTCATCCGCCGAGCCCCAGTTACCCTGACCGTCCACCAGCGGGTAGCGATAGGAGAAAGGCTGCGCCATCAGCACCATGGCTTCATAACAGGCACTGTCACCATGGGGGTGATATTTACCCAGCACATCCCCCACGGTACGGGCAGACTTCTTATATTTGGCGCTGGCTTTCAGCCCCAGTTCGGACATGGCATAGATGATGCGGCGCTGTACCGGCTTCATGCCATCCCCGAGATGGGGCAGCGCCCGATCGAGAATGACGTACATGGAGTAATCCAGGTAGGCCTTTTCGGTATAGTCTTTCAGCGCCAGGCGCTCGAAGCCGTTGTCCAGGCTTAATGTGTCTGTCATCTTGCTCTTACACTGTAAATCCTCGCATAAGCTTGAACAAAACATCTCTACAGCCCGCATTTTTCGGCTCGATTAGAGATAAGTTTGATCAAAACTTTCGAGAAAAGATTGAACAAATTTCTACTATCCCCAAAAACCGTCTAATGCCCACGCACCACGTGGCTTCGACATAAGTTTGAACAAGTTTCTTACCAACCCCAGCTCACTATCTCTTCACGACCATACGCTGAAATCCTATGTTCAAAACATGAGCAGACTACTAATTCGATCCCATCGGCAACCCGATGAGTGCATGGTCAGTTATCTCATCCGGGTCAGCGGGCAAAATGGCTTTCACCATATCGGCTATTTGCTCCAGCATGCCGGTCTGCCGTGGAAAAACCTCCGGATACCAGCCCACCAGATAATCATTGGAGAGTATGACATAGCACCTTACTCTTCCCTGCTGGGGCTCGATTATACCTATCCGAGAACAGCTGACACCTTCAAATCGTCCCAAGTGCCCCACTTTACCCCCAAGATCTTCGTCAAAACTCCGAAAATCTGCCCTGAATACCTCGAAGCGATGGGGTATTCTTCCGACCTATGGAGCCACATCGCCTATACAGCCTGTATCAAGCACAAGCTGTTACTCGTCGATACAAGCCCCAAGACAGGGAAGAGGCTGAGCTAATACCGCCACTCTCTCAATGAATTCGGTGAAAGCGACCCATTCCCACCGGCTAATTCGATACCTATGGCCTCGCCTGCAACCTTAGCCTTCACTACGAGAAGAAGCGAAGCAGGCGATCTTCAAGTACATCGAAGTGTTTTATAACCGGGTGCGGCTGCACTCTAGCAACGACCACATAAGTCCGATGGACTATGAATCAGAGCTATGAACAGCCACTTGAGAATGTGTCCGGCAAACTGTTGCCAGATCAATAGCTTTGAGGGGGGGTGTTGCACTTCGGTGTTGAATTCGCGGATTACTCACCAATCATCCGCTGCATACTCTGCATCCACGCCGCCTTAAAAGCGGCGTCCCCCGCAAACAATTTGTACAGTTCCAACTCGTCTTTCCGCCTACGCAACATCACTTCCTTAAGCATTTTTTCGAATGCCAGCTCTCGGTTATGTGGATCAGGATTATTCTGATATTTAGCCTCAAAATCCGGGTGCTGTTTGATGCTCTCGGCAATATTGATGAACTTAACTTTTTGCTCTTCAGGCGTTGCGCTCCAACCCTGGAACCAGCGTTCATTGAACGTCCGGATAATGTCGTCCAAAGGGTCTGTTTGCTTGTCCCCGCCATGGGCACCACGAGGATTTGGATTCTGAGGGTCGAGCTCAGTATCTGCCTCATCCAGTTTGATAGTGTGATTCAGCTTGACCCTTTGCAGGCCATAGGAACTCAAATCAACAGAATCCAATAGTTCGTCGATAGTATCCGCATCCGGGTCTGCCACCTTCAGCTTTGGTATCAGGAACTTCAGGAACCAGAACAGCTTTTCCCATGCAACAATTTCATAGGGCATAATGGATGCCATTTGCCCGTAGATTTTTACGTACTGCTTGGCCTTGATTTTGAAATCGATTTTTTCGTCGTCTTCCAACTCCAGCTCATGTTCGAAGCGGGCAGCAGCCACATCAATTATCGGGCTTAACGTTTGCGCATCTTCGTTGTTGAAGTAGCGTTTTACGAAGTCTTCTACCTCGTGCCATTCATACACACCCACTTCACCCAGCGCGTCCTTCAACTCATGCAGCACGTTAATATCGGTCGCTTGCGAAAGTGAGGTGGCGGTATAAAAGGGATCAAAAGCGGCTTTGATATCTTCAACCGAATTAAAAAAATCCAGAATAAACAGGTCTTCGGTTTTCTTGCCCCACTTGGGCGCGGCACGATTCAGGCGCGAAAGGGTCTGTACACACAAAACGCCCGATAGTTTTTTGTCCACATACATGGCGCAGAGCTTGGGCTGGTCAAACCCGGTGAGGTACTTATTGGCCACCACGAGCAAGCGGTATTCATCGGTATCGAACTTGTCCTTGGTATCAGATTCCGAAAACCCATTGATCTCCGCTTCCGTATATTCAATACCATCCACTTCTTTCGTTCCAGAAAAGGCTACCAAGGCTTTGAAGGGATTACCTTTGGCTTCCAGCAAGCGCGTAATAGCCTTGTGGTAACGAATGGCTGTCTCAATATTCTGCGTCACCACCATGCCTTTGGCTTTGCCCTTGAGCTTCTTGGCATTGACCACCTGGGGGATGAAGTGCTCCAGCATGATTTCCGCTTTGGTATCGATGGTCTGCTGACTGCGCTCTACATAGGCTCGGAGCTTCTTCTGCGCCTTTTTGGTGTCGAATTCCGGGTTTTCCGCGATGGACTTTTCAATCTCGTAATAACTTTTATAGGTGGTGTAATTGGCGAGCACATCCAGAATGAAACCTTCCTCGATGGCCTGCTTCATGGAGTACAAGTGGAAGGGTGTGAATGTACCGTCTTTCTGCTTTTCACCAAACTTTTCCAGGGTGGTGTTCTTGGGCGTAGCGGTGAAAGCCAGGTAGGACGCATTGCCCTGCATCTTGCGGGATTTCATGGCTTTGAGGATCTTGTCCTGATCGTCCTCATCGTCATCCTGCCCCATCACTCGATTCATATTGTCGTGGGCAGTACCTGATTGTGAGCTGTGGGCTTCGTCAATGATCACTGCAAAGCGCTTATCGCTAAGGTCTTCAATCCCATCCACAATAAACGGGAACTTCTGAATGGTAGTGATAATGATCTTTTTGCCGTTCTCCAGTGCGCTCTTCAGCTCAGAAGACTTGTGGGCCGGGGCAACGATGTTTTTAACCTCGGAGAATTCTTTGATGTTATCCCGCAGCTGCTTGTCCAGCAGTCGTCGATCTGTCACCACGATAACCGAGTCAAACAGAGGCTGCTCAATGCTCCTCCCATTCGCAACTTGCAGTGACGCCGGGTAGGTTTCGATGAGCTGGTAGGCCGCCCATGTAATGGAGTTGGACTTACCCGACCCTGCCGAGTGCTGAATTAAATAGGTATGGCCAACACCCTGGTTAGACGCATGATCAACCAGCTTACGCACCACATCCAACTGATGGTAACGGGGGAAGAACAGCGTGCGCTTGGGCAGCGGATCTTTACTGCTGCCATCCAGCCTTACAAAGTGCTGGATGATGTTGGCAATGCTTTCCTTGGTAAACACCTTCTCCCATAGATACGCCGTCTTATGGCCATGTGGGTTGGGCGGGTTGCCTTTACCGTGGTTGTGGCCCTTGTTAAAGGGCAAAAAGTAAGTCGCAAGACCTGCCAGCTTAGTGGTCATGTACACCTCATCGGTGTCCACAGCCATATGCACCAGACAGCGCCCGAAGTTCAGTAACGGCTGGTTTACGTCGCGGTCTTCCCGATACTGCTTCTGTCCGTGGTAGCGGGCGGTTTGGCCGGTCCAGGCGTTTTTCAGCTCCATGGTCACCAGTGGGATGCCGTTCAGGAACAGCACCATGTCGATTTCCTGGAGCGGGTTGGCTAGGGAGTATCGTACCTGCCGGGTACAGCTGAAAATATTGGCCGCAAAGTTCTGCTTAACCTTTTCGCTACTGCTGGCCAGGGGAGCCGGATACATCAGATGGAAGTGGGCGTCATCTACCGGAAGCCCCTTCTTGAGCAGGTGGAGAATGCCGTGCTTCTTCATCAGCCGGTCATAACGCTCCAGCAGCTTCCGCTGCCAGTCCGAAGGATTGTGCTTTTGCAGCTTGGTCAGCTCAGGCTTCTGGGTATGCTCCAGAAAGCGCCAGAACAGCTTTTCATCAAGGGCGTACTGGGCATTAAAATCGGTGGGCAGGCCCAGCTTGAAGCGCTGATTGCCGACCAGGTAGTCAGCAGGCGTCTCCTTGACCTGAGCATCGGCCCCATCGGCAACGCCACCCGCTGCCTTGACGGCTTCTGAGGTGGTACCGGTTAAAGCCTGCTCAATCGCAGCCTCCAGCGCCTGTTCGTTGGTGTTGCTAACCATCTTACGTCCTATTTAATTTATAAATCGCCTTAGTCGATCAAGCATCAGTCACACAACAGATATCATATAAACTGTTGTTTTATATGTACTTTATGACATCCGACTGCCTTTCTATCAAACAACAGTCATACAAATTCCGTTCAAAACACAACCGTTGACCCAAGCTATCACTGCATTCAAAATAACTGCGCTCACCTACCAATGCGTAGAAAGAGGTAGCCGCATCGCCCGGCTGACAATAGGCGACCATTCCCCTCCTGAAACCCCGCCTAGCCACGCAACGATCAAGCAACAAAAAATCTATTTTTCTATTAAAAACAACAACCTAAACTCACCATACCTACAAAACGGCCACCTGAGTCAAGCAACGGTCAAGCAAATCATGCCCAAGCCGGGATATAGCGCATCGCCTTAGTGCCAGCATCGGGGTCGTAGGCCCTTATCAAGCCTGCCGCAACGGTATCCTTTAGCACTCGGCTCACCTGCGCCTGGTTCTTTTGCTCAATCCCAAACCGCTCACGCAATGAGCTGTTGTTAGTTGGCTCCCGGTTCACATAACGCAAACAGCAGTGCAGATAACAGGCCCGTATACGATCTTCCTTATCCATATCGGCAAAGGGTTTATGGCCAAATAAAACCGAGCGGGTGTGATTGTCAGTCACCTCAAAGATCGGCGCGGGTAACTGATAGACCTCTGTCTGGAACACCACCTTATCAACCCCTGAACCACGCTCTTCACAGATATTGATGCGTCGCATGAATGAAGCCAGCGCTTCGTTTCTGCTCTGTGGTGGTGAATCCAAAAACCGATCGGTCGCAACCAAAGGAACACCAGGATTAGTAATCTCCATTCTGGCATCAAAGACTTCAATCATTGGGCCTGTACCGGTGGCTGAAAAATCCTGATGAATAATGGCATTCGCTACCAACTCACGAATAGCCAGCTCTGGATACATAGGCACTTCTTTGCGAAACGCTTTGCCAATTTCCTCATTGGAGGGCAATAAGGTCTTTAGATAGTCGATAAGCCCTTCAAAGCCGACGGCATAACCTTTGTTACCTTCGATTTCCCGAACGGTTTCGATGCGGCTGTTGCCACGATATAAAATGAGCCTTACGGCCTTGCGCCCTAAGTGCTGAAAGTTTTGCAGCTTTTTCGCAAACAGGATGGCACCCAAATTCGTGATACCCCATTGACCACCGGGCATTTCCTGAATCATTTGATCAGCCTTTAAAGCATTTAGAATTCCAGCGCGATTTTCCGGCAAGGGCAAACTGGTTAATTCAAAATAAGCCGGATAATCCAGTAACTTCAAAACCTCATCAGCATTGACATTAGCGGCTGCTATTTGTCGCTCAAATGGCGTTTTGTCGAACACGCGCCAAAGGGCGCGCTCTTTTTCTGGAAATTCCTTTAACTTCTTTTTATAGTAGCCGACACGGATGAACTCAACACCATCAAATTGCACCGGGTTGTGTGCAGCGGCCTGTATTTCTAGAATAACGACCGGCAAATCATTCGCACTAAAAAACTCAAAAAAGCGAAAGTGAATTTTTGGCGATATTTTCTGTAACAACCAACTTTCCAATTCCTGTTGCTTGTGGCGAACCGCCGAAGGCTTGAACGTGGTGCCAATCACCTCATGGGTATTATTCTCAACGCCCCAAACCACATAGCCAGATTGCTTACCCAGCAAAGCGGCGGAATTAGCCAGCGCCGAAATATATTCACCGATCAGTGGTGCATCATCATTGTTATGCTTGAACTCCACCCACTCGCTTTCCTGTGGCAGTGAACACAGTTCTTTTAACAAAGATTGCAGATATTCCAAGGGGCGATATAAAGTCATCAACGTAACCTACTCAAAATTCTGTTGCTTAAGCGCCTCGGCGGCTTTTTGCAGTGGCTTCTTCAAAGCCTGTTCCAGCCTGCACATATGCTCCAGGTGCCAGGCAACCGATTCTTTCCAGGTGTCTTTATTAAAACCATCTGCCGCACAGGAATATTGAATACGGCAGGATTTCTTCTCGTCCAGGCGCATCCATTCAAGCGCATCACCAAAACTTGTTTCGATGTCGTCTTTAAGGCCCAGCAAAAAATCAAAGAGGAATTTATTTTCCTCTGTTGCACTACGACTAATCCAAAGCTCTACGCGCAACTCAGTTTTATTAAAAATCAAATTGTAGGGGCAGCCACTTAAGCCCGAACCCGCCGAAAGCCAGTGGTCTTTGCTGGGGCTGATATTGTCATAAAGATTGCATTGGCTTTTTTGAAAGGCTTCCAAGGCCTTTTCCCAGTATTCACGGCGCACGGTGTGGCGGTTCTTCACTACCACTTCGGTGGTTTTTTCTTCCGCCTCTTTGGCATTGATACCAATCATCAACTCTTTGGCTTCCGGCGTGGGGATGATCTGATCGATGTTAATCAGCAGCTGCTCACCCAGGGCATAGGGTGTGACTTTAAAGCATTGAATGCTGATACCCTGGCCTAATAGCCACAGGGCCGTACTGGTGACTTCTTTACGGAAATTGGCTGCCACTAACATAATGCGCTGGCTGTTGCCGAGGTTAAGTTTGACTTCATCCAGATCGGGTGCATCGAGAAATTCGCAAATACGGGTCGCGGCATCGATTGGTTGGCCCGCCTGAGCGAGTGGCTCGCCCGCTTCAATCGTTGGCAAATAGCGATGCAGGTATTGCTGATAAATCTCGACAATCTGGCCTTTGGTCAAACTGGCGCAGTAAGAGGCATACTTCAGCGCCTGCCACACCACATCGCGGCCACTGTCATCCAGTTTGTTTTCGATAATCACTAAATTGCCGTCTTTATCCAGTGCCAACAAATCGAGGCGTTCGCGGGTATCGTCGAAGCCATCAAACTCCTTTTGAATAATCAGCAGCTCTTCGCCCAGCGCATCGGGCTGATGGGCCAACCACTCCTGTAGGTGCTTGCGCTCGGTAAAACCCAATTCGCTGAAAGTCTTGATTTTTACCGGGCTGATGCGATTGGTTTGATGATTGACGGTAAACATTGCCCTATACCTCCACTGCGTCCTGCACGTTGTTATTCAAACCGGCCATCTCAGGAGTGACTTTGATTTTTCCGGTCACAGCGTTATTGATCAGAGTGGCTCTGTATTCTTTGAGTTTTTCTATTTGTTGTAGAGTGCTTTCAATTGCATGATCGAAATAGTTCGTTTGTCTATTTACAAAATCTAAAATTTCACGCTGCTCTTGTAACGAAGGTATTGGAGCTCGAAAGTCTTCAATCTGATCTGAGCTAATATGAGGCACACTTATACCAGTGAGCATTGGTTCAAAATAGCTAAGGAATAAATTCGTTGAAAGTAATAGCTTTATATATGAAGTTAACGATCCGCTATTTCCTCTAATTCTTCCTACTCGTTGAAGAAGCATACAAGGCAGGTCTTTTTTACTAATCTCAGCAACCCTAATTCCAGAAGATACCCAAGGACGATCCATTGCTATAACCAGATCTCCTTCTTGCAAATCATACTTTTCTAAACCTTTTACTTTTGAGCTAGGCCAATAAACTACTTCTTCCCACTTTACTAGGTCAGGTGAAACATTTATACCTCTCAAGAGTTTCATATCAGACACTTCTGATGAATACTGCTCACTTTTAAATGCGTACCCAGGCAATATATCAATATAATATTTTAACTTTGCACAATCCCAATGCTCCGGAATCTCCCCAATCCAATCCACGCCGGAATCTTTCATGGGCACATTGGGGTCAAGCCCCTGGGTGACGGCTTTTTGGATGATGATTTGCTTGCGTTCTTTCAGCAGGGCGATCTGCTGCTCTTTGATGGCAATGGCTTCGTCGATTTGGGTGGTTTTTTTGTCGAGGAAACTGGCGATCAACTTTTGCTCTTGCTCAGAAGGAACCAAAAATGGAATAACCTTCATTCTGCTTTTCGACAAATCCCACTGGCCAACTCTAACGCCATCCGAAGCACTACCAAAGTACGAAACATATAATTTGCTTCGTATAGCCCAATTAAAGAAGGGCGGAAATATTGGCTTTACGAAATCAAACACGAAATAAGCCGGGCTAACGATTCCGGTATGGTTTGATACACCGTAAGAACCTTGCCACGCCTTCATCTTATTCATTCCAAACTGACCTTTTTTGAGTAATTTATAGCCACTCAAGTCATCAGGAATGAAATTATGATTTGAATCTTGATTTTCTATGTCCCTCTCGATTACTCCTTGCTCTCTTGTTATAGAAAGCAAGGGCAACTCTGGATGATTTTTGATTGAAACCGGTGACAAGCAACTACCAAGTTTTGACACCTCCCATTTCGATGGAACGTTGCCGATCCATTCATAGCCAGAGTCCTTATACGTCTCATACTTCGGTAATTCAGCAATACTTACCATAGCCATATCACCCCTGCACCTGCTCAATATCCACACCCAGAATCTGCGCTATCAAACCTTCAGCCTTTTTCTCCAAATCCAGTATGTCCCTGGCAACTTCTTCCAAAGAACGCAGCGGCTTATGGCGATAGAAGTATTTGTTAAAGCTGATTTCGTAGCCGATTTTGACGGAATCCAGATTGATCCAGGCTTCTTCTACGTGGGGTTTAACTTCATCCAGAAAGTACCGATAAATGCTTTGCGGCTGGCCCTGTTTATCCCGCAGCGGGATGGTTTCGCTGTCGCGCAGCTCACTGCTGGCTTCATAGGTGAGGTATTCGTTTTTCTTATCCGTTGGGTAGTATCCGAAATCTGCCAGTTGTTGCTGAGTGCAGCCATAGCGCTCCAGCAGTTCATCCAGCCTGTCACCGCTGATTTTCACTACTTTCTTAATCACTTTGGCCGCAGATTCATCGTACCAACTCACGGCATTGAGGATGGCGTTCTTTTCAGTGGCAGAGAGTTTGACCTTAAGCGCCTTCAGCTCGGCATCCACCTGATCTTTAAACAGATTGAAGTCATCAAACTCGTCACACCCTATTGCAGCCATCAGCGCCTGGGCCGTCTCGTAAACCGCTTTTAGTCCTAGCCAGTGTTTCACATCCAGCAGTTTGACTTTGGCCTTGGCGTTCAGGCTGATGTCGTTATCGTCACACCAGGCAAGGACGTTTTTCTCGATGGATTTTAAGAAGCCCTTCTCGTAAAGCTTGTCGCCATGTTCGGCATACAGGTGCTCCATGACCTCGCTTAACTGCTTGTCAAAACGCAAAGGCGCAATGCGCTCGGCGCTGAACTGGGCTTTGCGGCGGTCGGGGCGTTCGATGGTGACTTTGTAGTAGCCAAAATCTTCGTTGTTAAAGACCTGGCTGGCGATGCCGACGGGATCGCCATTTGCGTCCAACTCTCGTTCAATTGCCGCGCAATCCAGATAGGTACGGGTAATCTGTTCGATATGTTCCGGGGCGAACTCGCAGTTCTTGTTGCCCAGGTTTTTGCGCAACTTTCGATAAAGTAGACTGGCATCAATCAACTGCACCTTACCCTTGCGGGACTCAGGCTTGTTGTTATTGAGCAGCCAGATATAGGTGGTAATGCCGGTGTTGTAAAACAGGTTGTTGGGTAACTGCACGATGGCGTCGAGCCAATCGTTTTCGATAATGTAGCGGCGGATATTGCTCTCACCGCTGCCGGCATCGCCGGTAAACAGGCTGGAACCGTTATGAACCGATGCGATTCTGCTGCCATTTGTGCCGGAAGCAGGGTCTTTCATTTTGCTGACCATTTCCATTAAAAACAGCAGCTGGCCATCGCTGGAGCGCGGGGTGGCGTCACACTCCTCGATATTGCCCCAATAATCTTTGAGTTTGACTTTAAAGCGCGGGTCAATCACATCACTGCCGTCTTTGATGTATTTTTGCTCCGAGGCCCAGCTTTTGCCGTAAGGAGGGTTGGAGAGCATAAAGTCAAAGCGCAGGGATGCGAATTCATCGGTGGAAAGCGTTGAGCCGACCCGGATGTTTTCAGGGTTGTTGCCCTTGATCATCATGTCGGATTTACAGATGGCGTAGGTTTCGTCGTTGATTTCCTTGCCGTAGAGATAGATGTCTCTCTGACTTTTTGCTGAAGGGTCCGCCGGATACTTTTCTTCAATAAAATTCTGCGATTCGGTGAGCATGCCGCCGCTACCGCAGGCAGGGTCATAGATGGTCAGGGTTAATGGAATCTTATCTTTGATCGGGTCAAACACCAGGTGGGTCATCAGTTCGATCACTTCCCTTGGTGTAAAATGCTCCCCGGCTTCTTCGTTGTTTTCTTCGTTGAATTTTCGAATCAGCTCTTCAAACACATAGCCCATGCCCAGGTTTGAAAGCGCGGGCAGCTTGTATCCATCCGGGTCTTCGGCAGCCACAGGTGTCAGGTTGATTTTCGGAGAAATGAACTTTTCCACCACATCCAGCAGCACGTCTTTATTGGCCATATGCTGGATTTTGCTTTTCAGTTCAAAGCGCTCGATGATTTCCTGCACGTTGGCGCTGAAGCCATTGAGGTATTCATCAAAGTTGGCCAACAGAATCTGGCGGTTGTTGGTGGCGGTGTTGTGCAGGCTGGTGAGCGTCCATTTGGATACGTTGTAAAACACGTAGCCGGAGGCTTCTTTAAGTGGCTCTTCGTCCAGTTCGGTGGCCTGCATTTCTTCCTTCTGGTAGCGAACTTCTTCCAGTACCGCTTCTTTGGTTGGCTCCAGCAGGGTGTCCAGTCGACGCAATACCACCATTGGCAGGATGACGTCACGGTATTTACCGCGCACGTACACGTCGCGCAGGCAATCGTCGGCGATGCTCCAGATAAATGAGACAAGTTTGTTGTGTACGCTGTGGTCCATTGTGTTTCCTGGGGTTTAATAATTTGGCTTAAATTGATTTAGTCATTGGGTTCAAGCCGGCGGTTGCTCGGCTCTGCCGGGGGCCAGAATCAGGTTTTGCACGCCGTATAGCGCCTGGCTATTACGGAGCCATAACTGGTACTCGGGGCCTGTGAGCGTGTGGGACGGTGAACAGTCCACATGCCATTGCCGCAACAGGTACCCAGCTGTCGCCGCTCGAATCTCGACCTTCATTACGCCACCTTCCATACCGTAATCCAGCTCGATGGCTTCGTGATGCTGGATGCGGGGATGGGGTACCAGTTCCAGCTCGACGAAGCGGTTCCACTGGCGATCCTGGCTTTCGGTTTCTTGCTCGTCGATGGCGGAGGCTTCAACCACTGTGGCTTCTTTAATGCGAGTGAGCACAAAGTCGCGGAATTCGCCGCTCTTGCGGTCGAACCCCCGCACATGCCAGCGCAGGCCGTTATCCACCAAGGTGTGGGGCACGATCTCGCGCCGGGACTCACCGCTGGACAGGGATACATAGGTAATGGCCAGGGGCTTGGCCTTGTGAATGGCTTCGGTCACTTTGGCAACGATGGCCAGGCTGGGCTGGTTTAGATGGTACGGTGCTTCGCAGGCCAATGGTGGCTTGAGCTTGCCGGTAAAGCCGTCGCCATAGCCCTGACTGATGGTTGCCAGGGTGCGCACCACATCGTAGTCGAACAGGGGCTTGAACTGGTCACCACGCAGGTGGGTTCTCAGCTTCTCGTCATAGCGGATATTGGCGGGGGCCAGCTCCCGATACTGGGTGAAATCCTTGGTGGCTTGGGCGGGTGTGATACTGAAACGACCCACCAGGTCAGCACGGTTGGCTTCCCCCTTAAATAGCAGGGTGAAGTCGATGTGGGCGATACGATCGCGTTGGGCCTGAGTTAAATCCCGAAGCGTGCTATTCATATGAGAATCCCATCATGCTGCATGACCATAGGCTGAATATGTCACCTGATAGTTTTTATCAGGTGACATCCTATCACAGCATTTCTGGCTTGAAATACAAAAAATTGCCCTCTGGCAAGGCTGACTGCTGCTAGCGAGCCGCAAAAGGCTTATGGGCTGCCTTTAATTGGGTATTTTTGCCACCTGAGGGAAGCATTACCAACAACTCAGTGGTTAACCCGCAGGAGTAAACCGCCTGACGCTGGGCTTTGTCGGTGGCCTCATCCAGACCCGCCAGCGAAGGGATATAGTCATGCAGACAGAGTTTTGGGATGTTTCGCGGGGCCTGGTGTGCACGCAGATAAACATGAGCATGAGCTCACTGGCGATCAGCTGCCGGGAGTCCATTCCAGGCTTGCTTCGGTGGCACCTTCGACAGATCGTCAGAACATCATCACAAGCCAATAGATTTTGTTCTTATTATTGCGTGACCCATAAAAAAGCCCCGGCAAATCGAGTTTGGCGGGGCTTATTTGTTCAAGCTTATGTCGAACTATTCAACTTTATGCACTAATTTACATTACACCTCTACATCCGCCAGGTTGCCTTTGCTTTCCAGCCAGGTCTTACGGTCACCTGAACGCTTTTTCGCCAACAGCATGTCGAGTATTTCCTGGGTGTCATCCTGTTCATCCAACACCAACTGCACCAGACGCCGGGTGTCCCTGGCCATGGTGGTTTCCCGCAGCTGCAGGGGGTTCATCTCACCAAGCCCCTTAAAGCGGGTAACCTGAGGGGTGCCCTTGCGCCCTTCTGCCTTGAGACGATCCAGCACCCCGCTTTTCTCCGCCTCATCGAGGGCGTAGTACACCTCTTTCCCCAGGTCGATTCGAAACAGCGGCGGCATGGCAACAAACACATGACCGGCCTTAACCAACGCGGGGAAGTGACGGACGAACAACGCACACAACAGGGTAGCAATATGGCGACCGTCCGAGTCAGCATCCGCCAGGATGCACACCTTGCCATAACGCAGACCGCTCAGGTCGGTTGAGCTGGGGTCAACCCCAATGGCCACGGCAATGTCGTGTACCTCCTGGGAGGCCAGAATCTCGCTGGAGTCCACCTCCCAGGTATTCAGAATCTTACCGCGCAGCGGCATCACCGCCTGAAACTCACGGTCCCGCGCCTGCTTGGCCGAGCCTCCAGCCGAGTCCCCCTCCACCAGGAACAGCTCCGCCTGCATGGCTTCAGCGCCACTACAATCGGCCAACTTACCCGGCAGGGCCGGCCCCTGCGTTACCTTTTTGCGCACCACTTTGCGGGCGGCTTTCAGGCGACTCTGGGCATGGCTAATACAGAGCTCCGCCAGTTGTTCCGCCAACTCGACATGCTTATTCAACCAGAGGCTGAAAGCATCCTTCACCACCCCGGAAACGAAGGGAGCACACTGGCGTGAAGACAAACGCTCCTTGGTTTGTCCGGCAAACTGCGGATCATGCATCTTCACCGACAGCACATAGCTGCAATTAGCCCAGATATCCTCTGGCGACAGCTTCATGCCACGGGGTAATAGATTGCGGAATTCACAAAACTCGCGCATGGCCTCCAGCAAGCCGGTACGGAAACCATTCACATGGGTTCCCCCCTGCACGGTGGGAATCAGGTTGACGTAGGATTCGGTCAACAGTTCCCCCCCCTCTGGCAACCACTGTACCGCCCACTCCACCGCTTCTTGTTCAGCGGCAAAGTTACCCACAAAGGGTTCATCCGGCAGGGTCGGCGATTGGGCCGTGGCCTGCTTCAGATAGTCAGTTAGCCCATCCTGATAGCACCATTGCTCTGTCTCCGCCTGGGCTTCGCCTTTGCTGGCATCCACCAGCACCATGGTCAGGCCGGAGCAGAGTACCGCCTTGGCCCGCAACAGATGACGCAAGCGGCTCAGGCTCAAGCGTGGGCTATCGAAGTAATGACTATCGGGCAAAAAGCGCACCTGGGTGCCCCGGTCTTTCTGCGCGCAGCTGCCCGTCACTTCCAGCTCGCTCATCTTATGACCATCGGCATAGCTCATGCGGTATACCTGACCACCGCGCTTGACCACCACCTCCAGCCACTTCGACAGGGCATTGACCACCGATACCCCTACCCCATGCAAACCACCGGAGAACTGGTAGTTACCCTGGGAGAATTTACCCCCGGCGTGCAAACGGGTCAGGATCAGCTCGACCCCACTGACGCCATGCTCCGGGTGAATATCCACCGGCATGCCGCGACCGTTATCGGTCACGCTGATCGAGCCATCCTCATGCAGGCGCACTTCAATACGGTTGGCATGGCCCGCCAGGGCCTCATCCACCGAGTTGTCGATCACTTCCTGCACCAGGTGATTGGGTCGATCGGTTTCGGTATACATCCCCGGCCGTTTCTTCACCGGGTCGAGGCCACTCAATACCTCAATGGCCTGGGCGTTATATTCCTGTTTGCTCATAGTCATGCTTCATTGGCCGGTCTGCGCAAAAGCCAACATGCGCGGACAACATGGATAAAAGTTCTGAAAGCGATGATCGCCCCCTGCCTGAATAATCAACTCAGCCTGCTGGTAGTAGGCGGCGGCCTGGCGATAATCCAACACCTCATCCCCTTTCTGCAACCACACCTGTAAGTTCTGTGGGCACGGCAGTTCAGGCAACGCCAACTGCTGCAGCTCCGCCAGATGCTCGGCGCCAATGCAGTAGGTTTCACCGCTATAGGGGTTGGTGATGGGCTGCTGATAGCGGCTCAGGTGAGTCCAGGGAGCCACCACCGGATTGATCAGAATCGCCCGGCAGCCGAGGCGCTGACTCAAATAGGTAGCGTAAAAACCACCGAGGGAGCTGCCCCAGAGCACCACTTGCCGCCCTTGCGCCTGGGCCTGAGCCACAGACTGCTGCAAGGCTGCTACCGCCTGCGCCGGACGACTACTCAACTGCGGCACCAGCAGTTGATAATCGAGCGCCTTCTGCTCCTGCAGAAAGGTCGCCAACTCTTGCGCTTTGGCCGCCTGAGGGGAGGAGTTAAAACCGTGTAAATAATAAAACTGATAGACAGGCAAAGGCTTAACCACTGAATCTTTGTACAGTGGTGTGCATACTAGCATCCTCAAATAGCTCCAGCCAACGCCAGGCGGCAAGATTCTGCTGACCCGTCGCCAGGGTCATCTGTGCCTGGTAGGGGGCAAACTGGGCGGCCAGTGCCGGCGTACTGAATGCTTGCCAGTGTTGATAACGCCAATGGTGAGCCTGGTGCACATGGCCACAGAGCAGCACGCGCAAATGCGCTGCCTGCTCGGTCAGGCGCAATAAGGCGTCTGCATCGGCCAGCATAATAGCGTCCTGCCAGGCACTGAAGACCGGTAGCGGCGGGTGGTGGATCAGCAGCAGTTGGTTCGCCGCTTGAGGATGGCGCAGTTGATGTGCCAGCCAAGCCAGCTCATCCTGCCCCAGCGCAGCTCCCCCCCGGCCATCGGGGTGGGCACAGCTATAGGCATAGAGTAACTGCCAGGAGCCCCACACCTCTGACTTGCACAGCGCCGAGGCCGGCAAGGCCGCTTGCATCTGCACCAGGTCATCATGGTTACCAGGGATCACTCGCCAGGGACGGGGCCAATCGGCCAGGCTCTGTGCCAAGGCAGCATAGGCATTGGGGGCGTCATGCTGGGCCAGATCGCCACTCAGCAGCAGTAGATCATGGGGCTGCTGACGCAACTGCGCCAGCGCCTGCTGCCAACGCTGCCAGGGATAAACACCTTTATGGGCAAGATCAGGATGGGCAGTCAGGTGCAGGTCGGTTAATTGCAATAAGCGCAGCGCCGCCCCCATCAGCCCGCCACCTGCAGCGGTTGTTGGCGATAGCCGTGATCCATGCAGTGCTTGAGCCACTCCCCCAGCAGCAGATTTAACTGCAGTTTTTCATCCGGGCTGTGCATCTGCGCATTGGGATAATCGTTTTTGCCCGCCAGCACCTTGCCCCAGGGCCCTGTTACCTCAGCACTGCGGGCATCGTGGTAAAGGCGCACCCACAATATCTGATCCGCCAGCCAGGGGCTGCTCAGGCTATGGCTGATCTTGAGGCTGCTGGTATAGGCAAAGTCTTCCAATACCTCGATCGCCAACTGGCCTTCACTGGCATTGGGTAAGGGCAAGCAATAACTGGCCCGATCCTGCTGGCCCGCCAGCAGGCGTTGCAGACGCAGGTAGTTGCTTTCGCACACTGCCATCATCCGCACCAGATCGGGGACATATTTACGCTTAACCTTCATAAATTCCTTGCTCACGCCAACGGGCTATGACTCTTTGTTTATGCAGTTGCAACCATAAAATCGCCATCAGGGTGGCCGCATTATTGATACGGCCATTGTCGCAGGCCTGGCAGGCTTCGGCCAGGCTGACCACCTGTACGCGGATGTCCTCTCCCTCCTCGGCCAGACCATGAATCCCGCCAAGTCCCTTGGCATCGACACAGCCTAGATACAACCCCACCTTTTCATTGGTGCCGCCAGGGCTGCTGAGATACTCCAGCATTGGCTCCAGCGCCAACAGGGTCGCTCCGGCCTCTTCCATTGCCTCCCGTGCCGCCAGCTCAGCATCCGTTTCCCCCGCTTCCACAATCCCCGCCACCAGCTCCAGCAACCAGGGACTAGGCTCACGTAAGGCGCCGATGCGGAACTGCTCCAGCAACACCACCGCATCCTGCCAGGGATCATACAGCAGGACGCAAACACAGCGTCCCCGCTCAAACAGTTCCCGTTGCACTTCAATGCTGGCACCGGCAAAACTGGCGTGGCGCAGACGATAGGCATTCATCTGAAAGAAGCCAGAATACAGTGGCTTCTGTTCCAGCACCTCAACATCGGCCTGGCTAAAACGGGCCTTCAGCATCACTCCCTCTCCTGGCAACCGTGGCAGGGCGGCAGTATAGCAGAGTCAGGCGCAGTTCAGACGATAGCTCGGCGGGCGCTGCGGTTGAGCGATATAGAGGAAGCTGCCCGGCTGCTGTTTAGCCTCATGCTTAGCCTGCGCCGCCAGGGCAGCAATATCATTATGGTTGGCACAACGACTGGGATCTGGCTGGACCACGCCGATGGCCAGTCCCAGTAGTGGAAAAAAATCCGTGTGGCCCTCCCGGTTATGGCCTTTAATCCCCCCTTGCTGCAAATCCTGGGGATCATAGAGGCTGGCGATCTGGCCATCGAACTCCTGCAGAATACGCTCGCAGCGTTGCTGCCAGTCCGGGCTTTGGAAGATCACAATAAAGTCATCCCCGCCGATGTGTCCCACCAGGTTATCCTGGTTACTGGCATGGCGACGTAGCAGTTCCCCCAACAGCTGGATCACCTGATCGCCACGGGAGTAGCCATAGTGGTCATTAAAGGGCTTGAAGTGGTTAAGGTCGAAATAGGCCACCCAAAAGGGGCTGGCGCTGTGTAGCAGGGTATCCATTTCCCGGTTCAGCGGCACACTGCCCGGCAGCTGGGTTAAGGGATTGGCATAGCGCGCACTTTGCACCTGCAGCTCCGTCATCCGCCGGAGCAGATCCCGCACGCTGCCTAACCCCAGATAAAAATCCTGATGGGTGATAATAAAGGCATCCGCCAACTCGGTGGCAGCGGCTTCCGTTACCAACTGACTGACCTGATCAAGCGGCAACTGGCTGTCGATACACAGCGGCTGGGGCTCCATACAACGGCTGATCGGTTTGTTTTCCAGTAACGCACGCCCGTACTGGGTGGAGAAGCTCTCCAGCAGCGCGGCACGCCGCACCATCCCCAGGGGACGACCATCCTGCACCACCGGTAACACACTGAGGCTGGCATCCTGCTGGAACAGTGCCACCACCTCCCCCGTGCGCTGCTCCGGTGTCAGGGGTTCCAGGGTGCGCACCAGGCTGGCGGCAGTCTCCGTGGTTTGCCCTAAACGATACTGCTGCCCTTCGCGCTTTAACCAACGCGGCTCCACCGCCAATCCAGGTAAGGGCAAGGGGCGACCGAGCAAATACCCCTGCCCCAGGCTCATCCCCATATCCTGCAGGGTGCGTAGCTCCTCTGGGGTTTCAATGCCTTCAGCGATCAGGCGTGAGCCCACTCCCTGGCCGATGCTCATAATCGAACGGACAAACTCACGTTTGACCGGGTTACGGTCGAGCTCATGGATAAAGTGCTTATCGACTTTGACATAGTCCGGTGCCACCTCGGACCAAAGGCGCAGGCCTGAATAACCGCTGCCCAAATCATCCAGAGCAATGCGAAAACCCATCTGCCGATAATGCTCGACGGCCTGACGGGTCTGGGCAAAATCTTCATAGGGTTGCTGCTCGGAGAGTTCGATCACCACCTGATCCGGGCTCATGCCGACCTTGGCCAGCAACTCCAAGGTCGTTCCCTTGGGGTAATCAGGACTCAAGAGAGCCTGGGTGGTCACATTTAAAAATAACCGTCCCGCCAATTGCAGGGTGGCAAAGTGTTCAATCGCCAAATGCCGGGCACAAAGCTCTAACTCTCGTAGCCGCCCACTGGAACGTGCCACCGCAAAGAGCCGGTCCGGATACTCCAATTCACTTCCCTGTGGCCCCCTGATCAACGCTTCATAGCCATAAACCTCGCCTCGGCGCAGGTCTACGATTGGCTGCAGATGCGGACGTAGGGCCTGGCTGCGTAACAGCTGATCCAATTCCAGAGCCCAGTCGTTCATAGGACTGCTTCCCCATAGACACCAAGAAGAGCGCCAGATTAAGAAAGAATAATGACAGTCACATGACAGTCATAAAGGACTCCGCCTAAAGGCTAAGCAGGTAGCAGGCGCTCCGCCAGCTGTGCCGCCTGATCGACACAGTCCGCCAGCGAAACCCCATCACTCCAGTTGGCCCGCCAGTGCACACCTGGATAGGCGGCCAAGCCCTGCTGAGCCTGCTGCAGACGTTGCAAGTGCCCCAACTCATACTGTGGAATCGCCTGTGGCCAACGACTGACCCAGTGCTGCTCGGGCTGACCACGAATCCCCAACAACGGACGCAAGTCCTCCAGCACCTGCTGACTGATTGCCTCGTCACTGTGCTGGCAGATACCGGGGTGCAAGCGTCCACCAATAAAGGCGGTCAGCAGCACTTTGCCATCCGGCGCACGGCCACTAAACAGGCTGGAGGGGAAGAGCACCCCCAGGGTGGTGACCCCCTCACAACGGGGAAAGAGTGCACCAAAGCCATCCAAGGCATGCTCAACCTGTGCACGGGCAAAGGCCAGGGAGACCGATGCCACCTCCGCATAGGCAATCTGCCCTAACAGGGTCGCCACCTGCGGTTGCCAGGGAGCAATCAGCTGTGCCGCCTGGGGCGCAGGACAGGCCAAAATCACTTGTTTGGCCTGCCACTGCTGGGTAGCGCTTTCCACCAGCCAACCACCCCCGGTAACAGGCTGCAGAGCCGTCACCGGACACTGCTCGCTCAACACCGTCGCCAACCGCTGCCGTAAGCATTCACTCAGTTGCTGCATGCCCTGCTTGAAACTGGTCAGGGTGCCACTCGGCCCCGTTTCCAGCTGACTGCTGCGCTTTTGCCGCATTAGGGCCAACGCCCCCTTAAACAGTGAGCCCTGTTCGGCCTCCAAGCGATATACCCGTGCCGTAGCCGCCTGCACGGACAAGCGCTCTGGATCACCGGCATAGACACCCGAGACAAAGGGGTTAATGGCATAATCCAAAAAGCCCTGACCTAGGCGTCGGCGAACAAAATCCGCCACACTTTCCTCCTGCTGTGCGGGGGAGATAAAGGGCTCCGCCAGCAGGCGCAATTTATCCTGCCAACTAAAAAGCGGGGTACGCAGAAAATCCACCGGCCCACCCGGCAATGGATGCAAGTGTCCATTTTTAAGCACATAGCGACGCTTGGCAGCAGCACTCGGTTGCACCCGCTCGGTGAGCAGCTCCAACTCCGTCAGTAAGCGGTGAAAGCCAGGGCGGTTATCAAGGGTGGAGTTAGGGCCGCGCTCAATCAGATAACCCTGCTGTTGCAGAGTCTGGATTTTGCCACCGGCACGCCCGGCCTCCAGCACCCGTACTTTGGCCCCTCGCTGCTGCAAAAACCAGGCACAGGCCAAACCGGAAATCCCGCCGCCTATGACTAAAAAGTCCGGTTGTGCTTGTTCCATTGCCGCCTTGCTCCTGTATCATTGCGCGACCATATAAGTACTAGCAGTACAGCACTCGCCATACTGATATTTGGCATAGATAGATTGTAATAGCAGTGAACAGGATACTCCGGTGAAAACAGCCCTGCCCATCATTCTGGATATTGAAGCTTCCGGCTTTGGCAGTGGCAGCTATCCGATAGAGGTGGGCCTGGCCCTGGCCGATGGCAGCTGTGAAAGCTTCCTGATCCGCCCCGAGCCGGACTGGACTCACTGGAGTGCCGATGCCGAGGCAGTGCATGGTCTTAAACGGGAAGATCTGTTTCGCGAGGGCTTACCCCCACGCACCGTGGCGCAACAGTTAAACCGCCTGCTCAGTGGCCAGATCGTCTACACCGATGCCTGGAGTTTTGATAATACCTGGCTCTCGCTGCTGTTTTATCAGGCCAATGTACGCCAAGAGTTCAAACTCGAAGCCCTGCGCAAACTGCTCAGTGAAAAACAAGCAGGTTACTGGGGCACCATCAAAGACCAGGTCGCCCGAACCTTTCGTCTCACCCGCCACCGTGCCGGTGACGATGCCCGCATGCTGCAACTCACCCTGCGTCAGGTGCAGCAGTTCTAGGGCGCCTGTTCGCGCAGTACGCCCTATAGCCCTTCTTAGGGTTGCTCTTTATTCGCCTGAATCTTATTGACGATGGCAGTGGTGGAAACATTCTCCACATGGCTCAGTACCCGCACCTCACCACCATAACTCTTGACGAACTCGCCACCGACCACCTGGGCCTCGCTGTAATCCCCCCCTTTAACCAAGACATCGGGGCGCACCTTGGCCAATAGACGCTCCGGGGTATCTTCGCTAAAGCTCACCACCCAATCCACTGCCACCAGCCCCGCCAGCACCGCCATACGCCGATCCACCGGATTTACCGGACGACCAGCGCCCTTCAGGCGCCGTACGGAGTCATCGTCATTGATCGCCAGTACCAGACGATCTCCCTGGGCACGGGCATCTTCCAGATAGGTCACATGGCCAGCATGGAGGATGTCAAAACAACCGTTGGTAAAAACGATCTTCTCTCCGTGGGCACGGGCATCCTCCAAGGCGATCAGCAATTGCTCCTCACTCACCACCCCCCGTTCACTGCCCTGCTGGCGCTTCACTGCCCGCCGTAGTTCAGGGGCACTGACTGTCGCGGTACCCAGTTTAGCCACCACCAATCCGGCGGCAATATTGGCCAGCGCAACGGCCTGCTCCAACGAGGTGCCGGCGGCCAAGGCACTGGCCAGGGTGGAAATCACCGTATCTCCAGCACCGGTGACGTCATACACCTCTTGTGCCTGGGCGGGAAAGTGCAATTCGGCCTGACCTGGGCGGATCAGGGTCATGCCTTTTTCACTGCGGGTAATCAGCAGGGCATCCAGCTCTAACTGCTGCACCAGTGCTTCGGCTTTCGCTTTCAGTTCCTGCTCGGATTTAACCGGCCCCACGACCCCTTCAAACTCACTCATATTCGGCGTCAGCAAGGTCGCACCGCGATACTTGCTGAAGTCACGTCCTTTAGGGTCGCATACCACCGGTAACTGCTGCGCTCGCGCGGCGGCAATTAATTGCGGCAAATGCTGTAGGGCGCCCTTATCGTAGTCCGACACCAGCACCACCTTGCTGGAGGACAGTGCCTGCTGCGCTTGCTGTAACAGGCTGGCGGAGTCTTCCACACTGAAGCGCTGCTCAAAGTCTAACCGTAGCAATTGCTGTTGTTGGGCCACCACTCGCAACTTGGTAATAGTGGGGTGACCTGGCACCTGGACAAACTCACAGTCAACCCCTGCCGCCTGCAGACGCTGCTGCAGTGCCTGCTCAGCTTCATCAGCACCTGTGAGCCCCAAGAGCCGCGCCTTGCCGCCCAAGGCAGCGATATTCAGCGCCACGTTAGCGGCACCACCAGGACGATCCTCCTGTTGACGCACCCCCACCACCGGCACCGGTGCCTCCGGCGAAATACGCGAGGCGCCGCCATGCCAGTAACGATCCAGCATCACATCCCCTACCACCAAGACCTGAGCCTGGGCAAAATCAGGCAGACTCACTTTCATTGCTGTTCCTCCACTGACGTCTCGGGATGCTGTTCACTAAATTGCATACGATAAAGTTTGGCGTAGGCGCCATCCTGGGCCAGCAGTTGTTGATGGCTGCCTTGCTCGATAATCCGTCCCTGCTCCATCACCAGAATGCGGTCTGCTTTTTCGATGGTGGACAGACGATGCGCGATCACCAGGGTAGTGCGCCCTTGCATCACCGCTTCCATCGCCGCCTGAATGTGACGTTCCGATTCTGTATCCAGGGCAGAGGTCGCTTCATCCAGAATCAACACCGGCGCATCCTTGAGGATGGCACGGGCAATCGCCAAACGCTGACGTTGCCCCCCTGACAACATCACCCCTTTCTCACCAATCAGGGTGTCCAGTCCCTGGGGCATGCGCTCGGCAAACTCCAGCACATGGGCCGCCTTGGCCGCCTGCAGCAGCTCCTGCTCTGAGCGCTGGGCCAAATCGGCATAGGCAATGTTATCGCGCAGGGTACCGGCAAAGAGCACGATCTGTTGATTCACCAATGCCATCTGGGCGCGCAGGTTCTCCAACTGATAATCCTGCAGGGGCACCCCATCCAGCAAAATCTCGCCGCTACTGGGCTGATAAAAGCGCGGAATCAGGCTGGCCAGAGTACTTTTGCCTGACCCTGAACGCCCCACCAGAGCAATGGTTTCACCGGGTGCGATATCCAGATTAATGTCCTGCAACACCAGCTGCTCGGTACCAGGATACCGAAAGCTGAGCTGACGCAGTTGCAGTCGTCCCTGCACCCGCTCTACCTGATACTGCCCCTGATCAGGCTCGGGGGCCTCATCCAGTACCGTGAAGATGCTTTCCGCGGCAGCAATACCGCGCTGCAGTACAGTGTTCACCTCCGCCAACGCCCGCAGAGGCTGCACAATCAGACCTGCCGCAGTGAGGAAGGAGACAAACTGGCCGGAGCTCATACTGCTCAGCCAGCTTGGATGCAGTGCGAAGAACACCAACAGCGCCATCGCCGTGGCCACAAAAAACTGAATCACTGGGGTAGCGATTGCTTCGGTCGCCACCATCTTCATGCTTTGCCGCTGGTTATAACGACTGGCCGCTTCAAAGCGCTGCTCTTCACTTTTGCGCCCGCCAAAAATACGCACCACCTGATAGCCCTGTAAGGCCTCAGAGGCCGCATGGGTCACATCCCCCATCGAATCCTGAATGCTGCGACTCAGTTTGCGAAAACGCTTAGAGGCAATACCCACACACCAGGCGATCAAGGGGGTCACGGTGAAAAAGATCAACGCCAGCTGCCAGTTCAAGTAGAACAGGTAGCCCATCAGCCCCAATACCGTCAGCCCCTCCCGCACAATGGTTTTTAAGGCGCCGGTGGCCGCCCCCGTGACCTGATCAACGTTATAGGTGACTTTAGCGAGTAGGTGGCCGGTGGTCTGACTATGAAAATAGTGGCTGGGCAGCAACATCAGGCTATTAAAAATCTGACAGCGCAGGCTGTGCACCACCGCCCGGGCCACATAGGCAATACCATAGTTGCCGACAAAGCCCCCTAAGCCACGAATAACGAAGATCGCCATAATGGTGCCGGCATAGATCCAGTGGCCAAACGGATGGGGGTTATCCAGGGCTTCGACCAGGTTCTCCATCAACTTGGCAAAACCAGCCTGGGTGGCCGCCACCACAGCAAAGCCCAGCATACTGAGCAAGAAAGGCAGCCAATAAGGCTTCACATAACTGAGCAAACGCAGATAGGTTTGCCAGCCACGGGCCTCGGTTTGTGCTTGACTCATAACACTCCAAGGGCGGCAAGCCGCCCTATTAATCCAAGATAGGCTCGATGGGGAGCAAGATCATCCCTTCCTTCAGGCACATCGCCATCGTTGTGCATAAAAGGGCACGAAGGCATTAGCCTTCATTGGCTGCCGATGAGCGCCCCACCCCCAGATAGCAGAATCCCTGTTCCTGCAACCAGGCAGGGTCATATTGATTACGCCCATCCAAAATTAAGGGTTGCTTAAGGCGCTGCTGGATTTCATTGAAATCAGGCTGACGATACTGTTTCCATTCGGTCACCAGGATTAGCGCTTCGGCCTGATCCAGAACCTGATACTGATCTTCGATAAAGCTCAGCTGGCCATTATCAAACCACTTCGGCGCAAACTCACGGCGTGCGGTAGTAAAGGCCACCGGATCATGGGCACGCACGTTAGCCCCCGCTTCCAGTAAGGCATTAATCAACACGATGGAGGGCGCCTCACGCATATCATCGGTGCCCGGCTTAAAGGCCAGCCCCCATACGGCAAAGGTCCGCCCCTGCAACTGTGCAAAGCGCTGCTGTAACTTACTGAACAGTAGATGTTTCTGCGCCTGGTTACGCTGCTCCACCGCACGTAATAGCCAGGGCTCCAGGCCCGACTGCTCGGCCATATGCACCAGGGCTTTCACGTCTTTAGGAAAACAGGAGCCGCCATAACCGCAGCCAGGGTAAATAAAGTGGTAACCAATACGGGAATCAGAGCCGATCCCCTTGCGTACCATTTCCACATCCACCTGCAACCGCTCACACAGATTGGCAATCTCATTCATAAAAGAGATCTTGGTGGCCAACATGGCATTGGCGGCATACTTGGTCATTTCCGCATCACGCACGCCCATGTAAATGACTTTGTCATGGTTGCGCGAGAAGGAGGCATAGAGCTGCGCCATTAACTTGCGCGCCCGCTCGCTATCGGCCCCGACCACTACCCGGTCTGGACGCATAAAGTCCTCAACCGCCGCCCCTTCTTTGAGAAACTCGGGATTACTGACCACATCAAAGGGTACCTCTACCCCGCGAGCCTCTAACTGGGACTGCACCATGGCCCGTACCTGATCCGCCGTCCCCACCGGCACGGTGGATTTATCGACGATCACTTTATAGTCCTGCAGGTGTTGACCGATCTCTTTGGCCACCGCCAAGACATACTGCAAATCCGCCGAACCATCTTCACCAGGAGGGGTGCCTACGGCGATAAAAATAATGCTGGCACTGGCCATCGCCTCCGGCAAGGAGGTGGTAAATTGCAGCGCACCGGAAGCGATCCCCCGCTCCACCACCGACTCCAGCCCCGGCTCATAAATGGGGATCTGCCCCTGGCGTAGCCGGTCTATCTTGTCTGCATCGATATCGACACAGGTGACCTTGTTGCCCATTTCAGCAAAACAGGCGCCTGTCACCAGACCCACATAACCGGTTCCAACCACTGTAATTCGCAAAGGATCATCCTCTTAGGCTAAAGGTGCCTCTGATAAAACGATTCATTATGCAGCCACCGCTGTGGCTGCCACAGGCTGACGTTCGCTCAACGATGCCAGCTTGCCCATCAACGCTTAGCCAACTTAGTCATCAGGCTACGCCTCGTCATCACCGCACCCATGCCGCGCGTATCTGCGCTGAAAAAAAGGGCGAGACGGGATAAGTAGCCCCTGTGAAACAAGCTCCCTATAATAGCCACTTTTCAGCCTGAACTGTATTCGCCTGTGACTGTCACCTCTTCACACTGGTCTCACTTTCTCCACCCCCGTCACTGGGCCACCTGGCTTGGCCTGGGCCTGCTGGCACTGACTGCGCTGTTACCGGCCTCAGTCGGACTGGCCTGTGGTCGCCTGCTCGGTCGTTTGCTCTATGCCGTGGTCGTCAAGCGGCGGCGGGTCACTCTGGTTAATCTGCAGCTATGCTTTCCGGAGCTCACTGAGCAGCAGCGCCAGCAACTGGCCAAAGACAGCTTTGCCGCTAATGGCATGGGGCTGGTGGAAACCGCCTGGGCCTGGTGGCGCTCCGATGCCTGGCTACGTAAGCGGGTACAAAGCGACTCCCTGGAGGTGCTACAGCAGGCGCTGCAGCAGGGCAATGGTGTGATTCTGCTCAGCGGTCACTTTAGTGCACTGGATCTCGGCGGGCGCTTACTGTCACTGTATTTACAGGACTTTGTCGCCCTCTATCGCCCCCACAATGATCCCTTGATGGAGCACTTTATCTATCGTGGCCGCCAACATTTTTGTGAGCCCGTCGATCGCCGTCAGTTTCTAACCGTGCGTAAACGGTTAAAACACAACAAAGCCATCTGGTACGCCCCGGATCAGGACTTTGGCGCCAAGGGAGCAGTCTTTGCGCCCTTTTTCGGGCAAACCGCCGCCACCATTACCGCTACTTCCCGCTTACCTGCCCTCAATAACAGCCCTGTAGTGCTGTTTGTCCCTCAGCGCCTGCCTGATCAGAGCTACCGCCTGAGCTTCAAATTGCTGGAAGGCTTCCCCAGTGGCGATGAACTCAGTGATGCCAGCCGCATCAACCAGGAGCTGGAGCAGGCCATTCGTCGCTTCCCCGAGCAGTACTTGTGGATGCATAAACGCTTTAAAACCCAACCCGATGGCGAACAAAAGCTTTATAAAGCGGCGAGGTGCTAATGCAGCCAATCGACTTTAGTCAAATCAAGCGGGTGTTAGTCATCAAGCTACGCCACCACGGTGATGTGTTACTCAGCTCGCCGGTGATTGCCTGTCTCAAACAGGCACATCCTCACCTGGAGGTCGATGCGCTGGTCTATCAGGACACGGCGCCGATGCTGCAACTGCATCCCCAGCTCAGTCAGCTGCACTGTATTGATCGGCAATGGAAAAAGTCCGGACTCAAGCACCAACTGCAACAAGAGTGGCGCTTACTGCAACGACTCAAAGACCGAGGTTATGACCTGTTAATACACCTGACCGAAAGCCGCCGGGGCGCTTGGTTGAGCCGTTTGCTAAAACCTCGTTATGCCGTCACCCGCCGCTATCACCACCGTCAGGATCGCTTCTGGAAAAACAGCTTCAGCCACCACTATCAAAGCCCGGGGGGCAATCGCCGCCACACGGTTGAAATGCACCTGGATGCCCTGCGCTGTCTGGGGTTACAGCCATCACTAGCACAACGACGTCTGGTCTTGCAGGCAGGCGAAGAGGCCCAGGCCAGCCTAAAGCGTAAGCTTGAACAGGCCGGTTTAAGCCAACCTTATTTACACCTGCATCCCTGTTCACGCTGGCTGTTTAAATGCTGGGATGAGGCCAAGGTTGCCACCTTACTACAGCGCTTACATCAACAGGGCTGGCCACTCGTGATCAGCGCGGCCCCCGATGCCCAGGAGCTGGCCATGATTGAGCGCATTGAAGCACAAGCACAGATACCGCTGATCAACCTGGCCGGCCAATTAAGCCTGCTTGAGCTGGCTGCCTTAATCGAACAGGCGCGACTCTTTATCGGTGTCGACTCGGTGCCCATGCATATGGCAGCCGCCCTCGGCACCCCCACGGTTAGCCTGTTCGGCCCCAGTGGCGATAAAGAGTGGGGGCCTTGGATGGTGCCACACCGACTGATCACCTCGTCTGCCCACCCCTGCCGTCCGTGCGGCCAGGATGGCTGTGGCAACTCCAAAGTCAGTGACTGTTTACAGCAGCTGGAGGTAGATCAGGTCGAGGCAGCTATTCAGCAATTGCTGCAGGAGCAGCCGGCATGAAGCTGGCTCTCATTCGCCAACATTATCGTCCCGATGGCGGCGCCGAGCGTTTTGTCAGCCGGGCCTTACAGCAACTGGGCCAACAACAAAACCTGGAAGTCAGCATCATTACCCGGGGCTGGGCTAACTCCAGCCAATCCGACTATCAGGTGCTGATCTGCAATCCCGCCAAACGGGGGCGCATTAGCCGGGAGCGGGACTTTGCCGAAGCCGCCATGGCCTTGGTACAGCAGCAAGGGTTTGACTTGGTGCAATCCCACGAACGGATACCAGGCTGCAGCCTGTACCGTGCCGGTGATGGTGTGCATCGTGAATGGTTAAATCAGCGCAGCAAAGTCCTCTCGCCCCTCGCCCGTTGGTGGCAAGAGCACGATCCCTACCATCGTTATGTGTTGGCCAGCGAACGGGCCATGTTTGAACACCCTAACCTTAGGGCGGTGATCTGTAACTCCGAGATGGTGCGTCAGGATATTCTGCGCCATTTTCGTATTGCCCCGGACAAGCTCAGATTGATCTACAACGGGGTGGATCGCCAACGCTTTCATCCAGGTCATCGTCAGGCTGGTCAAACCATCAGGCGCCAACTAGGCATCCCACCCCAGGCGCACTCTTTACTGTTTGTTGGTTCTGGCTTTATGCGCAAAGGCCTGCAAACCCTACTGGAAGCCTTGCCCCTCCTTGAGCGCCACTATCACCTGATAGTCGTGGGTAAGGACAAGCAGCAACGTCAGTACCAACAATGGTGCCAACGCCAGGGGCTGGCGAGTCGAGTCCATTTTGTCGGTGTGCAGCAGGACGTCACGCCCTACTATGGCGCAGCGGATGCCCTCGTCCACCCCGCGCTATACGACCCTTTTCCTAATGTAATCTGGGAAGCCTTGGCCTGCGGTGTACCTGTGTTCACCACCCCCAGCTGTGGCGGTGCCGAATTACTGCTGCAACCTGAACAGGGCAGCGTGTTTGCCACCCTCAATGCAGCCGCCCTGGCGCAACAGCTGCGACAGCTTCCCCCAGTGAGTACCGAGGCACTGTTAGACTCCAATCTGTGCCTGGTTCCACAACAAGCCTTGCTGAACTTATACCAAGAGTTACTGGAGTCCTGATGTCCACCCCCACCTCCTTGGCCCCCCGCTGGATTCAAGCAGTCCTGGGTCTGTTTTTACTGCTGTATTTCCTGCCCATTCCGACTCGTTTTAAAGAACTCAGCAGTATTTTGCTGTTATTAAGCACCCTGGTCTGGCTGTGGCCCCTGCGCCAGCAAGGCCTGTTATTAATCCGCCAGCCTTTGGCCTGGGGACTGGCGTTACTACTCGGCACCCTGGGCTACGCCATTGCCATTTCCCCTGATCCTGGCCAAAGCTGGGCTGAGGCCAAAAATCTCTATGGCATCAAAATCACCCTGACCGCCTTTTGCCTTGCCTGGCTGTTGCAACATCCCCAGCTACAACCGGAAGCCTGCGCCCGTTGGCTGCTGGCTTGCCTTGCTGGCTCAGCCTTGCTGCTAAACGGCTTTAATCTGTGGCAATACTGGCAGGAATACCAACTGCTGGGAGGAGCACCTGAGGACATTTGGGCACATCGCCCTTACTCGGATGCGATGGTGCTGCTACTCCCCTTTATGTTGATGGCTTGGTGGCATGCCAGTACGCGCTCTAGCCAACTGATCTGGATAGGCCTACTGACCCTGCACGGTATTTTACTGCTGGGCACAGGGGCACGCAGTGCCTGGCTAGCGGTCGCGTTCATAGGTCTAGCCTGGTTGCTATTACACCTGAACCGCCGTTTGCTGTTCGCCTCTGCCTTGGTGGCCTTAGCAGGATTGCTGCTAGCCTTCGCTCTTCTACCCGATTATCTGCTCGACCGTTTGACCCAAACCTCCAGCAGCGGACGTACCGGAGGGGGAACCTGGAGTTCCGCCTGGGAGTTAATTCAACAGGCCCCCTGGCAGGGGCACGGCTTTGGCGCCTTTCTCTACGACCAAATTTATAATGCTGCAGCCCCGCTGCATCCCCATTGGCTATTTACAGAGTCCATGGGGCCTCATAATTTGTGGCTTACCCACTGGTTCTATGGTGGCCTACCCTTCCTGCTCGCGACGATGACTTTCTGTGCCATCCTCCTCTATTGCAATGGCCAAGCCTGCCGAGGCCTGCCCCAGCAAAGCTGGCAGCGTTCCCTGCTGTTGGCCATCAGCCTGAGTTTGTTCGGGGGATTTATCGTCAGAGGGCAGTTTGAAACCCCCGAACTGCAATTCTGGGGGGTATTGCTAGGACTCAGCTGGGGCTTACTCAATCGTCAACCTGCCGCTTCCAAATAAAAGCGGCTCAAAGCCTCACTCACCAACGACCAGCTATGCTGGGCCTGCACATAAGCCTGGCCCTGTGCCGCCACTTGGAGGCGCCGAGGATCCGCTAATACCTCACGGATCCGGTTCGCCCAGGCGGCAGTGTTCACCTCCGCTGGCAACAGGTAGCCTGTGTGTCCATCACGCACATATTCCGGCATACCGCCACGGGGGCTGACTAACACCGGACTGCCGCTGGCCATCGCTTCCAACGCCACCATACATAAAGGCTCTTCAAAAATGGAAGGCACGATCGTCAGGCTCGCCCGTTGATAAAGAGCGTACATCTGCTCCGGGCCGAGGCTGCCCAGTAATTGCACCTGCTGGGGATGTTGGGCGGCCAATTGTTTTAACGCCAAACCATAGGCAACTCGTTTATTCGTCGCCTTTCCTTCACTAAAACCACCGGCAATCAACAGGCGAGGAGCGGCAGGCAGCTCAGCCTGTAAGGCTAACACGGCCTGAGCCAACTCCAGCGGACCTTTTTCTGGTGAGATGCGCCCGCCATAGAGTAGGAAGGCCGGCGTTTCAGCAACCTGCAAAGACTGCGGCCAGGGCTGAGGATGACTAGCCAATTGCAAATCCACGCCATTGGTCAACACCTCTACCCGAACTCCAGGCAAACGTTGCCGATACCAAGCAGCCAAATACTCACTCACCGTCAACAACAGTACCCGCTCTGGCAGCGCTGTTACCTCCATCTCATTATGCAAATGGAGAATATAGCGATAGCCGTTACCCAGCTGCCGATACAGAGCCGTCAACAACGCCGGACTATTATGGACATGTACTTGCTCAATCCCCTGTTGACGAATGACCCGCGCCACCCGCCAGGCATAGGAGCAGGGATCCCAGCGCGTCCATTTCTGAAACAGGCGTTTATACAGGCGTCCCATGGCAATACGTTCGATGCGCAGTGCCCCTGTCTGTTCGTAACGGCTATAGCCTGGCGCCTGAATCGAAAAGATCCAGGGCTCTACCTGCTGTAAGCGCAACCCCACCTGGTACATCCACCACTCCACCGCCGCACCATAGCGTGGCGGGACAGGATGAATAGGCGGGGCCACCATGGCTATTTTCGGCTTGTTCATCCTGCCAGCGACCGCTCCATAAACTGCACCATCCCTTGCGCCCGTGCCTGCCAGCTGTACTGCTGGGCCAAAATAGCCGCTTGCTGACCGAGCTGCTGACGCAAGGATTCATCGCCACAGAGGCGGTTGAGTGCTGCACTTAACTCCTGCAACTCCCCCGGCCGACATAGCCAGGCCTGGTGGCCATGGGTCAACACCTCGGTAATGGCAGGCACTGCAGCACTGACAATGGCTTTGCCCATTGCCATGTATTCAAAGAGTTTGAGTGGTGAGGTGTAACGGCTACCGATACTGGTATCCGTCAGTGGCAACAGGCAGATATCCGCCTGCGCGATCAGCTCAAAACGCCGTTGTGGTGCAATCGCACCGAGAAACTGCACCCGGCTCTGCACTCCCAATTGCTGAGCTACATGCTGCAGCGCCTGAATACGCTCGCTACCGCCACCAGCGATCCACAATTGGCCACGCTCCACCTGTGGCAGTGCCTGAATCAGGCTATCCACCCCCTTCCAGGGATGTAGGCTGCCCAGGTACAACATAATCAGCTCAGCCTGGGGCGTTGTTTGCGGCTGTGTTTTGCGTTGGGCTAATGCCTGCTGGGCCAGGGGCCAATCGACACCATCCGCCGCAACATGCAGTGCTGGCGCAGGAGATTGCTGAAAATACGCCTGTTCGATATCGGCACTGAGAAACGGTGTCAGGGTAATCAAACCACGACTGGCACGGTACACCCGCTGCTCGCGTTCACGCAGTGTTTGCCATTTCCGCTGTTGCTTGGCATTCAGGGGCTGATGTTCTTCCCAATAACTCTGGGCAAATAACTCATGGGTCTCAAAAAAGAGGGGGATATCTGGCAAGGCTTGGCTCAGGGCATCCGCCAACTTCAGGTTGCGCACCAATACGGCATCGACCTGATGCTTGGCTAACCAGCGCGCGGCCTGCCAATAGAACAGACGATTAGAACCACTGGGATACCACCAGCGCTGGCGGTAATCGGTCAGGCCCACCACCTCAACCCGCGGGTCCAAGCCACGGCCCAGCACCTGTTCGGCAGCATGGGAAGAGACGGGTGTGACCATGCTGACCTGCACAAATTCGGCCAGCGCATCGACATTCTGCAGAATCTGCATCGCCTCGGGAATCACATCCGGTACGGGGTGAGGGTCCAAATAGGCCAACCGACGTAGCTTAGTCATGCTGCGCCCCTTGCAAGGCTGCTAACAGGCGCTGGGCCGATGCCTGCCAGCTATAGTGCTGGATAATGCGCTGGCGGGCCTGTTGCCCTAAACGCTCACGCAAGGCGGCATCACGGGCCAACGCCGCCATCATGCTGGCCAAAGCCGCACTGTGGCCAGGGGTAAAGAGCAAACCACAGTGGCCTTCATTCCCCACTACTTCTGGAATGCCGCCCACATGACTGGCCACCACCGGCAACGCACAGCTCATCGCTTCAGCGATGGTGATACCAAAGGCCTCATCACCAATACTGGGAAACACTCCCGCATCACAGGCGCTGTAAAACTCGGGCAAACGGTGATGTTCCACCCGGCCATAAAACTGTACTCGCTCCGCCACGCCCAATTGTTGGGCCTGAGCCTGCAGAGCCGCTTTGGCCTCCCCGTCACCAATCAGCAGCAACTTCACTGGTAACCCTTGCAGTTCAGGCTCAGCCAAAGCGGCGATAGCTACCTTCAGCCCTTTCCAGCCCACCAAACGGCCAGCAAAGCCAAATACCACATCCTGCGGCTGATAGCCGAGTTGCTGACGCAAGCCCTGTGCGTCCACCGGGGCAAAATGCTCCACCATCACCCCGTTGTACATCACCTGGGGAAAACACTTGTAGTGATGCTGCAGTTGCCAGGCATTAAAGTGACTGCAGGCCAACCAGGCATCCACACGTTTCGCCAGCCAGCGATCACCACGGAAAAAGTCGGTGCCACCACTCATAAAAGCAAAACGGGTCGGCTGCCCAGCGGGCATTAAACGTGGCCAGAAGAAGTCAAAGGGCTTGGTCAGTACCGCCCAGTCAAACTGCTGGGCAATAAAGTGGGCCTTGGCCTGACGGGCAAAGCTCCAACGCTCCACCAGGCGCTGAAAACGGCTACCGATATCGAGCACCCGTTCACGCGGGGTAAAAGCGAAACGGTGCACCTGCACCGGACGGCCCATTAACTCCGGCTGCAAGGTGCCCTCACCACCATAGACATGCACTTCATGGCCCAAATCAGACAGGGCGATTGCCAATTGCCAGACAGCCGTCTGAATTCCCCCAAAGGAGACTGTTGTGGTCACATCAATAAAGGCTATTTTCATCCCAGCGCATCCTGTAATTGCTGCAGACAGGTATCCAGCAATAACAGCTGCAATACCTGCTCGGCATAGTGCTCCTCTCCCCGCTGATAAGTCGTCACTAGCTGCTGCACGGGAGCGGCGGCAATTTGCCCTTTCGTCAGTCGGCTCAGGCTTCCGCCAAGATCACTGGCGACATTGAGCAGCGGCTGTAACCAGGCGGTGAGAGGCGGATTAAAGCCTCGCTTAGGGCGTACAAAGGGACTATCCGCACCGAGGGGAGCACAGAGTGGCTGTAAGCATTGCTTGGCCGGTTGGCTGAAGCGTTGTGCGGGCGGCAATGCCAATACCTGCTGCACCACCTGGTGATCCAACAAAGGCGAGCGCCCCTCCAACCCCTGGGCCATGGTGGTCAAATCCGCCTTGCGCAAGATGTACTCCGGCAGATAGTTGGCCATATCCAGCTGCAACAGCTGCTGCAAAGGCGTGAGTCCCTGCAGATCCGGCATACGCCAGTAATGGGCTGGGCTAGCCTTGAGCCGCGGCTGCAACGCCCGCCGTTGCGCGGGACTAAAGCCGGAAAAGCGCAAACAATAGGCATCCAACCAACTCAGCCCCAATTCTGTCGCCACCTTCGGCCACCCCTTGTGCGCCAAGCTAGCCGGTGGCCGCAGCGGCAAACGCCAGTTGCCCCGCCACTGACGACGCAGATGCTGACGATAGCGCTTGTAGCCGGCAAAAAGCTCATCGCCGCCATCACCATTGAGAACTACCTTCACCTCGGTGGTGGCCTGCTTAGCCAAATACCACAGCGGCAGACTAGAGGGATCGGCAAAAGGCTCGTCTAAATCCGTCACCAACTGGGCGAAGTCCGCCTCGATCTGTGCCGGCATCTTGACTGCTTGAAAGGGTAAGCCCAACTTCTGCGCCGTCCGCGCAGCGGCCTCGCTTTCATCAAAGTGGCTGCCGGGAAAGGCGGCGGTAAAGGCTTTGATGTTTTGATAACCCTGTGCGGCCAAACGGCAAGCCACCACGGCGGAGTCGACGCCGCCGCTAAGAAAGAGTCCAACCGGACGATCCGCCACGGTGCGCAGGGCAATACTGGTATCCAGTTCCTGGTACAGCTGCTCCAGGCTGGTTGCAGTTGTGCTGGCAGGTTGAGCTTGCCAATAGCAGTGTTTGCTCAGCCGCCTCGTTTGCAGTTCATATTGCAGATAGTGGCCATTCTCCAGACGCTGCACGCCCTGCAACAGGGTCATCGGAGCAGGGATGTAGCGGTGGGCAAGATAGGCATCCACCGCCTGCGGGCACAGCTGACGGGCCTGCTCCGGCAACCAGGGCAATAGGGCACGTAACAGGGAGGCAAAGGCCAAGCCCTGCTCAGAGTGATGGTACAACAGGGGTTTTAAGCCCAGGCGATCGCGCACCAGCCACAACTTGCCCAGACGTAAGTCCAGCAGAGCAAAGGCAAACATGCCCCGCAGCTTCGGCAGCAAGCCAGGCATTCCCCAATGCTGATAGGCACGTAGGATAAACTCCGTATCGGAGCGGGTATGAAAGGGTAGCCCCTGACGTTGCAGGTACGCGGCATCCTCCTCCCAACCATAGACCTCGCCGTTATAGATCAACCAGAGCTGCCCGTCTTCCGAGCGCATCGGCTGATCCGCCAGCGGTCGAGGATCACGAATCGATAAGCGTGCATGCAAAAAAGCCGCGCTAGGAGTCTGCTGCTGAGGTTGCCAGTCACTATCCCAGCCGTGCCACTGTTGTGCATCTGGCCCACGCTGGGCCAGCGCAGCCAACATTGCCTGTAACTGCGCAGGTGAGCTGGGCTGCTGCCCCAGAAAACCGGCAATCCCACACATTAACCCGCTCTCCGGGCAAAACGCTGAAAAATACTCTCCATACGATCCAGCATGGTTTCCAGGCCAAACAGTTGCTGTGCCCGCTGGTAACCTGCCTCGGCCAGCTGTGCCGCCAATTGCGGTTGGCTAAGCAGACGCTGTAGCGCTTGCTCCAACGCCTGATCATCTTTGATAGGGACGATCAGGCCGGTTTGTTCATGTTGTACCGCATCAAGCATGCCACCCACCGCCGTCGTGATCACCGGCAAACCGGTGGCCATCGCCTGCATTACCGCCTGGGATACGCCCTCATCACCGTAGGAAGGCAGGACAAAAATATCCATCGCATTCAACCAACGCTCGGGGTCATCCTGATTGCCACTAAAACGGACCCGCTGCGTCAAACCCAGCTCGGCCACACGACGCTCCAGGTTAGCCCGCTGCGGGCCATCCCCGACGATCAGCAACTGCAAGTCGTCCTGACTGGCAGCCAAGCGACTAAAAGCATCCAGTAAATAGGTATGGCCTTTCCAATTGCGCAGGGTGGCAAGAATGCCTATTACCCGCCCCTCTATGCCTAACTCTGTCTTAATGACTGCCTTGTCACGGGGATAAAAACGCTCAAGGCGTATCCCGGTGGGTACCGATGTCATCGACTCCAGGGCAAAGCCGTTGTGAGCAGCCAAATACTGACGCAGCGGCTCCCCCGTCACCACCACATGCTTGGCTGCACGCTGGTAAAGCCAACGGGTCGTCCAGTGTTGGTTGATCGGTGAAGATACATGGCGAGTACGCACAATAGGGGGCGCATCCGCTAGCGAGGCACAGGCCAGCGCGGTTAACCAGGAATCCGTCGAGCTATGGGTGTTAATCAGATCATATTGATGCCGGCGCGGTGCTAACCACTGCCGTAACGCCCACAGGGCGCTGAGCTTTTTTCGCTCAATGGGTAAAGCCACTACCTCCAGTCCCCGTTCCTGAGCGGCTTGATAGATACGCGCTGCGGCTGGACAAACCAGGGTCAACTGATGGCCTCGTGCCTGCAACCCTTCGGCCTCGGACAAAATGCGCAGCTCCTGTCCGCCCCAGCCACACGAACTTTCGGTGTGCAGAATCCGTAACGAGGTCATCAATGGCTCCTTTGTTCATGTGCAGGTTCAAGCAAACGCAAACAGGCCTGCCATACCTGCTCGACACTGATATCACTCATCGCATGCTCCCCCGGCTGTTGTGCCTGGGGATGAGCAATAACCTGGAGCGCGGGGTGTTCCAATGGTTGCAGCAGCTGTGGAACATGGTGATAAAGCCCCACCATTGGCTTGCCCAGCGCCCCGCGCAAATGGGTCGGTCCAGTATCAGGGCCGACATACAGATCCAAGGCATCAATCAAGGCGGCATTGTGACGAAAATCAAAGGCTGCCACTGCAGAGGCGACTCGTTGTGGCAACTGCGCCAGCAAGGTAGCAGCCTTTTCACTACTTTCCCCACCACCGAGTAACACGATGCCAGCCTCTGGCCACTGGTTGAGTATGCGTTGTGCCAAAGCCAGCCAAGAAGCCAACGGCCAATCCCGATACGCTTTGGTTGGAAAAGATGACAGCTGCAAACCAATGAGGGGGCGCTGACAACGCGGTAGCTGTTGTTGCAACCAAGCCTGCGCCTGGGCCTGCTCGCTGGCAGTGACGCGATAGTGGCAAGCCAAGCCCTGAGGTTGCACCCCCAGAGGTGATAACACCCGTAGACGATCCTGCACAATGTGCATGGGCGCTTGTTGGGTTTGCACCATATCCAAACAGGCCGCCAGCTCAGGCTGCTGCTGCGGCTCTCCCACCAACCAACGACAGTGGCGACGGGCAAATTGAATTTCTACCCGGCTGTGGCCAAATACCACCCCCAGGTCATAACGGGGCCAAGGCCACCAACGCCCTAACTGCAAGCGCCATTTGGGCAGCAGGCGCACACGGTCGATAAAGCCCAACCCCTGCAATACCTGTCCTCTTTGTGGATGTGCCACCACCTCCAACTGCGCGGCAGGATAATGCGCCTTTAACGCCGCTAACGCCGGTGTTGCGGTAAGGGTGTCGCCAAAACGAGCCATTAACACCACTAAGATGCGTTTAGGCTGCAACCATGCTTGCTTCAAGCCAATGCCTCCTGCCTGCCGACCGAGTCCGCTTGCTGCAGTAACGCCTGCCATACCTGCTCGACGCTGATATCCGCGACCTGACGGCTAGGGGCCTGTAATAGCTGGTATGGCACCCCCCAGGGATGCCAGTTAGCAGGATTGGTCTCACCAAACAAGCACACCAGCGGCTTACCCAAGCCAGCTGCCACATGCATCGCGCCACCATCACTGCAGAAAACCTGATCACACAGATCCAGCCCGGCAATCAACTGATCCAGTTGTTGGGTTGGCATCGGCACCACCTGCTCACTGGCCAGAGCCGTTAGAATTGCCTGGGCTTTGCCATCATCCCCTGGATGACGCGGATCATCCTCCGCTCCTGGCGACCAAAACAGCAGAATCTGCCAATCAGGCCGATGCGAGCGCACCTTGCTCAACAAAGCCTGCCACTGCTCCACCGGCCAACGCTGACTGGGTTTGCGTGCGCTGATATGCACCCCCAAGCGTCGAACAGCTGGGGTCAGGCTGGCCAGCAATTGCTGACGCAGCTCAGGGTTAGCACAGATTGTCAGCGGCCCAATGGGTTGCGGTAAGCGATCCTGCTGACCGAGCTGATACACCGATTCAACATGATGCTGCTGTGCCGTCTGACCAGCATCCACTGCTGCGGTCAGATGCTGGCTGTGGCCCTGCTCAGCAGCAAACCCTATCACCTCATCACACCTTAACCAGCGGACAAAGGCTGCTGCCCGGGCAGAGTAGCCAGCCCCAGCCAGATAAACCCGCTGCCAGCGCCGTCGCCGCATGCGCCACAGCGTGGCCAGGGTTTGCCGATAGCAGCCCCAGCGGGATTGTCCCGGAGCACGGTGCTTGGCCTTCTCATAGATATAGAGTTCATCAATGGCGGGGTGGCCCTGCAATACCGGGGCATTATAGGAGTTGACCAGAACCGCCAAGTGCGCCTGGGGATAGCGCTGACGCAGTCCCGTTAGCAGCGGGGTCGTGCATACCAGGTCACCGATATTGTCACGGCGAATCACCAGGATATTCCGCACGGAGTCACTACTCACATCGCGCTCCTTTTTCCCGCTCGCACCTTGGCGTATTTAATAAAGCTGTTGAAGCAACCAATGCTGATGTGAACCAAGCCTGGCACCCCATCACGGAAACCCTGCCGCAGCAGATAAAACTTAATAAAACGTAATAGCGGACTGAGTAGTAGCTTGGCCGCACTGACCTGCTTACCCTGCCGCAACAGTTGCTCAGCCTGCAGGCTGGTATAACGATTTTGCTTATCCAGGTACTGTGCCAGGGTTTCTTCTGACTCGTGCAATAGGTCACCCTGCAGGCGCCCAGGCTTTAATCCGCTTTGACTGGCCACCACCTTTTCATGCACGGCATCCAGGCTCCACTGCCATTGACGCCGATCAAACAGGCGCAGACACCAATCGGGGTAGCCCTCACCATGGCGCAGCCAACGCCCCATAAAACGGTTGCAACGGGGCAGTTCATAGCCACTGTGCAGCGGTTGGCGCAGACACTGTTGGATCGCTTGGGCAAGCTCTGCACTCACCCGCTCATCCGCATCAATACAGAGCACCCAGTCTGCCCGGGCCTGTTGCACCGCCAGGCGCTTTTGTCGGCCATAGCCTAGCCAATCCTGATGAATGAAACGCACCCCCAGACGCTCACAGAGCTGTTGACTGCCATCCTGGCTGCCAGAATCCACCACCAGGATCTCATCGCAGAATGCCAGGGAGCGGATACAGGCCTCCAGATTATGGGCTTCATTCAGGGCAATAATGACCGCCGACAGGGGAAGGGTTTCAGTGCTCATCGTCATCCTTCTGCTCACTGCTATAGGCCAGCAAGGGCTGCAACGCCGTCCATAGACGCTGTGGGGTAAGGGGGGCAAATATTTGCGGCTCCACTTCATCCGCAACCGCTGGCAATTGCCGCGCTACCAATGCATGTTGACGCTGGCCATAGCCCCCCACCAAGCCAGGCTCGGTGGGGCCAAATAGCATCAGATTAGGCACATTCATCGCCGCCGCCAGGTGGGCCAAACCAGTATCCACGGAAATCACCGCACGGGCACCCTGTAATTGCTGTGCCAGCCCGGTCAGGTTCATTTTTTCCAGCACCTGAATATGGGGCAAACCAGCTGCTAAGCGCTCGGCCCGCTGGCGTTCGGACTCCGTCACCCAAGGCAGACGCAATACCAGCCCCTGCTGATCACACTGCTCACAAAGCTGGCGCCAATATGCTTCTGGATAATGTTTATCCGCCCGGGTTGTCGCATGAAAGCCGAGTAAATAATCGGCGGGCTGCCAGGGGAAACGCTGATTTAAACCGGCATCACCCTGCGCGCTGGGCAGGGTGTAGTTCAGGGCCTGGGCAAATAGCTGCCGAGTCCGCTCCACCGCATGTTGCCCCTTCGCCACGCTGAGGGGATGCTGATAGCAATAACTCGCCAAGGGTTCACGGGCGCTGTGACGATCCAGGCCATAACGAGGGCCACGGGCCTGACAAGCAACCAGTAAGGCGCTTTTTAACAGTCCCTGGGCATCCAGCACAGCATCGTAGTGTTTGGCCCTCAGCCAACGACGGTATAGTTGCCATTGGTGCCAGGTTTGCCGCTGTAAGAGATGCTTGCGCCAACGGCGAATCGCCACTGGGATGACCTCCGCCACCGCTGGATGCCAGGCCGGGATTTCCGCAAACGCCTCTTCCACCACCCAATCGACCTGCAGCTCAGGGATGGCAGCCAGGGCATCGGTCAGCGCCGGTAAGGTGTGGATAACATCCCCCATGGAGGAGGTTTTCACCAACAGCACCCTCACCGCTGTGACTCCAACTGCTGCAGCGCCTCTAATACCCGCTCACTGCCCAACTCACGCAGGCAGCGGTAATGTCCATAGGGGCAGGTACGTTGAAAACAGGGGCTGCAGTCAATGTCACTGCGTACGATCTGAACCTGCTCCCCCAGGGGCGGGGTAAAGTCAGGCGATGTCGAGCCATACACCGCCACCAACGGACGGCCAAGGGCAGCAGCAACATGCATCAGGCCCGAGTCATTGGACACCACCAGATCGGCCAGGGCTAATAAATCCACCGCTTCCGCCAACTCGGTTTCACCCGCCAGGTTAACCGCCTGTGCACGCATAGCCTCAGGTAGTAATTGAATAATCTGCTCGCAACCGTGGCGATCTTTATGGGAGCCAAACAGCCACAGCTGCCAGCCTTGTTGCAGATAATGCTGCGCCACTTCGGCGTACTGTGCCTCCGGCCAGCGCTTGGCTTCACCGAACTCAGCACCGGGGCAAAGCGCCAAACAGGGGCGATCGTGCTGCAACTGCAACCGAGCCAGAGCCTGTTGCTGCCCGGCGGTATCGGCCTGTAATTGGGGTAAGGGTAAAGCAGGCAAATCCGCACTGCGCTTGATCTGTGCCGCCGGCCAGGCCAGGGCGGCAAAGCGCTCCACCATCCGCGGGAAAGCAGACTTGTCGAGCAGGCTGTGATCATTCAACAGGCCGAAGCGCAACTCGCCACGCCAGCCTCGACGCACGGGGATGCCCGCTAGCCAGGGTACTAGGGCGGATTTCCAGGAGTTAGGCAGAATAATCGCCTGATCATAGCCACTGAGGGCCAACCGCTGCGCCAATTGGCGACGAATCCCCAGCCCCAGTTTGCCATGCCCCACCGGCATCGGAATGCCGGCACGCACCTCTGGCATTCGCGCCAGCAGTGCCAGGCTCCAGGCAGGGGCCAGCACATCCAGCGCCACACCGGGGTGGCGCTGATGCAACAGTTTGAACAGGGTCTGGGCCATTACCATGTCCCCAACCCAGGATGGACCGACTATGAGTATCTTCACGCAGTATCCAAGCTGGCCAGACGATCCGTCCCCAGCGGTCATCAGCGCGGGAACAGGCTAAATAAGCAGCCGGACATGATAAATAAATCAGCGTGAAACATCCACGCAGCCTGCATGGCGGGGTCAGATCAACTGCAGCTCCACCATCGCCTGGCGAATTGCCGCTTTACTGCTGTCTTTCAGGGCAATAACTGGCAGGCGGCACTCTTCACTGCATAGCCCCAGCAGGGAGGCTGCATACTTGGCACCCGCCGGGTTAGGCTCAAGGAACAGGGCGCGATGTAGCGGCACCAGACGATCCTGTAACTCCCGCGCGGAGGCATAGTCGCCCTGCAGACAGTATTGGTGCAGCTGTGCCACCAGCGCCGGGGCAATATTGGACGTCACTGAAATACAGCCCGCCCCCCCACCGACACTGTAAGCCACGGCGGCAATATCATCACCAGATAGATAGCTGAAGGCTTTGTTAATTAAACGACGCTCCAGCAGGATACGGGTGACATCACCGGTAGCGTCCTTTACCCCCACCACGCGGGGCAACTCCGCCAGACGCGCCAGGGTCTCAACCTCTAACCCCACAATGGTGCGAGGGGGGATGTTATACAGAATGATGGGCAGACCACTGTTGTCATGCACATGGCGAAAGTGCTGATACAAGCCTTCCTGATTGGGACGATTGTAATAGCCGGCCACATGCAGGGTTGCATCAGCACCTGCCTGTTCGGCATAGCGGGAGTACTTGATCGCCTCCACCGGGTTATTAGAACCAGCACCAGCAATCACCGGAATACGTCCGCCACACTCCTCGACCGTAATCTCCACCACCCGTTTATGCTCCGCCTCGCTGAGGGTCGGCGACTCGCCCGTCGTCCCAACCGGCACCAAACCATGGCTACCCTGCTCCACCTGAAAGCGCACCATCTTGCGCAAAGCAGCCTCATCTAACTGACCATCACGGAAGGGAGTCAGCAGAGCAGTAATGGATCCACGAAACATAAAAGGCGTCCTCAACAGAATTTTTTAGTTATGAGTGAGCAAAATTTAACAGACGCTAGAAAGACAAAGCCCCGGTGCGCCTGCTTGGCTACCGGGGCTTTTTGCTGAGTTTTAGCTCTGCTTTATTTCCGCCAACAACCAACCAGGCTAGCCCTTTTTGGCTACCTTAGGTTTGGATTGTTTGGCTTTAGCGAAAGCGAACATAAAACTCTACCGAAATCTGTATTCAGGCCAGGATGGCCAATGAAAGTGCAAGCAGTCTGGATAAAAGCCAGGGGCACGTCAAGCCCCGCCCCCCACAAGAATGCCGCCAGGCGACTAAAGAGCGAGTCAAATCCCCATTTAGTCCATCCGCAGCCCAAGATAATCCTGGCCGAGACAATTCCTTTTTCAGCCTGAATGCTTACAATCAAGCCTACACCCGTTTATAGCAATACGCCGTGCTGGCATCCGCGTGACAGAACGGTGTTTCCGATGATTAGGATGATTTGATATGGCTGCGTTCGGCTCCGTTTTTATGCCTGAAATGGCAATTTCCTGGTTTGATGGTACCCAATGGAGCGGCACAGAGGTGGTGTCCAGCTCCAGCCTGCAACTGCACCCGGGCGCCCATGTGTTGCATTACTCCAGCACCTGTTTTGAGGGCTTGAAGGCCTTCCGTCATGAAGATGGCAACGTCAAGATTTTCCGCATGGATCGCAACGTTGCCCGTCTGGCACAGAGCTCCGAGCTGCTGTCACTGCCCAAAGTGGATCAAGCGCTGCTGAGCGAGATGATCACCACCATTGTGGCGCGTTTTGCCGCTGAGGTACCGGCGCGCCCTGGCTCCATGTATATCCGCCCGACCCATATCGGCACAGAGGCCGCCATCGGTAAAGCCGCCGCCCCCACTACCACCTCCTGCATGTACGTTCTGCTGTCTCCGGTAGGGGATTACTTCGCCGGTGGCGACCGTGCCCTGCGTCTGCTTCTGGATGACTCCGGCATGCGCTGCGCTGCGCACATGGGGATGGTCAAGAGCGGTGGTAACTATGCCAGTGCCCTGCGCCCGACCCTGAAGGCCAAAGCAGAGGTGCAGGCGGATCAGGTGTTGTTCTGCCCCGGTGGCGATGTGCAAGAAACCGGCGCCGCCAACTTCCTGCTGATCGATGGCGATGAAATCATTACCAAGGCGCTGGATTCCAGCTTCCTGCATGGGGTAACCCGCGACTCCATCCTCACCCTGGCCCGGGATGCCGGCATGAAGGTATCGGAGCGTGAACTGCGTATTGAAGAACTGCTGGAGCGTGCCGCCAAGCCTGGCTGTGAAGCGGCACTGTCCGGCACCGCCGCCGTATTGGCGCCCGTCGGCACCCTGATTCATCAAGGCAAAGAATACCCCGTTGGTAATGGTGCAGTCGGCGCCACTACCCTGAAACTGCGCAAGGCCCTGAATGACCTGCAATGGGGTGTCAGTGAAGACAAATTCGGTTGGTTAACCCAGGTATAAACTAGCCGTTTGTCTGTCGCCGCCAACGCCCGCCTTCGCGGGCGTTGTTATTCAAGCCTGAGGGCGAGCACTGCCCAACGAGCAGGCTACGAGGCCTGCGCATAGGGCCATTGCGCCGCATAGGGTAACCACGCTTGGACGGTCACACTCGACCAGGGCGCCAACCGCAACTGATGACGCCGGCGTCTGCCCAGCTGTAAACGCTGACGCCGCAGCAGGCGTTTAGGACGCACCGCTCTCGCCCTGCCCCTCAACCAACTCCTGCCATAACTGGCTGACCTGGGTGCGCAAGGCATCCAGCTGACCATCGGTAACAACCCCCGAGCGATTCTGCAGCGTCAGACGATGGCCTACCGCACGATAGGCTTTATAGGCTTCACGCAGACTTTCTGCCTGCTCGACGGTCAACAAGCCCAACTGCTCTGCTGCCTCCAGAATGCGGATATTGTCGGAATACTGCACCAACTGCGGGTACTGATGGGCATGGGCCAACGCCAAAAATTGCACCAAGAACTCGATATCAACAATCCCCCCGGCATCCTGCTTGAGGTGAAAGTTTGCCTCCCCCTCCGCCTTGGCCGCCGCACTGCCCAGGTTATCGCGCATCTTTTGCCGCATCTGCACCACTTCCTGACGTAGAACCTCCCGCTCTCTGGGACGGGCCAAGGCGGCTACCCTGGCCTGCTCAAATGCCTGCCCCAAACGTTCACTGCCCGCCACCACCCGCGCCCGCACCAGTGCCTGCTGCTCCCAGGTCCAGGCCTGCTCATGCTGATAGCTGACAAAAGCCTGCAGAGAACTCACTAACAGGCCCGAGGCGCCGGAGGGACGCAAGCGCATATCCACCTCGTAGAGTTGCCCGGAGGGGGTAAAGGTGGTCAGCAGATGGATAATTTTCTGCCCCAAGCGGGTAAAGAAGGTCTGATTGGGGATCACCCGCTCCGGCCCTTCGGTATCCCCATTCGGATCAGCATCATGGATAAAGACCAGATCCAGGTCGGAGCCATAGGACAGCTCAATCCCCCCCAGCTTGCCATAGCCGACAATAATAAAGTCCCGTTCACAGGGCTCACCATCGCCACGCAGGGGGCGACCATGTTTATCCACCAGCTGCTGCCAGGCCACTTCCAGCACTTTCTGCAGAATCACCTCGGCCACAAAGGTCAGGGCATCGGACACCTTCATCAACGGCAGCACACCGGTAATGTCCGCCGCCGCCACTCGTAAGCTCTGGGCATTCTTGAAGTAACGCAATGCCTCCATCAGCTGCTCCACGTCCTGCTCAGGGGTACGCAGCAGCAGCTGATGCAGCTCCATCGCCAAACGATGACGATCCGGCGCCCGGTAGAGACTCTGCACATCAATCAATTCATCCAGTAACACCGGATAACGAGCTAGGTGGGTAGCGAACCAGGCGCTTTCAGCGGACAGACGCACCAGTTGCTCCAACGCCGAGGGGTTTTCCACCAACAACACCAGATACGCGGTGCGGCGCAGCACGGCCTCCACCAGCTGCAGCACCCGCTCCAGGGTCTGTTCTGGCTCCTTGGCTTTGCCGACCTGGGCCAGTAAGAGCGGCACCAACGCCTGCAAACGCTCCTGCCCAATCGCCTGCATCACCTGATGGGCGCGACTGGTGCGCAGCTTATCAATCGCTAAGCGTACCCGCTCACTATCCTGGAATCCTTGCTCCGCCAGCCATTGGCAAGCGCTGTCATCATAAGCTTCATCACTTTGCTCCCACAGGCTGAGCCACTGCTGCACCTGGGCCTGTTCCTGCCGCGGCTGCTCATCTTCAGGATCGCTGATCACCTCGTTGAAGTGCGCCCGCACCCGTACACGATGCTGCTCCAGCTGCTGCATAAAGCTGGGCCAATCCTGCAAACACTGGCTCCAGGCCAAACGCTGGCGATCAAACTCACTGGCCGGTAACAACTGGCTCTGCTCATCACGCAGCGCCTGAATACCATGCTCGGTATTACGTAAAAACTCATAGGCCGCCAATAGCTCCGCCACGGCGCTGGCAGGCATCCCTACCGAGTCAGGTAATTGTGGCAAGACCCGTAGCAACTCCCGCGCCTGTAAGCGCTGATCACGGCCACCACGAATCAGCTGAAAGGCCTGAGCAATAAACTCCACCTCCCGGATTCCCCCCTGCCCCAGCTTGACGTTGTCCTCTAACCCTTTGCGTCGCACTTCGCGGTTGATCATCTGCTTCATACCGCGCAGCGATTCAAAGGCGCTGTAGTCCAGATAACGCCGATAAACAAAGGGACGCAGCATATCGAGCAACTGGCTACCCGCCTGCTGATCACCGGCCATCACCCGGGCTTTGATCATGGCATAGCGTTCCCAGTCCCGCCCCTGCTCCTGGTAGTAGGATTCCATCGCCCCGAAGCTCGGCACCAAGGTGCCAGCACTGCCATAAGGGCGCAGGCGCATATCCACCCGGAAAACAAAGCCTTCGGCGGTACTGTGATCCAGCACCTTGATCAGGTTTTGCCCCAGCTTGGCAAAAAATTCCTCATTAGAAACCGACTTGCGTCCACCCTGGGTCTCGCCCTTTTCCGCATAGGCGAAGATCAGATCGATATCAGAAGACAGATTCAGCTCATTAGCCCCCAGCTTGCCCATCCCCAACACCACCAATTGCTGTGGTTGCTGGCTATAGCGACCATAGGGCGTACCCCAACGCTCCGCCAGGCGTGGATACAACCAATCCAGCGCTTGTTGGGTACAGCAATCTGCCAAGCGTGACAGCGCCAGGGTTAACAGTGGCATCGGTTGCAAGCGGTTCAGATCCAACCAGATCAGTTCCTGCATCCGCTCATGGCGGAATAGCCGCAGTTGGCGCATCAGCTCGGCTTCATCGGTGACTGTTGCCAACACTTCCTGCAAACGGCGGGCATAATCCTCACTGGCCAGCGCAGGCTGGCCTTCCAGCCTGGCCAGCAACCACTGGGGCCGCTTCAACCATTGCTCCAGCACATAGTCACTGCCCACCAATACCCGCCATAATTGCTGCTGCCGCGCTGACTCCGCGGTAGCCAAGGCAGCGGCAATTGCCTCCGCCTGGGGGCACTCCTGTAAACGTTGCCAAGCCTGGCTAAGGTGAGCATGGAAACAAGCGGGAACAGTGCTGAAGTCAGGTTGCAGCATGAGCACTCCTGGCGATGACGAATGACAAACCCAGAGCCAAGGCGAGCCTCCGGGTGCTAAGGCAGCTTGCTCCAACATAATCCAGTCTTTAGCCTATAACAATGATCCGCAGCCGTAGCGCCGAACAGGACCCCACCATGAGCGATATCCCACCACCCAGCGACACCTCCCTTGATTTCGCCATGATGGTGATGGCCGCCAACTCAGAGTTGGGGCAGGTAATCGGCTTTTTGCAACGTAGCTTTGCCTGCCAGGACGAAGACGCCCTGGCCCGCGAGCTGTTTAGCGTGTTGAAGGAATTTGGCTTACAGGGGCAACTGCGGCTGGGGCAACAGCTCTGGTTGGATCAGCAGGGGCAGCCGCTGAACGAGGCAGACCGCCCGGCGCTGCAATATCAGGCCGAACGAATCAGCGATCAGGGTGCCCACACCCTGGTGCACTTCCCCCAGGTCAGCTTACGGGTGACCAATATGCCGGTAGAGGACCCACTGCGCCATGGCCGCCTGAAAGACAACCTGGTGGTCCTGCTGGAGGGCGCCAATGCCCGCCTGCAATCCCTGCTGGCGGCACGCCAGGCGGATATGGCCAAAACAGAGTTTCTCGCCAATATGTCACACGAGCTACGTACACCGATGCACGCCATTCTTAACTTTGCCAGCATGGGCGAAAAACGCGCCCATCAGGCACCGGTGGAAAAGCTCGGCCACTATTTTTTGCGCATCCATGAGAGTGGCCAACGCCTGCTGCATCTGCTCAACAACCTGCTCGACTTAGCTAAATTGGAAGCCGGACGGGTGCTGTTTACCCCCTCCGCGGTGGAGATGCATGCACTGTTGGAACACTGCCTGCAGGAACTGGAGCCCTTGCTCAATGACAAACAGCTACAGGTGAGCATCGAAACCGACGGCCAGTTGCAACCGTTGCAGGCCGATGCCCATCAAATGGCGCAGGTATGGATCAACCTCCTCGCCAATGCAGCGCGCTTCAGCCCTGCACAGGGCAAGATTCTCATCCGCCTGCAGCAGCAGGAGTCACAACTGTTGGCCAGCATTGAAGATCAGGGCATTGGCATCCCCGAGGATGAGCTGGAAAGCGTCTTCGACAAGTTTGCGCAAAGCCGTCATAGCCGCACCGGAGCCGGCGGCACCGGCCTCGGTTTAGCGATCTGTCGGCAAATTATCCGCCTGCATCAGGGCCGCATCTGGGCCGAACCCTGCCAGCAGGGGGCACGTCTGTGTTTCAGCCTGCCACGCTAACCTAGCGCCTGGGAGGAGAGCAGCGGCGCCTGGCAGAGTCGATGTTGCTCCTCGCTCAACTGCTCCTGCCAGCCCCGGCTATACAACCAGCTTTGTAACCCCAACAACAACTGCCCCGGCCAGAGCGCCAGATTCAATTCCTGCAAGCGTTGCTGCACGAGCTGCTGACCACTCTGCACCAATGGATGGCTGTCCGGCAGTTGCCATTGCTGTTGCAGTTCCCGCCAGGCCAACGCACCTTGTAATTCACTCAATCCCTGGCGCAACGGCTGCAAGACGGACACAGGCGCCAGCCCCAACACCGGTGTGAAAGCCTCCAATGTATGCTGCATTTGCTGTAACAACTGCAGCAGTACTTGCCCCTGTTGCCACTGCGGTTGATACAGATAGAGCTGCCACTGTTGTCCCCAACGGGTGGCCAGCCATTGCAGCTGAGCTTGATAAGCCTGCTCCAGGCTTAAGCCTGCCCAGGCGGGCTCTGGCAGCGGACGAGGCTGCCATTGCTGGCTGAATAAGCGATAACCACGCTCGGCTTTGCTGATATCACAGGGCTGCAGCGCCACCTTGTCACTCAGTTGCCGGCCCAGTTGCAACAGGGTTTCCGGCTGGCCCTGTAACAGCTCCAGCTCCACCTCACAGAGCGGCTGTTGCTGTTCTCCAACCTCAATCACCCCCTGATCCAGCACCAATTCGATACGGCTGCCCTGCCACTCCAGCAACCATTGGCGGCGCTGAAAATCGGTGCGAAAAGCCGGTTGGAGTTGTTGCTTAATCCCTTTAAGTTCCACCGGCCAAGCGCCCTCTGGTAATAACTCCAACTGCAAAGCCGGTTGAGCCAGGGGGACTTCCCACTCCCCCCGCTGGGATAATCCCCCCAGGCTACTGCCCTGGGTTTTCAGGGTCTGGACAAAGTCCTCCGGCCCGCGCTGGCGGATACGCAGGGCAATACGCTGCTGCTGCAGGTGCAGCGCTGGGGTATCAAAATAGGTGTTTAACAGGTGCTTGCGCCCCTGGTATTGGGCCAGCTGCAGCAGCGGATGCACCTCCAACTGCTCAATCGCTTCGGGTACCAGGCTCAACTTCAGCTCAATTTCTTTGCTCATCTCGCGCACCTTAAACAGAAGGGAAGTGGCCGGTGATTTCCCGCGCCGTGGCCACGGCAAAGTTATCCGTCATGCCGCTGATATAGTCGAGCACCTTCAAATAACTGGTATAGAGATCATCGCCGGGCATCGGTCGACTGGAGCCCATCAACAACAGCAAACGCTCGCTCTTAAAACTCAACTGCGGTTGCAGGGCCTGCTCCCGTGCGGCTTGAATAAAGTGAGTCAGCAGTTTTTCCAGGGTGGCGAAGGCACCGATCTCGGAGCGGGTACGATCGTTATGGTTAAAAATGCGCTGACGGGCAATCGCCTTGGCCTGACCAATACAGTCACGGGTAGCCTGATCACAGTGGCTGATCAAGTCTCCCTCCAACTTACCGCTGAGAATCTGCTGCTGGTTGGCAATAAAGGCCGCACAAACCGCCGCCACCAGATGTTCAATCGCCTTACCTCGCAGCAGGGCCAGGTGTTTGGTGGAGTTAGCAGAAAAAGCGCAGGGATAATCCGCCCCCTTCACCGCCTGAATTTTCGCCTCTCCCACCAACGGCCGCAGGATATTCATCACCTCCTGCTCACGCAGCAGCCCCAGCTCCACCCCATCCTCCAGATCGAGAATGGCGTAACAGATATCATCAGCGGCCTCCATCAGATACACCAACGGATGGCGATACCATCCCCCCTCTGGCCGCGCCAGCAGCCCGAGGCGCTGGGTAATCTGCTCCAGCAGACCACGCTCGGCCTGATTACAGCCATATTTGCCTTTTTGCTGCGCCAGGGGATGATCCGATAACCAGGGATACTTGAGGAAACTGCCCAGGGTGGCATAGGTCAGTCGCATTCCGCCTTTTTGATAGTGATACTCCAGCTGGGTCAGCACCCGAAAGCCCTGGGCATTGCCTTCAAATACCAAAAAGTCCTGTTGCTGCGCCGCGGTCAGGCCATCCAGCCAGCCTTTCTCTCTGGCCTCCATAAACCAGTGGCGGATTGAGGCCTCGCCAAAATGGCCAAAGGGCGGGTTGCCAATATCATGGGCCAAACAGGCAGACTGCACGATAGCCCCCACATCATGGCCACTAAAGCCCGGCGGTAGCTGGCCGGCCTGCTTCAGCGCCCGCCCCACCTGCACCCCCAGGCTACGCCCCACGCAACTGACCTCCAGGGAATGGGTCAGGCGATTATGCACATTGTCATTATGGGACAGGCTGTGCACCTGGGTCTTTTTGCACAGACGGCGAAAGGCATTAGAGAAGAAGATACGATCATGGTCCTTATGAAAGGGCGTCCGCCCGGCTTCATACTCTTCCTGCTCCTGCTTGCCCAATCGCTCACTGCAGAGTAATTGTGCCCAGTTCATCTGTTCCATGTTGCGCTCCCCCAGAAACTCTGGCTGCTATCTAACCCTCCCCCACCCGGCAAGGCAAGGCCCATTTGACCTGAACCCGTGGGCGTCTTAGGGTAAACAGCATTAAGGAGAAAGATCATGCCGCGCCTACCTACCCTGCAGGAGCAACTGCGCCAGTTAATTGCCACCCCCTCGGTCAGCTGTACCCGGGCGGAGCTGGATATGAGCAATGAAGGAGTGATACTGCTGCTGGAGTCCTGGCTCAGCAGCCTCGGCTTTCGTACCGAGATCATGCCCATCAGCCCCGGCAAATTTAATCTGCTCGCCACCTATGGCAGCGGCCCCGGCGGCCTGGTGCTGGCCGGACATACCGACACCGTGCCCTGTAACCCTGAGCGCTGGCAAAGTGATCCCTTCAAACTGGTCGAAAAAGACCAGCGCTGGTACGGTCTCGGCAGCTGCGACATGAAAGGCTTTTTCCCGATTGCCATCGAGGCGGCACGACCGCTGTTGGAGCAACGCTTCCAAGAGCCGCTGATTATCCTGGCTACCGCAGATGAAGAGTCGTCCATGAGCGGCGCCCGCGCCCTGGCAGCGGCGGGCAAACCCCGGGCGCGCAAAGCCATCATTGGCGAGCCCACCAGCCTCAAGCCGATCTATCAGCACAAAGGCATTATGATGCAGGGCTTGCGCCTGACCGGTCAGGCGGGCCACTCCTCCAACCCGGCACTGGGCAACAACGCCATGGAGGCGATGCATCTCATGCTGGCTGAGCTGCTGCAGTTCCGCAGCGAACTGCAAAACCGCTATCAGGACGCCAGTTTTGCCGTCTCCGTGCCCACCCTCAACCTGGGCTGTATTCATGGCGGCGATAACCCCAACCGCATCTGCGCCAGTTGCGAGCTTGAGTTTGACCTGCGCCCCCTGCCGGGAATGGATAATGATGCCCTGCATGCCGAGCTGGAACGGCGCCTGCGTCCCGTTGCCGAGCGGGCCGGGGTGGAATTTGATTTCTACCCCTTATTTGGCGGCGTGCCCGCCTTCCAAAATGCGCGGGATGCTGAGCTGGTACAGATCTGCGAGCAATTAAGCGGTCAGCCGGCGGAAAGTGTGGCCTTTGCCACCGAGGGGCCGTTTTTGCAGCAACTGGGCATGGAAACCCTGATTTTAGGCCCCGGCTCCATTGACCAGGCCCACCAACCCAACGAATATCTTGCCCTGGATCAGATCGATCCAGCCATTGGCATTTTGCGTCGATTAATCAGCCATTACTGTTTGACTTCACCGTCAGCCGAGGTGCAAAAACCCAAGTGAACGCTCACGAATACGTCAGCTGGTTTCGCCACTCTTCCCCCTATATCAATGCCCATCGGGGCAAGACCTTTGTCATCATGTTGGGGGGAGAGGCGCTGGAGCACCCCAACTTCAGCAACATCATTCACGATATCGCCCTGCTCAACAGCCTGGGGGTGCGCCTGGTGCTGATCCACGGTACCCGCCCGCAGATCGAGGCACGGCTACAGGCCAAAGGTCTCCCTAATCGCCTGCACCTGCACCAACGGATCACCGACGAAGACACTCTGGAGTGCGTGAAGGAAGCAGTGGGGGTGGCGCGGATCAATATCGAAGCGCTGATGTCGATGGGGCTGGCCAATTCCCCCATGCACAATGCCCGTATCCGCGTGGTGGGGGGCAATTTTGTCGCCGCCCGGCCGATTGGCGTCAGTGAAGGCCAGGACATGTATTACACCGGCGAAGTCCGCCGTATCGATGCCTCGGCGATCAACCGCCTGCTGAACGACAACGCCATCGTGCTGCTATCCAATATCGGCTACTCCCCCACCGGCGAGGCATTCAACCTCTCCGTAGAAGAAGTGGCTACCCAGGCGGCCATCGCCCTCAAAGCCGATAAACTGATTGCCTTTAGCGCCGATCAGGGGGTCGTCAACAGCCGCGGCCAGGTGATTAACGAATTGGTGGTACCCAAGGCCGAGCGCCTGATTCGCCTGCATTCCGCCCGCATGGGGGCCGATGAGCCGATCAGCGAACTGGCGCGGGTGCTGCAGGCGCTGGTCGGCGCTTGCAAAGGCGGCGTCAGCCGTACCCATTTGATTTCCTACCGCCAGGATGGCGCCCTGCTGACCGAACTCTTCTCCCGCGAGGGCAGCGGCACCATGGTGGTGGAGCAGTCCTATGAGCAGGTCCGCCAAGCCACCATTGAAGATGTCGGTGGCCTGCTGGAACTGCTGCGCCCCCTGGAAGAGGCAGGCATCCTGGTGCGCCGCTCCCGTGAGCTGCTAGAGGCGGAGATTGAGCGTTTCACCCTGATCGACCGGGACGGCACCATTATCGCCTGTGCTGCGCTTTACCCCTTCCCCGATGAAGGCTGCGCGGAGCTGGCCTGTGTCGCAGTACATTCCCAATACCGGGGTGGTGATCGCGGCGAGCAACTGCTGGAAAAAATCGAGCGCCGGGCGCGTAAACAGGGCATCAAAGAACTCTTTGTACTCACCACCCGCACCGCCCACTGGTTCCTGGAGCATGGCTTTGCCCCTGCCCCCATGAGTCGCTTACCCGCGAAAAAACAGGCGCTCTACAACTTCCAACGTAACTCCAAGGTGTTCTTTAAGAGTCTGTAGGCCAATACGTCAGAGGGAGGCTTAAGCCTCCCTCAAACTCTCCACCTGCTGCAGCCGACTACTAATTTCGGCCAGGCGAGACAGCCCCTGCAAAGTTATAGGCAACAACACGGCAGCCTCCACGAATTCGAGGGAATAGCTGAGGATGGCGAATACCGTCCCAGTGGAGGGTTCCACCAGCTGCGCCGTCAAATACAGATTGGTCAACACAAAGCCAAACAGCAGGATAAAAATCAGCCCATATAACAGCGCTTCGGTATCGGATAGACGCACTTCCCGGCTGCGTAATTTACGGAGATGAACACGCAATCCTGTGAGCGACAAGGAGGCAAGTACGCTCACCTGTCGCTCCCGCTGGTTATTGAGCAATTGATTAAGACGAATAAAGCGTTGATGCACACAGGCATAGAACAACAACATACCGCCCCCCGCCAGAATCGCACTCAGGGACAACCAGGGGGAAAAAGTGGCCAGAATGACAATCGCCGCCACAATCTGAATCACCGCGGTCAGGAGTGGCGGCACTTCATTTTCGAGAAAATCCACCAGCTCCCGGGACATGTCCAAACGCGCATTGCGGCTAGAGAGTGCTTGTCCCTGTAAGTGCTGTTGTACCGCTATCCCAAGACTGACACGAATACTGCCGTAGACACGAGTGTCGTAGAACCGACGTGCTACCCCCAGCACCACTAAGGCCAGCAATAGCATACCCAGGTTGATGACCCCGGCGCTTTGTCCGTCCAACAGGTCATCAATACAGTTACCGATCAGCAGCGGCAACAGTACCATCAGCCCATTCTCTGCCAATACCATCAACCAGGTGAGGCTGATCACCCCTCGGTGACTACGCCCAATGGAGGCTACGCTAAACATGCCCCCCTCCTCGGCCGTTCTTCGGCAACTGCAAATGCACCCGCCAGCCCGCCGCCAACGCCTCACTCTGCACCTGCCACTGCAAGCGCTGGCAAATTTGCTCGACTAACAGCAGCCCTAAACCCGCACCCGGCTGATGGCGACTGCTGCCCTCCAGATACTCCTGGTTTTCAATCACAATATGATCCGCCGCCAACACCAGGCGCACCTCCCCCTCCTGGGTGTATTGGAAGGCATTGCGCAGCAGATTGCTCAATACGATGCGTAGCGGCACCTCGGCCAGGCTCCGCTCAGCCGACACACCATAGTGTTTATTCACCATCACTGCCTTGCCCTGTAACAGGTATTGCAGCTCCTCACTGACCTCATCCAGCACCTGTGCCAGGTTCAGACTGCGAATGGCAGGCGGCTGTTCAGTCTCGCGGCTCAGCCACAACAGGGTTTCGGTCAACTGCTGCATACTATGATTGGCCCGCTTGACCCGCTGCAGGGGGCGCTGCACAGCAGCGGGTATCTCCATCCGCTCCAACAGCTCCATACAGGCGCGAATCACCGCAATAGGGGTGCGTAATTCGTGGCTGGCATGGCGTAAAAACTGCTGACGCTGACTCAGCAAAGCGCCAATGCGGGCGAATGCCGCCTGCAACTGTTCGGCGATGCGTCGTAGTTCCCGATAGCGAAAATCGGGCAAAGGCTCGGACCAGGTGTCCATCGACAAGCGCTCTGCCCATCGCGCCAGACGTTCACTGGCGCAATAAACCCGGTAGTTATACAGCAGCACCACCAGCAACATCAGCAGAAAATAGCCCGCCACCAGCCATAAGCTGTTAAACCAGGGACGTTCAAACTCCCGTAACTCCTCAGCGCTCATCAGGTTGGCATCATAGTTCGAGATCAAATACAGCGAACGGCCATCAAACAGCGGGTAGTGATAGGCCTGAATAAAACGCACATCGCGCCATTGCCCTTCCCCTCGCGGGCTGTATTCGGTCAGAAAAAACTGGCCAGGGGCCAGTTCCGCCAAAGGAATCTGCTGTTGATAAAAGTCCGGCACCTGGCGCCAGTCATCCAGATAAAAGTAGGTGGAATAGGTATGGGGCAGTGTCGCCTCCGGATTCTGTCGATAAGCCTGCTCAAAGGCCCGTGCCTCCATCAGCAGCGAGGAACGTATCGCCTGATCCAACCCCTGTTCGAAATAGCGCCATAACCATTCGGCAAAAAATAACGCCGAGATTAACGCCAAACCCAACACGAACAGGCTGAGTTCCTGACGCATGCTTAACTGACCTAGACGCATTTATTGCTCCTCAAGCTGCAGATATACCCCCTGCCCCGGGCGGGTGTGAATCAATGGCCGGGCAAAGGGTTTATCCACCTGCTGACGCAAATGAAATAAATGCACCTTCAGGGCGTCAGAGTCCGGAGGGCTGTCTGGCCACAGACGCTGGGCCAACTGGCTACGGCTTAATAAAGCAGGACTGGCACGAACCAGCGCCTCCAATAACACCCAACCACTGGGGGTCAACTTGAGTAACTGATCTGCCCGCCAGGCCTGATGCCGATCCAGATCGAGACATAAATCCGCCACCTGCAAACGCCGGGCACGACCACTGCGCCGACTGGCCAGGGCACGCACCCGCATCACCAGCTCCTCCAGCGCAAAGGGTTTGACCAGGTAGTCATCGCTGCCGGCACGGAAGCCCGCCACCTTGTCATCCAGGGTATCCCGCGCGGTTAACATCAACACCGGCGTATCCACCCCTTCGGCCCGCAGTTGTTGGCACAGGCTCAAGCCATCCAACCGGGGTAGCATCAGATCCAACAGCAGGACATCGTAATGCTGCTGTAACGCCAGCTGTAACCCGGCCTGGCCATGGTAGGCCAGCTCTACTTCGATCTGCTCCAGGGCCAGGTAGTCAGCCACCGAAGCGGCCAGATCAAAATCATCCTCGACCAGCAACACCTGTAATGGCGGGCTCATGCTTGCACCTCCTGTGGATAACAACGCTCCCGTCGCAACGACAACAGGGATTCAGCCAGGCGAATCAAACTGGGGATCAACACCAGCGTAATCAGGGTGGCGGCTAAAATACCGTATCCCATCGCCACTGCTGCCGGTATCAGGAACTGCGCATTCTCCGCCGTTTCCCAAATCAACGGCACCAGCCCGGCATAGGTGGTCACCGAGGTCAGCAGAATCGCCCGCAGACGGCTACACCCCGCCTCCAACAAAGCCTGATCCACCGCCATCCCCTGACGGCGCCCCTCATTATAGGCACTGACCAGGAGCAAGCTGTCATTCACCACCACTCCAGACAGGGCCAGGATGCCAAACATCGACAGCACACTCAGCGGCAAGTCATGCAGCCAATGTCCCACTAAGGCTCCCAAAATGCCAAAGGGGATCGCCGCCATAATCAGCAACGGCTGCCAGTAAGAACGCAGCGGAATCGCGATCAGTGCATAAATGGCGATCAGCGCCAACACAAAGGCCGTCTGCATGGAGGCATTGGTCTCCGCCTCTTCCTGCGCCTCGCCCCCCAAAACGATCTGCAGCTGTGGATAATCCCGCCGCAATTGGCTGAACAGCCCCTGCTCCAATGCCTGCATCAACTCCGCCGAACTGACTTGCGCCTTATCCAGGTCTGCACTCAGGATCGCTACCCGATTACGATCCGCCCGCTCAATTTCGGTCGCCACATAACGGCTCTGCCAACTGGCCACCGCGGTTAAAGGCAACACCTGTCCCTCCGCCGTGCGAATGTGCGCACGCTGCAAGTCATCCACGGTTTGCCGCTGGGAGGCCAGATAACGCACCTTCACCTTGACCTCCTCACCATCGCGCTGCATACGCTGTACTTCATAGCCCTGGTACGCCTGCTGCAGCTGTTGCGCCAGCATCCCTGTGGTTAAACCCGCAGCCTGACCGGCCGGGGTGAGCTGCAATTCGATTTGCGCCTGGGCCGCCTTCAGGCTGTTTTGCACGCCACTGACACCGGGATATTGCTGTAACTGCTGCTGCAATCTGGCACTGGCTTGCTGGAGAACCTCAACCTCCGCTGCACGCAACTCAATACTCACATCGGCAGCCCCCTCCCAGGCGGTAATAAACTTAAGCTTCCGCACCCCTTCCAGGGCCCCCACCCGCTGCTGCCAGCGCTGCGCCAATTGCTCCGTCCCCAGTGGCCGCTGCTCACGGGGAGATAAGCCGGCAATAATGACCGCGCCATCCTTATGGGCCAGGGTCATCAGATGGGGAATCGGCGCCTGCGCTAATTGATACTCTTGCTGCACCTCCTGGCTGACCTGCTGCGCCAGTTGCTCCAGCGCCAGTGCCTGCTGATGCAATAAACGCTGGCTAAGACCGGGCTCAGTGGCCAACTCCACCTGGATAAAGTCACTGGGAATATCAGGAAAAAACACCGCCCGCACCTTACCCGCCGGCACCCAGCCTAACACCAGAATCAGCAGCGACAGGGCAACACAGAGCACCAAACCGGGGTAGCGCAATAACCTTGTTAACAGCGGCCGGTAGCAGCGTTGACTAAAGTACTGCAACCCTGCATCCGCCCCCTGCTGCAGGCGCCGCCAACCACGCCCCAGCCATGAGGGCGCCGCCGTGGACGACCGCCGTGACGAGGCCAGGTGTGCGGGCAAAATCAATTTGGATTCCAGCAGCGAAAACACCAGACAAAATGCCGCCGCATAGGCAAAGAAGCTGAAGATTTTACCCATCTCCCCTTCCACCAGCGTCAACGCCATAAAGGCCACTACCGTCGTGAGCACACCAAATACCGTGGGCACCGCCACCCGCTGCGCCCCACGAATGGTGGACGCCAGCGAGGCCCCGGCACGCTGGTGCTCGCTGTGAATGCTTTCCCCCACCACGACTGCATCATCGACAACGATGCCAATAGCGATAATAAAACCAAAGGTGGTCAGCTCATTGATGCTCAGATCAAACAGGCGGATATCCATCAACAACAGTGCGCCGGCAACAATCACCGGAATCCCCATGCCGACCCAAAACGCCACCCGGACATTAAGAAAGAGCGCCAGCAGCACCATCACCAAGAGCAGTCCACTGAGACTGTTTTTAAACAGCAGGCTTAAGCGACTGCCAATGTACTGGCTTTGGTCATTCCAGATCGCCACCTCCACCCCCTCGGGGAGTTGCGCCTGATAGGCGCTCACCTCCTGCCGCACGGCCTGAGCAATCGCCATGATGTCGGAGCGTTTATACATCTTGATGTCCAACCAGATCGCCGGCTGGCCATTAAAACGCGACAGCAACGACGACTGAACATAGCCATCCTGGATCTGCGCCACCTGCCCCAAGGTCAAACGCTGCCCATCCGCTGTTTCCTTCAACAGAATGTCGGCAAACTCCTGCTGCCAATAGCGTGGCTGGTCGGCACGTAGCAGCCAACGCCCTTCACTGCTCTGCAGCTCGCCCCCTCCTTCCAATACAGAGGAGGCCGCTATCCGCTCGGCCACCGTCGCCAGGCTAAGCCCCTGGGCCTGCAACTGCCGCTCATCCAGTTCAATCGCGACTTCAGTACTTTGGCTACCACTGAGATTAATCCGTTCGATGGCGGGGTGATTTAACAGGTGCTGGCGCAGGCGCCGCGCACTTTGCTGCAGTACCTCGGCCTCCGCCGGGCCATAAATGTGTACATTCAGTGCATCCTCCAGATACACCTCCTGCCGCACCACTGGCTTTTCTGCTTTAGCGGGTAAGGTGCCCAGACTGTCGATGCGGCCTTTCACCTCCGTATAGAGCTTGTCCAGGTCATAGCCGCTGCTGCGCTCGATACGCAGGCTGGCCCCTCCTTCGTGGGACCAACTGCTGATTTTTTTAATCCCCGCTACCCCCTGCAAAGCCTCTTCCAGCTTAAGGGTCACCCCCTGCTCCGTTGCCTGGGCCGAACCACTGAGGTACTCCACACTCACGTTGATACTAGTAGGCGGCAGCGGGGGGAAGGCCTCCACCTTCAGGCCGACGGCAGACAGAGCTCCGCCCACCAGGATCAACCACATCAATAAATTGGCTGCCACAGGATTACTGGCAAACCAGGCTACCCAGCCGCGTTGCTGATCATGGCTCATGGCTGCTGCTCCTGCTGCGGCTGCACCCGCATCCCGGGCAAATAGCTCACCAAGGGATGCCGTACCAGCAGTAACGGCGCCGGTAAGCCCTGTTGCGGCACAAAGACCTTACCCGCCTGACTGAACAGTGGCTGCACCGCCTGGCGTTGCAAACTCTGCCCCTGCACATACCAGAGCTCCCCGGCGGCACTCAGTGCCGATGCCGGTAGCGCAAAGAGTTGCTGTTGCCGCTCACCCTGCAGGCTCAGCTCCACAAAGCTGCCAAAGAGCAGTGCGGGCTGTTGTGCCAAGGGCTGCTGCAGCGCCACTATCAGACGACGCTGCCGGGTGCGCTGGTCACGCTCCATTGCCACTCGTACCACCTGCCCCTGCCACTCGGCCGCGCCCTGTTGCGGGTCACGAATACGCACCGGCAACCCCAGAGGTTGCGCTGGCAGTAATTGCCACTGGGCTGGGCTGAGCGCCAGGCTCATCTCCGCCACCTCACTGGCCTTCAGACTGGCCAAGGCAGTGCCTGCCTCGACATAACTACCCAGGCCGATATTCACCTCACTGACCACGGCGGCAAAAGGTGCCCGAATCCGGCTGGATGCCAACTCCTGCTTAGCTTGCGCACGGGCTTTCTCCGCAGCGGTCAAACGCGCCTTGGCCGCCTGCAACTGGGGTTGGCGCAGCAACAGCGAACTCGGCTGCTGACTTAGACCACTGCGGCGCCACTCCTGCTCGGCCTGCTGTTGCTGCTGTTGCTCCTGCAACAACGCCAGCTTGGCTTCCGCCACCCCTTGCTCAGCACTGGCCAACGCCGCTTCATAACGACTGGCCTCTAACTCAACCAGCACCTCCCCCTGCTGCACCTCTCCACCCACCACCAAGCTGGGATGGCGCCAGCGTACCTGACCGCTGACCTGAGCCAGCAGCCTAATCTGTTCGCTGGCCTGCACCTCGGCATAGCCCTGCAGTTGCGCTGAGTGCTCGCCAGGCGTTAACGCCAGCACACTGACCCGGGGCAGGCTGGGAGGCTGTGCAGACTCCTCCAGCACAGGTCGATCTTCAATCGCCTCCAGGGTCAGCAGCGCACTGCCCAGCACCAGAGCCACCCCCACCAAACGGCTAAGCCAGGCCAGCCAAGACGAACTCCTTTGCATACTAAACTCCCATGCCCAGGGCCAGCCCCAGGGTAATGCGGTTAACCAGACGGGCCTGCTGGGTCTGCAATAACTGCAGGCGGGTGCTGTAAAGATTCTGTTCGGCACTCAACCAATCGAGGATATCGACCAACCCTTGCCGATAGCGTTGCTGATAATGGCTGGCACTGAGTTCAGCATGCTGCAAGGCCTGCTGATAATGCTGTTGCTGCTGGGCCAGACTTGCCTCACGACTGAGGCTGTTTTCCACCTCATGCAGCGCCGTCAGGAGAATGTGCTGATAACGCAGGTAACTGACCTCCACCTCTAAATCGGCGATTTCCGCCTGGCGTCGCAAACGGCCGCCGTTAAATAGAGGGGCCGTGATACGGTTCAGCACACTCCAGGCCGAGGAGCCACTGAGCAGTTCCCCCAGATCGGGTCGGGCCTGGCTTAGGCTGGCGCTGAGGTTGAAACCAGGCAACAGCGCCTTCTCCGCCAGGGCCGCCTGACGGGCACGGATGCGAATGCCCTGATAGGCCGCCTGAATATCCACCCGCCGTGCCAGCCACTGGGCCGGCACCAGGGCAGGCGGAGCCGAGAGCTGCCAGTCATGAGTAAGGGCTTGCGAGGTGAGTTGAGGGCTGGACTGCGCCTTACCCTGCCATAGCGCCAATTGGCGCCAGGCCTCCGCCTGGCTTTGTGCAGTCGCAGCCTGTACTGCCTGGGCGCGCGCCAGCTGGGCCTGGGCGGTTTGCCAATCCGCCTGGCTACCGAGCCCTTGGCGATAACGCTCCCGACTGCTGCTGGCGGTTAACGCCAGACTGGCCAGCCATTGCTGCTCAATCGCCATTTGCTGCTCACGCAGACTGAGCTCGATCCACAGCTGCATGACCTTGGCCGCCAAGGAATCACGTGCCGCCTGGTAATCCAGACGCTGCTGTTCATGCTCCTCCTCAGCTAAGCGCTGCTGGTCGGCCAACCGCCCCCAGACATCCAGCTCCCAACTCAACTCCAGCCCCAGGGTATGGCTGTGATTAAACTGTTGCGTCTGATAGCTGCGCTGACTCTGCAGGTTAAGGCTCAGCTCAGGTACACGCCCCGCCTGTGCCTGGCGCGTCAGTAAGCCCTGCTGCTGTAAGCGTAAAGCGGTTTGGCGTAAATCAAGGTTGGCCGCCAATGCCTGCTCGACCTGCCGGCGCAGCACTGGGCTATTCAACAGAGCCAAAAGCTCGGTGGTTAAGGGGGGCAAGGCCGATGTCGGCCAGTGCTTGGCTTCCTGCCAAGCTGCCGGTAACCCGTCCGGCTGTGCCTCAGGCAGCCTTAACTGACTGCTGCAGCCCAGCAACAGGCTTAGCGACAAGCCGATCAGGAGGTTAAAACAGAGGGTCATGGCTGTATCCACTCAGCGAAGAGGCACACAGCAAAACAAATCTGAGGTTAAGAGGGGGTTAAGATTAGCCGGGGATGCTTAACGTGCCGGATAGCAGGGCTCGCCCAATTCCAGCTCCGCCGAGGCAGGGTAGGCAATGCAAGGCAGGATACGGCCTGCCGCCAGCTCCTGCTGGTTAAGGCCGCGCGGCTGAATCTGGCGGTAGTCAATCTGGCCACTCAGTAACGGACACTGGCAGATACCACACACACCATTGCGACAGGCCTGCCGCACCGGCAGGCCAAGTTGTTGCAGGGCCGTCAGCAACGGCTGGGCAGAGTCCAATTCGCAACCCTGCTCACCTACCTGCAACCGAGGCATTAGCTGATGCGCTCGAACATCAGATCCCATACTCCATGACCTAACTTTTCCCCACGCCGCTGGAACTTGGTCACCGGCCGGTGTTCCGGCTGCGGAGCATACTGGCCTTCACCCAGCGGGTTACGATAACCCGGTGCCGCAGTCATCACTTCCATCATGTGTTCAGCATAGGGCTGCCAGTCAGTCGCCATATGGAATATCCCCCCTACACGCAGGTGGCCACGCAACTGTTCGGCAAAGGCGGGCTGCACAATCCGCCGTTTATGATGCTTTTTCTTTGGCCAGGGATCGGGGAAAAACAGCTGTAGGGTATCAATGCTGGCGGCGGGCAGGCATTGCTCCAATACCTTGATTGCATCGGCACAGAACACCCGCACGTTGGTCAAACCCGCCAGGGCGACATTGTTAAGTAGGCGCCCTACCCCCGGCTCATGCACTTCAATACCGATAAAGTTCTTCTCCGGCATCGCCTGGGCCATCGCCACCAGGGAATCACCCATGCCAAAGCCAATCTCTACCACCAGCGGTGCCTCTCGGCCAAAGACCGCGGTCAGGTCGAGCAAGCCCTGCTCCAGCTTGAGTCCATACTGGGCAAACTGGGTTTCCAGCGCCTTGGCCTGGCTGGGGGTCATACGTCCGGAGCGTTTAACGAAAGAACGCACCTCACGCATATAAGGCTGTTGCTCGTCGCTCATGGCTATTCCTCACTGCAAAAACAAAGCGGCCTATTTTAGGGTTCTGCACTTGGGGGTCAATCAACCTCGTTAAAAACGCTGCCCCCCAGACTAGCTCCGTCCTATCTTGCTTCAGCTAATCTGCGGTTGAGGGCAGTTATCAGCAAGCAGGATAGACGCAGACAAGGAAAGCCAAGTAGGCTATAACCTATTTCACCCTTTGGGCCCTGCCCGCCAAAACAACCCAGGAGTTCGAGATGTCAGGGAACACTTACCGGCTGGTAACCCGCAGCGATTTCGATGGCTTGGTCTGTGCCGTCTTACTCAAGCACCTTAACCTGATTGATGACATCAAATTTGTTCATCCCAAAGATATGCAGGATGGTTTGGTCGAGATCAGTGAGCGGGATATCACCACTAACCTGCCTTATGTTGCCGGCTGCCATCTGGCCTTTGATCACCACCTGAGCGAAACCATTCGCAACGACAACATCGCCACTAACCATATTATTGATCCGGATGCCCCTTCAGCGGCACGGGTGGTCTATGACTACTACGGTGGGTTGGAGCGTTTTCCAGCCAGCTGGACGGCGATGATGGAGGCGGTGGACAAGGGCGACTCGGCCCGTTTCAGCCAAGATGAAGTGCTCAACCCCAAGGGCTGGGAGCTGCTTAACTTTATTATGGATGCTCGTACCGGGCTGGGCCGCTTCCGTGAGTTCCGCATCTCCAACTATCAGTTGATGATGGAGCTGATCGACTACTGTGCCGATAACAGCATTGAGTCCATTCTGCAGCTCCCCGATGTCAAAGAACGGGTTGAGCTGTACTTCGAGCATGCGGAACAGGCCAAGGAGCAAATCAAACGCTGCGCCAGCGTGCATCAAAACCTGGTGGTGCTGGATCTGCGCGATGAGGAGACCATCTATGCCACCAACCGCTTTGTGGTGTATGCCCTCTATCCCCAGTGCAATATCTCCATTCACCAGATGTGGGGGTTAAAGCAACAAAACACCGTCTTTGCCATCGGCAAATCGATCTTTAATAAGAGCTCCAACACCAATGTGGGCGAGTTATGCCTGAGTTACGGTGGAGGCGGTCATGCCAATGCCGGCACCTGCCAGGTAGCCAACGATAAGGCTGCCACAGTACTGCAGGAGCTGATCACTAAGATCACCGCCGACGGTTAAGGCACAAGCTAAACAAAATGGGGTGCCCAGCACCCCATTTTTATTGTTCATCAGCTCTCTAGGCTGTTCAGCCTGGCTGAATTAGCCCTTCTAGCGGCGATGAAGCACTGGCATAGAGCCGCTTCGGCATCCGCCCGGCCAAGTAGGCTTCACGTCCGGCTTCCACTGCTTTTTTCATCGCACTGGCCATTAGCACAGGCTCGCGGGCCGCAGCAATAGCGGTGTTCATCAGTACCGCCACACAGCCAAGCTCCATCGCCACCGCCGCATCCGAAGCGGTGCCCACCCCAGCATCCACCAGTACCGGCACCTCGGCCTGCTCCAGAATAATGCGCAGGTTATAGGGGTTCACAATGCCAAGCCCCGAGCCGATCATCGAGCCCAGCGGCATCACCGCGATACAGCCCCGCTTTTCCAGTTCTTTGGCAACGATAGGATCATCGCTGCTGTAAACCATCACCTTGAAGCCATCTTTCACCAGCGTTTCTGCCGCTTTCAGGGTCTCCACCACGTTGGGATAGAGCGTCTTCTGATCACCCAGCACTTCCAGCTTCACCAGATCATGGCCATCCAGGAGCTCACGGGCTAAACGGCAGGTGCGCACCGCATCCTCGGCGTTATAGCAGCCAGCAGTATTAGGCAGAATGGTGTAACGCTCGGGTGAAATCACCTCCAGCAAATTCGGCTCACCCGGATTCTGACCAATGTTGGTGCGGCGCACCGCCACCGTGACAATCTCGGCCCCACTGGCCTCAATTGCCTCACGGGTTTGCTGTAAATCCTGATACTTGCCAGTGCCGACCAGCAAGCGTGAGTGAAAACGACGTCCCGCTATTTCCCAACTATCGTCACGCATTCTTTTGCCTCGCAGTTAATGAGTTATCCCCCTGGGGCTGACAGGGTCTGTTATAAGCTGCCGCTCAGCCGCCGCCGATGGCATGGACGACTTCGATACGGTCGTCTTGTTGTAATAGGGTTTGCTCATGCAGGCTACTGGGCACAATCTCGCCGTTAAGCTCGACGGCTACCCGCTTGCCCGCCAATTCCAGTTGCTGCAATAAGGCCAACACACTCAGCGACGTACTGAGCTGCTGTTCCTCACCATTTACCACTACCCGAATCATGCTTATATCCTCAATTTCCCAGCAGGCGATATCCCGCCCAGGCCAGCAATAACCAACCGGCTAATAACAGCAGACCGCCCAAGGGGGTAATCGCCCCTAACCACTTGATGCCGGTCATCCCCAACAGGTAAAGGCTACCGGAAAATAGCACCACCCCGACAATCCAGCAGCTGGCTTGCCAACGCAACAAGCCACTGAGTTGGGGATGTTGTTGCAGTAGCCAGGCCAGGGCCAACAATGCCACTGCGTGCACCAACTGATAATGGGCAGCGGTATTGATGATCTGCAGGCTGTAGGCATCCAGCCGCGCTTTCAGACCATGGGCGGCAAAGGCACCAAGCGCCACCGCCAGGAAGCCATTCAGGGCCGCAGCCAGCACAATCCAACCTTGAGTCATGACCTGCTCCTGTCATTAAACCGGGGTTAATAAACACGGAAAACGCCGCCATGACAACGCCAATAGCGCTTTTGCTGACCTTAATCCTGCCGCCCCAGCCAAGTTTTGCTAGAATGGCCGCAATTTTTGCATGGCAACACGCCCAGTAATGGATGGCCCATGAGCACCAAGATACGCATCGCGACCCGTAAAAGTCCCCTTGCCCTGTGGCAAGCGGAGTACGTCAAAGCCCGTCTGCAGCAATTGCACCCCGGCATCGCCGTGGAACTGGTGGGCATGACCACCCAGGGCGATAAAATTCTGGATACGCCCTTAGCCAAAATTGGCGGCAAAGGACTCTTCGTCAAAGAGCTGGAACATGCTCTGCTTAACGATGAGGCCGATATTGCTGTGCACTCCATGAAAGATGTACCCATGGCCTTTCCAGCAGGCTTAGGGCTGACGGTGATCTGCCCGCGGGAAAATCCCTATGACGCCTTTGTCAGCAACCACTTCGCTGACTTGGATGCCCTGCCGCAAGGCGCCGTGGTCGGCACTTCCAGCCTGCGTCGCCAAGTGCAACTAAAGGCACTGCGCCCTGACCTGCAACTGCGCGATCTGCGCGGCAACGTCAACACCCGACTCAGCAAGCTCGACCGGGGCGAATATGACGCCATCGTCCTCGCCTGTGCCGGCCTGATTCGTTTACAGATGCCGGAACGCATCCGCCAGGTCCTCCCTGCCACCACCAGCCTGCCCGCCGGCGGCCAGGGTGCCGTGGGTATTGAATGTCGTCTGGATGATGAACACACCCGGGCCCTGCTCGCTCCATTACATGATGCCGATACCGCCGATCGAGTGATGGCCGAGCGCGCCCTCAATCGCCACCTGGAAGGGGGCTGTCAGGTACCGATCGGCTGTTACGCCGAACTGGAAGGCGAACACCTCTGGTTGCGAGCCTTGGTTGGCCGTCCAGATGGCAGCCTGGTCCTGCGTGCCGAAGCCCGCGCTGTGCGCCAGCAAGCGGAACAACTGGGCATCCAGGTGGCGGAAGATCTGTTAGCCCAGGGGGCCGGAGCGATTCTGGCCGAGGTCTATGGACAAGGCTAAGGCCCTGCACGGGCTACGGATTCTGGTCACCCGTCCTGCCCCACAAGGGCAGGCGCTGGTGCACCTGCTGCAACAGCATGGAGCCCAGCCAACCTGGCTACCGCTATTACAGATTGAAGCCCTCAGCGAACAAGACAGCGCCTATCAAGCAGCCAAACAGGCCTTACTCAATCTGGATTACTACCAGGTGGTCATCTGTACCAGTCGCCCGGCCGCGCGCCTAGCGATCGAGCTAATCGACCAATACTGGCCACAACTCCCCATCGGCATACGCTGGCTGGCAGTCGGGGCAGGCACTGCCGCAGAATTGGCCGAGTACGGGATTGAGGCGGAAACTGGCGCCGATGGAGAAGACTCCGAAGCCCTATTGCGGCATCCTGCTCTACAACAGCTGCAACATGGCAAAGTATTGTTATTAAAAGGAGAAGGCGGGCGCACGCTACTGGCAGAGCAACTCCAGACCGCTGGGGTCGAAGTTTGCCAGGCTATCTTATATCGACGCCAGCCCTGCCCGGCTCCCGCACACTTCGCCCAGCTTCTGGCTGATACCCAAGTGGTATTGCTAAGCAGTGGTGAAGCACTGCACCATTTTCACCAACTTTGTGGTGGTCCACGCCCCCTGCCCCTGGTTGTTCCCAGCCAACGGGTAGCGGAACTGGCGCAACACCAGGGTTGGCCCACTATACTCATCAGTGCTGGCGCCCAGGATCACGCCATGCTTGATTGTTTAACCCGGTGGCGCCAAGGCGCCCCCTGTCAACAGGATGGATGTTCGCATGACTGAACAGAACAGCACACCGGATACTCCCGCTAACCAGCCCCAGACTGATGCGCCCAGCAATAAGAAGCGCAAAGATAAGGCGGCTGCCGCACCGGCTGCCCAGGTCAACGAACCCAGCCGTGATACACAGCTAGCCAAGCAGACTGCGCAACCGGCTGCTACAGCACAGGAAAAAATCAGCCAGCCCACTGAGCCCCCCTTGGCGCCCAGCAACAAAGCTGCCGAACCCGCCACCAAAGCCAGTAAGGCGCCGCTGGTCATCGCTATCCTGCTCGGTGCCGGCGCACTGGCCTTCAGTGGTTACACCTATTGGCAATTACAGCAACAGCAACAACTGAGCAGTAGCCAGCTGTCCATTCTGGAGGCCAGCCTCAGCAGCGTGCAGAGTAGCCAGCAACAGCAAAGTCAAAAGCTGCAGGAGAATCTGCAGGGTCAGTTAGGCGACATCCGCCAGCAACAACAAAAGGCGCTCACAGAACTAGCTGCCGCCGAACAGCGCATCGACACCGGCTTACAGCAGATGCGTGCCCTAACCAGTACCAGCCGTACTGACTGGCAACTGGCTGAAATCGAATACCTGCTGCGCCTGGCCAATCAACGTATTTTGACCGAGGGGACCGCTAGCGGCGCCCTGGCCCTGCTCCAGTCCGCTGACGCCATCCTGCGTGAGCTGGATGATGTTTCCGTCTACCCCGTGCGTAAAGCTCTGGCAGAAGATCTGGCCAAGCTGGAAGCTATTCCTAAACTGGATGTAGAAGGCAGCTTCCTGCGCCTGGCCGCCTTAAATCAACAGGTTGATCAACTCAGCCTGCTGCCTGTCACCGATCAGGAAACCATTCCCACGCTACTCAAAGAAGTCGCCGGTGAAGAAGCCGCCGCCAGCTGGGGCGCGAGTCTGAGCGAAGCCTGGGATAAGGCTTGGCGTAAACTAAATGAGCTGGTCGTGGTCCATAAGCGTGACGGCGAAGTACAGCCGCTGCTGTCACCACAGGAACATTTCTACCTGCAGCAGAATCTGCATCTCATGCTGGAGCAAGCGCAACTGGCCCTGCTACAGGGCAAGCAGCAGGCCTATGATGCCAGCCTGGATAAAGCATTAGAGTGGATTCCGCGCTACTTCAATCAAGAGCAAGCGGCTACTCAAGCCCTGCTGCAAGGCTTAAAAGAACTACGCCAATTGCAAGTCGCCCCCCAGCTGCCGGATATCAGCAACTCACTGAATACGCTGAAAGCCTATCTAAAAGCGATCCATGGCCCCAGCAGCCAACAGGGAGGTAGTGCAGGATGAAAAAACTCTTCCTCTTTATCCTGATCGTGCTGCTGCTCGGCACCTGGATTGGTCAGGAGATCACCAAAGACAGCGGCTATATCCTGGTGGCATTCCAAAGCTGGACGCTGGAAACCAGCCTCTGGATAGGGATGCTGATCAGCCTGCTGCTATTTATGCTACTGCATGGCCTGTTGATGCTGTTCTATAAACTGCGTCTGCCAGGGGAACGCTTCCGTCTGTGGCGCCACCACCGCTTGCAAAACAAAGCCAGCGTCAAAACCACCCGAGGGCTACTTGCCCTGGCGGATGGCCGCTTTAAACAGGCCGAGCGCTGGTTAAGCCAGGCCGCCAGTAAAAGCGAACAACCCCTGATCAACTACCTGTCTGCCGCCCAGGCTGCCCAGGCGCTGGGCAACAACGAGCAGGCGGATAAGTGGCTGCAACAGGCCAGTCAAAGCACTAAGGGGGCTGGATTGGCCGTGGGTATGACTCAGGCCCAATTACTACTTGAACGCGGCAACTACGAGAAAGCCCTGGCCACCCTGCTTAATCTGCGCAAGCAAGCACCCAAGCATCCGCAGATTCTCCGTCAGTTGAAGGACTGCTATCTGGCCTTGAAGGACTGGACCGCGCTAACAGAACTGCTCAGTGATCTGCGTCGCTTACAGGTGCTCGACCACAGCAGCCTGCAACAACTGGAACAACTGTGCTGGAGTGAACGCCTGAGCCAGGCTGGCAATGATGCCAGTATGAGCCAGGAAGAACGTATCCAGCAGGTGCTCAACACCTGGCAACAGCTGCCCAAGGCACTGCAAGAGCAACTGGAAATTGTGCGGGCCTATGTGCAGCGCCTACACAGCCTCGGTGCCGAAGACAAGGTTGAGATCGTGCTACGCAACCAACTCAACCAGCATTGGGATACCCAGTTGGTACGCCTGTACGGCATCAGCAAAGGGGAAAATCTGGAGCGTCAGCTCAAGCAGGCAGAGCAATGGCTCAAGCAGCGTCCTGACGATGGCCCGTTACTGCTCAGCCTGGGGCGTATTGCTCTGCAACTGCAGCAATGGCCTAAAGCGCGACAATACTTTGAAGCCAGCCTCACTGCCGAGCCCAGCCATGAAGCCTTGCAGGAACTGGCTCGCTTACTGCTCCATTTGGGCGAGCAGGTCAGTGGTGCCAGCTTACTGTTAAAGCACGCCAAACTCTTTGATCAGGGCTTACCTAGCCTGCCCATGCCCGATCAGAAAAAGACTGGCTAAACGCTGAAACAAAAACCGCCGCACAGGAAGCTGGGCGGCGGTTTTGTTTTGGCGCTCATTTTTGCAGTTCAGTAGTGCCGCTATGGAGGCCTAGGCCGGCACCTCATCACGTGGGGCATAGGCAAACACATCGGAATGCATCTGCTGCTTATGCAGCCCCTGCAACATAAAGGCATCCAGGGTGGCATAGACCATACCAGGTGAGCCCGACACCCACACCTGCGCCTGGGTCAGATCATGTTTGTCGGCCAGCACGGCCTCATGCAGTAAGCCCGTCCGCCCCTGCCAGGCTTCACCAGCCCCTTCACTGACAACCGGAATAAAGTGCACATTAGCGTGGGTACTCACCCACTGCTGCGCGAGCTCAGGCCAGTACAGGTCCTCCGCCACACGTACGCCCCAGTAGACATACAAGGGCCCTTGCCATCCCTCTGCCAAGGCTTGCTCCACTAAGCTTTTCACCTGGGCAAAACCCGTGCTGGCAGCCAACATCAAAATCGGCGCCTCAGCAGCCGGGGCTTGCCAGACAGCGTCACCCGCCGCCAAACTAACCGCAATCTTTCCCCCTTGTTGCAACACCTCAACCACCTTGGCCGACAGTCCATTATCGGTGGTGCGTCGCACGTGCAGCTCCAGGGCAGGCCAAGCAGCTGGGGTCGAGGCTAAAGAAAACGCCGGTTGTTCTCCGCTGGGTAATAACAATTGCAAATACTGACCCGCCTGATAAGGACAGGGAGTATCCGTCAGGACCTGCAACTGCACGCGAAAGACATCACCCTTAAGCGGGGTCACATCCACAATCTGACACTCAAAACGGGTCACACCACACCTCTCACTCTATGCCCAACTCATCCCAGAGGGCATCTACTCGCTGTTTAACTGCCTCATCCATGCTGATGGGCACGCCCCACTCTCGATTGGTTTCCCCCGCCCACTTATTGGTGGCATCCAGGCCCATTTTCGAGCCTAACCCCGATACTGGCGAGGCAAAATCCAAATAGTCGATTGGCGTATTCTCTATTAATAGGGTATCCCGCGCCGGATCCATACGGGTGGTAATCGCCCAAATGACATCCTGCCAATCACGGGTATTGACGTCCTCATCCACCACGATAACAAACTTGGTGTACATGAACTGACGCAGAAACGACCAGACTCCCATCATCACCCGCTTGGCGTGGCCCGGATACTGCTTCTTCATACTGACCACCGCCAGGCGATAGGAACAACCTTCTGGGGGTAAATAAAAATCAACAATCTCCGGAAATTGCTTTTGCAGAATAGGAACAAAGACCTCGTTCAGCGCCACCCCCAATACCGCCGGCTCATCAGGTGGACGTCCAGTATAGGTACTATGGTAAATCGGCTTATCCCTCATGGTGACTCGCTCAACGGTAAAGACCGGGAAGCGATCTACCTCATTGTAATAACCGGTATGGTCACCAAAGGGGCCTTCATCCGCCATATCATCAGGGTAGATAAAGCCTTCCAGGACAATTTCAGCACTGGCGGGCACTTGCAGATTGGAGCCCAGGCACTGCACGACTTCGGTTTTACTGCCACGCAGGAGACCAGCAAAGGCATATTCCGACAGGGTATCCGGCACCGGCGTCACTGCCCCCAAGATAGTCGCAGGGTCGGCACCCAAGGCCACCGCCACCGGGAACGGCTGACCCGGATGCTGCTGACACCATTCACGATAATCCAGAGCACCGCCACGATGCGCTAACCAGCGCATAATCAGACGGTTACGACCTATCAGCTGCTGACGGTAAATACCCAGATTCTGCCGCTCTTTATTCGGCCCACGGGTAATCACCAGGGGCCAGGTCACCAGAGGACCAGCATCACCAGGCCAACAGGTTTGAATCGGCAGCTTATAGAGATCCACTTCCTCACCCTGCCAAACCTTGGCTTGGCAAGGCGCCTTGGAGACCACCTTGGGCCCCATATTCAGCACCTGCTTGAATAGCGGTAGCTTATCCCAGGCATCCTTCATGCCCTTGGGAGGCTCGGGCTCTTTCAGAAAGGCCAGCAGTTTACCCACTTCCCGCAGTGCTTCTACCGACTCGGCCCCCATGCCTAATGCCACCCGCTCAGGGGTACCAAATAGATTGGCCAACACCGGCATGTCGTAACCTTTGGGATTTTCAAATAACAGTGCTGGGCCGCCCTTGCGCAGGGTACGGTCACAGATTTCCGTCATTTCCAGATGAGGATCGACTTCCACCTGAATACGCTTGAGCTCCCCCCGCTGTTCAAGCAGGCGGATAAAATCACGCAGATCCTGATATTTCATGGTCATCAATGCACCTTACAGCAGGCAGCGCTTTTCCAGATAAAAAGCAAGGTTTTGGGGTGCCTGAATAGGCAAAAGGGCAAGTCAGAGACTTACCCTTTTGCACTGAGAAGTCGAGGAAGTTTAACCTCGCTTCATCGACATGAAGAACTCATCGTTGGTCTTAAAGTCCTTCAGCTTATCGAGGACAAACTCGATGGCCGCCGCATCATCCATCGGATCCAGCAGCTTACGCAGAATCCACATGCGCTGCAGCTCTTCCTCGGAAGTCAGCAGATCTTCACGACGGGTACCGGAGCGGCGAATGTTGATCGCAGGGAAGGTACGCTTTTCTGCAATGCGACGATCCAGATGGATTTCCGCGTTACCGGTACCTTTGAACTCTTCGAAAATCACATCGTCCATCTTCGAACCGGTGTCCACCAGCGCGGTAGCGATAATGGTCAAAGAGCCACCTTCTTCAATATTACGGGCCGCACCGAAGAAGCGCTTGGGTTTTTCCAGCGCATGGGCATCCACACCACCGGTCAGCACTTTACCAGAGCTGGGAATGACGGTGTTGTAAGCACGCGCCAGACGGGTAATAGAATCCAACAGAATCACCACATCTTTCTTGTGCTCAACCAGGCGCTTAGCCTTTTCGATGACCATTTCCGCGACCTGTACGTGACGGGCTGGGGGTTCATCGAAGGTAGAAGCCACGACTTCACCGCGCACGGTGCGCTGCATTTCGGTCACTTCCTCGGGACGCTCATCGATCAACAGAACGATCAGGTAGCACTCAGGGTTGTTACGCGAAATGGAGTTGGCGATGTTCTGCAACATCAGCGTCTTACCCGCTTTAGGCGGAGATACAATCAGCGCCCGCTGACCTTTACCAATCGGGCAGATCAGGTCAATGACACGGGAAGTCAGGTCTTCGGTACTGCCGTTACCCTGTTCAAGCTTCAGACGCTTGTTAGGGAACAAGGGGGTCAGGTTCTCAAACAGAACCTTGTTTTTCGAAGCCTCAGGGCGATCAAAGTTAATATCCCCCACCTTCAGCAGGGCGAAATAGCGCTCCCCCTCTTTGGGCGGACGAATTTTACCGGTGATGGTATCGCCTTTACGCAGGTTAAAGCGGCGGATCTGGCTGGGGGAAACGTAAATATCATCTGGGCCGGCCAGATAAGAAGAATCCGCAGAGCGTAGGAAGCCAAAGCCATCTTGCAGGATTTCCAGTACCCCATCGCCGTAGATGTCTTCACCTACTTTGGCGTGTTTTTTCAGGATAGAGAAAATTACATCCTGCTTACGGGAGCGAGCCATATTTTCCAGGCCCATCTCATCCGCGAGCTCTAGCAGTTCTTGGACAGGTTTTTGTTTGAGTTCGGTAAGATTCATAGCATGAAAGAGGCGATCACTCGCTTTAGACGAAGTGAGAGGAGGGCCACCCTAGGGTGGAGTCACATAAAACTTAAGCAGTAAATTACAGCAGTAAAAGAGGTCAGTATGCGGATGGCTTAAGGCCGGGGGCTTGGACTGACTTCCAGAATGGACAGGGGGATAATAGTGAATAAGCCCAGAGCTGTCCAGAAATCAGATGGGAAGATGCCCCGCAGGGGGCATCTTGTCAAGCCTGGATCAGATGTTCGCGTCGATAAAAGCGCTCAACTGAGACTTCGACAGTGCGCCCACCTTAGTGGCCTCCACATTGCCGCCTTTGAACAGCATCAGCGTGGGGATACCGCGAATCCCGAACTTGGGCGGGGTATCAGGGTTATCATCCACGTTCAGCTTGCACACTTTCAGACGACCGTCGTACTCCTTGGCGATCTCTTCCAGTACAGGCGCGATCATTTTACAGGGGCCACACCACTCAGCCCAATAATCGACCAGCACGGGGCCCTCGGCCTTGAGTACATCCTCGTCGAAAGAGGCATCGCTGATGATTTGAATATTGCTCATTAGGGGTCTCCAATAATTCGTGACCTGAAGTGGGGCCCATCTTAGCACTGCCCTCAGGGTGGTAAAAGGGGCGAGTGAAAGCCATTGGTCGGACGCTTTAATCGCTATTCCTGTCTTGGGTTTCCAAGGCTTTCTGCTAACCTATGGCGAAAAGTAGGGGCACCTGCGCGCATTTCAAGGGACACTATGGTCAACACTGAATCCGTCGTTGCAACCCAAGCGGTTGAACATCCTCTGATTGCAGCCATCGATCTTGGCTCCAACTCCTTCCATATGGTGTTAGCCCGCTTGGTACAGGGCGATGTACAGATCGTCGATAAGATGGGCGAAAAAGTACAGCTAGCCGCAGGTTTGGACGCCAATGACAATCTCAGCGAAGACGCCATGGAACGAGGTCTGGCCTGCCTGGAGCGCTTCGCCCAGCGAATTGCCGGAATGCCCAGAGGCGCAGTGAAAATTGTGGGCACCAATGCGCTGCGAGCAGCGCGCAATCGAGATGAGTTCATCCGCCGGGCACAGAGCCTGATTCAACACCCTATCGAGGTTATTGCTGGCCGTGAAGAGGCACGTTTAATTTACCTCGGTGCCGCTCAATCCCTGGCGGGCAGCAGTGGTAGCCGCTTGGTGGTGGATATTGGCGGTGGCTCTACTGAGTTCATTATCGGTGAGCGAATGGAGCCCAAGGCACTAGAAAGCCTGCACATGGGCTGCGTGTCCTACACCCAACGTTTCTTTGCCGATGGCGAAATTAATGAGAAATCCTTTCGTAAGGCAGTGATGGCCGCCCAGCGTGAGCTCATGGCGATTCGCCAGCACTTCAAACGCCACAGCTGGGACCTCGCTATTGGCGCCTCCGGTACGATTAAGTCGATTGAAAACATCTGTGTCACCCAAGGCTGGAGCGAGGCAGGCATTAGCTTGGACGGCCTACGCAAGCTGCGCAAAAAACTGATGCAAACCAAGCATGTCAGCCTGCTCAAACTCGATACCTTAAAACCAGACCGGCAAAATCTGCTCCCCGCTGGCTTGGCAATTCTATGGGCAATTTTTAATGCCCTAGATATCGAGATGATGTACAAGGCAGATGGCGCCCTACGTGAAGGCTTGCTGCTGGATATGCAGGGCCGCTTGCTGCATGAGGATATTCGGGAACGCACCATTGACGCCCAGATGCGCCGCTACCACGTTGATAAGCGCCATGCCTATCGGGTGGAGAACTCTGCACTCATTGCCCTGGCTCAGGTCAAACAGCAATGGGATCTGTTAGAGCCGGAATACCATCATTTACTCAGCTGGGCGGCCCGCACCCATGAAATTGGCTTAGCCATTGCCCACTCCAATTTCCATAAGCACGGTGCCTATATTCTGGAAAATGCGGATCTCGCCGGCTTTACCCGCCAAGAACAGATGGCCCTGGCCAGCTTGGTGCGCAACCACCGACGCAAACTCAGTAAGAGCACCTTCGAGGCGCTACCCCTGAACTACCGCGAGCCCTGCTTAAAGCTCACCGTTTTGCTGCGCTTGGCAGTGGTCTTACACCGTAACCGCAACAAACAGCGTCAGCCAGCCTTTAACCTGTCCTTACAGGACACCACCCTGCAGCTCAGCTTCCCTCCGGGATGGCTCGATAGTCGTCCCCTTACCCGTGCAGAACTCGCTGAAGAGGCGGCTTACCTCAGCAATCTTGGCCTAGTCCTGGAATATCACTAACCCCCTCATCATCTATACAAAGGGCAACCCGCGGGCTGCCCTTTTGCATAGTGATTAAACCGCAGGCGCTTTAGGTGGCGGCGGCCGCCAAGCGCTCCAGCAACAGCTGTTGGGCACTGATCGGGTCTTCACCTTCCTGGGGATGATTACGGCTGTAGTGACCATCCGACTGCAGCTCCCAGCTTTGGCTGTTATCGCTCAGGTACAGCTCCAAATCCTTCTTCACCCGTGGGCCAACACGCAAAGGTTCCATCGGGAAGCAGGTCTCTACCCGGTAGAGCATGTTACGCTCCATCCAGTCGGCACTAGCTGCATAAATTTCCGGCGAACCATCATTGTGGAAATAAAACACCCGGGTATGTTCGAGGAAACGACCGATGATTGAGCGCACCCGGATATTATCCGATACCCCGGCAATACCTGGACGCAGACAGCACATCCCCCGCACAATCAGATCGATCTTCACGCCTGCCTGCGAGGCACGATACAGAGTACGAATCAAACGAGGCTCGGTCAGGCTGTTAACCTTAATGATGATGTAAGCCTCTTTCCCCGCCTGAGCATTGCGCATTTCCCGCAGGATAAATTCGACCATTTTCGGATGCAGAGAGAAGGGTGCATTGTAGAGCTTCTGCAAACGCAGAATTTTGCCCATCCCAGTGAGCTGCTGGAAGATCTTGTGAACATCCTCCCCCACCTCTTGGTCTGCGGTCAGCAGCGAATAGTCGGTATAGAGACGGGCGGTACCCTGGTGATAGTTGCCGGTACCCAGGTGGACATAACGGCGCAGCCCCTCATCTTCATGGCGCACAATCATCATCATCTTGGCATGGGTTTTATAACCCACCACCCCGTATACCACGACCACCCCCGCTTCTTGCAGCAGGCTGGCCAGCTTAAGGTTGTTCTCCTCATCAAAACGGGCGCGAATCTCGATCACCGCCGTCACTTCTTTACCGTTACGGGCGGCCTCGACTAAGGCTGCGACAATTTCCGAGTTGCCACCGGTGCGATAAAGAGTCTGTTTAATCGCCAGCACCCTCGGATCACGCGCCGCTTCACGCAGCATATCCACCACCGGGGTGAAAGACTCATAAGGATGAAAGAGCAGCAAATCCCGTTGCCGCAATGCTTCGAACATCGACTTCTTATCACGCAGACGTCTGGGCATGCCCGGGGAGAAGCTGGTGTAGGCCAGATCAGCACGGGTGACCAACTCACGCACCGCGGTTAAACGGCTCAGGTTCACCGGACCGTTGACCCGATACAACTCGTTGTCACTCAAGCCAAACTCTTCCAACAAGAAGCTCACCAGCATATCAGGGCAGTTATCCGCTACCTCCAGGCGGACAGCCTGGCCAAACTGACGGTGCTGCAACTCCCCTTTTAGGGCGCGGGCCAAGTCATCGACTTCTTCCGCATCCAAATCCAGGTCGGCATTACGAGTCAGGCGGAATTGATAGCAGCCCTTCATTTCCATGCCAGGGAAAAGCTCATCGGCAAAGGCGTGTATCACCGAGGAGAGAAACACCAGGTTATCGCCACCGCGACATAGCTCATCCGGCAAGCGGATCAGACGGGGCATGGAGCGCGGTGCTGGGATAATGGCCAAACCGGAATCCCGGCCAAAGGCATCCTTCCCTTCCAACGAGACAATAAAGTTCAGACTCTTGTTAACCAAGCGGGGGAAGGGGTGAGCAGGATCCAGCCCTATCGGTGTCATTACCGGCATCAGGGTGTCCATAAAATAACTACGGATCCACTCCCGCTGGGCCTTGGTCCACTCGCGACGACGCAGGAAGCGTATACCCTCTGCCTCCATGGCCGGAATCAATACATCATTCAGAATGGAGTACTGGCGGGTGACCTGTTCATGACAGATTTCCCGAATGCGGCGCAACACTTCCTGGGGTTGCAAGCCATCCGGGCCGACCTTTTCCCGGCCAAAGCGTATCTGACGCTGCAGCTCGGCCACTTTAATCTCAAAAAACTCGTCCAGGTTACTGGAGAAAATCAGCAGGAACTGCAAGCGCTCCATCAGCGGGTGACGCTCATCCAGCGCCTGCTCCAGCACCCGTATATTAAATTGCAGGTGGCTAAGGTGGCGGTTGATATAGAGCTCCGGCGAGGACAGGTCGATCGCTGGCGCATGCTCTTCCAGGGCTTCCGTCTGCACGCCAGTAGCCTCCATGGCTGGGGCAGTTTGAGTCATAGGATCCTCACTTCTCCTGGGACAGACGGCGGGGCGCATATCGCCCCGTCAGCCTATACCCGCTTACTGATTTAATAGTTGTGCGGCACGTTTGGCAAAGTAGGTCAGAATGCCATCCGCCCCTGCACGTTTCATGCCCACCAGCGCTTCCATCAGGGTGGCCTCGGCATCAATCCAGCCCTGCTGGCCCGCAGCCATATGCATGGCATATTCACCGGATACCTGATACACAAAAGTCGGCACGCCAAATTCGTCTTTTACCCGGCGCACAATATCCAGATAGGGCATACCGGGCTTCACCATCACCATATCGGCCCCTTCCGCCAGATCCAGTGCCACCTCATGCAAGGCTTCATCAGAGTTGGCTGGGTCCATCTGGTACGAATACTTGTTGCCCTTGCCCAGGTTACCCGCCGAGCCCACTGCGTCACGGAAAGGGCCATAATAGGCAGATGCATATTTGGCAGCATAGGACAGGATACGGGTATTCACGAACCCAGCCGCCTCCAGCTCCTCACGAATTCCACCAATACGGCCATCCATCATATCCGAGGGTGCTACCACATCCGCCCCAGCTTGCGCGTGGGAGAGCGCCTGGCGAATCAACGTATCCACCGTGCGGTCATTTAGCACATAACCCTGCCCATCGATGATGCCGTCCTGACCATGGGTGGTAAAAGGATCGAGCGCCACATCGGTAATCACCCCAAGCTCAGGGCAGGCATCTTTAATCGCCTTGATCGCCCGTTGCGCCAGACCATCGGGGTTGTAGGCCTCCTCAGCCAGCTCAGACTTGGCAGAGGCAGGGGTGACCGGAAACAACGCCAGCGCAGGGATGCCTAAACTCACCAACTGCTTGGCCTCCGCCACCAACAAATCGATACTCAAACGCTCCACCCCTGGCATCGATACTACAGGCTCGCGCTGCCCTTGCCCCTCCAACACAAACACGGGGTAGATCAGATCGTTCGTGGTAAGCACATGCTCACGCATCAAGCGGCGGGAAAACTCATCCGCGCGCATACGACGCATACGGGTTTCGGGGTAAAAACGCTGACTGGCATTAAAACGCACGTTGGCCTCCTTGTGGTCACCCCTGCACCTGTCAGAACACAGTCAGGCTAGTATGTGACACTCAAATGACAATCAAATGACAGCAGAGTCATAGCCTAGAGCATCCGCTGTCATCCAGAAAAAAGATATTCAAATCAGAGTGTTTCTCTGCTTTATCCTGATCGTGCCAGATGTTGCTGCAATTGCCGCTGAGGGATGTCAGTAATCAGCATACAACCAGGGGAATGGGTCACCGCAATTGGCAATCTGGCCTGCTGCAAGGCCAATTGCGGCGTCACCCCGCAGGCCCAAAACAGTGGCAGTTCATCACTGGCAAGCTCAACCGCCTCGCCAAAGTCCGGCTGAGACAGATCCTTAATCCCCAAACTCAGGGGTTGGCCAATCTGTAACGGCGCACCATGCACCTGGGGACACTGACGCGTCACTTCCAACACCCTTGCCACCTGATCGACACGGTAAGGGCGCATACTCACCACCAGCGGCCCACGAAAAGGACCGACAGTCTGACTGGCAATATGGGTAATATACATCGGCACATTACGCCCTTGCTGCCAGTGGCGCGGTGGCACCCCAGCCTCAGCCAGCGCCGCGTCAAAAGAAAACGAACAACCCAGCAGAAAGCTCACCCAGTCTGGCTGCCAAATATCGAGCACCGAAGTCGGCTGCTCAATACACTGACCATGCTGAAAAACACGATAACGAGGCACATCCTGGCGCAGATCAATATCCTCGCCCCAGTGCGGCAACTGCCACTGCCCAGGCTCGGTTTGCGCCAACAAGGGACAAGCCTGAGCATTGGCTTGGCAAAACTGAGCAAAATCGTCCGCATATGCAGCAGGCACCACGACTAAATTGGCCTGCACAAAGCCAGCCGCCAGATGGGCGGTATGCTTGCGCCAGCACTGTTGCCGAATCTGTTGACGACAGGCGTAAGGATGCGACTGCCACATGTCTCTGTGCCTCATGCAAGTTGTGCTATGCTGCGCCGTCATAGCTGGCGCTTATTGTGCCAGAGAATAGCACTAAAGAGTTGGGTCGAACTTGAACTACCGCCACATCTACCATGCCGGCAATTTTGCCGATGTTTGGAAGCATCTTGTCCTGGTTGCGCTCCTGGATGCGTTAAAGCAAAAAGACAAAGCGTTTTGCTATCTTGATACCCATGCCGGCATTGGCCGTTACAACCTGGATGCCGAGCAAGCACGCAAAACCGCCGAAGCCGATCAGGGCATTGGTCGCCTGAGCCAGCACACTCATTTACCCGAATTACTACAACGCTACCTGCAACTGGTTGAACAGTGTCGTGCCGAACAGCCACAGAGTTATCCAGGCTCCCCCTGGCTGGCTGCCATGTTGCGCCGCCCGCAAGACAGCCTGATTCTCAATGAGCTGCACCCGGAAGATCAGCAGCAGTTAACCGAACTGTTTAAAGGTCAGCGCCAGGTCAGCCTGCGCCGGGAAGATGCCTACCAGAGCCTGCAAGCGTGCCTACCTCCGACGGAAAAGCGCGGTTTGGTGCTGATTGACCCTCCTTTTGAACAGGATAACGAGTTCAAAAAGCTGGCCGAAGCCATCCAAAAAGCCCATAAGCGCTGGCCAACCGGCTGCTACGCCATCTGGTACCCGATCAAAGACCGCCGTGAGGTGATGCAACTGCACCGCCGCCTGACCCTGAGCGGTATCCGCAAAATTCTATTGGCTGAGCTCCATGTCAAAGCGGCTGAACAAGGGGTATTTAGCGGCTCTGGCATGTTGATCATCAATCCGCCCTGGCAGTTACAGGAGCGCCTGCAACCGGCAGGAGAATGGCTACGCCAGACTTTAGGACAGGACGATCAAGCCAAACTAGTACTGGAATGGTTAGTGCCGGAATAATCGCCACAACGCTTGATCCAGCACCTTTACAGGTGCTGGCTAGGCTCGGCACATTTAATGCACTGCACCAAAGAATCTTTGCCTCCGCCCTTATTCTGGGCTATCACTAATGGATAACCGGCAAAGGAAGGAATGACCTCGGCTTTCACCCGGGCGACCCAGTCGATATAACTGCTTGTTTTTAGAAGCGATTATGTTAATTCTTTAGCTGATCAATGGAGCCTGCTCCATCAATCGCTGCACAGCATGCTGTGCCTGGCAGTCTCCCGGATGCACCGGGCGGGAAAGTACATAACCAGCTTGATCGGGGATCACGCTTTTATGCAGGTACAGCGTTCGCTTACGCTCACACAGCTACTCTATGTCACCGTTGCCACGCTGTTGCTAACGTTGATTTTTTTGGCGTTTCAGCTCTCCGCCCTTACCCGTCAACATCAAGCCCGTCAGGTTGTGTTGCTGCAACAAGTGCAGGAATCTGCTTATCGTCCCATGACCGTTGCCGCCTGGGAGATTAACGACGCCTTAGCCATTCAAACCCTGCACGGCATTCTGGCCTTGGATGGTGTTCAAGCAGGCCGCTTAACGCTGCTAGAAGGGCGGCGCCTGGCGGACTTGCGCCAGGTAAGTGCACCGGACTACTCCGCCATGGCAACCTGGTTATTTGGCCCTCCCCAACGCCTCACTCGTAACCTCTACGCCCCCAATGCCAGCGGGGATAACCGCCAGGTCATTGCTACCCTGGAGCTGGAAGGAGACCCAACTTACCTTCTGCAAAGCTGGATCGATACCGCCTGGGTGACCTTGCTCAGCAGCCTGGTACAGGCCATTCTGATTGCCCTGGTGCTGACCACCCTATTCCACCGTTTTCTTACCCGTCCGCTGATCAGCCTGGGGCATGCCATGGGGGCACTCGATCCCATGCACCCCGGTGGGCGCATGTTGCAAACCCCCAAAGGCCATGAAAAAGATGAACTGGGCATGGTGGTCACCGCTTGTAATAACCACCTTCGCGCCCTGGCTGATAGTCAAATCAGCCTGACCCGGATGGCGACACGGGATGGTCTGACTGGTTTGGCCAACCGCGCGCTGTTGATGGAGACCCTGGCTCAACGCATTGAAACCGCCCAGTCCCAGGATGCCAGCTTCGCGCTGTTAATGATCGACCTGGATCGATTCAAAAACATCAATGACTCCCTCGGCCACCAACAAGGAGATGCCCTGCTGCAGCAAGTCGCCATGCGCCTACAGCAAACCCTGCCCAAGGGGGTTCTGGTCGCTCGGCTTGGCAGCGATGAGTTTGTCGCCCTGCTCCCCACCTCCGAATCTCCGGAAGCCATTCTTGATCACGTTGAGGACATGCTCGGCCACCTGCGCGAGCCAGTAGAGCTGGAGGGCATGACCATCTCCCCCAGCGCGTCAGTGGGGATTGCTCTCTTTCCGGAAGATGGCGATAACCCCGACCTCCTCATGCGCCACGCCGATGTGGCAATGAACAGCGCCAAAAATGATGGCGTGCAGCAATGGGCCTTCTTTAAAGCCGAGTTGACCGAGCAGGCGCGAATTCATCTACAGATTGAGAACAACCTGCTCAAAGCCATCCATAATGGCGAATTCCAACTCTACTTCCAGCCGAAACTCGCGATTAAAACCCGTCAGGTGACAGGCTGTGAGGCGCTGCTGCGCTGGATTCGTCAGGATGGCCAGATCATCTCCCCGGCCCAATTCATCCCTATAGCCGAAGAGACCAAGCTGATTCTGCCCTTGGGCGACTGGGTGTTAGAAGAGGCCTGCCGCACCCTGCATAGCTGGATCGCCCAGCAGTGCGCTGTTCCTATTGCGATTAACGTCGCCCCGGCCCAACTGCTTAACCCCGGCTTCAGTCAACGTCTTGCCACCCTGCTCAGCCAATATGCCATTCCGTCACAGCTGCTGGAGATTGAGATCACCGAAACCACCATCATGCGCAACCTGGCTAAGGCCACCCAAGTGTTAGAGGAAGTGCGCAAATTAGGCCTCAAGGTGGCCTTGGATGATTTTGGTACCGGTTACTCCTCCCTCTCTTACGTTCAGCGCCTGCCCTTAGACATTCTCAAGGCCGACCGCTCCTTTGTCGCCAAGCTCCCCAATGACAGCGCAGTGACCCGTATTATCAGCTCGCTGGGCAATATCCTCGGCATTGAAGTCGTCGCCGAAGGGGTAGAGACACCCGCGCAATTGCACTGGCTGGCCGAACATGGCTTTGACACTGTCCAGGGCTTCTTGTTCTCTCCGCCTATTGCCCGAGAAATGTTTGAACAGCGCTACTTACTCCCCAACAAAAGTCAGCAGAAGGATAGCCAAGCCAGTTAACCTGACTAACTACTTTGAAAAATAACAATAATTTTTGCATCAGCTGCTAGGAGTCAGACCGCCTTGCACTATAATCAGCGCCGCCTGATCACTGCCCTACCGTTCTGGGCCCAATTCCACCCTTTAGCAGCCGATATCATCATGCCTGCACTGCGCTCTCTGCTCGTTCTGCCCTTACTGGTTTTCTCCCTGCTTTGTCTCGTCAGCCTGCCCAGTTGGGCTGCCAGCAAAGGCAATGCCCAATCACAAAAACAGGAACTGGCTTCCGGCAGTGCCCTGGTGGTGGATCTACAAACCAACAAGGTACTCTACTCCAGCAATCCGAAAATGGTGCTCCCCATTGCCTCAGTAACGAAGCTGATGACCGCCATGGTGGTGCTGGATGCCAAGCAATCCATGACCGAACTGATCAGTGTCGATATCAGTCACAATAAAGATTTAAAGGGGGTCTATTCGCGCCTGCGTCTGCAAAGCAAAATCAGCCGTAAAGAGATGCTGCTGCTGGCGCTGATGTCTTCGGAAAACCGTGCCACCAACAGCTTGGCCGTACATTACCCTGGCGGCTACAAAGCCTTTATCAAAGCGATGAATAACAAAGCCAAAGCCCTGGGGATGAAAAACACCCGCTTTGTTGAACCAACAGGGTTATCGGCCAAAAACGTCTCCAACGCCGAAGACCTGGTCAAGTTAGTGGTCGCCAGCCAGAAATATCCTCTGATGAATGAACTGAGCACCACCGCCAAGAAAACCGTACAGTTTCGTCAACCGAGCTACAGCCTGGATTTCGTCAACACCAATCCGTTGGTACGCAATAAGCGCAACTGGGATATTCGCCTGACCAAAACCGGCTTTACCAATGCCGCCGGGCACTGCTTGGTAATGCGCACTTACATCAACAAGCGTCCAGTGGCCCTGGTGGTGTTGGACTCCTTTGGCAAATACACCCATGTGGCCGATGCCAGCCGTTTACGCACCTGGCTGGAAACCGGCAAGGTGACCCCCGTCCCCGCAGCAGCAAAAAGCTATCGACAACAAAAGGATCGAGAGCGCCAGCAAGCCAAGCTGCATGCGAGCAACTGATCGTCTCCAATCAATGGCAGATAACAGAACGGGCACCTGGGTGCCCGTTCTGTTTATCGCCTAACCACTGGTTAAACCTCGTGGTATAAACGACCACCTTGCTGGCGGAACTCTTCCGCCATGCTTTCCATGCCCGCTTGGGCCTGAGCTTCAATCGCGGCAAGCTGGCCCGCGTCCAGCTCCCGCACTTCCTGACTGATTTTCATCGAGCAGAACTTGGGCCCGCACATGGAGCAGAAGTGCGCCACCTTGGCTGACTCCTTAGGCAGGGTTTCATCATGGAAAGCCCGCGCGGTATCCGGATCCAAACCAATATTGAACTGATCTTCCCAGCGGAACTCAAAACGCGCTTTTGACATCGCATTATCGCGAATCTGCGCACCCGGATGGCCCTTCGCCAGATCAGCGGCATGGGCGGCAATCTTGTAAGTAATGATGCCGGTCTTAACATCATCTTTATTGGGTAGGCCCAGGTGCTCTTTCGGCGTGACATAGCACAGCATGGCACAGCCAAACCAACCGATCATCGCCGCACCAATGCCGGAAGTGATGTGGTCATAACCCGGTGCAATGTCCGTGGTCAACGGCCCCAGGGTATAGAAAGGCGCCTCGCCGCATTCCCGCAGCTGTTTGTCCATGTTCTCCTTGATCATGTGCATCGGCACATGCCCAGGGCCCTCGATCATGGTTTGCACATCGTGTTTCCAGGCGATCTGGGTCAGCTCCCCCAGGGTTTCCAGCTCACCGAACTGAGCCGCATCATTGGCATCGGCAATGGAGCCCGGGCGTAGTCCATCCCCGAGGCTGAAGGACACATCATAGGCCTTCATAATCTCGCAGATTTCCTCGAAATGGGTATAGAGGAAGTTCTCCTGGTGATGGGCCAAACACCACTTAGCCATGATAGAGCCGCCGCGGCTGACAATACCGGTCAGGCGCTTCGCCGTCAGCGGCACATAGCGCAACAACACCCCAGCATGGATGGTGAAATAATCCACCCCCTGCTCCGCCTGCTCAATCAAAGTATCGCGGAAAATATCCCAGTTCAGATCCTCTGCCACGCCCCCCACTTTTTCTAAGGCCTGATAGATCGGCACTGTACCAATAGGTACCGGGCTATTACGCAGAATCCACTCGCGGGTTTCATGGATATGCTTGCCGGTAGATAAGTCCATGATGGTATCGGCACCCCAGCGGATACCCCAGGTCATCTTGGCCACTTCTTCCTCAATGGAGGAGGTCACCGCCGAATTACCGATGTTGCCGTTGATTTTAGTGAGGAAATTGCGACCGATAATCATCGGCTCCAGCTCAACGTGGTTAATATTGGCCGGGATGATCGCCCGCCCACGGGCAATTTCACTGCGCACAAACTCAGGGGTAATCTCGGCCGGAATCGCGGCGCCAAAGCTCTGGCCAGGGTGCTGGCTTTGCAGCAGAGCATTCTCTTTGGCCAACTGTAGCTTCATGTTTTCCCGGATGGCCACGTACTCCATTTCTGGGGTGATAATGCCACGCTTGGCATAGTGCATCTGGGTGACATTGCGTCCGGCCTTGGCCCGACGTGGCTGGCGGGCCAAATCAAAGCGCAAAGCTGCCAAGGTCGGGTCATTAGCACGGCGCTGGCCATATTCAGAGGTCAAACTCGCCAACTGTTCGCAGTCCCCCCGTTCCAACAACCAAGGGGTGCGAATGTCCGCCAAGCCCTTGCGCACATCAATGGACACCGCCGGATCAGTGTAGGGGCCAGAGGTATCATATACCCGCAGGGGTGGGTTTTCTTCCGCGCCAAACTGCGCAGGGGTCGGGGTCAGGCTAATTTCCCGCATCGGTACCCGGATATCAGCACGACTGCCCTCAATGTAAATCTTGCGTGAGGCAGGAAAGGGCTGTACCGAGGCTTCATCAACCTGGGCTCGTTCACTCAAATGCTGGTCTAACATGGGTGGCTCCTCAGAACTAAAGGGTGGGGGCAGTGGCGGGAAGCGGCCACCAGGCGTGCGCATGGTGTAAAGGGCCATGCCCCTGACCCACCGCCAAGGCATCTGCCTGGGCGAGGGCCTGTTGTAGATAGCGCTTGGCTTGCTCAATGGCGGCCAATAACGGCAACCCTTGTCCTAAGCCTGCGCAAATCGCCGCGGCCAGAGTACAACCAGTACCGTGACTATTACGGGTAGCAATGCGAGGACTGGCAAAACGCTGCCAATGCTGGCCATCAGTAAACCAGTCCACCGCCTCAGGGCCAGCCAAGTGCCCGCCCTTAAGCAGCACCGCTTTGGCCCCCCGCAGCAACAAGGCTGCCGCCAGCTCCTGCATCTCGTCTTCATTATCTGGCTCAGCACGCTGACAAAGTGCCGCAGCCTCCGGCAAATTAGGGGTAATCAGTTGAGCCTGGGGCAACAGTAGCTGGCAAAATGCCTCTATTGCGTCCTCCGCTAATAAGGCATGGCCACTCTTGGCCAACATCACAGGGTCCAATACCAACGGAATAGCGGCTTGTTGTAACAGCGGTGCGATCGCCTGAATAATGGCCCTGTTGGCCAACATGCCGGTTTTAATCGCACGAATATTCAAATCCTGGAGCACCGCCTGCAATTGCCCCACCACCAGCTCAGCAGACAACGCCTGTGCCTGCTGGACGCCACAAGTATTCTGCGCGGTGATCGCGGTAATCACAGAAGCGCCATAACAACCCAGCGCCATAAAGGTTTTCAAATCGGCCTGAATACCGGCCCCACCACTCGAATCCGAGCCGGCGATGGTCAGTACCTGGGCGGGAGGAACATGCATGGAGTTCGCCTCGCTACAGGTACCGGCGAGGACTCCATCCAAGGAGATAAACAAGAGAGACACAGCAGTGTCTGAGGCTTGTTCCCTACGCCAGTACAAACTGGATCAGGTTCTACGGGTATTTCTCAGCTGCTCAGGCAGCACCCCGACAAGTAATGAGCCGCAGTGTAAAAACTAAACAGGCGCTTGTCTAGCGGCCCTTGCTCAAGCGCAGTCGTGCTAAAAGGTGAGATTAGCCCCCGCGGCTGCTAAATTCTGGGCGCTGCTCAACGGCTTTGTTAAACTGCTGCCTCTGTGCCTATTTGAGCTTAAGGACTGTCTATGAGCGCCTCCACCTTTCATGCCACCCTAACCCGCCACCTCCAGGTGTTTAACCAGCTAAGCAGCCTGGAGCCTCAGGTGCTGGAACTGGCAGACCGGGTCGAAGCGTGCTTGGCGCAGGGCGGTAAACTGATTTTTATGGGTAACGGCGGCAGCGCGGCGGATTGCCAGCACCTGGCGGCGGAGTTTGTCGTGCGTTACAAGGCCGAGCGCCGTCCACTGGGCGCCATCGCCCTGACGGTGGACACCTCTATCCTGACCGCTCACTCCAATGATTACAGCTACGACAGCGTCTTTACCCGCCAAATCCAGGCCCTCGCCCGCCCCCAGGACTTGGTCATCGGCCTGTCCACCTCAGGTAATAGCGCCAATGTCATCGATGGCATCCGCGCAGCCAAAGAGCTAGGCTGCTTTACCTATGCCTGGACTGGCGAAAGTGGCGGTAAATTGCTGGCCTTAGCGGATGTCACCTTGCGCATGCCCAGTAACGAAACCGCCCGTATTCAGGAAGCCCATATGCTGATTGGCCACTGGGTCTGTGAAGAAATGGATAGCCGGCTGGCGGGTTAAAAATGCAATGAAGGGCGCATCGCCCTTCAAAACATACGCCCCAATAAACTCATAGCATCACTCCCGCATACCCATCTACTGCGTTGTAATCAAACACCCCAACTGGCTTGATGCTGTCAATCTCAGCTTGATCAAAGCCTACCTTATGCCAATCCATCTCCCGTAGATTGGGGCCATAATTGGTGACAAGCCAAGCGGTAACATCCTCGTCTACCTTGCTTTCATACTCAGGCGACCAAGTAAAGCCCGTCACCACTCGCCCCAGATCATTACTCTGATTAAAGTAATCCTGCCACCAGGCATAACCACCCGCATCGGGATCACGCCCCAGTACCACTTTATAAAGCGCCGTCAGGGTTTGATCAAAGGTCGGTGCACTACCTGGGGTGCCCCCTGCCTTGGTCTGAAACTCCGCTGACCACGCAAAGTCCAAGGCCAGCTTTTCCAGAATCTCCCCGTTATTGAGCCGCCCTAACCAATACTCATAGCCGCCCTTGTCCGGTACGCGATCTAACATGCCCTTATAAAGCTGGAACACGCCCTTGAGTTCATCCCGCACTTGGCTAAAGTCCATATCCTGGGTTTGGGCCTGAAACTCCGCTTTCCAGGCATTAAACAAATCGGTTTTGCTCATGCCCTTGCTGTGCATTAAATCCACCGCCTTTTGATAGTTAGGCGATAAATCAATGTAATGGGACTCTGCTTTGCTCGATACGTCAATTTTTGGGTCAAGATAATAGTAAGACCCCTTACGATCCACTATCTCCACCTCCCCTGCATGTTGAGCCAAAAAAGCTGCTTTTTGCTCCACACTCTCCAACAGGGTAAAAGCCACCTGATTCACCGTTGTCAGGGTCATAAAGCTAAACTTATCGGCCTCACTGAGCTTCATAAAAGTCAGGGAGTTAAGCAGGAAGAATACGGTTTGCGCATCAAATTGCTCAGGGTTCATATTCACCACCGGAGCAATCTCTGGGTGGGCCAAGCCACTTTCAAAGTAGTGGGTATCAAAGGCACTTTTACTGCCACTAAAGGGAACGGACTTTTTGCCCGCAATATCCCGCAGCAGGGAGTCCAGCATCATCCGCTCCCAATAGGGATGAATCTCCACCGAGACTGCACTATTGACCTGATAGGTTTCCCCCATCAGTAAACCAAACCAGGTACTCTCACTCAGGTTTTGGTACTTACTGACCACCTTTTCCGCCTGCCCCATTTTGGGGCGCGGAAAGTTAGGGTCGGTTAAGGCATCCCAGCCCGCCGTATTTTGTTTGCTGGTCACATAGGGCGTATAACGGCTACTCATATAATTAGCGCCGTTAAATGGATTGTTATAATAATGAAATGCTAACGAGCCGCCCCATCCCTCAAATAGCTTACTTTGCCCAACAATATAGTAACCAACATCCCGATTATAATGGGATGAAGCTAGCAATTGACCAGTCTCCGCTTCTTTTTTAACCGCCGTAAAGTATCGGTGAAAGAGGTGCATAGCTAAACGTCCCTTTAAGCAATTTCAATAAAGCCAATCATATAAATAATTGACTTTATTGTCTGTTGCAGGTTTTTGCCATTAACCTGCAAAAAAGTTAATTACAAAATCCGCCCGTAGGCGCAATGGCGCAGTCGGAGTTTTTAATCCCACCATGAAAGGCATCATTCAATTTGTCATCCTTTAACCCACTATCAAAACGCGACTGCCAATAGGCGGCCCCTTCTGGATCAGGTAGCCGGTTAATCCCAGAGGCATTGCCGCCGCCGTAAAGGCCGTACTTCCCAGTAAAAAGAGGAAGCATCTCGCTAATGCTTCCCCTCCTTTTACTTGATACAACCTTCGGCCCGATAGGCGGGGCTAGCAAATAGCCAACACTTCATCAACAACCGATTCAACTAGCGCATGCCAACCATAGTGATAAACACTTTGATTAGCTTGTATTCGGCTATTAGCATCGGCCTCTGCCAAGCCGATCACGAGATTACCCCACGCATGGTCATCGACAATCTTCAACAACTGAGAGGGGATAGACTCAAACCCCCTGGCCCCCACCTGAGTGGTAATAACCTGTAAACCATGGGCCAAATAGTCCAATACTTTCAAGTTAGTACCCGAGCCAGAATAAACTAGGTTTAACCCAACATCAGCACACTCCAAGAGCACATGTTTTTCCGCATCTGCGACGGTACCCCATAAGGTGACATTAGCAGGTACAGTATCCTTAACTGCCTCACAAACATTGCCCAGCACCCAGAAATCAACATCATGCAATTGTGCTGCCGTCATCAGTATTTCATTAAGTGCCACAACATTAGGCTGATGACGACTCCCAATAAAAACGCAAACTTTGCGCTTGACTACCCCTAGCTTCGTCCGAATTTGAGCACGTCTTTCTTCATCTAGACACAAAGGCTGGTACACCACACCATTCGGCAACAATACAGGATCAGCATGCCTTCTTTTACCATAGAGTTGCTGAAAACGATCAATATCTTTTGCAGAACAGGCCAACACCAGCTTAGCATGCAGCCACAATTCTTTTTCAACCTTTAACAGTTGGTTTAATGCTTTCTCTTTGCCAGAACCCTGCCAAATACTATGCTTAATATCATACTCAACATTATGCGCATCATAGATAAAGTTAGCGCGATGAACCGCTTTAACAACTGGGTATACATAGGCATGTTCACAGACTACTGTTTTATACCCTTTTAGACTTTTCTTGAGCAGCGCTAAAAAATCAGAAAATACTTTCGGCAAAAAAAGCATAGCCGCAATATCCCCTGCACTACAATTAAGCTCATCTTCCAGCTTAATCATATGCTGATTAAACCCTTGCGGCTTCGGTATCTCTTGAATAACAAAACTGCGCGAAATCTGCAGCTCTTTAGCCTGCCCACCTTCAGGCGAAAAACAAATCAAGCGAACATTAATATAACTCGACAAAGCTTGGGCAAGGTAAAATACTCGTGCCTGCCCACCACTCACTGGCGGATATACGCAGAAATCATTTACAATAGCAATAGACTTCGCATGTTTTTCCGCCAATAGCACACCGGCAATATTATCCCAGCTAATTTTACGCTTCACCAAATCAAAAGCATTACGCCCCATCTGGGCAACCTGCTCTAGATTATCCCCAAGATAATTAAATGCAGCGCTAAGGCTTTGCTCTGTTGGCTCGGCGACAAAGCCAGTCACATTATGCTGTACCCACTCCAGCGAACCCCCAGAATCACTACAAGTCAGGATGGGTTTAGATGATAAGAAGCTCTCAATGGTAATTAAGCCGTAATCCTCATCATAAGGAACATAAGGAATAAAATATGACTTTGAGTAATAATCTAATATTTCTTCATCCGTTAACCGACCAACAAATACAATCCGCTCATCCCCCCCTGCCAGCTTTTCAAGCCTCGCTCTCTCTGCGCCTTCTCCCGCAATATAAAACTTAACTTGGCAAGTGCTCTTCCTATAAGCAGAAACAAGCAAATCGATTCTCTTAGCAGAATCCAGCCGACTAACTGTAAAAATATGCTCCGGCGTAACACACCGATAATTACACAAATCACTAGGATGATATAAAACCCTAGGATAAACACCATCAGGAAAGTAATCTTGTCTTTCCCTTACATTCTTGGAAATACAAAAATATCTTTCAATGGAGTGAGGTGACAAACCCACTCTATCTAAAGCATGAACAATGGCTCGCGCGATGGGCCCAGGAAAGCAGTCATCCTTTTCGCCACTAAAGTAACCCTGCTTTTGCAATAAATTAAAGAAAGCTGGTAGATCCTTATGATCATTCAAACGATCTAAACTTTCTTTTAACTCAATTTCCTGATCGCTAACAGGAGAAAAGTAAGTAGGCTTTTTACAAAAGTGGTAAGCGTCATATAGTCCACGCAATTTATGCTGCATGTAAACAATATGATTATCATGCTTGACCATCCACGCCGGATACTTAGTAGAAATAACTAGATCAAAATGGCTCAGACTTAACTGACTAAAGTCTCGATACGCCGCCAACACTCCAGAAAAGGTCCGTTCATCAACAACAACCTTTATTAATTCACACTGCACCCCTGGCAAACTATTAAAATGGCTTTGCATACCAAGCCATAACTTCTCTGCACCACCAATCGTAAAAGGGACGGGACTGGGAGCAATAATTGCCACTTTCAAAGTTAGTCTCCTAGCAGCGTATCGACTACCTTATTCCAATTAAGGTCTAATTTTTCGATATATTCCTTTGCAAACAATCCCATATCTTCTGTATGTGATCGATTGGCATAGCTTTCATCAATCACTCTCGCAATTTCTTGCGGATCTGGTTTGCAAACCCAACCATTTTCTTGATGTTGAACAAACTCAAGTGGCCCACCAGAGTCAGTGCAAGTAATCACCGGCTTGCCAGAATAAAAAGCTTCCAGAGTAATATACCCATAGTCTTCATCAAAGGGAGCAAAGAAAACGCTATGAGCCCTGGCATAAAGAGCAATTTTCTCTTGCTCTGTCACACTTCCAAGCAGCTTAACTTTATCAGCAAGATCATACTTCTCAATTAGCCCTTGGTAATAATCTTGCTGCCCACCTGTACCAGCAATAACAATATACAAAGGACTCTTAATATAACGTGCAGCCTCTATCAACAAATCCTGCCTTTTGAGTCGTTCTAACCGACTTGGGCAAAAAATATAGTTGAATGACTTCGCAGAATAAAAAGTATCAGCATTAGGTGGGGGATGGTACAAACGGGTCGCTTCGAACCCATTATACTGACGTATTCTTTCTGCCACTCGTTCTGAGTTAGCAAAAACTTTCTTTGCCTTTTCAAAAGCTGAACAATCATACTGTTCAATATTTTTCTTAAGGCTTTTTAACTTCTCATCAGTCTGATTGGCATCATATAGCTCATAAACAGCACGATATTGATGCATTACCCATACAATGTGCTCAGGGTGGCTCATCCCATACCCAGGAAACTGTAAGCTCACAACCTTATCCACAGCATGGCCATTAAAGCTTTTCAATTTACTTTCAGAGCAGTAAGCCATTAACCTCTCTACTTCTTCATAGGGAGAGAAGTGAAAAGGTAGCTTAATTGTACAAACATCGTGCCCATGAGCACGCATGGACCTTTCTAAGTTTGCAACATGAAACTCTGCACCGCCTTGAATAAAAGGAACATTATTGGCTGTCAGTATAATTTTCATAATAATTCTACGGTTTGAATCCAATTACAGCATAATCTTGAGGCCCACAAAAATGCCCATTCACGCGTTCAGTCAAATCATCAAAACCTTCAACTTTAGCCGACTCAGGGTATGGATTAAGTCGTTCAACCTGGACATTCACAAAACCAAAATACTCAAGCATAAAAACAGCTAATGTAGGCGTAATTGGATTACGGTGAGTGGGATCATGATAAAACGTATGACTGCCAACCAAAACATTTTCAGGATTCGGTGTTTCAAAAACAACAATACCACCAGATAACAGCTTCTGATGAATAAGTTTACAAAGTTGGAAAAGAACAGGGAACGGTAGGTGCTCAATGACATGAAAAGCAGTAATAGAGGCATACCGACCATCACTTACCCTTTCTAAATAAGAGACAGCGTCCGCATGTGTTGAACTTAGCCCTTTCTCCCGGCAAAGAGTACTCATCACAGCATTAACATCCACTCCCTCAGACGTATAGGCATGCTCTTTTAGCAGAGACATCCACTCTCCCCGTCCGCAGCCGATATCTAAAACTAAATTCGACCCCGTATCCTCCTTAGCCTTCTGCATAAAAGGTAAATATTTTTCCTGCCTGGCTCTAATTTCATTTTCACTTCCACGGCAAGCATTCTCAAAAGCCACATAAAAAGCATCGACTTCATTTAATGTCGCCGCAACAAATTTATCATCAAAAGAACTATTAGAATTTCCACTCAGGGCAACACGTAGTTGCTCTGACTTATAAAAAAAATCATGTTTAGCTGCCGAAACAACTTTATCAACATGATTCAATTTAGTAGCAATTTTTTCTTCTTGTTCGTGAAAGCCTTCACTCAGGTTAGCAATCTCCATCAATAAATTATCTAACCCGCGACCTTCACTCTTACCGATTAACTTTTCATTTACTAGAATATCGCTAATAAAAAAAAGTGCTTCACGAGAAATTTTAATATCCCAGCGTTTTACAATTAACCTTGCCAGCCGCCCCACTCCAGGCACCTTGCCAATTTTTCGTAAAAGCTTAACTTGCTTTGCCAAAAATATAAAACGGCCAACATCAACAGCAATGGCCCTATCCAAGGAAAATTCTTTTGACATTACCAAGTCAGCAACCACATCCAGCTTAGCAATCTTTCCTTTTAGCAAGCCATTCGAATAATTCTCTAGACCATCTGCATCAACAGCTCGCCCTAACAAAAACCTATACACCAATTCGACAAACTTATTTGCATCAAGCAAAAATAAATTCACCAGCTTTTTCTTAGCCAGCATTAAAGACGCAATATTTTTAACATCGCCACTTTTTACAACTGAAACAGCCTTAACTGCTTTAAAATTATCAACTTGCTGGCCTACACTTTTAATGGCACTTGCTTCTGCCTGAATTACAGCCATCAACTCAGGAAAACTTTTCGCTTCATTCATATTAAACAACTCTCTCTTTTCCAGCAAAAACAACCCCAAGGGTTTTGTATGCTATATAGATATCCAGCAAAAATGTCCAATTAGTTATGTAATACAAATCAAGCTCTAATTTCCTTTCTGTTTGATCCACGCCAATCACATGCCCTTGGTTAATTTGAGCCCAACCAGTTATTCCTGGCCTAACACAGTGGCGCAATCCGAAAAACCTTACTTCACTTTCATATAGATATGCTAACTCCAAGCTTTCTGGACGAGGTCCAATCAAACTCATATCCCCTAGTAACACATTTACCAGCTGTGGCAACTCATCCAGCCGATATTTACGCAACACCTTACCTATTGGTGTAATTACGTTAGCATTACCAGAAGAGCGCATAGTCCTAAGCTTAAATATCCTAAAAACGGCCCCATTCAACCCTACTCTCTTTTGCACAAAAATAGGTGATTCGCCATAAAAGACAAAGAGCAAAATAGACAAAAAAATCACTAAGGGACTAAGACTTAATAAAAGAGTTAAAGCAACAAAAAAATCCAACATCTTTTTGCGGAAAGAGTTACTGATTTCGCTCCCGCAACTAGTAACGTAGTGTGGATCGTAGTCAGCTTTCATGACTAATGCCTGAGAAAATGACTGGTAAGCGACATACACCACTAAATTTTGGCCCAATGACTCCCGCTACTTCGAACTGAATAATATTGTCGCACCAATGATAACACTGATCTAAATGGTGATCTGAGTCATGCAGAGCTAATGTAATAGTATACTTACCTGGGGCTATATTTAGAGGAAATTCAAGTAAAAACTGCTGTAACTCCCCTTTGTATAAATCAACACCTCCGCCTAGCTGAAAAGTATTTATCCCAAATATATCTTGGCCAAATCTATCTCGAATAAGCATACCAACAGTGACATTACTTAAATTCTCGACCGCCTTGACACTTAAAACTAATTTACAGTTTTCACCTGTGGCAAAATTTTCAGCTTTAACACTTTCATTCGTCAAATAAGCATCTACAATAACGGCCTGCTCATTACCGTATGCTGCTGTCTCTCTCTCATAATAATCTTCTGCATGACCAGATAATATTTTATTGTAAACATTAACCGCATCAGCTGGATTGGTATCAATAAACACCTCTCCCTTTTCAAGCACTATTACTCGATCACAGATTAGCTTCACTGCATTCAGGTCATGAGAAACAAAAATTATACTACCTCCTGAAGCTTGAAAATCCTTAATTCTTTGGAAGCACTTTTGTTGAAAATGCCCATCACCTACAGATAATGCTTCATCAATAATAAAACAGCTCGGATTAGCATGTATTGCAATTGAAAACGCCAAACGCATGGCCATACCAGAAGAGTACGTTCTTAATGGCTGATGAATAAATTCACCTAACTCCGAGAACGCGACAATATCTTCTCGCCTTTCCTCAATATCCTTTTCTGACATTCCAATTAATAAGCCATTAAGCTTAATATTTTCGGCTCCAGATAAGGCCGGATCAAACCCTGTTCCCAGCTCAAGCAATGCCGCAACGCTACCACTTGTTTGAATAGACCCAGAATCCTGAACTAGGACACCAGCAAGAAGCTTCAATAGTGTTGATTTTCCGGCACCATTTCGGCCTAAAATACCAAGAGTCTCTCCATCCCTTAATGAAAAAGATATATTTTTAAGAACAGGCATTGACTTATGGCGTTTTTTACCAAAAAGCGCCTCAATCAATCGCTGATAAGGAGAGCTGTAGGATTTAAAAGATTTATTTAACTCTGTTACTTCAATCATTTTAAATTATATCCCGCGCATCACTCTCGAGCTTCTTATAAAAAAACGAAGATATTACATAACTAGCAAAAACCACTACAATGGCATATACCCAAAATAGTTTATCTGGAGCTTCATTATAAAGAACTACCCCTCTCATAGACTCAATCCACCAATAGATTGGATTAAAGTAAATCAAACTTTGGATACTATGAGGGAGAATATCTTTCGTATAAACAATAGGAGTAAACCAAAAACCAACCTGAACAAAAATATTTAATATTTCCTTTACATCTTGCACATACAACCCGAGCAAAGCAAAAAAGGAACCCAGATAAAATGAAAATAAAAAAAGCAGCAAAATCATCGGAAAAAGATAAAGAAACTTGTAATTTATTGAACCACCAACCAGAAGCAAAAAAACAAGAAAAAACAAAACTGAAATCACGAAAATATAAAAATTGGTTAGCGTATTACTTAGTGGAAAGAGTCTTAGTGGTGATCTAACCTTTGAAACAATGCCTCTTTTTGCAAAGAAAACATTCGCACCTCCTGTTAAGCTACCAGCAAAAAAATTCCACACAAGTAAACCGCTAATTAAATAAACGCTATAACCAAAATGGGTAAACTTATCTGCCAGCTCTGGCAATCTAGCCCCCATGAACTTTGAAAATACCAGCGCAAATATTAATATTTGTGAAAGTGGATTAAAGACTGCCCACAGACCTCCTAACACAGAGCCTTTATAGCCATCAACCAAATCTTTCCAGGACAGAATAACTGCCAGTCGAATTTGTCGAGCATAGGAGCGCACTTTTCCTATCATACTAAAACCACCATAGCTAAACATATTCCACAAACATTTGCCCACATATCCTTATAGCAAAACCCACTACCAAAATAGTGATCATAAATTTCTTTGGCCAAACCAACCAACATGGAAAACAACACCCCAAGCAATAAAGAAGAAAAATAAGAAATAATTACTACCAAAAAAAAACTATACATAAAATGCTGAACTTTATCTTCTTCAAGCACTAACGGCACTCCATTAGCGCATGTCGCAACACATCTGCTGACTGATTCCAAGAAAAACGTCTTGCTTGCTTTAATGAAAGACTCTGATGAGTTGAATAGAGTGTGCTATTATTCAGCAATGATGAAATATGATGCGCCATTTCTTCTTTATTCTCAGCCGAGAGTATTGCCTCACCCCCTACTTCTAACAAAGCCTGTGCTTTTGAGGTAATAACCGGCACACCAGACTTCATAGCCTCTAATACAGGCATGCCAAATCCTTCATATATCGATGGGTATACTAGAAGCTTTGCAGCCCCCAAAACAAAAGGTAAATCTTCATCTGGTATGTAACCCAGACGCCTTACCTCTCCCACCTCCTCAAAGGCTGTTAGTCTTTTTACCAACTCGGCATTTTTCCATCCCATCCCCCCAATTAGTAACAGCGGAAATGAGCGCCGAATTTCAATAGGTAATAATGAAAACGCATCCAATAGCATAGAAAGATTCTTTCTAGGCTCCAATGTACCTAACGCTACAATATAGTCTTGATTAATATTATATTTCTTTAGTACATTTGCAGAGCCACTTAAGCTTCTTGGATGAAAATTATCCCCTGCAGCTGGATGCACAATGTAAATTTTCTTATTTTTGGCACTGGGAAAAAAGTGCAAAATTTCCTCTTTAGAAAACTCAGAAACAGTAACAATCCCAGAAGCTTTATTTATACTTTCCTCTAAATACCTGTTTAAAAATCTCACTCTTTCTTCAGGATGACATTCAGGATGCCTAATATGCGACAAGTCATGCACTGTAATAACATTATTTGATTTGCTATTGACAGGTATGAAGTTTGGTTCCCAATACACTCCTTCAGGTATAGAGCGAATTTTTCCATCAAGTCTGCTCTTTTGCAAAGCTCTCCATAGCAGTCTCGCACCTGGGATACTGCCAATAAATTTTCGATGCTTGCTTTGAGTGCTACTGGCTACTTTAGCCGTTGATTTAAAATAATTAGAAAAATACTCCGCCCGCAAATTACCGTACCAGTGAGAGCCAGAGAAACCATATACGTCATCATGCTCTATCAGAACTTTAGATAAGTTAAATGTATAGTACCCAATCCCTGTAAGAGCAGATGAAAGGCTAGTTAAATTAACAACTACGTTCATAGACTAACTCCGTCCATAAACATCTTCCAACCTTTCTATATCGTCTTCACCCAAATAACTTCCAGACTGAATTTCAATAATTTCTAAGTCTTGCGAGCCTTTATTCTCCAAGCGATGAATAGCCGTCTGAGGAATATAGGTAGATTCATTTACATTTAGAGTAAAAATACGTTCTCCACATGTAACTGTTGCCGAACCTCTAACTACTATCCAGTGTTCTGCTCGATACTTATGTCGTTGTAATGATAAACGCTGGTTAGGGTGAACAATTATTCTTTTAACTTGAAAACCTTCTCCCGAAGCAAGCGACTCATAATATCCCCAAGGTCTATAAACTTGAGTATGACTAAAAATTTCACTTGCAGCTTTTTCTTTTAAATGCGCTACAACATTTTTAACGCTTTGAGCTTCAGACTTTGGCGCTACTAAAACAGCATCTTTGGTAGCCACGACCATTAAATCTTTACACTGATGCGTAACAATGAGGGGGCCTTGGCTATAGAGCATGCTATTTTTCGTTTGCAGCGCTTCTACTCTTCCGTATAGAGCATTTTCTTGATCATCTTGCTCTAGCAGCTCTCCTAAAGCGGTGAGAGAACCTACATCAGACCACTTCGCTGAAAGGGGGACTACCACTCCTTTAGATGTGCGCTCCATCACTGCATAATCTATGGAAATATCTTGACAGTTAGCAAAGATTTCCGCATTTAGGCGAATGAATTCCTTACTATCTTCAAGAATTGCATCTTGGCATATTTCCAAAATTTCAGGGGCATACTGCGCCACTTCGTCAAGAAATGAGTCTGCAGTAAATGCGAACATACCACTATTCCAATACATATTGGGATCAGTAATAAGTTCTTTAGCAACAAGAAGTGTTGGTTTTTCTATAAATCGCTTAATCTCATTTGAGTCATTGCACTTTTCAATATACCCAAATCCAGTTTCAGGACGATCTGGAGTGATACCAAATGTTGCAATATAGCCTTGTTTGGCAAACTGTATTGCTGCTTCAACTGATTGGTTAAATCCATCTTGATCTTCAATATAGTGATCAGATGGGGCAACTAGCATAACTTCCTTACCAAGGCCTTTTCTTTTCAATACAAGTGCCGCAATAACTAATGCAGGGCAAGTATTACGTCCGATCGGCTCCAAGACGATATCCAGACTACTTGCATCCTGGCCAAGCTGCCGAAATTGCTCTGCTACAATAAAGCGGAAATCTTCATTAGTGATCACTAATGTGCTCTTACATAAACCCGTTTGTTGCAAACGAATCGCGGTGTCTTGCAAGAAGCTCAGTTCACTCGCAAGTGGAAGAAATTGCTTGGGATAGAGGTTACGTGAAAGAGGCCACAGGCGTGAGCCAACGCCACCAGCTAAGATTACCGATATCATTTGCAGTTCCTACCAAACGAAGCAAAAGCTACAATCTTACTGGTTTGCAGGGCCGCCAAGCAATCAACTTCTGTTACAGTTATCGACTCAAAAATTACCCAGAGCTATTCCACCTCAAAACGCGGCTTGCCATCTTCCCCTTGGCTAGGCTGGTGAATAGCGCTATTGCCATCTTTCAGTAACTTGATCATCAGTCGCATATTGTTGGCCGAGTCCGCATTGCGCAGTGCCACCTCTTCGGTGATACGCCCTTCCTTGAATAGTTTAAAAATCGACTGATCGAAGGTCATCATGCCAATGTGGTTTGACTTGGCCATGATGTCTTTCAACTCTGCAATCTCACCACGTTTGATCAGATCACTGACGGTGGAGGTACGCACCAGAATCTCAAAAGCGGCACAGCGCTTGCCGTCCACAGTGGGCAGCAAACGCTGCGAGACAAAGGCACGGATATTGAGTGATAGATCATGCAGAATCTGACGATGACGATCCTCCGGGAAGAAGTTCAGGATACGATCCAAAGCCTGGTTGGCATTGTTGGCGTGCAGAGTAGATAGGGTAAGGTGCCCTGTCTCGGCAAAGGTCAGGGCATACTCCATGGTTTCCCGGTCGCGAATCTCACCAATCAGAATCAAATCCGGCGCCTGGCGCAGCGTATTTTTCAAGGCATCAAAGTAGGTATGGGTATCCATCCCCACTTCACGCTGGTTGACGATGGATTTTTTGTGTCGGTGCAAATACTCAATCGGGTCTTCAATGGTGATGATATGACCGCAGTGGTTAATATTGCGGTGATCAATCAAGGCAGCGAGGGAGGTCGACTTACCTGACCCCGTCGAGCCGACAAAGAGCACCAGGCCCTGTTTATCCATCACGATCTCTTTGAGGATCGGCGGCAAGCCCAATGCATCGAAATCGGGGATTTCAGTCTTAATATTTCGAATGACGGCGCCGGTTTGGCCGCGTTGAACAAAGAGGTTAACCCGAAAGCGTCCCACTTTTGGCACAGACAAGGCAAAGTTCAGTTCCTGCTTGCGCTTAAACTCGGCAATTTGCTCTTCAGTCATCGCGCCATAGAGCAGACGCCGCACCTCATCCGGCATCAGTGCTTCCGTCAGTGGCCGCATTGTACCGTGGAATTTAGCACTGGCCGGTGCCCCTGGGGAAAAGTAGAGGTCGGATCCATCATCCGTTACCAGGGTTTTCAACAAATCAACCAGTTCCATAATTACCTCTGTTCTACAACCTTAGCCACCAATAGTGGTATGATGCCGACGGCTCAACGGGGTGCCTGTTAGTTGTAGCAACTGCCGGGCTGAGAAGCCAAGCTAACCCGTCGAACCTGATCCAGATCATACTGGCGCAGGGATTTGAGTCCAAGTCCATTGCTGCGCCACTTTTCAACCCTTTGCAAAGTGGCGGCTATCATCCCTTGAGGATGGGCTGCCATTTGCTTGCATTTATAAGGAGAGTGGCATGTCCGGTCGTGCTCTTTCATCCTGGTTATTAGCCAGCCTGCTGGCGGGTGCCAGCACGGTAGCCTTAGCTGCCAACCCCACCTTGACGGTGTATACCTATGACTCCTTCACCGCTGAGTGGGGTCCCGGTCCTAAAATCAAAGCGGCCTTTGAAGCGGAATGTAACTGCACCCTAGAGTTTGTCGCTATGGAGGATGCCGTTGGTATTCTGCAACGCTTGCGCCTTGAAGGGGAAAGCACCCAGGCCGACGTCGTCCTCGGCCTGGATATGAACCTGATGGCTGAAGCGAAAAGCAGCGGTCTACTTGCCACCAATCAGGTTGATACCAGCAATCTGAAGTTACCCCTGCGCTGGCAAGACGACACCTTCGTTCCTTATGACTGGGGTTACTTTGCTTTTGTCTATGACACTGAAAAGCTGCCCAATCCACCCAAGAGCCTGCAAGAGCTGGTCGATGCGCCGGATGATTTGAAGATCATCATTCAGGACCCCCGCACCAGCACACCCGGTTTAGGATTACTGCTATGGGTACAGAAAGTCTATGGCGATCAAGCGCCGGAGGCCTGGGCCAAACTCAGCAAGAAAACCCTGGCAGTAACCAAAGGTTGGAGTGAGGCTTACTTCTCCTTATTTATGAATGGAGAGGCACCTATGGTGTTGTCCTATAGCACTTCGCCGGCCTACCACATGGAAATCGATAAAACTGATAAATACCAAGCGGCTGCCTTTAGTGAAGGCCACTACATGCAGGTCGAAGTCGCCGCTAAGGTTGCGGTGAGCAAAGAAGCTGAACTGGCCGAGCGCTTTCTTGCCTTCACTTTGAGCCCTGCATTTCAACAGCAAATCCCTCTTGGCAACGTAATGTACCCCGTAGTCGATCTGGGTCAGGAACTGCCCCAGGCCTTCTCTCGGCTGATTCAGCCAAGCCAGACACTGGTATTTACCCCTGAAGAAGTGCATGCCCAGCGTAAAGCCTGGGTAGATGCCTGGCTGGAAGCGAGCAGCCGCTAAGTGCACAGCCGCCGCGCATCAAGCAAACCGCCCCTGAGCCATGCTGCTTGGCAATATCTGCCTGGCAGCCTGGCCGCAGCCCTGTTGTTACTGCTTGTCAGTACCAGTCTGGGGGCATTGCTGCGCCATGCCGAGCTTTCCGACTGGCAAGGCCTAGCTAACGATGCCTACTTATGGCGGGTGGTTCGCTTTAGCCTTTGGCAAGCCGGACTCTCCGCCCTGCTCAGCGTCCTCTTGGCGATTCCTGTAGCCCGTGCCCTGGCGCGGCAAAGCCAATGGCCAGGAAGACGCTGGCTCATTCGCGTGCTTGAGCTATGCCTGGTGTTGCCCAGCATGGTGGTGATCTACGCCCTGGTGCAGGTACATGGTCGTCAAGGCTGGCTACCTATGTTGTTGCAAGAGTGGGGTTGGCAGCCTCCCTCTTACCTATACGGTTTATCCGGCATCCTGCTGGCCCATGTCTTTTTTAATCTGCCACTCTGTGCCCGTATTCTGCTGCAGGAGCTGCAAGCTATCCCCTCGCAGCATTGGCGCCTGGTTGCGCAATACGGCTGGCACAGTCGCTTGGTTTGGCGAACGCTGGAATGGCCCTGCATCCGGCCGATGTTAGCCCGACTCTTTGCGCTGGTGTTTACCCTCTGCTTCACCAGCTTTGCCATCATTATGGTACTTGGTGGCGGCCCCCGCGCCACCACACTGGAGTTAGCTATTTATCAAGCCTTGAAGTTTGACTGGGATATTGGCCGTGCGGCCATTCTGGCGATGCTGCAGCTAAGCCTGGGGGCGTTACTCTGGTGGTGGGTCAGTCACCTGGGCACCCGTATGAATCTCAGCCCGATGCTAACTCCCAGTCACTGGCCCCGTGCCGATGCCCGAGGCTGGGGACGTGCCTTAGATTGGCTACTGATTCTAGCCCTGATGCTGTTGTTACTGCCCCCGCTATTTGCCGTACTCTGGAGCGGCATTCCTGGCTTCATACAGCAACTAGCCTCCAGTCGCCTGTGGCTGGCTTGGTGGCAAAGCGCCTGGATTGCCAGCTGTGCAGGCCTGCTGGCGCTTAGTCTCGCCCTGGCCTTACAGGGAGCGGCTCGCTATTGGCGTGGCCAGCTGCGACTCAGGCTAGCCGCTGCACTGGAAATGAGTGGCCACGTGATTCTGCTGTTTCCCGCTTTAGTCCTCGGAGTCGGCTTATTTGTACTACTGCAGCCTCTGGTCAACATGCTTCACTATGGCCAGCTGGCCATTATTCTGATTAACAGCTTAATGGCGCTGCCCTTTGCCCTACATATTGTTCGAGCCCCGCTACAGAACCTTTCCCAACCCAGTTTACGCCTGGCCGACAGTTTGAATTTACGGGGTTGGTATCGCTGGCGCTGGTTAGTCTGGCCACAATTGCGTCAACCCCTGGCCCTGGCCTGGGCTTACGCAGCGGCGATTTCCCTGGGAGACTTTAGTGTCGTCGCGCTCTTTGGCAGTCCTGCCAGCCCAACCCTACCGTTATTGCTCTATCAACAATTAGGGGCCTATCGCTTACAGGAAGCCGCCGGCACCGCGCTACTGTTAGTGCTGACCGCCGCGTTCATTTTTGCCCTGGGGCATTATTGGGGACACCGGAAGACTCATCATGCTTGAACTGAACCAACTCAGCTTTAGCTACCCTGACCATGCCTACCAATTCAATCTACGCCTTCTGCCTGGCCAAGCAGTCGCCATTGAAGGTCCCAGCGGCAGTGGCAAAAGCACCCTGCTCAATCTGATCGCCGGTTTTTTAACCCCCCACGCCGGTCACATCAGTTGGGAAGGACACAGCTGGCTGCAACTTGCTCCCTGGCAACGGCCACTGTCGACCCTGTTTCAAGAACATAACCTGTTCGAGCATTTGCCGGTGTGGGCCAATATTGGCGTCGGTATTCACCCTGGCCTCAAGCTCAGTGCAGCCCAACAACAGCAAATTATCTGGATGCTGGAACAACTCGGTTTGGGGGGAATGCGCGAGCGCATGCCGGCGGAGCTATCGGGCGGCCAACGTCAGCGGGTGGCCTTGGCTCGGGTGATGTTACGGGCCCAGCCACTCTTGCTGCTGGATGAACCCTTCACCGGGGTGGATGACGACACCCGTCAGCGCCTCTGGTTACAGGTGCTTAATATGAAAAAACAGGGCACGGCAATTATCTTGGTTAGTCATGATAGTGAAGACATTGAAGCCTTGGCCGATCAGCGTCTCGTACTGCATCAAGGGCATTTGCACCCACTCTGATCGCCATCTCCGGCCAAACAACACAATCCGTTCCAAACAAAAGGGCCCCGCAGGGCCCTCAGACATCATGCAGAAACGATCTTAGACATCCAGAAAGTCCATGATGCCTTCCGCTGCCTTGCGGCCTTCTGCCACGGCAGTCACGACCAAGTCTGAGCCACGTACCATATCACCACCGGCAAAGACTTTTGGGTTAGTGGTTTGGAACAGATGACGCTGGCCTTCTGCTTTTTCCGGCGCCAATACCCGGCCGCCCTTATCCAATTCAATGCCAAACTTGCTGAACCAAGGAGCAGGACTGGGGCGGAAGCCAAATGCCACCAACACCGCATCCGCAGGTAGGATTTCCTCACTGCCAGGCACCACGACAGGGCTACGGCGCCCATTGGCATCCGCTTCACCCAGTTCGGTTCGTACCACCTTCACACCCGTCACCTGACCATTGTCACCGACCAGCTCCACCGGTTGTACGTTGTACTTGAACTTAACCCCTTCTTCCTTGGCGTTCGCCACTTCGCGGCGTGATCCAGGCATATTCTTGGCATCACGACGATAGGCACAGGTGACACTGGCCGCACCCTGACGGATAGCCGTACGGGTACAGTCCATAGCGGTGTCGCCACCACCGAGGACCACCACCTGCTTACCCGCCATATCGATAAACTCGCCAGGGTCTTTTTCAAAACCTAAACGACGATTAACGTTGGCGATCAGGTAGGGCAGCGCTTCGTACACGCCTTGCAGGTCTTCACCGGGGAATCCACCCTTCATATAGGTGTAAGTGCCCATGCCCAGGAAAACAGCATCGAACTGCTCAAGCAGCTCGTCAAAACTGACATCCTTGCCAATTTCAGTATTGAGGCGGAACTCAATGCCCATGCCTTCCATAATGGTGCGACGGCGCACCATCACATCCTTCTCTAATTTGAACTCAGGAATACCAAAGGTCAGCAGACCGCCGATCTCCGGATGACGGTCAAACACCACGGGCTTCACCCCGTTGCGCACCAAGACATCAGCACACCCCAGACCCGCGGGGCCAGCACCGACGATAGCGACCTTTTTATCAGTCCATACCACCTTGGACATATCTGGCTTCCAGCCCAAGCCAAAGGCGGTGTCAGTGGCATATTTTTCCACCGAACCGATCGTCACCGCCCCGAAGCCATCATTCAGGGTACAGGCACCCTCACAGAGACGGTCCTGCGGACACACCCGACCACAGACTTCAGGCAGGGAGTTGGTCTGATGCATTAGCTCCGCAGCCTGCAGCACATTACCCTCACTGACCAGTTTCAGCCAGTTGGGGATATGGTTATGAAGGGGACACTTCCAAGAGCAATAGGGATTACCGCAGGACAAACAGCGATGCGCCTGGGGCGAGGCCTGTTCCTGGGTAAAGGGTTCATAAATTTCGGCAAACTCTTTCTTACGCTTGCGCGCCAGCTTTTTACTGGGGTCCTGGCGACCTACATCGACAAACTGGAAAACGTTATTTAAACGTTCAGCCATGACAGTCTTACCTCTCACGGTTCCGGCTTTCAGGGCCGGGATAATTCTTGGGGGCGCAACACGCGCCCCGGCTAGGCCTGGTGTCGTTATTCGGGACGGCTGCGAACCTGGGTTAACAACTGGGCCAGGTTGGCTGCCTTGGGCTTGACTAACCAGAAGCGTCCGACAAAGTCGTCAAACTCATCCAGAATGGTCTGCCCCCAGGCACTGCCTGTTTCTGCGACATATTCTTCCAGTACGGTGCGCAGGTGAGCACGGTACTCTTCCATCGCCTCGCTGGCGATGCGGTGGATATCGACCAGCTCGTGGTTGTACTTATCCACAAAGCTGCGGTCTTGGTCGAGCACATAGGCGAAACCACCGGTCATACCTGCACCGAAGTTATAGCCCGTCTCACCCAACACCACGACCAAACCACCAGTCATGTATTCACAGCAGTGATCACCAGCACCTTCAATCACGGCCTGGCAACCAGAGTTACGCACTGCGAAACGCTCACCCGCCCGCCCAGCAGCATAGAGCTTACCGCCGGTAGCGCCATAGAGGCAGGTATTGCCCATGATAGAAGTATCCTGGGAGGCGAACTGGCTATTCTGCGGCGGACGCAGCACCAGCTTACCGCCAGCCATGCCTTTACCGACATAGTCGTTCGCATCCCCTTCCAGGTACAGCTCTTGACCACCGGCGTTCCACACCCCGAATGATTGACCTGCCACCCCGCTAAAGTTGAAACGCACAGGCTTTTCACTCATCCCCTGGTTGCCGTAGCAACGGGCAATGTAACCCGATGTACGCGCCCCTACAGAGCGATCCAGGTTAGTGATGGTGAAATTAAAGCTCCCCCCTTGCTTAGCATCAATCGCTGCTTGCGCCGCCGCCAGCATGGCGGTGTTCAGCTCACCGGCATCAAAGGGTTCGTTACGCTCTAGTTTGCAAGTATGTGGCTTATCTGCGGGTACGCCACCATCAGAGATCAAGCGCGACAGATCAAGGGCCGCATGCTTGGCGGTGCTACCCTGGCTGATCTGTAACAGATCCACCCGGCCCACCAGTTCCTCCAGCGTGCGCACACCCAGCTTGGCCATCCACTCACGGGTTTCCATCGCCACAAAGGTGAAGAAGTGCTTAATCATCTCCACCGTGCCACGGAAATGCTTCTCACGTAGGTAGTCATCCTGTGTCGCCACCCCGGTAGCACAGTTATTCAGGTGGCAAATCTTCAGGTATTTACAGCCCATCGCCACCATCGGCGTGGTGCCAAAACCAAAGCTTTCCGCCCCCAACATGGCTGCCTTGACGACATCCAGACCGGTTTTCAAACCACCATCCGTCTGCACCCGCACCTTACCACGCAGGTCATTACCACGCAGGGTTTGGTGGGTATCCGCCAGGCCAATCTCCCAGGGGGAACCCGCATAACGAATAGAGGTAATAGGACTGGCAGCGGTACCGCCGTCATAACCAGAGATGGTGATCAGGTCAGCATAGGCTTTGGCCACCCCGGCGGCGATGGTGCCCACCCCGGGACGTGAAACCAGCTTGACCGAAACCAACCCTTCCGGATTCACCTGTTTGAGATCGAAGATCAACTGAGCCAGATCTTCGATCGAATAAATATCATGGTGCGGAGGCGGGGATATCAAAGTCACCCCCGGTACGGAGAAACGCAGCCGGGCAATCAGGTTATTCACCTTGCCGCCAGGTAATTGACCGCCTTCACCTGGCTTCGCCCCCTGGGCAACCTTAATCTGCATGACCTCGGCATTCACCAGGTATTCAGGCGTCACACCAAAGCGCCCTGAGGCAATCTGCTTGATCTTGGAGCGCTTCAGGGTGCCGTAACGAGCAGGATCTTCTCCACCTTCACCGGAGTTAGAGCGGCAACCCAGCTCGTTCATCGCCTGCGCCAGCGCTTCGTGTGCCTCCGGAGACAGTGCTCCCAACGACATCCCTGCCGAGTCAAAGCGGCTCAGAATCGCCTCCACCGGCTCCACTTCATCCAGAGCAATCGGGGTAACCTGCTGCAAGTGCAATAGATCACGCAGGGTGGCTACGCCACGACCATTGACCAAGCCGGCATAGTCACGATATTTGGCGTAGTCGCCGCTGGACACCGCCTCTTGCAGGGCATAGACCACATCCGGGTTAAAGGCGTGATACTCCCCCTCTTCATGCTGCTTGAGCAAACCACCGTGGGCGATCGGCTTGCGCAGGGTCCAGGCCAGGTCATGCAACTGCTGTTGCTCCTGCTGGAAGTGGCTGAAGGTTGCCCCCTGAATACGACTCGGCACCTCTTTAAAGCACAGGTTGACCACTTCATCGGACAAACCTATGGCTTCAAACAGCTGGGCACCACGATAGGAAGCAACGGTGGAGATCCCCATCTTCGACAGGATCTTCAACAAGCCTTTGTTGATCCCTTTGCGATACTTACGGTGGCAATCCACCGGGTCGCCGATGATATCGCCATTTGCGATCAAATCATTGATCACGCGGTAACTGAGGTAGGGATAAATCGCGGAGGCACCAAAGCCCAGCAAACAGGCAAAATGATGTGGGTCACGTGCAGTGCCGGTATCCACAATCAGGTTGCAGTCGCAACGCACGCCGCTCTCAACCAAGTGGTGGTGCACCGCCCCCACCGCCATCAGCGCATGGATAGGTAACTGCCCCTTAACGATGTCACGGTCAGACAGAATCAGAATCACCGTGCCTTTGCGCACGGCTTCTTCCGCCCGCTGGCATAACTGTTTGATCGCTGCCTGTAAGTCCTGCTGAGCGGGATCGTAATGCAGCTTCAATTCGGTCACGCCGTAACCGGGACGATCCATATGCAGCAAGCGCGAGAACTTCTTCGCCGACAATACCGGCGAGCTCAGTTTAATCCGGTTAGCGTGCTGGGGAGATTCCTGGAACACGTTTTTCTCAGGCCCAAGGCAAGTATCCAGCGACATCACCACCGCTTCACGCAGCGGATCAATTGGCGGGTTGGTAACCTGGGCAAACTGCTGACGGAAGTAGTCGTATAACACCCGCGTCTTGGAAGACAACACCGCCATCGGGGTATCGTCACCCATCGAGCCTACCGCCTCCATGCCGCTTTCCGCCAGGGGACGGATGATCTGATCACGTTCTTCAAAGGTCACATGGAATTGCTTCATGTAGACCTTCAATTCATCCGGACTGAAATCTTCAAAGGCCTGCTCGTGCTCGACCAGGATATCCTCAATCCGCAATGAATTTTCCCGCAGCCACTTTTTATAGGGCTGACGTACCTTTAAGCGGTTATCAATATCTTCGGACTGCAGGATCTCACCTGTCTCGGTGTCCACCGCCACAATACGACCAGGCCCTACCCGGCCTTTAGCGACCACATCGGCAGGATTGTAATCGTACACCCCGGTTTCTGAGGCGCAGCAGAACAGGTCATCTTTGGTCAGTACCCAACGGGAGGGACGTAAACCGTTCCGATCCAGCATACAGATCGCATAGCGGCCTGTGTTCAGTACGATGCCCGCAGGGCCATCCCAAGGCTCCATATGCATGGAGTTGTATTCATAGAAGGCCCGCAGATCGGAATCCATATGCTCCCAATTCTGCCATGCCGGCGGGATCAGCATCCGCACTGCACGGAACACATCCATACCGCCGATCTGCAGGATCTCCAGCATGTTATCCATACTGGAAGAGTCTGAGCCATGGGTGTTCACCACCGGTGCAATTTCGGCAAAATCGGGGATCGCCTCACAGGTAAACTTCGATACCCGTGCCCGTGCCCAGTTGCGGTTACCCTCAATGGTGTTGATCTCACCGTTGTGGGCCAACAGGCGGAAAGGCTGAGCCAGCGGCCAACGGGGCATCGTGTTGGTGGAAAAGCGTTGATGGAATGTACAGATCGCAGTTTTCAGGCGCTCATCGCCCAGGTCTTTATAAAATACCGGCAGATCAACCGGCATCATCAGACCCTTATAGGAAATCGTAGTGGCAGACAGCGAGCAGCAATAATAGTCCGCATCTTCATTCATCAACAGATTGGCGGTTTTACGCCGCGCCAGGAATAACCGAATATTGAGTTCCTGCGCACTGCGGCAGTCAGAGTCGACAAAAACCTGCTCGATACGCGGCATGCAAGCCAGCGCGATTTCGCCCAGGCAGCTTGGGTCCACCGGCACTTCACGCCAGCCAACCAGTTTTAAACCATGTTTGAGAATATTGGCATTTAAGACTTCCCGGGCACGCGCCGCTTTCGTCGCATCCTGGGAAAGAAACACCATGCCCACTCCATACTGAGCAGACAGCTCTACACCAAACTCTTCCTTCGCTAACTGGCGCAAAAAGCTGTCAGGCTTTTGCAGCAGCAGACCACAACCATCACCGGTTTTACCATCGGCGTTAATACCGCCACGGTGAGTCATGTTGGTCAGGGCTTCAATGGACCGCCGAAGGACATCATGGCTAGGCTGCCCTTTCAGATGGGCCATGAGACCAAAGCCACAGTTGTCTTTGAACTCCCGGGCGTTAAATAAACCTGTCTTCATAAGCCAATCTCACAGATAACACTGGATTTCTTGTATTCAGCCCCTCGCCGAGACTGTTCTTGAACGACAGTTTGTGCATAAGCGAGAGGGACAAAAGGATAAACATCCTAGCAAGGATGTTTTCGGCGGAGCAAGGGATGCGGTCTAAATTTTTAGCAAACTGAATGCCAACATTCGACTTTCGTCAAAACTTTTTGGAAGAACAGGTCGCAATTTCGAAAAATTATCAACACGGGCAGGAAAAACAGGGGAATTAGCAAAGATTTTGTTGCTGGGAAAGAGGTGTCAGTGTAGGCGGGCTTCTACTAGGCCGCAACTCTAGCCAGACTAAAGTTGCAGCCCTTTTTCCGAAAAGACAAACAGGGTGGCGTTAACGTAATGGGAACTTAGCTGCACCGCAGCATGCAACGCTTAACGTTTATTACGAATTTCGTCCTGCACCCCTTTAATAGAACGAGGCCAGGGCTTCTGTTGTTGTAAAGCAGCAGGTAGACGACTCACTGCCGCCTGGGCAGATTCGCGACTGGCATATTCGCCGTACACCACGACAAACCAAGGCTGTCCTTTATAAGTCGTCTCAAAGAAAGCGAAATCACTCAAACTACCATTGGCTTTAATAAAGTCGATGGCATTTTGAGCAGAACGCGCCCCCAGCATTTGCAGGGTATAGCCATTTCCACGCCACCCCATCACCATCGCTTCACGCTTAAGTGGATGACTATTGCCACTGACCGCCACACTGGAGCGCTCAACCACCGGCACTTTGGATTCAACCTTAGCTTCAGGCTTAGCCGCTGGCTTAGTGGGTTCAGCCTGCACCGGAGTCGCAGGCTGAGCAGAAGCCACCGGAGCCGGCTGTGCCAAAGGCGCAACAGGCGGTGCCTCACTAATAGGGCTTACATCCTCCCCGACAGGTTCTGGCAGAGGTTCAGTCAGGCCAGGCTCAGGCGCCACACCCAGCTTAGCCTCTTGGATCGCCAAACGCTCCGACAGAGTCAGTACCCGTTGCTCCGGCAGAGGAGCCACCGCACCGGCGGCTACCGCACCGGCGGCTACCGCAGCTTGCTGCTGTTGTTGTACCACCGACTCCGGTAATTTGATCTCCAGCTGCTTGGTCACTGGCCCTGCACTTGGCACGGCATCCGCTTCCGAACTGCCATCATTCAATAGCAATGCCAAAACAATCGTAGCCGCCAGCACACTACCCGCCGCAATATGCATCCAGGGCAATTGCATGCGCAGTCCTGTTGTTTGTACAGGCTGTTCAAACAATAACTGTTGGGCAACTCGATTAATCTGTGCCGGAATGCCGCGTGATACCTGATGAATACGCTGATAATGTTCAGCACTAAAAGGCAGCTCTCCCCGCATCCCCGCCAACCCCATGCGGTGACGAATATAGGCTTCGGTTTCATCAAGATTCAGTGCTGCCAGAGCCGCGTGGTGGCTGCGCCCGGACAATACCGTTTGTAGGCGCGGACTGGCCAGGCGCTGCAACAAATCTGGCTGACCAAAGAGAATAATATGAGGACTGGCACTGGCATCTGGCGTCTGCATTACCCGGGTGAAGAGCACATCCAAGGCTGCATCAGACAACAGTTCCGCATCATCAATCAGAATCAGCATCATCCGATTTAAATCACGCAACATTTGCGCGTGCTGCTGAATTGCCTGCACCTGCCCCTCAAAGTCAGGCTCCCCTTCAACCTCAATACGAGCAGCCTGCAATAATGAAGCGACAAGCTGCGCTGGGCCGGTTTCATGCTGTAAACGCAATACCGCAGGCCGCACAACCGGATCACTTGCAGGAAGAATTTGGCTAAGAAAGGTGCTCTTGCCCATGCCATGCTCACCCGATACCACCAGCACGAACTGGCTGTAACGACTGAGATGATTAAGTTTATCGAGCAGTTGGTGGCGCTGCTCCGTCAGAAAAGCATCTTCTGGCGGAAAGTCATCGCCAAAGGGGTTCCGTCTTAACCCATAGCGGTGCAGCACATCCGTTTGATGGCCCATGTTTTGCCCCGTAGCCTGCTCAATAATGAACTCGAATGTTAGCGAACCGGACTCTCACCTGCCCACCTATTCCTTACCCAGGGTAATAGAGGCAAACGCAGAAAATTTCCAGTTTCTCCAATAATTTAGCTTGCTTTAGCCAGGGTTTCGAGCAGGGCCTCGGGTGCATAATCCGCACTCACTACCCCGTTCCCCAAGCCTTCCAACAGCACTAAACGCAATTTACCGTGTAGCACTTTTTTATCGACCGCCATCCAGCGCAGAAACGCCTCTGCATCCATATCCTCTGGCGACTCCGTTGGCAAACCTGCCGCGTCCAGCACTGCAGCCACTCGCTGCACTTCAGCCTCACTCAACCAGCCTAGACGTGCGGACATCTTAGCCGCCAACATCGTACCGGCCGCCACAGCTTCTCCATGTAGCCAATTGCCGTAACCCTGGTGGGCTTCAATAGCATGACCAAAGGTATGGCCCAGATTCAGCAGCGCACGCACGCCCCCCTCTCGCTCATCGGCAGCGACAATGTCAGCCTTAATTTGGCAAGAGCGATAAATAGCATATTCCAGCGCATCCGCTGCACCCTGGCGCAAAGCGGGCATATTCTGCTCTAGCCATGCCAGAAAAGCGATATCCGTGATCAAGCCATACTTAATCACCTCTGCCAGCCCCGCCGACAGCTCTCGCTCTGGCAAGGTACTGAGAACGGCAATATCGGCCAACACCAACTTAGGCTGATAGAAAGCACCAATCATATTTTTCCCTAGCGGATGATTGACGCCGGTCTTTCCGCCGACAGAAGAATCAACCTGGGAAAGCAAGGTGGTGGGGATCTGGATAAAATCCACTCCGCGCTGGTAACTGGCAGCAGCAAAACCCGTCATATCCCCCACCACTCCACCACCTAAAGCAATCAGGGTGGTCGTACGGTTATGCGCCTTGGCTAACAGTTCATCAAAAATCAGATTGAGATGGGCCAGATCTTTGTATGCCTCTCCATCAGGCAATACGACCGTATCCACCTGCAACCCTTGTAACGCAGCCTGTACCTTAGCGAGATAAAGGGGGGCAACCGTCGTATTGGTCACCACCAACACCTGGTGGCTACGGATATGCTCACGCAGCAGCTCAGGCTGATCGAGAAGGTTCTCACCAATATGAATAGGGTAACTGCGATCCTCTAGATCAACATGCAAAGTGCGCATCAGGCTTCCTTGGGCAAGCTCGAGCTGGCGGCATGGTGCTGCTTCAGCTTCTTGATGATTTCATTGACAACCGAGCGCGGGCTGCGGCGATCGGTATTAATAATCAACGTGGCCAACTCGCGGTACAGGGGGTCACGTTGGGCGAAGAGTCGGTTAAGCACCTCAGCGGGGTTAGCCGTTTGCAGCAAAGGTCGATTCTTATCCTTGGCGGTACGTTCAATCTGCTGCTCAACGGTGGCATGCAAATAAATCACCACCCCGCGCTGGCCCAATACCTTACGATTGGCTTCACGGGTAACGGCACCACCGCCGGTGGCCAGGATAATACCGCTTTGCTGGGTAAGTTCATCGATCGTTTGCTCTTCCCGGCGGCGAAAGCCCTCTTCCCCTTCTACATCAAAAATCCAGGGAATATTGGCACCTGCACGCTCTTCGATGACCTTGTCCGAATCCATGAAGGTCATACCCAGGCTTTGAGATAGCAAACGGCCGATGGTGGTTTTTCCTGCCCCCATCGGCCCGACCAAAATCAGGTTGTCACACACAAACATCAAATACGCCCGAGTTAGGAATCAAAGACATCGGTCACCAGTCGTGGCGTGATGAATATTAACAACTCGGCTTTCTTTTCGCTATTGACCCTTTTCTTGAATAGATTGCCCAGGTACGGAATATCCCCCAGCAACGGCGTCTTAATCACACTACGCTGGGTATCCAGTTCAAACACTCCACCCAACACCAGGGTTTCACCATTATCCACCAGCACCTGGGTTTCTAAGCGGTTAGTGTTAATCGCAAAGTTGCCATTGGCCACCTCTTCCCCTTTAGTGTCTTTGCTGATGATCAAGTCCAAGATCACCTTATTATCTGGGGTAATCTGGGGAGTTGCCTCCAACGACAACACGGCAGGTCGCCATTCGATCTTAATTTCACCATCTTCAACTGTTTGATAGGGCAACTGTTTGCCTGACTCCACTTTGGCCTTTTTGCCATCGGTAGTAACCAGCTTAGGTTGCGACAACACCTCAACCTTACCATCCGACTCATAAGCAGAGATTTCCAAGTTCAGCAGAGTCGTAGAACTGGTAAAACCTAAACCAAAGGAAGAGGCACCTGGAGTTGAAACTCCCAGGTCGACTGCCAATGCTTCAGGAAAATTAATAACCGCGTCATCATCTGATTTATCACCGCTACCACTGATAGCTGGATAAGCTTCCGTTAGAGTTTGCAGGCTACCACCAGCTTCCCAAATATTTCCTTTCGAGTTGCGGTTACCATACCCCCCTCCCCATCTCACACCTATCTCACGACTAAAGTCCTCAGTCGCTACTATCACCCGCGCTTCAATCATCACCTGCCGCACCGGCACATCCAAGCGCGACACAGCCTGACGAATACGCTCCAAACGCTGCGCCGTATCCTGCGCCAATAAGATATTGGTCCGTGGATCCGCCACCAAACTGCCACGCTCGGACAGCAGCCCACCTTTTTCATTATTCAGAATCGCCACCAGCTCCGCGGCCTTGGCATAGTTAATTTGGATATACTCAAACTCAAGTGGTGCTAAATCCTGTACCTGCTTTTGCTGCTCCAGCTCCTGGCGCTCAAAGTCTGCCAACTCATTGGCTGGACCAATCAACCAGATATCATTCTGCTCACGCTTGGATAACTTACGCGAGCGCAACACCATATCCAGCGCTTCATCCCAACGCACCCCCTGGAAGTTAACGCTAATTTCTCCCTCGACGCCGTCACTAATCAGAACGTTTTTACCTTGCGACTCGGCGATTAACTGTAACACCCGTCGCACATCGGTGTTTTGCAAAACCAGGTCAATCTTCTCGCCGCGATAGACCGCCTGCTGCTGCTTAATTTCCTGTTTCGGGGTAATTTCTACCACCAGCTCTAAACCATCTTGATAGGTTAAGGCCTCAAGGCGCTTACCCTTGATCGGGCGCACCTTCAGCACCCCCTTACCTTTACGCTCAAGACTGGCATCAATCTTATTCACCGCCGTTCCGTAATCCGCCACGGTATAGCTTTGCTGCCAAATATCTGGCAAAAGCTCACTTTGCAGACGAACCTCAACCTGTTCACCAACCTCAACCACCTGCACAGAGGTAGCGGGATCTGGCAACATAATGCGGATCTTGCCCTGCCCGCCTTCACCACGCTCAAAGATCAGCGCTTCGCCCACCTCAGCAGCTAACCCTGCCGGCACGATTTCCAACTGGTTACCTACCAAACGCGCCTGCACAGCAATAGGGTCCTGCCAATCCAGCATCACCTCCAAGCCATCTTGCTGATTGGTGACTTCAACACCTCGTAGTTGTGGATGATCCAAGCGCCAACGACTCTGCCCTGTGCTGTTGCTGGCAGCAGGAATACTCACCCGGGTACTGGGCGGCACTTCACTACGGGTTGTACGTACCTTGTTTGGTACTTGATCAAAATTAAGGGTCACCTTAAAAGGCTCTCCCGGCGCCGAAAACTCCACCCCCTGCAAACTCAACGCCCAACTTGGCAGGGCTAATAGCCATGCGGCCAACCCCAGCAGCACTGGCGCCGTCCCAACCAGGGCACGTGTTGTTTTCATATCCCCTGCCATGCTGTTTTTAATCATTATTAGTTACCTGCAAACTGATAAAGCGGGGACGACTACGCCACCCTTCCCCTGACGGCACAATTTCTTCGATCTCTAACTGAGCCTGCACTAAAGGCTCGTTTGCACGACTGGCTGTTTTCAGATCAACGCGCTTAATCTTAATATCTTTGATCTGTCCATGATTTTTGCCCATATAGTTGCCTTTAGTCACCAAATGCAACGCCCCTGAAGGATCCTTCATAATGGCGTAGGGCTGCCCCTTACGCTCAACCAGCCCTGTAAAGCTCAACACATCCAGATCAAAGGCTTCCAGCTCTTCTGTCGGCCGCTGCAAATCAGGCTTGATCGCATTTTCAGCCTGCTCCGCTAACTGTAAGGAAATCTGCAACGGGTTAGTAAAAGGCTCGCGCAGAGCGGTCACCGCATAGGGTACCGGTTGATAGGCAGGAATTTTGGGCAAAGGGTCCAATGGCGGCGCTGGCTCACTCGTGACCTGAGCGACAAAGTTCTGCAAGTCCTGCAGCGAAGCGGGCTCACTACATCCCGTTAATGCCACCCACATTGTTAGCATCACGCTTACTCTGATCATGGGTTCGCCTCCTCATCATCGTAACGATAAGTGCGAGCCTGAATATTCAGCTGCAGAGCGCCCTCTTCCGGCTTCAGTTGAAAGTCATGGGTGGTAACGATTCGCGGCAATGCCGCCAGGCCATAAATAAACTCCCCCATCGCATGATAAGTGCCCGTTACCACGATGCGGATCGGCAAGATACGGTAGAACTCCGTCTGCTGCTCGGTCTCCAGCTCAATCTGGCGGAACACCAGGCCGGACTGTTGCCCTAGGCGTGTCATCTGCTCCAGCAACCCCGGAACTTCCTGCTTACGCGGCAGCTGCTGGGCCAACTCATTAAACATAGCGCGAATTTGCTCAAGCTGTTGTTGATGAGCATCCATCCCCGCCACTAGCTTGGCTTTTTCGGTCAGCGTTTGCTTGAGCACCGGCTCTTCATTCAGTAGTTGCTCATACTGTGTATCCATGTCTTTGAGCAACAAAAAATAAGCTAATACCACCACCAGCATGGTCACGATCAAACTGGCGATAATTTTGACCCCAATGGGCCAACGTCCCGACTCATTAAAATCAATGTGATTAATATCAAAGCCGGCGAAAGCCTCCTTGAAGGCGCGCTGCAACTTATTCGGCTGATTTTTCTTACTGTTGCGTGCTGCCATCCTGTTCCCCTGCTGGCTTAGGTGGTCTGAGGGTGACGCTGAGATCAAACTCCATCCAGCCACTTCCTCCCTCTTTAACCCGACTCACCCGGGACAAGTTAGGCGTTGCCAGATACTCGGCACTGTCCAGGTTACGCAGCAGACGGGAAACCTCATGGTTACTTTCCGCCTGCCCTTTCATACTCACCAACGCCTGCGCACGTTCTAGTGATTGTAAATACACCTGCTCAGGCATTGCGGTCACAACATTGCTAAAAAGCCGCACCGTTTGTGGGCGCTCTTGCTGCAACGCTTTGATTACCTCTATGCGATCCAACAATTTTTGCCGTTCTTCTTTTAGCTTATTCAGCTCCCCCGCTTTACGATCCAACTCCGCAATCTGCTGATTCAAATATTGATTACGCGCTTGCTGTGTATCAATCGTGCCTTGCCGCCATTGCCAGTAGCCCGCCGCGATCATTACGCCCACTAATGCCATTAGCGCCAATGCCTGACTAAATTGCTGTTTACGTTGACGATCGCGCTCCTGACGCCAGGGTAACAGGTTAATCTTCATGTCAGCTCCCCCACTCCCGCCCAGCGCGCATTGCCAAACCCGCTGCTGTCATCAAAGCTGCTGCATGGGGGCGTATCAATTTTTCGAGTTTGGCCGGTATCTGTATTCCTGCAAGGGGATCAGCATGGCGCACCTCGACATTCAATTGCTTGCTTAAAGGCTCTGCCAGTCCTTCTCGACAGCCACCGCCCCCAGCCAACACCAGCATGCTTAACTGGCTATCTGGCTGTGCTTCTTGAAAAAGAATCAGTGCCCGCTCTGTCTGCTGGGCCAGCACATTGGCGTAGGAATATTCTTGCTGCTGATGCTGGAAGCTGTCCTGCTCGTCCTCATCCACCTCTAATTCAAAATCAAATGTGGAAGTATTGGGCGGCTGACTTAATTGATGGTCGCCAAAATCATGCTCCCGCGAATAGACCAAACGTTCGCCTTCATATACGTAGAGCACTGAGCGGATCGCTCCAATATCCAGCAAACCGATCAAACCATCCAAGGTCGCACGCTGCTTCTTCAGACTGTAATTCAGACTCCGGCCAATCGCATAGGTATCCACATCAACCAAACGGCAATCCAGCCCAGCTTCTGTTAATAAACGAACCTGCATATCCACTTGATCGCGCCGGGCAGCCACCAGCATCATCGGCCGAGTTTCTTCCCGTTCATTGACAGGCCCAGTAGGGGCATAATCAAGCTGCACTTCTTCAAGAGAATAAGGAATTAACTGATCCGCCTGCTGGCGAACATAGAGCTCTAACCCTTGTTCGGTTAGTTCAGCGGGAGCATCAAAAGGGCGACTAATAACCGTGGCGCTATTAATAGCAACAGCCGCTTGGCGGTTTTTGCTGTTGAGCTTCTCTAACGCCTCCTGCAACGTTGCCACCACCACGGCCTCATCCGGCAAGTGAGGATCAAGCATCTGCTCGTAGGGATAGCTAACCTTCACAAATGACAGCAGCTGAAACGCCTCTCCACGACGGCTCAGCTCTAATAATTTTATTCCCGTACTGCCAATATCGACCCCAATCAGGGATTGTTTTGCAAAACGCGCCAGCCAATCAGCCACAGACAATTCCTTTTGCTGGAATTGATAAGGTAACAACTTGTTTAATTGGATAATTTAAGTTACATAAAAGACCAATTTTCACAAACTGAGCCATGTTATAGAAATTGTTTCCTGCTTGTCTAGCTAAGCACAGTCTAGCCAACCTGCCGCCTCCTCTGTCCCCCTGCTCGCGCCAGGGGTTATAATTTTGTCGGCATCAAGCCTCACACAGCCATCGGCATCATCTACAATAGGCGACGCTTTACCTACCTGCACCCAAAATATAGCAGCTACATGCAAAACAGGATTCTTCGTTCATGTTGAAAGCTTTAATACGCTGGTTTTTCTGGCTAGGCCTGTTTCTTACACTAGGCATAGCTGTCGCAGCCATTGCGATGTATCAGCACTTTGCCCCCCAGCTTCCTGATGTGGAAACACTGCGTACTATCCAATTACAAACACCTCTGCGCATCTACAGCGCGGACGGCAAATTAATTGGCGAGTTTGGTGAAAAACGCCGTACCCCCATCAGCTATGAACAGATTCCTCCGCTCTTTATCAAAGCCCTCTATGCAGCAGAAGACAGTCGCTTTGAGAGTCATAACGGCATCGATGTCAAAGGCTTGAGCCGCGCCGCACTACAATTAATTCAAAGTGGCTCAATCCAAACTGGCGGCTCGACCATTACCCAACAGGTCGCCAAGAACTATTTCCTCACCCGCGAACGTACTTTTAGTCGTAAATTTGCAGAGATTTTGCTCGCCCTAGACATGGAGCAAAAACTCAGCAAGAACGAAATCATGGAGCTGTACGTTAATAAAATTTATTTGGGTAACCGCGCCTACGGTATTGAGGCGGCAGCTCAGGTCTATTACGGCAAATCCATTAATGAGCTCACTCTTGCCCAATTAGCGATGATCGCCGGCTTACCCAAGGCACCCTCAGCCTATAACCCTATTGCCAACCCAGAGCGCGCCATGGTTCGCCGTGACTGGATTCTCGGACGCATGCTGGAGCTAAGCTACATTGATGACGTCAGCTATGAGGCGGCGGTTAAGGAGCCCAATAGTGCACGTTTCCATGGCCTACAGCCGGAGCTGGACGCACCCTATGTGGCGGAAATGGTGCGTACTGAACTCATCGACAAAGTGCCGGATCTCTATGAGGCAGGCTATCACGTCTACACTACCGTCGATTCACGCTTACAAAACACTGCTCAGAGCGCTTTGGCCAATGGTTTGCTCGAATATGAAGAGCGTCATGGCTATCGCGGCCCTGAGCAGCACTGGCAGATTGACCCTGCTGATTTCAGCAGCCATCTGAACAAGCTCAAAGAAATTCCCACTTACTTCGAGCTTAAACCTGCGCTAGTCACCCTGGTAACAGATCGAGAAATTGAGTTCAGGCTTGCCAATGGTGAACACCACACCATGTCCTGGAAAGGTATGGAGTGGGCACGCAAGCATATCAATGTCGATAGTTTGGGGCCCAAACCACAGCGTCCGAGTGATATTTTACAAATAGGTGATGTCATTCGCGTACGCGTGCAAGACCAACGCTGGCACCTTAGCCAACTCCCCGTTGTGCAAGGCGCTCTTGTCAGCCTGCATCCAGATAGCGGTGCTATCCTGGCCCTGAGTGGTGGCTTTAACTTCTACCACTCCAACTTTAACCGCGCCACCCAGGCACGGCGTCAGCCAGGTTCTAACCTCAAGCCCTTTATTTATGCTGCCGCCCTGGAAAAAGGCTTCACTCCCGCCAGCATCATTAACGATGCTCCCGTGGTATATGACGACCCCAGCATGGATCAAGCCTGGCGCCCGGAAAACTCCGGTGGCAAATTCTTTGGCCCAACCCGCATGCGTGAGGCGCTCTATCACTCCCGCAACCTGGTCTCCATTCGCTTACTACGCGCCATCGGCCTGCAGGATGGCATCAGCTATCTCGCTCGCTTTGGCTTTGATCCCGCCAATCTGCCACGGGGACTCTCCCTTGCCTTGGGTACCGCCAGCATTACCCCGTTGGAGCTCGCCACCGGTTACGCCGCCCTGGCTAATGGCGGCTACAAGGTCTCACCCTATTTGATTGAGCGGGTAGAGGATGTGAATGACCAGGTGTTGATGCAAACCGAGGCAGCACGGGTATGCCATAGCGATTGCCCAACCAATACCGACAATAACGATGGCAATAGCCAGTTCAAAGTAGCCGAGCGCATCATGGATGAGCGGGCCAACTTTCTGCTCACCGATATGCTGATGGATGTGATCCGCAAAGGTACCGGACGTAAAGCCCAGGCCTTGCAGCGCAGTGATCTGGCCGGCAAAACCGGAACCACTAATGATCAGGTTGATGCCTGGTTTTCCGGTTATAACCCAGATGTGGTGACTAGCGTCTGGGTAGGTTACGACCAGCCCAGCACCTTGGGTAAACGTGAGTTTGGCGCAGCCGCCGCCCTCCCGGTCTGGATGGACTACATGGCGGTGGCCCTGGAGAACAAACCTGAGCGCGTACGTCCCCAGCCTGCCGGCTTAGTCAGTGTCCGCATTGATCCCAACACCGGTGAACGCGCCCTACCGAATCAGGACGACGCTATCTTTGAACTCTTCCCGGTTGAGCTGGAGCCCAAACCGCTGCAACTCAATGCCCAGGGAGAGGTCGTCAAACCTATCCGTCCTGAAGACCTGTTCTAAGCCATTCCACTTTCTAAGCTGGTCCACCTAGTCCAGCATTCACTATATCCAGATAGCATAAAGGCCACATCCGTGGCCTTTATGCTTGTCGCGCTCGCTAAACTTAATAGCGAATATCATCCATCGAGTTCAACGGATAGTGCGCAGGATAGGGCAAACGAGCCACACCGGAGTCAACCGCAGCTTTGGCAACAGCAGAGGAGATCGCCCCCAGCAGACGCGCATCCATCGGCTTAGGCAGAATGTACTCAGGCCCAAACTCCAGCGCATCCTTACCATAGGCTTTCAATACATCGGCAGGCACCGGCTCTTTCGCCAAGTCTTTCAGTGCATTGACCGCAGCCACCTTCATTTCCTCATTGATACGGCTGGCACGCACGTCCAATGCACCACGGAAAATAAAGGGGAAGCCCAATACGTTATTAACCTGGTTGGGGTAGTCAGAACGGCCAGTAGCCATGATCAGATCGTCACGGGTGGCATGCGCCAGCGCCGGGCTGATTTCAGGATCGGGGTTAGAGCAGGCAAAAATAACCGGCTTGGCCGCCATCCGCTTTAACTGCTCGGCAGTCAGCAAATCTGGTCCTGACAGACCGATAAACACATCCGCGCCAGTGATTGCATCATCCAGGCTATGCTTGTCGGTTTTATTGGCAAACATCGCCTTGTACTGGTTCAGGTCATCACGCTCGCTGTGAATCACCCCCTGACGGTCCAGCATGTAGATGTTTTCCAGACTGGCACCACAGCTCACCAGCAACTTCATACAGGCAACCGCCGCTGCACCTGCCCCCAGGCAGACAATCACTGCGTCTTCGATGGCCTTACCCTGCAGCTCCAGCGCATTGATCAGGCCAGCTGCCGTCACAATCGCGGTACCGTGCTGGTCATCATGGAAAACCGGGATATTGCACTTCTCGATCAGGGTGCGCTCAATTTCAAAACATTCAGGGGCTTTGATATCTTCCAGATTAATCCCACCCCAGGTATCGGCAATACGGGCAACCGTATCAATAAACGCCTGAGGGCTCTCTGAATTCACCTCGATATCCACACTATCGATACCGGCAAAGCGCTTGAACAGCAGGCTCTTGCCTTCCATCACCGGCTTACTGGCCAGTGGGCCCAGGTTACCCAAACCCAGGATGGCGGTACCGTCAGAAATCACCGCAACCAGGTTACCCTTACCGGTATAGCGGTAAGCGTTATCGGCATCCTTGGCGATTTCACGCACCGGCTCCGCCACACCTGGGCTGTAAGCCAGGGACAGGTCACGTGCGGTAGCGGTGGGCTTGGTGACTTCAATGCTCAGTTTGCCGGGTCGGGGCAGAGCATGGTATTCCAATGCAGCTTGTTTCAGGTCAGACATGTTCGCGATTCCGATGCGTTTTTAACTAAAGTCGGACGAAAAATCTTAATGCAAAGATAAGGCTAGGCCAATGCGGGAAAATAGCTAATTTGAGCAAAACTCAAGAAAAACCCTGCCAACTCTGCAAAAAAGTCATAAATGCAACAGCCGCTAGGTAAATCTTCAACGGATCACCCCTTATAAACCAGCCGGACGACCTGCACATGACAGCTAATGCGACTCCAGCATCGCCAGGCTGCTTAACTGCATGCGCCAACGCGTACGCGTCGCACTCCCGCGCCAAACCAACCAGCCCCTCACCTCCACCTGCTTGCCCAGCCACGCCTGCCCCTGCTGCACTCCCAGCGGATCGGTTAAATACAACTCCACCAGAGTATCCAGACTCAGCAACAGTGCATCAGCGCGCACCTCCACTGCCGTTACCTTGCCTTGCAGACGCTGAAAACCCGATACCCCTGGCGCTAAAGCACTGACACGCTGAGCAGGATAACGCAGCCATACGCCCAGCCTACGCTGTTTAGCCGCCTGTTCATGGGGGCGTAAACACGCCACCCAGGCCAAGTTAGGGGCAATAGCGACATGCCAACCTAAGCCTTGCTCCAACAACAAAGCACTCAGGCTTTGCCCCTGATCATCGAACACCATCGCCAGCTGCCGACCATAGCGATCATGGGACTCCTGCCCCACCTCCAACAATAAAAAGCGGCTATGACGAATAAAGGATTGGGTAGCGGCCAACGCTTCTGCTGCCAGAGGCTGCCCCCGCTCAGGGGTATTCACCCCTAACAGACGCACCTGGCTACCGTCGGCCAACCTGAGACTGTCACCATCCAAGGCAACCGCATGACTCACTGTTTGACTGACAGCACTCGGCTGACAATTAGCCCAGGCAAAGTTGGCATAAAGGGTGATGGCTAGCCAAGCAGCTAAGCCTATTCGATCGCGCATCTGCCTCACTCCCTGGCGTTTCGATGCCAGCAAGTGTAGTCAAGGATGCGTTGAAGGCGAGTGAACAAAAAACAATCGACCAGAAACACAAAAGGCACCCGAAGGTGCCTTTTGCCTGTGACGCAGACGATTACGCCTTGCGACCACCCATCGCGCCGAAACGCTTGTTGAAGCGATCGATACGACCACCTGCATCCAGCACCTTCTGCTTACCGGTGTAGAAGGGGTGGCAAGCGCCGCACACGTCAACGTGGAAATCTTTGCCCAGAGTAGAGCGAGTGTTGATTACGTTACCGCAAGAGCAGTTAACTTTTACTTCAGTATATTTGGGGTGAATACCCTGTTTCATGACCATAGCCTCATATGTTAGTGTGCCGCTACCCGAAAGCCGCACTGGGGTCGGGCACCGCACTGATAGATCTTACTTGCGGTTGCACCGGTTCGCTGTCTGTTCGTCACCTTGCTTAAGGCCCCACTGGTCACTGCGCGTACGCAATGCCACAACGTACCAGGCAAAAATTACGAGGCGGGCATTCTAGCAAAGCCCTGCGGCCAGAACAATCCTTGTACAGCTTTGAGATTCGCCGTGATTGTAGAAGTCGCCCTCGCCGTTCCGCTGTATCGTACCTTTGACTATCTGGCCGGGGAGCATCAGGTACAGGTAGGGATGCGGGTACGGGTTCCCTTCGGCGCCCGCCAAATGATAGGTGTGGTGACCGCACACAAAGAGCAGTCCGACTTCCCCCAATCCAAATTACGTGCCATTCAGGCTGTACTGGACGAGGAGCCCGTGCTGGATGCAGAGCTGCTCAGCCTGCTGCACTGGGCCAGCCAGTACTACTTACATCCCCTGGGGGAGGTACTACAGCAGGCGCTGCCCATCCCCCTGCGCCAGGGTCAACCCGCCAGTTTCCCACGCCAGACCCTCTGGCGCCTGACCAGTCAAGGGCAAAACTTTCATCCCAACGATCTTAGAGGCGCCCGCCAACGGGAACTGTTGCAAGAGCTGCAGCGCTGCCCACAGGGCCTGAGCCAGGAAGCACTGAAAACCCTGGAATACTCCCCCGCCACCCTCAAAGCACTACAAAACCGGGAGCTGATTGAATCCTTTGAACGGGAGAAGCGCCCCCACTATCAACAGCAGGGGGAATTGCTGCATGAAGTCCCCCTCAGCCTCAATGCCGACCAACAGGCCGCCAAAAGCGCTATCTGCGCCGAACTTGAGCAGTACCAATGCTGGCTGCTGGAAGGCATCACCGGCAGCGGCAAAACCGAGGTCTACCTACAGGTGATGAGCGAAGTGCTGCGCCAGGGCAAACAGGTGCTGGTATTGGTGCCTGAAATCGGCCTGACCCCGCAAACCCTGCGCCGCTTCAAACACCGCTTTAACCTGCCCATTGCCATCATGCACTCCGGGCTCTCCGACCAGGAGCGTCTGCAAGCCTGGCTACAGGCCAAGCATGGCCTCACCCCCATCCTGATTGGCACGCGCTCGGCCTTACTCACCCCCCTGCCCAAACTGGGCATGATCATTATTGACGAAGAACACGACACCTCCTTCAAACAACAGGAAGGCTTTCGCTACCATGCCCGCGACCTGGCCTTGGTCAGGGCCAAGCGGCTCAATATTCCCGTCATTCTTGGCTCCGCCACTCCCTCGCTGGAGAGCCTGCATAACGTCAGCCAGGGACGCTTTGCCCACCTGCAACTCAAGCAGCGCGCCGGCAATGCCAGTCCACCGCCACTGCGCTGCCTGAGCATTCGACAGCAGGCGCTGCATGAGGGCATGAGTGCCCCCCTGCTGGCCAGCATCCAAAACCACCTCAAGCTTGGCCAACAGGTCCTGATTTTCCTTAATCGGCGCGGCTTTGCCCCCAGCCTGCATTGCCCCGATTGCGGCTGGCTGGCCCAGTGTGATCATTGCGATGCCCGCATGACCCTGCATAAAGGCAGCCGCCGCTTACTGTGCCACCACTGTGAATACCAACAACCTATCCCCCTGCGGTGTCCACAATGCCATGGCCAGCAACTGACTCCGGTTGGTCAGGGCACCGAGCGCAGCGAAGAAAGCCTGCAGCAACTGTTTCCTGACGTACCGGTGATTCGTATCGACCGTGACAGCACCCGCCAGCGCCAGGGGCTGGAAAAGTTGCTTGCCCCCGTACACCAGGGCGAGCCCTGCATCCTGATCGGCACCCAGATGCTGGCCAAAGGCCACCACTTTCCCCATGTCACTCTGGTCGCCATCCTCGATGCCGATCAGGGTTTGTTCAGCGCTGACTTCCGTGGCATGGAACGGATGGCTCAGCTCTTAATCCAGGTGGCTGGCCGCGCAGGGCGGGCAGAACTGGCGGGTGAAGTTCTGATCCAGAGTGAACATGCCGATCACCCCATGCTGCAACTCCTCTGCCAGCAAGGTTATGCCGCCTTTGCCGCAGCCGAACTGGCCGAACGTCAGCACGTACAACTCCCCCCTTGGCAGCACCTGGCCCTGATCCGCGCCGACCACCCTCGCCCTGGCCTCGCGCTGGACTGGCTGCAACAACTGCAACAGCAGTGGCCCACCCCAGCCGGCATTCAACTCAGTGCCGTGATGCCCGCCGCCATGGAGAAGCGTCACGGTCGTTATCGCGCCCTGATTCACCTCAGCAGCCAGGAACGACGCCCCCTGCATCAGTACCTACAAGAACTGATCAGCCGACTCGAACAAAGCAAGCTCCCCCATGATCTGCGCTGGTCAGTGGATATTGATCCGGCGGATACGTTTTAACGTCATCGGCCTCTTATCTAAATAGTGATCGGCCATCAATGCTAGTGATTCTACGGCTAACCTCCTGCTCACTAGCGATACAGCCCTCGCTAGCACAAAGCACTCATGAGTCCTGCTCTAAGCAGGTAATAAAGCAGCTCTGCCAATAGAGTAGTAAGAGTGATACGGGTACTCATTTCACCTTGCTGGCCATCAGTGATTGAAGCCGGCATAAAGCAGACGGAGTGCCAACAGGGTAATCATCACCTTCAGGATCAGGGCAAAGCGATGATTGGAAAGCCGCTGCAGCACCAGGCTACCAAGCAGGGTGCCGCAACCACCCAACATCACCATCAGCAGGATTAATCCCAGCCAGTCATGCAGGGCCACCCCCAGGGCGATAAACACCCCCACCTTGACCAGATGCTGGCAGCTCATCAAAGCGGCCATGGTGGCCACCAAGGCATGGCGCTCAAGCAGCACATTTTTAAGTAACGCCAGCACAAAGGGGCCAGTGGCCCCGACAAACATGGAGACAAACGCCGTCACCCCACCCATCCATACCCCTGAGCGCTCCCCTATTCCCTGCAGCGGCAACGGTAACCAGCAAAGCAGCAGAATAAACAGCCCCAGCATCAGCTGCAGCACAGACTGGGGCAGGCTGATCACCAGCTGGCCACCCAGGGCGCTGCCCAGCAAGCAACCCAGCACAAACCAACCTGTTAAGGACCAATGCACATGCCGCCAGAGCATCAACAAGCGCCCAGCATTGGAGCCAAGCTGCACCAGGCCATGGACAGGAATAATCACAGTGACGGGGAGGATGTTCGCCATCACCGCCAGCAGGGCCGTGCCACCGCCGACACCGGTGGCCACCGTCAGGGCGGAGGTGAGCAGACTGGCCAACATTAACCAGAGTACATCCGTCCCTGACAAGGCAGGCGGTAGCCAGGTTGTTATCCACGCCATCCATTCCTCTCCTGTATCTGACTTTGCCTGGGTGGCTTAGCGTCACCACCAATGTGGCAGGCGACGGTGATCAGCGACAAATCCAGCCTTTGGGTTGCCCTGCCCTGGCTTTCCTCCGATAATGCGCCTTTGGTCCAACTGGACAGTTCCCACCCTGAACTTTTACCAACTCAAGGGAAGCTAGCCAAGGACACGCCGGGCCTACCCCGTGTCTACGCCGGATTGCCTTAACTCGACTTCGAGCCGCGATGAAAGAGTATATTGCCAAGCTAATTCAAGCCGCCCTGACCAGCCTGCAACAGGCCGGTACCTTGCCCGCTGATCTGGAGGTTCAACCCCAGGTTGATGCGACCCGCGATAAAGCCCATGGCGACTTTGCCAGTAACATTGCCCTGGTGTTAGCCAAACCGGCCCGACGCAACCCGCGTGAATTAGCCCAGGCCCTAGTGGCCGCCCTGCCTACCGATGAGCAGGTGATCAAGGTGGAAATCGCCGGCCCCGGCTTTATCAACTTTTATCTGTCCCAGGCCAGCACCAGCGCCATCGTTGCCAAGGTACTAAGCGAAGGGGAAAGCTTTGGTCGCAGCCAGGCCGGTGCCGGTAACAAGGTGCAGGTCGAGTTTGTTTCCGCCAATCCCACCGGCCCTCTGCATGTCGGCCATGGCCGTGGGGCAGCCTATGGCGCCACCATTGCCAATCTGCTAGCCGCCGTCGGTTATGACGTGCAGCGCGAATACTATGTCAATGATGCTGGCCGGCAGATGAACATTCTGGCTGCCAGTGTCTGGTTGCGCTACCTGGCGCTCTGTGGCGAGTCCTTTGACTTCCCCAGCAACGGTTATAAAGGCGACTATGTGCTGGCCTATGCCGAAGAGCTGAAAAGCAGCGTAGGGGAAGCCTATCGCCACCCCGCCAGCACGGTGTTTGCTGGCATTCCCGCCGACGAGCCCGCCGGTGGCGACAAAGAAGAGCATATTGATGCCCTGATCGAGCGCTGCCGTGAACTACTCGGTGAGGATGGCTATAGCCAGGTATTTGATCTGGGTCTGAACCGCATTCTGGATGATATCCGTGATGACCTGGCCGGTTTTGGTGTCAACTATGACGAGTGGTTCTCTGAGCGCTCCTTAACTGCTGATGTCGAACGCGCGATTGAGAAGCTGCAGCAAAACGGCCACATCTACCAGCAAGAAGGTGCCCTGTGGTTCCGTTCCACCGCCTTTGGCGATGACAAAGACCGGGTCGTGAAACGTGATAACGGCCAGACTACCTACTTTGCCTCGGATATCGCCTACCACCTGAACAAGTTTGAGCGTGGCTTCGATACCGTCATCAACGTCTGGGGCGCTGATCACCACGGCTACATTCCGCGAGTGAAGGCTGCGCTGACCGCCATGGGGCTGGATGCCGACAAACTTCTGGTGCGCCTGGTGCAGTTCGCAATTCTCTATCGCGGCAGCGAGCGGGTACAGATGTCGACTCGCTCCGGCTCCTTCGTCACCCTGCGCGAGCTGCGTGAGGAGGTGGGCAATGATGCTGCCCGCTTCTTCTACGTTTCCCGCAAAGCCGACCAACACATGGATTTCGACCTGGATCTGGCCAAGTCGGAAAGCAAAGACAACCCGGTGTACTACATTCAGTATGCCCATGCCCGTATCTGCACCCTGGTGGGTAAGCTGGAACAGGCCTGGCAACAAGAGCGCGGCCTGGCCAATCTGGAACTGCTGGAGCAGGATGCCGAGCGTGATCTGATGCAGAAGCTGGCGCGCTATCCGGAAACCCTGCACAACGCCGCCGTCAATCACGAACCCCATCAGCTGGCCCACTATCTGCGCGAGCTGGCGGGTGACTTCCATACTTATTACAACGCCCATCGGATGTTGTTAGATGACCTGAACCTGCGTGATGCCCGTCTGGCCCTGGCGTTGGCCGTGCGTCAAGTACTGGCCAATGGTTTGGCGCTACTGGGGGTTTCCGCACCGGAAAGCATGTAACTCATGGCGACCCAGGATTTTGCCAAAAAACACCGCCGCAGTGGCGGCTCCTCCGGACGCTCACGCGCGAAGCAACGCGCGGGGCTGCCCTGGGGCCGGCTATTACTGGTCGTGCTGCTGTTGGGTGGTTTTGCCTTTGTGCTGTTACAGCTCACCAAGGTCAAAACCGACCCCAACCTCAACCAGCAGGTACTCAGTAGCGGCCAAGCGCCGGCGCCAGCCGCCAAGGAAGCGGCCAAGCCAGCAACCAAGGTTCCACCTCCACCGCCCAAGCCTCAGGATGCCGCGGCCAAGAGTTGGGATTTCTATAAACTGCTGCCGGAGTCAGAAGTGCCGCTCCCTTCCGGGGTAGAGCCCCTGGCACCGCCTCCACCGCCGCCACCCACGGCTAATGCGCAAGCACAACCTGATGCCGCCAGCAACAGCACCCCGGCCCAGGTAGTGGAGCTGTCGCAGCCCGCACAACAGCCCGTTGCCAGCACCGCCAGTGCGCGGATGCTGCTCCAGGCCGGTGCCTTCCGTACCGAAAAAGAAGCGGAAGCACTGCGGGTGAAGTTGTTCCTGCAGGGTTTACAGGAGGTCAGCGTCACCCCTGGCCCCGGTAGTGATGGCGGCACCTGGTGGCGGGTGCGTGTTGGCCCCTACAGTGGCGACACCCTCAGCCGCGCCGAAGGCAAGCTTAGCGGCATCGGTATCCAAGCGATTCGGGTACCGGTCAAGTAAAGCGCCACACACCCCAGCAATCCAGGCCGTCCCCCTGACGACTGGATTGCTGAGCCGTCCATTGCGCCCTGCCACACGGCATTGTTGCTACTGCTTAAGGGGTAGCCCCCGCGCCTGCCTTGAAATCTGCCCTGTTCACCACCACTTCCTCCTGCACAGGCGTAACCCGCCCCAATTTTTTTGCCCTCCAGGGCGGCAGGATCTCACATCCTGCACAGCATTGACGGAGAGATTAATGACCACCATCGTTTGCGTTCGCCGAGACGGCCAGGTAGTACTAGGTGGCGATGGCCAGGTATCCCTGGGCCAAAGCGTAATGAAGGGGAACGCCCGCAAGGTGCGCCGCCTCTATCGTGACAAGGTGCTGGCCGGTTTTGCCGGTTCCACCGCCGATGCCTTTACCCTGTTTGAACGCTTTGAAGGCCACCTGGAAAAACACGGCGGCCATTTGCAGCGTGCCGCCGTCGAGATGGCCAAAGAATGGCGCTCCGATCGCGCCCTGCGTCGTCTGGAGGCCATGTTGGTGGTGGCCGATAGCCAATACTCCCTGCTGCTCAGTGGCAGTGGCGATGTGATCGAACCGGAATACGGTGTCCTGGCGATCGGCTCCGGCGGCAACTTTGCCACCGCTGCCGCCCGCGCCATGCTGGATCACTCCAACCTGGATGCCCGCCAGATTGTCGAAGAATCCTTGAAAATTGCCGCCGACATCTGCGTTTACACCAATCATCACCTGACTATTGAAGCCTTGGAAAGCAGCGGAGCCTGATTATGTCCATGACCCCTCGTGAAATCGTGCAAGAACTCGACAAGCACATCATTGGGCAACATCAGGCCAAACGTGCCGTCGCCATTGCCCTGCGTAATCGCTGGCGCCGCATGCAGCTTAGCGCTGCCCAGCGGGCCGAAATCACGCCGAAAAACATTCTGATGATCGGCCCCACCGGGGTAGGTAAAACCGAAATTGCCCGCCGCCTGGCCAAACTCGCCAATGCGCCCTTTATCAAGGTGGAAGCCACCAAGTTCACCGAAGTCGGCTATGTGGGCCGGGATGTAGAGTCGATTGTCCGCGACCTCGCTGACATGGCGATTAAGATGCTGCGTGAGCAGGAAATGCAAAAGGTCAAAGACCGCGCCCTGGATGCTGCCGAAGAGCGCATTCTCGATGCCCTGTTGCCCCCGGCCCGTGGCAGCGGCTTTGATGCCGAGCCCAGCCGCACCGACACTCATACCCGTCAGGTATTTCGCAAAAAACTGCGCGAAGGCGAGTTGAACGACAAAGAAATCGAGATCGAAGTCAGCGCCACCCAGGCTGGGGTCGAAATCATGACACCGCCCGGCATGGAAGAAATGGCCAGCCAACTGCAAAACATGTTCGCCAACCTCGGTGGCGGGCGTAAGCAGAGCCGTCGCCTCAAGGTCAAAGAAGCCCTGCGCCTGCTGCAGGAGGAAGAAGCCGCCAACCTGATCAAAGAAGATGATCTGAAAGCCCGTGCAGTGGAAGCCGTGGAGCAAAACGGTATCGTCTTTATCGATGAGATCGACAAGGTCGCCAAGCGCGGCGAAACCAGCGGTGCCGATGTTTCCCGCGAAGGGGTACAACGGGATCTGCTGCCCTTGATCGAAGGCTGCACCGTCAATACCAAGCACGGCATGATCAAAACCGATCATATCCTCTTTATTGCCTCCGGTGCCTTCCATCTGTCCAAGCCCTCGGACCTGATTCCTGAATTACAGGGGCGTCTGCCGATCCGGGTTGAGCTCAACGCCCTGACGCCAGAAGACTTCAGCCGCATCCTCACCGAGCCGGACTTCTCCCTCACCGAGCAATATCAGGCCCTGCTCTCTACCGAAGGGGTGCGGATTGAGTTCGCTGACTCCGGCATCCAGCGTTTGGCGGAGCTGGCCTTCCAGGTCAACGAGAAAACCGAAAACATCGGCGCCCGTCGTCTCCATACCCTGATGGAGCGTCTGCTGGAGGATGTCTCCTTCCAGGCTGGAACAGGGCTCGACAGCCTCAGCGTCGATGCCGCCTATGTGGATGCGCAACTGGGTGAACTGGCCCAGGATCAAGACCTGAGCCGCTATATTCTGTAAGGAAAAGCCATGAGTGCACCTCGTCCCTCCGCCCTGCGTCTACATAAAGCCTCCAAAACCCTGGAGCTGGTGTATGGCGAACAGCACTATCATCTCAGTGCCGAGTTCCTGCGGGTGCACTCCCCCTCCGCCGAGGTCCGTGGCCATGGCCGCGGCCCCGGTATTCTGCAGACCGGCAAACTCCATGTTGGCATCGATAAAATCGAGCCCAGCGGCCACTACGCGGTCAAAATCAGCTTCGACGACGGCCACGACAGCGGCCTCTACACCTGGGATTACCTCCACGACCTGTGCCAACACCAGCAGCGTTACTGGCAACACTATCTTGACCGTTTAGCCAGTGCCGGTGCCAACCGCGACCCGGATGTCAGCGTGGTGAAGATTTTGGGCTAGGCCCTACCCCTTATTGGGAAGGACAAAGCCAGACTAACCCTCTAAAATGGTCGCAGTTTTTGCAGGCCAGGATCGAACCATGAGCGAACAGGACAAATCCAGCGGTAACACCACCCACTTTGGTTACAAGCAGGTACCGACGGACGAGAAGGTCAAAAAGGTAGCAGAGGTATTCCACTCCGTTGCCGCCAAGTATGACCTGATGAATGACCTCATGTCGGCGGGGGTTCATCGCCTGTGGAAACGCTACACCATCAACCGTAGCGGCGTACGGGCCGGTCACAGTGTACTGGACATTGCCGGTGGCACCGGTGACCTGACCTATCAATTCAGCCGCCTGGTGGGCGCCAAGGGCAAGGTAGTGCTGGCGGATATTAACGACTCCATGTTGAAGGTCGGCCGTGACAAGCTGATCGACCGGGGCGTGGTCGGTAATGTCGAATACGTTCAGGCCAATGCCGAGTGCCTGCCCTTCCCCGATAACAGCTTCGATGCCATCACCATCGCCTTTGGTCTGCGTAATGTCACCGATAAAGACAAGGCCCTGGCCTCCATGGCGCGGGTGCTAAAACCCGGTGGCCGCTTGTTGGTGCTGGAGTTCTCCAAAACCAACAACCCCCTGCTAACCAAAGCCTATGATCTCTACTCCTTCACCGCCTTGCCGCTGATGGGCAAGCTCATCACTGGCGATGCCGAGTCCTACCGCTATCTAGCCGAGTCGATCCGTATGCACCCGGATCAGGAAACCCTCAAGGGGATGATGGAAAACGCCGGACTGGTGCGGGTGGAATACGAGAATATGAACGGCGGCATCGTCGCCCTCCATACCGGGATCAAACCCTGAGGTAACGCCTATGTTCCGGCCCCTGCGCTCTGCCCTGCTCGCCACCCTGGAGGCACGTCTGAACAGCCTGCTCAGTCGTGATCCCTGGCTGCTGCAGCGCTTACCGGAACTGGCAGATCGCTGTATCGAACTGCAGCTGCAGGAGTGGCCTGAACCGCTTTACCTGCGCCTGTTAGAGCAAAGCCTGCGGTTGCAACTGGAAGCGCCGGAGCAAGTCGATGCCCGCGTGCAGGCCAACCTCAGCCAATTATTGGCGCGCCTGGCTGACCCCAGTCAGCCGCTGGCCGGCTCCGGTATCCAAATCGATGGGGATCACCAGCTGCTGCAACAGTTACAGCGCCTCTATCAGGGCTTTGATCCGGATTGGGAAGGCTGGCTGGCGGAGCATCTGGGGGATATCCCCGCCCATCTGATCGGCAAGGCGTTGCAACAACAGCGCACTTGGCTTGCCCGTAGCCGTGGCGAGTTGCATGCCGACTTACGTGAATACCTGCAGGAGGAGTCAGGACTGCTCCCCACCCCAATCGAAGTCGAAGACTGGATAGAAGACATTCGCCAGGCCCGTTTACATCTCGATCGTCTCGAAGCTCGCTTACAGCAGTTAGAACAACAGCAAGGTTAATCATTCATGCTGCGTTATCAGGTTATCCCGGTTACTGCCTTTGCCCAAAATGCCACCCTGGTCTGGTGTGACCAGAGTATGGAGGGAGCGCTAATTGATCCCGGCGGTGAACCCGAGAAACTGCTGGACGCGGTCAAGCAAGCGGGGGTCAAACTCAGCAAAGTACTGCTCACCCATGGCCACCTGGATCATGTCGGTGCTGCCCAGCACCTCTCCAGTGAGCTGCAGTTGCCAATCGAAGGTCCCCACCTGGCGGATCAGTTCTGGCTGGATGCGTTAGTGCAACAAGCGCAGATGTTTGGTTTCCCACCCGCCCAGGCCTTTCATCCAGACCGTTGGCTCGCCCAAGGAGATGAGGTGCAAGTCGGTGAGGAAGTGCTGCAAGTACGCCACTGCCCCGGCCATACCCCTGGTCATGTGATTTTCTATCATGCGGCCACTCAGTGGGCACAGGTGGGGGATGTATTATTTAAAGGCTCTATCGGTCGCACCGACTTCCCCGGCGGCGACCATGACACCCTGATCCGCTCGATTCATGAACAACTCTTCAGCTTGGGGGATGAGGTGCGCTTTGTCCCCGGTCATGGCCCAGAGTCCAGCTTCGGCGCTGAGCGCCGTGGCAATCCCTTCGTCAGCGGTCGTTTTGGTTAAAGCGTCGCCTCAGCGATGTAACGATTTAAGGCCAGGGGCTGTTGCACATCCAGTGACCCCTGGTTAAGTAAAATCCAGCCGCGCTGTTCAAACTCATGGAGCAGATGATTCACCGCACTTTCCGGCGCATCCAGGCTATTCGCCAGATTAGCCAAGCTAACCAACCATGCCTGCGGATGCGCCCGCTCCAACAGTAAGCGTGCCAAGCGGATATCCAAACGGCGCAAACTCAGTTCACTGATCAGTGCCATCACTTCCTGTAAACGCTGACCAAACTGGCTCATCACCAGCAAACGCAAATCCTCCGACTCCGCCAAACCACGCAACAAGGCGGGGCGCGGAATCACCAATGCCTGTACCAGCGAGTCACTGACACAACTGGCGGGGTAGGCGCTCTCCCCCAGCAGACAACTGGTGGTCAGCACGCAGGCTTGCCCTGCCTGCAAACGATAAAGCACCAACTCACGACCACTGGGGCAGGTCAGATAGACCCGCGCCCTACCTGCCACCATCAGCAAATACTGGCAGCATCGATCGCCCTGACGATAGAGTACTCGCCCTGGGGGCAACTCAATCAACGCGGCCGTCTGTAGCACTGCGCGACCACTGCTATCCCGTACCTGCTGCTCGAAAACTTCAAGTTGATTCGCCATAGCGCTTTCGTGTGCTTTGCTGTTTTGCTTAGAATAGACCCTCTTTGCCCCGCCAGCACAGGCGACGGGCGTATAACAAGCCAACCCTAGCGTGATTAGCCACTTTGAGTTGGCATAAGCAGCACCTGTGAGGAATACCCATGCCTGCCTATCGTTCCAAAACCTCCACGGCTGGCCGCAACATGGCTGGCGCTCGCGCGCTCTGGCGTGCCACCGGCATGAAGGATGAAGACTTCCATAAGCCGATTATTGCGGTGGTCAACTCTTTTACCCAGTTTGTGCCTGGTCACGTCCACCTGAAAGACCTGGGCCAACTGGTGGCCCGGGAGATTGAAAAGGCCGGTGGGGTCGCCAAAGAATTCAACACCATCGCGGTGGATGATGGCATCGCCATGGGCCACGATGGCATGCTCTACTCCCTGCCCTCCCGTGACATCATCGCCGACTCCGTGGAGTACATGGTCAACGCCCACTGTGCCGATGCCATGGTCTGTATCTCCAACTGCGACAAAATCACCCCGGGAATGCTGATGGCGGCGATGCGCCTCAATATCCCAGTGATTTTCGTCTCCGGCGGCCCGATGGAAGCCGGTAAGACCAAGCTGTCCGAGCACAAGCTGGATCTGGTGGATGCAATGGTGATTGCCGCCGATGACAGTGCCAGCGATGAGATGGTGGCCGAGTACGAGCGCTCTGCCTGCCCCACCTGCGGCTCCTGCTCCGGCATGTTTACCGCCAACTCGATGAACTGTCTGACCGAAGCCTTGGGCCTGTCTCTGCCCGGTAATGGCACCGTGGTCGCCACCCACAGTGACCGCCGCCGCCTGTTTGAAGAAGCCGGTCAACGTATCGTCAGTCTGGCCAAACGCTACTACGAGCAAGACGACATCACCGCCCTGCCCCGTACCATTTCCAGCGACAAGGCCTTTGAAAACGCCATGACCCTGGATATCGCCATGGGCGGCTCCACCAACACCATTCTGCATATCCTGGCCATTGCGCTGGAAGCTGAGCTCAACTTCACCCTGAAGGATATTGATCGCCTGTCACGCAAGGTGCCCCAGCTGTGTAAGGTGGCCCCCAATACCCCCAAATACCATATCGAAGATGTACACCGTGCCGGTGGCATCATGGCCATTCTCGGTGAGCTCGATCGTGCCGGTCTGCTGCACACCGATGTACCCACTGTGCATAGCGCTACCATGAAAGAAGCGCTGGATACCTGGGATATCATGCGCAACCCCAGCGCCGAGGTAGTGGAGTTCTATAAGGCCGGCCCGGCGGGCATTCCTACTCAGGTGGCCTTTAGTCAGTCCACCCGCTGGCCCAGTCTGGATGGTGATCGTGCCCAGGGCTGTATCCGCAACCTGGAACATGCTTTTTCCCTTGAGGGTGGCCTGGCCGTCCTCTTCGGTAACCTGGCCGAAGACGGCTGCGTGGTGAAAACCGCTGGGGTGGATGACTCCATTCTGGTGTTCGAAGGCCCGGCCCATATCACCGAGTCCCAGGATGAAGCCGTTGCCCATATCCTGGAAGGCAAGGTGAAAGAAGGGGAAGTGGTCATCGTCCGTTATGAAGGCCCCCGTGGCGGCCCCGGCATGCAGGAAATGCTCTACCCCACCAGCTACCTGAAGTCCAAGGGACTGGGCAAGGCCTGCGCCCTGCTAACCGATGGCCGTTTCTCCGGCGGCACCTCTGGTCTGTCCATCGGACACGTTTCACCGGAAGCGGCGGCAGGCGGCACCATTGGTCTGGTTCGAGATGGTGATCCTATCCGCATCGATATTCCCAACCGCCGCATCGATCTGTTAGTCGATGAGGCCGAGCTGGCCAAGCGCCGTGCGCAGCAGGATCAACTGGGCTGGAAGCCGGCTAAGCCACGTCCGCGCAAAGTCTCTGCCGCCTTGAAGGCCTACGCCCTGCTGGCTACCAGTGCCGACAAGGGTGCGGTACGGGATCTATCCAAGCTGGAAGGCTAAGCGTCATACCCTGGTCATACCCTGATTGTCCCACCAAGCCGTTTATCGGCTTGGTGCTTTCCGCTAACTCTCCCCCCTGTCTTCATCCTGTTGGCTGGCCAAGTACTCGGCCAAGGCCGCTGCAGCACCATCAAAATCATACTGCTCCAGGGCATAAGCCAGTTTTTCCAGGCGCGCCTTACCCAACCCCAGCCACTGGCCACGATACTGTTCAAAGTAGCTACGCGCTTCAAAGTCCTGCTCGCTTAACAAGCGTTGCAATTGCTGTAATTGCGCCGTATCCGGTGGATTGAGCTCGCCCTCTTCCTGCTCTTGCTCACCCACCACCTGACTAATCAGCAGACGGGTACGGTGAAAAGCCGCCAATAAGCTGGCCGCACGATTATCTAACTCAATTGAAGCATCCTGCTCCACCTGCAAGGCCAGCTCAGCCAACTCACTAAAGCCCAGGTTAGCGGCCACCCCCTTGAGACTATGGGCATGGCGCTCCAGATCGGCCCAGGCCCGCTGATGCCAGCTCTCCCACAAATCCGCTTCAATCGCCGGAGCGCGCAATAGCCATTTCTGTAACAAGCGTTGGTACATGTCATCGCGTCCCTGCAGACGCAACAGCGCTTCTTCCACATTAATCCCTGCCTCAATCAGCACCTGCCAAGGCGATGCCTGGCGCTGCTCGGCCTGACTCAGGGTTTCCAGTTCACGCCCACTCCAACGGGCCAGTTTGTGGAAGAGTTCATCCACATTAATCGGCTTGGCCAGATGATCGTTCATCCCCACTTGCAGACACTGCTGGCGATCCTGCGGCATCGCATTAGCGGTCATGGCCAGGATGGGCAAGTTTTGCCATTGCGCCTGTTCGCGAATGTGGCGGGTTGCGGTATAGCCATCCATGACCGGCATCTGAATATCCATCAGCACCAAGTCAAAACTTTCCTTGCTTAGCCAATCCAACGCTTCCTGGCCGTTCTCCGCCACCAGCACATCAATCCCGGCTTGCTCCAGCAGCTCACGGGCCAGCTCCTGATTGATCTCATTGTCTTCCACTAACAGTACTTGCAGACCCTGTAAGCGATAATAGCGACGCTGGTTGCCTATATTCTCCGGGGGACACGGGCTTAGACCCGGCTGACCCAACCAACGTACACAGGTATCAAACAAGCTGGAGGGGCTGATAGGTTTGACCAAGCAAGACTGGATGCCCGCCCGCGCCAGCAAGGGCTGCACCTGCTCATGTTCAAACACATTGGTCAAGAGTACGCAGGGGGGCAACGGCTCACCCTGTGCTTTCAGTTGCTGCCACAGCGCAATGCCGTCTTGATCGGCCAGTTTCCAGCTCAGCAATACCAAGCGACAGTGACGCACCTGTTCAGGGGTCTGTTGCCAGCAGTGGAGAAACTCTGTGGCATTGGCAAACGCCTTGACCTGAAACGAGAAGGTTTGCAGATCTCGCACCAGCGTTTCCCGTACCAAGTCATGGCTATCAATCACCACCACCGTCTGCCCTTCCAGGCTGGTATCCGGCAGGGCGTATTCAGCATTTGCCGTCTCCTCCATCACAAAACGGGCACTAAACCAGAACTGACTACCCTGCCCTGGCTGGCTCAAGACATTGATTTCACCATGCATCATCTGCACCAGGCGGCGGCAGATCGCTAACCCCAATCCAGTACCGCCATACTTACGGGTGGTGGAGCTATCAGCCTGACTAAAGGAACGGAATAACTTCTCCTGCTGCTCAGTATTCATGCCGATCCCTGAGTCCTGCACGGAGAATTTCAGCTCGACCGACTCGCCATCCTGTTGCAAGACCTCAACCGCCAGCAGAATTTCCCCTTGCTGGGTAAATTTGATCGCATTACTGATGAGATTGTTCAGCACCTGTCCCAAGCGCAAAGGGTCGCCACGTAAATGGATCGGTAAATCCGGGGGCAGATCCAGGATCAGCTCCAAACCCTTTTCCACCGCTTTGAGAGTAAAGAGTTGGGCACTTTCCTGCAGGACAACCTCAAGGTTGAAGGGCACCACCTCCATCTCCAATCGACCCGCCTCAATTTTGGAGAAGTCGAGAATGTCATTCAGAATCTGCAACAAGGACTTGGCCGCGCTATCCACCTTAGTCAAATAGTGACGCTGACGTTCATTCAACTCAGTACCTAAGGCCAGGTGGGTCATGCCTAGAATGGCATTCATCGGTGTGCGGATTTCATGGCTCATGTTCGCCAGGAAGTCACTCTTGGCTTGGCTGGCGAGCTCTGCCGCAACCCTCGCCCGCTCCAACTCCAGCTGCAACTCTTTGATTTCATTAACAAAAATAGTCACTCCAAGAATACGCAGCGGCATACCTGTCGCATCCCGCTGCACCGCACGGCCCCAATCCATCACCCACTGCCAGTCGCCTTTGGCATCACGGATGCGATACTCCACCCGGTAATCTTCCGTCTCGCCACAGGCATGAGCACGGGAAGCCTGGGCATGATGACTCAGGTCATCCGGATGAATCAGCGCCAACCACTGTGCGGCTTGCTGTGGTGCCTGTTCAGGCGCATAACCCAGTCGCTGTTGCCACACCGGGCTGGTATATACCCGATCCCCCTCTTGCCAATCCCACAGGCCTATCCCTGCCCCTTTCAGCGCCAGTTCCAAGCGTTGTTCAGACTCTTGAATGCGCCGTTCCGCCTCCTTGCGTTCAGTAATATCATTCGAGACGCCACAGACCGCATAAATATTGCCATCCGGGTCATAGAGGGGGAATTTATAGGACAGAAAGGTCAATACCCCTTCATCGCGGATCAGCTCCTCTTCCAGCTCACGGATTCGTCCATCCTGCAAAACTTGGTAATCAATACGATCAAAACTATCGGCCTGCTCTTCTGGCAACACTTCAAATAGGCTACGCCCCACTACCTCCTCTTTGCTCAATCCCATGAGCTGGCTCCAACGCGCATTAACCAGTAAATAGCGTCCCTGCAAGTCTTTGAGATAGATCACCGAAGGGGAGTAGTCGAGAATCGCCTGAGACTGTTGCTGTTGCAGCTGCAATGTTCGATGAGCTTGTTGCAACTGTAATTGCGCTTGATGTTCATCGGTGACATCCATCACCGATACCACTGCATACTGAAAATCACCCTGCTCATCCCGCATTGCGGTGGCACGGATATCTCCCCAACGTTCTGCACCATCATGGTGACGCACCCGCAAGACCTGGCGCACTACCTCTTCACCACTCTTCAATGCCGCCAACACGGCAGAGGCTTTGGGCTTATCCTCCTTGCAAACCAGCTGCTTGGCCACCAGCTGTAATAACGCGTCAAGGCGGTAACCGCTAAATAAACAAAATTCATCATTGGCATTGAGCACTCGGCCATCCGCATCCAAGGAAATTAAGCCAACACCGGCATGATCAAACAGTGCACGGAAGAAGGCATCCTGCTCTCGGCGTTGTCGCTCTGCCTCAACACGATCACTGATATCCACCAGGGTACCCTCTAGCGTCAGAGCAACACCCTGCTCGTCATAGCTGGCTTGCCCCCGCTCATATACCCAGTGCAGCACCCCATCCTGATCATAAAGGCGGTATTCCAATGAGTAAGGACGACGCTCCTGCACACTGGCCTCAATAACTTGGCGAAATGCCAACACATCATCCGGGTGGATCATATCCACCAGCTCTACCCTTCCCTTACCGATGAAGAAATCAGGTGAATAACCGGTCAAACGCTCAATTTCATTGCTAACAAACTCAATCGGCCAGCTGTCAGCTAACAGGCTCACGCGAAACACCGTGCCCGGCATATTGGCGACCAGACTGCGATATTGACGCTCACTGCGTACCAACGCTTCAGTCCGGGTCGCGACCCGCTGCTCCAACTCCTGGTTCAGCTGCCGTAGGCTCGCTTCGCGATCCTGCAAGCTTTTCACCATCATGGCAAAGCTACTGGCCAGCTCACCCACCTCATCCCGGCTGTTATAAGCCTCCAAGAAAACCGGGCGACCTAAACTCAGATCACGCGCCGCTTTCTGCAAACGCTGAAGCGGTTCTAACAAGTGGGAGGTCAGCATATAGGTCAGTAACATCAGCAGGATAAAAACACTGCCCCAAATCAGTCGCTGTTCCCAGAGATAGTTTTGTGTCCGTATATTCAGACGTTCAGGATCAAGGCGAATACCCAGTTGCCAACCCAGAATAGGGGCCTGAGTAAAGTAAATACGCTCAGGCCGTTGCTGATCAAAACTGAGCTCCAGCCAACCACTGGAACTGGCCTGTAACTGCTCATAGAGGTGGGTGAGTTCCTCATAAGGCAGTTGCAATAGCGACTGATGCAGTAAAGCCGGCTCCTGCACATGGGCAAATTGCTGATTACTGGTGATCACCCACAGCTGTTCTGCTTTGATATTAGGTAAGTGCAATACCTGGGAGAGCTGCTTAAGCGATAAATCCACCGCCAACACAGCTAACAGGCGGCCTCGTTCGCGCACTGGCAGGCTAAAACTCACCACCGCCTCTCCCCGCACCGGCTCACGCCAGATCAGTGACCAACTGCCCGACACTCGCGTCAAACTACGCTGCCACCAGTCCTGCTGATGAAAATCATGCTGGGGCATCAGGTTCAGTAGCCAACTCTCCTCTTCCTGGCGATAGGCGTGGTACCAGCGGGCAGGCTTAGCCTCCGGCAAAGCCAAATTAATAGAGTGAATGAGCGGGCTATTAGTAATGGCCGCCTGCAGCAGAGTCTTAATCTCAGACTCTTGCAAGGCCAAGCGGCTGCTGAGCAACGAGACCAGCGTGCGTCCAGTTTGCTCCAGCACCCCCAGCTCTGCGGCTAATTCCTGCGCCCCTTGCCCTACCAGGGCAAGATAGCGACCGTGGGTCTCCTCATTCAACAATGCTTGCAGCTGACGCTGGGTAACGATAGAAGTCAGCAATAACGCAACAAAGCAGGGCAAAATAATCCATAACAGTAATTTGCGCTTAAAAGACAACTGCATCACTCTCCCGCTCCCTGCCACTCATTCATCGGCATAAAGATCACGAATACGCAGCACTTCCGGCAAGCACTGCTCAAACAGCACCACCAATTCAGGATCAAAGTGCTTACCTGCCTCGCGCCGCAACAACGCCATGGCGTCTTCCACTGACCAGGCCCTTTTGTAAGGCCGTTCTGAGGTGAGGGCATCAAACACATCGGCAATTGCCACCAAACGCCCCGAGATCGGGATCATTTCGCCGCGTAAACCATAGGGGTAGCCTGAACCATCCCATTTTTCATGGTGGGTAATGGCGACTTCTTTCGCCATCAGTAGGAGGGGGGAGGGATTATTGGTGGATAAAATTTCAGCGCCATAGAGAGCATGGCGCTTCATGATCTCCCATTCATCCGGATCAAGCTTGCCCGGCTTTTGCAAAATCGCATCGGGAATACCGATCTTACCGACATCATGCATGGGAGCAGCATGTAGCAGCAGATTGGCAACTTCCTCATGCAGCCCCGCCGCCAGCGCAAGCTGATGGGTGTAATGGCTCATGCGGATAACGTGCATGCCGGTTTCGTTATCCTTGTACTCCGCTGCCGCGCCAAGACAACGCACTATTTCCAGTCGGGTACGCTCCAGCTCGCGGGTACGCTCACTCACTCGACGTTCAAGTTCACGTTGCTGATCATACAGTGCCAAATGCGTGCGTACCCTTGCCTTCACTATCGGTGGGCTAATCGGCTTGGTGATGTAATCCACCGCGCCTAATTCAAAGCCACGAATTTCATCCGCCACATCCGAGCGGGCGGTCACAAAAATCACCGGGATATGGCGGGTAACCAAGTCCTTTTGCAGGCGCTCGCATACCTCATAGCCATCCAGCTCAGGCATCATCACATCCAATAAAATCAGATCGGGCTGATCCGGTCCTTTGGCTAATTTCAGTGCCTGCTCACCATTTAAGGCCACCTTGACTCGATACTGCTCCCTGAGGATGCCAGCGAGTACATCAATGTTCTCCGGCGTGTCATCCACCACCAGAATGGTCTGCTTGGTTTCCATCATCCCTCCTCGCCCAAACCAAACTCGCTCACTATCTGTACAGCCGAGTTAGCTTTTTTCCCACTCCCTATGCCGCCAGATATACGCGCTTTGAGCTGCCTGCCGTTCAGAACCCAGCCGGATTGTTTGCTTTCTCGCCAAGGGTGCTACCATAGGGCGCGCGAAGGTTGGCAGCACCAAAGCCTGCCACCGAGCCAGCATGACTAGTCGTACGAGGATGTCCGGGTATGGATCACTTTCTGCAAAGCGCCGTAATCTTTTTGCTTGCCGCTGTCTGCATCGTTCCCATTGCCAAGCGCAATGGCTTAGGGGCAGTCCTGGGCTACCTGGGTGCCGGCTTACTAATCGGCCCGGATGGGTTAGGTCTGGTTACTGAGGTGGAGTCGATTCTGCACTTCTCTGAGCTCGGCGTCGTGTTACTGCTGTTTCTGATTGGTTTGGAGCTGAAGCCCAAACGTCTATGGGTGATGCGTAAAGCGGTATTTGGCTTAGGTATGAGTCAGGTATTCGCCAGCGGTGCAGCCCTCGGCATCCTGCTCTTTATTGGCGCCTTGATTCTCGATTTCGGCTGGAAGAGTGCCCTGATTGGCGGCTTCGGTCTTGCGCTTTCCTCCACCGCCTTTGCACTGCAATTGATGTCTGAGCGCAATGAGCTGGGCTCCCACTATGGTCGAGGCGCCTTTGCCGTACTGCTATTCCAAGACTTGGCGGTGGTACCCTTACTGGCCCTGGTTTCTGCCTTGGCTGACTCCAAAGCCCATGACACCAATTTCCTGTTGAATCTGTTGCAGGGTCTGGCGGTCATCGGCGCCGTTATCGCCGGTGGACGTTTCCTGGTCAAGCCTGCGTTTCATCTGGTGGCCCAGGCCCATAGCCGTGAACTCTTCACTGCCGCCGCACTCCTGGTGGTGATGGGCACTGCGCTGCTGATGGAACTCGCTGGCTTGTCGATGGCACTGGGTGCCTTCCTGGCTGGCATGCTGCTGTCTGACTCCGAATTCCGTCATCAACTGGAAGCCGATATTGAGCCTTTCCGCGGCCTGTTACTGGGACTGTTCTTTATGGCGGTCGGCATGTCGATGGATATTCAGCTGTTCCTCGACTGGTGGTGGCTGATGCTGATTCTGGTGGTAGTGCTGATGGGTAGCAAAACCGCCGTGCTGTACTCCCTCGCCCGCCGCTTTGGCAACGACAGCGGCGATAGCCTGCGCATGGCTGCCATGCTGTCACAAGGGGGAGAGTTTGCCTTTGTTCTCTTTGCTGCTGCCAGTACCGCCAAAGTAATGCCTCAGGATCTGGCCAATGCCCTGATTCTGGTCGTTACCCTGTCAATGGTCTGCACCCCGTTGTTACTGAAAGCGGTTGATATGCACCTCGGTAAGCTCAAAGGCAAACAGGATGAAGGACAGGACGATGTCAAAGCCATGGAGCACGAGCCCCTCCCCGATCAGCAGCCCGATGTGCTGATTATCGGTTTTGGCCGTATGGGTCTGACCATTGCCCGGGTATTAAAAGAGCGAGGGATTCCCTTTATTGCTATCGACAGCAATGCCGCCCACATTCGCCATGCCCGTCGCCTGGGCTACGAAGTATCCTTTGGTGATGCCATGCGCCTTGATGTGCTGGAGGCTGCCGGAGCAGGCAAAGCCAAACTGATTATTGTCGCCATCAACGATATGGATATCTCCGCCAAGGCGTCTCTGCAAATCCGTGAACACTTCCCCAAGGCCAAGCTGTTTGCCCGGGCCCGTAACGTGGAACATGCTCACTGCCTGCTGGAGCTGGATCTGGACTACATCTTCCAGGAAACCTACGACACCAGCCTGAATGTCTGTTACGAGGCCATGAAGGTACTTGGCACCGGTGGCGATGAAGCAGACCGTTGGCTGCAAGAGTTCCGCGCCATCGACCTGGCACAAATGGAAGCCGGACGCCTAGCCAAGGCCACTGCTCCCAAGGGCGAGAACCTGGATATTCACTGATCTTGTGCTTGATCCAGATCGCCTGCTGGATTGAAAAAAGGGTCGTTTCCTTGACAGGAACGACCCTTGCCGTTCAAGGGTGGCTCTGATAGAGTGCTGCCCACTTTCTAACCACCTTTACCTCGCGCCTTTTTGGGACGCTTATCCATGTCCGCCCTCCACTTGCCTGCCAACACCGGCCGCCAACTGGCCAAGCTGCTCTGCTTGGTAGTGGCCTGGAGTCTGCTGCTATTAAGTTGGCAAGCCAAATGGCAACACAGCGAACAAGGGTGGTTAAGTGAAATTCATAATGGCTTGCTGCAGGACCGTCCGGTTTTTCAGCTTGATCAGGATACACCCGACCCGGTAGTGGCTAACCACTACCTTCCCAGCTGGCCCCAGGCACATGCCACGCCGATCATCACGCCTTGCTGCGCCAGCTTTTCGCGTCCGTTTAGCCCGCTTTCACGCGCCCCTCCCTTGGCTTAACCACGCGCTCAATCCGTCCACTCTGACGAGCCCTAGCTCGTCTATCCAGCAGGCGGACTGAGACCAACCGATTTCAATTTCTAAACCTTACGGAGCCAAGCAACGATGTTGCATGTCATCATTCTGCTGTTGATCGCAGCAGCCTTCGTGTTGATCGTGGTCGAGGATATCGTCCATATCAACAAAGCCAAAACCACCCTGTTTTTCGGCGCCCTGGTGTGGCTGCTGACTTTTATTTTCCCCGAGCCCGGACAAGACCCCGCAGTTATCCAGGCAGCGATTAACGAAAACCTGCTGGAAATTGCCACCCTGTGGTTGTTCCTGATGGCAGCGATGACCTTTGTCGCCTACCTGAACCAGAAAGGTCTGATTGAGTCGATCATCTACCGCATCCTGCCCGAACAGGTCAGTGAACGTAAGCTGATGCTGATGACTGCGCTGTTCTGTTTCTTCTTCTCCTCCATCGCCGACAATATCACCGCGACACTCATCTCCATTACTCTGGTGCTGTCGCTAAAGATGCCCCTGCAGAAGACCCTCAAATTTGCCGTTCTGGTGGTGTTTTCCGTGAACTCCGGTGGTGTGGCATTGATCACCGGTGACGTCACCACCCTGATGATCTTTATGGCAGACAAAGTGGAAATCAGTCATCTGCTGATTCTGTCCATTCCTTCGTTTATTGCGGTGATGATTCTGACCTTTATTCTGTCTCGTGGTCTCAGTGGCGAGGTCATGATTCAGCGTAAAAACCACGTGATTGAGCGCTTGGATTACATCATTGCCGGCATTTTTCTTAGCACCATTATCAGCACCATCTTCCTCAACCTGTTCTTTAGTATTCCACCGGTGCTGACCTTCCTGTTTGGCTTGTCGATTATGTTCCTGACCGCCCAGCTCTATCACCGTAATGAAGAGGGCAGCAAGATTATCGAGTACATGCGCACCATCGAATTCGACACCCTGCTGTTCTTCCTCGGTGTGCTGCTGCTGGTCGGTATGATGAAAGAGATCGGCGTCCTGGATGCCATTCCCGCCATTTACGAATACCTGCCTTCCGTTGCGGCTAATTTTATTATGGGTCTGCTTTCTGCTGGGGTAGATAACGTGCCTTTGACCGCAGCCCTGCTGAAGTCCGGGGTCGAGATGTCCACCGCCGAGTGGCTGACCCTGACCTATGCGGTAGGGGTGGGTGGGTCCTTGCTGGTGATCGGCTCAGCGGCAGGCATTGTCGCCATGAGCAAGGTCGGCGGGATGACCTTTGGCTCTTACCTGCGCTATTCCGGCTATTTGTTATTCGCCTTTGCCATTGGCTTTAGCGGCTCCTTTGCCGTTGGTCACTTAATCCACGGCTAAGGCATTGCAACAGATGCAAAACGGGCACCCTTGAGTGCCCGTTTTTGTACGTGAGAAGTGAGTCTGACTAAGTTGGTGAGCCCCGACCACCTGCTGAGGCTGAGGTAAACCCCGCTCTTCAACAGAGATACAGCCGGGGCTCTGCTGTATCCATGTGGGTAGGTTTTGCAAAATGCAACTCTTACTAACTAAGTACCCACTAAGCTGCCGACCAAGCCCCTACTCGCCCTGCAAACTTTCGCCCTGCCCTACTCGCCCTGTAAAGTCACTAACAATCGCCGCCTACCGCCCTGCTCTCGGTGCTCGCCAAGATAAATGCCCTGCCAGGTACCCAGTGCCAAACGACCCTGACTAATGGGCACACTGCACCCCATTCCCAGAATACTGGCCTTGACATGAGCAGGGAGGTCATCCGCCCCCTCATAGGTATGCTGATAGTAGGACTGGTTTTCCGGTACTAAACGGCGGAAAAACGCCTCAAAATCACTACGCACCAAGGGGTCGGCATTTTCATTGATGGTTAAGGACGCTGAAGTATGTTGCAGCCACAGGTGCAGCAACCCCACCTGTAACTCGGCCACTTCCGGTAACTGCGCCAGAATTTCCTCCGTTACCAGATGAAAACCCCGGCTACGGGCTTTTAAAGTCAGTTGACGCTGCAACCACATCAGTCAGCACGGCGTTGATAAACGCGAAAGCTATAGGGATAGGGATTGGCGCCAGAGGGAGCATGAGCTTGCTGCTGTAACAGCTGCCAGTGTTGCCAGTCCAGCGCAGGGAAGAAGGCATCACCCTCCACCTCGGCCTCCACCTGAGTGAGATACAGGCGTTCAACCTGGGGTAAGGCCTCGGCATATAACTGCGCGCCGCCCATGATCATCGCCTCTTCTGCGCCCGTAATCAGGCATTCCGCCTCTGCCAGGCTGATCGCCGCCGCCAGGCTATGCACCACCTTCACCCCAGCAGCCTGCCAGTTCGGGTTAGCGGTAATCACAATATTGCAACGTCCCGGCAGAGGGCGGCCAATGGAGTCGTAGGTCTTACGTCCCATAATTACCGGCTTACCCAGGGTCACCTGTTTGAAGTATTTGAGGTCTTCTGGCAGGTACCAGGGTAAGGCGTTATTGCGACCTATCACGAGGTTATTGCTGACAGCAACAATGGCGGCAAGTCTCATCAGATCGCCACCGGTGCTTTGATATGCGGGTGACTCTGGTAGTCACGCAGCTCAAAGTCCTCATAACAGAAGGAAAACAAGTCTTTGACCTCTGGATTCAGATGCATGCTCGGCAGTGGCAGCGGCGCCCGCTTAAGCTGTTCATCCGCCTGTTGCAGGTGGTTGGCATACAGGTGGCAGTCACCGCCAGTCCAGATAAACTCCCCCGGCTGCAGCTCACATACCTGTGCCACCATTAGGGTCAGCAGGGCATAGCTGGCGATATTAAAGGGCACACCCAGGAAAATATCCGCACTGCGTTGATACAGCTGGCAGGATAACTTGCCATCCGCCACATAGAACTGGAACAGGCAGTGACAGGGGGCCAGCGCCATCTTGTCCAGGTCCGCCACGTTCCAGGCACTCACCACCAGGCGACGGGAGTCGGGATTGCGTTTAATTTCTTCCAGAATTTGCGCCAGCTGATCGATATAACGTCCATCTGCTGCAGGCCAGGAGCGCCACTGGGCACCATATACCGGGCCTAAATCACCCTGCTCATTGGCCCACTCATCCCAGATCGACACCCCATGCTGCTGCAAATAAGCAATGTTGGTATCCCCCCGCAAGAACCACAGCAATTCATGGATGATGGAGCGCAAATGCAGCTTTTTGGTGGTTACCATGGGGAAACCCTGCTGCAAATCAAAGCGCATCTGATGACCAAATACCGAATAGGTACCCGTGCCGGTACGGTCTTCTTTATAACTGCCCTCGCTGCGGACACGTTGCATCAGTTGCAGATATTGCTGCACGGCGATTCTCCCGCTTAAAAAAATTCAGGGGCAGGATTATAAAACCCTAGCCCCTAGGCTCATATCACTTTTTTCCAGTCAAGCACTTTTTCCAGTCAACTAGTTGCGGCTCTCACTCTTACGCGAGAGCGCCATTAACCAGAGTCCTGCGATGATCATCGGCAGACTTAACAATTGCCCCATGGTCAACCATTCAAAGGCAATAAAGCCAAGGTGAGCATCCGGCTGGCGGGCAAACTCCACCACAAACCGGGCCAGACCATAGCCAATCAAAAACAAGCCTGATACGGCTCCTGTTGCCCGAGGCTTACTGGAGTACAGCCACAGCACCACAAACAACGCCAGCCCCTCCAGCGCAAACTGGTACAACTGGGATGGATGACGGGGGAGTAAATCCACATGGGGAAACACCATCGCCCAAGGGCCATCGGTGGGACGCCCCCACAGCTCACCCCCAATAAAGTTGCCGATTCTGCCGGCACCCAAACCGATGGGCACCAGGGGAGCGATAAAGTCGCCTAATTGCAAAAAGCGCAGATTCAACTTCCGTGCTTGCCACACCAGGGCCAGCAACACCCCTAACAAGCCACCATGGAAAGACATGCCCCCTTCCCAGACCGCAAACAACCACAGCGGGTCCTGGAAAAAGCGATCCAGGTGATAAAACAGCACATAACCAACCCGTCCCCCTACTACTACACCCAGGGCGCAAGCAAAAATCAGATCGGACAACTGCTCGCCATTCATGCCAAAACGGCCCATGCGCCGCCGCCCTAACCACCAGGCAGCAGCAAAGCCAAGCAGGTACATCAACCCATACCAATGGATTTTCAGCGGTCCCAATTGCAGGGCGACAGGATCAATTTGCGGGTAGGTCAGCATCGGGCAGCCTCAAAACAAGAACTTCAAACCTATGACCAGCAACAGGCAGGCAAAGCCCTTTTTCAGGGTGGCAGCGGGCAACTGGTGCGCTAGGCGGGCGCCTACTTTAGCAAAGAGCGCACTGGTCAGCACTATGCCAAACAGAGCCGGTAAATAAATGAAACCAAGACTCCACTCCGGTAAAGCAGGGTGCTGCCAACCCTGCTCAATATTGGCCAGCGCACCAAAGATGGCGATGGGAAAACCCAAGGCCGCCGAAGTCCCCACCGCCTGCTGCATGCTGACATTACACCAGCTTAAAAAGGGCACACTCAAGGAACCGCCGCCGATACCAAAAATCGCCGAAGCCCAGCCAATTCCGGTACCGGCCGCCCCCAAACCGCCCTGCCCTGGTAGGGTACGACTGGGCTTGGGCTTCAAGCCAAAACCCATCTGCGCCGCCACTATTAAGGCAAACACGCCTATTACCTTCTGCAAATGCTCACCCGTCAGGGCACCGGCGGTTTTCACTCCGATAATGGAGCCCAACGCTATCCCCAGCGCCATCGGAGTAAAGACCGGCCACAACACCGCACCACGTTGATGGTGTGCTCGCACTGAGCTTAACGAAGTCACCACAATGGTGGCCAAAGAAGTTCCCACCGCCAGGTGGGTTAGCACGTCAGGGGAGACTCCCTGGGCGCTAAAGGTAAACACCAGTGCGGGCACAATAATCAGCCCACCGCCGATACCAAAGAGTCCCGCCAACACCCCGGCACAGGCGCCCAATACCAGATACAACAATAAGACGGTCATTCCATGCTCTCCCTCAGTGCGAAACGCCAAACTACGGGGGTGGCCAGTGCCTGTCAACGTCTTGCCAGGCCCGCATCAAGCTGGCCTAATGCCAACAAGAGAGATAACAGTGACACGCCAACATGTGCTTGATCGTTTTCCAATGGCAGCCCGCGAGCGACTGTCCACTCTATCTGGTCGCCAACCGTGATGAATTCTATGCTCGCCCGACTCAGCCGGCACATTGGTGGCCAGGTGAGGCAATCTGGGCAGGCAAAGACTTGCAGGCGGGTGGAAGCTGGCTAGCCATCGATCAACAGGGTCGCTGGGCGGCCCTCACTAATATCCGTGATGGTCGCCGCCGTGCACCCACCCAGGCACCCAGCCGAGGGGAGCTGGTGTTGCAATTCTTACGTTCAGGCCAATCGCCCTGGCAGTTCGCCAAGCAGCTGCAAGCCCAGTTAGCCGCTTATGCAGGCTTTAATCTGTTACTGGGTGACCGCCAGCAACTCTGTTTTCTCTCCAGCACCGAACCGGAGCCACGTTTGTTAGGCTCCGGCCTATATAGCCTCAGTAATGCCAGCTTAAATAGCCGCTGGCCCAAACAACAGCGTGCTGAACAAGCCTTACAGCAAACCTTGCAACAGCCCGCAGTGGTGCATGCACAACTACAGGGTCTATTGTTAGATGAGCAACCTGCCGCAGATGAGCAGCTACCCGATACCGGCGTTGCGCTAGCTTGGGAGCGGCTATTATCACCCTGTTTTATTCGTAGCGCCGATTACGGCACCCGTTCCACCACCAGCCTGATCCTGCAGCAGCAGGGCTGGAGTGCACTGGAACAAACCCATGGGGTAGCGGGACAGACCGAGGGGCAGCAATATGTTACGCAAAGTTACTCTCACCCTTGCTCTCCCCCCCACTCGCCATTAGGGAATATTGCCTAACAGCTAGGCAGCCACCAGGATCGCGACATGAAGCCCACTTTACCCGACGCCACGCCTGTCAGCTTTTTCACCCTAGTGTGGCGCACCTTTGTGCGTTCCGCGTTGCTGCCTATTGTGTTGATTGAGGTTGTCCTGGTACTGGTCTACCTGCTGACTAACAGCATCATGCTGGATAAAAACATTGAACACATGCAGCAGGTGGCCAAACAACAACTCAGTAGTATTGTGAATCTGGAAGCGCGCCACATTGAGGATGAGCTCAACGCCGTACGCCAATTTACCGGTTTACTACGGGATCAGGTTGAGCAAGCCTGGCAACGGCCCTATAACGTGCCGGATACGGAAAAACAGCGCTACCACCATGGCCCGGACGGAGTGTTTCATACCGACCATGGCGGCCCTGGCCAATCGGCCATGTTTTTTAGCAACCTACATCCGCTGACGCCCGCGAGCGAACAATCCATCTGGCGCACCGCTCAGCTTGACCCCCTGCTACACAGCCTGGTGGAACAGCAGCCGTTAGTCACCCGAGCCTTTATCAATACCCCCGATGGCATGACCCGTATCGCTCCCTATCTGGATGTACACGGCGTACTGCCCGCCGACCTGGATGTCACTCGCTACAATTTTTTCTTTGAAGCTGACCAGCAACACAACCCCAGTCGTGAAGTCCGCTGGACCGATGTCTATGTCGACCCAGCCGGGCAAGGCTGGCTCGCTTCCAGCGTGGCTCCGGTCTACATCGAAGACCAACTGGTGGCGGTGGTTGGCCTCAATGTCACCGTCAACCGCTTGGTTAACCATGTACTCAAACTAGATGTGCCCTGGTTTGGTTATGGTGTCCTGATTAATAAAGAAGGCACCCTGTTGGCAGTCCCCCCTAATGCTGAGCAAGAGTGGGGGCTAGATGAATTCACAACCTACAGCTATGCCGAAGCCATTCGCAGCAGCAGCCTGAAACCGGAAGACTTCAACATCTCCCGCCGCGAGGAAACCCTGCCCCTCGCGCAAGCCATTACCCATCAACCCCAGGGGCTAATGCGCCTGAAACTTAATGGTCAACAGAAGATGATGGCCTGGGAGCGGGTGCCAGGCACCGGCTGGAGCCTGCTACTGGTGGTGGATGAACAGGCGCTGTATCAACAGGCCTACGAACTCAACAGCACCTTTGGCCAGATTGCATTGTTCATGGTGGTGGGCCTGCTCACCTTCTACATCCTGTTTTTTGCCTTTATGTATCGCCATATGCGCCACCTCAGTGGCCGGGTTACCCGTCCACTGGAGCTGCTACGGGTGCTGATGAACCGCATTGCGCAAAATGAACAACCCGACAAACGCCCCGAATTTGGTATTCAGGAGTTGCAGGATACCGCCGATGGCCTGCTACTGATGGGAGAGCAGTTACTGAGCTACAACAAGGCGTTGGAAGAGGCTAAACAACGGCTGGAACAGCTCAATCTGCACCTGGAGGCCAAGGTACAGGAACGCACCCAGGAACTGCGCAGTGAAAACCAGCAGAAACAAACCCTGATTGAACAACTGAAAGACACCCAGGCGCAGCTGATTCAGTCGGAGAAGATGGCCTCAATTGGTCAGCTATCCGCCGGCATCGCCCATGAGATCAACAACCCCCTGGCCTATATCAGTGCCAACGTGGAGGCCCTGGGCGGCTACGTACAGGATCTCTGTCGCTTGCTTGAGCTTTATCAGGCCTTCCTTGAACAGCATCCAGAGCTAAACCATGAAGAACTTGATAGCCTCAGCCAGGAAATCGACCTGCCCTTCCTGTTAGCAGACTTACCCAGCTTGATTGAAGATTCTAAGGATGGCATTCGCCGGGTTAAGCGCATTATCGACGACCTGCGCTCATTTTCCCGCTCCGGTCAGCAGGACTGGGACTATGCCAATTTAAATGCCTGTATCGATAGCTCCCTTAACATCGCCCACAACGTCTTAAAGCATCAGGCCCGGGTCGTCAAAGACTACGCCACCCTGCCCGAGGTTTACTGTGTTGCTTCCTTACTCAACCAGGTCATTCTCAATTTGCTGATTAATGCCGGACAGGCCCTGAGCCAACTGCCCGCCGGCAGCGGCGAAATCCGTATCAGTACCGGCCAGACCTCAGACAGTGCCTATATTCGCATTCAAGACAATGGCTGCGGCATTGAGCAGGAGCACCTTAGTCGCATTTTTGAGCCCTTCTTTACTACCAAGCCGGTTGGCCAGGGTACCGGTCTCGGTCTATCGATGAGCTATGCCATCATGGAGAAACATGGTGGCCGCATTGAAGTAGAAAGTTGCCCCGGACAAGGCAGTACCTTTATCCTTTGGCTGCCTCTCCACCCTGTGCACGAACCCGCGGAAGCTTGATATGCCCGGACCGGCATCCCGTAGCCCCCATTACACCACCTGGATCACCGGCTTTTTTATCGCCCTGCTGCTCTGTACCAGCCTAGGGCTATCCTGGTGGAGCTATCAGGATAATCAAGCCCAGTTTCGTCAATCCGCCCTGATTGATGCGCGCGACTTTACTCGCTCGGTGATCGAATTCCGCAACTTCTATGCCCGTGAAGTGGTACCCAAAGCACGGGAACACGGCATCAGCATCAGCCATGCTTACAATCATCCCGACACCCTGCCGTTGCCTGCCACCTTCGCCAAGGATTTTGGCGACTTTATCGGCAGCCAGGATCACTCCCTGCGCATTCGCTTATATTCCGAGCTCCCCTTCCCCTGGCGCGCCGAGGGCGGCCCTCAGGATGCCTTTGAGCGTGATGCCCTACTCGCCGTGCGGATGAACCCCAACCAAGCCTTTTATCGTTTTGAACAACAGGGTAACCGCCTGGTACTGCGCTATGCCCTGGCAGATCCACTCCTGCCCAGTTGCGTCAACTGCCATAACTCCTATCCTGGTACGCCCAAAAATGACTGGCAGGCGGGGGATGTACGGGGCATTTTCAGCCTGACCAAAGTACTGCCACTGGGCAAAGATGGTAAGGGCAGCAGCTTCTGGCCGATGGTATGGATTCAGGCCAGCGTTTCCATTCTTGCCCTGGTATTACTGCTGTTGGCTCAGTCTCGTCTAAAAGGCGAACTGACCCGCTCCCAAGCGCTGGCAGGGGCTGCGATGGAAATGAATGCATTGCTCCAGGAGGAAATCGAGAGCCGCCGGGAAGCCGAAGAGCGACTGCGTCAACAAGGCGCCAAAACCAATGCCATCATTCAAGCGGTCAACGATGGCCTGCTGTTAGTCGATGAAGAATGGCGCATTCTGCAATCCAACGCGGCCAGTTGCCGTATCTTCCGTTACCCGCAAGAACAATTACTGGACCTCAACCTTAAACGCCTGCTACCGATGCTGGAGAACACCCCGGCCCACTGGCTGCGCAAGCATGGCCCCCAGGTGGAAACCCTCGGCCATAAGGTGAATGGCGAACCCCTACCGGTACTGATGCTGTTAAGCGAGGTGAAGGATGAGTCTTCTTTTGTCGCGGTGATTCGTGATCTCAGTTCGCAAAAAGTATTGGAAAGCAAACTGGCGGAAGCCCACGATGAAGCCACCGCCTCGGCCCAGGCCCGCAGTGACTTTTTAAGCAAGATGGAACGCCTGAATACCGAGTTGGAAGCTCGGGTGCAAGAGCGTACTTTGCAGTGGCAAGAGGCCAACCACCAGCTGCAGGCGACCGCCGCCGAACTCAAGCAAGAGCGTCAGGCTCTCCTCGATTTACAGCACAAAATGCGCCGCCTGCTAGCCCATTTACGCCGTTGGGCACCCTGGACGCTACGGGGTCGTCTAGCGTTACCCTGGCCTACCCCCACCAGCCATGCGCCGGACTCCTTTCTGTTTCAGACCTGGATCAATCTGCGTTGGCCACAGTTACAACAACTGATGCCACGCCATCAGCTGCAGCCATTAAGCAGTAAAGTGGAATATCAACTGCATGGCGAAGAGGACAGTGCCACCACCGCCCTCTTTGCCCTGGCGTTGTATCACCAGGACTACCGTGATGCCTGCCAGTTGGAAATGCGTCTGTTGGTGGAGGGTTATCACTTGCTGATCGAATTCTGCACCCCCAAGGCCGCAGCCCTGACCTCCTGGCGTCATGCGCAACCCATACTGCAGGAAGAAGAAAGCCTGTTATTGCTACAGCAGTTGCTCAGTCCAGGACAGAGTCTGTTGCGAATTCAGGATGCGGAGGAAGAGCGTCTGTGTATTGCCCTGCCACTGCATCAGCAGCAGGACTAAGCCCAGAACAAGAAAAAGGTTCAATGACAAGCAAGCAGACGAATGCGGCAGGGCTGGCGCCCTTTAACTCTGCTCGCTGCTATCCTTGCGCCGCCAGCGGCTGAAACGGCTCACGCCTGTGCTGTGCAAGAGCTCATAAATGCTTTGCTCAACATCCTGCACCTTATCCAGACGCATCACCTTGCCCAGCAACTGCTGTGCCTGCACCAAAGTAATGCCACGAATAGCCGCCTTCACCTTAGGCAAATGGATCGGACTCATCGACAGCACGTCGTAACCCATCGCCAACAGAATGATGGCTCCGCCTGGATCACCGGCCATTTCAACACAAATACTGACCGTCACGCCGTGTTTATGGCCGGCTTCCACCACATGCTGCAGCGCCATTAGCACCGCAGGGTGATAAGAGTGATACAAATCCGCCACCCGTGGATTATTGCGATCCACCGCTAACAAATACTGGGTCAGGTCATTGCTACCCACCGACAGGAAGTCAACATGCTGGGCCAGCACTTCAGCCTGATAGACTGCCGCCGGCACTTCCACCATTACCCCCACCTGGGGCGTGGCCACTGGCAAGCCTTCATCGCGCAGTTCCTGCAAGGCGTCATCGATCAACACCTTCGCTTCCTGCACTTCGGTCACATAGGTCACCATCGGCAGCATAATGCGCAGGTTATCCAGCCCAATACTGGCCTTGAGCATGGCCCGCACCTGCACTTTAAAAATCTCCGGATGATCCAAGGTCACGCGAATACCACGCCAACCTAGAAAGGGATTGTCCTCTTCAATAGGGAAGTAAGGCAGAGCTTTATCCCCGCCGATATCCAGGGTTCGCATGGTAACCGGGTAAGGAGCGAAAGCCTCCAGCTGACGACGGTAGCTGTTGATCTGCTCCCCTTCGGTGGGAAAGGACTCACGAATCATAAAGGGCACTTCGGTACGGTATAGACCGATACCTTCTGCCCCACGCTCCAGCGAACGGGCCACATCGGTAACCATCCCGGTATTGACCCAGAGAGGCATTCGATGGCCATCCAGGGTTTCCGCCGGCAGGGTTTTCAGCGCCTCCAGGCCTTCAACTAGCTGGCGTTCTTCATCAATAATCTGCTGGTAATAAAAACGCAGGTCTTTGGACAGGTCGGTAAAGACCCGGCCCATATAGCCATCCACCACCAGCTCGCGGCCATCCAGCTGAGTAAAGGGCAAATCCACTGCCCCCACCACCGTGGGAATCCCCATGGAGCGGGCCAAAATAACCGCATGGGAGTTGGATGAGCCCAATACAGAGACCAGGCCCACCAGTTTATCGGTCGGGATCTCCCCCAGCATCGCCGGGGTAATTTCCTCGGCCACCAGAATCGCCCGCTCCGGCCATTGCAGCGGCTGGGTCTGCGCCTCCTGCTGCATATAGGTCAGCACTCGGCGACCCAGATCACGGATATCGGTGGCCCGCTCACGCAGATAGGGGTCATCCATCATCGAAAACTGCCGCACATGCTCCTGCACCACTGCGCAGAGTGCACTCTGGGCCCAGTAGCCTTCTTCGATATAACGGATAATCTCGCCAGGCAAGGCATTGTCATCCAGCATGCGCAGATACACATCAAAGAGCGCTGCCTCATCCGCCCGCAGGCGCTTTGCCAGGCTGCGTCCAACCCGATGAATATCCCGGCGCACGTGCTCTAAGGCTGCCTGAAATTTGCTGATTTCAACCGCGATCTGTTGTTTCTCGACCTGTTTCTCCGGTACGGAGTCCAGGTCGGCCAGGGGCACCATCACCACCCCGGTGCCAATGACTACCCCAGGAGAGGCGGCAATCCCTTCGTATTTGGTATCCGAGGGCTTGCGTTTCTTTTTGCCCAGATTAGCCACCCCTCCGGTAGCCTCGGCATGGGCAATAATGCCCGCTAACTGGGCCGACATGGTGACCAGGAAGGCCTCATCACCCTCATCAAAGCGGCGCTGCTCACGCTGCTGTACCACCAGCACCCCCAAGACCCGGCGCTGGTGAATAATGGGCACGCCGAGGAAAGACTTAAAACGTTCCTCGCCGGTCTCTTCGAAATAGCGGAATTGTGGATGTTGGGCCGCATCATCCAGGTTAATCGGCTCGGCACGTTGCCCCACCAAGCCCACCAGCCCCTCACGGACCGCAATGGTCACCTGTCCCACCGCTGACTTATTCAAGCCCTCGGTGGCCATCAATACATAGCGCTGGTGCTGATTATCAAATAGGTAAATGGAGCAGACATGGGTACCCATGGCATGGCCAACCCGCTGCACAATAATCGCCAGTGCCTCCTCAAGGGTATCGGCACTGTCTACTTCTTGTACGATTTTGCGCAGGGTTTCCAGCTTTGGCATAGCCGCTCCATTCTCTTCAGAGACTATTCACGCCCATAAAACAGGCGCATATGACGCTGGGACAGCTCCCGCATGGCTCGACGGTAGACCTCACGCTTGAAGGACACTACCTGACCAAGAGGATACCAGTAACTGACCCATTGCCAGTGATCAAATTCCGGAGAGGGCCCAGCATCCATTTTGACTGCCGAATCCTCCGCTAACAGGCGTAACAAAAACCACTTTTGCTTCTGACCAATACACAGTGGCTGACTGTGGCGTCTAACCATTTTTTTCGGTAAGCGATACCGTAACCAGCCACGGGTACAAGCGAGTACTTCGACATCCGCCGCGCTTAACCCGACCTCTTCATAGAGTTCGCGGAACAAGGCTTCTTCTGCGCTTTCGTGCTCCTTGATCCCCCCCTGGGGAAATTGCCAGGCATCTTGACCGATTCGTCGTGCCCACAAAACTTGCCCTTGTGCATTGGCCAGGATGATGCCCACGTTGGGGCGGAAACCGTCTGCGTCAATCACGGTATCACCCTGAAATAATTTGCTATTGCCGCCTATTCTTCCACAAATTGTTACTTTCCACCAAGTGCAGCCCTTGCTTTGCCAACGGAATTAAATTTTGGGAAAACATTGGCTTAAGGCTTATCATGCCCACTCCTTTAGGCAGCGATGGAGTACGGCGATGGCATTGGCGATTTTTGACCTGGATAACACCCTGATTGGCGGAGATAGTGACCATGCCTGGGGCGAGTTCCTGGTCGAAGAAGGGTTAGTCGACCCTCAGGTATATAAAGAAGCCAATGATCGTTTCTACCAGCAATATCTGGACGGCAGCCTCGACATTCATCGCTATCTGGAATACTCCCTGGCCCCCCTGACCCGCTTCAGCCTGAATGAGCTGGCGCAGCTGCATCAGCGCTTTATGGCCCGCAAGATTACCCCGATCATGCTGCCCAAGGCACAGGCCTTGCTGGCTCAGCATCGTCAACGGGGCGATTTCCTGCTGATCATTACCGCCACCAACAGCTTCGTCACCAGCCCCATTGCCCGCGCCCTTGGCGTGGATGACCTGATTGCCTGTGAGGCGGAAATCGATAACCAGCGCTACACCGGTCGCCTCAGCGGCACCCCAAGCTTCCGCGAAGGCAAGGTGGTGCGTTTACAGCAATGGCTGAGGGAGCACCCCCAGTACAGTCTAGCCGGCAGCTACTTCTACAGCGACTCCCACAATGATTTACCGCTGTTGGAGCAGGTCGACTACCCGGTTGTGGTCGATGCCGATGCGACTTTGCAACAAATCGCCATCGAGCGGAACTGGCCACAGCTAAGCTTGCGCTAAGCGTCAAGCTACCCTACAGAGTGAAGAGATTCTGTTAGTAGCCTGGGGCCCTTATGTCTGGTTCAAGTTGTCAGTGCCAAAACACCCTCAGTTTTGCCATCTGCATGGCGTTTCAACCCATTGTTGATCTGCGCAGCGGTCAAGCCTATGCCTATGAGGCGCTGGTGCGCGGCAGTGAAGGACAAGGAGCAGGTTGGGTGTTGGCACAGGTTTCTGATCACAACCGTCACGCCTTCGATCAAACCTGCCGCGTCAGCGCAGTACGCCAAGCTGCCGCCCTTGCCATGCCTGCGCGCCTGCACATCAACTTCTTACCCGGGGCAGTCTATAAGCCGGAAAATTGCATTCGCACCACGCTGGAGGCCTGTGCCGAATTTGGCTTTCCGGTGGAGCAGATTACCTTCGAGATTACCGAAGTGGAGAAAGTCGATTCCGATCACCTCAGTCGCATCATTAATGCCTATCAGGAAATGCGTTTTCTGACCGCCATCGACGACTTTGGTGCTGGCTTTTCCAACCTGGGCCTGTTGGTAGAGTTTCAGCCGGATCTGATCAAATTGGACATGGCGCTGATCCGTGACATTGCCCAAGATCCAGTGCGCCAGCAGTTGCTTAGTGCCATGGTTAACCTCTGCCAAGGTCTGGCCATCACCCTAGTGGCGGAAGGGGTCGAAACCCTGGAGGAAGCCCGTTACCTTTACCAACATGGGGTATACCTGCAGCAAGGTTATTACTTTGCCAAACCCGCGCTGGATGCCTTACCTCTGCTTGATCCAGCCCGCCTGAACGCGCTGCTCTAAGCCCATTACTCTGCTAAAAAATCCGGCCTGGCAGCACTGCCCAGGCCGGAACAGGGTGATAGCGAGGGAGCTTACCCCCGCCATGGCTTTGCCGTTAAGGTTTAACTGCCAATCACACCACCATCTTCACGCTGCACCACCATAATGGTGGAGCGCGGCTTACTGTTACCCCCAGCTGGGAAGTGTGAGGGCGCCAGCTCTTCACCTGGGTGCTGCACGCCAACAAACAGGGTGCGCTGATCCGGGCTAAAGGCCAGACCAGTAATTTCACAGGCAATGGGGCCAGTGGCAAAGCGGCGGATTTCTCCCGTGGCAGGATCGGCACACAGCATCTGGTTATTGCCCATGCCAACATAATCACCCTCGTTGGAGTAATTGCCATCGGTCTGAATCCACAGACGCCCCTCTGCATCAAAACCAATGCCATCAGGACTATTAAAGAAGTTGTCCTGATTGATATTGGCACTGCCCGCATAGAGGCCGTCCTGGTGTAGTTGCGGATTGCCCGCCAACACAAACAGATCCCAAGTAAAGGTGGTGCTGCTGTGCTCAGCCTGGCTTGGCCACCAACGCACAATCTGACCGTAGTTGTTCTTCTCACGGGGATTGGGGCCACCCACCGGCTGGCCTTCTTTACCGCGGTTTTTGTTATTAGTGAGGGTGCAACACACGCTCTTATTATCCGGATGCACTGCCACCCACTCTGGACGGTCCATCGTGGTTGCGCCAACTCGAGTCGCGGCCTCACGGGCAAAGATCAGCACTTCGGCCTGATCGGCAAAGCCGTTTTCGGCTGTTAGCCCATTCTTGCCATGGGTCAGTTCCAACCATTCCCCCGTTCCCTCTAAGGCTCCCTCAGCGGCATCAAAACGCGCCACGTAGAGGGTGCCTTCTTCCAACAAGTCCCGATTAGCGGCCTGGTTGTCGGGGTTATAGCGATTTTTAGAGACAAACTTGTACAGATGCTCACCGCGCTCATCATCCCCCAGATAGACCACCACATGACCATTGCCATCGATGGTCAACGCCGCGTTCTCATGTTTGAAACGGCCCAGGGCTGTGCGTTTTTTCGGAGTCGAGCTGGGGTCTAGCGGATCAATCTCCACTACCCAGCCGAAACGGTGTGGTTCGTTGGGATGCTTCACCAGGTCAAAACGCTCATCGTGTTGATACCACTGATAACCATAATCTTTAGTCTGCAGGCCATAACGCTTGGCGCCACGACCCAACTCCTGCTCGCTGGCACTGGCGAAGTAACCGTTAAAGTTCTCTTCACAGGTCAGGTAGGTGCCCCAGGGGGTCTGACCGTTGGCACAGTTGTTAAAGGTGCCCAGCACCTTGCGACCTGCGGGATCGGCAGCGGTTTTGAGCAGGTCATGCCCTGCAGCGGGGCCCGTCAGCTCCATCTCGGTGTAGGCGGTGATGCGGCGGTTATACTGGCCATCACGCACATAGTGCCAGCTTCCATCCGCCTGGCGGCGAATTTCAAAGATAGAAACACCGTGTGCAGCCTGGGCTTTTTTCACATCATCAGCCGTCATCGCCTTACCCTGGTGGGCAAACAAGTACTCATAGTTGGTGTATTCATTGTTCACCGCCAGCAGGGCGCGATTCTCATCCAGCGGAAACAGGCTCATGCCATCGGTGTTATCACCAAACTGCCCGGCCTGGGCTGCGGCATCCTGCAGACCAGACTCATCAAATTCAGGCGCACCCGCCAGAATGGGATCACCCCAGGCAATCAGTGGGCGCGCCACATAGCCCTCAGGTACGACAAAGGTATCCGCCGTGCTGGTAGGCACCGCTTTAAAACCCAACAAACTGCTTGGCACCGTGGCCGCTACCGCACGGGCCAAAGGGGTGGCCGCCAGGAACAATCCCATCGCCGTGGCACTGCCACGCAGGAAGTTACGACGGCTTAAGCCCTTGCTGATCAGACGGTCAAAGCCGGTTTGCTCGAGTTCAGGATGATCTTCACTGTACTGCTCAAAGCTACTCATGGTCAGGGTCCTTCAGACTTCGTTTTAATGTGGCCCACATCAATACCAGCGTTAGATGACAAAACCGCGACAGGCAGATTGCGGACAGATGTCTGCCCCCGTACAGGGATTTTTCGGTTAAGCTTGTGCGATGCGGTATGCACCAGCGAGGTGGCATTCATGCCGTTAACAGGGAGTATGCCGTGACCAAGAAACTGCAAATTCTGACGCTGCTGTGCCTGATTCTGTTTGGCAGCTTTATCACTACCAGCCTGATCAGCTATTACAGCGCACGTGATAGCCTGGCGCGGGAAATTGAAGAAAGTACCCTGCCGCTCACCGGCGATAACATCTACTCGGAAATCCAGCGCGACCTGCTCAGGCCGATCTTTATCTCCTCCTTGATGGCGCACGATACCTTTGTGCGTGACTGGGCGCTGGCCGGCGAGCAGGAAATCAGTGCCATTACCCGCTATCTGCAGGAGATTCAGCGCCGTTATGAAACCGAGAGCAGCTTCTTCGTCTCAGAGCAGAGCCGGCGTTACTACCACCCCCAGGGAGTGATCAAAACCATCGATAAAGATGATCCCCAGGATGCCTGGTACTTCAACTTCAAAAACAGTCTCGAACCCTACGAGATCAACATCGATAAGAACACCGCCAACCCCGATCAACTCACTGTTTTTATTAACTACAAAGTCTATGACTTTCACGGCAAGTTGATTGGTGCCACCGGTGTGGGTCTGTCCAGCTCGGTGGTCAAACAACTGATTGATGAATACCAGCAACGCTACAATCGGGAGATTTTCTTTGTCGACCGGCTCGGCAATCTCAGCATGCACGGCGATCACTATCAGGGGACCGGCCAATTGCGCCACCACCCCCAGCTGGGTCAATATGCCACCCGTATTCTGACCTCCCCCAGCGCCGCCTTTCATTATGACGACCCCGACGGTGAACGGGTCTATGTTAACAGCCGGCTCATTCCTGAATTCCAATGGTACCTGGTGGTGCAGCAACGCCATGATCAAGCCGGGAGCGCCATCTATCACACCCTGATTGCCAACTTGGTTGGCGCCAGTCTGATCACCCTGATCGTACTCGGCCTCGTGTGGAGTACCGTGCAGCGCTTCCAACGTCGCCTCGAAACCCTGGCCCATACTGACAAGCTGACTGGCCTGGCTAATCGGCAAATGCTGGATCAACAACTGCCCCGCATTCTGGCGCAAGCCAACCGGCGCCAGAGCCCACTCTGCTGCGTGATTGCCGATCTTGATGGCTTCAAACAAATCAATGATAGCTATGGCCATCCCGTGGGGGATCAGTTACTGGCCTCTATTGCCCGCCTGTTCGCCGAGCAGACGCGCCAGGCCGATCTGCTCTGCCGTTGGGGCGGTGATGAATTCCTGTTTATCCTGCAGGATTGTGATGCCAGCCAGGCTCAAGCCTTTGCGGAAAAACTGCGCCAGCGGGTGGAGCAGCACCAGTTACCCTTGGCAGGCCAGCCCCTTGGGGTCTCCCTCAGTTTGGGGGTCAGTCAATGGCAAGCGGGACAGAGCGCAGAAGAACTGATCATGCAGGCTGATCGCGCCCTGCTGAACGCCAAAGGCCAGGGTCGGAATCAAGTGGCTAGGCTGTTGCCAACGGGTTAGCCTGCTGCGCTATGCTGGCCTCCAGTGCTGCAAAACACTGGGGGTCGATGGCGGTATGCAGATGCTCCCGCATCATCTCCAACGCCCTGGGAATCGGGATCGCAGCACGATAAGGGCGATCCGCCGTAATCGCATCAAAGATGTCAGCGGTGGTGATAATGCGGGTCTCCAAGCTGATCTGCTCAGCCTCCAGCCCGAGAGGATAGCCTTTACCATCCAGGCGCTCATGATGAGCCGCCGCCACTGCGGCCAGATCTTGGAATGCATCAATATGACCAAGAATCTGCCCGGTGTAAGCAGCGTGCTGCTGCACCGCCTGCCACTCATCCGCATCCAGTTTACCGGGCTTATCCAGCACCACGTTGGAAACCCCCAGCTTGCCCAGATCGTGCAGCAGTGCTGCTCGCTTTAACCAGCGACGACGGGTTTCCGCCAGGCCTAACTGAGCGGCAATCTGTTCGGTATAAAAAGCCACCCTTTCACTGTGCCCAGCGGTATAGGGGCTCTTGGCATCCACCACCTGGCCAAAGGCCATGGCGATTTCATCCAAGTAATCATCATCCAAGGGCAGATCTACCGTGGGCGGAGCCAAACGGGCTAATGCCTGCTCCAGCTCCCCCACATCCGCCTGCATTAAGCGCCAGAGTGATGTATTGGCTTCCAACTTCAGTAGCTGGGCCACCAAATGCGGATCAAACCAGCTACCGGATCGCTGCTTCACTTCCGCCAAGGCCGCCTCTTTGCCAGCGCTCTGCACAAAAACATCAACGACCTGAGTGAGCAGAGCAATACGGGCATAGAGCGGAATCGCCTCACCGGCTAAACGGTCAGGTTTACCCTCACCATTCCAGTGTTCATCCAGCGCATGAATCCCCTGCGCCACTGCCTCACTAAAGCGCATCCGCCTGGCAATCGTAGCGCCCCGTTCGCAACGGGTCTGAATCAGCTCCTGACTCCATTGGCTGCCATGACGCAGCACCCGCATCACATTCAGTAAGCGCGCCAGGGTGGAGCGAGTCAGCCCGGTATGACGACGCACAAACTCCAGTACCTGCGGCAAACTGCCATCCACACGCTTGTAGCTGCGCTTGAAATTAAGATCATCGGTGCCATAGAGCTCACAAATCCGTGCTGCATTACTGCTACAGCCCAAGTCCTTTAATAAGAGGGTGTAATAGAGATCATGGCGTTGGCTGGCCGAGAGCCCTAAGCCCTCGGCCAAATGCATCCCCAACCAACAGCAACGCAGGCAATGGCCCTTAGGTTGACCTTCAGTAATATCCAGGGCAAAGCTCAAGGCTGCCACCAGTTCGGATAACTTCACACTGTGCATAAGACTCCCCCTTGTGGAGTCATGATCCTTGCGCTTGCCTTGCAAGCCAATGGGATAAAGTCTGATTTTAGATCTGGAAACGCTCCACCTGCTTGGCCAGACGCTGTCCCAGCTCACTCAAATGCAGAGCGGCATCACTGACTTCCGTCAGGTTGGTGCCAACATCCTGCGCCAGACTGTTAATGCGACTGACATTGTGGCTCACATCCTCCGCCACCTGACGCTGTTGCAGGGTGGTCGACGCGACCTGCACATTCATGCTGCTGATTTGATTCACCGCGTCCACAATCGCCTCCAGCACCTTAGCCACCTCAGCAATTTGCTCACGCCCCTGCTCTGCCTGCTCAGTACTCTGCGCCATCGCCGTAGCCGCTTGTTTACTCAAATCCTGCAGGTGAGCGATGCTTTGCTTAATTTCCGCCGTGGACTGCTGGGTGTTACTCGCCAGTGTGCGGACCTCATCCGCCACCACCGCAAAACCCCGGCCTGCCTCACCGGCACGCGCCGCCTCAATCGCCGCATTCAACGCCAACAGGTTGGTTTGCTCAGCGATGCCACTGATCAGCTCCACTACCCGACCAATCTTCTGGCTGTTTTGCTCCAGCGCATCAATCAACCCCTGCGAAGCCCTGACACTCTGGCTCAGGCTGGCCATATCAGTGAGGGTATGCTGCAGAATGCCCTTGCCCTGCTTGGAGTCCTGGTTGGCTTGCTTAGCGGCCTCCGCCGCCAGCTGTGCATGCTCTGTGACGGCATGGAAGGCCGTGGTCATTTCCTCCATCGCCTGGGCCAGTATATGTGTTTGCTGGCGCTGTTCACTGCTGGCCTGGGTCACCTGTTGCAAACGCTGATGGGTATTGCCGAGCCGACTCACCAATTCCGCACTGGTATGCTTCGCTTCACCAATGGTCTCCTGCACCGCCAGACGATACTGCTGCAGACGCTGCCCCAGTGGGGTACGTGAAGCACTGGGCAATGGGCGCAGATCAATCCGCCCCTGCTCCACCGTCAGATGCGACATCATGCCGCTCAACTCTTCCGCCTGCATGCCTTCCTGCTCTGCCCGACGGGCCATGTACACCAGCAACAGGGTTTCAAACACCACAAAGGAGGCATGCAACAACACCATATGAAAGCCAGTGCGCTGCTCAAAAACATATACCCCCCAGTCCGCCTGCTGCAGGTAGTTAAAGCCGAGGTGATGCACCGCAATCAAAGCCGCAGCGGCCAGCAAAGGTAACCAATCACGGTAGTAGAGCAAGGCTGCCAACAAGACAAAGATGGTGAAGTGGAACTCCAACATGCCATGGCTTTGGTGAATAAAGAGCGCAGCAAACACCATAAAACCCAGCCCCTGTAGGGTGCGGGTGATGCGCGCTCCTGGCATCAGACGCCAACATGCCAGCACAGTGACCAACGTCGCCCCACCGATCAGCAGGGCCTCACTCCAGGTGTCATGCCAAGAGGCCAGCAGCAGGCTAACCACCCATAAAAAGGCCTGAACCCCACTCATAATTGCATCGCCTTCCTGACGCAGGCGCTGCAAGCTGAAAGTCTGTTTCGGGGACATTTTTAACGCTCTCCAACCTGAAATGTCGGCCAGAGGCATAAGCAATCTCTGGCCAATATAACTAAAGAAACTAGTAAGGCTCTGTCTTGCCAACCTCAATACCCGAGCAAGATAGTCAGTTTTATCGCCCTGGCAATAGAGGCAATTGCAATAAAGGCCAAATCAAGCCCACGCCAGGACAAGTCACAGTACCGCAGCCGGGTGACAAGGTGGACCAACGGGCCTGTAGCCCTCAAGCCATAGCTGCCACTGCTATACGTGATGGTGATAACGCTGGATCAAAGCCAGGGAGGCCAACGCCGGAGCGGTAATGTATAAGGACTACGCCAAGCCAGTGGCAAATCCTGCCATAACGGACGACGGGACGGAGGCGGCAACAACGCTCGCAAACGTTTAATCCGCTCAGGGGTAGGGGGATGGGTACGCAGCCAGGCGGAGCCTGCTTCAGCCTTGGCGGGAATCAACAGGCGTTGCCACCAACCCGGCTGCCAGTGCAAGGCCTCCAGCGCCTGCGCCAGCCCCTCAGGATCTCCACTCAGACGCGCCGCCTCCATATCCGCACTAAATTCACGGGTACGGGAGAGGGCCAGTTGTAACAGGGTACTCAACCAGGGCAACAGCACTAATAACAACATGCCTCCCCAACTAATCTGCACCTGCCCCAATAACCAAAACGGCAGGGCAAGGATAAGGCCCAGCTGCCCCAATAATGACAACCCACGTAACAGCCGACTAATGCCATCGGCCCAAGCCAATAAGCGCCAGTCACCCTGGCGCACATGGGCCAACTCATGGGCCAGCACCCCCTGCAACTGGCGACTATTGAGCCGTCTGAGTAAGCCTTCACTAAGCGCAATCGCTGTCTGCCGCCCCTGTCCCAGGGTGAAAGCATTGGGCTCCTGACTCGGCAACCAATATAAACGTGGTATTGACGCTAACTCCGCTCGCTGACACAGCTGCTCCAGCAACCAGTACAGCTGCGGTGCCTGGTTATAGTGCAATGCCTGGGCCCGGTGCAGACGCAACACCCAACCGGGTTGCAGCGGCAGCCACAGCAAACCCAGCACTAACCCTAACCATAGCCAAGTGCCCCAACTCCCCAGCAACAGCGCCAACGCCAGCCATAACGATCCCGCCAAGGCCAATAGATAGCCCCAACTAAACAGCTGATTACGCCATTGTTGCTGACGCCAACCTTGTTGTGACAACGGCTGTCGCATTGCCCTGTCCTCAGTTTTTTCCGCTCTATAGAACAGATAAGGACAGACTGAGCACCTTCAAGAGCTGGCGCCGACCGCCAGAAAGAGGCTGCTTCCCCCCATCATCAATAAGCTCTATCAAGCTATCGTCACTGCCAATTAGACCTGTCGACCAACAAGGCCTAGGCTGTCAGCTATCTCAGCCGCTCAGAATAAAGCCAAGATCATGCAGCGAGCCTATCAAGCAGAACCTGATGCCGAGTTGCCGCAAGCCAGCAGCAGTTATGGCTACAGTAGCCTCGACCGCCACCAGTGCGCCGAGGCTGATTTGGCTGGCGAAGCCGCGCTGGCCCTCAGTTACAACGGCATTAATCAGGCGGTGATGCTGGTCAGCCCGCAACACCTGGAGGATTTTGTCCTCGGCTTCAGTTTTAGTGAAGGTATCATCGAGTCCATCAATGACATCTATGACCTCGAACTCAGCGCCACCCAGGGCGGCTGGCAGGCGGAAATCACACTCAGTAGCCGTCGCCTGTTTGCCCTCAAGCAACGTCGGCGCCAACTCAGTGGCCGCTCTGGCTGTGGTCTGTGTGGCATTGAGGCACTGGATGCGGCCTTGGCGCCCTTGCCTGCTTTAAGCCCTGCTGCCCTTCCCCCGATTGAACATTTGCAGGGTTTACGTGCCTCCCTGCCCCACTGGCAACCTCTGGGCCAGCACTGCGGTGCGGTGCATGCCGCCTTGTGGATGGATGCCAGCGGGCAGATTCAGGCCAGCCGGGAAGATATTGGCCGCCACAATGCCCTGGATAAATTGATCGGCACCCTGTTACAGACTGGCCAGCCACAGCCATCCGGCTGCCTGATCCTGACCAGCCGCTGCAGCCTGGAACTGGTGCAAAAAGCGATTCGCGCTGGATTTACGACCCTGATCAGCCTGTCCGCGCCGACCAGCTTGGCGGTGGATCAGGCCCGGCGTTATGGTTTAAACCTGATCCATATTCCGGCCCAGGCCGGCCCCCGGGTGTATCACGCCGCCCTGGGCTAACAACCGATAACAAACGAGCGCGGGAGCCGACTCCCACGCCAAGATTAGCTAGCGAAAGAGAACCACAGATGGCCGCACAGATCCCTCTCGCCCCGCTCGAGACTGCCACCGAGGCCCGTATTCGCGCCCTGGCGGCCGAGCTTAAACAGGAGCCCGGCGCCCTGTTGCCCATCCTCCATGCGGTGCAGGATGCCTTTGGCTATGTGCCCGAGTGCAGTGCCGAGGTGCTGGCGGGGGAGCTGGCCCTGTCCCGTGCCGAAGTCCATGGCGTCATCAGTTTTTATCATCATTTCCGCCGTCAGCCGGCGGGCAAGCATGTGCTCTACATTTGCCGGGCAGAAGCCTGTCAGGCGATGGGCAGCGAGGCGCTGGAACAGCAGATCAAGAGCGCCCTCAATATCGACTATCACCAGACCAGTGCCGATGGCAGCATCAGCCTGGAGCCGGTCTATTGCCTGGGCAACTGCGCCTGCTCCCCCAATGTGCGGGTCGACAACGCCATCCATGGCCGCATGACGGCCAGCAAAGCCAGCACGCTGCTCAGTAAATTGCAGGAGGAACAGCCATGATTACCCTGTACCTCTCCTGTGACAGCTGTGCCCAATCCGTCGGTGCCGAAGAACTGGCCGAGGCCCTCTACAGCCAACTGGGTGGCCAGATCGAACTCAAGCGCACCTCCACCCGTGGCATGCTGTGGCTGGAACCGCTATTGGAAGTCGACACCCCCCGCGGCCGGGTCGGCTATGGCCCTGTCACGGTTGAAGAACTACCCGAATTGCTCGCCGCTGGACTGTTACAAGGTGCCGAGCATCCACTGTGCATTGGCGTGGTGGAGGAACATCCCTACCTGCAACGGCAACAACGCCTTACCTTTGCCAACCTGGGTCACTACCATCCCCTCGACCTGGAAGCCTACCGCGCCCATGGCGGCTGGGCCGGTCTGGAACGCGCCCTCAGCCTCAGCCCGCAGCAGATTGTCGATGAAGTCAAAACCTCCGGCCTGCGCGGTCGCGGCGGTGCCGCCTTCCCCACCGGGATTAAATGGCAGACCGTGCTGGATGCCCAGGCTCCCCAGCACCCGGACTTTGGCGCAGGGCAAAAATTTATCGTCTGTAACGCCGATGAGGGTGACTCCGGCACCTTCTCCGACCGTTTGGTAATGGAAGACAACCCCTACCAACTGATTGAAGGCATGGTGATTGCCGGTTTAGCGGTGGGGGCAAGCCGGGGTTATATCTATTTGCGCGCCGAATACCCCCATGCCCATCAAGTGCTGAATGAAGCCATCGCCCGCGCTGAACAGGCCGGTTATCTCGGTGCACAGATTGGCGGCAGCGCCCATAGCTTCAAGTTACAGGTGCGTCTGGCCGCCGGTGCCTACATCTGTGGCGAAGAAACCGCCCTGCTGGAAAGCCTGGAGGGCAAGCGTGGCATGGTGCGCGCCAAACCGCCTCTGCCGGCGATTCAAGGGCTGTTTGGCCTGCCGACAGTGGTTAATAACGTCATCAGTCTGGCCTGTATCCCGCTGATTCTGAGTCAGGGTGGCGAGTATTACCGCGACTTCGGCATGGGTCGTTCACGCGGCACCATGCCGCTGCAACTGGCGGGCAACATCAAGCAGGGTGGCTTGGTCGAGGTCGCCTTCGGCATCACCCTGCGTGAGATTCTCTATGACTTTGGCGGCGGCAGCGCCTCCGGTCGGCCAATCAAGGCGGTGCAGATTGGCGGCCCGCTGGGGGCCTATATTCCACCCGAACATTTCGATACTCCGCTGGACTATGAAGCCCTGGCCGCCATTGGCGGCATGGTCGGCCACGGTGGCCTGGTGGTGTTTGATGAGCAGGCCGACATGGGCAAGCTGGCCGCCTTTGCCATGGAATTCTGTGCGCTGGAGTCCTGCGGCAAGTGCACCCCCTGCCGTATTGGCTCGACCCGCGCCCAAGAGGTGCTGGGCAAAATCCGCCAGGGTGAGCAGACCGAGGCCAACCTCCACCTGCTGCAGGATCTCTGTGACACCCTCGAACAAGCCTCACTCTGCGCCCTGGGGGGCATGGCCCCCTACCCGGTGAAGAGCATTGTTAAATACTTTCCCGCTGAGCTGCAGCAACCACAGCAGCCGCCCCATGCAGGAGGGCAACACTGATGATTGGCTACTACGATCCCAAACAAGAGCGTGACCTCGGCACCCCCGCCAGTCGCGCTACCCTGATGGTGAGTGTGGAAATCGACGGCCAGCCGATTAGCGTGCCTGAAGGCACCTCGGTGATGCGTGCCGCCGCCCTGGCTGGGGTCAATATCCCCAAACTCTGCGCCACCGACAGCCTGGATGCCTTTGGCTCCTGCCGGGTCTGCCTGGTGGAAATTGAAGGCCGCCGCGGTTATCCCGCCTCCTGCACCACCCCGGTCAGTGAAGGCATGGTGGTACGCAGCGAAACCCCAGCGCTGAATAAACTGCGCAAAAACGTGATGGAGCTGTATATCTCCGATCACCCCCTCGACTGCCTGACCTGCCCCAGTAACGGTAACTGTGAACTGCAGGACATGGTCGGCGTGGTCGGCCTGCGCGAAGTGCGCTATGGCCTGAGCGGTAAAAACCATCTGGATCTGCCCAAAGATCAGTCCAACCCCTATTTCACCTTTGATCCCAGCAAGTGCATCCTCTGCTCCCGCTGCGTACGTGCCTGCGGTGAGGTGCAGGGCACCTTTGCCCTGAGCATCGATGGCCGTGGCTTCGACTCCCAGATCAGTGCCGGTGCCAAACAAGCCTTTATGGACTCCGAGTGTGTGTCCTGTGGTGCCTGTGTACAGGCCTGCCCCACCGCCACCCTCAGTGAAAACAGCATTATCGAACTGGGCCAGCCGGATCACAGCGTGCTCACCACCTGTGCATACTGTGGTGTCGGCTGCAGCTTCAAGGCTGAGATGAAGGGCAATCAGGTGGTCAATATGACCCCCTACAAAGACGGCAAAGCCAACCGTGGCCATGCCTGCGTCAAAGGCCGTTTTGCCTTTGGCTACGCCACCCATCAGGATCGCATCCGCCAGCCGATGATCCGTGAGCAGATCGACCAGCCCTGGCGCCAGGTCAGCTGGGAAGAGGCTTTCCAGTTTGCCGCCGGGCGTATTCGTCAGGTGCAAGCCAAGTACGGCAAAGATGCGGTGGGGGCGATTACCTCCTCCCGCTGCACCAACGAAGAAACCTATCTGGTGCAGAAGCTGGTGCGCGCCGCCCTCGGTACCAACAACGTCGATACCTGTGCGCGGGTGTGCCACTCCCCCACCGGCTACGGCCTGAAGATGACCCTCGGCGAATCCGCCGGTACCCAGGATTTTGACTCCATCGAACACAGCGATGTGGTGATGGTGATTGGCGCCAACCCCACCGATGCCCACCCGGTATTTGGCTCACGCTTGAAAAAGCGCCTGCGTCAGGGAGCCCGCCTGATCGTGGTGGACCCACGCCAGATCGACTTGCTCAAAGGCCCCCATTACCGCGCCGATCACCATCTGCAACTGCGCCCCGGCACCAATGTCGCCTTCATCAATGCGATGGCGCACTGCATCGTCAGTGAAGGGTTGGAAAACCGCGACTTTATCCACAGCCGTTGCGATAGCGAAGCCTATCAACAGTGGTATGACTTTATCCGTGATCCACGCCATAGCCCGGAAGCCAGCGAGGCCATTACCGGCATCCCCGCCGCCGAGCTGCGGGCCGCTGCCCGCCTCTATGCCAGTGGCGGCAATGGCGCCATCTATTACGGCCTGGGAGTGACCGAACATAGCCAGGGTTCCACCATGGTGATGGGCATTGCCAACCTGGCGATGCTGACCGGCAACTTTGGTCGCCCTGGCGTCGGGGTCAACCCGCTGCGCGGCCAGAATAACGTGCAAGGCTCCTGCGACATGGGCTCCTTCCCCCATGAGCTGCCGGGCTATCGCCATGTCAGCGATACCAGCGTGCGTCAGCTGTTTGAGCAAGCCTGGCAGGCTTCCCTGTCGGACCAGCCGGGACTGCGTATCCCCAATATGTTTGAGGCCGCCACCGCAGGCAGTTTCAAAGCGCTGTACTGCCAGGGTGAAGATATCGCCCAGTCCGATCCCAACACCCAACATGTGGAAGCCGCACTGGGGGCACTGGAATGCCTGATCGTGCAGGATATTTTCCTCAATGAGACCGCCAAGTTTGCCCATGTCTTCCTGCCAGGAGCATCCTTCCTGGAGAAGAACGGCACCTTCACCAATGCCGAGCGCCGTATTTCCCGGGTGCGCAAGGTGATGCCACCCTTGGCCGGCAAAGAGGACTGGCAGGTGACTCAGGGGCTGGCCGAAGCCCTGGGCTATGCCATGCCTTATCAGCACCCGAGCGAAATCATGGATGAGATTGCCCGCCTGACTCCCACCTTTACCGGCGTCAGCTATGCCCGCCTGGACGAACTGGGCAGCATCCAGTGGCCCTGCAATGGCGAGCATCCCGAGGGCACCCCGGTGATGCATGAAGAGGGTTTTGTGATTGGCAAAGGCCAGTTTGTACCGACCGAATTTGTCGCCAGCGATGAAAGGGTCAATGGCCGCTATCCCTTACTCTTAACGACCGGACGCATTCTCAGCCAGTACAACGTTGGCGCCCAAACCCGCCGCACCGCTAACCAGGCCTGGCATGCAGAAGATATCCTGGAGCTGCACCCCCATGATGCCGAAGAGCGCGGCATTAATGACGGAGACTGGGTTGGCATCAGCAGCCGCGCCGGGCAAACCGTGCTACGCGCCAAGGTGTCTACCCGCATGCAGCCGGGAGTGGTGTATACCACCTTCCACCACCCCCTGTCCGGTGCCAACGTGATCACCACCGATAACTCGGACTGGGCCACCAACTGCCCGGAATACAAGGTCACCGCGGTACAGGTGGAAAAGGTCACAGAAGTGTCCAAGTGGCAGGAGCGTTTCCAGCAACGGGATCAGCAGCAACGGGAGCTGCTGGCCCAGGCTCAACCGAGCGCCTAGAGCCGTGCGTCCACCCAGGTGAAAAAGACTTGGGTGGACGCCCTCCCTATGCTGCAACGCAACAGAAATGGGTCCTCCGACCTATTGTGATGAATCCTCGACCAAGGTAGCATCGGGCCAGTTGTGGAAACTGCCCATGCCAGAGAGATAGCCATGAATCCTGAATATCTCATCAAAATGGCTAACCAGATTGCGCGCAATCTCGGTTATGAACAAGACAACGATAAAAGGGCAGAGAAGGTAGCCGGGCACATCAGAAAATTCTGGGAGCCACGGATGATACAAGCCTTACTCAAACTAGAACCCACCGATCCACAACTCGATCCCTGCGTCGTATTGGCGCTGGGTAAGTTATAGGGAAACGGATACCGCTCAGTCACGTTTGCCCGCCGGCGCTTTCATCGCCTACGGCAGCGCTATTGCTCGGTGTTCCGCCCGGTCCCCTCAGGCCCTGGCGATATCCCTACTTTTTCCAAACCTGTGAGAGAGATGCACTGACCCGGAGTCTGTGCTGATGGGTGCCCGGCAAAGGGACATTGGTCACCAGGAGTTTCCTGGCCTGCACCCGCGCATGGATCCCCAGCCCTAGAGGCTGCAGTGCGGGGAGCTTAAACCATGAAAATTGCCGTACCCAAGGAAGTCTTTCCCGGTGAAAACCGGGTGGCGACCACCCCCGAGGTCGCGCTCCAGCTACAAAAGCTGGGTTATAGCGTTGCCATTGAAAGCGGTGCCGGATTGGCAGCGCGCTACCTGGATGAAGACTACGCCGCCGCTGGTGTCGAAATTGTCCAGGATGTTACCGCCCTCTGGGCCAACGCCGACATTATTCTCAAAGTGCGGGCTCCTCAGCAGCACCCTGTGCTGGGTGTGCATGAGAACGACCTGCTCAAGGCCGGCCAGACTCTGGTCTCCTTTATGGCCCCGGCACAGAATCCAGAGCAGCTGCAAAAACTGGCTGAGCTGGAAGTGAATGCCCTGGCGATGGAGATGGTGCCGCGTATTTCCCGCGCCCAGAAAATGGATGCCCTCAGCTCCATGGCCAATATCGCCGGCTACCGTGCCGTCGTGGAAGCCGCCCAGCATTTTGGTCGCTTCTTTACCGGACAAATTACCGCTGCCGGTAAGATCCCCCCTGCCAAGGTACTGGTGATAGGTGCCGGGGTTGCGGGGCTGTCCGCTATTGGTACCGCCAAGTCCATGGGCGCCATCGTCCGCGCCTTCGATACCCGCCCTGAGGTGAAAGAGCAGGTCGAGAGTATGGACGCCGAATTCCTCATGCTCGACTTCGAGGAAGATGGCTCAGGCTCTGGCGGTTACGCCAAGACCATGTCAAAAGAGTTTATCGAAGCCGAGATGGCACTGTTTGCTGAACAGGCCAAAGAGGTCGATATCATCATTACCACCGCGCTGATTCCCGGTAAACCTGCCCCCGAGCTGATCACCGAAGAGATGGTCAAATCGATGAAGGAAGGCAGTGTGATCGTCGATCTCGCCGCCGAGCAGGGTGGTAACTGCAAACTGACCGAAGCCGACAAAGTCGTCAGCAAACATGGCGTGACCCTGATCGGCTATACCAACCTGCCCAGCCGTCTGGCCAGCCAGGCCAGTCAGCTGTACGCCACTAACCTGCGTCATCTGCTGAATGACATGACCCCCAACAAGGATGGCCAACTGACCATCAACTTTGAGGATGAAGTCATTCGTGGCGCCACCGTGGTCAAGGCCGGTGAAATCACTTTTCCCCCTCCTGCTCCCAAGCTGTCGGCGGCACCGCCCAAGCCCAAGAGCAAACCCACCAAGATGGAAAGCAGCCACGGCAAGCAGCCGGGTAAAACCAACCCCCTGTGGTTTGCGATCGGCGCGCTGGCGTTTGCCGCCATCGGCTTCACTGCGCCGCCTTCCTTTATGAGCCACTTCACCGTATTCGTGCTGGCCTGCTTTGTCGGCTACATGGTGATCTGGAATGTGACTCCCTCTTTGCATACCCCGCTGATGAGCGTCACCAACGCCATCAGTAGCATCATCATTATCGGTGCTCTGGTACAGATTTCCTCGCCCTCGGGCTGGGTGATCTTCCTCTCCGCGGTCGCGGTGTTGATTACCAGCATCAATATTTTTGGTGGATTCGCGGTGACCCAGCGCATGCTGGCGATGTTCCGTAAGTAAGGTAAGCAAACCAATGCAAAGCGCAGTTCACTGCGAAAATAAGGGGTAAACCCATGTCACAAAGTTTGGTCAACGTCGCTTATCTGGGAGCGACTGTACTCTTTATCCTCTCCCTGGGGGGCTTAAGCCACCAGGAAAGCGCACGACGCGGCAACTATTACGGCATGGCCGGGATGGGCATCGCCCTGCTCGCCACCGTGATGGGGATTGTCAGCGACAACTATTTTGTTTTGATCGCCGGGTTGGTGATCGGTGCCGTGATCGGCCTGCAGCTGGCGAAAAAAGTCGCCATGACGCAGATGCCGGAACTGGTGGCCATTCTCCACTCCCTGGTGGGCTTGGCCGCAGTATTAGTGGGTTACGCCAACTTTGCCGGCCATGCCAATGACCTCCAGGGCGCCGAGAAAACCATTCACGATGTCGAGACCTATCTGGGCATTCTGATCGGCGCCATGACCTTCTCCGGCTCCATCGTAGCTTATCTCAAACTCAGCGCCCGGATCGGTGGCAAGCCGCTGCTGTTACCTGCCCGCCACTGGCTCAACCTTGGCCTGCTGCTGATTGCCATTTGGATGCTGTTCAGCTTTGTTGCTGGCTCCGCCGAGGGCGCAGGCACCCTGCCGTTGCTGATTATGACCCTGGTGGCGCTGGCCTTTGGCGTACACATGGTGATGGCGATCGGCGGGGCGGATATGCCGGTGGTTGTGTCCATGCTCAACAGCTACTCCGGTTGGGCAGCCGCTGCTACCGGCTTTATGCTGGCCAATGACCTGCTGATCGTAGTGGGTGCCCTGGTCGGTTCCTCCGGTGCCATCCTCAGCTACATCATGTGTCGGGCGATGAACCGTAAGTTCCTGAGCGTGATCGCCGGCGGCTTTGGCAGCACCAGCAATGCAGGCAGTGGCGCCAGTGCCGGCCCCGCTGGCAATGCCGAAGACATCCAGCCGATTGAAGCGGAAGAAGTGGCGAGCATGCTGACCCAGGCCAAAAACGTGGTCATCATCCCCGGTTATGGCATGGCAGTGGCCCAGGCCCAGCATCTGGTCTTCCAGATCACCAAAAGCCTGCGCGACAAGGGCGTTAATGTCCGCTTTGCCATCCACCCGGTGGCAGGACGGATGCCGGGTCACATGAACGTTCTACTGGCGGAAGCACGGGTCCCCTATGACATCGTCTATGAGATGGAAGAAATCAACGAGGAGTTCGACAAGGTCGATGTCTCCGTGGTGATTGGCGCCAATGACATCGTCAACCCGGCCGCCCAGGAAGTGCCAGACAGCCCCATCGCCGGTATGCCGGTGCTGGAGCCTTGGCACGGGGCCACCACTATCGTGATGAAACGCAGCATGGCCTCCGGTTATGCCGGGGTGGATAACCCGCTGTTCTATCGTGACAATACCCGCATGTTCTTCGGCGATGCCAGCGCCAAGCTGGAAGAAGTCTACAAACACCTGCAGGGTTAAGCCTGTCGCCACCGCCCCCAGCCAGGGGGCGGTTTGTTTCTGCCTGTTTTGACTGCACAATAGCGCTATACCCAAGCTCGGCGGGATAGACTCCATGGCAGTAAAGCGCAGCATATTCTTCAGACTCCAGCCAGGACTCTGGATGAAACTCCTTGTAGTCATGGGACTGCTCCTACCCACATGGGTATTCGCCAGCTGTGAACGCCTGAACCTGCTCTACCATGAACGCCCCCCCTATCAATTTCGTGGGCCATTGGGGGATATGCAGGGCATCCTGGTGGCTCCCCTGCAAAAAGCGCTCAATGCCGCTCATCTTCCCTATCAGTGGACGCTGACTCCGGCTAAACGACAGCTAGAACAGATCAAAGAAAATCAAGACTGCTCCTGTGGCCTGGGCTGGTTTAAAAACCCCAGCCGTGAAGGCTTTGCCCGCTTCAGCCTCTATCTCTATCAGGATCAAGCCCAAATTGCCTTGGCCCGTGCCAATACTGACCAACTCAAACCTAATATGCGGGTGGAAGCCGCCTTAGCCAGTTCATTGCGTCTGGGGCTGCGTGATGGTTATTCCTATGGCCATTTCTTAGATCAATTGATGGAGCAGCTGCACCCACCCCGCGACAGTACCGCCACCAGTAATGAGCAGATGCTACGCAAGCTGCAGAGTGGCCGGATTGATTACTTTTTCATTGCTCCAGAAGAAGCCAGTGAGCTGCTTAATCGCTTACAGCTCAGCCCCAGCGAGTTCGAGTTCGTGTATTTCAGCAACATGCCAAGTGGCGAAAAGCGTTATCTGATGTGTACCCAACAACTGGAAACTGTCTGGATGGAGCGTCTGAACCAAGCCATTCGTGCCCATGTCCACCCTGACTATCCCCTAGAGGAATAGTCCCATCCTATTTGCGACCTCCACTTTAACTTTGCCGACAGAGGGTAAAACTGCCCCCGCCGATCATCTTGCAGTCTGCTAGCCTGCCCTGTACTCATTAGGGGTCTTGCATAAGGATGTCGGTGTTATGAAGTCACAGCCCTTGGCCCGCAAAATTTACCTGACCACGGCAAGCCTGTTAGTCCTGGTCACCTTCGTGATTATTGGACTGACCTGGCATAACCTGCGCCAGACCCAGGCTCATCTGCAGGAACAAACCCAACGTGCTTTGGGTGAGGCGGTGCTGACACAGCTCTCCGCCCAGGCAGGGGAATACGGTGCCAGGGTGGCTGGTTTTATTAACGAGGCTTATCGCATCCCCCTCACCCTTGCCGCCTTGATTGAAGGTCACCAGCAAGCGGGGAATAACGGTCTCAGCCGTGCACAACTGGAGTGGCTGGATCGTAGTGTGCTGGCCCAGAGCCCACAGCTGAGCTCAATCTACACCCAGTTTGAGCCCAATGGTTTTGATGGCCAGGATCAAGCTCACCAAGGCGGCAGCAGCCATAGCAGTACGCAAGGCACGCTTGAGCTGTACTTCACCCGCAATCAGGATGGCAGCCTGGAGCAGCATGCGGCTAATCCAGATGACAAATACCTCACCAGTATCAATGAGTTTGGTATTCGTGATTCTGAGTGGTATCTGTGCGCCAAAGAGCAGCTTAAACCCTGCTTGATGGAACCCTACCTGTATGAAATCAGCCCCGGCAATGCCGAGCTAATGACCAGTTTGACCGTCCCCATTCTGCGCAACGGCCAATTTAGCGGCCTGGCTGGGGCGGATATCAACCTGCCCACCTTTCAGAAACTCACCGAAGAATTATCGCAACAGCTCTACCAGGGACAGGCCAAAGTCACCCTGGTGTCCCGTATTGGTTTAATTATTGGCAGCAGTCATTACGGCGATAAAATCGGCCGCCCTCTGCAAGAGGCGGATGCCGAGCTGGCCACCCAGCTTGCCGCCATCCCCCTGCAACAGCGCCAACAACTGCAAACCGACACGGACTATCTGGTGCTCTTTCCCATTGAGATCGCCGCTGCCCAAGCCCATTGGCGCCTGCTGATCCAGTTGCCACAACATCTGGCGCTCGGTCAAGCCAATGCCATTACCGACCAGTTAGCCAGTGCGACGACTCAGGTCAGTCAACAGGCGGGACTGGCTGGTTTAATCGTGCTGGCGCTGGGCTTAGTGATGATGGCGATCCTGCTGAAAACCATTACGCGTCCCCTGGCGCTGCTCAACCAACGCATTGATAATCTGGCCTCCGCCGATGGCGACCTGACCCAGGAAGTCAAAATCGATACCCACGCCGAGCTGATTAACCTGTCCCAGGCCTTCAATCAGTTTATTTCCAAACTCCGTACCCTGATTCGCGGCCTGCAGCAAATTGGCCGTGACGTCCACCAGCGTGCCCAACAAAGCCAAGAGATCACCAGCCAAACCAGTCAGCATCTGGCCAGTCAGCAGCAGGAGCTGAACTCGGTGGTGACCGCCATGAATGAAATGACGGCCACCGCCCTGCAAGTTGCGGATATTGCCAATGAGGCTAATCAGCAAACCTCTGCCATCAGCCAGCATGTACAGGACTCACGCCAGCGCCTAGAGCAAGCCGTAGGTGATGTGCAGCACATGGCAACTGATATGGACGAGGTTAAGCGGGCCATCAGCCGAGTGGCTGAGCGCAGCGACAACATCAGCAATATTGTCGAGGTCATTCGCAGCATTGCCGAGCAAACCAATCTACTGGCCCTCAATGCCGCCATTGAGGCCGCCCGAGCCGGCGAGCAAGGTCGGGGCTTTGCCGTGGTAGCGGATGAAGTGAGAGCGCTGGCCTCCAAGACCCGACACTCCACCGATGAAATTACCCACCTGATTGAACACCTGCAGCAAGAGGTGCGCTCCACCCAAGGCATTATCGATACGGCAGTCAACCGGGCCGAGACCTCCGTCGAGCAAACCAATAGTGCCTACAGCAAACTGCTGGAGGTGGTAAATTCCAGCGAGCTAATGCGTTCGCATATCGTCCAGGTGGCCACGGCGGCCCACCAGCAAAGCCAGGTCGGGGATGAAATCAACCGCAATCTGGTCGCGCTGGGGGATGCCGCGCAGGGACTGGCCGAACTGGCGCAACGTAATGGCGCCGGCAGTGCTGCCCTGGCTAAATTAGTGGAGCAATTAGATCTGGAATTAGCGCGTTTACGCACCTGATCAAACTGAGCATGGCAGGGGGCATCTGCCCCCTGTGCACGTCCGCTAGACAGCCACCACTACCTGTCCTGTCATCACCCCTAACACTGAGCGCTTAAACGCCTGGGCAACTTTGGCCGCCGGTACCGGAATAAAGCCAGGGAAGAAGTCCCCAAATGCCTCGACCGACTCCTCCAGTAAGCCTGGGCTCACCACATTGATGCGAATCCCTTTGGGCAGTTCAGTCGCCGCAGCCCGCACAAAACCTTCCACCGCGCTGTTCACCATGGTGGCCTGGGTGCCACCGGCAATAAAGTCCTGACTCAAGATCCCAGAAGTCAGGGTGATAGAGCTGCCAGGATTGAGAAACTCCACCGCCGCCAACGCTAATTGCACCTGCCCCATCAGCTTGGAGCCCAACCCCAGTTGCCAGTCCTCTTGGTTCAACTGCATCAAGGGCTTAAAGGCCACCTCTCCCGCAGCTATTACCAGGGCATCGAAGCGTCCCAGTTTACTCAGTGCAGCCGCAATGCTGGACGAGTCCGTCATATCCAGTTGCAGATCACCACTGTTACGTCCCGCGACGATCACCTCATGCTGTGCAGCAAACTCGGCTTTAATCGCTTGTCCCAGGGTTCCTTGACCACCTACCAGAAGAATACGCATTGTCTGTTCCTCATATCATTGTTTCGACAGGGAGCAGAATAGGCGCAACACATCCGGCTAAAAAGCGCATAAAAACAACCTATTGTTTACTTATAAAACCCAATACAACCTATACTGAGCAACACCCCCATCATTCAGGCAGCAGTATGATCCAACTGCAGGTTTTTCAGGCAGAGCGGCAACAGGAAGTGATTGACCTGATCCTGCCGATTCAGCAACAGGAGTTCGGCCTGGATATCGACCTCGCCAGGCAACCCGACCTAACGGATATTGCCGGCTTTTATCAGCAGGGCTGCGGTAATTTTTGGCTGGCCCTACACCAGCAACAACTGGTGGGCTGTGTCGGTTTACTCGATATCGGTCAAGGGCAGGCGGCGTTACGCAAGATGTTTGTCGCCACCCCCTATCGCGGCAGCCAGTGGGGTGTCGCCAATCGCCTGCTGCAGCAACTCCTGCAGTGGGCACAGCAACAGTCACTACGGGATCTCTATCTGGGAACCACCGCTCAATTCCACGCGGCGCAGCGTTTTTACCACAAGCAGGGGTTTACCTTAATTGACCCCCAGCAGTTACCAGCCAGCTTCCCGCGCATGGCCGTTGATAGCCTGTTCTACCACTACCCGGTAAACCGATGAACCCCATCTATCTGGACGCTTTCTATCATGTGGTGAGTCAGGGTGGCTTTAGCGCCGCCGCCGATTTTTTGCAGGTATCCAAGGGTTTGGTCAGCCGCCAGGTACGCGCCCTGGAGAAACAACTGGGCTGCCAACTGCTGCACCGCACCACCCGTGTTGTCACCCTGACCGAAGCCGGGCAGCGCCTGTATCACTACGCGCAGCAAATCAACGACCTCAAACGTCAGGCCGCCTTGCAGCTCAGCGCCCTGCAACAGGGTGAAAGCGGCTTACTGCGCTTCACCTGCCCTCTCTCCCTCGGTGAACACCTCTTGCCTTGGGTAATCGAACGCTTCCGCCAGCAGTGTCCACAGGTACAGCTGGAACTCAATCTGACCAATCAAAACTTTAAGCTCAGCAATGGCGATCAGGATATTGCCATCCGTGCCAGCGCCCAGTGGCCGGACGATGTCGTCGCCCACCCGCTAGGCTGGATGCGTAATATCCTGGTCACCAGCCCGACCTATGCCGAGCGTCACCCTCTGCCTCGCCACCCCGAGCACCTGCTTAGCCACAACTGCATCCTCAATAGTCACCAACCCGCCTGGAACCGCTGGCAGCTAGTGCCCCGCGCCAGGCAAAGCGTACTCGCCAGCGTCACGGTGCAAGTGCAGGGCAATTTAGCGATCAATCAATACACCAGTAGCCTGCACCTGAGCCAATCCTTGAGTGAAGCTGGTATCGCCAGCCTGCCTTATTATCTGGTCGAGCAGGCCATCAACCAGGGGCGCCTGATCCAGGTGCTGGCCGATTACGATGTGCTCACCCATTCACTGGCGATTCTGCACGCCTACCAGCAACCCTTGCCGCGCAAAATCCAAGTGTTTAAGCAGATACTCCTCGACTGGTTTAACCAGCATCCACAGTATCGCCACAGTGTTTTAGGCTAAGCCGCCCCGCTGAGGCTTGCATGACGAGCAGATTTCCCTACCCTTGAAGCCCTAGCACACTAAGGGAGAACGAAGGATGTCCTGGCCTCAAGTTGCCGCCTGGCTTGGTCTGGCTGAACAGAGCATGCACTGGATTGCCCAGGTATTTATCGTGGTGTTTGTGACCCTGGCAGCCAATATGCTGGTATTGCGCCTGCTCGGTCGCTTGGCTATTCAGCTGGAAAAAACCCGTAATCTCTGGGATGACACCCTGCTGGAGGCGGCACGGCGACCACTGGGCTTTTTCATCTGGTTACTGGGATTGTCCTGGGCGGCGGAGATTGCCGAACGCCAGACCGATTCCATTCTGCTCGGCTGGGTCGATAGCCTGCGCGAAATCGGCGTGATCGTCCTACTCACCTGGTTTTTACTGCGTTTTGTCAAAGGCGCCGAGACGATTCTGGTCTCCCCCGACAAGATGAAGCAGCCGATGGATCGCACCACTGTTGCCGCGATCAGCAATCTGTTGCGCGCCTCCATTGTGATTACCGGCGCCCTGGTGATTCTGCAGAGCCTGGGTTACAGCATCTCTGGCGTGCTGGCCTTTGGCGGCATCGGCGGGATTGCCGTGGGTTTTGCCGCCAAGGATCTGCTCTCCAACTTTTTCGGTGGACTGATGATTTACCTCGATCGTCCCTTTGCCGTCGGTGACTGGATCCGCTCGCCGGATAAATCCATCGAAGGGGTGGTGGAACATATTGGCTGGCGCCAGACCCGTATCCGCACCTTCGATAAACGCCCGCTCTATGTGCCCAACTCCACCTTTACCACCATTGCGGTGGAGAACCCTTCGCGCATGAGTCATCGCCGCCTGTATGAAACCCTGGGGGTGCGCTATGACGATGCCGGCAAGGTGCGCCAGATTGTCACCGAGGTGGAGGCCTACCTGCGTCAGCACAGCGAAATTGACCAACGCCAAACCCTGATGGTCAACTTCAATGCCTGTGGCCCCTCTTCGCTCGACTTCTTTATTTACTGCTTCACCCATACCACCGACTGGGCACGCTTCCATCAGATCAAGCAGGAGGTGCTACTGCATATCCTCGACATCATTGCCCAGGCTGGCGCTGAAGTGGCCTTCCCCACCCGTACCCTGCACCTGATTCAAAGCGAAGCCGAGCCGGCACTTGAAAGCGAGACCCAACCCAGGCTTAACCAAGGCACGCAGGCATGAGGCAGGTCGCCATTCTGGCCTACCCCGACTTATGCACCTTTGAATTTGGCTGTGCGGTGGAGCTGTTTGCCCTACCGCGCCCGGAAATCCCCAATTGGTACCAGACCCGCATTGTCAGCCTGGAGCCCGGCCCTCTGGCGGCAACCGGCGGCATCCAGATCCTGACTGAGCAGGTGCAGGACTTTTCTGCCTTCGACACCCTGATCATTCCCGGCTGGCATAGCCGTGACGAAGCGCCGCCACCATCCCTGCAAAGCGCGATGAGGAGCCTGGTGGCGCGAGGCGGGCGCATCCTGAGCTTCTGCTCAGGGGCTTTTCTGCTGGCGGGCTGTGGTCTGCTGGATGGCCGGCGCGCCTGCACCCACTGGCGTTATGCCGATGCCTTCCGCCAGCGCTTCCCCCAAGTGGAGCTGCAGGCAGAATCACTGTATGTGCTGGATGAACAATTGGGTTGCTCGGCGGGCAGTGCCGCCGGTTTGGATTTAGGTCTGGCCTTGATTCGCCGCGACTTCGGCGCCGATATCGCCAATAGCGTCGCCAAACGCCTGGTACTACCGGCCCAGCGTGATGGCGGCCAAGCGCAGTTTATCCCCGCGCCAACACTGCCAAGACGCGAGCATCCGCTGCATACCTGCCTGGAATGGGCCCAGGCAAACCTGCAACAGCCAATCCGCGTGGAGCAACTCTGTGAGATGGCCTGTATGTCACGCCGCAGTTTTGATCGCCACATGCGCCAACTCACCGGCTTAAGCCCACAAGCCTGGCTCACCCGCCAGCGCCTGCAGCAGGCGCAGGCCTGGCTGGAAACCAGCGATGCCAACCTTGAGCAGATCGCCCAGCATTGTGGCTTTGGCTCCGCGCTTAATCTGCGCCATCACTTCCAGCAAAGCCTGGGAATCAGCCCGCAGCAGTATCGGCGTCAGTTTTCTACTTCCCTCTCCGATAACTTTGGCTAAACTTGCTTCGATTTGCTGAGATCGCCTGGATATCTAAAGATGCCTTACTAGGCCATATTCAGCTGTATGCATTTATTAACCCTATTGGGTTCGCTTGCAGGTACAGCCGTTATGTTTCCGATTTTATCCATCGCCTCAGAAGAATTTGATAGCCATCGACGCGTCGAAGCTTTCCAAGAAGTAGTCGCCAATATCTGCAAACTTAAGTTTATTCCAGCCGACTCAACCTCCTTTGCCTCCAAAACCCAGATCAGTGTGTTGCCTGAGCTCATCCTCGGCCAAGGACAACACTCCTCATCGCTTGCCCTGCGCACCCGTCAGTTGGCAGCCGACTCCGATGACAACCTGATGTTCCATCTACCATTACAAGGTGGCTATGCCATGCAGCAAAGTGGCGGAGAGGCCTGGGAACTTAAACCTGGACTGGTCTATCTCGACCCAAATGAAGTAGCAGGCAAGGTACGCTTTCATGGTGAACAAACTGAAGCCTTTTATCTGTCCATCCCCCGTTCACTTCTAAATGCCGCCGTACCTGGTATTAATGCACTACTACGCCGCACCACTCCCCTCACTCCGCAATGGCGCATGCTGTTCAACTATGCCCGTCATTTACAAGAAGAATTGCCCTATCTGAGCAAAGAGCAGGCACTCACCTGCATGACTCATATCCATGATCTGGCTCTCATGGCACTAGGCAGTACCCAAGAAGCCTGTGAGATTGCCGCCGGACGAGGCGTCAAAGCCGCCCGTTTACAGGCTATCAAGGCCGATATCGAGCGCCACCTCACCCATCCAGAACTCAATGCCAATTGGATTGCCGCGCGTCATGGATTATCCCCCCGCTATATACGTGCCCTCTTCGCCGATGCCGACACCTCTTTTGGTGACTATGTTGCCAGTCGCCGTCTGGCTCTGGCCTATCGTTTACTCTGTGATCCGACAAGACGTCGGCAAAGTATTGGTCAACTTGCGCTGGACGCTGGCTTTGGAGACCTCTCCTGGTTTAACGCACGCTTCAAACGCTTGTATGGATTAACGCCTAAGGAAGTAAGAGCTCAGGCCTTTACCTAAACCCTGTGCCGTTTTCCCCATAAAGTACTGCCATTCTCCCCAAGACAAACCAGACGCTTGCTCCCTACTCTTGACCTTAAATCAAGCGTGATAAAGGAGAATGCTGTGTGCCCTGCCAAGGTATTTCGTCTGCTGCCCTGTATCGCGACACTACTATCGCTCCTTGGGAGCAGCCTCTCCCACGCTGGGGCAGATCAAGCCAGTGTGTTGATCCTGGATGCCTCCGGCTCCATGTGGGGACAGCTACAGGATGGACGGAGCAAAATTGAAGTGGCGCGAGAGGTGATGAGCGGTTACCTCCAATCCCGAGATGCCGACCAACCGCTTGGCATCATCGCCTACGGTCATAACCGCCGGGGTGACTGTCAGGATATCGAAGTCCTCAGCTCAGTCGGGCCACAACCTCCAGCGCCTCTGATTCAGCTTCTCCAACAAATCAATCCCAGAGGGAAAACTCCGCTGGGCCAATCCCTTAAACTCGCCAGCGCCCAGATTCCCACCACCGCAGAAGAAGCCGACATTATTCTCATCACCGATGGGCTAGAAACCTGTGATGTTGATCCTTGCACAGTCGCAGCGGAGCTGGCTGCCAGTGGTATTCGGATTCGCGCTCATGTAGTGGGTTTTGGCCTAAGTGAAAATGAAGCCCAAGGCCTGGCTTGTATTGCCGAACAAACTGGTGGTTTATTGCTACGCCCACAAACAGGTGCCGAGTTAGCCGATGCGCTGGCACGTACAAGCACCCCCGTACCGACCAACCTGCAGGGGGTTCGACTGATTTTTTCTTACCCTGGTAGCATGCCAGACAGCTATGAATGGCGGGTGGTACGACAGGGTTCAGGGGAAGAAATACTGCGCCAACGCCTCACTAATGAAGCCCGCTATCAGCCCTTTCCCCTGGAGTTAACCGCTGGCGACTATACCGCTTATCTGCAAGCGCAAGCTGGCAAAGGACAACAACACTTTAGCCTGCAAGCCAAGGCACAGGATGTAGTCGTCACCTTGGTTCCCGACTTACCCGTGGCCAAGTTGAGCAACCAGGGTCCCTATGCCGCCCACGATGAAACCCTGGCCATTCCATTGAATGTGTTGGCTGAAGGGCAAGAGACCCACGCCTCTGCCTTGAGTTTGCTGCTCTTCCCAGCCGACGGCGGCGAACAAATTACCTATTTCACTGTAGAGGGTAAAAAAGGCCAAGTAATGGAAAGCATTAACCTACCCGGTCCCGGACGCTACCTATTACGCTTGGCCAGTGCTAACGGCGATGTACTGGATGAAATGTTGTTGGATGCGCAGCTCAACCCTGCCGTCAGCCTGCAAGCTCCTGCCCTCGTCGCACCAGGACAGGCCATCCCTGTCAGTAGCCGCGGCAGTCAACTGTGGTACGACCAGATAGGCGTGTGGCAGGGTGAACAGGAAATCCAATCATCCATCTATTTGGGTGAAATCAGTGCTGCTAACCCCCTCCTCGCTCCTAGCCAACCTGGTCAATATGAGCTGGTCTATCGCGGCTATAACGCCAACGGGGAAATCGTGGAGAAAGCCCGATTGCCGATTCAGGTCGGCGCTAGCGATGATGAGACTAAAGGCAATAGACCAACTCAATCAGGCTTGGCGCCCCAGACCCAGACCCAGACCCAGACCCAGACCCAGACCCAGACCCAGACCCAGACCCAGACCCAGACCCAGACCCAGACCCAGACCCAGACCAGCATTCAAACAGAGTCGCCCCTCAAGCCAACTTGGCCTACAGATGCGGCTTACCAATGTGAAGGACCCGCTCCCTGTCTCATCAACGATCCTACCACCGGCCTCGCCTTTGCTTTGCCGGTTGGCTGGTGGGCGGAGCAACCCACCATGACTCCTTACACCAGTGGGGCCCAAGCCGCCGGGCAAAGCCTACCGCCCCATCTCAATATCTATCACGCCAGCCAACCTGATTACCTTATCGCCCTAGGGCCTCATCAATGGTTAGAGAGCGATGGTCCCTGTCGAGAGGCGGGCAGTTTAGGGCAAATTTGCATGCGCCATAGCAACGAGTTGGAAGCCCTGGCAGCCTATGAAATGGTACGTACCACCCTTAAATGGCGCCGCCAAATCCATACATCTGCTAATGGCCCCGACATCGTCAATCAGGTACGCCGTAACATCAGCGACCAACCGGCCGAAGTACAAAACGCGATCAATGCTTTACTTGGCGCTGCGCAAAACAATCTGCACAACCCACAGGCACTAGCCGATACTTTAATGAGTATGGCCAATGGCAAAAGTCCGCTCGCGGGGGAAGATCCAGGTCAAGAGTCCAGCCAGCTAACACCTGCGGGGCCTTTGCAAGCCAACTGGCGCATTGCCCTCCATAATGTGGACAACACTCCTGTACTCAAAGTGGCACTGCTACAGGATCAACAAGCCAGCGAAGCGCACGGCGACTACACCCTCTTTAGCGGTTTTGATCAGCTGCTTAACTCACTCAACAACCTGCACGCTACCGAAAATCCTAATTTCTGGCATGGCCAAAGTGGCACAGACATTCGTGCCAACCTAACACCGCGGGGGCCAGTATTTCACTTTAACCCCACGGAGGATGCACAACAGCGTTTTAGCATCCACAGCCTGCAAGCACTGGGGCAGGACAGCTACCTCGGCGTACTCAGCAGTGCGGATAACACAATCAAGGCAGAGGTCGTTATCCAGCGCCAGCCAGATCAATAACTTTTGGCACCTACGCAATCACACGTCATAAACCAGAGGAGTACAGTATGTTCAGGCCCTCGCTTTTTACATTGCGGCTACCGGTCAAGATCTCCTTTCTGACCACTGCACTGCTGCTCAGTCTCAGCAGTTATGGGCAAGACGAAGTCCTTAATAGTCTGGAGGCCGCTAAAAGTGCTTATCAGGCAGGCAATATTCAGGAAGCCAAAGAGGCCCTGGAATATGGTTTGGCCCTGCTCTCCCAGCAGAGGGGCAATGCCTTGGCCACCGCCTTACCGGAAGCCCTGCCAGACTGGAGTCGCTCACTGGAAAGCAGTGATAGCAGCGCCATGCTCAGCATGATGGGAGGCGGTCTGCAAACCGAAGCGTATTATCAGCATCAAAATGGCCAGAGTGTCATTGTTCGCATCATTGCCGACTCCGTCATGAACACCTCCCTTGCCATGGCATTTAACAATCCCGGCATGCTTGCCAGCATGGGCAAGCTCAGCCGCATCGAAGGGCACAAAGTGATCATGGATGAAGAAGGCAGTCTGCAAACCCTGATAGCAAACCGCTTTTTGATACAGATTGAAGGGGATGCGAGTGCGGAAGAAAAAAGTGCTTATTTCCGCCAACTCGACTTTGCTGCATTGCAGGCCTTCTAATGACAGCCACCCAGATAAGCAGACTCTTGCTGCTCTTAAGCCTGTCCTCACAGGTTTATGGCTGGTCTCAGCTGCAATGGAGTTCCGCACTCACACTCAACGAACAACGCCTCTCTCACTGCCTGCAATTGACACCGCTGCAACGAAGTCAGCTATCGCTACAGGAGCTGCAACGTTTACACCAACCCCATGAGCAATTACTCAGCCAATACCTCGGTAAAATGTCAGCGCATTTACAGTCGCTGAACTTCCCGAGCCCTGCCCTAAAGCCACGCCAACAGTTCCGCTACTACTGTGACGCTAAGGCGTTAACACTGCATACAGGCTCAGCCACTGCAGCAGCAGCCTACCTACCCGGCGAACAACAAATGGTCTTCGGCTTGCAACAGATTGCGGCGCCCAGTCTAGAAAGCACGACCAATATACTGGGACAAAGTAGCGATGATCTCGCTATCGCTCTGACCTATATCGGTCACGAGCTGTTCCACAGTGTGCAACAGGCCGCGTATTCTACGGCTAATACTGAGGTGTTACGCCAGCCCAACTACATGTGGATCAGTGAATCCACTGCCACCCTGGCTGGTATCACCCTCGCTGAATACTTACTAGGAACAAACCAAGCCCGGGCACTCGCCCTGCTGGAGAACTGGTTACCACTCTATGACCAGCCCCTGCATCTTCCCCGTGCGGCTAAACTGCACATTAGCGATGATGTGCGACTCACCCACCCTGAGCTAGACCCACAGAGCAATCAGGTACCGATAGCGGAGCAAATAGACCAGTTCTACGCACGTCAGCGTGATCACACCCGTGCCTCTTACCAACGAGCCCATTGGTTTTATCACCTTGATCGCTATTTGAGTCCAGGCCGTAGTCTGGCCTGGCTCGCCCAACATAACACCATCGGACGTTACCAGGACGGGGCCAATGGATTGGACTGGCTAGACAGCATCCTGCGCGAACAAAAGCAACAAAGTTTAGGGGAGTACTACCCACAATTCGTGGCCAAGCAACTGCAATCATTGCAGTGGTTTTCCACTGAGGCACAACAACGAGGCAAACAAGAACATAGCCTTGCCGATAACCAGGGACAGGTATTTATAACTCAGCATCAAGTTGCCCCTGTTGCCACCAATCCACACTTACAACGCTTCAACCTCTCCGCCTCTGTGCCTCCACAAAACACCTCCTCACTCTGGTTACTGACTCAACAATTAACAGGCCCAGTCAGCCCAGACTTGCGCCTGGTGGTAGCTCAACAGGTTCTACCACCAGATAGTCCGTACTTTGCTTGGTTACCCCCCGCCCCTTCCAGTATTGAGCTGTTTAGTCGGGTCACTAACGTCAATCAACAACGGGCAGCCAACAGCCGTGAACAAGCCTATCAACTCCGTACGGAGATCCAGCCTGTCAGTGCCTTGCTACCCAGCTGCATTCAAGTTAATCAACCCTTTCAGCTTGAACTCCTAGCGGACGGCCATCCCCTCCCCGAACAACCTCGCCAGCAACTACGCCTGCTACCCAAACCTGGCCGTCAATTGGATAACGGTGAGCTAATTGCCACCCGCACCGGGAAAGTGTCGGTCTATCTACGCTGGCAGAGCCAGGGACGCAACTACGAAAAGAAGGTTTTTGAACTCAACGTCCAATCTCAAGCCTGTGGCATCCGCATGACCACCGAAGATGGCAGTCAAATGATTTATGACCAGCAGCGTAAGCTCACGGAATTTGTCAGTGGCCAAGACATCATGCTGTTACAAGAGCCGTACATCTATGTCAAAGACCCTCAGGAAGGTTGGATTCGTCTTGACTTAACCAGTTTTTCTAGGCTCTGGGGCGCCCAAAAGAAGAAAAATAAATCTTTCCCTCCCACCCTTTTTAAAGGCTTCGAGATCGCTTCCCCGGCAGCACCAACGGAAACAGAAACAGGCTTTAACCCTTTTCAAACGCCGCTGGCTTTTACCGAAAAATTTAGCTGGCAACGCTTAACTCAATTGCAGCGGGCCCTGAATAGCTCAGGAGCAGCATCACAAAAGTTGAAGAAAGAAGGAGTCAAGCTAGAACACCAACGCTGCCCTGAACCTGGCTGTGCCAGCTTAAAGGTTTCCCAACAACAGGACAGTATGGTGTTGGTCTATGACCAACAACGCCGTCTAATTCGAGTAGAGACGTTTGAAAGAGGAAAAGCAGCGGGGACGTTACGTTTTGAGTACGGCAATTACAGTAGTCGTCACCCACTGCCGCAGCACTTTTCCAGTCTGGGGTTTTAATCCATTTTGCTTTAAAAAACCGAAATCCCGGTCAGAGTGGTGAAACACTCCAGGGCCTCCACCCCCGCCAGGGAGTTGCCTTTGGCATCCAGCGCCGGGCTCCAGACCGCAATGCTCATCAGATTCGGGATGATCGCCAGGATGCCGCCCCCTACACCACTTTTGCCGGGCAAGCCCACGCGAAAGGCAAAATCACCGGCGGCGTCATAGGTGCCGCAGGTCAGCATCAAGGCATTCACTTCCTTGGCCTGACTACGCGTCAGCACCCGCTCACCACTAATCGGTGACAGGCCATGGTTAGCCAGCAACAAGCCAGCTCGCGCCAACTCACGACAGCTCATTCGCAGAGAACAGTGAGCAAAGTAAGCCCGCAATACCGAGTCCACTGGCGCCTGCAGGTTACCGCAGCTTTTCATAAAGTGAGCCAGCGCCGCATTACGGTGGCGATGCTGCCATTCTGACTCCGCCACCTCGGTGTCGATACTCACCGCCGCACTGCCACTTTCCCGTTGTAACCACTCCAGCAGTGCCTGGGCAGGGTCCCCCATGCACCCCAGTAGCCAGTCGGTTACCACCAAGGCACCGGCATTGATAAAGGGGTTGCGTGGAATTCCCTGCTCATACTCCAACTGCACCAGGGAATTGAATGGGTTACCGGAGGGCTCACGACCAACCCGCTGCCAGATTTGCCCCCCCAGCTCATGGAGGGCCAGCACCAGACTAAAAACCTTGGAGATACTTTGGATCGAGAAGGCGGTATCCACTGCCCCTACGCCATATTCACGGCCATCCAGGGTGCGGATACAAAAAGCAAACTGATTGGGATCGACTTGGGCTAACGCCGGGATGTAATCCGCTACCTTACCTTTACCGATATGGGGCTGCACCGCGAGCAGGATCTCTTCCAGCAGCTCCTGATAATCAGTCACCATCCGCATCACTCCACCTGGCCAAAAAAGGGCGCCTATTGTGGCCGATCCTGAACGGTATGCCTATTGCCCTCAACCCAGCTCGCACCGGATTGAGGGCCGATAGCGGTTAGATTTTGAAGTGTTTCATCAGGCTTTCCTGCTTTTTCACCTCAGCCAGCATTTGCTGGCAGTAGCCAACCTGTTGATGTGCACCCTGCCCCACTTCCTGACCGATATCGCGAATATTGGTGGTATTACGATTGATCTCTTCGGTGGTGGCACTTTGTTGCTCAGCAGCCGTGGCTATTTGCAGGTTCATATCATTGATACGGGCAATCGCTTCACTGATCCGTTGCAGTACCTCATTGGCTTTGCCGGCATCCATCGCTGTTTGCTCGGCCACTTCACGGCTTTGCTTCATCTTCGACTCGGCCTGAACCACTCCCCCTTGCAGCTGGTCGATCATTTCGCGGATCTCTCGGGTGGATTGCTGGGTACGGGAGGCAAGAGAGCGCACTTCATCGGCAACCACCGCAAAGCCTCGTCCTGATTCACCCGCCCGGGCAGCCTCAATCGCTGCGTTCAGGGCTAGCAGGTTGGTTTGCTCAGCGATACCCGTGATCACCGACAGAATGGACTCAATGTTTTGGCTGAACTTGGCCAGTTCGGTGATGGTATTAGCACTGGAGTCCATATCCGCCGCCAGGCGCTTGATTGCCTCGGTTGAGCGCGACACAACCCGTACACCCGTCTCGGTTTCATTACTGGCCGCATGGGCTGCCTGGGCAGCACCCTGCGCATTTTGCGCGACATCTCCCGCCGTAGCAGACATTTGGTGCATTGCTGAGGCCAGTTGGTCCAGCTCAGCCAGCTGTTGACGAATGCGGGACTCCGCCTGCTGAGCCGCTTTAGCCGTTAAGTTGGTGCTTTGATTAACGCTCTGGGAGGTATGGATCACATCGCCAATCATCTTCTGCAGGTAACTGAAGAAGCTGTTGAACTCCTTCGCCACCGCACCAAACTCATCATTACTGCTTACCGGCAGACGTTTGGTCAGATCCCCTTCACCCTTATTCACTTCGACCAAGGAGGTGTACAGTCCCTGCAGCGGCGCCAAAATACGCTTCATCACCACCCCTAGCACCAGCACGCTGATCAAGGCCCCCACAATGGCCCCTACCAGTGAGCGCCAAGCCATGGCATTGGCACTGGCCATAATTTTGGCCTCATCCACCACCACACCGATGTACCAGTCCATGCCTTTGAGCCCTTCGAGCTTGGCAAAGGACACTAAGGAATCGACTCCCTGGGCTTTCAGTTGCTGGATACTGTTGCTAAAACGAGGGGCACCACCATCAAATATTTCCGCAACGGATTTGCCGTTCAGCTCGGCATTAGGGTGGGAGATGATGTTGCCATTAGCGGCTACCAGGAAGGCATAACCACTGTTATTGAAGTTCAGAGCATTGACCGCATCGGACACCGTTTGCAGGCTTAAGTCACCCCCAAAAGCACCTTTGAATACCCCTTTGTCGGTAAAGTTAGCCACGGCTGAGATCAGGATTTCACCGGTACCGGCATCGGCATAGGGTTCGGTCAGCACTGCGCGCTTTGCACTGCGCGCTACGTCATACCAAGGGCGCTTACGTGCATCCCAGTTAGTGGGATTCCAACTGGGATCATTGGTAATCCGTTGCCCATCGGTATCTAAACCACCAAAAATCAGAATGAACTCATCTTTCAACAACGGGCGATCAAACACCTCTTGGATACGCTCATTACTAAAGCTGCTATCTATCGTCTGGGCCATCATATCGATCAGCTGCAGTTTGGCGTTCAGCCAGTTCTCGATCTGCAACGCCAATACCTGGCTCGACTCCAGGATGCTGCTCTGTGCCCGTTCACGCATCGCATCACGCGCTTGGCTCACCTGTAACCAGGCAAGCACGGCGATCGTCAGTAACAGCACGAGAGCTGAGGCTCCCCCTACCTTGTGAGCTACTTTCATAACATCAATCTCTTGTTTTAAAACGAAGGCAAATTCCACTGCATGCCAAGCTTGTGCGGCTCAGGATCAGCAAGCACAAGGGCGCAAACTCCGCATAGAGAGGATTGCAACGCTAATTGTGATACAGGATGCGCCATCCAGGCTGACGAAATTCTGCTAAATTTTCACGCATAGGCGCCGACTTACCTTTTTTTACAACTTAGTAAGCATTGATTGAGTAAAGTGCCGAGGGATAACCTTTTGTCCCCCCTCTTCCCTAGATGTAGGAAAGCCCCATGTCCAGGCTGCCAGCGCGGGTAGTAATTCTTGAAGACAGTAAAGGTAAGGTGCTGGTGTTACTGCCAGAGCATCAACTTTTACACTTGGTATTGTTGAACCGCTTTAGCGAACGCCCCCTGCGTGCCCTGGCTTTTGAGCAATGCCGTCGTGTATTTGTCCCGGCATTACTGCAACAGCCAAGCATGCTGCAAAAACTGTTCAAGCTACCGGTGATACTCGATCACAGCCTCAGCAAGGCGGACTCCTTGGATGTTTTTGAGCCCATCAGTGGCCAGCGTTTTCTGCTTGATGCCAGCCTATATAGCGACCATGCCCAGGTATTCCGCTTTGCCATCGACCCCAGTCAGTTGAAAGCACGCCTGCCCGAGGGCAATGATGAGCAAGTCATAGTACAGGCGGTGGACAAATTCACTAGCCTGCGGATGCAGGAGCGCCTGCAGGACACCCTGGAAATTCCGCCACTGCCAGGCACCGCCAAGCAAATTATTAACCTCTGCTCAGACCCGGAAGCAGGGATTAATGCCCTGGTGCCTGTCGTGGAGGCTGACCCCAGTCTGGCGGCTCAAGTCATCAGCTGGGCTGCTTCTCCTTACTATGCTGCCCCTGGCAAGATTCAATCTGTCAAAGATGCCATTGTTCGGGTGCTCGGTTATGACCTGGTGATGAACTTGGCACTGGGCCTCGCCTTGAGCCGCACCCTGCAAGTGCCGGAAGAAGCACCCCGTGGTTTCTCCCCCTATTGGAAACAAGCCGTCTGTGCCGCGACCGCCATTGAAGCGCTGGTAAAATTGATGCCACCGGCACTGCGTCCCTCAGCCGGCTTAAGCTACCTATCAGGCCTGCTGCATAATTTTGGCTATCTGGTGATGGCACACGTTTTCCCCCCTCACTTTGGTTTGCTGTGCCGCAGCCTGGAGTGCAACCCCAATATCACCCCTCCCCTGGTGGAGCAGCAATTATTGGGAATCAGTCGGGAGCAAATTGGTGCCTGGTTGCTACAAGCCTGGCAGCTGCCGGATGAAGTCTGTGTGGCCATGCGCCACCAGCATGACGGGGAATACCAAGGCCCGCACTCGGTGTATGCCAACCTGCTGCACCTCACCCTGGGCTTACTGCGGGAACAGGGGATTGGCCACGCGCCAGGTGCCCGTCTGGCCCCCTCAGCCTTTGATCGTTTGGGCCTGCATCCAGAGGACTGTCGGGCCGCCATTAGTGCCCTGCTAGAGGCACAGGAAAGCCTGGAAGCGATGGCGGAAAAACTCGCCACCCCGGTGGAGATACCCAACCGCCCAAAGCCGCAGACAAGGCCACAGCCCTTTAACAAAAGGGCTTCCTGAGCCCTTGCCTACTGACCCGGCTTGATCCGGGTCAGTCAGCCCTTGAGGTCAGCGCTGATTGGATTATAGTTAGCGCCTTATTTCGCCTGCCGGATCTGCTGCGTGACTTCAGAACTGCCCCGCTACACCTTACCCACTGGACCCTGGCATCACCCTGCCCGCCTGACCCGTCAACTTGCCGGACGGCAGGTGAAACATTGGTTATTGGATGACGGCTCCCTCACCCGTCGACTGCTTGCCCATGCCAAAGGTGATTTCCAGGTGCGGGTACTCTATCAGGGCTGGCAACTGCCGCGCTGGGATGAAGCCAAGGTATTAGGCTTATCGCCACGCCAACGGGTGTGGGTACGTGAAGTGCAGCTATTGCTGTGGGGCACTCCCTGGGTACAGGCCCGCTCGTTGGTACCGGCTAAAACTCTGCATGGCCCGGGCCGCAGTCTGCGCTTACTGGGTCACCGCCCGCTGGGTGCCTGGTTATTTCGTCGCCGTGACCTGCAACGTGGTCCCTTCCAGCTCTGTCTGCAAACCGGTGAGGAAGGTCTCTGGGGACGACGTTCGGTGTTCTATGTTGCTCATCAGCCGCTGATGGTCAGCGAGTTCTTTTTGCCCCCCATGTTGAGCGCCCTACAATAGGGGCTGATCCGTGAGAGTCTGACTATGTTGGCACCCCTTTCCACTGCTCGTCTTAACGCCTATTGGCAATTAATGCGCGCCGATAAGCCCATCGGCACCTATCTGTTACTCTGGCCCACCCTCTGGGCGCTCTGGCTGGCGGCTGAAGGCCTACCGCAGCGTCACCTGTTGTTAATCTTCTGTGCCGGGGTGTTTCTGATGCGCTCCGCCGGTTGTGTCATTAATGACTTTGCCGACCGGCACTTCGATGGCCATGTCAAACGCACCGCGAATCGCCCTTTGCCCAGCGGCAAAGTTAAAAGCGGCGAAGCCCTCAGCCTGTTCTTGCTCCTCTCCCTGACTGCCTTTGTGTTAGTGCTCTTTACCAATCCGCTGACCATCGGCCTGTCGTTTATTGCTGTGGTGCTGGCAGCCAGCTACCCCTTTATGAAACGTTTCCACCATCTGCCTCAGGTGGTGCTCGGTGCCGCCTTTGCCTGGGGCATTCCGATGGCATTTGCTGCTGAGCAAAACCAGGTGCCCCTGCTGGCCTGGGTGATTTTTGCCGCCAACCTGTGCTGGACCGTGGCCTATGACACCCTCTATGCCATGGTTGACCGGGATGACGATCTCAACATCGGGATTAAATCCAGTGCGATTCTGTTTGGTCGCCACGATCTGCTCATTGTTGGCTTGTTACAGCTGGCCACCCTGGGCCTGCTGGCCTGGGCTGGGGAGTTAGCCGGTTTAGGTGGCTGGTATGCCGCTGCCCTGCTGGGGGTCGCTGCTCTCTTTCTGCAGCAACAGTGGCAAGTACGCCTACGTCAACGCGAGCAGTGCTTCCAGGCCTTTTTAGCCAACCATTGGGTAGGGATGCTGGTGTTTGCCGGCATTGTGCTGGATCGCTGGCCAGCCTACTAAAACCTCACCCGCTGTGAGTGTGTTGCCCAGCACTTTTGCCAGCTTTGTCGCCGCCTGTCATATTTGTGTAACACGTTGCCGCTGTAATACGGCAGTCACGTTAAAGCAACAAATGGCAGGATGACCCATGACAGACAAGAAAGTGCTGATTGTGGATGACGAAGCGCCGATCCGGGAGATGATCGCTGTGGCTTTGGAGATGGCGGGATATCAGTGCATGGAAGCGGAAAACACCTCCAAGGCGCATGCTCTGATTGTCGATGAAAAACCGGACTTGATGCTACTCGACTGGATGCTACCCGGCACCAGCGGCATCGAATTCTGCCGTCGCTTGAAGCGCGATCAGTTTACCGCTGAGATCCCCATTATCATGCTCACCGCCAAGGGTGATGAGGATAATAAGATCCAGGGGCTGGAAGCCGGGGCCGATGACTACATCACCAAACCCTTTTCCCCTCGGGAACTGGTGGCCCGTTTAAAAGCGGTACTGCGCCGTGCCACCCCGCAGGGCATGGAAGAGCCGGTCGAGGTGGATGGTCTACTGCTCGACCCGGTCTCCCACCGGGTGACCTCCCATGGCAAACAGCTGGAAATGGGCCCCACCGAATACCGCCTGCTGCATTTTTTTATGACGCATCCGGAGCGCGCCTACTCCCGTGGCCAATTGCTCGACCAGGTATGGGGAGGCAATGTTTACGTGGAAGAACGTACCGTTGATGTGCATATCCGCCGCCTGCGCAAAGCACTGGGTGAAGCCCATGAGCACCTGATCCAAACGGTGCGGGGCACGGGTTATCGTTTCTCTAACAAAGTAGCCTGATTATGCGCACACACTTAAATCGCCTCCTGCTCCTGCTCGTGGGCGGTTTGTTACTGGGTGGCTTGAGCGGCTCAGCACTGATTGGCATGGTCAGTGCGCTGTTGTTGGCCCTGGGCTGGCACCTGTGGCAGCTGCGTAAGCTGGTGGCCTGGCTGGCCTCCAACACCCGTGGTGATATGCCTGAGGGCGAAGGGCTATGGGGGGAAATCTTTGATGACCTCTATCGCCTGCAGAAACAGCAAGCCGATGAGCGCCAACGCCTGCAAGTCATTATTAGCCGTATCCAGGAATCCACCAGTGCCCTACGTGATGGCGTGGTGTTGCTGGATGCCCAGGGTAATCTGGAATGGTGGAACCCCGCCTGCGCCAACCTGCTTGGGCTGAAATATCCACAGGATCGTGGCCATCCACTCACCAACCTGGTGCGCCAGCCGGAGTTTGTCCGCTACTTTAATGCCCGTCAGTATCACGAGCCGCTGGATATCCCCTCTCCCCTTGGCCGCGGTCGCTATCTGCAATTCAACATCACCCTGTTTGGCAAGGGTGACCGCTTGCTGCTCGTACACGATGTCACCCGCCTGCAGCACCTGGAACGGATGCGGCAGGATTTTGTTGCCAATGCCTCCCATGAACTGCGCACGCCGTTGACGGTGATTAGCGGATATTTAGAAACCCTAAGCGATCATCTGGATCAACTGCCCCGCCCCTGGGTGCGCCCGCTACAACAGATGACGGTGCAGGCCAAGCGCATGCAAACCCTGATTACTGACCTGTTAACCCTGTCCCGCCTGGAAACCACCCAGGTGGACGCCCCCAGTGAAGCCATTAACCTGGAGAAGATGCTCCAGGCGATTCGCCAAGACGCTCTGGCCCTGGGGGCCGATAAGCAACAGCGGATTGAACTGGAGGTAGAGCCAGGATTGCAGCTGTTAGGGCGCGAGCCTGAATTACACAGCGCCTTTTCCAACCTGGCCTTCAATGCAGTGAAGTACACCCCTGCTGGCGGTCACATTCGCCTGCGTTGGTATCGTCTAGGGGAGCAAGGGGTGCTGGAGGTGCAGGATAATGGCCCCGGCATCGAGGCTGAGCATCTACCTCGTCTCACCGAACGCTTCTATCGGGTCGACTCCAGCCGATCCGCCGAGAGTGGCGGCACCGGGCTGGGGCTGGCCATCGTCAAACATGTACTGCTACGTCATCAAGCGGAGTTAAGCATTGATTCGGTGCCAGGCCAGGGCAGCATCTTCCGCTGTAAATTTCCCCCTGGCCTGCTGCAGCAAAATCCTGGGGCGGCGCTCTAACGAATCCGGGTAACGTAGTGGGTCAAGGCCTCAAACTTTTCCGGGTCATTATCAACAAACTGCACCCGCAGGCTGATGAAGGGGCTATCCACCCGCCGCTCATTGGCCTGCACACTAAAAACAAAGGCGTTGACTCGCGCCACCTGCTGACCACCTTCTTCCGCCTCAATATCTACCACTGCCTGCTCCAGCACCTGCGGAATACGGCCATCATTCTTAATCACCAACAGGGCTTCCTGCAGGTTTAAGTCTTTGATGATGCAACGCACCGTGGCATCGCTAAGACGCAGTTGCGCCACCCCTTTGGTGGCGGAGGCAGAAGCAGAGGCCGACTTGTTAGCGGCGGCCTTCACCCCTTTAGCATTATTGGCCGCACCCGTCAGGATCGACGCAGACTCTGCCGCCGGTGCTGCGGCCCGGGCAGGTTTAGCGCCCCCACCGGTTAACAAGGATACGGACTCCGCCGCCGGCCCCGCCGGCCCAGAGCCAGTACGACTGGCCCCAGCTAATAAAGGATTGACCGAAGAGGCAGCGGCTTCAGCAACGGGGTTACTGGTATCCCGTGCCGCCAGCGCACGCAAATCATGGGTTTTGGCCAATTGCTTGCCAGCTTTTTGCAATAGCTGCTCATTGCTAAAGGGCTTACCGATATAGTCACTGGCCCCGGCCTGCACCGCTTGCACCACGTACTCTTTATCGGTACGGCTGGTGATCATAATGAAGGGGGTCTTTTGGTAGGCATCCTGAGCGCGCATCCACTGCAGCACTTCCAGGCCACTCATTTCCGGCATTTCCCAATCACAAAGCACCAGATCGATCTGCTGTTTATGCAGAATCTGAATCGCGCGCTTGCCATTGATTGCCTCTTCTACCTGTACATTGGGCATCCGTGTCCGTAATACCCGCTTGACCAGATCGCGAATGAAGGTGGCATCATCCACCACCAGCAATTTAGCAGTAGTACGGCTACTCATGCTGGCTCCTTAAATAAACAGGTGGTTGATAAAACGCACCACCACGCCCAGCGCCATCAGGGTCAAACCCACTCGATTAATAAAAAATTCCCGTGCCGAAAAGGCAATGGTAGGGCGCCAGAACACCAGGATCGAGCGCCAGTCACCGCTACGACGACCATACATAATCAACGAGCCCAGCAGCACCGCCAGACCAACTAACAACAGCACAGGTTCAACAATTTTTAGCATCGGCATTATCACTTTTTATTCTGTTATGACGTCTACTGCCCCCTGGTGCTCAATGCCCCAGGTGCTCCTCTCCCACTTGGTTGATGCAGAGCTCACCGCGTTCCAGTTCGCTCAGATTAGCCAGGGTAGTGGTGGCAATGGCTGCCAGGGCTTCCTCAGTAAAAAAGCCCTGATGACCGGTAATCAATACATTGGGGAAGGTTAGCAAGCGCTCAAATACATCGTCCTGAATCACCTGTTCTGACAGGTCTTCAAAGAACAGATCGCCTTCCTGCTCATACACATCCAACCCTAAGGAGCCCAGCTTACCGCTCTTCAACGCATTAATCACGGCTTGTGAATCCACTAAGCCGCCACGGCTAGTGTTGATCAGCATCACCCCATCTTTCATACAGGTCAGGGAGTCCGCATTGATCAGATGCTTGGTGTGCGCATTAAGCGGGCAATGCAGGCTGATGATGTCTGATTCCAGATAGAGCTGCTCCAGCTCCACCGCTTTAATCCCGGCCGGTAGTTGCTTTAGACCCGGATCATAAGCCAATACCTGCATACCAAACCCTTGCAGGATACGTGCAGTGGACAAACCAATCCGCCCCAGGCCGATCAAGCCCACCGTCTTACCATGCAGGTTAAAGCCTAGCAGTCCCTGCAGGGAAAAATTGCCTTCTCGCACCCGCTGCCAAGCACGATGATATTTACGATTAAGCGTTAGCATCAGGCCAACGCAATGTTCCGCCACCGACTCCGGCGAATAGGCCGGCACCCGCACCACCTGCATCCCCAAGCGTCTGGCAGCATGCAAATCGACATTATTAAAACCCGCACAGCGTAAGGCGACAAAGCTCACGCCCAATCCAGCCAACTGCTCCAATACCGGCTCGCTAAGCTGATCATTGACGAATACGCATACCGCCTCAAAACCCTCTGCCAGCTGTACTGTTTCGGCACTGAGACGCACTTTAAAAAACTGTAACTCATGGCCATAGTCAGCATTCACACGCTGAAAAAACGCCTGGTCATAAGCCTTACTGCCGAAAATTGCTACCTTCATCGTGCATCCTCGCTGACCTGGAAAAGAAAGATTGAAGCGGAACCTGCCTAGTACTCAGGCTATACCTGAGGCAGTAAGTAGGTTTTTCCGAGTGCCCTGCTATTATGGCCTCATATACAACAAATAAGGTGCTGACCTGTGTCAGCCAATGGTCTTGGCAAAAAGATGCCCAGCCCGCTCACCCAGAACTGGCACCATGACAAACAGGGAGACAAGTATGCGAGCTATCCAAATTCATAGCTTTGGCGGCCCGGAAGTGCTGCAACTGGATGAAGTAACCCCTCCTTTGCTGGAGGTCGGCCATGTGATCGTGCATACCCGTGCCGCCGGGGTAAACCCGATAGACTGGAAAACCCGCGAAGGCGGTGGTGCCGCCAGTTTCAGTGGCGGCGTACCACTGATTCTGGGCTGGGAAATGTCCGGTGAAATTGAATCCGTAGGCACTGGTATCAGCATCTTCAATCCCGGTGATGCAGTGATGGGGCTGCTTAACTTCCCCCAACCGGGGCGCTGCTATGCCGAACAGGTCAACGCCAATGCTGCCCACTTGGTTCTGAAACCGAAAAACCTCAGTTTTGCCGAAGCCGCCGCTCTGCCCCTGGCTGGCCTGACGGCCTGGCAGGCACTCTATGACCATGCCCACCTGCAAGCGGGCCAACGGGTAGTGATCAGTGCCGCCGCCGGAGGCGTAGGCCACCTGGCAGTACAGATTGCCAAAGCCGCTGGAGCTGAAGTGATTGCGGTGGCCTCCCAGGCCAACCATGACTATCTGCGTCAACTGGGTGCCGATGCGGTGATTGATTACCACAGCACCGAACTCAGCGATGCCGTCCAGGATGTGGATATTATTCTTGATGGTGTCGGTGGCTTAAGCGCCGTTCAGGCCTGCCGCTGCCTCAATCACAACGGCATTATGGTGACGCTTCCCTCCGCTACCGCCCAACAGGTGATTGATGCCGCCAGCCAGACTGGCCATCGGGTTACCGGCATGCGGGTGGTACCCAATGCCGACCAGTTGCAGGAACTGGCCGACTTGGCGGAACAGGGCAAACTACGGGTTGAGGTAGCGGCCCGCTTCCCCTTCACCGAGGTTGCCGCCGCCCACCAGGCCAGCCAGAGCGGCAAAACCCGTGGCAAGATCGTGCTGGAGTTTTAACTGTAATAGATCAACTGATCCTGTATTTTGCATGGATCAGTTGATCCCTTAACTATTAAAATATAAATTATCTTCCAACGTAAAATATTAAATATAGAATCCAGGATAATATGAAATGGATTTCACACTAGAGTATGTCGTATCAATCATAATCATCTCATCGTTTATTGCCATTATCCCTGCAAAAATAGCATCATCAAAGGGATATAGTTTTGCAAATTGGTATTGGTATGGATTCTTTACATGGGCAATCGCCTTAATACATTCAATTACATTAACGCCAAGTCAAGAAAAGCTTGACAAGCTAGCAATTCTCAATGGCTCCGTACAATGTGCAGAGTGTGCAGAATTCATTAGAGCAGAAGCAAAAAAATGCAGATATTGCGGAGCTCGCAAAGAACCTACTCTCCATTCGCCAAATGCAGACACAGATACAAGCACCCCTACCTCGGAAACATCCAAAAAAATAGGTACATACTTAGCTTGGGGCATGATATTAGTCATCATACTTATATTTTTTAATATATCCATGAAAGACTCCACCACACTAAAACAACATCCTCTAACAACAAATAAACAAAGCGGAGCCATAAAAGAACTAGCAGTAAAATCGAACAGCGATTGCGCCAATAGGCTATTCGATGAAGTAGGGGAGACTCAAATAGAATTCAACACCCATAGCACCGAATCATCAACCATATTAGTTATCTATGAAGGCATACAGTCGAGTACAGGATCTTACTTTTCCTACACTTGTACATATGATCAATATGGAAGTTTTATGAAAAGAGAAAAAATAGGATTCGTAAAATAAGCCCCTTATAAAAATGAGTTTCTTTTTTGCCCACTCTCACGAGTGGGCTTGAATATCACTCCAACACCCTCAGCATGTCGTAGCAGGCCCCCATAGTGTGGTAATCCACCTTACCTGCCGGGCTTTTTTGCTTGGAATAGGGCTGATTATCCGGCGTCAAAATGCGGTACCAGGCGCCATAGCGATGATCAATAAAGTGCTGCCAGCAGTAATCCCAAATCCGCTCATACCAACGCCAGTAGCGTAAGTCGCCGGTACGGCTACCCAGCAAAGCTGCCGCCGCCAGGGTTTCCGCCTGGACCCAGTGATATTTATCACCATCGCAAATCTGTAACTGGCGATCCAGGCCATAGGCCAAACCACCATTCACCTTATCCCAGGCCGGCTCCACCGCCCGCAGGAACAGATGCTCAGCGGTGGGCAACAACCAATCCGCCTCAACGTGGGGCTCCAATAACAGAAGCAGCTTGGCCCATTCGGTTTGGTGCCCTGGCTGATAGCCCCAGGGACGGAAAAGGTGCTTGGGATCATCCAGATTGTATTGCCAGTCCGGCTGCCAGTTCAGATCGTAGTGCTCCCAAATCAGGCCATGATCACAGCGCCCGGCCTGACGGCGACAGATATTGTCCGCCACCTGCAAGGCACGCTCGATAAACTGACGATCTCCCGTGGCTTCATAGGCGGCAATCAGGGCTTCGCAACTGTGCATATTGGCATTCTGGCCACGGTACTGCCCCAGCTGCCAATGACGATCAGCCTCATCGGCATAAAGCCCATGCTGCGCCTGCCAGAAACGCCGGCTTTGTAGTTCATGCACCCGATATAACCCTTCCCGCGCCCGCTCAATGCCAGCCTTCAAGGCCGTGGCATAGGCCAGCATGACAAAAGCCAGGCCATAGCAGTGGTTGGTGTCGTCTTCTACCGCATTGCCCTGTAAAGTCCAGGCATAGCCCTGGTACTGGGTTTGGAAGTGACGTTGTTCGATAAAGTCCAAACCATGCTCCGCCCAGCGCAAATATTCCGGCTCATTAAAATGGCGGGCAAAGTTGGCGTAGGTGAAGACATAACGGGTACTGGAGACCAGATGGCGGTGCTCACTGTCATAGACCTGACCGTCATCGAGGAAGTAGTGGTAAAAACCGCCTCGGCTATCAATCGCCCGGGGATGATAAAACGCCATAATAGCGCGCACATGTTCACGCAGACGTTGGGGGTTGTGAAAGTCCATCGTCGATCCTCTCTTGACTAGGTGGGGCGAGACTTAAGCAAACGCAAATAAACTTACGCAAGCTGCCAGGCATGGCTGACATCGGCAAAGCAAGGTAATGCGGGAATCGCCCCAGGACGGGTCACCGTATGCGCCCCACAGGCCAAGGCAAAGGCCAATAAAGCTTCCAACTCCACTTGCTGTTGCCACAGGGCCGGATTCGTCGGCAAACAGCGGGACAGGCCATAGAGCACAGCGCCACTGAAACTGTCCCCCGCCGCCGTGGTATCCACCGCCTTCACCGCCGGTGCTGCCAGCACTCCCTGTGCCTCCTGGCTGTAGTAGTGTAGCGGCTGGCCACCATCCGTCACCAGGATCAGCCGCGCCCCCGCCTGCCGCCAGGTGGCAATCAGTGCCTCACCGCCAAGAGCATCAAGCTCATCACGGGAGACCTTAAGCACATCGGCCTGCGCACAGAGCGCCAGAATCGCCGGGATATCCAGCTGATGCTGCGGCCACAGATTCGCCCGCAGATTGACATCGACACTCACCAGCCAGCCCGCCTGTTTGGCCAACTGCACGCCATGCATGCTGACCGCTCGGATCCCGGCTTCAGTCAGGGTATTGGAGCACAGGTGGAGCATCCCTGGCTGGGCAAACCACTCCGCCTGCCAATCCTGCTGCGCAAATAGCAAGTCCGCACTGTCACGCCGATAGAACTCAAAACTGCGCTCACCGCTCGCATCCAGCAACACAAAAGCCAGGGGCGTCAGCGCCTGGGGATGCTCCAGCAGCCGGCTGGTGTCTACCCCGTTAGCCGCAAGGCTGGCACGTAAAAACTGGCCAAACTGATCCGCCCCGACTTGGCCGATCATCCCCGCCTGCCCCCCCAGTTTGGCGACCGCCACCGCCGCATTGGCGGGAGCGCCCCCCGGATACTGACGATACTCAGGCAAGCGCAAGGACGCCTCCTGCTGCTGGCCAATGGTGAGAAAATCGATCAGCACTTCTCCAAAACACCAAACGGGTAACATAGCGGTAAGCTTTCCTATCAAAACAAAGGGATGAGTCGACGTTGGTCAGGCGGCGGGCTACGACAAGCAGGGTTCATTGATAACAGAAAAAGGCAGGGGCTCAAGTACTCCCCTGCCGAAAACTGATACTTTTCCGCCCGCCAACCTAAGCCAATGCCTGGGGAGGTGGACAAAAGGCACCGGCGGGATGCTGCTCAGGCTCCAGCGCACCGGTCATAATCGCCACCGCCTCCGCCATGCTATGGGTACTGGGACGGATCACCGCCACCCGTTTACCCAGGCGATGGATATGAATGCGGTCAGCCACTTCAAACACGTGGGGCATATTGTGGCTGATCAGCACGATCGGCAGCCCCCGGGCTTTGACATCCTGGATCAGGTTTAACACCCGCCGCGACTCCTTCACCCCCAGGGCTGCCGTGGGCTCGTCCATAATCACCACCTTGCTGCCAAAGGCAGCCGCACGGGCCACCGCCACCCCCTGACGCTGACCACCGGACAGGGTCTCCACCGCCTGATTAATATTCTGAATGGTCAGCAGCCCCAACTCCGACAACTTATCCCTGGCCTGCTCACGCATGGCTTTTTTATCCAGCATGCGCAGCAGACTGCCGAGCAAGCCGGGTTTGCGGATCTCACGGCCCAAAAACAGGTTATCGGCGATATCCAGCGAGGGGGATACCGCCAGGTTTTGGTACACCGTCTCGATCCCGGCCTGGCGGGCCTCCATCGGCGAGCGAAACTGCACTGGCTCACCATACAGACGGATCTCCCCCTCATCCGGCAACAGCGCACCGGACAGGGCCTTAATCAACGAAGACTTGCCCGCGCCGTTATCGCCAATTACCGCCAGCACCTCACCGGGGTAGAGATCAAAGTCAGCCTGATCAATGGCAGTGACCCGGCCATACCGCTTTACCAGCCCCTTGGCGCTGAGTACAGGTTGCAAACTCATGCCGATACCCTCCGAATCCACTGATCCGTTGCCACTGCCAGAATAATCAGCAGCCCCACGGTAAATTCCTGCCAGAGTACATCCACCCCGGCGATGGCCAGGCCATTGCGAAACACCCCTACTACCAGCGCCCCAATCAGGGTGCCGTAGATCGAGCCCCGCCCGCCAAAGAGGCTGGTACCGCCAATCACCACAGCGGTGATGGAGTCGAGGTTAGCGGTCATCCCGGCCTGGGGACTGACCGAGCCAATGCGACCGATCAGAGTCCAGGCCGCCACCGCACAGAGCAGACCCGCCACCACATACACCGACAGCAGTACCCGATCGGTGCGGATACCCGCCAGCTTGGCCGCCTCCGGATCATCGCCGGTGGCATACACATGACGGCCCCAGGCGGTCCAATTCAGGGCATACCAGACCAGCACGCAGAGCCCTATCATCAGCAGCGAGCCGTAGGTCAAGCGGGCGCCAAAAAAGGCGATCGACTCGCCGGTCCATTGCAGCAAGGGCGCCAGATTAGCCAAATCCTGGGAGCGAATGGTCTCACTCTGGGAATACCAGAGATTCAGGGCAAAGAAGATATTCCAGCTGCCCAGGGTGACAATAAAGGGGGGCAATTTGACCCGCGTCACCAGCCAACCGTTAATCAGACCGCAGAGCATGCCGGCGCACAGCCCCAGTAAAAACGCCAACTCCGCCGGCAGTCCCTGGTTTACCGCCAGGCGGCCCATCACCACCGAGCACAACACCATTACCGCCCCCACCGAGAGATCGATCCCGGCGGTCAGAATAATCAGGGTCTGGGCGATCCCCAGCACGCCGATAATGGTGACCTGCTGCAAAATCAGCGACAGGTTAAAGGGATGTAAAAAGCGCTCACCATTAATCAGGCTGAACGCCACTATCGCCGCCACCAGCACCAATGCCGGTGCGGCAATCGGCTGGCTATGCAGCCAACGCTGTAACCGCTGCAACGGACTCAGGCGGGGCGGGGCAAAATCCGCTACCGGGCCAGCGGCGCGCTCCGCCACCTGTTCAAAGTCAGCCGCGGCGCGGGGTGTGTCAGATTGAGAAGCCATCATCACTTACCTACATCAGGCGGAGGCCCCGGTGAACCGGGTGCCCCCGTAATCACTCAGATTAACCCCAGCACTGCTGCAGGCCTTCACTTGCTGTCTTGGAGGGCAGACCCTCAACGGCTTGATCGGTAATCAGCTCAACACCGGTATCGAAGAAATCCAATCCTGGGCTGGGCTCAGGCTTTTTGCCGGAGTTGGCATACTCGACGATGGCTTCCACCCCGAGGGAGGCCATCCGTAAGGGGAACTGCATCGAGGTTGCCCCTATGACCCCTTCGGCCACATTTTTCACTCCAGGGCAGCCGCCATCGACGGAGACAATCAGCACCTCTTTGTCTCTCCCAACCGCCTTCAGCGCCTCATAGGCACCGGCTGCCGCCGGCTCATTGATGGTGTATACCACATTCACCGCCGGGTCTTTTTGCAGCAGTTTTTCCATCGCGGTACGCCCGCCCTCTTCTGCCCCCTGGGTCACTTCATGGCCGACAATGCGCGGATCATTCTCATCGCCAATCAAACCGGGATTACCCAGGTCAATGCCAAAGCCTTCCAGGAAACCCTGATCGCGGGCCACATCCACCGTGACCTGGCTGGCATTTAGATCCAGCATGGCAATCTTGGCCTCAGCGGCCTTGTCACCCAGGCTGGCTTTCGCCCACTGTCCGATGTAATAACCGGCGGCAAAGTTATCGGTGGCAAAGGTGGCATCGGCGGCGCTAGCAGGACTCAGCGGCGTATCCAGCGCAATCACTAACACCCCGGCCTGGCGGGCTTTTTCCACCGCCGGCACAATGGCCTGAGTATCGCTGGGGGTTAACAGGATGCCCTTGGCACCCGCCGCCACCAGGTTTTCAATGGCCTGCACCTGGGACTCATTGTCACCATCGTAGCGACCGGCAAAGGAGCGCAGTTCAACCCCCATCTCCTTGGCTTTCTGTTCGGCACCTTCACGCATTTTGACGAAGAAGGGGTTGGTGTTGGTCTTGGTGATCAGACCAATCAGGGGGGTCTCCGCCAGGGCCAGGGGGCTGGCCAGACAGGCACTCAGGGTCAGGGCTAACAGGGTTTTGTTGTTATTCATCATGTTCTCCTCTTAGTGGGCGGATGCCAGACAGCGGCCGCTCAGAGGATCAAACTCCCTGCCGACTAACAGAAAATTTCAGCCCAACCCGCTGCTTGTAATTTTTGTAATATTGACCCATCCCCGTTATGCCATCATGGAACCTAAAAATAAGGAGTACCGGCATGCTGCTACGGCTTGTGCTTATGCTGCTCTGCCTGCCCCTGCCAAGCTGGGCCGCCCCCCTGAATGCAGTCGGCATTAGCGTGTCAGACATGGGCAATCCGTTTTTTGTGGAACTGGCGCGCCGGGCCGAACAACGGGCCAAGCAACTCGGCGGTCCCCAGGTGCGGGTCTATGTCAGCTCCAGCGCCTATGATCTGCAGCGTCAGCAGCAACAGTTACAGCAGTTTATTGCTGCCGGCGTAGAGCTGATTTTGGTCGCCGCCGCCGATGAAGAAGCGATCGAACCCAGTATCCGCGCCGCCCAACAAGCGGGGATTATCGTGATCGCAGTGGATGTCAAAGCCAAAGGCGCCGATGCCAGTGTCACCACCGACAACCTGCAGGCAGGGGAATTGGCCTGTCAGGCCCTGGCCGAACAGCTCGGTGGCCAGGGTAAGATCGCCATCATCAATGGCCCACCGGTGTCCTCGGTGCTGGAGCGAGTCCAGGGGTGTCAGCAAGTGCTAAGCCAATACCCCCAGCTTGAATTGCTTTCCAGTGACCTCAATGCCGGCGGCAACCAGGCGGGCGGGCTAGAGAAAATGACCGCCCTGCTGACCGCCTTCCCGCAGATTGACGGGGTCTTTACCACCAATGACCCCACCGCCCTGGGGGCAGAACAGGCGGCCCTGCAATCCGGTCGCACCTCCTTTGTCATCAGCAGTGTCGATGGCGCCCCCAGTGCCCTGGCACGGATGGCAGAAGGAGATTCGCTCTTAATCGGCAGTGCCGCCCAGTACCCAGGGCGTATTGCGGTGACTGCGGTGGAGGTGGGGCAGGCACTGCTGAACGGCGCCTTCCTGGCTGAGCCCAATATCCTCATTCCCGCCCAACTCATCACCCCCGTCAATGTCAGCCAGGCCCCTGGCTGGTTTGCCCAGGAGCCCTGATATGAGTGCCCGCATTCTGGTGGTGGACGACGAACAGAGCATGCGCGAGCTGCTGCAGGACCTGTTGGAAGAGCAGGGCTTTAGCGTCTGCTGCGCCGCCCATGGCGAGGCCATGTTTCAGGCATTACACAACCAGGCCTTTGCCCTGGTGATCCTCGACCTGCGCCTGGGCAAGGAAGATGGCCTGCAATTGGCCAAGCGCCTGCGTCAGCAATCCGCCATCCCCATCGTGATGCTCACCGGCAAGGGCGACGAGACCGATCGCATCCTCGGCCTGGAAATGGCCGCCGATGACTTCATTATGAAACCCTTTAACGTACGGGAATTGCTCGCCCGCCTGCGCGCCTTACTGCGCCGTAGCACTGAACTCAGTGCCCCGGTGGCACGTAAAGAAGACCTGCACAGCCATGAGCGCCTGTGCTTTGCCGATTGGGTGCTGGATCTCACCGAGCGCCAGCTCTACCGCAGTGATGGCAGCAAGGTGGAGCTGACCTTCGCCGAGTTCAACCTGCTGGAGGTGCTGGTACGCGCGCCGAATCGGGTGCTCAGCCGGGATCAGCTGCTCGAACTCAGTCGGGGGGATTACACCGAAGTCTTTGACCGCACCATCGATGTGCTGATCCTGCGTCTGCGCCGCAAAATTGAACCCAATCCGCGCCAGCCCAGCCTGATCCGCACCGAGCGCGGTCTGGGCTATGTCTTTAGTGCCCAGGTGAGCCAGGGCTGATGCTGCATTCCGCCCGCGCCCGGCTGTTGCTGGCCCTCACGGCCATCGCCCTTGGCACCCTGGTGCTGGCCTGGGTCGGCTGGCTCGGTCTGCAACGCAGTGAGGCCACCCTCGCCCGCCTGCAAACCGAACTGCTGCCGGATATTTCCACCTCCCTCACCCTGGCCGAGCGCAGTGCACGACTGGCCGCCCTCGCCCCCTATGTGGCGGAGGCGGTAGCCCCCTTTCAACTGCAGCGGGAGAGTCAGGCGCTATACGATGGCATCGCCGAGCTGCAACAACTGGCCACCCAGCTACAGCATCCGGAAATTGCCCCGGCGTTACCCCCCTTACTACAACAACTGGCCGCCAGCCTGGATGAACTGATCCGCCTGACCAAAGCCGAGCTGTTCCTGCGCGAAGATGGCCTGCAATACCGCTTCCGCCTGCAACAACTGGAGCCCAGTCACGAGCAACGTCTGCAGCAGCCCTGGCTGAATGCCTTCAGCCAGCAGATTGAGCCGATTGCCAGCCTGCTCAAGGCCGAGCCCGAACAATTGCTGAGCCAGTGGCAACAACGCCAACAACGCCTGCTGGTGCTGCTGGAACAACCAGGAGCCCAACCACCACGCCTGCAACAACTGGAGCAAATCGGCCAGGCGCTGGTGCAACTGCGTCAGCAGCAAACCCAGGCCTTGGCCCGTAAAACCTACCTGTTGGCGGCCCTGCGGGCCCAGTCGGAGCAGCTCTCGGCCCGGGTGCAGGAGTTTGTCAGCACCCTGCAAGGGCGCATCCTCGCCCAGCAACAACAGCTGCAACAGAGTGCCCAACGCAGTCGCCAGCAACTGCTGGTCTTCTCCCTGCTCAGCCTGGCTGCACTGTTATTAGGCGCAGCGATCAGCTGGCGGCTGGGGCAACGGCTGGCCAGTGTGACCGCCGCCATGACCGCCCTGGCCCAAGGCCACACCCATACCCGCATCCCCGCCATTGACCGCCGCGATGAAATTGGCGACCTGGCCCGTGCTTTTCAGGTGTTCCGGCAAAATACCCTGCAACTGGAAGCCACCAGCGCCGACCTGCAACAACAGAGTCGCCTGCTGGAAACCATCTTTGCCAATATCAACGACGGCCTCAGCGTGTTCGATCGGCAACAGCGTCTGCTGGCCTGGAATCCCCAATATCTCAGCCTGTTTAAACTCCGTCCCGAACAACTCTACCCCGGCATGCCGCTGCAGGAAGTGCAGGCGCTGATCAACGCCGAACCCCATCGCAACCTCAGTCTGGATAACCAGCCGCTGAATATGGAAGAAGTGAACCAGCGCCGCCTGGCCCTGCCCCAGCGTTTTGAGCGTGCCTATGGGGATGGCCGGGTGCTGGAATTCCGCAGCCGCCCCATGCCCGATGGCGGCTTTGTGACCCTCTACGCCGATCTCAGCGAACGTAAAGCCATCGAATCCCAGCTACGTCAGGCGCAGAAAATGGAAACCCTGGGCCAGCTCACCGGCGGCATCGCCCATGACTTCAACAACCTGCTGGCGGCCATCATTGGCAACCTGCAAGTGCTGCTGGGGCAACCCCAGCCCCCTCGGGTCCAGCGCTATTCGGAACGGGCACTGGCCGCCGCCGAGCGCGGCTCCGCCCTGGTGCAGCGGCTCCTGGCCTTTGCCCGGCGACAACAGCTGCAACCACAGCGGGTTTGTCTGGAGGAGTTGATCGAAGGGCTGCTGGATCTCCTGGAGTACTCAGTGGGGGAAAAAGTACAGATTCAATTGGAGCTTTCCCCCCAGCCCAGCTGGATTGGCATAGACCCCGGCCAACTGGAGCACAGCCTGCTTAACCTGGCCCTCAATGCCAGCGCCGCCATGCCGCAAGGAGGGCAGCTCAGGTTGCGTAGCCGCTGGCAACAGCAGCAAGGGCAAGCCGGCGTACTCCTCAGTGTCGAAGATCAAGGCGAAGGCATTGCGCCAGCCCTGTTAGAGCGAGTTCTGGAACCCTTTTTCACCACCAAGGCGGTCGGACAGGGCAGTGGTCTGGGGCTTAGCATGGTGTACGGTTTCGTCAAACAATCCGGGGGCGACCTGCGCATCCACAGCCGCTACGCCGAAGCCGATAGCGGCACCCGTATCGATATCTGGCTGCCCCGGCTGACGGACAGCACCACGACCCCTGCCACGGAGTGGGAGCAGCCAGTCTTACCCGCCCTCGCCAGCAGACGGGTACTGTTAGTGGAGGATGATGCCCAGGTACGCAGCGCCAGTGAGGCGATGCTGCAACACCTGGGGCAGGAGGTGGAGGCGGTCGCCCAGGCCGAGCAGGCGATGGCACGGCTGTGCCAACATCCTCCCATTGAGATCCTGTTATCCGATATCAACCTCGGCCAAGGTCGCACCGGCATTGAGTTAGCCCAGCACTGCCAACAACAGCATCCACAAGTGCAGATCCTGCTCAGCTCCGGTCTGCCGCTGGCCCTGTTACGCCAGCGCTATGGCCTGCCCGCAGACACACCCCTGCTGTGCAAACCCTTTAGTCTGGCGCAACTGCAACAGGCCTTAGCCACCCTGGCACCGCCACCTCACTAACCCAGTTTGGCCGCCAACTGCGCCTGTTGGCGACTATGCCAATAGCCACCAAACAGCATGGCCGCCAAACTCACTAACAGAATTGGCAACATCCAGGCATTCACTCCCCACCAGCCGAGGGTGCTTTCCAGCCAACCAGAAGCGAAGGAGGCCAGAGTCACCATGGAGAACACCATAAACTCATTCAAAGCCTGGGCCTTGGCTTTCTCCTGCTCCTGATAGCATTGCGTCAACAGGCGGGTGGCGCCGATAAACATAAAGTTCCAGCCCACCCCCAGCAGTACCAACGCCAGCACAAAATGCAGATAGCTTTGCCCATGCAAATTCAGCAACACGGCGGCCAACAGACCCACACAACCCAGCAGAGTGACAGCTAAGACCCCCCATTTATCCAGCAGGCGGCCGGTAATAAAGGCCGGGGCAAACATCGCCAGAACATGCCACTGAATCACCTGGGTGGAGTCACTGAAGCTAAAACCACAGGCCTGCATCGCCAAGGGGGTAGCGGTCATCACCAACACCATCACCCCGTAGCTGGTCATCCCGGCCAGCACCGCCACCGCAAACATTGGCTGGGCCAGCAAACCCAGCACACTGCGGCCCTGATAACGTTCCGCCGCCTTCGCGCTAGGCACCTTGACCCAGGCCAGTAACACCAAGGCCAACAGATAGAGCCCCAGCAGGCCGATAAAGGCCCCCTGATAACTGCCACCCGGCCAGTATTTTTGACTGAGAATGGCTAGATTCGGGCCCAATATGGCCGCCAGCACACCGGAGGCCATCAGTAATGACAGGGCACGGTTTTTCGCCGCCGGCTCACATACCTCCAACACGGCAAAGCGATACAGGGTGCCAAATCCCAGACCGATACCGATCAGCCAGGTGGCCAAACAAAACAGGTAAAACTGCTGCCACTCCAGCCCCAGCCAGGCTAGCAGCGCACCACTCACCCCCAGACTGGTGCCCAGTACAAAGCCTCGTTTACGCCCCACTCTGGCCATAATCAAGGAAGCAGGAATAGTGGTCAGCATCAGGCCGATAAATTGCGTCGCCACCGGCAGGGTCGCCAGCTCTGGCACAGGGCTCAGGCTTTGTCCAACCAGGGCGGTCACCGCCACCAACAGGATATTGCCCGTAGTCAGCAGAGCTTGGCATAGCGAGAGTAGGTAAACATTGGCGTTCATCAGTCATCCTGCCCGATAGCGTGATACATGAAGAAAATCTAATACATTCCCCCTGGGGGAAAGTCTAGGGAATTGATCGTTGTTGTGATCCGCCTAACCCTGGGATAAAGGTCAAGGACATCCCCACACTGCGTCTCACTTTTCGCCTGGCAGCCTGCCATCCCCCTTGAGCACCACCACTCGCATCCTTAAAATTGCTTTTCTTTCAAAGCATTAGAGTAGCAATTATGCAGTTTGCACTCCCTTGGCTACGGCTTGGCCTATTCGCGCTGTGCCTGCTGCCTCTGTTGGTTCGCGCCGATTATGGTGATGTATTGGTAAGTGAAATCAGCAGCATTTATGACGGCGATACCTTCAGGGTCAGCATTCACAATTGGCCATCCGTGGTCGGTGAACGCATTCCGGTTCGCATCCGTGGTATTGATACCCCTGAGCTGCGCGGACAATGTGAAGAGGAAAAGCGCCAAGCTCGTGCTGCCAAGCAGTTCACGGTGGCGGCTCTGCGCCAGGCGCGGGAAATCAAATTAAAGAAAATTGAGCGGGATAAGTACTTCCGCCTGCTGGCGGAAGTCTATGTGGACGGACGCAACCTCGGTGAGGAATTGGTACGTCAGGGGTTGGCCCGTCGCTATGATGGCGGCAGCAAGGCGGGCTGGTGCCGCTCTTAGTGCTGATTCTGGTTTTCTTGCAGTAATAGGGCCCTTATTCCATTCGCCACTGTTGCCGGATGGCCTCAATTCGTTTGCGGTTGACTCCCAGGTCGCTATAGCCCACCCGCGAGGCGGAACGCAGCTGAATCACTCCATTGCTGGCATCCAGCTTCGCCTCCAGATCATCAACAAAACCAAACAGGGCAGACTGAAACTCCGCTGCCAGGTAATCCTCCTCAACCCGCTTCAGCTCACCACCCTGGGCCTGGATGAGTTGCTGCAGGCGTACCCAGCTGGCACTGACATCCTGTTGCAGCGGCAGGGGAGCAATATGGCTAGCATCCGTTGCTGTGGAAAGCACACAATTAGGTTTGTTGGGGCAGGCCTGTAACTCGCCAGCACTGTCTAGCCCCATCGCCTGACCTTGGCGGGAGTCCATCGCCAACCACCAAAATCGCAGTAGCAACACCACCAGTACCACACCCAATAACGCCACTAATCCGAGCAAAATACGTTTACCCCAACTCATTTCAGACAGTTCCCTTATCCAATTCGGCTTCACTAAATACCACCACCGCACCTATGCATTGATCATCCTGCATGATCGGGGTGCTGACATAGTTTACTTTGAGTTCACGCCCATCACGGCACCAAAATACATCATCCCGCACCACATGCTTAAAGCCTTCAGTGAAGGCTGCATAGATCGGACAAGCCTGAGCCGGAAACGGGCGACCGTCAGCATGCTGATAGTGGATCAACTCATGCATCGGCTGCCCCAGCAACTCCTGCTCTTGGTAGCCTAACAGAGTGCAGGCGACCTGATTGACGAAGGTGCAGTGGCCTTCACTATCCAAGCCATAAATACCCTCGCCAATATTGGCCAGAATGAGCTCATTCCACTGATCTTTACGGCGTAATTCCTCTTTTAGCTTCACATCCGCCGAAATATCCGTGGCAATGCCGATCAGGTATTCCAATTGCCCCTTTTCGTTGACACAGGCACGCCCAACATCGCGAATATGACGCATCCGTCCCCAGGCATCATGGATACGATATTCGAGATGCCAACGCTCTGGCTGGGGTTGCTGCAACACATCTTGCACCCGCGGCAAGTCTTCTGGATGCACCGCTTGCCAAAAGAGTGCCGGATTACTCAGCAGATGCTGACTGGGGGTACCCCAGATCGACTCAAACTGTTGATTAACATAGATAAACTGTTGCAGCTGCGGCTTCGCCATCCAAATTACCCCAGGCAGATTTTCCGCCAGAGTACGCAGACGACCTTCTGTTTCACGCAAGCTTAGCTGCAAGTGTTCACGCTCAGAGCGATCCTGCAGCAGTAACAGTGCGCAGTCACGGCCTTCCCAGTTGATCGGAATGGCAAACAACTCCAGGGGGAAGCTATGCCCCTTGGCATGCAGCCCTTCCAGAAAGCGCTCCTCTCCCCCCTGTTTACGCTGCTGAAAAAACAACTGGCGCCAGCTCATGTAGAGGTCACGGTAACGGGGGGGCAGCAAGGTTTCGAAGAACAGCTGGCGCATGCTGGGTTCAGCATAACCAAAGAGCCCCAGGCTCTTGGCATTGGCAAACAGTACCCGGCCATAGGCGTCAATAATCACCACCGCCATCGGCAAGGCATCCACCAGGGTCAACATCAATTGGCGCTGCTCCTGCGCCTGGGTCACATCCTCCGCCAGCCACACCATCATATGCTGCTGTTGCTCACCATCCCGCATCCACTGCCGGTGGGAATGCAACCAACGCTCGCCCCGTGGCAGGGCCAAGCGTTCCGTGCTCACCAACACTTCACCCTGTAAATCCCGGCTGCGCTGCTCCAGCTCGCGCACATGTTCCATTCCACTGCCAAACAGATCACGATCATGCAGGTGTTGCTCCATCTGCTCTGGCGCCAAGTTAAGCCAGTGCCGGGCGGTGCGGTTCATGCGCAGGTAACGGCCAGACTCCATGTCTTTCACCACCAGCATCAACGGCAAGCTATCCAGTACCCGCTCGGCAAACAACCGTTCTTGCCGCAGTTCACGGGTACGCAGTAGCGCCTCCTGTTCACTGAGGTGCTGACGTTCGGCCAGCATCAAAATCATCACCGACAGCACTCCGATCCCCAAAAAGCCAAACGTCAGCAGGGGCCAGATACGCTCTCGCATCTGTACTGCAATGTATTTGGGATCCAGCACAGCACTGATATTGAGGGTACGATCACCAAACACCAGACTCTGGTGATACATCCCTCCCATCGGCAACAGTTGGCTAGCAGGTTTACTACGTTGCTGGGGCCAGGAGAAAAACTGAATCCGCGAGGCGTTATCCTCTAGCCATAAGTGAATTGGGCGCTGGGCCAAACTGCGTTCTATCGGAGCCAGCATATCGCTTACCCGCAGCACCGCCAGTACCAGCTGCTGACGACTGGCTTCCACCGATAGCATCAGCAAGAAGCTCCATTCCGGCTTATCACTCTGCACCAAGCGCAGGGGATCAGTGGCGACTAAGGTACCGTAGGCCAATGCCCGCTCAATCGCCTCTCTCCGGTTATGGTTGGTGAACAGATCAAATCCCAGGGCTTCTTCATTACCCGCCACAGGGGACAGGTAATACACGGGAAAATATTGCGGCCGCTCACTGGCAGGTACGACTCCATCCCCCTGCAAGTCAGTGAAGCTAAAGCCACTGAAACCTGCTCGACGAGCACGGCGTTCCCATTCTTGTCGCTCTTCATGGGTCACCTGGGGTACCCACTCCACCGCCTGCACTCCTGGGAGGGAGACATGCAGATTACGGGCAAAACGCTCAAATTCGTCATGGGTGACTTCTTCCGACGCCACAAACAGACCACGCAGGCTATACAGCGCCTGGTTATAGCGGGCCAGCTGGGTACTCAGCTGTGCTTGAATCGTATTGACCGCCAGTTGCAGAGTCTGCCCCAGGCGTTGCTCCTCTTGCTGCTTCATCCAGCCATAGAGGCTCACCACAATTAAAAACACCAATAACAGCGGCAGACTGAGTAAACCCTTGGTGCGTGCCAGCAGAGTCTGTTTAGGCAATAACCACAACAGGATAATCGGGGTAAAAACAAATACCCCCAAACTATCCCCCAACCACCAGGTTAACCAGCTGTTGCTTAACTCATCCGCGCTTAGCAGTCCTATCCACCACAGCATCAGATTACCGTTGGAGGCAGAGATCATGCAGGCAACGGGCCCACCCAACAGCATCACCCCCAGCATGGCCCGCAGTTTTAACAGTGACCAATGGTTGCCGTTCACTCGCTCAATCAAATAAACCGCTACCACCCCCTGCAAGGTGGAGCCCATCGCAATACCTAACGCCAACCATAACGCCTGCCCGTGCCATGCTCCCTCACCTAAATTTAGTGAGGCAACATAGAGGTTAGCCGCCAGCGAGCCGAGCAAAATCCCCCAGGCTAAACGCTTGCCACCATATAGCAGTGCCGCCAAGGCAATCCCGGCGGGTGGCCATACTGCCGTAGCAAAACCAGGGGGAATCGCCAGCAACAGCCCCAACCTGGCACCAACGAAATAGGCTAACGCCAAGAGCAAAATCGCTGCGATCAACCGCCAACCCTGAAGAATTACCCGATGCTCCATGCCCGTCCCGACCCTCCTTTAGTCCGACTAGCACCCATCACTGCTAAACTCGCCCATGTTCCATAGAGTTAAGCACAACAACTTGCAAGTGCAGACCTACAGCCCCATAAATGATCAAGGAATGACCAGCACCAGATTAGGGTGTACACTGCTGCCATAGCCTGAAATTTGTCGAGAATGCTCCTTTGCCGAGATTGCACCGAGGCCCGATATGATTAACTCCACCTCCTCGAACAGTTCCAGCTTGCTCAGTAGTTTGCAGCAGCAACAAGAGCAGCTGCAGCAAAAGCTTGCCTCCGGCAAGCGGATTAATCGCGCTGCCGATGACGCTGCCGGTCTACAGATTGCCGGTCGTCTCTCTACCACGGAAGTAGAAGCCAAGGGCCGCGCCAATAACGCCCTGGATCAGCGTAATCTCAACAGTATTCAGGAAGGCCGGTTGAACGCCATCAGTGAGAACCTGGTACGGGCCCAGGAGCTGTTGGTGCAGGCAGGCAATCCCCTCTATGCCGGCTCCAATGCGATCCAGCAGGAGCTTGATGCAGTGAGTGAAACCGTCAACGTGATCGCTAAAGAAGCCCTGGGTCAGGATAATTTTTTATCCGGCCTCAATGCCGGCGACCCCGATACCAGCCTGGCTACTCTTAATAGCGCGGCGGATACAGTGAACAATGAAGCGACCCGCTTAGGCGCCGAGTCCAATACTCTGCAACGTCAGGCCAATACTTATGAACTGGTGGCGGTTAACACCGCAGCGTCCCGGCAACGGGTAGAAGAAACCGACTACGCGCAAGCCAGTAGCGAACGCTCTGCCAACGATGTGTTACTGCAAAGTTCGCTACGGGTGGAACAAAGTCGCCAACAACAACAAGGGCTGCTAATCGATACCCTGATTTAAGCACCTCCCCTTCTCGCTCTGCCTCCCTTGCGGCAGCCTTCCGGCTGCCGCCCTTGTTTCTCAGCCTGCTGAACCTCATGGTCAGCATATTCCCTTATTGCCTTGGTATCGCAATGCGCCCCTTGCTGATGCTGTGCAGTCTGTTTTTTAGTGTGAATGCCATCGCCGCATTACGCATTGCTATTCCCCCTGCCTTTGATACCAGACATCCCGTACGTAGCTTGGTGGAACGAGCCTATGCCATGCTAAACATTGATATTGAAGTCATTGTCTTACCACCCAGGCGCTCAATATGGGAGGTCAACAATGGCAATATCGATGCTGAAATGGCCAGAGTAGAAGAGGTCGGTAACAACTATCCCGAACTGATCAAGGTGCCGGAGCCTCTCGGCCCCCTCAAAATTGCCGTACTTAGCCTCAATCCTGATTTAGCAGTGAGTCGCTGGGAAGACTTGTATGGCCTCAAGGTGGACTGCATCCGCGGCTTTTTGTATTCAGAATTGCGCCTTGGCGCCCGTGCTGAGTACCTCTCTCACCCTGACTTAGCTCTGGAACGTTTGCGCATAGGGCGTAGCCAAGTTGCCGTTTTACCCTATGAATATGCTTTACAGTTACAACAACGCTCCAGCTTTCCCCGGCTTCATCTGTTAATCATTGACCAGCCAACCCTCTACCACTATCTACACCCACGTCATCAAGCCTTAGTCGAGCCCTTAAGTGCCGCCATTCGCCAGCTTAAACAGCAGGCGGCCCAGCCCGCTGGCATAGAGGAAAGCTCAGCAGGCAGCCCCGCCATCCTGCTCACTCCTTAGCCCGGCCTCTCCCTGGCAAAAATAGCGCTGCCGCAAATGCTGTTGTGCCTGCTCCTGCAACAGGCTGACAAAAGCCTGGGCAGCAGGGCTTAGAGGATTCTGGGTAGAGGTGATCAAATGCACATCAATGGTGGGCAAGTCACGGTAGGGAGGCAGTTGCCAGAGTTCGCCGCTGGCTAATAAAGGCTTAGCGGTATCCAGGGTCAGAGCACCATAACCGACACCGGCCCGAATCAGACGCAGCACCTCCTCCTCATTGGGGGAAACCGCCACCAAATAGCCGGAGATGTCCAGCTCGGCACGCAAACGCGCCACCGATTGCAGCCCCTCTTTGGGTTGCTCACTCTCAAAGGCCACATAATCCAAGCCGCGTAAATCGGCAGGGGTCAGGTCATGGCGACCATACAGAGGATGCGCCCGCCCACAGTACAAGCCCATCTGCTCATGTCCGAGCAAGGCAAAGGCCAGGCTGCCATGGGGTTTTTGCACTGTGCCTATGCCGATATCCGCTTGCCCCGCCGCCACCTGGGCCAAAATCTCCACACTGGGCACCGCCTTAATATCAAAGCTGACCTGCGGATAACGCTGATGGAACAGGCCCAGGGTGGCATCCAGCGGTGGGCAATGCGCATGGCTGGCCACCTGAATCCGCAGCTCCCCTTGCAGCTCCTGGGTATCGGCAAAGCGCCCCAACAAACGCTCAAGAATACGGCAGGCAGCGGCACACTCTTCATACAGCTGCTGGCCCTGATAGGTCAGGGCAAAGCTGCCTTTTTTACGCTCAATCAGACGAATACCCAAATGGGCTTCCAAGCGCTTTAAAGCGTTACTGATACTCGGTTGCGACAGGTGTAAGCGTCTGGCCGCAGCGGTGATGCTACCTTCATCGACAATCACCACATAGGTGTAAAGCAGGTTCCAATCCAGATTGCGTAATAGCTGCTGGGTACTCGCCATGTTGAGGCCTCCATACATAGCTGTGTGCTATGCATAATATACATACAATTCATTTGCTAAATACATAGGCAAAAAAGACACTCTGTGCAGGAGGAATTCCCCTCCCGATGGATGCCCAGCTTTCCTGGTTGTCACCGATCAGAAAGCCTTGGGGCCGGCCCGCTGGCCCCTTCTTTTCATCCCATCGCGCCAACACAGAGGAATCGTCATGCACAATAACAACAAGCATCTGTTACTTTCCCTGGCCTGTGCCGCCACCCTGTTGCCCAGCCTCAGTCAGGCCGAGCCTGTGCTACGTATCGGCACCGAAGGGGCCTACCCTCCCTTCAACTACGTTGCCAGTAATGGTCAGCTGGAAGGCTTTGACGTCGAAATCGGCCAAGCCATGTGCGCCAAAATGCAGCGCCAGTGTGAATTCGTTGCCCAGGATTGGGATGGCATCATTCCCGCTCTGCTGGCCGGTAAGTACGACCTTATCCTGGCCTCCATGTTTATTACCGAGCAGCGCAAAGAACAGGTGGATTTCACCGATCCCTATTACAAAGCAGCGATGAGTTTCGTGATTCCCAAAGGCGAAATTCGTGACGATTTTTCACCTGCTGCCCTGGCGGGCAAGGTCATAGGTGCGCAGAGCGCCACCACTCAGGCCGAATTTTTGTTAGCCAACTATCCCGATGTGGAAGTCCGCCTGTACCCCACCCAGGATGAAGCCAACCTGGATATGGCCAATGGCCGCCTGGATATGATGGTCGGTGACTTACTGCCGATGCTGATGTGGACCCAACAGACTCAGGATGGCGGCTGCTGTGAACTGGCTGGCGATCTGATTACCGATCCCAAATTTGTCGGTGATGGTGTCGGTATTGCGGTACGCAAGGAAGATAGCCAACTGCGTGAACAGCTCAACCAGGCGCTGGCCGCGGTGATTGCTGATGGCAGTTACCAGCGCATTAACGATAAGTACTTCCCCATTAATATCCTGACCCTGAAATAAGGCAGTTGCTGATGGAAGCATTGGCCATTCTGTCCTGGGGCGATGGCGGCTGGGGGGACGAACTGGGGCGAGGACTGGGAATCACCCTGGCACTGGCCCTCACCACCCTGCCCATTGGCCTGGTATTAGGGCTGTTACTGGCCCTGGCGGCAGTCAGTCGGCAGGGCTGGTTACGCCAACTGGCGAAGCTCTATACCGGCACCCTGCGCGGGCTCCCCGAGCTACTGACCCTGTTCGTGGTCTATAACGGTGCGGCCTTATTGCTAACCTCGCTGATGCGTTGGCTTGATCCAGAGTCTGGCTTTGTCGAACTCAGCCCCTTTGCCGCCGGGGTCGTGGCCCTGGCACTGGTGTTCTCCGCCTTTGCCGCCGAGGTGCTGCGTGGTGCTTATCAGGCCCTGGATAAAGGCCAACGGGAAGCGGCCCGGGCGCTAGGGATGAGCGCCAGTCTCAGCTTCTGGCTGGTTGAATTCCCGCCGATGCTGCGTCTGGCATTACCGGGGCTGGGAAACCTGTGGCTGAACCTGCTCAAGGATACTGCCCTGGTCTCGGTGATTGCCCTCAATGATCTGATGCGCATGGCTTCGGTAGCGGTAGGGGCAACCAAACAGCCCTTCCTGTTCTACCTGAGTGTGTGCCTGCTGTACTGGGCACTCTGTGTGTTATCCGAATGGGGCCTGGGTCGGTTAGAGCGTCGTCTCACCCCCTGGCAACGTCCACTGCACTGATGATGAGCAAAGGAGCATAAAAGATGGAATGGCATCCTTATCTGCTGAAGCTGCTCAGTGGCGCCGCCATGACCCTGCAATTGACCGGCACCGCCGTGGTGCTGGCCAGCTGTCTGGCCCTGCCTTTGGCATTAGTGCGGGCCTACGCCCGCCCAGCCTGGCAGTGGCCACTGCGGTTGTATATTTCCTTCTTCCGCGGCACCCCACTGCTGGCCCAATTGTTCCTGCTCTATTACGGCAGCGGCCAATTCCGGCCAGAGTTACAGCAACTGGGGCTGTGGGGCTTTTTCCGTGATCCCTTTAACTGCGCGGTGCTGGCCTTCACCCTCAACTCCACCGCTTACCAGATCGAAATCCTACGCGGCGGCCTGCAAGCCGTACCCCGTGGTGAAATCGAAGCAGGACTGGCCTATGGCATGCGCTGGAGCCTGTTGTTACGCCGCATCATTCTGCCCCATGCCTACCGTATTGCCTGGCCGGCACTGGGCAATGAAATCATCCTGCTGCTGAAAGCCAGTGCGATTGCCAGTGTCGTCACCCTGCTGGATGTGATGGGACAAACCCGGCGTCTGTTTGCCAGCAGCTTTGACCTCAGTGTTTACCTGTGGGCGGGACTCGCCTACCTGCTGATCACCTACGCCTTTATCTGGCTATGGCAACGCTTTGAAAAGCGCTTAAGCCGACACCGACCACCCGTCTGAGATCAGCCATCACCCGGATTTTTAACCTGGGCCGAGTGCGGCAGGCCCCCTGCCGCCCGCCCACCACTACCCCTGAACGCAACCTGACTCATTTTACGCAAGAGGATCTCCTATGAACGTTCATCAAATCAAAGCGCCCTACCTGCTGTTTGTTGGCGATGCCGAAGACTTGCTGATGGCCAAAACCGCCAAGGGTGTCGCCCACTGGCGTCCGGAAAACAGCCTGGGCCAGTTGCGCTTCCCCGAGGCCAAAGCGGATCTGGGGCTGCCCGATATGGATGTGGCCACCGCAGCCGCCGCCGGTGCCAAAACCCTGATTATTGGCCTGGCACCGATGGGCAACTCTCTGCCCCCCAGCTGGATTGATGTCTGCATCCAAGCGCTGGAAGCAGGCATGGATGTCGCCAGTGGCCTGCACCTGCGCCTGACCGATGTACCTGACATTGTCGCCACCGCCCAACGTACCGGAGGCAAGATTCACGATGTGCGCACTCCCCCCGCCAACCTGCCCTGCGGCACCGGCCTGCCCCGTACCGGCAAGCGCCTGCTGACCGTAGGCACCGACTGCTGCGTCGGCAAAATGTTTACCGCCCTGGCCATTCACAAAGAAATGCAGGCCCAGGGTATGGATGCCACCTTCCGTGCCACCGGCCAGACCGGCATCTTTATCGCCGGCCAGGGCATTTCCGTGGACGCCGTGGTGTCCGACTTTATTTCCGGCTCGGTTGAGCTGCTGGCCCCTGCCGCAGCCCATGACGAGCACTGGGATGTGATCGAAGGCCAGGGTTCCTTGCTGCACCCTGCCTATGCCGGGGTGAGCCTCGGCCTGCTGCACGGCTCCCAAGCCGATGTCCTGGTGGTCTGCCACGAAGCCGGACGGGTTGAAATGGACATGATGCCCGGCTACGACGTGCCCTCGTTGGAGGAGACCATCGAGATCAATCTGCGTCTGGCCAGCCGTACCAATGCCAAGGTGCGCCTAGGCGGCATCGCCCTCAACACCTCGCGCTATAGCGAAGCCGAAGCCCTGCAGTTGATCAGCGAAGTGCAGCAGCGCTTTGATGTTCCTGTGATTGATCCGGTACGCACCGGTGTCGCGGCCATCGTCGAAGGACTGCGCCATGGCTGAAGTACGCATCTACCCCGAGCAGTGGCCACTGCATGAGCCCTTTATCATTTCCAGCCTGCCGCCCATGCACTTTGGCGAGGTGGTAGTGGTCGAGATTCATGAGCAAGGCCTGGTGGGGCGTGGCGAATGCGAACACGCCACCCTCTATGACAGCAGCTACCCCGATATCCTTGCCCAGTTACAGGCGGTGCAGTCGCAATTGGCCGCCGGCGTCAGCCGCGAACAACTGTACCGCCTACTGCCACCGGGCTGCGCCCGCAATGCAGTGGACTGCGCCCTGTGGGATTTGGAAGCCAAGCGCAGTGGCAAACCGGTGTGGCAACTGGCTGGGATGACCCGTCCACCGCAACCGGTCACCACCGTCTTCACCCTGTCACTGCACACCCCTGAGCACATGGCCGAGGTGGCGGCAGCCAACCGCCATCGCCCTCTGCTCAAGCTTAAACTGGGGCAAGAAGGAGATTTGCAACGGGTCGCCGCGGTGCGTGCCGCCGCCCCCAGTTGCCGCCTGGTAATCGACGCCAACATGGGCTGGACCCCAGCGCAGTTTGAGCATTATCAGGTGGAGATGAAGGAACTCGGGGTGGAAATGATCGAACAACCCTTCCCCCCCGGTCAGGATGGCATCCTGGCGGAGATTGAGCGCCTGATTCCAGTCACCGCAGACGAGTCCTGTCAGGATCGCTCCTCACTGCCCAGCCTGGTCGGTCGCTATGATCTGGTCAATATCAAGCTGGACAAGGCCGGTGGCCTGACCGAAGCCCTGGCTCTGGCCAAAGAGGCCAAAGCCCTGGGGTTCGAGCTGATGGTGGGCTGCAATGTGGGCACCTCCCTGGCGATGGCACCTGCCTTGCTGCTGGCCCAGCAGGCCCGCTATGTGGATATCGACGGCCCCTTGCTCTTAACCGAGGATCGGCCACAACCCATGCGTTATGAGCAAAGTCTGGCTTATCCCGCTAACAGTGCTCTGTGGGGTTAACCCACGCTTGTGGCAGCGCCCTGGTGGCGCTGCCTTTTTTACATAAAACAACATAAATAGAAGTTGAATTTCATAGCGACACAGCACTACATACAGAGCTATCCCCGCTAAGTGCTAACTACCTCTGGTTAGCTTGGAGTTGATATGGGACGCTGCTGTCCATGGTTGCTGTGCTGCTTAGCACTCAGCCCACCGGCCCTGGCCGGGCCAGACAACCTGAAGCAAACCGTAAATATCTGCGATGATGCGGCCGAGTGGCCACCCTATGTGTATTACCAGCGCACCCTGGGGGTGAAGCACACCAACCAGATTACCGGCGCCACCACCGAGCTGCTCAAGCAGATTTTCACCAACCTCGGTCTCAATTACCGCCTGCAATTGCTGCCCTGGAAACGCTGCCTCTATGAGGTAGAACACTTTGATCGTAACGGCAACTTTGAAGTCGTCAGCAATGCCTCCACCAATCAAAAACGTCTCAGCTACAGCTACGCCAGCCTACCGCTCTATCGCGTCCATCAGGGTGCCTTTTCCTCCCCCCGCCGCTTTCCCCAGCCGCCGGATATCAAGCAACCCAGTGACTTCAATACCTATCGGCTGTGCGGCATCCATGGCTATAACTACGATATGTTCTATCAAACCGGGATTAAGCCAGAGTGGGACTACAGCCCTGGCTCCAATCACCAGGCACTACTGATGCTGTCTGCCCGCCACTGTGACTTTTTCATGGGGACGCTGGAGCCCGTGCTCGGCGGCGAACCTGCCGGGCTCTACCAAATCAGTGAAGATATTCGTTATTTAGCGGTGGAGGGAATGCCGGTCACCGACTTCCATCTGCTCGTCAGTAAGGCCTCCCCAAGGGGGGAATGGCTCATCGAACAGATCAACCAACAACTGCAAAGGTTGCAACGCAGTGGCTTGGTCGATGCCATTTACCATCGCTACCTGCCTCTACATGGTTCAGGTCTACACCCCCATCCTCCCGGTTCCGCTATAGTAAGCAAACGACTTTCCTTACCCCCTTAACCGCAATACTTAGACCCCGGCATGAACGAACAAGACTGGCAGCAACTGCAACACCATCCCCTCTCTGCCTGCCTGGCAGGCTGCTGCCCCCCTGTGGCAGCCCTGCCACTATCAGCGTGATCAGCATTTACTGCACACCGGAGAACAACAACCCAGGCTGTGGCTGCTGATGGAGGGCCTGGTGCGCTTTTACTACCTCACCCCGGCCGGCAAAGAGTTTAATAAATCCTTCGCCTTGCCCGGCCACTTACTGGGCAGTCTCAGTACCCTGCTCGCCAACCAGCCTGCCCCCTTTCATATTCAGGCCCTGCAACCCTGTCGAGCCTATCTGTTACAGGGCGCCGGACTGCAACAACTGGCGGCCAGCCACTCTGACTGGCAGACCTTGCAACTGCGTCTGTTGCAGCAGCTGGCACTACGCAAAGAGCAGCGGGAAGCCGACTTTCTCCTGCGCTCCGCCAGTGAGCGTTATCAACAATTTCTACAGGAACATGCCGAGGTAGCGGAGCAAATTGCCAACTACCATATCGCCTCTTATCTGGGGATTACTGAAGTTGCCCTTTCCCGCATTCGCCAGCGCCTACGCACCAGCAGCGCTTAACCCAGGTTAATGCCCGTAGCCGTCTCGCCGCCCACACTGAGCCTTCATCTTCAAGGAGGCTCCTATGTCCATTTCCGCACACACCATCCTGATTACTGGCGGCAGCGAGGGGATCGGCCTGGCCCTGGCCAAACGCCTCAGCCAACAACACCAGGTACTGATCTGTGGTCGTGATCCGGCCAAACTGGCCAGCGCCAGCCAAGGCAACCCGAATCTCATCCCCTATCGCTGTGATTTACGTGACCCCGAGGCCTGTCTGCACTTGGCCGCCCAAATCAAACAGGCACACCCCAACCTCAACTGGCTGATCAACAATGCCGGCGCGAAAAGTCTGCTTAAGCTGGCCCAGCCCGATGCCAACTGGCAACAGGCACTGGCGGATGACCTCAGCCTCAATTTTCAGGCAGCGGTGATGCTCAGTCAGGCGCTGCTACCCCTGCTGCAACAGCAAGCACAGGCACGCATTATCAATATCACCTCCGGCCTGGTACACCTGCCCCGGGCAGAGCAGCCCTTTTACTGCGCGGCCAAGGCGGCCCTGCATTCCTATAGCCAGAGCCTGCGCTGGGCCTGCCGCGACAGTCGGCTACGTGTCCATGAAGCGTTATTGCCATTGGTGCGCACTGGCTTCCATCCCCAGGGTCTCCCCCAACACCAGTCCGCCTGGAGTGCCGAGCAGGTCGCCAGCGCCTTACTCAAGGCCGTGGAGGCCGAACAGGAAGAGATTTACCTGGGTAAAGCCAAGCTCACCCCCTGGCTGGCCAACCTGTGGCCGCAACTGGGGCTACGCCTGGTGAATCATTAAGGCTGCAACAGGATGCGCCCAAAGCGGGCCTGCTCCGCCACCGGCGTAATCGCCAGTAGTTGATCCAGACGCAATGACTGCCGCCCCTGCGCCGTCTCCACCTCCAGGTACTCGCACTGATCCGACGCGGTGCGGGTCGTCAAAGGCAGTGCCTGCAGGCGACTGCCATCGGTCAATTCGATCAATAGCTGATAATGAAACAGGCAGGCAATTTCCAGGTAGTCATGCAAATCGCAATCGAGGGGTTGGTAGGTTGACATCATGCCTCCTGTCAGTTGGCTCAGGCTGTCGTTATAATCTAACGCCCAACTCTCCCATACCCAAGCTGGATACTGGCATGACTGACTCTTTAGTTCTGACCCGCCCCGATGACTGGCACTTACATTTGCGTGACGGTGCCGCCCTGGCTCATACCGTTCCCGCCACCGCCCGGCAAATGGGACGGGCAATCATCATGCCAAACCTGAAACCGCCGGTGATGAATGCCGAACAGGCGCTGGCCTATCGCCAACGCATTCTGGCGGAAGTGCCCGCAGGGGTAGCCTTTGAGCCCTTAATGGTGCTCTATCTCACCGACAACACCACCCCGGAGATGCTGGCCGCCGCCCAGGCCACGGGCCAGGTGGTGGCGGTGAAACTCTACCCCGCTGGCGCCACGACCAACTCCGACTCCGGCCTGACGGATCTGGGCAAGCTGGATGCCATCTGCGCCGCCTTAAGCGAGCTGGGTATGCCACTACTGGTACACGGGGAAGTTACCCATAACCATGTCGATATTTTTGACCGGGAAAAGCAGTTCCTCGACGAAGTACTGGCCCCGCTGATGGCGCGCCATCCCAAGCTGAAAATGGTGGTGGAACACATCACCACGGCCGATGCCGTCGCCTTCGTCAACAGCCAGGGCAGCAATGTCGGCGCCACCATCACCGTGCAACACCTGCAATACAACCGTAACCACATGCTGGTGGGTGGCATTCGCCCCCATCTGTTCTGCCTGCCGGTGCTGAAGCGCAACATCCATCAGCAAGCCCTGCAGCAGGCGGCGATCAGCGCTAGCAGCAAGTTCTTCCTTGGCACCGACTCCGCCCCCCATGCCAAAGGCGCCAAAGAATCCGCCTGCGGTTGCGCCGGCTGCTTTACCGCCTATGCGGCAATTGAACTCTACGCGGAGATTTTTGAAGACCTGGGGGCACTGGATAAGCTGGAAGGCTTCGCCAGTCACTTTGGCCCCGACTTTTATGGCCTTCCGCGTAACCAGGAGCAGGTTACCCTGGTCAAACAAAGCTGGCAGGTGCCAGCGGAAATGGAGTTTGGCAGCGACACCATCGTCCCGCTGCGGGCCGGTGAAACCCTGCGCTGGAAGCTGTTGGCTTAAGCCCCTTTCCATCTGGGCAGGGTAATGCAAAAGCAGCTGCCCTGCCCCAGCTGCGACTCCACCCTAATCTGGCCATGATGGGCCTCGACCAAGGCTTTCACCAGGCTCAAGCCCAGGCCCATCCCCGCGCTACTGCGACTTTTATCCGCACGATAAAGGCGCTCAAAAATATGCGGCAAATCCGCTGTGGCAATACCTTCACCACTATCGCGGATAACAACCTGAACCTGATCCTCCTGCTGCCTGAGCTGCAGCTGGATCACCCCCTGGGGCGGGGTATGTTTAAGAGCATTATCGAGCAAGTTACCCCATACCCGCTGCAAGCATCCGGCATCTCCCTCCACCCAGAGTGGTTGCAGATCCACCTGCAACTCTATCTGTTGCTGCTCCGCCGACAGTCCATACAGCTCAACCAGCTGAGCCAATTGCTGGTGCAAGGCCACGGGCTGCGTTTTTAACAGCAAGCCAGCCTCCGCCTTGGCAATATCCAACAGGGTATTCAGGCACTGCTCCAACTGTTCCCGTTCCAGGGCACAGTCTTCCAAGGCATGGCGCCATTGTTGCGGATCTTGCTGGGATAATGCCTGCTCGGTCGCCAGGCGCATCCGGGTTAACGGGGTACGCAGATCATGGGCAATGCCATCCAGGGAGCTTTTCATCCCGGTTATCAGGCGCTGCAACTGATCCAACATGGTATCGAACAGCTGCACCAACTGCCCCAACGCGCCCTTGTGCTGGGGCAGGGCAGGACGCTGTTGCAGCCCCTGCGCCAAAATCGACTGCAGGGTTAACGCCAGGGCATCCAGCGGTAATAACAGCCGTAACAGTAACCAGCCACAGAGCCCCAGACTCGCCAGCGCCAAGGCCAGCATTCCCCCCAACAACCACCAACGATTCGATACCAACTGAGCCTGGGCCGAATGCCTTAGGCGCCCTAACTCCAAGCGCCCACTGGGCAAGGGATAGTCAAGGTAGTAAAGTGGCTCAGCCGCCTGGGGCCAAAAGGCAAACAGCACCTGACCCTGCTCATCCCACCAGCGCAGTTGGTACTGCTCATGCTCTAAAAAGCTTTGGTCACGCTCCAGCACCACCTTCAGCTTGTCCGCCCCCGAATGCTGCAAAATACGCTGATAATTGGCGCCCAACTCCTGTAACCGTCCTTGCTCATACTGTAATAGCGTACGCTGTTGCAGCCATTCCATTAACCCGGCTACCCCCGCGCCCACCAACAACAGAGCCAGCGCATAAACACCCAAGATGCGCACCAGCGTTTGCCGATAGGTCGGAGCTTGTTTCATGCTTCTTCCTCACGCAGCACGTAACCCAAACCACGCAGGGTATGGAGTAATTTCAGGGGGTGATCGCGGTCGATCTTACTGCGCAAGCGGCAAACCAACACATCCACCACATTGGTTTGCGGATCGAAATGCAGATCATAGACCTGCTGCAGGATTTGCGTTTTGGACAACACCCGCCCCACGTTGCGCAGCATATATTCCAGTAGTGCCAGCTCTTTAGGTTGCAGATGTATCCGCTCGCCACCACGCAGCACGGTCTTGCGCACCAGATCCAGCTCCAAATCCGCCAGCTGTAAACGCGACAACAGGGGTTGCTCAAGACGCCGCCGCCACAACGCCTGCACCCTGGCCTGCAATTCAGAAAGGGCAAAAGGCTTGATCAGGTAGTCATCCGCCCCGGCTTCCAGGCCCTCGACCCGCTGCTCCAATTGCGCCCTGGCACTGAGTAACAGCAGCGGCTGACGCAAGCCCTGACCACGCAGACGTTGCAACAGGCTAAGGCCATCCAGCCCCGGCAACATGATATCGAGAATAGCCAGATCAAATTCACCATGACGCATGAACTGCCAGGCCTCGAGTCCATTGGCAAAACACTCAACCTGCCACCCCTGCTCTTGCATGCCCTGCGCAATAAAGCGGGCAATGGTGGCGTCATCCTCGACTAACACCAGACGCATAACCTTCCTCCTTCTTGGTGCTGAGTGTACTGAATTGCCACCAGGCCGCGGGCAAGATTGCCAAAGGGTAATCTTGCGGCAAGTTTGGGGTAAGTTCCGCCCCCTAACCTGTTACGACATACATCGCCCTGGGAGGAACTGCCATGAACAACACCTTCACTCATCTGTTAGCCGGCCTGAGCCTTAGCCTGTTCGCCACTGTCGGCCACAGCGCCACCTTGAATCAACAACCCCTACTGAGCCAGAGCAGCAGCCAACAGTTGGCTGAGCTGGCATTACAGGCTTGCCAAAAAGATGGCTATAACGTCGCTGTCAGCGTAGTCGACAGTGCTGGCACTCTGCGAGCCTTTGTTCGTTCTGACTTCGCCGGCCCCCATACCGTTAGCAGCAGCTTCCGCAAGGCCTACACCGCCGCCAGCATGGGCCGTAATACCGCCGAGCTCGGCCAACTCATTGCCGATAAGCCAGAGTTAGCCGGACTGGCGGCAATGGATGACAACCTATTGTTACTGGGGGGCGGCTTGCCCTTGCAACAGGACGGTAAACGCCTGGGCGGCATTGGTGTCGGTGGCGCCCCCGGTGGTCACCTGGATCAAGCCTGTGCCGAACAAGCTATTCAGGCGGTATTCGCCAACTAATGCCCCTGCAAGCAAGCCCTTAGGCTTGCTTGCCCCTTCCCGGCTTTATTCCAGGCTTTTTGTTAATTCCCCATACCCTTCATGTAACTAAATGTTTAGTATTGTCCGCGTTCGCAGATCCCCCTCTGCACTCTGGTAACGGACAAGGAATCCCACCCCATGAAAAAATGGTTAGGAGTAGGCGCATTGGCCATCGCGGCCGGTGCTGGTCTGGGCTGGCAACAGGGCTGGTTCAAACAATGGCTCGGAGCCGATGCTCTGCCACTGGAGGCCTATGCCCCCGCAGACACCTTCTTCTACGTGGGTGGCACACCTCACCCGCAACTGGCGGAAAATCTGGATAAGCTACCGCTAGGGTTAAGCCAGATGGATCTGCAGGAAATACGTACTCTGCTTCAGCAAGAGCAACCCGCCGAGCCCAGTGGCCGCTTTCTTCATGCACTGTTGCTGGATCTGCTCAACCATCTCGACCGCCCCAGCCAGCTGGTCGAGCGCTATGGTTTGGATCTGAGCCGCAGCCAAGCCTTCTTTATGGATGGGCTCTATCCGGTGATCAAGATGCCGGTCAACAACGAGCAGAACTTCTGGCAAGCCTTTAACCAATTCAGCCAAGACAGCGGCCTACAGCCGCAGCAGAGTCAACTGGATCATCTGCAGGTATCACGCTGGCGCCTGTTGGAACAACAGGGTGAATACCTGGATATGGCCGTTACCCTGGAACAGGGTCTGGCCACCCTGACCCTGCTCTCCAACTTTGATAATGATGCCCAGGTACGCCAGCGCCTGGGCCTGGTGCGGCCGGTCACCTCCCTGCAAGAAAGCTCTGAACTGGCGCAGATGCGTAAAGATTATGGCTTCAGCGAGGAGATGATCCTGCTGTTCCATCTTGAGCGCTTGACCCGTTTGGTTCTGCAGCCTGACTCCAGTCCTGCCGCCCAACAGCTGCAACAACTGTTGAGCCGTGCTGAGATCAATGTGAATCAAGACCTGACCCCGGCCTGTCGCCAGGAAATCATCGGTTTAATCAGTCAAACCCCTCGTATTGTCGGCGGTTATTATCAGAGCGAATTCTCCCCCCAGGGCTATCGGGTGGATTCTGAAGCCGTGCTGGAGATCAAACACGAGCCGACTCGTCAGGCCCTGGCCAAGCTGCGTGGTCACCTGCCCAGCCACACCCTGCAGGCTGAACCAGCGCTGTTCTCCTTAGGTTTCGGTACCGATATCAATAATCTGGTACCCGCTACCACGGAGCTCTGGAAAGCCTTTACCGAAGCCAAATTTGATTGCGCGGAACTGGTTGAGCTGCAACAGGCCAGCGCCAGCCTCAGCCCCGCTTACCTGGGCATGGCCACCGGCATGATGCAGGGTATTAAAGGGATTGGCTTCAGCCTTTACGGCCTTCAGCTTGATCAGCAAAACCCCTTTAATTCCAAGCTGGATGCCCTGCTCAGCATTGCCAGCGACAACCCCGGCACCCTGATCAGCATGCTGGCCGCCAGCCCCTTCGGCCAGGGCATTCAGATTCCCCAGGACGGCAGCCTGGGTGAGGTAGATCTGTCCATGCTCTTGCCCGGCCTGACCATGAAGGCTGGTATCCAGGGTCAACACCTGGTGGCCGCGCTGGGTCCCCAGGCCGAACAACAGGCCAGCGCCCTGCAGCAAGAAAAACTGGAGATTAACGGCCTTAGCAGCGTCAGCGTTGATATCACCAAGCTCACAGAGCTGGTTGCCAGCCTACCCGCCCGCGACCTCAGTGACCTTAGCGGTCTGGAGGACGATTTAGCCGACCAAGCCTGTATCGAGCAGGCCAGCCTGGTACATGATCTCCGCCAGATGCCCGTGCAAGCGGTAGTCAAAATGGACATCACCGGTAAAGGCTGGAGCACCCGTAGCCAACAACTCACCCAATTCCAGCAGACTAAGCTGCCGGAGCTGGCCGGTCGTTATCAGCTGTTTAACCAAAGTGATGACTGCCAAAGCCAGGACGTGGTGGGTGAAGAGCAGATCGGCCAGGATGGCAAAGGCCTGTTCCTTGGCCGTGAAGCGGGCCTGGACTGCGATACCAGCCGCATCAGCTACCAGTGGCGCCAACAGGGCAGCCGTCTGCTGATGGAAAATGGTCAGTTCCAGGGTCGTGATAGCTGCGATGGCGAATGGGATGAACAGATTGCCTACAACGCCAGCTGTCAGATCATCAATATCGATGCCAAGGGTTTCCAGTGCCTCTATAACGAAGAGGGCGAGATCAGCCTCTACCGTTATCAGCGCCTCCAGTAACCCTCAGGCCCCGTCCGCTACCGTGACGGGGCCCTTTCTTTTTCCTCCCTGCGACCCCGACTTGCGAATCTGAGTGAAATCGCAAAATCCGGTCGCATCACTGATAGCTCCTCGCCCTGCTCCTAGCTATAAATGATACTGGCCCTGTTCGCCGTGCATACCGCGATCAGTTGACAGAGATAATAAGGAGCCCCAGATGAGCCATACCCCGGAACAGTTCCGTCCCTTCCTGGACTGGATCGACAGCCAGCAACAACGCATGGTCGAGGACCTGATTCGGGTGGCCAATATCAACTCCGGCAGCTACAACGTCGAGGGGGTTAACCGCACCGCTGAGGCTTTTGCCGAGCTGGCCGCCAATCTGGGTGCCGAGCTGAGCTGGCATGAGGTGGCCCCGCAGGAAGTCGTCAACGACAAGGGTGAAGTAGAAGTGCGTCCCCTTGGGCGAGCCCTGCAACTGTCTAAACGCCCCGAAGCGCCCCTACGTGTCTTTTTGTGCGGTCACCTCGACACCGTTTTCCCCCAAGACTCCAGCTTTCAGCAGGTGCGCTGGCTGGACGATGACACCCTCAATGGCCCCGGCGTTGCCGACCTGAAGGGTGGTTTGATTCTGATGCTGACCGCCCTGCAAGCCTTTGAGCAGAGCCCTTATGCCGATCAACTGGGCTGGGATATCCTGCTTAACCCCGATGAAGAAATCGGTTCTCCCGGCTCCAGCGCCCTGTTCCCCGTCTTTGCTGAACGCACCCAGGTCGGCCTGTTATATGAGCCAGCCTTCCCCGATGGCAATCTAGCCGGCGAACGCAAAGGCAGTGGCAACTTCAGCGTGGTCGTCCGTGGTCGGGCAGCCCATGCCGGACGCGAGCACCACCTGGGTCGTAATGCCATCCGCGCCCTGGCCGATTTCACCAGCGCCCTGGATGACCTCAACGGTCAGCGTCAAGGCGTCACCATCAACCCCGGTTATGTCAAAGCCGGTGGCCCGGTCAATATCGTGCCGGATCTGGCGGTGATGAAGTTCAACATTCGCCTGGAGCGTCCAGAAGACGAGCAATGGTGCCTTGACCACCTGCAACGCCTGAGTGCTGAAATCAATGCCCGCGATGGCATCAGCCTGGAGCTGCACGGCGGTTTTGGCCGCAAGCCCAAGGTGTTATCACCCGCCAATCGCAAGCTGGCTGATCTGGTGAGCGAATGTGGGCAGGCGCTGGGTATGTCCCTTGAGTTCAAACCCTCCGGTGGCTGCTGTGATGGCAATAACCTGGCCGCCTGTGGCCTGCCCAATATCGATACCCTCGGGGTAGTAGGGGGCAAAATCCATTCCCATGAAGAATACGTTGAGGTGGCCAGCTTAAGTCAGCGCGCTAAGCTCACTGCCCTGATCCTGCTGCGTCTGGCCACCGATGCCGACCGCAGCTGGCTGAACCGCTGAGGAGGCTCCGATGCTAATCGTTCGTCCGATCGAATTCCAAGACCTGCCGGATCTGGAGCAACTTGCTGCCCAAGCTCCGGTGGGCACCACCACCCTGCCGAAGAACCGTGATGCCCTCAGCAGCATGATCTCCGCCAGCCGTCAGGCCTTCCAGAGCGATATCGAGCAGCCAGGGCCTGAGCGTTACTACTTCGCCCTGGTCGACACCACCAGCAATAAGATGGTCGGCATCTCCGGCTTGGAGGCAGCGGTGGGCATTCGTTCCCCCTTCTACTCCTACCGGGAGCAGTCGGTGGTGCACGCCTCCGGCGAGCTGCATATCCACAACCGCATTCCGGCCCTGTACCTGTGCCAGGATTACACCGGCTCTACCCTGGTCAGTACCCTGTTCCTTGACCAGCAATACCGGGTACAGGCGAATCGGCTGCTGATGTCACTGGTGCGCTTCCTCTTTATCGCCCAGCATCGCCAGCGTTTTGCCAATACCGTGTTTTCCGAAATCCGTGGTGTCACCGATGAACAAGGCCGCTCTCCCTTCTGGGAAAGCCTCGGCCGGCATTTCTTCAGCATGGATTTCAGCCAGGCGGACCAGCTGACCTCCATCACCAACAAAGCCTTTATTGCCGAGCTGATGCCGCAATACCCGGTCTATGTGCCCCTGCTTAGCCCCGAGGCGCAGGATGTGCTGGGCGTGCCCCACGATGACACCCTGCCGGCCTACCAGATTCTGGAAGAAGAAGGCTTTAAGAGCCAAGGCTATATCGACATCTTCGACGGCGGCCCCACCGTGGAGTGCCAGGCCCGTCAGATTCGTACCGTGCAAAGCTCTGAGCTGCTACGGGTGCGCATCGGTCAAGCCGGTGGCGAGCAGTCTTATCTGGTCAGCAACACCAGCGCCCAGGGCTTCCGCGCCCTGGTACTGACGCTCAGCCCCAGTGAGAGCGAAGTCCAGCTCAGTGCCGAGCAGGCGGAAGCCCTGCAGGTGCAAGAAGGCGACGAAATTCGTCTGGCCCCCCTGCCAGCGTAAACAAAACACCGACCCGGTGGATACCGGGTCTTCAGCCGGCCCACACCGGCTGCCCAGGGTCGCGCCATGGTGGCGTGGCCGCAAGCAAAACAAGGTTGTCCTGTCATGATGATCATTCGTCCTGTCACCGCCGATGACGCCAACGCCCTGATGGAGTTGGCCATCGCTGCGGGAGTAGGGTTTACCTCCCTGCCCCCGGATGAGGCGCGTATTAGCAAACGCATTCAGGCTTCACTGGAAGCCTTTGCGAAAAAACTGAATAAGCCGGAGAACGAGTCTTACCTGTTTGTCATGGAAGACAGCGAAACCGGCACAGTGGCTGGCTGCTGCGGCCTGGAATCCGCGGTGGGCATGGACGAGCCCTGGTATAACTATCGCATCGGCACCCTGGTACATGCCTCGCGGGAGATGGAAGTACACAACGTTTTCCCCACCCTGTACCTGAGTAACGACCACACCGGCTGTGCCGAGGTGTGCACCCTGTTCCTGCGCCCGGAATACCGCAAAGACAAAAACGGCGCCCTGCTGTCCAAGTCACGCTTTATGTTCCTGGCAGAGTTCCCCCATCGCTTCGCCGAGAAGATCATCGCCGAAATGCGGGGCTACTCCGACGACCAGGGACGTTCCCCCTTCTGGGAAGGGCTGGGACGTCACTTCTTTAGCATGGACTTTGCCGAAGCCGATCGTCTCTGCGGTCTGGGCAACAAGTCCTTTATCGCCGAGTTAATGCCCCGCCACTCGCTCTACATCAACCTGCTGCCCCCCGAAGCCCAGTCCGTGATTGGCAAAGTGCATGACAACACCGTACCGGCCCGGCGCATGCTGGAATCCGAAGGTTTCCGCTATGAGGGTTACGTCGATATTTTCGATGCCGGTCCCACCCTGGAGACCCGGGTGGCGGATATCCGCGCCGTACGTGAAAGCCGCTATTTCCGCGTGCGGATTGGCCAGCCGGAAGCCGGTGAACTGCATCTGGTCAGCAATACCGAACTCAATGATTACCGCTGCACTCAACTTGCCCTCAGCATTAATGACCACAACCAGGTGGTGCTCCCTGCTGAAGCCGCCGCAGCCCTGAAAGTCGAAGATGGGGACACCGTGCGCGTCGTACCCCTGTCACCCGGACGGAGATTTTAAGATGTCAGTACAAGGTAAACACTTTATCAATGGCGCCTGGGTTGAAGGTCTAGGTCACACACTGCAATCCACCAACCCCGGTAATGGCGAACTGCTGTGGAGCTGTCAAACCGCCACCGCCGAGCAGGTTGGCAGTGCTATGCAAGCCGCCCGTGCCGCCTTTGCCGATTGGGCCCTGGCCGGTTTTGCCCAACGTGAAGCCATCGTCAAAGCCTTTGCTGAGCTGCTGGAAAGCAACAAAGAGCATTTAGCCCGCGTCATTGCCCAGGAAACCGGCAAGCCCCTGTGGGAAACCCGCACCGAAGTGCAGGCCATGATCGGCAAAGTTGGCATTTCCATCGCGGCCTACCACGAGCGCACCGGCACTAAAGAATCCGCAGCCCCTGGCGGCAAAGCGGTGCTACGCCATAAGCCCCACGGCGTAGTAGCGGTATTTGGTCCCTATAACTTCCCGGGACACCTGCCCAACGGCCATATCGTACCGGCCTTGCTGGCGGGTAACACCGTCGTTTTCAAACCGTCCGAGCAGACCCCCTGGGTAGCGGAAGAAACCCTGAAACTGTGGCAGCAGGCCGGCATCCCCGCCGGCGTACTCAACCTGGTACAGGGTGAAAAGGAAACCGGTATTGCCCTGGCTAACGACCCCGAGCTGGATGGCCTGTTCTTCACCGGCTCCTCCCCCACCGGCCATCTGCTGCACAAACAGTTTGCCGGCAACCCTGGCAAAATTCTGGCACTGGAGATGGGCGGCAATAACCCGCTGGTACTGGGTCAAACCGACAATCTGGATGCCGCCGTACACGAAACCATCCAGTCTGCCTATATCACCAGTGGCCAGCGCTGCACCTGTGCACGCCGCCTGATTATCCCCGCCAATGCCCAGGGTGATGCTTTCCTGGCCAAGCTGATCGCCGCCATCGGCAAGATCGAAGTCGGCGCCTGGGATGCCGATCCTCAGCCCTTTATGGGCTCCCTGGTGTCTGAAGCCGCCGCCAACAGCATTCTGAAAGCTCAGGCTGACCTGATCGCTCGCGGCGGCAAGAGCCTGGTAGAAGTGAAAAAACTGCAAGAAGGCACTGGCTTCTTAAGCCCGGGCCTGATCGATATGACCGGCATCGAACTGCCGGACGAAGAGCATTTTGGCCCGCTGCTGAAGGTGCTGCGTTACCAGGACATGGATCACGCCATTGCCCTGGCCAACGCCACCAGCTACGGGCTGTCCGCCGGTATCCTCTGCGATAGCCGTGACGAGTATGAATACTTCCTGCTGCGTTCACGTGCCGGCATTGTTAACTGGAACCGCCAAACCACGGGCGCGGCTTCCAACCAGCCGTTCGGCGGCATTGGTGCATCCGGTAATCACCGGGCCAGCGCCTACTATGCGGCAGACTACTGTGCCTACCCGGTGGCCTCCATCGAAGTAGAAGCCCTGAGCCTGCCTGCCCAATACAGCCCGGGTTTGAAACTCTAAAGGAGCCAGTATGAAAGCCTTTGAAGCAAACTTTGACGGTCTGGTCGGGCCTACCCATAACTACGCCGGTCTGTCTTATGGCAACGTTGCCTCCATGGGTAACGAAGCCAGCCCTTCCAACCCTAAGGAAGCGGCCAAGCAAGGTCTACAAAAGATGAAAGCCCTGGCCGATCTCGGCCTGTGGCAAGGGGTCTTGGCACCGCAGGAGCGTCCCGATGTGCACACCCTGCGCAAGCTGGGCTTTAGCGGTTCCGATAGCGAGGTACTAGCGGCCGCAGCCAAGCAGGCGCCCAAGGTTTTGGCGGCGGTGAGTTCCGCCTCCAGCATGTGGACAGCTAACGCGGCAACCGTTTCCCCCAGTGCCGATACCGCCGATGGCCGGGTGCACTTTACCCCTGCCAACCTGGTGAACAAGTTCCACCGCTCCACCGAGCACCCGGTCACTGGCCGTATTCTGCAGGCCATGTTTGCCAATGATGAGCACTTTGCCCATCACCCCGCCCTGCCCAGCGTGGATCACTTTGGTGATGAAGGTGCAGCCAACCATACCCGTTTCTGCCGTGAGTACGGTGAGCAAGGGGTGGAGTTCTTCGTCTTCGGTAAATACGCCTTCGACAGCCGTAAAGTGGCGCCGGTCAAGTTTCCTGCCCGTCACACCTATGAAGCCTCAGAAGCGGTAGCCCGTCTGCATGGCCTCAACCCCGCCAAGGTGGTGTACGCCCAGCAGAACCCGGAGATGATCGATGCCGGTGTGTTCCACAACGATGTGATCGCGGTGGGTAACCAGAATGTGCATTTCTGCCATGAGCAGGCCTTCCTCAACCAGGCCGAAGTGCATGCCCAGATCAAAGCTGCCTTTGGTGAAGGTGAGTTCCACGTGATCGAAGTCCCCACCGCCAAAGTACCGGTGCTGGATGCAGTAAAATCCTACCTGTTCAACTCCCAGCTGATTGCCCTGCCCAGCGGCGGCATGGCGATTGTGGTACCAGAAGAGTGCCGTAAGACCCCCAGCGTTTGGGCCTATCTGCAGGAGCTGCCCAACCTTGGCACCCCGGTCAAGGAAGTGAAGGTATTCAACCTGACCCAGTCCATGAGCAACGGCGGTGGCCCCGCTTGTCTGCGTCTGCGGGTAGTGTTGAATGAGCAGGAAAAGGCTGCGGTTAATCCCTCGGTATGGATGAACGATCAGCTGTTCGCCACCCTCAACACCTGGGTCGATAAGCACTATCGTGATCGTCTAACCGAAGCCGATCTGGCCGACCCCAAACTGCTGGTCGAGTCCCGTACCGCCCTGGATGAACTGACCCGCATTCTCAATCTGGGCTCAGTCTATCCGTTCCAACGCGGTTAATCTGCCTGCCTCAAGCTTACCCTTGCCCCCTCTGGGCAAGGGTTTGCCTGACTAAACTGTCAGGCCTGCCAGTCTTACTGACCCAAGTTCCCTAATCACGGCAGCCATGGCGCAGACGGCGCCAATCTACCTATTGCTGATACAGATTCGAACCAACCAGCCGCATAGTCAGGGGGTATAACTAACGCTGTTGGAATTTGCCATGCTTAACTCCCTGTTACTCCATCGGCTCTTTGTACCGATGATTTTCCTTGCGGTAGCAGGCTTAGGCGGGCTGGGCATCTACATTTATGACCAACAATGGCGCGCTGGGGTGAATCAAACGCTGCAAGAGTTGGCCTATACCCAGGCATCCACCCTCGAACGTCATATCTTCCGTTCCCTTTCTGCCGCTCAGATGCTGGCGCTTGCCGTTAGACGTGAGCAAGGCAAACCCGATGATTTTCCCCAACTAGCCGAGCAGATCAGCGAAGTCGTGGGTGGTTTTACCAACCTGCAACTGGCCCCGCGGGGAGTCATCACTGACATCTACCCTCTGGCTGGTAATGAACGCGCCCTGGGTCTCAACGTCCTGACTGGCAGTAAAGATCAAACCCAGAATATCCAGACCCAGCAGGCAGTGATGGAAAACCGCATGATCTTGGTCGGCCCCTTTACGCTGATCCAGGGGGGCGAGGCCATTATTGGTCGCCAGCCAATCTTCATTGATCGCGGAGACCAAGAAGAGTTTTGGGGGCTCGCCTCCGTCCTTATCCGCATGGAAAAGCTCTACGAAGCCACAAATTTGGCCTACTTGGCCCGTAGTGGCTACCACTACCAACTCAGTCGTACCAACCTGGAAACCGGGCAAAGTGAAACCTTCTTCCACTCCCACCCAGAACAACGTTTTCAGTCCGGCCTGAGTCAGGCTTACCCCATCCGTCTGCCCGGTAGCCAGTGGCAGTTGCAGATTTCCCAGCCGGTTGAGCGGCTGTGGGTATTACTGTTGCAGGGCGTGATGGTGCTCATCCTCGCCGGTAGCTGTGCCTGGCTAGTGCGCTACCTGCAAAAAGAGCCGGAACGGCTGCGTCGCCTGATTAACGCCAAAATCAGTGAGGTCGAACGGATCAGCTTTCGTGACTCCCTCACCGGGCTAGGCAATCGCCGTTTATTGTTGCAGGAGCTAGAGGCTTTGGTGCTGCAACTAGGGAGCGACCAGCAAGCCGCCCTTATTTACCTCGATCTGGATGATTTTAAACGCATTAATGACTCCCTCGGCCATGACCTCGGTGATGAGCTACTCAACAAAATCGCACTACGCTTGCGCAATAAGGTAAAAAACACCGATCTATTGGTACGTCTAGGCGGTGATGAATTTGCCCTGCTGCTGCGCAATGTACAAAGTTACGACGCCGTCGCTTTCTACGCCGAACGTATCCAAGAACTGATCGCCCGGCCGATTCCGTTGGCCGACCACCAGTTTGTGATGAAGACGACCCTGGGCATTGCCATGCTGCCCAATGATGGCAAAAGTGCCAATGAGCTGATGCAACATGCTGACTTAGCACTCTACTCCGCCAAACAACAGGGTAAAAACACCTTCCATTTCTATAACCAGCAAATGCAAGAGCAAGCGGTACAGAACATGCAGGTGGAAGAAGAGCTACGTCTGGCCCTACGTCGTGGTGAGCTGGTACTGCACTTTCAGCCGATCTTTAGCCTCCATACCGGCCAACTACAGAAATATGAAGCCCTGGTACGCTGGCAACATCCACACAAAGGGCTGATCTATCCTGGCGCCTTTATTGAAATTGCCGAGCGGACTGGACTGATAGTAGATATGGGCTATTGGGTGATTGAGCAAAGCTGCAAACTGCTTAGCCAGCAGCTCAACCAAGGCCAACCACCGGTCAAAATTGCCGTCAACGTCAGTGCTGCACAGCTGAAAGACCCTTACTTTATCGAGCGCCTGCGCACCCTGCTGACCGCACAAAAAGTACCGCCATTACTACTGGAGCTGGAAATTACCGAATCCATGCTGCTGGATGATCTGGAACGTGCCATCCACCAGCTCAACCAATGTCGTCAGCTGGGGCTTAGCATTGCCATTGATGATTTCGGCACCGGTTACTCCTCCCTTAGCCAGCTGAAGAAGCTGCCGGTGAATACGCTGAAAGTGGATCGCAGCTTTGTGATTGATCTGGACAAGGATGAAGAGGATCGACAAATCGTCGAAGCGGTTATTGTTATGGCTCACACCCTGCAACTACAGGTGGTGGCAGAAGGCATCGAATCCGAGGCCCAACTGGAACTGCTCAAGCGCTTCCATTGTGATCTCGGACAAGGCTTCCTACTGGGTAAACCCCATGCCGACATGCGGGCTAATCCCGGTTGGCGCTTTAGCCCAGATTTAACCAAACCAGGAGCCTCAGCCAGCCTGAATGGATTGCAGCGTTAACGCCTGACTGGCACTCTAGAGCCCTCTTATTTGAGGGCTTTTTTGTGTTACGACCCTTTCTGATTATGCTGAGCCTTAGCCTGTCTCTGCTGCTCACCTGGCAGGTAGGCCAGCACGCCCAGGACTGGCGCTTACAGCAGCTGCAAAGCGAAGGGGAAGACCGACTGCTGCAGCTGGTGATCGAACTGCGCAGTGCCCTCTCCGCCTATGAATATCTCCCCTTTATGGTGGCGCAAAATCGCGCGGTACGTGATCTGCTGCTCTATGCGGATGTCGCCCGTGATAAAGAACGGGAGGCCGATGTCAGCCTCTTCCTGGAACAGACCAACCTGATTGCCAACAGCTCCGCCCTCTTTGTGCTCGACCGCCAGGGGCGCGCCCTGGCCCACAGTTATTGGCGTGACCAGCAGGATTTTTACCTGCAGCCCCACCATGAGCAGCCTTACTTTACCCAGGCCCGCCAGGGAGAGCGCGGCAGTTTTTTTACCCTCTATGACATTAATCAGCAGCCCGCTTACTACCTGTCCGCCCCCATTTACCTTGGCCCGGAGTTTATGGGAGTCGCGGTGGTCAAGGTCAACATGAGCCATCTGGCGAGCAAACTGCGTAGTGAAGGCAACTATGTCTTTAGCACACCGCAAGGCATCGTCATGCTCGCCACCCTGCCAAACTGGAGTCAGCAGGCACTGGATAATCTGCTGCAGGGACGTCAGCTACAAACCCTCAGTAATGGCGTACGGGCGCGACTGTGGCAGCTAACCGAAGGGCAACAGCTGGTGCAAAGCGTCACCCTGGATGACCTGCACTGGACCCTCAGCGTCCTCAGCCCGACCCTGCCGGCCCATCGCACCGGGCAAACCCTGTCGCTGTTCACCCTCGGCAGCTGCCTGGCGCTGGCGCTGTTAAGCCTGTACCTGCGTGAACGCCGCCTGAAGCATCGCTCCCAGCAGGAAACCCGCGCAGTGCAGGCACGCAATGAGGTGCAGCAGCGCTCCATTATCAGCAAGGCCCAGGTCGGCTTGATTACCCTCAATCAGCAGGGCGAGATGCTCTTCGTCAACCCCATGGCGCTGCAGCAGTTTGGCCTCTCCCCCAGCCTCGCCCGTCATCTGCGCTTGCATCAGCTGTTACTGGAACCCTGGCCTGGCGCGGTCAGTCTGGCCTTACACAGTCTCCAGCAACCGCCATTTCGTGCCGTCCGCGCCCAGGAGGCCTTAGGACGGCGTGCCGATGGCAGCCAGTTCCCCATGCTGTTCTCGCTGCAGCCGATGCCGGCGATGCCAGAGCCCACCTATCTTGCCACCATCATTGATATCAGCCGCCGCAAGCGGCTGGAGTCCGCCCTGCGTGACGCCAATGAATCCCTGGAGCAAAAAGTCCGCGAACGCACCCAGGCGCTGGAAACTGCCCAGGCAGAGCTGGTGCAGGCCGGCAAGATGGCGGCACTGGGGCGGATGTCCACCGCGATGGTGCATGAGTTGAATCAGCCCCTGACCGCCATGCGCACCTACATCGCCATCTGTCGCCAGCTGCTGCAACAGCCCGAACAGCTGGCACCGCAATTGGCCCTGCTGGATCAACTCACCGACCGCATGGCCGCCATTACCAGCCAACTGAAAAGTTTCGCCTATCAAAAACCGGATCAGCTCCGCCCGGTCGCTTTAGCCGCCAGCCTGCAGCGGGTACTCAAACAGTTTCAGCCGCGTCTGCAGGAGCAGGGGGTGGAAGTCAGCGTCCAGGGCTGTGAACAGAGCCTGCTGGCCGAGCCCCATCGTCTGGAGCAGGTGCTCTCCAACCTGCTGGTCAACGCCCTGGATGCCATGCAGGGGCAAACATCCCCCGCACGCCTGCAGATGAGTGGCGAGTGCCTGAGCCCACAGCTGTTTGCCCTGGAGGTGCATGATTCCGGCCCCGGTATTGATGAACAGGCACGCAGCCAGATCTTCGATCCCTTCTACACCAGCAAACCACTCGGCCAGGGCCTGGGCTTGGGTTTAGCCATCGTCAGCTCTATCATGCGTGACCTGGGCGGCCAAATCAGTCTGCTGCCACAGCCTGGCCCCCTCGGCGGCGCCAGCTTTCAATTGATTCTGCAACGAGAGCCTGAAGATGAGTAAAGGACAGGTGCTATTAGTCGATGATGAAGCCATGGTGCGCCAAGCCACCGAGCAATGGCTGCGTCTGGCCGGCTTTAGCGTGCAACCCTGTGCCGATGCCGCCAGCGCCCTGAGCCAGCTGCAGCAGGGCTATGAAGGGGTATTACTGACCGATGTGCGCATGCCGGAGATGGACGGCCTGCAGTTACTCGCCCACTGCCAGCAACACTGGCCGCAATTACCGGTGATTTTACTGACCGGCCACGGCGATGTGGATATGGCGACCCAGGCCATGCGCGATGGCGCCTATGACTTCCTGGAAAAGCCCTTCGTACCCGAGCGCCTGGTGGAAACCCTCAGCCGGGCCTGCGAAAAACAGCGCCTGACCCTGGAAAACCTGCGTCTGCAGCAATGTCTGGAGGATCAATCAGGCCTGGATGCCAAACTGATCGGTATCTCCCCCGCCATCCAAAAACTCAAACGCGATCTGCTCAAGGCCGCCCGGCTGGATACCAACGTCATCATCTATGGCGAAACCGGCACCGGCAAAGAATTGGTGGCGCAATGCCTGCACGAGTTCAGCCTGCGTCACAAACGCCCCTTTGTGCCGATTAACTGCGGTGCCATTCCAGAAAACCTGATTGAAAGTGAGCTGTTTGGCCATGAGGCCGGTGCCTTTACCGGTGCCCATAAGCGTCGTATCGGCAAATTTGAATACGCCGATGGCGGCACCCTGTTCCTTGATGAAATCGAATCAATGCCCGCTCACCTGCAAATCCGCCTGCTGCGGGCCCTGCAGGAAGGGGTGATCGAACGGCTGGGGGCCAACCAGCCCATCAGCGTCAATCTGCGTGTCGTCGCTGCCGCCAAGGTCGACCTGCTCGAAGAGGAAGGCTTTCGTAATGACCTCTTCTATCGCCTCAATGTGGCTCAGCTGCATATTCCCCCGCTGCGTGAACGCAGTGAGGATATCCCGCTGTTGTTTAGCCACTATGTGCACAAGGCCGCCGCCCACCATGAACAACCCCCGCGCCGCCTGAGTGAGCAGGATCAGCGCCTGCTGCAGGCCTACCCCTGGCCCGGCAATGTGCGGGAGCTCAAAAACATCAGCGTACGCTTTGCCCTCGACCCGGATCTCAGCCTCAATGAGCTGCTGTTTCCCCATGCCGCCTTTACCGAGCTCCCCAGCCCCCAACCTGGCGTGCCGCTGAGCGTGCAGGTGGCAGCCTTTGAAGCCGAAGTGATCAAGGCGGCACTGGCCCGCCATCAGGGCAACATTAAAGCGGTGCTGGATGAACTGGATTTGCCCCGCCGCACCCTCAATCAAAAAATGCAAAAATACGGGCTGGCGCGTCACGACTTTCTTGATGACGACGACAGCCCCGCTGCCTAAGGAGTCACAGCATGGGAATCCTCGATAGTCTGAAAAACCTGTTTAGTGCCAGTCAGGGCCCCGACAACCGTTACCCGGTGGAAGAATACCAGGGCTACCAGATCCAGCCTCAGCCTCAGGCCATGGGTGGCCAATATCGGGTGCAGGCACTGATTCGCAAAGGTGAACAGGAGCATCTGTTTATCCGCTCCGATCTGGTCGGTGGCGCCGATGAGTGTGCCGAGCTGACCCTGCGCAAGGCCAAGATGACCATTGACCAACTAGGCGAGCGGATTTTTGCCTAACGGACACCAGTCTCGAGTCGGCTGGCCACAGCCGACTGCCCCTCACAGGGGTGAGAAAGGCGCCAGACTCAATCCGTCGTTAGCAAATTTACCCATTTGGCTTGAAGCGGCACCAAAAAAGGCTTACTTATCAGACATCCACCTGAGCCAGGGAATGCATCAGGTTAAGTGCACTAACGCAGGATGCCCGGTTAACCCAGTTATCTGAGTTGTTGTGATGGAAAAACCTGCCGCACCCCGCAATGAACTGCAGCGCCTACATCAGCTGCACGCCCTGAATATTCTCGACACCCCTGCTGAGGAGCGTTTTGATCGCCTGACCAGGCTAGCGAAACGGCTGTTCGACGTACCTATCGCCTTGATTAGTTTGCTGGATGAACAGCGTCAGTGGTTTAAATCGCAACAAGGAATTGATGTCTGTGAAACGGCCCGCGATATTTCCTTTTGCGGCCATGCCATCCTCACCGATCAGCCTTTTATCATCGAAGATGCCCGTCAAGACCCTCGCTTTGCCGACAACCCGCTGGTTACCAACGAGCCTTTTATCCGTTTTTACATTGGTTTCCCACTGATTCTCGACAATGGTTGCGCCCTGGGTACCCTCTGCTTAATTGACAACCGCCCACGCAAACTCGACGAGGAAGATCTGGCTTTACTGCAAGACCTGGCCAATATGGCCCGGCAAGAGCTCATCGCCCTGCAAATCGCCACCGTCGATGAACTGACTCATATTTCCAACCGCCGCGGCTTTAGCATTCTGGCCGAACACACCCTGAAGTTTTGCCAACGTCATCACCATCCCGCCAGCCTGTTATTTTTTGATATGGATGGTTTTAAAGGGATTAACGACACCTTCGGGCATCTGGAAGGCGATCGTGCCCTGGTTGATTTTGCCCAGGTACTGAAACAAAGCTTCCGTGATAGCGATGTGCTCGGCCGCTTGGGGGGCGATGAATTTGTCGTGCTGTTAGCCCAAACCAGCCGCAATCAGGTACAGGGTATTTTGCAACGCTTTGCCAGTGAGCTGGATACCTTCAACCGCGAACAAGGGCGCTGCTATCAGCTGCATGCCAGCGTCGGCATGGCCCACTGGCAGCCCGAGCAACCCATCGACCTCACCCAGTTACTGCACGAGGCCGATCGACAAATGTATAAACATAAGCGAGAAAAATAATCCTCCCCTCACTCATGGACTAGCCTGCACTGGCTGAGCAGCCAGCATGACGCTCGCGTCAATCTCATACCAAAGTTTACGTTTACGTCAAAGTCGTTACTGTCTATATACTGATCTACGACTTTGATTGGCTGCGCAAGACAGAGGGAGAGAACCATGACCACGCCGGCTTACCCTGACTTTTACTCCGACTTTGACCCCCAACGCCTGGCGCAAGAGGTGCTGCAAGGCAGCCTGGAGCAAGGTTTGAATGTCTGTGTGGAAGTCTGCGACCGTTGGGCCAGCGACCCTACTCGTTTAGCCCTGCGTTATCAGGGCGCCAACCGCGCCAATCAGGACCTTAGCTTTGCTCAGCTCAAACAAGACAGCGCTCGCCTAGCCAACCTGCTGGCCAGTCTGGGGGTCAAAAAAGGCGACCGTGTTGCCGCGCTCTTACCCCGCACCCCTGAACTCCTCACCGTCGTACTGGCGACCCTGCGCCTGGGGGCGGTCTATCAACCTCTGTTTACTGCCTTTGGCTCCGGCGCCATTGAGTATCGTCTGAGTCAGGCGCAAACCAAGGTGGTGTTCACCGACGACAGCAACCGCAGCAAGCTGGATGATGTCGCCAACTGTCCCCCTATTGTCCGTGTCAGCCACAACCTCCACCAGGATATTGACTACTACCAGCGCCTGGCCCAACAGAGCCCTGACTGTGAGCCGGTGCTGATTCACGGCGATGATGCCATGCTGCAGATGTTCACCTCCGGCACCGTGGGCAAATCGAAAGGGGTGGCGGTGCCCGCCAAGGCCCTGTTGGCGTTCTATGTCTATATGAAATACGCCATCGACCTGCGCGCCGAGGATAAATACTGGAACGTTGCCGATCCCGGCTGGGCCTATGGCCTCTATTACGCAGTACTCGGCCCCTTGCTGCTAGGCCAGACCACCCACTTCAACGAGCAGGGCTTTACCCCGGAAACCACCTACCAGATGATTCGCCAGTATGGCATCACCAATCTGGCGGCAGCACCGACAGCCTATCGTTTGCTGATGGCCAACGATCACATCCTGGCCGCCGGTGAAAACCTGGGGCTGCGGGTGGCCAGCAGTGCGGGGGAACCCCTTAACCCCGAGGTGATCAATTGGGTCAAGCGGCGCCTGGGCTGCCCGGTGATGGACCACTACGGCCAAACCGAAACCGGCATGACCTGCTGCAACCACCATGCCCTCAGCCATCCCGTGCGCATCGGCTCCATGGGCTACTCCATGCCCGGCTATCGGGTCGTCGCCCTGGATGGCAACTTCAACGAAATTGGCGAAGGCGAAATCGGTCAGCTGGCGGTGGATATGCAAGCCTCGCCGCTGTATTTCTTCCAGGGTTATACCTGGGATGAAAAGCGTCCCTACCATGGCCGCTACTATCTCACCGGTGATGTGGTGATCAGCCATGGTGATGGCAGCTACTCCTTCACCGGACGCGATGATGACATCATCACCACCGCAGGCTATCGCGTCGGCCCCGCCGATGTGGAAAGCACCCTGCTGGAACACCCCGCCGTGGCCGAATCCGGTGTCGTAGCCAAGCCCGATGCTACCCGTGGCTCGATTATCAAGGCCTTTGTGGTGCTGAAGGGCAATGCCAGTGGCAGTGATGAGCTGGCCAAGGAAATGCAGGAACTGGTACGCAAGCGCCTCTCCACCCACGCCTTTCCTCGTGAAATCGAGTTTGTTGACAGCCTGCCCAAGACCCCCAGCGGCAAAATTCAGCGCTTTATCCTGCGCAAGCAAGCCGAAGACGAGGCCGCACGGGGTTAACCAACAGAGGAGCCAGCATGCCTCAGCAACAACAAAAGATGAGCCTGGAGCAACTGCAGGCCTTCTTCCAGGAGCACTTTCCCCAGGGTCACCAATATGGTTATCCGGAAGCCCTGGGGGCAGGCTGGGCGCGTCTGCGCCTGCAAGTGGATGACGACCACCTGCGCCCCGGCGGTACCGTCTCCGGCCCCAGCATGATGGGGCTGGCGGATGTCGCCCTCTATGCCGCGCTGCTCAGCCGCATCGGCCCGGTGGCGCTGGCCGTCACCACTAGCCTCAACATCAACTTTCTGCGCAAACCCAAGGCAGGCGTGGATCTACTGGCGGAGGCCAAAATGCTTAAAGTCGGTAAGCGTCTGGCGGTCGGAGAAGTGTTGCTCTATTCCGAGGGTGATGACGAGCCGGTGGCCCATGCCACCCTGACCTACTCCATCCCCGCCTGAGGCACAGCATGAGCTCCCCCTATCTGCTTGAAGTCGAGGCTCAGGGCCGCCGTTTGCAGCTACAGGTGCAGCAATGGCAGCCCCGCACCGCCCGTCCCGGCCCCACCTTGGTATTGCTGCATGAAGCGCTGGGCAATCTCAGCCTCTGGCGCCACTTTCCCGCCGAATTAGCCGAGGCCACTGGCCTCCCGGTGATCGCCTACTGCCGCGAAGGCTATGGTGAATCCAGCCCCCTCAGTGGCCCCCGCAGCGATGATTACCTGATTGAACAGGGGCGCGACTGGTTACCGGCGCTATTGGCACGACTGGAACTGGATAAGGTGATTCTGCTCGGCCATAGCGATGGCGGCTCCATTGCCCTGGTCGGCGCGGCCTGCTGCCCCGAGCGCATCCTCGCTATTGTGACCCTGGCGGCCCATATCTACGTGGACCCGCTCACCACCCAGGGGATTGAGCAGGCGGTCGAGCGCTATCAACAGCAGGATCTGGCCACACGTCTGGCACGTTACCATGGTGAGCGCACCGATCCTCTGTTTCGCGCCTGGGCCGAAACCTGGCTGCGTCCCTCCTATCAACAGTTAAATTTACGCCCCTGGCTCAAACAGATTCGCTGCCCGGCACTGATCATGCAGGGCGAGGAGGATGCCTACGGCCTACCCAGTCAGGTACTGGATATCGCGCATGGCATTGGTGAACAGGCAGAGGCGTGCTTTTTACCCGCCTGCGGCCATAGCCCACACCTGGAACAGGCCGAAGCAGTAATTGCCGCCATCCAACATTGGTTGGAGCCCTTGCTACCCCTGACAACACCCTAGCCTGCCCACCCGGGTACAGTAAGCCCCCACACTCTCCTGACAGTCGCTGTCAGGAGCCACCGGCTAAGCTGGCAAGCTGTTAACCCCACCATGGAGCAGCCTGTTATGGATCACACCCACTTAATGTCATTTGCCGGTATGGAGTTTTCCCGTTTTCGTTTACGCCCAGGGGCCAGTGAGGCCCAGTTGCGCCAAGCAGCAGCCACGATGGTTGCCGGTCTCTATGCCAATGAACCTGGTTTTCTCGGTCACTGCCTGCTGCGTGATCAGTACAGTGGTGAATATGTCGATGTGGTCTTTGCCGATAGCGCCGAGCGGGCTCAGGCGCTATGCAGCAAGTGGGGCAATCCGCCGAGTGCCCCCGCTTGCCTGGACTATCTGGCCTTGATCGAACCTGGCAGTGCCCAGCTGGCTTTTTTCCAACGGCTTTAAAGTGCCAATAAACGTCCCTGACGACGGGGTGAGCGGCTGGCGATAAAGCACAGCTCCTCGCCACGCCCCACACTACGCTGACTCAGACGAGCGTAGAAATACCCTTCCTGCGGCGCACAGAGGCTAAGGCGTTGCCCCGAGTAGGGGCACTGAATCCAGGCCAAAGGGGTGCCTGCTGCCAGCCAGCGTCCCGGCATTTGCAGATAGCTGACCACCCCGGCCATCGGCGCCCGGAGCGCCTCCACCCCGGCTAAGGGCAACAGGTGCGCTGCCTGCCCCCGGGCACTGGCACTGCCCGCCAATACCCCCAACTGGCACAGGTAACTGAGCAAACCGGCCACATCCGCCTCGGTATAGGCCGGATCGGTATCCAACTGTCCACGCAGCTCCAGGGTCACCGCCAGCGGCAACGGCAAATCCGCATAGTGCTGACGCAGCCTTAACCAGTTCTGCATGATGGCATCATCAAAGGACATCCCCCCCGCCTCCTCCGCCAACAGCACCAGCGGCACCTGCAGATGCTGAGCCAGCTCCGCTACCTGGGCGCGGTTATGCTCATTGGCATACAGGTGTAAGCAGGCCTCAGAATCACAGTGCAGATCCAGAATCACATCCGCCTGCAATGCCAGGGCAAATAAACGCCCCTGCAATTGCTCCAGCTCACTCAAACCAGGCTGCTGTTGCAAAGCCGCCAACAGGGCGTCCCGGGCCTGGTGTGAGCTGACCTGCTCCTGCTGAGCCAGCAGGGTTAACGCCTGCTCGGCTAATAGGGGAAAGTGACGATTAAAATTTTGCCCGCTCCGCGCCTCAAAACGGCCCTGCAGCAGTCCCAGATGCCACTGCCCCAAGCCCAGCGGGTTCGCCATCGGCACGACGATGACCCGGCCACGCAAGCGTCCCTCATCTTGCCAGTGTTGTAAGCAGGCAATCAGGCGGTGCAGCACCAGGCTACCGGGGCTCTCATCGGCATGCAGTCCCGCCTGCAAATAAACACAGGGTTCAGCATCAGGCTGGCCAAAGTGCCAGACCTGCAACTGATGGTGGCGCCCAGGGCTACCGGGCTCAAGGCAAAGGGTTTCGATCTGCATCACAGGATTCCGCGCTCAGGGCCCCGACCATCCGGTGCGGGGCCGCCCAGAGGATTAGTCGTATTGGTTGTAGTCAAAGTAGCGATCGTTAATCAGCTCATAGGTGCCATCGGCCAGAATCGCCGCCAGCGCCTGATTGATCTTGCCTAATAGTTCGCTATTACCCTTGCGTACCGCGATACCGGAGCCGGTACCAAAATACTGGGGATCATCCATCTTCGGCCCAAACAGGGCGTAATCTTTGCCCTGGGGCCCTTTTTGCAGCTCATAGCCCACCCCTACCTCGACCACCACCGCATCTAAGCGGCCAGCAACCAGGTCAAGGAAGGCGTTCTCCGGCGTGCTATAGGTGCGCATTTCCGCCCCGGCGGGCACATAGATGGCTTGGGTGTAGTTCTCTTGAATGGTGCCGAGCTGCACACCGATTTTCTTGCCCGCCATCGCCGCCGGACTACCGTCCAGGCTGGTACCCTTGGGGCCGATAAACTGCGAATAGCCCCCTTCATACTTATCACTAAAATCCACCGATTTGAGTCGTTCTTCGGTAATCGCCATGGAGGCCACCACCATGTCGAACTTACGCGCCTTCAAAGCAGGGATCAGGCTATCGAAATCGTAATGCTGAATTTGACACTCGACCTTCATTTCCTCGCACAGAGCCTGGGCGATCTCCACATCAAAGCCGGTCAGGGTGCCGTCCGCCAACACCATGCTATAGGGCGGGAAAGCCCCATCGGTGGCCACTCTTAGGGTTTTCTGCTCCGCCTGTGCACTGACACTCAGACCCAGCGCCACGGCAAGCGCAGCCAGTTTTGTTATTGTTCGCATAGGGTTCCTCCTGTTTGGAAACCCTACTCTAGCCAGCCCTCTCCACCCTGCCCCGATACAGCAGCCCATAATCCCCACTGAGCTGTCATGGTGATTTCACCAATACAGCCTTGGCAGCGGCTCGTCCCTGTGGCATTAACAACTCATCGCCCCAGCCCGAATCTAGCCAGGACCCCAGCATGGCACCGACACTGGCCGAACGCCTGTTTACCACTCTGCAGCAGCAGCTCCATGCGGGCCATTGGCTGCCTGGCCAGCGGCTGCCCTCCATCCGTCAACTGGCCCAGCAGGAGGGCATCAGCACCTACACCGTTGCGGATGTTTACGATCGTCTGGTGGCCGCCAGCCTGATCGAAGCCCGGCGCGGGGAAGGTTTTTTTGCCTGTCATGCCAACCAGCATGGTGCCCACTCCGCCCTGCCCCCACCCCGCCTGGACGCCTTTTGGCTGATCGATAGCCGTTTCCATCCCGACTCCGACGCCGCCCAACCCGGCAGCGGCTGGCTGCCAGATAGCTGGTACGACCAGGATGCCCTGCACAAAGCCCTACGCCAGTTAGCCCGTCAGCCTTTACAGCTGGGCTATGGCGAAACCGCCGGCTGGCTGCCTTTACGCCAACAGCTGGCCAGTCAATTACAGGAACAGGGGATTCCCGCCCAGGCCGACACCCTGCTACTGACGCAAGGCGCCAGCCAGGCCTTAAGCCTGATCGTGCTAGCGCTGATCAGCCCTGGACAGAAGGTCTTGGTGGATGAGCCCGGCTATACCAACCTGCTCGGTCTGCTGCACCAGGTTGGCGCCGAGGTGATAGGGGTGCCCTGGACAGCAGAAGGGCCGGATTGCCAAGCCCTGGCCAGGCTGCTGGCGCAGCATCAACCCAAAGCGTTTTTTACCAATAGCCGCCTGCATAACCCCAGTGGCGCCAGTTACTCCCAGGCCTGCGCCCATCGAGTGCTGCAACTGGCGGAGCAGTATGACTGCTGGCTGATTGAAGACGATGTGGCGGCAGCCCTGGCTCCCCCCGGCTCCCCCACCCTGGCGGCGCTGGATCAGTTACAACGGGTGATTTACCTCAGCAGCCTGTCCAAAAGCTTGGCTCCGGGCCTGCGGCTGGGCTATCTCTGTGCCCATCCGGCCCTCTATGCCGCCCTGCTGCAGAGCAAGCTTAATCTGAGCCTGACCAGCTCCACCCTGAATGAGCAACTGGCCAGCCTGCTCCTCGCCGATGGCCGGCAGCGCCATCGCTTAACCCAACTGCGGGAACGCCTGCTGGCCGCCAATCTGCACGCCCGTCAGGGCTTCCAACGCCTGGGCTGGCGTCTGTTTGCCGAGCCCGCCGCCAGTTGTTTCGTCTGGGTCGAGTTACCCGCCCACCTGGGCGATGCCCTGAGTCTGTGCGAAGATGCCCTGCAGCAGGGCTGGCTGCTGACCCCCGGCACCCTGTTTTATCCACAACGTCGTCCCAGCCGTTGGCTGCGCTTCAATGTGGCCTATTGTGATACCGCCCTGTTCGAGTACTTAGCCCGCTATGCACCCTGATGCACTCAAATGGAATCAACGCTATGCCGAACGCCCGCTGCAGGCGCCTGCCCGGCCTGAGGTCTGGGCGGAACTGCAGTCTTGGCTACCCCAGCCCGTGGCCAATGCACTGGATATTGCCGCCGGAGAGGGTGCCGCCAGCCTGCCCCTGGCGCAAGCGGGCTGGCAGCTGACCGCGGTGGATATTGCCGACCAGGGACTGCAGCGCTTGCAGCATTTTGCGCAGGAACAGGCATTGCAACTCAGCACCCAGGTGGTGGATCTCAACCAACCTGACCAGCTGCCGGCGGGGCCCTTCGCCCTGATCCTGATCCTGCGCTACCTGCCCGCAGCCGAGCTATGGCCAGCCTTAGCGGCGCGCCTGGCGCCGCAAGGGCGCTTGCTGTTCTGCACCTTTAACCAGCAGGCGCAGATGAACCCCCGCTTTTGTCTGCAACCGGGACAGTATCGCCAGCAGTTCCCCTCACTGTCCCTGCTGCACGCGGGCCCCTGCACCAGCCAACCGCAGTTGGATCTATATGTCTGGCAAGCTCCTAACGCGGCGCCGCGTTAAGGTCATCCAAACGCATCAGGATGGCGGTCTTGTCCTCGCGGGCGACCTCCTGCCAGGGCCGGTTTTGCTGCGCTCCCAACATGGCATAGAGCATATTGAGGCTCAGCCCCGGCTGTTGCGCGCGCAATTGCAGATAAAGCTCAAAGGCATCCGCTGCCATAAAGCTTTCCACCGTTTCGATACCGATGGCCGCCAGCATCTGCTCGCTTTTCGGCCCTAACCCGGCTAGGTCGCGGATAGCCATCTTGATCTCCTTAGTCCCTCATCTTTTTCAATAACAAGCGCAGCTGTTTTTCTAATTCCACAATAGCGAACAAGGCGACCCCAATCGCCACCACCAGCACACCGTCCGCCAGCGGCACCGCAGTGGTGGCAAACACTTGTTGCAAGGGTGGCAGGTAGGTGATGGCGAACTGCGCCAGGGTGACGCTCAACACCATCGCCCACACCATCGGCGTAGCCTTGACTGCCTGCCAGTTGAGGGAGCTGCCATAGAGATTACGGATAAAGAACAGATGGAAGATTTCCATCACCACCAGGGTATTCAGCGCCAGGGTGCGAGCCAGCTCCAGGCTATAGCCCTGGGCCAGAGCATAACGATAGATGCCAAACACCCCGGCCAAAAATAACAGCGACACCAACAGGATATGCCATACCAGCTCACCGCTGAGTAGGGGTTGATGGCGTGGCCTGGGGGGACGGCGCATGGTATTAGGCTCGACGGGCTCAAAGGCCAGGGCGATCCCCAGGGTCACGGCGGTAATCAGGTTGACCCACAGAATCTGCACCGGCGTAATCGGCAGGGTCAGCCCCAGCAGCAGGGCCACCACGATGGTGATGGCCTCCCCGGCGTTGGTTGGCAGGGTCCAGCTGATCACTTTTTTCAGATTATCGTAGACGGTACGCCCTTCGCGCACGGCCGCCACGATGGAGGCGAAGTTGTCATCCACCAGCACCAGCTCCGCCGCCTCCTTGGCCGCCTCACTGCCTTTCCCCCCCATGGCAATACCCGCATCGGCCCGCTTCAACGCCGGCGCATCATTGACACCATCACCGGTCATGGCCACGGTCAGCCCCTGCGCCTGTAATGCCATCACCAGACGTAGTTTGTGCTCAGGACTGGTGCGGGCAAAGATGTCCACTTCCTGCACCTGCAGCGCCAGACTAGCATCATCCAACTGATCCAGCTCGGCACCGGTCAGCACCCGTTCGCTACAACTGAGCCCCAACTGAGCGCCTATGGCTTTGGCGGTAATGCCATGGTCACCGGTAATCATCTTCACCCGGATACCGGCCTGGCGGCACTCATGGATGGCGCTGATCGCCTCGGCCCGCGGTGGGTCCTGCATCCCCACCAGCCCCAGTAGGGTCATCCCCTGCAAATCATCGAACTGCAGGCTGCCCTGCTCGGCATCGACAGCCTTGGTCGCCAGGGCCAACACCCGCTGGCCCTGGGCCGCCAGCCGTTCAACCTGCTGTTGCCAATAGTCCCTGTCCAGGGCGGCATTATCCTGTTGCTGCCACTGCTGGCTGCAACAGGCCAGCACCTGCTCCGGCGCTCCCTTCAGCAGGATCGCCGCCTGGCCCTGGTGATCATGGTTAAGGGTCGCCATCAGGCGATGCCGGGAATCAAACGGGATCAGATCACGGCGGGGACACTGGCGACGCTCCTGCTCCACCTGCAGCCCCAGCTTGGCCGCCAGACACAGCAACGCCCCTTCCATCGGATCGCCTTCAACACTCCAGTTACCGTCTTGATCGTGCAGGGCGGCATCATTACAGAGCGCCGCCACCCGTCCCAGCGGCCAGTAGGCCGACAGCTGCTCCAACGCCAACAACTGCCCGTCCAGGCTGACGCTACCAGTAGGCGCATAGCCTGCACCGCTCAACTGCAACTCGCCCTGCTGCAGTGCCAGGCTGACCACCATCATTTCATTACGGGTCAGGGTGCCGGTCTTGTCGGTGCAAATAACCGAGACGGAGCCGAGTGTTTCAATCGCTGGCAAGCGCCGCACGATGGCGTTGCGTCTGGCCATCCCCTGCACCCCCACCGCCAGGGTGATGGTCAAGACCGCTGGCAAGCCTTCCGGAATCGCCGCCACCGATAGACCCACCACAATCATAAACAGCTCGGCAAAGGGGTAAGCCAACACCAGATGGCCAAATGCCAGTAACAGACCGGCCAGCAGCAGAATCATCAGAGTCAGCCATTTGGCAAACTGCGCCATCTGCTCAAGCAACGGAGTCGTGAGGGTGTTGACCTGATCCAACAGACCACTAATCCGCCCCAACTCCGTTTGACTGGCGGTCGCCACCACAATGCCCAGGCCCTGGCCACTACTGACCAGGGTGCCGCTATAGGCCATGCAACTGCGATCCCCTAGCGCGGCCTGCTCCGCCACGGCCTCGGTTTGCTTCTCCACCGGCAGCGACTCCCCCGTCAGCAAAGCTTCCTGCAGCTGTAAGCCATGGCAGCGGTATAAGCGCAGGTCGGCAGGCACCCGCTCACCGGCTTCTAACCAGACTCGATCCCCCGGCACCAGCTCGGACCCAGGCACTGTCTGACGTTTGCCTTCGCGCAGCACTACCGCCTGGGGCGCCAGCATATGACGAATCGCATCCAGCGCCCGCTCGGCCTTACCCTCTTGCAGGAAGCCCACCAAGGCATTGACCAACACGACGGCGACAATCACCAGGGTATCCACCCAGTGCCCCAGCAGAGCGGTAATCGCGGCGGAACCGAGCAGGACATAGATCAGCAGATTATGAAACTGTTGCAAAAACCGGCGCCAGCCAGGCAGCGGCGCCGCCGCAGTCAATTGATTGGGGCCATATTGCAACAGGCGTGCGTCTGCCTCGGCGGCACTCAAGCCTTGTTCCGGACTGTTTAACTGCGCACTGACCTCGGTTACCGATTGCTGGTGCCAAGAAGGTGGGGTAGACATGCTGAGCTCCTTGCTATCCTTGCTTGACCTGAAATAGTGGTCGTCTGCCCAGCTTAGTCCAGTTGGTCGCCGCCGCCCTGATCAGGGTCAGGGTTTTTCCTTACCCCTAATGGCGTTGCTCATCCCCTTCCAGGCTGATGCCCAACTGCTGCAACTGTCGAGCAAGCTGGGGATCCCGGCTACGTTGCCATTGCTGGTATAGCTGCAAAACATCTTCCACCTCAACTCTGGCTTGCTGATAACAGGCTTGGGCCACTAACTGCAGACAGGCAGCAAAGCGCTCCGCCAGCTCCGCAAAAACGGACTGATGGCTGGGGGCATGCTCCGCCAGATAGTCATAGGCCCCGCCTCCCATGCCAATAAAGTAGTCCTGCCCCAGGCCCCGGCGGGCATAGCGCTGCGGGAATAGCGCACCGATAAATAATGCCTGATCCCCCAACTGGCGCAGAATCAGGCAGCGTTGACGATCTTCACCGCTCTCCTGGGCATCCTTGTATAGCAGAGCCAAGGGGCGCAGTCCCAGCCGTCCCTCATCAAAACTAAAGAGTTGCTGGCTTTCGCCAAAGCGGGCCAACAGAGCGCCCATATACCAGAGGGTGTCGGTTTGCGGCGGGGAATCGAGTTCGGCGGCACACTGATCCAAACGTTGGCGAAAATAATCACTGAGGGTGCGCTGGAACTGCGCGGTGCGGTTGCCGTTAGCTGTAGCAGACATAGTCCTCTCCCTTTCCATACTCGAGCCTCAAGGTGGGCTCTTACACTGTTTTTAGGGCGACTCTTTGTCGGTATCAAGTGCATATAAAATGTGTTTTTTATAAAAATAAATTCTAAAAAACCGCCCCCCTCCCCCCTCTTGAAAGCTGCCAAGGCGTACCTATTTTGTCGGCGAAGCGCCTTGGCGCGCTCCATTGAAGTCAGTGTCTTTTGCTGTTTGTGAGTTCAATTGGGAGGAATTCTCAATGCAAATCAAACCCTTGCATGATCGGGTAGTGTTACGTCGACTGGCTGCGGAAACCACTACCAAAGGCGGCATCGTGATCCCCGACAAAGCCAGCGAAAAACCCACTCAGGGCGAAGTCGTGGCCGTCGGTGAAGGCTCTCTCAACAAGCAGGGCGAGCGTCAGCCCCTCAGCGTAAAAGTAGGAGATCGCGTGCTCTTTGGTCAGTACGCCGGTTCTGAAGTCAAAGTCGATGGGGAGACCTATCTGATTCTGCGTGAATCCGACATCTTTGCCGTGGTCGAACAAACTGAAGCCAAGGAGAAAGCAGCATGAGCGCCAAAGTGATTACTTTTTCCCAGGATGCCCGTGAGCGCATGTTGGCGGGGGTCAACACCCTGGCTAATGCGGTTAAAGTCACCATGGGCCCCAAAGGTCGCAATGTGATTCTCAACAAGAGCTTCGGCGCGCCCCGCGTCACTAAAGATGGGGTATCCGTTGCGAAGGAAATCGAACTGAAAGATAAGTTCGAAAATATGGGCGCGCAGATGGTGAAGGAGGTCGCTTCCAAAACCGCCGATCTGGCCGGTGATGGAACCACCACTGCAACTGTTTTAGCCCAGGCCATTGTCCGTGAAGGGCACAAAGCCGTTGCCTCCGGCATGAACCCAATGGACCTCAAGCGCGGCATCGATTTAGCGGTTTCTGCCGTGGTAGAGGAGCTGCACAAACTGGCTAAGCCTTGCAACGACAACAAGGCCATTGGTCAGGTGGCCACTGTTTCTGCCAACTGGAATACCGACATCGGCGATATCCTGGCACAAGCCATGGATAAAGTCGGTCGCGATGGGGTGATCACCGTTGAGGAAGGCAAGTCCCTGCAAAATGAACTGGATGTGGTTGAGGGCATGCAGTTTGACCGGGGCTACCTGTCTCCCTACTTCATCACCAACCGCGACAAGATGCAGGTGGAGCTGGAGAACCCCTACATCCTGTTGTACGAGAAAAAAATCAGCAATATCCGCGACCTGATTCCCACCCTGGAAGCCGTTGCCAAGGCCAACCGTCCGCTGCTGATCATCGCAGAGGAAGTGGAAGGTGAGGCGCTGGCAACCCTGGTGGTGAACAACCTGCGCGGCATTCTCAAGGCAGCTGCGGTCAAGGCCCCTGGCTTTGGTGACCGTCGCAAAGCCATGTTGCAGGATATCGCCATCCTCAGTGGCGGCCAGCTGATTGCTGAAGAAGTGGGCCTCAGCCTGGATAAAGTCGAGCTGAGCCAGCTGGGCTCTGCCAAGCGGGTCGTCATCAGCAAAGACAACACCACCATCGTTGAGGGTGCCGGTCAGAAGGCGGATATCGACGCCCGTGTCGGTCAAATCCGCAAAGAGATCGAACTCACCACCTCTGACTACGACCGTGAAAAACTGCAGGAGCGGGTGGCCAAACTGGCTGGCGGTGTAGCCGTCATCAAGGTGGGAGCCGCCACTGAAGTCGAAATGAAGGAGAAGAAAGACCTGGTCGACGATGCTCTGCACGCCACCCGTGCCGCCGTTGAAGAGGGAATTGTGCCTGGCGGGGGTATTGCCCTGGTGCGCGCTGCCGATGCGGTCAGCAAAGCCGAGCTGAAAGCCGCCAACGAAGACCAGCGCGTCGGTATCCGGATTGCCCTGCGGGCAATGGAAGAGCCCTTCCGTCAGATCGTGGCCAACGCAGGAGTAGAGCCAAGCGTGGTGCTGGACAAAGTTCGCGCCAACAGCTCCGCCACCTGGGGCTACAACGCGCAAAGCGAAGACTATGGCGACATGCTGGAAATGGGCATCCTCGACCCCGCCAAGGTGACTCGCACCGCCCTGCAAAATGCTGCCTCGGTGGCTAGCCTGATCCTCACTACTGAGGCCATGGTCAGCGAAGCCCCGGAAGACAAAAAAGCCGCTGCACCGGCTAACTATGACTTCGACTAAGGCCTAGCCTGCAGTCAAAGGGGGGGCGTCGCTCCCCCTTTTTATTTTCTGGTTGAGGGTGCCTCCCACCCCATACGACGTGCCATCACACAGACTGTTCTGCCACTGCCATCTTGCTGTCATCCCTTCTTGCTTTACTGCCCCAAGAATCATCCAATGACAAAACTGACTTGATTGTCATGTTTTTATTGACCCAAAAGTCCGTTTTAGTTATTAATATTGACCACGCGTTCATATTTTTAAGGAATCTCAAGATGACGCTGCACCAGTTTCTTCAGGCAATGGAACAGCAGTCCGCCCCCGTGCAACTCAGCAATGCGCTGGCAGCCCTGTGGCAAGACAAACGGGGTGATTGGCAGATGGCCCATGAGCTGGTGCGCCATGAGCTCGGTCAGGGTGCAGCCTGGGTACATGCCTACTTGCACCGTAAAGAAGGGGATCTTAGCAATGCCCGATATTGGTACCAACGGGCCGATCGCCAACCCGCTCAAGGCTGCCTAGAGAGTGAGTGGCGTAACATTGCCAGCACGCTGCTGAGTCAATATCGCAGCCGTTAAAACCGTTTTCCCAAAGGCATCTTGGCCAGGGTTGTTTTGTTCACGGCCAACTCTAACCAAGACTGCATATTCAGACCTGCGCGCAATGCCAGGTCTTTTTTTTATTCCTTTCTTCTCTATCTAGCTAACGAACAAAACGGGCCCCGCAGGGCCCGTCAAGGATAAAACATCAGCATCGGAGCAAACTTAGAAACGGAATTGCCCCATACCTTTCACCAGTTGATTAGACATGGCCTCCAGCTCTTTACAGGCACTGGCGGTATGCCCGGCCGCATCCTTAGTGCGTTCCCCTGTTTCGCTAATCGCCTGGGCATTCATGGAAATTTCCTCTACCCCTTGCGACTGCTGACTAAGTGCCTCTGCCACTTGGGCATTGATCTCACTGATGGATTCAATCGCATCACTGATGGATTTAAAGGCACTGCTGGCGCGTTTGGTTAATTCCACACTACGGCTACTGCCATCCCGGGCTTTTTCCATCGCGGCAATCGCATCCTTCGCGCCTTTTTGCAGTTGACCGATAATGCCCTGGATTTCATCCGTCAGGTTATTACTGCGGGTAGCCAAGCCACGCACCTCATCGGCCACCACCGCAAATCCCCGCCCCTGCTCACCGGCCCGCGCCGCTTCAATCGCTGCGTTCAAGGCCAGTAGGTTCGTTTGCTCCGCCACATCACGGATCACCGCCAACAGGTTACTGATATCACTGACGTACTTGGCTAGTTGATCAATCGCCGTACTGGCATGGGTGATTTCGCCTGACAGGCCATTAATTGAGCCAAGGGATTCATCCACCACACTCAGACCACGGTCGGTCTGCTTGCGCACATCGGCACTGGTGGCCGATGCACTGCCAGCACTATCGGCAATGTTTTGCACCGTGGCGCGCATTTCCTCAATGGCGCTCGCCATTTGAATCATCCGCGCCTGCTGCTGATCCACATCGCTGATCGTGGAGGATGCACTCCGGGTAACAGAGCCCACGGTCTGGCCCATTTCCCGCGCAACCTGATCGACCTGCACCACAGTGCCACGAATTTTTTCGACAAAGCTGTTAAAGCCATTGCCCAAACGAGCCAGCTCTTCCGCAGAGTGCACCTTCAAGCGTTGGCGCAAGTCGCCTTCACCTTCACCGATGTTATGCAGCAAGTCCGCCACTTCACGAATCGGCGCCACCACCCGACGGCTCACCAAGGCCACCGGAATCAACAGCAACAACGCCACAATCAGTACCAGCGCACCGATGCTAAAGAACGCGCTATCCAATTCCGTAAAGATCAGGCTACGGGGTAAGTCTGCCACCAGGTACCAGCCCAAACTGGGTACTGCCTGGGTCGCCAACAGGGCGGCACCGGCTTTGCCGCTGTAAGGGTGTACTTGAAAGCCTGGCTGATTAAGCAATTTACCTTGGCTGGCAGCTAAACCGGGTAAGCCGCTCAAACTGGTTTTGTTGATCAAATCCGCCTGGGAGTGAATCTTGATCAATCCCTGGGCATCCACCAAAAAGGTCTGGGCACCTGCACCAAGCTGATGGGTTGTCACCAGTTTGATCATGTCCGCCAGGGTGACACCAATCCCTGTTACCGCCAGGGTTTTGCCACTGGCATCGGTCATGCGGTAATTGAGGAAGGCCACCATGGTCTGACTCTTTTCGTCATAATCCAGACTCAGCTCATAGGGTAAGCCGGAGTTAACGAAGGCCTTAAACCAACCATCGCGGGGGTCAGAATCACTCACCTGCTTTAGCAAGCCATCCTGAGTAAAGTAATTGCGTTTATCCACCGTCACCAAAAACGCGACGATCCCCCCCAGGGTTTCCTTAACCTGTTTCAGCTGAGCCAAAACCTGCGCTTTGCCGGCCTCCGGCTCACCCTGACTTAACCAGTCGAGCAGATAGCGGTTGTTGGCTAACTGCACGCCACCGCTGACAATTCGCTCTATTTGCTGCTCCAAACCCGCAACCTGGGCCTGCAGCTGATTCGGTAACTCTTTTTCCAGCACCCGCTCTTCTATCACAGTACGAGCCTGATAGAGGGTCATTCCCCCCGTCAGCAAGAGAGCAATGGTTAATACCACCCCCATCGCTAATATCAGTCGATTCTGTATCGATAAATTGCCCAGCATAGCGCCTCCAGCCACATCTCTTTGGAGAGCCTTGCCCACTTACATGAGTGGGCAAGTGTTATTTTTCTTCCTGGCTTGTGCTTAACACACAGCAATAAAGGTAGAAGAGTCCTTTCTTCGTGCAAGCCTGCCTAGTGTAGATGCATGACAAGTGGGCAATCGACAAGGGCAACCCAGCTTAACGTCCTGCATCGGCTAATAACCCCAAGGCCTCCACCCCAGCAATCGCACAGCTCTCATCAATATCCGAGGTATCACCACTGATCCCTACGGCACCTATCACCTGCTCGGCGGCATCCCGAATCAGCACGCCACCCGGTACTGGCACCACCTGGCCGCCACTCATGGCATTTAAGGCCGCATAGAAAGCCGGGCGCAGCTCTGCATCCATACCCAAGCGTCTGGAAGCTTTACCCAGCGCCAACGCCCCCCAGGCTTTACCCATGGCAATCTGGGGGCGCAGCAGACTGGAGCCATCCTGACGCTGCAAATTCACTAACTGACCTCCTGCATCCAAGACCGCCACCGTTAAAGGGGCAGTGCCTAACTGCTTAGCTTTGGCAAAGGCAGCCTGACTCATCAGCAGGGCCATTTCGAGGGTTAATACGGCCATCTTCGGCATCTCCTAACGTAAAACGAAAAGGGTCCCAAGGCAGCGGCAGCTGTATGCAAAGTTAGATCTACTTAAAACAAAAACAAACTCTTATTGCATACAAATTTATAGTTATTTAGAAACATTAATACGCTCTTCAGCATCACCTTGCAAGACAATCCCAGCAAAACCAAGCCTTACCAGCTGGTAAATTTTAACCCACTCTTCCTGCAACCAAACAAATTAAGGATATTCCCTAAGTTGACCGCCAAGTCAGGACGTGCATATAATCCGATCAACTTAAATTTTGTACACAATCTTAAATTATTTGAGGTACATATTATGGCTAGAATGAGGGCAATTGAAGCCGCCGTTGAAGTAATGAAACGTGAAGGCGTCGAGCTGGCATTCGGAGTACCGGGTGCGGCCATCAACCCCCTGTATGCCGCTCTGAATAAAATTGGCGGTATCGACCACATTCTGGCTCGTCATGTCGAGGGGGCCTCCCATATGGCAGAGGGCTATACCCGCGCCACCGCCGGCAATATCGGTGTCTGTATTGGCACTTCCGGCCCCGCCGGCACCGACATGATTACCGGCCTCTACTCCGCCAGCGCGGATTCGATTCCGATTCTGTGCATCACCGGTCAGGCCCCCCGTGCGCGGATGCACAAAGAAGACTTTCAGGCGGTGGATATCCAGGAAATCGCCAAGCCCGTGACCAAATGGGCCACCACCGTAATGGAACCCGCCCAGGTGCCTCGCGCCTTCCAACAGGCCTTCCATCTGATGCGCTCTGGCCGTCCCGGCCCGGTGCTGATCGACCTGCCCTTTGATGTGCAGATGGCGGAAATCGAATTCGATCCAGAAACCTACGAGCCCCTGCCGGTTTACAAGCCTGCTGCCAGCCGCAAGCAGGTCGAAAAAGCGATGCAGATGCTACTCGCCGCTGAACGTCCGCTGCTGGTTGCCGGTGGCGGTGTGATCAATGCCGATGCCGCCGCCTTGTTGCAGGAGTTTGCCGAGCTGGTGCAGGTGCCAGTGGTGCCGACCCTGATGGGTTGGGGCTGTATTGCTGACGATCACCCCTTGATGGCGGGCATGGTTGGTCTGCAAACCTCACACCGTTATGGCAATGCCACCCTGCTTTCCTCTGACTTTGTGCTGGGTATTGGTAACCGCTGGGCTAACCGCCACACCGGCTCGGTGGAGGTCTATACCGAAGGCCGCACCTTTGTGCATGTGGATATTGAGCCGACCCAGATTGGTCGGGTATTTGCCCCGGATTACGGCATCGTCTCCGATGCCAAGGCCGCACTGGAGCACTTTGTTGCCATCGCCAAAGAGTGGAAAGCAGCAGGCAAACTGCCACAACGCAACGAATGGCTGGCCGATTGCCAGGAGCGCAAGCGCACCATGCTGCGCAAAACCCACTTCGATGCGGTGCCGGTCAAACCCCAGCGCGTCTATGAAGAGATGAACAAAGTCTTCGGCAAAGACACCTGCTACGTCAGCACCATAGGTCTGTCGCAGATTGCCGCGGCGCAATTCCTGCACGTTTACCAGCCACGCCACTGGATCAACTGTGGTCAGGCGGGCCCGCTGGGTTGGACTATTCCTGCCGCCCTGGGGGTCTGTGCCGCCGATCCCAAGCGCAAGGTAGTAGCGCTGTCCGGTGACTATGACTTCCAGTTTATGATCGAAGAACTGGCCGCCGGCGCCCAATTCAAGCTGCCCTATGTGCATGTGGTGGTGAACAACTCCTACCTGGGGCTGATTCGCCAGGCGCAACGCGGCTTTGAGATGGATTACTGCGTACAGCTGTCCTTCGAGAACATCAACGCCCCCGAGCTGAACGGCTATGGCGTCGACCATGTGGCCGTGGTTGAGGGCCTGGGCTGTAAAGCCATCCGCGTATTCAAACCGGAAGAGATTCAACCTGCGCTGCAGCAGGCCCAGCAAATGGCCGAGCAATTCCAGGTGCCAGTCGTAGTAGAAGTCATTCTGGAACGGGTCACCAACATTGCCATGGGTACCGAAATCAACGCCGTCAACGAGTTCGAGGCGCTGGCCGAAGGGGCTGAGGATGCCCCCACCGCCATCGCTCTGCTGGACTGATCAGGGGGAGCAAGCACAGCGGCGGCGGACCAGGCCACCGCTGGGCTTCTGATCAGCCAGATCGCGAACCTCATCTTCCCCCGCCAGGATTTCCCTCACTCGCGAGTCAGGCCCTGGCCGGGGGGGATGAGCCCCAACTCCAACAACGAGGAGCTAGCATGCCCAAACTCGCCGCCAACCTATCCATGCTCTTTACCGAGCAAGACTTTATCCAACGTTTTGGCGCCGCCGCCCAAGCCGGTTTTAAAGGGGTTGAGTACCTGTTCCCCTATGATTTTGCTGCCGAGACCATTGCCGCCGAGCTGGACAAACACCAGCTGACCCAGGTGCTGTTTAACCTGCCCGCCGGCGACTGGGCCAAGGGCGAGCGCGGCATTGCCATCTTCCCTGAGCGGGTGGAAGAGTTCCGCGCCGGGGTCGATCAGGCTATCGCCTATGCCAAGGTGCTGGGCAATACCCAGGTCAACTGCCTGGCTGGCATTCTACCTGCCGGTGCCTGCGCCAAAACCGCCGAAGCCACCCTGGTGGACAACCTCAAATACGCCGCCGCCAAACTGGAGCAGGCCGGTATTCGCCTGGTGATGGAAGCGATCAACACCCGCGATATTCCCGGCTTCTTCCTCAACAACACCGCCCAGGCGCTGGCGATTCGTGAGCAGGTGGGCAGCAGCAACCTGTTCCTGCAATACGACATCTACCACATGCAGATTATGGAAGGCGATCTGGCCCGCACCATCGAGACCCATCTGGCCGCCATCCAGCACATTCAGCTGGCCGACAACCCTGGCCGCCATGAACCTGGCAGCGGCGAAATCAACTACGCCTTCCTGTTCGACTTTATCGACCGCCTCGGCTACGGCGGCTGGATTGGCTGTGAATACAAGCCCGCCACCACCACCGAAGCCGGCCTTGGCTGGTTACGCACCTACAAGCAGATCTAAGGAGCATCGCATGAGCAACATTGGCTTTATCGGCACCGGCATCATGGGCAAGCCCATGGCGCAAAACCTGCAAAAGGCCGGTCATACCCTTTATTTCTCTGAACATTATGAAGCCGCCCCCGCCGACCTGCTCGGCAGCAATGGCTTTGCCTGCCCCAACCCACGCGCCGTGGCAGAGGCAGCGGAATTTATCATCGTCATGGTGCCCGACACCCCCCAGGTGGAAGACGTCCTCTTTAGCGAATACGGCGTGGCCTCCGGCGTAGGCGCTGGCAAAGTGGTGATCGACATGAGCTCCATCTCACCGATCGCCACCAAAGACTTTGCCGCACGTATCAACGCCACCGGCGCCCAGTATCTGGATGCCCCGGTATCCGGTGGCGAAGTGGGCGCCAAGGCCGCCACCCTGACCATTATGGTGGGCGGTGAAGAAGACAGCTTTGCCCGTGCCAAACCCCTGTTTGAAGTGATGGGTAAAAACATCACCCTGGTGGGCGGCAATGGCGATGGACAAACCTGCAAAGTCGCCAACCAGATTATCGTGGCGCTCAATATCCAGGCCGTGGCCGAAGCCCTGCTGTTTGCCTCCAAGGCCGGCGCCAACCCCGCCAAAGTCCGGGAAGCGCTGATGGGCGGCTTTGCCTCCTCCAAGATTCTGGAAGTACACGGTGAGCGGATGGTGAAGGGCACCTTTGACCCAGGCTTCCGCATCAGCCTGCACCAGAAAGACCTCAACCTGGCCCTCAGCGGTGCCCGCCAACTGCAGCTGAGCCTGCCCAACACCGCCACCGCGCAGGAATTGTTTAACTCCTGTGCGGCCCTGGGCGGTGCCAATTGGGATCACTCAGCTATGATCAAGGCACTGGAACACATGGCCAATCACTCTATTCGTGACTGATCGGCCCGAGTCTGGCTGACCCCCAGGGTCAGCCTTTGCCCCGCAGGAGAACACCATGCTGCACGACCCCACCGCCTTTTTGCGCCAACTCTTTAGCGAAGCCGTCAATGCCGCCCATCCACGCCAGGTACTCGCCCCCCATCTCCCCGCTGATAAAAGCGGACGGGCGCTGGTGATAGGCGCAGGCAAGGCCGCCGCCGCGATGGCCGCCGCCATCGAACAGGAATGGCAGGGTGAGCTGAGTGGCCTGGTGGTGACCCGTTATGGCCATGGTGCCCCCTGCCAAAAAATCAAAGTGGTGGAAGCCGCCCACCCGGTGCCCGATGCCGCCGGTGAAGCGGTCGCCAAAGAAGTCTTGGCGCTGGTATCCAACCTCAGCGCGGACGATACGGTTATTTTTCTGCTGTCCGGCGGTGGCTCCTCGCTGCTCGCCCTGCCCGCCCCCGGCCTGACCCTGGCGGACAAACAGCAGATCAACAAGGCCCTGCTGCGCTCCGGCGCCAGCATCAGCGAGATGAACTGCGTGCGTAAGCACCTGTCCGCCATCAAAGGCGGCCGCCTGGCCAAGGCCTGTCATCCGGCCAAGCTTTACACCTATGCCATTTCCGACGTGCCCGGTGACGAGGCCAGTGTGATTGCCTCCGGCCCCAGTGTGGCCGACCCCACCACCTCAGCCCAGGCACTCGCCATTCTGCAGCATTATCAAATCGACATCCCCGCACCGGTGCGGGACTGGCTGCAGAGCAGCGAATCAGAAACCATCAAAGCCGGTGACCCCTGCTTAAACAGCAGCCACTTCACCCTGATCGCCACCCCGCAGCAATCGCTGCAGGCGGCAGCCGACTACGCCCAACGCCAGGGCATTACCCCGCTTATTCTGGGTGATCTGGAAGGGGAATCCCGCGAAGTGGCCAAAGTCCATGCTGGCATTGCCAAGCAGGTACGCCTGCATGGCCAGCCCATCCAGCCGCCCTGCGTCATCCTCTCCGGGGGTGAAACCACCGTCAGCGTGCGTGGCCAAGGCCGCGGCGGACGCAATGCCGAGTTTCTGCTCAGCCTGACCGCCAGCCTCAAGGGCAGCCCCGGCATCTATGCCCTGGCCGCCGACACCGATGGCATCGATGGCTCCGAGGACAATGCCGGCGCCCTGATGACTCCCGCCAGCTTTGCTAAAGCACAGCAACTGGGACTGGATGCCGAAGCCTACCTCGCCAATAACGATGGCTATGGTTACTTCGCCGCCCTGGACGCCCTGCTGATGACCGGGCCGACCCGTACCAACGTTAATGATTTTCGAGCCATCCTGATTCTGGACGCTGACCATGAGCAAGCTTAAAGCTACCAAAATTGTCGCCACCCTTGGCCCCAGCACCCGCAATGCAGCGGATGTGTTGGCCCTGGCCCAAGCAGGCGTCAACGTCTTTCGCCTCAACTTCAGCCACGGTAGCCATCAGGATCACGCTACCCGCCTGCAATGGATTCGTCAGGCCGAAGTTGAGCTGGGCCAACCCCTGGCGGCACTGATGGATCTGCAAGGGCCCAAGTTGCGCATTGGCACCTTTAAAGATGGCAAAGTGGATTTAGAAAAGGGCCAATTGCTACGCCTGGACTTAGACCCCAGCCCCGGCGACCAACAGCGGGTGTGCTTACCCCACCCGGAAATTCTGGCCGCCCTGCGCCCCGGCATGCAGCTGCTGCTGGATGATGGCAAGATTCGCCTGCAAGTCATTGATGCCAATCCGGAATCCGCCATTACCGAAGTGCAAAACCCCGCCGAGCTCTCCGACCGCAAAGGGGTGAATGTGCCCGAGGCCCTGCTGGAGCTCAGCCCCCTCACCAGCAAAGACCGCGCCGACCTCGACTTTGGCCTGCAAATTGGAGTGGATTGGGTAGCGCTGTCGTTTGTGCAGCGGCCCGAGGACATGCGGGAAGCCCGGAACATTATTGGTGAACGCGCCTTCCTGCTGGCGAAGATTGAAAAACCCTCCGCCATTACCGAGCTGGACGCCATTATCGAACTGTCCGATGCGGTGATGGTAGCGCGTGGTGATCTGGGAGTAGAGCTACCCGCCGAAACCCTGCCACGCCTGCAAAAGCGCATTATTCAGCGCTGCCGCCTGCAGGGTAAACCGGTGGTGGTCGCCACCCAGATGCTGGAGTCCATGCGCTTCTCCCCTGCCCCTACCCGCGCCGAAGTAACCGATGTGGCCAATGCCGTGTTTGAAGGGGCCGATGCCGTGATGCTATCCGCCGAAACCGCCTCCGGACATTACCCGCTGGAAGCAGTACAGATGATGAGCAAAGTGATTCGTCAGGTAGAAAGTGACCCAGCCTACCGCACCCAACTGGATGCCCAGCACCCCGGTGCCGAGCCCACCAGTGCCGATGCCATCAGCTGCGCCATTCGCCGCATTGCGCGGATTCTTCCGCTGAGTGCCCTGGTTAATTTCAGTAGCAGTGGCAGCACCAGTTTACGTGCCGCCCGTGAGCGTCCGCAGGTGCCGATTCTCAGCCTCACCCCCAACCTGCGCACCGCCCGCCGTTTGGCCCTGGCCTGGGGAGTCTACTCCCTGCACCAGCCCAGCTATGCCGAAGTCAGCAACCTGGCGGATACCGCCAAGCAAGCGGTGCGGCAATTGGGCCTAGGGCAAGCCGGTGACAGCATCGTCATTACCGCTGGCATCCCCTTTGGCCAGCCCGGCACCACCAATATGCTGCAGATTGAACAGTTGGAGCCCACCACTCCCTGAGTTTTGACCTTAACCCTGGTGGCTTGGGCAGCTTCGGCTGCCCTTTTTTATGGCTGGCAACCGTTGATGGATTGCAACAGCCTCACCCCCGCCCGCGCCACAGGCTCAGCAGCCCAGCCACACTCCCCAGCAGGAGCAACAACCAAGTCAGCGGAATCAAACCAAAGGGCTCCCGTAATACCCCCTCACTATCCACTTCAACACCAATCCAGTGATAACTGGCCGCACTCAGCAGCGCCAAACCCCAACACAGCCCAGCCAAATACCGCCATTTTTTCTGCGCCATACTCACTACCTCTTTTTACTGTGTTGTGTGGATGACGGCAGTCAGATCCTCATACCACCGCCCTAACCATCCTCAAGACAAACTTAATAGTGGGATATTAATACCATTTTTTCCTATTAAATAGGAATATAGTCCAACTTTTTGACCGCTGTAGTTGTTTAAGTAGATAAGCAGGACTATATTCCCTTCAATGACTGAATAGTGGGGATACAGTCCCTGTGGTGGGTGTTATGGCTAAGCGCGATTTGCACAACGTGCTGTTTCCAAAGCAACGCAAAATCCTGACTCATTTTGGTGAGGACTTGCTGTTGGCGATGAAGCGACGTGGTTTTACAAAAAAGCTGCTGTGTGAGCGTACAGGCTTTGATCATAAAACCGTGAACAAAGTCTTCGCAGGTGATCCTGGCGTTGCCATAGGCACTTACTTAAAGGTTATGGCCGTACTTGGCATGGAAAGCAACTTTGCAGAAATGGCCGCCCATGATGAAGTGGGTATCAAGCTGCAAAACATAAAATTGCTGGAAGGTTCAAGATGAGCCGTGAAATCGTCGAAGTCTATGCCGACTGGCAGCCAATTGAAGTGCCTTTGCTAATAGGGCAGCTCTCTTACAGCGACACAAGCCGAGGCGGCGTGTTTAGTTTTACCTACGATAAAGCGTTTTTAAGCTCAGCCTATCGCTTGCAAATTGATCCCATCCTGACGCTTCACTCCGGTGAACTCTACAACGATGAAGCCGATAAAAACTTCCGTGCATTTCTCGATTCATCGCCTGATAGATGGGGACGTATTTTAATGCAGCGGCGTGCGGCCATTGAAGCGCGCAAGGGTATTCGTGCAACAAGTCGATTAAACGAGTTGGATTACCTGCTGGGCGTACATGACTCTTACCGGATGGGTGGTATTCGATTTAAGCGAGCAGGATCGGATGCTTTTTTGGATGACAATTCTGAATTTGCTGCGCCGCCAATGGCTTCTTTGCGAGAGCTAGAGCACGCTGCAATGCAGATTGAAAAAGACGATAACATCGACAGTGATGAGTATTACCGCTGGCTGAAGATGCTGATTTCTCCAGGCTCATCATTAGGTGGTGCAAGGCCCAAGGCTTGTGTGACAGATGAACAAGGCCACTTGTGGATTGCCAAATTTCCCAATTTAAATGATACCCATGACGTGGGGGCGTGGGAGATGGTCTGTTATGAATTGGCTTTGGCGGCGGGAGTTGACATGTTCCCAAGTGAAATAAGGCAATTTTCGTCACAGCATCATACCTTTTTAACAAAACGGTTTGACCGAGACGGCGAAAAGCGGCTGCATTTTTCATCGGCCATGACACAACTGCAATACTATGATGGTGAACAATCTCAAGGTGCCAGCTACTTAGAGATTGCTGAATTTATTTGCAATTCTGGTGCACAAACCGAAGCTGATTTAGCACAGTTATGGCGTCGTATCGTGTTTAATATTGCGGTGTCTAACACAGACGATCACCTGCGCAACCATGGGTTTTTACTGACAAAGAATGGCTGGAAGTTATCTCCAGCTTATGACGTAAACCCGATAGTAGGTAAGCATGGCCTGCATCTGAATATTTCGGATGCAGACAACGCTTTAGACTACCAATTAGCCTTTGACGTAAAAGACTTCTTCCGACTTTCGAAAACCCAAGCCACGCAAATTTACGATGAAGTACTAACGGCGGTAAAGCAATGGCAAACCGTTGCTAAGCGACTAGGGATCAGCCGAGCCGAGCAAGCAATGAAACAATCAGCGTTTAACGTTTGATGATCTATCCGGTGCAGGAGGCACCTTCTCCCGCCGTGATTGCCCGTGCAGCCCAAGTTCATCATTCCACGATCTACCGAGAGATAAGATGGCATGACCAGTAAAAGGGTTATGAACCAGCCAAAGCCCAGATGAACGCGCTCTATCAACGCCTACGGCTTTTCCAACCTACGCCCCAGCTCAAGGAGTTAGCGAAGTTCCGTATGCGACTCCACGCAGGAGCATGGATACGATAAACCACAGAGCATCGGCGATCTGGCATAACAACGCTGTTGGAAGGCGCCTGCGGCTTTTCCAACCTACGCCACCAGACGACTCACCCCAGAAGTTCGCGCCTTGTGGACGCGTAGGGTGAAACAGTGCAGTTTACTTACGCGGCCACAGCTTTAAAGCCCAGAAGAGTGATCTAATTTCCGGCGTTCCCACGCAGAACCGGAGCACGAGTGTCACACCACAGATTTTCACGTGCGAAGCACCACCATAACAGCCGATTACTCGGTAGCAGACTGCAGCACGGGCTGATCAGCCAATAACACCTGCAACAATTGCAGGGCCAGATCAATATTGTTATCCATCTGCTCGCCGTTATACGCCTCATGCCGCCAGGACGCCGGCGCCTCTGGATGAGGTCCCGATACTGCAACCTTGCCCCGTCCATAGGAGCTCAACAACGCGGCCAGTTGCTGATCCTGGTAATAAGCCAGTTTGGTTACCCTGTCCGCACTCGCCTCCAAGGTAAAGCTGGGGCCCGCCTGATAATACATTTGACGCGCCTCCCCCTGCCAAGTCACGGGGTAAATTTTAGCCTCGAAATCCTCATCGTAACTCGCCGACAGGGCAGGAACGATGGCCAGCGCCTCGACAAAACGCTCCTCTTCCTGCCACCCCAGGGAAGCCAGATAAGCCCCGCCACAAATACCCAGGAAACGCCCACCATCTTGCAAGTAACTTCTGAGCGTAGCGCGCAAAGTGGGCGTAAAGCGCTGTAATAAGGGCTCCACATCATCATCGGTGCCGCCAATCACAAACACCTTCGCCTCCTGCAGTAGGCTCGGCAAAGTCTCTAGCTCACTGATATAGCGAATCGGCAAACCTAGCTGCTGCACCACCGCGCTAATCGCCTCTGTGCTGGCCTCATCCGCCGTAGGCCCATTGTAGATGAGCGCATAAGGTGCCGACCCAGCACTCACTACGGCCATCGACTCCATACTCACGAGCAGGCTCAGCAGCATCGAGCCCAAGCGCACTATCATCCCCATCCTGTTCATCACCACCCGCCCTATCACACTCTGAGAGCCTATCGGCATCCCTCTCTACGTACGCGGAATGTCACTCCGCTAATCGACCCGGATGCTGACATAACGGCCAGGGGACACCTTGATCGGCTCGGGAAAACCACGTCCCAATACCCGATAACCATCGCTATTCTCCCCTTCTGCATTGGCAAACCCGAGATTCACCACCTGCTGAAAACTCTGCAACGAATCCCACACCACAATATTGACATACTGCAGGCTGCCATCCTCGCCGGTTTCAATCGACTTATAAAATAGCGAACGGACAAAACCCGGCTGACTTTTAAAGTAACGCACATATTCATCCCGCACCTGCTCAGCCACTTGCTCCATCCCTGCCGGCACCTGAATGGTATTAATCACACTGATTTCATCCATTGGCTTCTCCTATTTGTTCACTCTAGATAAGTCAACCAGCTTATATCTCCCTAGCAGGCGTAAAGCTAATACTGGAGGTGTCTATTGTTTGTGGGTAGCTTGGACACATAACGCTGCGTTAAGGCGCGACGACACGTTTGCTAAAATGTTGAGCGAAGCGAACGTATCTTTATGACTTCCACTTGGCCCCTTGTTATGAATTTTTTATTCAAATTCAGAATGCTCAGATAATTTGCTATTTATCGAGTACCAGCTGGCTTTTTGAGAAACCCATATGTGACTTCTTTCCTTAGACTTTGGATCATCATCTAAAGAGCCTAGACGCAAGATTATATGCTGAGTGCCATCTCTCTTGGCGTAGACTTGCGTACCACAATTCGCACAAAAATAACGGCGCTTACCCTTTGAAGATTCAAATGACTTTAAGTGCTCATTACCTGACAGCTCAAAGTCGGCGTCTGCAACCGCAGCCACACTCGAAAATGCTGAGCCATGGGCCTTCCGGCAAGTTTCGCAATGACAGTGAACGATATCGCCAACCTTGCCAGAAATTTTGTATTTCACGTTTCTACAAAGACAACTACCAGTGATCATTTCTACCTCGATGCTTGATTGACTCATAATGTTTTGTTAAATGGCAGTTGCAGTGGAGGGCCATAGGTCCGGAACGTATTTAAGCACCTTGTTATGCGCCATACGGATTTTTCAACATTAGTCAACAATAAATAATTTTGCCCCTACATTTGTTGATGACCGATGAGCTTCAGCGTTGTCTCCTACTTGATAACTCATTCCCGGTTTCAGTATGTACACCCTGCCATCATCTAACTCTGTTATTAATTCACCTTCAATGCAAAACAGAATATGACCTTTAACGCACCAATGATCTGCTAAATAACCCGGCGTGTACTCGACTAAACGGACTCTTATGCTCCCAAACTGTTTTGTTCGCCATAATGCCGAACCAATTTCACCTTTATGTTCCGTTGGCTCTATAGATGACCAATCTGTGACACCGAATGGCAATTCATATATTTCCATAATTATCCTTGCAGGCTTCATTCATACATTTAAAAACACTTCATAACGCTTCACTCACCGGAATTTTGGGAGCGTAGCGAGTAAAATTACCGTGTGGAGTGACTTGTTACATGCCTATTTATCACCAAAGTCAACAGTCGCCCCCAACAATGTTTGTTCCGTTATATAGTAAGGTAAGAAATCAGAAATATAGAATTGAAAAGCTTTCCAAATATTGTAAAAAACAGTCACCATCAGCACCAAAACTAAAAACCAATCAAAGTAATTATTAGAACCCCATCCCCACCCTATAATTAATGCAGCAACAAGAAAAACCTCAGAACAGGTATGAAAAGATTTCAATTTCACTCTCAACCCCTCAAGCTCTTTCGAAACATCTTTAGCAAGAAAGTAATTCAAAACCTCCTCTTGTGATTTTTTTGAGTCAACCTTCTCTTTAATTTTGGATATATAAGAATCAAAAGAAGACACTTTCGCCAGCAAATTGAATGACATGCTGCTAACTTTGTAATATATGTGACCAATAATCCCCGACATAAAAATGGCAATAACCAATTGCTCGAAATCAACTGAAGCAAGCAAGCCTTTGTTAAAATCAAAGATAAAGCTTAACTTTATATTCTGTAGCTCAGAGAGTACTCGAACGTCATCACCCTTGGAGTAAATGTATGATGAAGTTATCACCATAAACATAACAAGGAATCGATGAAGCGGATACTTCTTGGTTATATCTTCAATATACTTTTTTTGTACCGCCTTCGCCAGTTCATCCATAATTATGCCAACTTGATAAAGTAGATATCACCAGCATTTGGATCAAATGCACCGTATTCTATTAATGGAGAACCCACAAAAACCATTTCGTTTTTCTCTTGAAAAAAAGGTATTACCATCTCAAGAAAATCTTCATTAAAAAAATGAATATTGGCAACTTTTTCGGTTATTAAGTTGTAAATCTTTCCATTGTTATTATGCCGATCTAGTGATGATATTTTTGCAGTGTAGAGTACTGGCTCACCTAGCTCTCTGCGAGAAACGGTTGAATGAAACCTTCCAGCAGACTCTTTATTAAATTCAAATTTAGCAGATTTATCTCCACTTAAAAAAAGCTCAAAAGTACTATCTCCTGCGTGCCCAGCTCTAATGATTGACAATATTTGATCGATTTCCCTAGAGATCGCACGATCTCCATATCTCCTTATGACTGATGCATCTGGGTTATCTATCATCGTCTGCAGGTCTTTTGGGATAAGAATTCCGCTTTCAACTTGAGCGATCCTAGTGCTTAGAGAGTCTTCGATTTTAGTTGCTTTTTCCAAACCTGCTTGCATTGAAGCTTCGACTGCACCATTAACAGCGCTAGAAACTCTGTTTATAACGGCCTTGGTTACGGGGTTTGACGATAAGAAATCTAGTACATAGCCACCTTCTTTAGGCTCTTGTACAAGCAGCTCAACCTCTGAGTAAAACTCCTGTCGCATTTTTGCAAACTTCCATAGCTGCCCATAACGCTGCTCCAAGTAGGCTCTATCCATCGAATTTTGTAAATGCGTTAGCGTTTTACCAAGGGTTCTCATACTTACTTGGTGGTTGACAGCTATATCACCATCAAAATGAATTTGAACAAGACTCACAATTACTCCCTATATATGATTCCGATAATGACTTAGCTATTGGCATGTAACGCTGCGTTCACCGGCTAGTCCGGTACAACGCTTTGTTAACTGTTGATTTATAGAAAGCGCGAAAGTCGATGCTCTAGATACATCATCAACTCCCTCATTTCTTCACGTTGCCTTGGAGATGAATAGCCCATCATTTTCATTCCTGGGCCATGAGTAATAAAGTCCAGCGTCTTCATTATACTTCTGACAAGTTCATGGGGACTTTCTTCTTTGGAAAGAAGGGCGTCGTATGCTCGTTTTGCAAGCTCGTAGAACCAAGGGTAAGTAGAAGATAACTCTGACCCAATTATCAAAAGAAAAATAGGATCATCTTCTCTTGTTCCAGCCATATAACACAATTCATCGATGTATTTTGGATGAAGACGGAATCGTTTGGAGCGTCGATGAAACTCCTCTTCTCTTACTTCAGGATCAAGTCGTCGTTCAATATGTCGTGGCAGGTCTTGGAACATAACCTTAACCTCCTCAAACATTTTAACAACATTGTTATCTTCGACTTCGTCTGGTGAACTTACTTGAGATGATTCCTTTCTTGCAGATAATATTGTTTCAATTTTTGCTTTGAAAGCCGCGACCTGAAATTTTACCACTTCCCTATCTGGCTCAGAATTCGGTATTCGATCGACTAGTTGCATAACCAGCGAGGTTAAACTTTCCTCATCATCACCACAATTCTGAAACTGTGCGAATGGGCCTGTTGCAGCTTTTGAAAGAGGTACACCAATAGCTACTCCATGCACAGGTGTATTCAGCTTTCCCCTTGCCACTCCAGCTTCATAAAGAATCCATGGTCGCTCTAAGCTCATTGGGGTCAACAAGCAGACAACATCAGATGCATTATCAAGCTGCCCCATGATTGTTGGATACCACTCCACTCCGTATTCAATTCCTTGGACGCCTTTACGATCTGACGACCTAAAGGATTTAAGAACACCGGCACTCACACTTCCGATCAGTTTGCTAAAAGCTTCAGCGATCTCTGCGTCCCTTGTATCATGACTAATGAATACCAATGGATTTATGGCTTTCGGTAATTCAGCTTTTTCCTTACTTTCTGCTTTAGAATTATTTTCTGATGTCATATTTATAGAGCTTCCATTTTTTGAATGTACTCGGGTGCTGCATAGACAGTTAAAATAATAATACTGAGCATGCTCATTTCTCTTCTTCTTATAAAGCAGAAAAAAATAAGCTAAGCACATAAAATAAAAAGAGAAAAATCGACTTCATAACTGACGTTCTCCATTTAAAACGCGCATGCGCGTTTTTCTGCAAAGCATTGCGCGTTATCTTGCAGCGTGCTTTCCCTAACGGGTTGATATTCGTCCAGTTTTGCCAAAAATTCCAGGGAAAAATAGGCACACTTTGGTAGCAATACGCGCACATTGCAACGCCATCAAACAATATACTGTTTAAATGTTCTGCTTTACCGGGGAGTCAAGCCGTTGATTCCGCCACCGATCAGTCCACCTACTCCCTGGGAATGTAACAACGAACACAGAATGTAGGTTGGATAAGCCGCCACGCGGCGCCATCCAACAAGGCATCGGCGATCTGGCATAACAACGTTGTTGGAAGGCGCCTGTAGCTTTTCCAACCTACGACATCAGCGCAGTGCCTCCGACAAACTTCTGCCGGAACTCACGCGGGCTCACCCCCAGGGTGCGGATAAACAACTTGCGGCAGGCACTGGCATCCTGAAAGCCTACCCGGGCGGCAATCTGTTCAAAGCTTAGCGTTGTACTCTCCAGCAAGTCGCAGGCCTGCTGCACCCGCAGCCGTTGCAAGTAGTGACTGGGGCGATAGCCCGTGGCCTGATTGAAACGGCGCTGCAGGCTGCGCTCACTCAGGCAGGCCAGCGCCGCCAGTTCGCTGATGGTGTGGGGCTGGCCATAGTGTTCGGCCAGGTAGTGCTGCACCTTCAGTACCTGGGCATCGCCATGCTGAAAAGGCGGGCGAAATACCTGATAGCAGCGCTGTTCACGGGGAGCGGTATCGACAATCAGGGTCTTGCCCAATTGCCGCATTAAGGCTGGGGAACCCAGACGCGCCACCAGCTCCAAACCCAAATCCACCCAGGACATCAAGCCCCCCGCCGTGGTGAGCTGACCTTGATTAACCAACAGGGCTTGGGTGTCCAGCACCACCTGGGGATAACGCTGGCGAAACTCCGCCGCTAAGCCCCAGTGGGTGGTGCAACGTTGCCCGTGCAGCAAACCCGTCGCCGCCAGAATAAAGCTACCGGCACAGGCCGAGGCCAGCCAACATCCCCGGCCATAATGCTGGCGCAGGGCCTGCAACAGGCTGTCCTCTGGCTGTAAATAATAGCGCTCGGCACCATTGCCACTGGGGGGCAGTAACAGCGCCTGCCAGTCCTGCAAAGGCTGCAGCTCGGCGGGGGTGACAATCACGCCGTCAAACTGCCAGGGCAGTTGCTGCTGGGCGGCCAAGCGATTAGCCAATTGCAGCATCTCCTGCCAGCCATAAAGCGCCGATTTTAAGCAACCGGGGTAGTCGAGGATGGCAATAGCGTATTGCTGCAGCATGGAGTTGGCCTTGTGTCCGATATAACCCAAAACTTGTCAGTTACGACACTGAGCAGCCTAGAAAAGCCTGGGGATAATGTCCATCACCCCAACAGGAGGACAACCCATGACCCGCCCCGCTCTGATTGTGATTGATCTACAGAATGACTACTTCCCTACGGGCCACTACCCGTTGCACCGCAGTGAGGAGGTGCGCCAGCACTGCCAACAGGCGATTGAGTTGGCCCAGCAGCAGGGCTGGCCGGTGATTCTGGTGCAGCATCTGGCTGACCCAGCCAAGGGGTTGGCCCCCTTCTTTAATGAAGGAACAGAAGGTGCCACCATCCACCCACAGATCGCCACTGCTGCTAAGGGTGCGCCCGTTGTGATCAAGCGCTATGCCGATGCCTTTGAGCAAACCGAGCTGGCTGCCGTGCTAGATAAGTGGGAGGTGGATACCCTGCTACTGTGCGGGATGATGACGCAAAACTGCGTCACCCATACTGCCTTGTCCAAGGCGGCTGAGGGCTATCAGATCAAGGTGCTGGGCGATTGCTGCACAACGGTGGATAAAATGCTGCACCTGATTGCGTTGAATGCACTCTCCACCCGGGTGGAGCTGACTAGCCTGCCACAGCTGGTACAAGCCTAGGTTGGGGAAGCGCCCAAGTCAGGCTAAGCTGACCACACTCGATGGTGATGGTCTCTCCCTATGGAACTCTTCTTCCTTGGCACCTCTTCCGGGGTGCCCAGTAAAGGTCGCAATGTCAGCGGCATCGCCCTGCGCCGGGCCAATAGCAAAAGCTGGTGTTTGGTCGACTGTGGCGAGGCCAGCCAACATCAGTTGCTGCATCTGCCCCTTAGCCTGAGCCAACTCGATACCCTGTTGATTACCCATCTGCATGGTGACCACTGTTATGGCCTGCCGGGGCTGCTGGCCAGTGCCAGTATGCAGGGGCGCAGTGCGCCGTTGCGCTTAGTGGGCCCCGCGGATCTCTGGCCCTGGCTGCAGGCCACCTGCGCCTATACCCACCTGCATCTTAGTTTTGCGTTGGAGTTTCACCCACTGGAGTCGCTGCAAGCGCCCCTAATGCTGGCGGAGTTTGAGCTCAGTGCCTGCCCGCTGGCCCATCGGGTGCCCAGCTATGCCTACGTCTTTTGCGAAAAGCGCCTGCCAGGCAAGTTGGATGAGGCCAAGCTGCGTCACTCTGGCATTCCTGCCGGCCCCCTGTGGGGTCAGCTGCACCGTGGTGAGCGGGTGGAGTGGCAAGGACAGCACTATCATGGCCATGACTTTATCCTCAGCCCCCGCGCACCACGCCGCGTGATTATTAGTGGCGATAATGCTGAGCCAAGCTGCCTGGCGCCCTTGCTACCGGCGGATTTGCTGGTACATGAGGCGACTTATAGTGAGGAGGTGCTGGCCAAGGTTGGCCCTGGCCCCATGCATTGCAGTGCAGCGCGGATTGCCCGTTACGCCAGCCAAGCAGGTATCCCTAATCTGCTACTGACCCACTTTAGCCCACGCTATCAGCGCCCCAGCGGCCCCTTATCGATCCAGGCCCTGCAGCAGGAGGCCGCCGCCGTTTATGCAGGCCGCCTGCTGCTGGCAGAAGATTTGCGCCACTATCGTCTGACCCCTGAGGGCCAGTTACAGCGCGGGGAGAGCTATCGCCCCCGGGCGCTTAAGACTGGCCCTGACGTGCCAGGCTCTCTGCCCGAATCTGGCTGAGGGTGCGGGCTGGGGTCAGGGCTTCAATCTCCACTTGCAGCTCCAGCAACGCCGGCCCCGGCTGGGCCAGGGCTTCGGCCAGGGCGCCAGCAAATTCATCCTGCTGTTGCACCAGGGCTGCCCAGGCACCGAAACTGCGCCCCCAGGCGACAAAATCCGGGTTGTGCAGCTGGGTCGCCATTACCCGTCCGGGGTAGTGTTTTTCCTGGTGCATACGAATCGTGCCGAAGTGGCCGTTATTGACCACGATCACCAGCATCTTCACCCCATACTGCACTGCGGTGGCCAGCTCCTGGCCATGCATCAGCAAACAGCCATCCCCCGCCACGCACACCACCTGTCGCCGTGGGGCCGCCAAGGCCGCGGCCACCGCCGCTGGCAGGCCATAGCCCATGGAGCCACTGGTAGGCGCCAACTGGGTACGATAGCGGCGATGCTGATAAAAGCGATGCAGGAAGGCGGCATAGTTACCCGCGCCGTTACAGAGGATGGCATCTTCCTGCAGTTGCTCCTGCAGGGTGAGGATGGCCTCGCTCCAGCGCAGCTTGCCCGGCAGCGGCTGGACCTGGATAAAACCTTCATAGGCCTCGCGCTGTTGTTTAACGCGCCATTGCCAGCTGCGTTTTTGACTGGCGCTGAGGGGCAGCAACTGCTCACCTAGCTGGCGGCTCAGTACCTCTGGACAGGCCTGCAATGCCAATGCCGGGCGATAGACCCGCCCCAGTTCAGCGCTATCCGGCATAACATGGATTAACTGCTGCGTAGGATTGGGGATAGAAAATAGCTGGTAGCTCTGGCTGGTCATCTCCCCTAAACGCGCCCCCAGTACCAGAATCACATCCGCCTCACTCAGCCACTGTTGCAGGGCCGGGCTGGCATTAATACCCAGATCCCCCATGTAGCAGGGATGGCTGTTATCCACATAATCTTTGCAGCGCATTGAGGTACAGACGCCGATCTGATTGTGCTCGGCAAAGGCCAGCAGTGCCTGCCCCGCCGCCTCACTCCAACGGGGGCCGCCGACGATAATCGCCGGGCGCTCCGCCACCGCCAGTTTGGCCAGCAGATGCTGGCTGCTGGCGGTATCCGGCAAGGCTAACGCCGGCTCGGCGGGCAAACAGTCTTCACAGGCCGCCATGCCAAAGAGCACATCCTCCGGCAAGGCCAGTACCACCGGCCCAGGGCGCCCACTCAGAGCCTGATAGTAGGCCCGGCTGAGGTATTCCGGCAGGCGTTCGATGCTATCCACCTCCGCCACCCACTTGGCCAGAGGAGCAAACATCTGCCGATAATCCACCTCCTGGAAGGCTTCACGATCGCGAATGCCGGTTTCCACCTGGCCGATCAGCAACAGCATCGGCGTGGAGTCCTGCATGGCCACATGCACCCCCGCCGAGGCATTGGTCGCCCCAGGGCCACGGGTCACCATGCATACCCCCACGCTGCCGGTCAGCTTGGCATGGGCCTCGGCCATCATCGCTGCCCCCCCTTCCTGGCGGCAGACGATGGTGTCGATCTGTTCATGCTGATAGAGCGCATCCAGCACCGGCAAATAACTCTCCCCCGGTACCACAAACACCCGTCGGCATCCCTGTATAGCGAGTTGATCCACCAGAATACGACCGCCCTGGCGAGGCTTAGGAGAAACAGCAGCTGACATAGAGGCTCCTGAATGCGGCAATAAGCGAAATGCCTGAGGCTGTCAGGCAAGAGTTGTCGACATTATTGAGAAAGATCGACAGCCGATTATTGACCTTAGACAAGGAGCGCCGAGCCTGCCTGTTTATTTCAGTACTCAGCAAAGCCGAGGTCGCATTTACGCATAGCACAAGTTTTTCTAATAGCTAAAGTGCCTTTTAGCCCAATCAAAAGCGGAAGCCGATGGGGTACTGGTGCCAGCCATCATAGTCGCCCTTACTTACCGGCACCCCCTGCTGGCGCAAAATGGCGTAGGCCATATTGAGGTGAAAGAAAAAGTTCGGCAGGCCATAGAGCCAGACGAACTCCTGCCCGGCTAACGCCACCTGTGCCGTGCCGGCTTGCTCCTGACAATGTGGCCAGGGCTCAGGGGGCAGGGGCGGTAAGGCTGCTAGTGTCTGACGGGTCTGCTGCAATACCCCTCGCAGGCCGGGCAGATCCTCACCTGCTGCCAAGGCCTGTGGGGTTAAGCCATAGAGGGGATAGAGGCTGCGCAGGGCAAAGCTGGCGCAGGTACGCAGTTGTTGGGCCAGGGGGAACATATCCTCCTGCAAGCGGGCTTGCAGCAGGGTGGTGCTGGCCAGCCCCTGTTGCTGGCAATAGCCTTCCAGCTTGTCGAGCAAGCCTTCGGCCTGGATTAAGTAATGCTGAAATACCCGCTGTGGATTCATCCTGCTGTCCTTCTGCTCTGATTCGCCGCTCCATCTTAATCAACCCCTATCACCCTTACCTCCCCCCCTTCTGCGATGCCAGGCTGAGGTAGATGGTTTACATCTAAACTAATCTGTGTTGAGATGGCACCTCTATAGTTTAGATGTGAACTATCATGCAACACCGCTTGTTCTTCCTGCTGACCCAGGCACAAAAACGCCTGTATCGCCATGCTGATCGGCGCTGCGAGCAAGAGCTGGGCAGCTCTGTCACCCAGTTGGCTGCCCTGCTCTATATCGTCAAACAGCCTGGTTGCCTGCAAAAAGACTTGGCTGCTGAGCTGGATCTGAACAAATCCGCTATCACCGGGCTGCTCAGCCGGATGGAGGCCAATGGTCTGGTCAGCCGCCAAACCCCCAGTGACGATGCCCGTGGCCAGGCGCTCTATCCCACCGCCCTGGGGGAAAGCAAGGCCGCCGCCGTCAAACCACTGATTCAACAGTTTAATCAACGCTTTAGCGAAGCCTTTAGCGAGCAGGAGCTGGCGCTGGTGGCGCGCTTCCTCAACTTTATTCTGGAACAGTATGACTAGAGCCAATTCTCCCCAACTTGAGCGCCTACAGACCCCCGCCGGCCATGCCATCAGCGCACGCCTGTTCCGTACCGATGCCTATTCCCCTCGCGGGGTCTGCATTCTCGCTCCCGCTACGGGGGTGGCGCAGTATCTCTATGACGATCTGGCCCATTGGTTAAGTGGCCATGGCTTTCATGTGGTGACCTTTGATTACCAGGGCATTGGCTTATCGCTGGAAGGGAATATTCGTGATTGCCGTGCCGATGTGCTGAGCTGGGCTAATCAGGATTGCCCTACCCTGCTGCGTTGGGTCGCCACACAATTTCCCAGCCTGGAACGGACTTGGATTGGCCATAGTGTCGGTGGCCACCTGCTGGGCATGATGCCCGATAGCCACCTGATCGACCGTGCCATCACCGTGGCAGCGGGGACTGGTACCTGGTGGCTCAATGCCTGGCCGACCAAGCGTATCGTCTGGTTCTTGTGGTTTGTACTGGTGCCCTTGCTAGTACCGCTTTACGGCTACTTTCCGGGCAAACGCATTGGCATTATGTGCGACCTGCCCAAGGGCGTGATTAAACAGTGGCGGCACTGGTGCCTGCACCGTCACTATGCTCCCCAAGCAGAGGGGGAGTGGTTGTGGCAGCGTTTTGCCCAGGTCAAGCAACCCATCACCGCCCTCGCCTTCAGTGATGATGAGATGATGTCCAAAGCCAGTATTGATGCCTTGCATGGCTTTTTTAGCGGGAGTGAGGTGACCCGTATTGAAATCAGCCCTGCCCAAATCGGCAAAAAGCGAATCGGCCACATTGGCTGGCATCGCCGCGGTTATGAGGCTTTATGGCAACACTATTTGCTGCCCTTGCTGCCGGCAGCAGGCGACCTCCATGTCACCCCTGCCGCTCAGGCTTAACTAAGCTTGGCAGCCAACTGGTTGGCCAGTTGCCGTTGGTTAGCCTGCAACTGGGCCAGATCAAGCTGGGTCAGCTGGCCATCCCACACCTGCCACTGCCCCGCCACCATCACCCGGTCGGCGCGGCTGGCGCCACATAGCAGTAACGCCGCCAGCGGATCACCGGCACCGGCAAAGCGCAGTTCATCCAGCTTGAACAGGGCCAAGTCCGCCTGTTTGCCCACCGCCAGCTGGCCAATATCCTCCCGCCCCAAACAGGCCGCCGAGCCCTGAGTCGCCCAGTGCAGGGCGCGCTGATGGGTCACCGCCGCCGCGCCGTAACGCAGGCGCTGCAATAGCAGGGCCTGGCGCACCTCCTGGATCATATTGGAGCCATCATTGGAGGCGGAGCCATCGACCCCCAGCCCCACCGGACTGCCAGCGGCTTCCAGTTCCAGGGTGCGGCACTGGCCCGAGGCCAACAGCATATTGGAGGAGGGGCAATGGCAGATGCCCACCTGTTGCTGACCTAAGCGGCGCACGTCCTCATCGTTAAAGTGGATGCCATGGGCCAGCCAGGTGCGCGGCTGTAACCAGCCTTGCTGCTCCAGGTAATCCAGGGGACGCATGCCAAACAGGCGCAGACAGAAGGCGGTTTCATCTTCGGTTTCCGCCAAGTGGGTGTGCAGGCGCACATCCTCACTGGCCGCCAGGCGAGCGGTTTCCGCCATCAACTGCGGTGAGACCGAGAACGGCGAACAGGGCGCCAGGGCGATCTGCACCTTGGCCCCGGCACCGCGCTGGTGATAACGGCGGATCAGGCGCAGGGAGTCATCAATAATCTGCTGCTCATTCTGCACCGTTGACTGCGGCGGCAGGCCGCCCTGCTCCTGGCCCAGACTCATCGAGCCCCGGGTCAGGTGCAAGCGCATCCCCAGGGGGGCCGCCGCCTCGATCTGGATATCGATGGCCTGTTCCAATCCCTGGGGAAACAGGTAGTGATGATCACTGGCGGTGGTACAACCCGATAGCAGCAATTCTGCCAGCGCCACCTGGGTGGAGCTGTGAATCATCGCCGGCTCTAACCCCGCCCACAGCGGGTAGAGGGTTTGCAGCCAGGGAAACAGCTCTTTATTGAGCGCAGCAGGAAAGGCACGGGTCAGGGTTTGATAGAAATGATGGTGGGTATTGATCAGCCCCGGTAGCAGTACATGCTCGCTGGCGTCGATCCGTTGATCCACCGGCGCACTGGGTTGTTGCCCGGCGGCCAGGGTTTCGACGATCAGGCTACCCTCCAGCACCAGGCCATTGGCATAGCTGGGTTCAAGGGTGGCTAGGGGGGAATCAATCCAAATACGTTGAGGGCGTTGCATCGCTCGGTCCTATGGAGTTGCATTGCCCGGATGTAGTCACGGCTGACGCACAATCCGGGAAGGTACGTCAGCCGATCGCGCGGAAAATCCGCACAATAGGGTCAGCAGCTTAGCTACTGGATAGGGCAGCCTGCTGAGTTGCGGGCGCGCTCGTTGTCGGGCTTGCAGCCTCGGCCACCTCCTCAATACTGGGCTCTTCCGGTGGCAGCACCAGGCTCAGGATGATGGCGGAAAAGGCACCGATGGTCACCGGTGAACCGAAAATATTACGGATAATCTCCGGGAAACCACTAAAGGCGGCAGGCACGCCTGCTACCCCCATCCCCAAACCAATGGAGACGGCAAAGATCAGCATATCGCGGCGCCCCAGTTTGGACTCCGCCAGGATCTTCACACCGGCGGCAGCCACGGTGCCAAACATCACCACCGTCGCCCCACCCAGCACTGGTTTGGGCAACAACTGCAGCATGGCCCCTACCGCCGGGAATAACCCTAACAACACCAAAATAGCTGCCATGTAATAGGCCACATAGCGGCTGGCCACCCCAGTCAGTTGGATCACGCCGTTATTCTGGCTGAAGGTGGTCATCGGCAGGCTGTTAAAGGTCGCCGCAATGCCTGAGTTAATGCCATCGGCCAGCACCCCGGCGCGAATCCGCTTGATGTATTCCGGCCCGGATACCGGCAGCTTGGAGAGCATCGAGTTAGCGGTCAGGTCGCCGGTGGTTTCCAGCGCGGTAATCAGGAAGATCAGGCCGATGGGGATAAATACCGCCAAGTCGAAGCTAAAACCAAACTTAAAGGGCACCGGCACCGCTAACAGAGGGAAGTCCGCCAAACCGGCAAAGTTCACCTTACCCATCATGGCGGCCACGGCAAAGCCGACCAGCAGGCCGATAAAGATCGCGCTCATGCGCAAAAACTGCAGATTAAAGCGGTTCAGCACCACAATGATCCCCAGCACCAGTGCCGCCAGACCAATGTTTTCAATCGAGCCCAGATCACTGGCGCCAAAGCCACCGGCCATATCCGTCATTGCCACCTTCACCAGCGACAACCCCATCAGAGTAATGATGGTGCCGGTTACCACCGGGGTGACGATGCGCTTCAGCTTGTGGATAAAACGACTCACCGCAATTTCGATAAAGGCACCAAGAAAACAACAGCCGTAGAGGGTGGCGAGGATTTCCTCCGGGCTGCCGCCCCGGGCTTTGACGATCATGCCGCCACTTAAAATCACGCTGAGAAAGCCAAAGCTGGTGCCCTGTAAGCACAACAAACCCGAACCAACCGGGCCAAACTTACGCGCCTGAATAAAGGTTCCTATACCCGAGACGATCAACGCCATGCTGACCAGATAGGGCACATAATCCCCCAGGCCCAACACCCCTCCGACAATCAAGGTGGGGGTGATGACACCGATAAAACTGGCAAGAATATGTTGAAAAGCAGTGAAAATAGAGGTGGGAACATTAGGGCGATCTTCGACACCGAAGATCAAGGTGGAGTGAGGCTTAGTCATGCTTGGCCCCTCCTTTGCTGATCAGTGGCATCTGCTGCAACAGATAACGCACTAAACAAAGTGGCCAGCTATGACGCCAGTCCTCCTGCGAGCTGGATTGTAAATCCAGCGCCAAATCTGCCACCGGCATCGGTTGCATAGGCATGGGTGTTTCCTCCAGGCGGTAATCGGGTGCAGATACCCGACCCCGCTCCCTTTTATTGTTATGTTGCGGGACGGACTGAGCGATGCAGTCCAGTGGTGGGAGCCCTGCCATTATAGACACTCCTTTTCTAATTTGTGAACAATTTTATTGGCAAATTGAATCCATAATTTTGACCATAAAAAAGCCCCGCACAGTCAGCCTATTTGCTGACATGGGGGGCGCTAAGGTTGCTATGACACACCTGAATCAGAGGGACAAAACCGGCAACTTACCGCTACCTGAGCGGAGCAAGATCTAGGCCAGTTTTTACAAGCAGGAAAAGCAGTAGATTACGCAAAAATTAGGCGTTATGTGTACAGATTGAGCAATAGCATGGCATGGGTTGCACCAGCAAGGTGCAACCCGCGCTAGGTTAAGGATCCAGCTGGGCGCCGGCATCCACCCACTGCCCCAGCAGCTGACGCTCCTCAGGAGTCATCTGGGTCAGGTTGCCCAGTGGCATCACCTGGGTGGCCACGGTCTGGGCATAGATACGGGCCGCCAGTTGCTGCATTTGCGCCGGACTATCAATCATTACCCCCGCCGGTGCAGTAGCAAAGGCACTATGGGTCGGATTGGACGAGTGGCAGACACTGCAGCGCTCCTGCACCATGGCAAACACCTGGTTGGAATCAATGCCATCATCGCTGCTCACTGGAGCCGCCTGCTCTGCATGAGCATGGGCTTCGGTCGCTACAGGGGCAGCGGCAGCATTCACGGCTTTGCGCTCAGGCGCGGTCACAAACGCCAGGGCGACCATGCCCAACGCAGCGACCGGCAAAGTCCAGGCAAACTTGTTGCTGTCATGGCGGGTATTGAAGTAGTGGCGCACCAACACACTCAACACCGCCAGCGCCGCCAACACCGCCCAGTTAAAGGCATGGCCATAGGTGCTGGGGAAGTGGTTGCTGATCATGATGAACAGCACCGGCAACGTCAGGTAGTTGTTATGGCGTGAGCGCAGCAGCCCCTTGGCTGGCAGCACCGGATCAGGCTCACGCCCTTCTTCAATGGCTTTCACCAAGGCCCGCTGAGCCGGCATGATAATGCGGAAGACGTTACCCACCATGATGGTACCGATGATGGCACCAACATGGATAAAGGCCCCCCGGCCACTAAAGACCTGGCTAAAACCGTAGGCCGCCGCAATCAGCAGCACAAAGATCACCCCACCCAGCAAAGCCGGTTGTTTACCGAGGGCGGAATCACAGAGAAAGTCATAGATAAACCAACCCGCTACCAAGGCCGCTACCCCCAGTGCCACCCCACTGACGGGGGTCAGGCCTGCATCGGGCCGCAGCAGGTAGAGATCCGCATTCATGTAGAACACCACCGCCAACAGCAGCATGCCGGTGATCCAGGTGAAGTAGGCTTCCCACTTGAACCAGTGCAGGTTCTCTGGCATTTGCGGTGGCGCCAGTTTGTACTTTTCCAGGTGATAGATGCCACCACCGTGGATCGCCCAGAGATCACCGGATAGGCCGGTACGGGGGTTAACCCGGTTGAGGTTGTTTTCGAGCCAAACGAAGTAAAACGAGGCCCCAATCCAGGCGATGCCGGTAATCATATGTACCCAGCGGATCGCCAGGTTTAACCATTCATGAAAGTGCGGATCCATAACTTCTCCTCACAAGCACTCTACTTATCTTTATTCGTGGCAACCCCCTGGCCTCCTGCCTGAATTGCCTTGATGGGAGTCTGCGCTTTCCCCGAGCCCTGAACCTAGTCAGGGCTGCAACAGCGGCTGTTGCTCAGGGGGAAAGAAAATCTCTTCACAGTTATTACCGCTACCACTGCGATCCACTACCAGAAAGTCATCTTCCGCTGCCAGAGCCAGCACCGGGTGGTGCCAAACCCCCTTGTGGTAGTTCACCCCTTGGCTGCCATCGCTGATAAAGCAACGCAGACTGGCCGGATCAAGCTGGTCCCCTTTGGGGCCCACCAGAATCAGAAAGGGCTGTCGCTTGAGCGGGATAAAGGCTTGGCTGCCCAGCGGATGCCGCTCCATCATGGTGACGGTCAACGGCATCGGCAGGGCCTGGGCACGAAAGATGCTGATAATGGCACTGGCCTCCTGCCCCTCCGCCTCTACCGTGGCCAGCTTGTGATAGCGACGGGTGGAGCCGTTGTTGATCATGAAGTAGTCCTTACCCTCGGTGGTGATGACATCACCAAAGGGGGCAAAGGCTTCAGCCGTCAACGGCTCAATCGGGATCAGGCGGCTCATGGCTTATTCCTCTGTGGGCTGAATATGGCCAAACAGACGCAGGCGGCTCACCCCGCCATCGGGGAAGATATTCAGGCGCACATGGGTAATGGGGCCCAGGTCATTAACCTCAGTGAAGTGGTGTTCCTGGTGCATCTGCAGTTTCTGCTGGGGCAATAGCTCACGCCAGAACAGACTCTGGGTGGCGATCTGCTCATCGGTACCGCCACGCACATAGGCCGCCTGAATACTGCAGGAGTCCGGATAGTTACCCTTAAAGTGCAGGGTATCCACCAGCACTTCTTTCACCACCCCAACATGGCCCAGGGCCACGATCACCCAGTCATTGCCAGGGGTACGGCGGCGGGCGGTCTCCCAACCATCACCCATGTTGACGCCACGACCAGGGTTAAGGATGTTGCCCTTCTTACCAAAGTGCTCATCGTTACAGGCAATGGCTCGGCCACCATTCAGTGCTGCCGCCAGGTCAACCAACTCGTTGGGATCCTGTTTGCTCCAGTCTTTGTAAGGCATGCCGTACAGACGCAGGCGCGCCACCCCACCGTCGGGGAAAATATTCAGACGCACATGGGTCCAGGGGCCACTGGCACTGATTTCATGCAGATGATGGCTGTTGCCCTGCAGAGCAACGGAGTCGAGGATATTGACCCACTGGGTGCGCTCATCCGGCTCCTGCTCGGGGCTAAAGCAAGCATCAATCGAAGCGGACGGAGGGTAGTTGCCGGTAAAGAAACGGGTATCGATGTCACAGCCGTAGAGGTAACCGGGCACCCCTAATTTGACCACCGCAAAGTCATAGCCTTCGAAACGCTTACGGCGGGATTCCCAGCCATCCATCCACTTGCCGTTGTCGTCATAGACGCCTTCTTTCCACACCGGCTCACCAGGCTGGAGCATCCGGTCTGCTTCGGCAAACCAGTCATCGGTGACAAAGATCACTTTGGAACCCAGGCGCGCATCGGCCAGGTTGATAAACTTCATAAAGCCAGGTTGTTGGCTGCTGTTGCTGCTCATGCTGTTATTCTCACACTCAAAGCGTTATCAAAGGGTTTGCAGACGAAACAGGGCGATTTTGTTGATTTCCGCCAGCGCACGGGCAAATTCCTGCTCAGGGCTGTGGTGAATCCGCTCCTCAAAGGCCGCCAGAATCTGGTGACGATTGCTGCCTTTGACCGCCATGATGAAGGGGAAGCCGAACTTCGCTTTATAGGCCCCATTGAGCTCGGTAAAACGGGCGAACTCTTCCGCCGTACATTCGTGAATCCCCGCCCCGGCCTGTTCCGAGGTGGAGGCGGCGGTCAACTCACCGCGAATCGCCGCCCGTCCGGCTAAATCTGGGTGGGCATTAATCAATGCCAGCTGTTTATCCTGACTGGCCTCTAACAACACCTTGGCCATCGCCTGGTGCAACCCGTCAATCTGATCATGCTCAGGGGTTAGCCCCTGGTCATACACCTGCTCAGCCACCCAGGCTGAATGCTCGTAGATGTCGGCAAAGGTCTGCACAAAGTCATCACGCCCCATCAGGCTTGGCTGACAACTTTTAAACAACTCGGTCATCACTTTTCTCCTCCCGCCTTATAGGGGTGTTGCTCCTGCCAGTGGCGGGCGATATCGATACGGCGGGCAAACCAGACTTTTTCATGACTGCGTGCATAGGTCAGGAAACGCTCCAGTGCCGCCAGGCGGGCTGGACGGCCAATCAAGCGGCAGTGCAGACCGATGGAGAGCATCTTGGGTGATTCCGCCCCTTCGGCATAAAGCACATCAAAGGCATCACGCAGGTATTGGTAGAACTGCTCACCAGAGTTAAAACCCTGGGAGGTCGAGAAACGCATATCGTTGGTGTCGAGGGTATAGGGGATCACCAAGTGGCCCTTGTCACCATTGGGCAGCCAGTAGGGCAGATCATCGTCATAGCTGTCCGAGTCATAGGCAAAGCCCCCTTCTTCCATCACCAATTTACGGGTGTTAGGGCTATTGCGACCGGTATACCAGCCCAGCGGACGCTGGCCACAGAGGCGCTCAATAATCTCAATCGCCTTGTGCAGGTGCTCACGCTCGGTGGCTTCATCGACATATTGGTAGTCGATCCAGCGATAACCGTGGGAGCAAATCTCATGACCGCATTCGACAAACTCCCTGGCCAGCTCTGGGTGACGCTCCAGCGCCATTGCCACGGCAAAAATGGTGAGGGGAATGTCGTACTTCTGGAACAGTTTCAGAATGCGCCACACCCCAGCACGGCTGCCATATTCATAGATGGACTCCATGCTGATATGACGCACACCGGGAAAAGGCTGGGCTCCGGGGATTTCCGACAGAAACGCCTCGGACTCCTTGTCCCCGTGCAGAATGCAACGCTCACCGCCTTCCTCGTAGTTAAGTACAAAAGAGATGGCAACACGGGCCTCTTGCGGCCAATGGGGATGGGGCGGGTTGGCACCATAACCAATCAAATCACGTGGATACTGACTACTCACAAGTTTTCTCCTGAATTCGCGGAGGCTGGGCAGTGGTAGCTCTTGGCCAAACCGGGATGCCCCCTCATCTGCAAGCATGATCGCAGAATAACAGCTCCAAATATTGTGTACAATCAAATTCTATTTTTGTAAATCATTTTGTACTTCACTATTCGCACACTCTGCTTAGTACGCTTTCATCCTGCTTTAGCTTAGTCGAGCCTGATTGCCCTTGCCTGCCCGAGCCTGGATTCCAATCCGATCACCCGTGATATTTCTTTGCTTAGCACAACCAGAGGAAAGCAGAGCAAATAAAAGGCCAGAAAATTGTACACAAAAAAAACTTTTCTTGTGGACTCGCAGGTCAGCATTGTACTAGAGTGGTGACAACAACCTGTGATGGAGGAGGGGCCATGCCCGCGACTAATCGCCCCCAGGGCTACCTGACAACCCATGTGCTGGATACCGCTGCCGGCACTCCTGGCGCTGATCTGCTAGTACGGCTGTACCGCCTGCAAGGTCAACAACGCCAGTTAATCACCAGCGTCCGCACCAATGCTGATGGCCGTTGCGATCAGCCCCTGCTGCAGGGAGATGACTTCATCGCTGGTGTGTATGAGTTGGAATTCAGCGCAGGCGACTACTATCGCGCCCGCGGTGTCACGCTGGCGGAGCCGGCTTTTCTAGATGAGGTGGTATTGCGCTTTGGCTTGGCCGAAGAGGACCAGCACTACCACGTCCCGCTGCTGATTTCGCCCTACAGCTACTCCACCTACCGGGGTAGTTAAGGCCAGCAGCTTGGAGGCAATGCTGCTTCCCGCATTGCCTTTCACCTAGTGCGGACAAGGAAGCCCAGCCCCTGAAACGGGCTGGCGGGATCGGCTTGCCCTCTGCTTGGGCTAGATGCTCCCATCGCCGCACCAAGGTGTGACCTGATGACAATAAATCTAAGTGAAACAGGGCATTACCGATGAAAGCGAACGATACCAGCCTGGCCGAATCCGGCCTGCAAGAGAACTCTGCCGCCAGCGGCGGCCTGCTCGACAGCCTGTTTGAGCTCAGTGCCAAAGGCTCCACGGTAAAACGGGAAGTGATTGCCGGGGTGACCACCTTCCTCACCATGGCCTATATCATCTTTGTTAACCCCAGTATCCTCTCCGCCTCCGGCATGGACTACGGCGCCGTCTTCGTCGCCACCTGTATTGCCGCCGCGATTGGCAGCCTGATTATGGGCCTGTACGCCAACTACCCGATTGCCCTGGCACCGGGCATGGGCTTGAACGCCTTCTTCAGTTTTACCGTTGTCGGCGAACTAGGTTACAGCTGGGAAGTAGCACTGGGTGCAGTCTTCCTCTCTGGTTTAATTTTTATTGCCCTGAGTATCTTTAAGATTCGCGAATGGGTGATTAACTCTATTCCCATGTCATTGCGCATGGCGCTCTCCGCCGGGGTAGGCCTGTTCCTGGGGATTATTGCCCTGAAAACCGCTGGCATTGTGGTCGACAGCCCAGCCACGCTAGTCACCTTGGGGGATATGACCCAAGCCGGGCCACTGCTGGCCGCCCTGTGTTTTGGCATCATCGTGGTGCTCAGCCATTACAAGGTGATTGGCTCAGTGATGTGGGGCATCCTCACCGTCACGCTGATTGCTCTGCTGTTAGGCATGACGGAATACTCCGGCATCGTCTCCATGCCCCCCAGTATTGCTCCTACCCTGCTGGCGCTGGATATTGCCGGTGCCTTTGAAGTGGGGATGATCAGCATTATCTTCGCCTTCCTGTTTGTTGATATGTTTGACACCGCCGGCACCCTGCTGGGGGTGGCACACCGGGCCAAATTACTGGATGAGCAAGGCAAGTTACCTGGGATGGGCAAAGCCCTGATCGCCGACTCCGGCGCCAGTATCTGCGGTTCCCTGCTGGGTTCCTCTACCACCACCAGCTTTGTCGAAAGCGCCGCAGGGGTGGAAGCCGGTGGTCGTACCGGTCTGACTGCGGTAGTCGTGGCAGGTCTCTTTCTGCTGGCGATGTTCTTTGCTCCCTTGGCTGGCATGGTGCCTGGCTTTGCCACTGCTGGCGCACTCTTCTATGTCGCCGTGGTGATGCTGAGCGGCCTGGCCCATATCGACTGGGAAGACCTAACCGAAGCAGCCCCAGCAGCCATTGCGGCGATTATGATGCCCCTGTCCTTCTCGATCGCAAACGGCATCGCCCTGGGCTTTATCGCCTATACCCTGATCAAGCTGGCCAGCGGTCGTCAGAGTGAGGTGTCCCTGAGTATGTATCTGCTCAGCGCACTCTTTATCTGCAAGTTTGCTTTCCTCTAACCCTTTTCCGTGACTCCCAGGGCCTTGCCCTAACGGAAACAGCCCCGCCTCGTGCGGGGCTTTTACGTAATAGTGCAAGCAACTTAAATAGCACCCGTCATTTGGATACAAAACAAGCCACACACTATTGTGCAACTTTTTGTCCTGAGTGTTTGTGTACAATTTTATGATCAGCGACTATGATGCCTGCAATTGTGCACAGCTTTGCAGGTATTCTCAGCGCCCATGAACGAACTCATCAAACGCAAAGACAAGGCTGCTCCGGCAGAACCCAGCCAAACTCAGGATGACATTGTTTACGCTCATGTATTCGATGCTATTTTGGAACAGCGTCTGGCCCCCGGCACCAAGTTAAGTGAAGAGGCGTTGGGGGAAATCTTTGGCGTCAGCCGCACCGTCATCCGCCGTGCACTGCTGCGCCTCTCCCATGAAGGCGTGGTGCAACTGCGCCCCAACCGCGGTGCGGTAGTCTCCAGCCCTAATGTCGATGAAGCCCGCCAGATTCTGTTTACCCGCCGCATTATCGAAAAAGCCATTACCGAGCTGGCAGTCGACAATCGCAACAGCGAACAACTGCGGGTGCTACGGCAAATGGTGGAAGATGAGCACCAGTGCTTTAGTCGCGGCGATCGCGGTACTGGCATCCGCCTGTCGGGTGAATTTCATCTGCAACTGGCGCGGATGGCGGCTAACCAGCCGATGCTGAACTTCCAGCGCAGCCTGATTTCACAAACCTCCCTGATCATTGCCCAGTTTGAAGCCGGCGGTAAAAGTCACTGCTCCTACGATGAGCACATGGAATTGATTGCCGCGATTGAAGCAGGCGACAAGGCCCGTGCTTTAAAGCTAATGGATGATCACCTCAAACATGTTGAGGACAAACTCAATCTGGATGGTGAAGCCGCCACCGATGATCTGCATGCGGTGTTTTCCCATCTGTTGGATAAAAAGCCGCTCAAGGTCAAACGTAGCAAGCTGGCGGAAGACTAACCCGTCAGCATCGGGCATAAAAAAACCGCTGGCTCACACCAGCGGTTTTTTATTGGACAGACGACGGGCTTAGAACAGCACGCGAGTCTTGATGGTACCGGCAATGCCCTGCAGTTTCTGCAGCGCCAGCTCAGAGTACTCAGCGTTCACATCGATCACCACATAACCAACCTTGTCATTGGTTTGCAGATACTGAGAAGCGATGTTGATGCCGTTCTCAGAAAAGACCGAGTTAATCTGTGACAATACCCCAGGCACGTTCTGGTGAATGTGCAACAGGCGGTGGTTGCCAGGATGGCTGGGCAATGCCACCTCTGGGAAGTTGACCGACATGGTCGAGGTGCCGTTATCACTGTAACGCACCAGTTTGTCGGCGACTTCTACCCCGATCATTTCCTGGGCTTCCATGGTGGAACCGCCGATATGGGGCGTCAGGATGACATTGTCGAGGCCACGCAGCGGCGAGACAAACTCGTCATTGTTAGAGCGTGGCTCCACCGGGAAGACGTCAATCGCCGCTCCCAACAACTTACCACTCTTGATCGCCTGGGCCAGGGCATCGATATCCACCACCGTGCCACGGGAAGCATTGATAAAGATGCTGCCCTGTTTCATCCAGGAAAACTCGCGCTCACCAATCATATTCTTGGTGGAGACGGTTTCAGGCACATGCAGGCTGACCACGTCAGCACGCTGGAACAATTCCTGCAGGCTACCGACCTGCTGCGCCTTGGACAGCGGCAGCTTGGTGACCACATCGTAATAGAGCACATTCATGCCCATCGATTCGGCCATGATCGACAACTGCGTACCAATGGAGCCGTAACCGACGATACCCAGGGTTTTGCCCCGAATTTCGTAGCTGTTTTCTGCACTTTTCAGCCAGCCACCCCGGTGACAGACCGCATTCTTCTCTGGAATGCCGCGCATTAGCATGATGATTTCCGCCAGCACCAGCTCAGCCACGCTGCGGGTGTTGGAGTAAGGGGCGTTGAATACTGCAATACCGCGCTCCAGCGCCGCACCCAGATCAACCTGGTTGGTACCGATACAGAAACAACCGATGGCTACCAGCTTGTTAGCATGGGATAGCACCTCAGCGGTCAGCTGGGTACGGGAGCGGATACCGATAAAGTGAGCATCGGCGATCTTCTCGCACAGCTCCGCTTCTGGCAGCGATCCCTTGTGGTACTCAATGTTGGTGTAACCGTTGGCTTGGAAGCTATCCAGTGCAGATTGATGCACCCCTTCCAGCAACAAAATTTTGATCTTACTCTTATCCAGAGAAGTAGTTTTTGCCATGATGCTCACGTAACCCTCGCATACGTTAGCTGTCTTCACCGGCGTGATTAGCGCCTCAAGTGGGCTGGCAATGATAGCACAGCTGGGCAATGTGTAACTGACAAGAAGCATCAACCTTAGCGTAAGTTAGACGTATTTTTTTAACTCTTCGCCTTAGTTTTATTCATAAAGACCAAGGCTAAAAGTGAACCGAAAGGAGTAAAAATGTCGCACGCTCACCGTTATGTCGATGGCGAAACCCTACTGCATCCTCTGGGCAAAGTGGTTTGCATCGGTCGTAACTATGCCGAACATGCCAAAGAGCTGAATAACCCGATTCCCACCGAGCCGATTCTGTTTATCAAACCGTCCACCAGCGTCACCCCCTTACAGGAACCCCTCAGCCTGCCCCAAGGTTTAGGGGAAGTGCACCACGAGCTGGAGCTGGCAGTCTTGATTGGCGCCCCCTTGCGCCAGGCAGATGAAGCCACTGCCAAACAGGCTATTGCCGGCTATGGCCTGGCGCTGGATCTGACCCTGCGGGAGCTGCAGAGCAAGCTGAAAGAAAAAGGTCAACCCTGGGAAAAAGCCAAGTGTTTCGATGGCGCCTGCCCTCTCTCACCCTGGTTGCGGGCCGAGGCGGTTGCCGATGTGCAAAACCTCAACCTCAGCCTGACGATCAACGGCGAAGTCCGCCAGCAAGGCAATACCGCCGACATGCTCACCCCGGTGTATGCCCTCCTCGCCTATGCCAGTCGCTTCTTTACCCTGGAGCCAGGGGATGTGGTGCTGACGGGCACCCCCGCCGGAGTCGGCCCACTGCGCAGTGGCGATCAGCTGAGCCTGAGCCTGGACTCACTGCTGCACATTGCCACCCAGGTTAAGTAAGGCGACGCGACTCCAGCACAAAATCGACAAAGGCCTGGTTAGCACGGGAAAGATAAGCTCCCCGGCGCCAGGCCAGCGACAAGTCCAGCCATACAGGATCGGCAAAGGGACGGGTAAGGATTTCCGGCTCATCCGCCACCGCCATCTGCAACAGGGTCGAGATGCCAAAGCCCTGTTTAACGATGGCTTTAATCAGCGGCAACAGGTTCGTTTCAAAACTGATTTGCGGTTGATACCCCCCCGCCTGTGCCAGCCGATCCACCACCTTGCGATGAAAATAGCCCTGCTTAAACATCACCAGCTCTTCGGCAAAAAAATCCGTCAGACTGATCTGGCTATGACTGGCCAAGGGATGCTCCGGCCCCAGGGTAACCAGCATTTGCTCTCGCAAAAATACCTCGGCTTGCAGATGCTCCGGGACAAACTCCGCCACGATCACCCCTAAGTCCAACTCCCCCTGCTCAATCATCTGCTGCAGTTGCCAGGTGCCCGCCTCAATCACCACCAGATTGAGGTGCGGATAACGGTGTTTAAACGCCATCAAAATCGGCGGGAAGTAGTAGGAGCCAAGCATGGAGGGAATCCCCACCCGCACCTCTCCCTTGGTCAAGCCCTTTAATTCAGCCATCTCCAGGCGTGCTTCTGCTAAGGCTTGGACAATCCGCTGCGCATGCTTGAGTAAATAACGCCCCTCATCGGTCAGGCTGACCTGGCGCTCATGGCGATGGAAAAGCTGTACCTCCAGCTGTTGCTCCAGCTTACGAATCGCCACACTGACCGCCGGCTGCGCAATCCCCAATTGCTCCGCCGCCCGGGTAAAACTTTGCTGCCTGGCCACCGCCAGGAAATAACTCAGGCTTTTTCCATCCATTTATAAATACTCGTTATAGAATCCATAATCGGCATATATTTTTTATATAGCAAAGCCGGCGCTAGAGTACAGCCATCCCGCTGTCCTTCGGTGCTCATCATGTATAGCCTGCATAGCCGCCCTTATCGCCACGCCAGCCTGGCCCTGCTGCTGGGCTCCTTTATGGTGTTTGCCAACCTCTACTTACTGCACCCGTTATTGCCGATGTTAAGTCAGGGTTTTCAGGTATCGCCGCTGCAAGCCAGCGCCAGCTTTACCCTCAGCACCCTGACGCTGGGGCTGTCGCTGCTGATCTGGGCTCCCCTGTCCGATGCCCTGGGCCGTCGCCATTTGATTCTGCTCAGCCTAACCGGCACCGCGCTGTGCAGCCTGGCTCTGGTTTATGTCCAGAGTTTTAGCCAACTGTTACTGCTACGGGCCCTGCTGGGCCTGTTTCTTGGCGGCCTACCGGCCATGGCCGTCGCTTACTTAGGGGATGAATTTGAACACCGCGCGCTACAAGCCGCCGTGGGGGTTTATATCAGCGGCAATACTCTCGGCGGCATTGGTGGGCGATTGCTGGGTGGCTTTATTGGTGAAGGCTGGGGCTGGCAAAGTGCCTGCCTGGTGATGGCGTTGATTAGCCTGATCTGCCTGCTGGGGGTCAGTCTGCTGTTACCCAAAGCCCAGGCTTTTCAGCCCCAGCCACTGCATCCGCTACAGATGATCAAACCCTTAGGCCAACATCTGCGTAACCCCAAGCTGTTGCTGCCTTATTTGATCGGCGGACTCAATTTCATGGTGTTTATTAACCTCTACACCTACCTGACTTTCCGGCTGGAATTACCGCCCTTCCATTTAACCGCCAGTGCCCTGGGCTTGCTGTTTTTAACCTACCTTAGCGGTACCCTGGCCTCTGCACGGGTTGGCTTGCTCAATCAAAAGTGGGGAGTAATGGGTTCGATCAAAGGCGGCATTGTGCTGCTGATGCTCGGTAGTCTCTGTACGCTGGCTAGCCCACTCTGGTTGATCATTGCAGGGCTACTGATCAACAGCTTTGGCTTTTTCCTCGCCCATGCCACCCTGAGTAGCCTGGTTAACCGTCAGGCCCAGCAGGCCAAGGCCAGTGCCTCGGCGCTCTATCTGGTGTGCTATTACCTGGGGGCCAGTGTCGGCAGTTATTACCTGCATCCATTCTGGAGTGCCGGTGGATGGGTAGGGGTGGTACTGGCGGTGCTGCTGGTATTGGCCTGCACCCTGGGTTTGAGCCTGCTGCTGGCGCGCCGGCTTCAACCCTTACGGGCAGACGCCCGCTTAGCCGGCACAGAAGCGGCCAAGAGTTCTTCCTGACTGATGGAGCCCATGCCATCGCGGATATCGCCCTCAATCGCCAGGCGCAGCGCCAGGGCATCTTTTTGCTCAATGGCACGCAGCGCCTCGGCATGGCGATCCAACACATAGGACACCCCAATCCGCCCCAATACCATGCGCATAAAGGGGCCAAACTGCAGCCACAGACTTTCGATCAACGGGATCAGCACCTGGGAATCACCGGCACGGTAGAGGGTCAGGTGAAACTCCTGATTCTTGGCCAGGTAAGCGGGCACATCACCCACCCGCAGGGCTTCATCCACCTCGGCATCAATCGCCCGCAGCTCTGCCAGACAGGCTTCATCGATATGGGGCAACGCCCGGGTAGCCGCCAAGGATTCCAGCGCGATACGCGCCGCAGCCAGTTCTTCCAGCTTGGCAGGGGTCATGCTCGGTACCGTTACCCGGCGATTGCTCAACAGCTGCAACGCCCGCTCCGCCACCAAACGGCGCAGGGCTTCACGAACCGGCATCAGACTGACATTCAGCATCTGCGCCACCCCGCGGATGGTAACACTGTGTCCCGGCAGGAAGTGTCCGGTCATAATCGCCTGACGTAACTGGCTATAGACCCACTCATGCAGGGTCTCGCTATCCTCACGCGCAACGGTCGGCAGGTCGGCAGGATCAGGCTGATTGGCCAAAGGCAGTACTCCAGGCATGAGGGTTTCTGCTCTACGGCAAGATTTTCCCCCAGGTTCTTCATCAAAGTGTCAATGGCTGTCAGTATACTAAGCCGCTTCGGGAAGCCCTAGTATTTGATCACATTTTTGCCGCCACTCTTGCGCGTTTTATCCACCCTTGCCCCTTGAACAGGATTATCTGGACTATGACCCCCTCTCCTCCTGCTCATCCCAGCTTGTTTGAAGCCTTCAAGTTCTGGCTGAAACTGGGCCTGATCAGCTTTGGCGGCCCTGCTGGGCAAATTGCCATCATGCATCAGGAGCTGGTTGAAAAGCGGCGCTGGCTATCTGAACGGCGCTTCCTCCATGCCCTTAACTACTGCATGGTGCTGCCTGGCCCGGAAGCACAGCAGTTAGCCACTTATTTAGGCTGGCTACTGCATGGCAAACGTGGCGGCATCATTGCCGGCGCACTCTTTGTACTACCGTCCTTATTCCTGTTAATGCTGCTGTCCTGGCTGTATCTGGCCTATGGCGATCAACCCCTGTTGGCGGGTTTGTTTTATGGCATTAAACCGGCGGTTACCGCCATTGTCGTCCATGCTGCCTGGCGTATTGGTAGCCGTACCCTGCATAACCCCTGGCTATGGTCGCTGGCGATCGCCGCCTTTGTCGCCCTCTTCGCCCTGCACTTGCCCTTCCCCCTGATCATCATCAGTGCCGGGCTGATAGGTTACCTGGGTGGGCGGTTGCAGCCCGCCGCCTTTCAAGGCAGTGCCCATCAGCAGAAAAAACAGGCCAACTATGGCCCTGCCCTGATTGATGATCACACCCCGCCCCCCGCTCATGCCCGCTTTAGCCGCCGTAACCTGTTGCTGCTCCTGAGTCTGGGCATACTGCTTTGGTGTCTGCCAATGTTGCTGCTCTACGGCCTATATGGCTGGCAAGGCACCTATACCCAGATGGGCTGGTTTTTTACCAAGGCGGCTTTGCTGACCTTTGGTGGCGCCTATGCAGTGTTACCCTATGTCTACCAAGGCGCGGTGGGACACTATGGCTGGCTTAGCCCCAGCCAAATGATTGATGGCCTGGCCCTCGGCGAAACTACTCCCGGGCCGCTGATAATGGTGGTGACCTTTGTCGCCTTTGTCGGCGGCAGCCTGTTTAATCCGCTGGGCTTGGATTGGCAATATGGCTCGGGCTTGGTTGCTGCGCTGCTGGTCACCTGGTTTACCTTTTTGCCCGCCTTTTTATTTATTCTGATTGGTGGCCCCCTGGTGGAAAGCACCCACGGCAAACTCTCCTTTACCGCCCCACTTACGGCCATTACCGCTGCGGTGGTGGGCGTGATAGTGAATCTGGCGCTATTCTTTGCCCAACATGTACTCTGGCCCCAAGGCCTGCAACAGGGTATCTGGCATGGTCTGGATCTTGCCGCCATGGCCATTGCCCTACTCGCCACCCTGGCGCTGTTTACCTTTAAGCGCGGCATTATGGAAGTGATAGCCACTGCTGCGCTCATAGGTTTGCTGCTGCAGCTCTAAGCCAGCCACATTGATCACAATCCAAGGCGGAAGATGACTTCAGTATTACTTACCAACTTCCACCCCCATGGCGGGGGTGGTCACGTACCCTATATTCAGGCGCTCACTCGCTTGCATGATCAGCAGGGCTTACGCATTGGGGTGGCAACCCCCGCCAGCTCCCGCCTGTATCAATACCTGGCAGCAGCTCAATATCCCCATCTCTATGCCTGTGATTTTCCCGCCAAACTGCAAAAAGAACCCCGGGCAATTTGGGCTGCCATCGGTCGCTTTCGCCGCACTGTGGCCGACTTCAAGCCAGATATTGTTCACTGCAATGGCGCAGCGGATCTCTTTATTGCCAACCTGAGCCGCCCCGGCCTGGGCTATCAATTAGTACGCACCCATCATGCCATTCGCCAACTCAAACCCCATTGGTATCACCGCTGGCTCTATCAGGGTGTAACAGCAGCCAATATCTATGTCAGCCAGGGCGCCTTGGCACTGTCCTGTCACAACGGGCTGCAACCACAGCCAGTAGAGGTGATCGAAAACGGGGTGGATTTGCAGGCATTTCAACCCCAGCCTGCCGACCCACAACTGCGTCAACAATGGGGGCTGCAGGAGGATGAACTCTGCATTGGCTCCTGCGCCGGCACCGGTGACTACAAACGGGTGGATTTAATGATCGAGGCGGCCCTGGCGGCCAAGGCCGCCCTGCCACAACGCCGCTTCCGCGTTATGGTGTTAGGCGAGCCGCGCAGTGGTAAAGCACTCGAACAGCAGGCCCATGCCCGGGGCTTAACCGAGTTCCATTATCTCGGCTTCCATCAGGATATCCGTCCCTACATCGCTCTGTTTGATTTGGGCTTTATTCTCAGTGACCGGATTGAGACCATCTCCTTCGCAGCCCGCGAAATGATGGCGATGGGCAAACCCCTTCTTTCCAGTGATTATGCCGGCCTCAAAGACAATATCAGCCATGGGATCGATGGCTGGCTCACCCCAGCGGGCGACCTCCACGCCATCACCCAGCAACTGATTCAGTGCTTACAGCTTGCACCGCCACAATGGCAACAATACAGCCAAGCGGCGCGCCATAAGGCCGAGCAACGTTTTTCGATTCAGTTGCAATTAGCCCGTCATGCTCAGTTGTATCAGCGTTTGGTTACACCCTGATCTCCTCCTCCCCCGGGGAGGAGGACAGCGCCTGACAGCAGGAGGATAATGCCGCTTTGTCCGGCTAACGGGACAAGGAGGCTCCATGCTGTTCACCACCCTGCGTCTGGCACTCCCCATTGCCCTTCAGGTGTTACTCTTTTCGGCCCGTGGCCTAACCGACATGCTGATGGTAGGCCGCCTGGGCCAGGTTGAAGTGGCGGCGGTCGGCATTGCCGGCAAGCTGATTTTTATCTTCGCACTGGTGTTCTACGGCTTAGCCAGCGCCGCTAGTCTGTTAGCTACCCAATATCAAAGTGCTGGCCAAAACGAGCGCGTACAGCAGTTGGCACGGGCCAGTTTGTTGGCCTGCCTGCTGGCGGGCGCGGGGGCGATGCTGGCCGCCGGGCCCGGAGCCGCACTGTTGTTGCAGTTGGCCAGCCATGATCCGCTCGTGCAGGGTGCCGGGGTGCAATATTTACACATAGTCGCCTTGTCACTATTGGCCTCTGCCTGCCTACACGCCTATGGCATTCTGCTGCGCAATCTGGGCCATGCCAGCATCGTCACCCTGTTAGTCGCCATCGGCGTATTGCTCAATGCCTTACTGAACTGGCTACTGATTTTCGGCAACGCAGGTTTTCCTGAGCTGGGTCTGGCGGGAGCGGCCTGGGCGACCCTGCTCAGTGCCCTGCTGGAGGTGGGCTTGTTATTACTCTGGCTGCATTGGCGTCAGCCCAGCCTGGCCCCTAGCCGCTTGGCGCTATGGCGCAGTGCGCATCAGCCCAAACTGCTGCAACAGTTTCGCCAGCAGGCTTGGCCACTGTGTTTAAGCGGCGGGGTGTGGGCCTCGGGTGTATTTTCCTATCATGCCCTAGTTGGCCAACGGGACACCCAGGCGCTGGCGGTGCTCAGCCTGCTCGGCCCCATCGAAAGCGCCATGTTGGCTCTGCTGATTGGCATCGCCAGTGCCAGTGGTATCGTGCTGGGCCAGCGTCTGGGGCAGGGGGCCGAACCCAGGCTGTATCAACAAAGCTGGCAACTGGTGGGGTTTAGCGCCCTACTCGGCCTGCTGTTGGCTGCACTCTTTAGTCTGAGCTGGTCACATTTCCCGCAATGGTTTCCGGCCCTGGCCGAAGTGCCGGAGAGTCTGCTCTCGCCCTTGCTGCTATGGATTAGCCTCACCCTGGCGCTGAAAAGCCTGACCATGCCGATGATTATTGGTTTGCTGCGTGCCGGGGGCGATACTCGGTTCTGCCTGTGGCAGGACATGCTGGCACTCTGGTGCTGGGGCTTACCCCTGACGGCCGCCGTGACCCTGATTTGGCCACAGAGTTGGAGCTGGGTGGTGCTGGCATTGCTGGCGGAAGAATTGGCCAAGCTGTTCGCCAGCAGCTGGCGGGTCAGCCGCCGTCATTGGCTGACCTCACTGGTCTTGCAGGATGATCAAAAACCCGCGCCAGGCTCCGCCAAGTAGGAAGTTTCCGCCGGAGTATTGGTGCGCCCCAGGATGGCATTGCGGTGGGGAAAACGGCCAAAGCGCTCAATTACCTGTTGATGGCGTTTGGCATAGTCGAGAAAGCTGGCAAATGCCGTCTCCAACTCCGGCTGCTGTTGGCGTACTTCCTCATAGAGCGCCTGAAACTTAGCAACGGCCTGACGTTGCCGCGCCAGTTGCTCACTGTGCTCCAAGGGCAACAGCGCAAATACCCGCTGCACCGGTGCCAGTTCGGCCAACCACTGCCGCTGTAGCAGCTCATCGGTCAGTTGCAGGGCTTTGTGATCTTGGGCAAAGGCAGCCGGCGTATCGCGGAACAGGTTACGACTCAGCTGATCCAATAAAATAATCAAGGCCAGGCAGGATTCCGGCTGCAGACGCCAGGACTCCAGCTCACCGGCCAGGGCCTGTTCGTACAGATCACCAAAGCGGTTATCCAGCTCCCGATCCGTCGCCTCTGACTTACCAAACCAGAGTGAATGCTGATTTGCCAGGCGTTGTGGCCAGGATTGCGTCCCTTCACCAAACCAGTAATCCAGCAGCGCTTGCCAGGGTTGCATGCGAACCTCCTTTGCCAATAGGGGATGTCAGTGTTAGTGGTTCAGCCCAGCATGAGCGATAAACACCCGGGCATCCTCTTCACGCAGAAACAGCAAACGTAGCTCCTGCAGTTCAGGGTGCAAGTTTAGCTGCTCCTGCAGCACCGCTCCCACCACCTGCGCCGCTTGCTCGCGTGGGTAGCCATACACACCGGTAGAGATAGCGGGAAACGCCAGCAGCAGTAACTGACGACTCAGCGCCAGTTTAATGCTGTTGCGATAACACTGCGCCAGGAGCAACGGTGCCTTGGCACCTGCCTGGTGGTATATCGGCCCAACGGTATGAATAACAAAGGGGGCAGGCAAACTACCTCCAGGGGTGACCACCGCCTCCCCCACGGGTAAACCATGAGGATAGCGGGTTTGTCGCAGGCGCTGGCAAGCTGACAAAATCACCGGGCCACCAGCAGCATGAATGGCCCCATCCACGCCCCCACCACCGAGCAGGCTGGGGTTGGCGGCATTAATGATGGCATCCACTCGCTCCCGGGTAATGTCCCCCACCTTCACCACTAAACGCTGCGCACAGGCCCTGAGCAATTCCACCCTTGTCCCTCCTCACCAACGCCAGGCTGCAGGGGTCAACAATACCAACACCGTAAGGATTTCCAAACGCCTGTGTGACACTTCACCTCCGAATCAGCATCAATTTGGCTGCGCAACCGCTTGCGCTGTCTCAACATATTGACCTGCGACCTAAGGACTATCAGCCACTGGCGTTGGCCAGCGCTGATAATGAAAACTGCCCGGCATCTTCTGTTTGCTCTGATACATTAAGGCATCCGCCACATGCAGGGCCTGCTCCACGTTATCGGGAGGCTGTTCGAATAACATCGCCCCCATGCTCACCCCGGCCTGATAGGGTTGCAGCAAGGCTGCTAACGGCTGCTGAATGCGCTCCAGTGCCTGTCGCAAAGTACTTAACTGCTGGCATTCGAGTAGCAAGGCAAACTCATCGCCCCCCAAACGTCCCGCCAACTCATGCTGGCGCATCTGCTGCTTGAGTGCGGCACCGCAGGCCGCCAGCAGCTGATCACCCTGCTGATGGGAGTAGTGATCGTTAATATGCTTAAAGCGATCCAGATCGAGGTAGCACAAAGCAAAGCGATGACTGGGATGACGCCGACTGCGTTCGATATTACTCGCCAGGGCATCGAGAAAGGCGCGCCGGTTAGCCAAGCCAGTCAGACTATCCTGGGTTGCCAATTTCCAGGCCTGTTGATGGGACTGGGCCAGTCCCTGCATAGCAAAACCAGCTAGCGCCAGCATCCCCAGCCGCATCAGCAGGTTCCACACCGGCTGGCCCCAGTGCTGATAGGGAAAACCCGCCAGCATCTCAATCAAGCTCCAACTCAAACCGGCCGCCACAATGAGTGACCAGAGCAAGCGATAGCCAGGACGCAGCGCCACCAGCAGCACGGGCAACAAATACAGCAAGCCAAAACCCCAGCGAAAACCGGTGCTGTAATCAAGCACTATCACCATAACCAGTAAACAGGGCGGCAGGATACGTAATAAGCGTGGATAACTTTGCAGGGAAAGCAGCCATCTCAGTAAACGAGAAGGCCGCTGTGGCTGGTAGTCAGCCTGAGACATGGTTTACAACCTTAGGCGCTTACGCTCCAAACGCTGGACAAATTCCTCCAGCACCACGCGGTAGAGTTCTTCACCGAGGTACACATCCTCCACCCCGGCATCAATGTTGGGATTATCGTTGATCTCGATGATATAGACATCCTCGCCACGCTGTTTCAGATCTACCCCATAGAGACCATCGCCGATTAGGCTCGCCGCCTTGAGCGCTACCTTCTTCACTTTGGCCGGTACCTTGGACGGCGGCAGGGTGGTAAAGCCACCACTCTCCACCTTGCCCTTGCTGTGGTTGTAAATCTGCCAGTGGCCCTTGGTCATAAAATACTGGCAGGCGAAGATCACTTTGTTATTAAGGATGCCGATGCGCCAATCATAGTCGGTATACAAAAACTCCTGCGCCAACAGTAAAAACGACTGCTCAAACAGGCGCCCCAGGGTGGCTTCCAACTCCTGCCGATCCCGTGCTTTCACCACTCCCTTAGAAAAAGCGCCATCGGGAATCTTCAACACCAGCGGATATCCCAACTCCGCCTCCAGCTGGGCGGCCAGATTACTCTGCTCACGGTTGATCACCACAGTTTTCGGCGTCGGCAGTTTATGGGTGCGGAGCAAATCCTCCAGATAGACCTTGTTGGTGCACTTAAGGATGGAGTTAGGGTCGTCAATCACCACCATCCCCTCACTTTCGGCCTTTTTGGCAAAGCGATAGGTATGGTGGTTAATCGCCGTGGTGGCGCGAATAAAGAGCGCATCATACTCGGCCAGACGGCTGTAATGGCGCTTCTCAATCAGTTCGACCGCCAGTCCCAGGCTTTTGCCAACCCTGATAAAGTGCTTCAGCGCTCGCTTATCCGAAGGCGGCAAGGCCTCATCCGGGTCATGCAAAATAGCCAAGTCATAACGGGCGCCGCGACGGGCCTTCGGCCGTCGCCAGATCTTGCGGGAGAACTTATCCAGCGCCTGGGCAAACTGATCCTCTTCTGCCCCTTTCAGCTGATGCAGGCTGCCAATACGAATGCTATGCAGGCGCCAGCTGCCCTCCCGCTTGAAGCTAACCCGCAGGATCGGACAGGGAAACAGCTCAAATAACTGGCGCGCCAGATCCGCCAGGGCAGGCTCAGTGGTTTTACCGAAGCAGATCAGCATCTCGACCCGCTCCTGGCTATCCTTGGCCAGGGATTTCTTGATCAAGCCATCCAGATCTTCGGTATCCAGGCTGTAAATACTCTTGCGACTGAGATCATTCAGGCTGCGCACGCTGGGAATAACCTTATGTCCCCTGGCTTCCGCTAGCAGCGAGCAGTAATAACCCGAACCCAAGTATTTAAAGCTGCGACAGAGGTTAATCACCTGTATCGCCTTGCCTTCCAGATGCTGACTGGCACTCAGGTATTCCTGCGCCGTCATCAAATCTTCCGTGGGGTAATAAGCCGCCCAATCCTCGCGCTTATCTACCAATAGCAGCAGTTTGCTCATGACACTCTTCAAGTCGGAGACAGGCTCAGTCCGCCGCCCATCCTGACGGTCACTTTTGTCTGTTGCTCATCCCCAACTGAGCGCATAGCCTCAGGCAAGACAAGCAACCAACAAAGGCCCCTATATCTTGGTACTGCCTTGCAATGCATGCAAGGCACGCCCATGCTTGGTGCTGGACGCCACGCTCAGGTTTGGGAGACCGCTATGCATGCCCCTTGGTTAATCCGCCCAGCGCAAGATCGTGACCTGGACAAACTGCTCACCCTTGAGCAGGCTTGTTTTAGCGGTGACCGCTTATCACGCCGCTCCTTCAAACACTTTATCCGTAGCGAGCATGCCAGCCTGCTGGTAGCCGCCGTCAACGATCAGCTGGCTGGCTATGCCCTGCTGCTCTATCGGCGGGGCACCAGCCTGGCCCGTTTATACTCCATCGCAGTCGACCCTCAGTGGCGCGGTAAACAACTCGGGGAGCACCTGCTCCGTCAATGTGAAAGCCAGGCTCTCAACTATCCTTGCAGCCATCTGCGTTTGGAGGTACGTCCCGATAACAGCCAGGCGATCCGCCTCTATGAACAACTGGGCTACCGCAAGTTCAAGGTGGTACATGACTACTACGAAGATCACGCCGATGCCCTGCGTTATGAAAAACGCCTGCTCTATCCCAAACAGGTGCTGCTGCCCCCTGTCCCCTTCTATGCCCAGACCACCGATTTCACCTGCGGCCCAGCCAGTTTGATGATGGCGATGAAAGCGCAGGATATCAGCGTGCAATTTAGCCGCAGCCTGGAACTGCAACTGTGGCGGGAAGCCACCACCATCTTTATGACCTCCGGCCATGGCGGCTGCAGCCCCCAGGGGCTGGCCCTGGCCGCACAGCGCCGTGGCTTTGCCGTGGAGCTCTATATCAACACCGAACAGGTGCCCTTTATCGATGGGGTACGCAGCCCGGAGAAAAAGTCGGTGATTGAGCTGGTGCATTACGACTTCCTCCAGCAACTGGAAGCAGCCCAGGTACCGATTTACTACCACGGCCTCAGCAGTGATGCCCTGCAACAACATCTGCAGGAAGGCTGGGTGCCTCTGGTACTGATCTCCAGTTATCGCTTGAGCCGCTCCAAAGCCCCGCACTGGGTCGTGTTATCCGGTATGGACGAGCATTTCTTCTATGTCCATGACCCGGAAATCGAGTGGGAAAAAGACAAAACCAGCACCGATAACATCCATGTGCCCATCCCCCGCCGTGACTTTTTGCGCATGGCCCAATTTGGCCGCCAGCAACTGCAGGCGATGGTGCTGGTACGCCGCAAGCAGGCCAGCTGACTGCAACTAATCAGTTCTACTGATACACTAACTCCGTCTCATTGATGAAATTGAGCCGGAGCCAGCATGCATATCACCCTGCGCCAGTTGCAAGTCTTTGTCAGTATTGCCCATGCCGGGGGAGTCAGCGCCGCCGCCGAACAGATAGGGCTATCGCAGTCCGCCACCAGCATGGCCCTGGCGGAACTGGAGAACCAACTGGATGCGCCACTGTTTGACCGTATTGGCCGGCGCCTGCAGCTCAACGCCCTGGGCCAGACCCAACTGCCCCTGGCCGAGCGTATCCTAAGCCAGGTACGGGAGTTTGAGCAGGTCGCTAACCAAAGCGTGCAGGGCCCACTCACCATTGCCGCCAGCCTGACCATCGGCAGTTATCTGCTGCCCGGCTTAGCCGCACGCTATATGCAGAATTACCCCGAGGTTGATCTACAACTGCGTCTGCGTAATACCGCCGATGTGCTCAGCAGCGTCAGCCGCATGGAGGCCGATCTGGGTCTGATCGAAGGTCTTTGCCAGGACGAACGGCTGGAGTGCCTGCCCTGGCGCCAGGATCGTCTGGTCATCATTGCTGCCAGCGACTCCCCCTGGGCCCAGCAGCGCATCGACCGGCATACCCTATTGCAAGCTCCCTGGATTCTGCGGGAGGCGGGTTCCGGCACCCGTGCCATCTTCGAGCAAGCCTGGGGGAAAGACATGCCCAAGCTGAAAGTACAATTGGAGCTGGGCCAGCAGGAAGCCATCAAGCAGGCGGTAATGGCAGGGCTGGGACTCGGTTGCCTCTCCGCCCTGGCGGTCCAGGATGAGGTAGCACACGGCAAACTCTGCATCCTTGACCATGCAGAGCTGGATCTGAGCCGCTGGTTATCACTGGTGCGCCTGCCGCACCGTTACCAGAGCCCAGCGGCCCAGGCCTGGGTTCAGCATCTGGAACTGCCTTCCGCTTGAGCAGTGGCTGGAACGGGGGGGTGGGCCTGACGCAGACTCATCACCCCCAGATTAGCCAACAGGATCAACCCCATACCCAGCATCTGCGCCAGGCTGAATGCCTCCTGATAAAACAGAATATCCACCAGCAATGCGGTTAAGGGATAAATAAAGGCCAATACCGTCAAACGCTGCACCTCCAGTAATTGAATGGCGTAATACAGCAACAGGTATTGCAACAGGGTATTAATCAGGGCCAACGCCAATACCATGCTCCAGTTCGCCCCCTGCCAGCTCGGTTGCTGCCACAGCAACAACAACCCCAATGGGATCACCGCCACACTCAACTGAATCGCCGCCTGCATCGCCGCCGCCACCTGCTTCACCCGCCGGGTCAGCAAAGCGGTCACCGCGTAAAACGTGGCAGACATCAGACTTAACCCCAAACCCAACCAGCTGCCCTGATCGGCCTGCCAATCCAATTGCGGCAACTCCACCACCAGCACCACGCCGATAAAGGCTAGAAGGATCCAGACCACACTCTGGCGCTGCACCGACTCGTGCAAAATCACCCAGGCCAGCAGCAGTAATAACAACGGCTGCAGGTTATAGATCACCGTTGCCACCGCCACGGGTAGATAGCGGTAGGCCAGAAACAGACAAAACCAGTTCAGTACCAGACAACTCCCCGCCAGGATAATGCTGAACCATTGCTGGGGTTGGCTGGGTAAGGCCAAACCACGCCAATAGGCATACAGCCACAAGCCCAGGCCGCCGATTAGGCAACGTAGAAAAATCAGGGATAAAGGGTCCAGCTGCGACTCTTTCACAAACAAACCAATAAAACCTGACAGCCCCATCGCGGCCACCATTGCCAGGGTGGCCCACTGTTGCTGATTGAGCCCCGTGGCTTTAGTAGGTGTTTCGATAGCCTTCATAAGATAGCTCCACCGTTCGGTTATTCATGCAAGGACGAATCGCCCTTATGGCTTTTGCCCTCTCCGTATGTCTCGACTATAGTCAGTCCAAACGGCAGACATAAGGGCGCAAAACAGCCCCCTGTGTTCGGTAAACAGAACGATAACAACACCGGAACAGCATGAAAGAAGAAGCCGACCTCCTGCTCTCCTTTGCCAACCTCTGTGATGCAGGCAGTATCAGTGCCGCCGCCCGTCAGCTCGGGGTAGCCAAGTCCACCCTGTCCCAGCGCCTGCAACAGCTCGAACAACACTATGGAGTGAAATTGGTACAGCGCTCCTCCCGCCACTTTCAATTGACCCCGGCGGGACGTCAGCTCTACCAACAGGCCCAGCAGCTACAAGGCTTGCTCCAACAAAGCCGTCAGCTGATTAGTGAATTCAGTGAAGAAATTAAAGGACGGGTGCGTCTGGCGGCGCCCCAGGTTTCAGGCGGGGTACTGCTGCCCAGATTGATAGCGGGCTTTAGCCAGCAGCATCCCGGCGTCGAATTTGAACTCATCCTCACCGACCGTCGGCAGGACTTAATTGCCGAGCAGATTGACTTGGCCCTGCGCGTCGGCCCGCTGGATGACAGCCCGGACTTGATTGCCCGCCCCCTCACCCCGGCTGGCCAGGGCATCCGCCTACAAATGGTGGCCGCCCCCGCCCTCAACTTGCCGCTGTTGAGCCACCCGCAGGAGCTCCACGCCACCCAGTTACTGCATTACCACCCTTATCCACAATGGCACCTGCAGCACCCGCAACAGGGCCAGTTCACCCTGCAAGTCGCTGGGCAGGCGCGTATCAGCAGCAGTAGCCAGTTGGCACTCTATCATCTCTGTCTGCTCGCCCAGGGGGTGGCGCTAATGCCGGAGTACATGGTGGCGGAAGATCTCAAACAAGGGCGTTTGCTCGCCTTACTACCCGCCTGGCGCGGCGAGGACAAGGCCTACCATTGGGTGTATCCCAGCCGCCTGAGCCCCTCCCGGGCGGTACGTCTCTTTACCGATTACTGCTGGCAGCGCCTGCAGCAACACTCCCTAACCCAGCTTTTATCGAGTCATAGCCTTATGTAAGTCTTTACTAACCCAACTCCAGCAGCTGGGGATATTTACGCAGTGCGGCACGCAACTGATGATAGCTGAGCCCCAAATAGCTGGCGGTTTCACGCTGGTTGTAGCGACATAACGCCAGCGCCTGGGCAATCCAGCGCTGTTCTTGTTCCGCCAGGGCAGCCTTCAAATCATGGGGTGGCATCGTGGCCGCAGGTGCTGCCTGCTGTGAACTAACACTAACCTCTGCCGAGGGTGTTGCATCAGCGGTCGCGAGGGTCTGCCAGGGACTGGCGAAGGGATCAAACACCACCTGCTCAATACGCGCCTCCCCCTGGCCACCGCTGACCTGAAGGTAAAGACTGCGCTCCACCACGTTTTTCAGCTCACGCACATTACCAGGCCAGGGATAACTCACTAACGCCTGGGCCGCTGCCTCACTAAAACCGGCAAACCAGCTCTGCCCCAACTCCAGACACATCCGCTGGGCAAAGTGTTCTGCCAACTCCAGGATGTCATCACGGCGAACACGCAAGGGGGGCAGATTCAGCACATCGAAAGCCAGTCGATCCAGCAAATCGGCACGGAACCGCCCGCTGGCCGCCAGACCAGGCAAATCCGCGTGGGTCGCCGCCACCACCCTGACATCCACCTGCAGAGTGCGATTACCGCCTAAACGACTAAATTGACCATATTCGATCACCCGCAATAGTTTTTCCTGCACCGCCAAGGAAGCCGTCGCCAACTCATCCAAAAACAGGGTACCGCCATCGGCCCGCTCAAACAGTCCCGCCCGGGATCGGCTGGCGCCAGTAAAGGCCCCCTGCTCGTGACCAAACAGCTCAGATTCCAGCAAGCTATCGGACAGGGTGGCACAGTTAATTTGCAAAAAAGGTTGCTGCCAACGCTCCGACAGATAATGCAGGCGTTGCGCCAATAACTCCTTCCCTGTGCCCCGCTCCCCCAGTAGCAATACCGGTCGATTCAAGGGGGCAAGCTGTGAGGCATGTTGCAGTACCTGATGCAGGGCTTCTGAACTGCCGATAATGGGTTGACGAGAGGCTTCCATCGCAAAACCAACAATTGGTTAAAAAAACCATTTAATAGCTCATTTAGCCAAATCAGCCAACTCTATTACTGTTTAAATTAACAAATACTCTTAAGAATCAAATAGATAAAAAATTGGCACACTTCTCGCTATTCAGTTAGCCATCGGGGAGAACGTGGTCCCCCATTTCACCAACACGGGAGAACACAACATGGGAATTTTTTCGCGCTTTAGCGACATCGTAAACGCCAACCTGACCGCTCTGCTGGATCGGGCCGAAGACCCTGCCAAGATGATCCGCCTGATGATTCAGGAAATGGAAGAAACCCTGGTGGAAGTCCGCACCACTTCCGCCCGCGTGCTGGCCGAACGCAAAGAGATGCAGCGCCGCATTCAACGTCTGCAACTGGAGACCGAAGACTGGGAAAGCAAAGCCCGTCTGGCCCTGAGCAAAGACCGTGAGGATCTGGCCCGCGCCGCCCTCACCGAGAAGAAAGCGCTGGAAGAACACCTCAACCTGGCTAACCGTGAGCTGGCAGCCATCGAAGAGCAACTCCAGGTACTCCAAGAGGAAATCAGCCAGCTGCAGGCTAAGCTTGATGATGCCAAAGCACGGCAGAAGTCCCTGGTGGTACGCGAACAAACCTCGCGCTCCCGCATGGATATTCGCCGCTCCAGCAACCGCGAAAAACTGGAAGAAGCCTTCCGCAAGTTCGAATCTTACGAACGCAAAATGGATAACCTGGAAGCGCAGCTGGAAGCCGATGACCTGGGCCGTCCACGCAGCCTGAAAGAAGAGTTCGCCGATCTGGAGCGTAACGACAAGGTTGAGGCCGAGCTGGCCGCCCTCAAGGCCAACCTGAGCCCGCAAAAAGGGAGTAAAGAATAATGTCCTGGATGGTGTTCTTCTTCGTCCCGGCCGTGATTTTTCTCGGCCTGGTCGCCCCCATCTGGCTGATCCTGCACTACTGGACTCAATCCAGGATGCGCAAGGGACTGTCCGATGAAGATCAGCAAACCCTGGAGCAAGCTCTGCAAACCGCCAGCCTGCTCGAGCAGCGGGTACGGCATCTGGAAACCATTCTGGACCAGGAACACCCGCACTGGCGTAACAGCTCCGACAACAAGGGAGATGCCCAACATGAACAAGCCCACTAAAGCCAATGGCTACCTGCGCGATCTTTATCGTCGCCCACGTGAGGGCTGGATCGCCGGGGTCTGCGCCGGAGTGGCGCATAGCCACGGCTGGCCAGTCTGGCTGGCCCGCCTGATCATGGTGACGCTGTTTATTTTCAGCGGCAGCCTGGGTCTGCTGGCCTACCTGGCGGGAATCTTCCTGCTGGAAAAGGCGCCTCAACAACACTATGGCTGCCAGCATGACAGCGGTGAGGCCAAGCCCTTCTTCCACTATGGCCCCGCCCCCGCCAGCCGGGTCAAGGAGCTGCATCAGCGCATGCAGAGACTCAGTGAGCGCCTTGGCCTGATCGAAAGTTACGTCACTTCACGTCGTTACCAAGTCAACCGCGACTTCCGCGATCTGTCTTAACAGATCGCGACCTCTCCCTTACCCATTTTCTACTCGCCACTCAGGATGAGGAGCTCATCATGGCCGCAATAAGCATCATCGTGATCACGCTCAATGAAGCGGAACACATTGCCAACCTGCTGGAGGATCTCTGTCAACAAAGCAAACAGGACTTTGAAGTCGTGCTGGTTGATAGCGCCAGCACCGACGCCACCTTAGAGATTGCACAGCAATATGCACAACGTCTGCCTCAGCTCAAGATCATCGCCATGGCACAACGGGGGGCGAGTCTGGGACGCAATACCGGCGCCCAGGCTGCTCAGCATGAACGCCTCCTGTTTTTGGATGCCGATGTTCGCCTGGCACCGGACTTCCTTGCCCGCGCTGACTGGAGCCTCACCTTACGCCCAGCGGATGTCGCCGCAGTCTATATGGATGTGGCACATGCCAGCCGTAAGGCAAAACCAGGATATGCGCTTTTTAATGCAGGGATCTGGATTACCCAATTCTTCTTCCCCACTGCAATTGGCGCCTGCCTATTCTCCACCCGCCGAGCCCATCAATTAATCGGCGGCTTTAATGAACAAATCAGCCTCTGCGAAGACTGTGCCTATGCACTGGCTGCCCATCGCCACCCACAACTCCGCTTTAACTTACTTCCCCTCAGCTTTGTTTTTCACCCCCGCCGCCTGGAGCAAGACGGCTATCTACGCACCGGCTTCACCTATCTGCGCGCCAATGTACGCCGCTTCTTTAGTGGAGAACTGCTTGGCAACCCCTACCAGTATCGCTTTGGCCACTACCATCCGGCCTAATCATGGCGGAGCTGACCCAAGGGGCCTTAGTCATGCTGGCCTGGCTGGATGGACTCTTTCCATTCAGCCTGCTAGTACCAGGTGAGCCTGCTTTTATCGCTGCCGGCTACCAATGGCGTGGCGGTCAAGGCTGGCCATTGGTGGTCGCGGTATGGTTGGCAGCCTATAGTGCTGACCAGCTGTCCTATGCATTAGGCTACTACCGCGGCAGCACTTGGCTACGTCGCTGGGGGCGACAACGCCACTACCGTCGCCATCTAGCCAGGGCTCGCTTACAACTGCGACGCCGTGGCATGCTGATGGTAATGCTATCCCGTTTACTGGGGCCCTTAGCCTGGATCACTCCCGTCTTAAGTGGCAGTCTGCGCTTACCCTATCGCCACTTCGCCCTCGCATCAGCCTTTGCCGTTACCCTGGGGACCGGTCAATTCATGCTACTGGGGGCATTCGGTCATCAACTGCTGCCCAACCTCGGTGAGCTATGGCAGCAGCTCAATCAGGCTGGCCAATTTAGCCTCGTGCTGCTGCTTTTGGCGGGCCTGCTATATCTGCTGTATCGCCATCATCGTTTACCTTCACGCCTGTAACTTCTTCAGTTTTTGTTAAGTTTCCCGGGCCATCCTATCGGGGTACTTTCCCCTCGTTTAAGGAGGCTTTATGTTTCGCCAACACTGGTTTGCCAGCGCCTTGCTGGCCACCTGCCTTATCCCTAACGCTCAGGCAGCCACAGAACCCGATCCCTCCGGGGCATCCTTTCGTGATCCCACCGAAGGCAACTGGTATCACCCGATTGAACCCGACTCTTGGGCCCATGTAGGGGCTGAACCCGCAGTCATTGAAGAAGTACTGTCCCGCATCGCTACCGCAGAGGGCATACGCCGCCATCCTGAGCAGCCTGACACCCTGGTGAACTACGGCCCAGGACACTGGATTTACGAATGGAGCCAAGCCGGCGACCAAGCACAGATGCTTGCTAAAGCCGCTGAGCAAAATGGCGATCAAGACAGTGCCAAGCGCCTGTATTTAGCCGCCACCAGCTATTATCTACGGGCGTCCTCGCCCCATACTGATGAGCCCGCCAATCTAGCTGCCCTGCAACAGGCGCAGATCAACTATCGTCAGGCGGGTCGCTATTTGCCGGTTCCTCTCCAGGTAGTGGAGATTCCCTTTGCGGGGCAACACTTCAAAGGCAACCTGCACTTGCCCCAGGGCAACGGCCCCTTCCCGTTGATTGTTATGTCATTTGGCTCGGATGTTGCCAAAGAAGAGGGCATGCCATTTTTTGAAAAGCAACTTGCCCCCCGTGGGATTGTTCTACTGATGATTGATATGCCAGGCATGGGTGACTCGCGCGCTTGGCGCATCACAGCGGATATAGACAAACTGCATAGTGCTGCGGTGAATTACAGCCGCACACTCGCCAATATCGATAGCAAGAATATCTTTGTGATGGGGGCCAGTTTCGGCGGCACGCCGGTTGCCCGCATGCTATTGGCTCGTCCAGAGCTGGACCTGGCAGGCCTGGTGTATATCTGTGGCCCTATTCACCGCCCCTTTATGGCACCCGCAGAGACATTGGAACAGTTTCCCGCCTTTACGATGGATGGCGTACGCACCCGTCTTGGCCTCCCGCCTGACGCACCCGCCAGTGCCATCAGCGCCAAGCTCCAACCGCTATCCTTGCTGCAGCAGGGTTTACTGAACCCTCAGCAACCACAACCACGCAACACACCTCTGTTAATCCTGAGTACTAACGCCGATCCCGTTGCCCCCCTGGCCGACATCGATTTATTGCAACAACACAGCCAACGTAGCAAACGCCTGATCTATGACGTCCCTGGACACTGCCCAGATCGTGACTCCCGGGAAGCCATTGCCGCCTCCTGGGTACAGGATCAACTTCGTTCCAACTAACACACGAGGATAACACCATGCGTATTCTGTCAGCCCTGTTTGGACTCTGCAGCCTCTCCACCAGCCTGGCCTTCGCCGCTCCCAGTTACAACCAAGCGACGATCAGCTTGGATGCCGCCCAGCGAGTTGCCCAGGCGGCATTACAACAGTGCCAACAAAATGGTCATCGTATTGCGGTGACGGTGGTGGATATCAGTGGTCGCCCCAAAGTGCAGCTGGTCAATGACGGTGCCTTTCTACACTCGGCCCTGGTGAGCCAACGCAAAGCCTTTACCGCTGTCTCTCGGCGCCTGCCCACTGCCGTTATTGAAGAAGCCACCCAACAAGATCCCGCAGTGGCTGCCATCGTCAATAACCTGCCGGATATGATCACCTGGGGCGGAGGCAAACTGATTGAACATCAGGGGCAGGTGATAGGCGCTATTGGTATTTCCGGCGCCCCTGGCGGCAGTGAAGATATTCAATGTGCCGACGCAGGTCTCGCTGCTCTCTAACACACCTGCATCTTGGACACCCACCCAAATTGCCTCCTATGCTTGAGCTGCACAGCTCAACTAGGAGGCTGCCATGTCCCGCCATCTCTACCTCAACCTGCCGGTGCGGGATTTAGCCCGCAGCCAGAGTTTCTTCCAGGCACTGGGTTTTAGTCTTAATCCGCAGTTTTCTGATGCCCAGGTACGCTGCCTGACCCTGGCGCATAACATTCATCTGATGCTGCTATGCCACAGCCGCTATCAGCAATACAGCCCTCTACCCATCGCCGATAGCCAGCAACAGAGCGCGGCCTTGTTTTGCTTGAGCTGTGACAGCCGGGAAGAAGTCGATGATTTAGTCCAACGCGCCCTGGCTGCAGGCGGCAGCCTCTATAACGAGGCCCAGGATCATGGCTTTATGTATGGCCATGGCTTTCGTGATCTGGATGGGCAGATTTGGGAACTGGTCTATATGCACGGCATTGAGCCGGGAGAGGACTGACCTCCCCCAGCCTGACAGCCTAATTAGCCAACTTGGTCTGGGGCGCGGGACTGGCTTTGTGCAGACTACCACGCAACGCCAGCCCCACCCCGGCGGCACTCAGCAGCATGCCCAGCACACTGATCCAGCCAAGGTTTTCATTAAACAATAACCAAGACTCCAGGGCGGTCAGGGGGGGCACCAGGTAAAAGTAACTGGCCACCTTGGCAGACTCTCCCTCCCGGATCATCAACATCAACAGCAAGATAGCCGCCAATGACAGGCCAAATACCAGCCAGAGCAATGCGCCAATAAACTCCGGGTGCCAGACGATACTGCGCTCTTCCCACACCAGTGCCAGCAGCGCCATTAACAGGGTGGTGGAAACATACTGATAGAAGGTACCGGTCAACAAGGGTACGCCCTGGCCATATTTTTTCTGGTAGAGGGTGCCACAGGAGATCCCCAGCAGGGCTGTCAGCGCCCAGGCTAAACCGGTGAGACTAAGCTGCCCCTGCCAGAGGTCACGGCCACTGATCACCAGCAACACCCCGGCAAAGCCCAACCATAACCCCAGAAACTGCGCCGGACGTAAGCGCTCAGCAAACCAGATCCGTGCCAGCAAAGCCGTCAACAGGGGTTGCAAGCCCACCAAAATAGCAGTCACGCCAGCGGGCATCCCGGCTTTAATGGCCGCAAATACCCCCCCCAGATAAGCACCATGCACCAGCAATCCCACCAACATTTGCCGGCCAATCGCCGCTCCCTTTGGCCAGGGGGTACGCATCCAGCCAATCAACCCGGCAAATAGCGCCAGGGTAAGCAGCATACGGATCAATAAAAAGGTAAAAGGCTCCACATAAGGCAAACCAAACTTGGCGCCAATAAAGCCAGTACTCCATAACAACACAAAGGCCCAGGGTACCCAGGCCAGGGATAACGCCGCCATCTCAGATTTCCTCCCCTATTGGAGGCACTATAAGTCAGGGAGCCGCCAGGCCCCAGATACAGCCGCATCGACTTTTATGGGTACAGAGCAAAGAATAGTGCGCTATTATTGCCACCAAACCCAATCTGTACCCTGACGTTTTGCCGGTCGCCCATGCCTCGTTATCTCGCTCTCGCCCAGCAGCTCCTGCAGCAAATCAATCAGGGTCAGCTACGCCCAGGTCAACCTCTGCCCTCACTGCGCCAGTTTGCCGAACAGCAGCAGGCCAGCAAAAACACCGCCATTGCGGTTTATCAGTGGTTGGAACAACAAGGCTGGATCGAAGCACGGCCACGCCAGGGCTACTTTGTTCGTGCCCGCTCACGCTTACAGCAGCCGCAACCTGCCCCCTTAAGTCCACAGCTCCCCAGCTTGGGCGAACTTGGACTGCAGATTGTGCGCACCGCCATGCAGCCCCACTGGGTGCCCCTGGGCAGTGCCCATCCCTGCTGCCACTTTGACAGCCTGGATAGCTGGCAACGCCAGCTGGCCCGCAGTGCCCGCCAACATAAGCCTGCCCATAGCCATTATCAGGTGCCCCCCGGTCACCCAGGGCTACGCGAGCAAATTCGCTTGCGCTTACACAAGCGTGGTATTTGGCTGGATGCCGATGACATCCTGCTCACCAACGGCTGTCAGGAAGCCTTCACCCTGGCCCTGCAAACCCTGACCCGGCCAGGTGATATCGTCGCGGTGGAGTCCCCCTGCTTTTATGGCGTGCTACAGCTGCTGGAAGTGCTGCAACTGCAGGTGCTGGAAATTCCCGCCCGCAGCCCGGACGGTATCGACCTGGCGGCGCTGGCCAGCGCCCTCAAGCAATGGCCGGTCAAAGCCCTGCTGCTGCATCCCAGCTATAACAATCCCCAGGGCTACGCCATGCCGGATAGTCACCGCCATGCGTTGATCAGCCTGACCGAGCCCTATCGATTACCCATTATTGAAGATGAGGTCACCGCGGAGCTGGGCTATCAGGGACAAATGCCACTGGCGTTAAAAAGCCTGGCGCCGGAGCGGGTGCTGCTGTGCAGCTCCTTCTCCAAAACCCTTGATCCGGATTTGCGCCTGGGCTGGATTGCCGCTGGCCCCTGGCATGATGCCCTCCTCCACCGCAAATTTGTCAGCAGCATGGCCAGTCCCGGTCTACAACAACAGGCCTTGGCGGCCTGGCTGCAAGGGCGTGGTTATGACCGCCACCTGCGTCAGGTGCGTCAGCAATATGGCGACAACTGGCACCAGCTGGCCCAAGCGCTGCAAGGCTTACCCCAGGGCTGTCAGCTCAATGCCCCTGCCGGTGGCTATCTGTGCTGGCTGCAACTACCTCCATCAGTGGACAGTCTGCAACTGTGGCAACGGGCCGATCAGGCCGGCATCAGTCTAACCCCTGGCGCCCTCTTTGGTCAGCAGCCCCAGCTGCGCCATAGCGTACGCCTGAACTTCGCCCACTGGCACCGGGATATACGGCTGCGCAAAGCCATGCCCAAGCTGATTGAACTGATTGAGCAATGCCAACACTAGCTCACCGCAACCGCCCCTTAAGGTCATGGCGAATCAGCCATTGCTATTGCCCAGAAATGCAAACGGCCACCCGAAGGTGGCCGTTTAAGAGAACCAGTCTGAAGCCTAGGCTTACTTGATCTTGGCTTCTTTGTACATCACATGCTGACGTACAACGGGATCAAACTTCTTGATCTCCATCTTTTCAGGCATGTTACGCTTGTTCTTGGTAGTGGTGTAGAAGTGACCAGTACCGGCGCTGGAAACCAGCTTGATCTTCTCACGTGCACCTTTAGCAGCCATGACTTATCCCCTTACACTTTCTCGCCGCGAGCGCGGATTTCAGACAGAACGGAGTCGATACCCTTCTTGTCGATGATGCGCATACCTTTAGAGGATACACGCAGACGTACGAAGCGCTGCTCGCTCTCTACCCAGAAGCGATGGTAGTGCAGGTTGGGCATGAAACGACGCTTGGTCTTGATATTGGAGTGAGAAACGTGATTACCCACAGCAGGACGCTTGCCGGTAACCTGACATACTTTAGACATTCTCGATACCTTTAATTGCTTGTTTTCCAAACTTTATCGGCATAGTCCAGCACCCAAATTACTTGGGTCTGCCGTTACCAGCCTCAGGCGGAGCGCCCCCACCCTCAGGGGCAAAATCCCGTACCCTAGGTACAAGCGGTGCAACATTATACCCGCTAAGCCCCACCAAGCAAGGTAAAAGGTGATTAATTAATCAGCATCGAGCCAGCCAACCCAGGCTCATCCTCATTCGAGCCCGACGAGCTGCCCCACCACCTGACTACGGGTGGCACCGCCAATCCAAACCTGTCCTTGCTCGTCACGGCTGACATACACCCGCCCATCCCGTCCCAGGCAACGCCCCTGGGCGGCAATATAATCGCCCTCCACTTCCCCCGTGCTATACAACCACTGGGCGATGGAGGCATTCAGACTGCCGGTAACCGGGTCTTCGACGATGCAGCCCAGGTGGTCGCTAAAAAATGCCCGCACCTCAAAGGCCGCTTCGCCACCCGCCGGATAAGGCCCCACTACCCCTACATCCATTTGCCCTGACCAGCTACGCGCAGGCTGCAATGCCAGCACCTGCTCCGCCGAGGCCAGACGAATGCCTAACCAGCCTGGGCCATTGTCTATCCAGCTGGCCTCGACGACATCACTCAGCTGCAGACGCAACATCTGCAAAGCATCGTTAAGCTCCGTCAAAGAGGGCGCGGCAAAACGCAGCAAAGGTGGCGCCGCAAATGCCAGACGGCCGTGCTCTTGCCGAATAGGCACCAGCCCCGCGCCGCATTCCTGCACCACCTGCCCCGGATGCTTCGGCTGGTTGCCAGCCTGTAACCAAGCATGACAGCTGCCTAAGGTCGGGTGACCGGCAAAGGGCATCTCCCGCTCCAGGGTAAAGATACGCAGGCGATAATCCGCCTCCGCCGTTGTTGGCGGTAGCACAAAGGTGGTTTCCGACAGATTGAACCAGCGGGTTAACCGTTGCATTTCCTCAGTCGCCAATTCTTCCTCGCAGATCACCACCGCCAGAGGATTACCCGCCAGGGGGCCACTGCCAAATACATCCACCATCTGCAGTGCGATTGCCATGGTCTTATCCTTTTTATCCTCAGGCACAGCCTGACTGGCCTGTTTTCTACCCTTGTTACACCAATCCCCGCTCCGCCAGGGATACCACTTCCCCGGCACCCACTACCATATGATCCAACAGACGCACCTCCACCAGGGCCAGGGCCTGCTTTAACCGTTGGGTAATGAGTTCATCGACGCGGCTGGGTTCAGCAATCCCGGAGGGATGATTATGGGCCACAATCATCGCCGCCGCGTTATAACGCAAGGCCAGTTTGACCACCTCACGCGGGTACACACTGGCCGCATCAATGGTGCCCATAAACAGCGGCTCCATATGGATAAGGCGATGCTGGGAATCCAGCAGCAGACAGGCAAAGATTTCCCGCTCCTCCGCGCGCAGTAATGCCAACAGGTACTGCCGCACCTGCTCAGGTGCAGTAAACACATTGTCACGGCGTAACTGTTCGCCCAGATGGCGGCGGGCCATTTCCAGTACTGCCTGTAACTGGGCATATTTGGCCGAACCTAAGCCCTTGCCCTGGCTAAAGCTGGCTAAATCCGCCTTCAGCAGGGCCGCCAGACTGCCAAAGCCATGTAGCAACTCCTGTGCTAAAACCACCGCACTTTTACCAGCCACGCCGGTACGCAGGAAAATGGCCAGTAATTCGGCATCGGTGAGTTGAGCGGCCCCCTGGGTCAGTAACTTTTCCCGTGGGCGCTCGCTGGCGGGCCAATCTTTGATTGCCATAGTAGGCTCCTCTTCAGGCTGAAATCCGCTCACTGCCTACTACGATGCGGTCCACATAACTGGGCAAAAATTAACCCAAGCAGCCATCCAGGCCAAGCCTTTCTAAGCGCCTTATGCTATCTTAGCGACCTTATTTTGCAGGCCGAATAATGGGAGAAGGCATGTTAGCGGGTAAGCAGATTCTGCTCGGTGTCAGCGGTGGCATTGCGGCCTATAAAAGCGCCGAGTTAACCCGTTTACTGGTCAAGGCCGGGGCACAGGTACGGGTGGTACTGACCCAGGGTGCGGCGGAGTTTATTACCCCGCTGACCTTTCAGGCCCTGTCTGGCCATCCGGTACACCAACACCTGTTGGATGAACAGGCCGAAGCCGGCATGGGGCATATCGAACTCGCCAAATGGGCAGACCTGATCATCATCGCCCCCGCCAGCGCTAACCTGATCGCCCGCCTCGCCGCCGGCATGGCGGATGATCTGCTCACCACCCTGACCCTCGCCACTGAGGCCCCCATTGCCTTAGCCCCGGCGATGAATCAAGCGATGTGGAAAGACCCACGCACCCAGCGCAATGTGGCTTACCTGGCCAGCCTCGGTTGGCAAATCCTTGGCCCCGCCTCTGGTGCCCAAGCCTGTGGCGATGTTGGCCCTGGGCGGATGTTGGAAGCCAGCGACATCTTTGAATTGCTTAGCCGTCCGGTAAGTGAACCCTTACTGGCAGGCAAAACCCTGTGGATTACCGCCGGCCCCACCCGTGAAGCCCTCGACCCGGTGCGCTTTATCAGTAACCACTCCTCCGGCAAGATGGGCTATGCCCTAGCCGCCGCGGCTCAGGCTGCCGGCGCCCGCGTCAAACTGATCAGCGGGCCGGTTAATTTGCCCTGTCCGCCAGGGGTGGAGTGTATTCAGGTGGAAAGCGCCGAGCAGATGCTGGCTGCCAGTCTGGATGGTATCGAAGCCTGTGACATCTTTATCGCCGCCGCAGCAGTGGCGGATTACCGGATGGCTGAGGTGGCCGCACACAAAATCAAGAAGACCCCAGGGCAACAAGATCTCAAGCTGCACCTGGTACAAAACCCCGATATTGTCGCCACCGTAGCCGCTTTGCCGCCGGATCGACGCCCCTTTACCGTCGGCTTTGCCGCCGAAACCCAGGATGTGCTGACCTACGCCCAGGACAAGCTCAACCGTAAGCGCCTGGACATGATCATCGCCAACGATGTCAGCGCCGCCGGTATTGGCTTTAACAGCGATGACAATGCCGTCACCCTGATTCGTCCCCAGCACCACCTGACCCTGGCCAGGGCCCCCAAAGCCCTGTTGGCCCAGCAAATTATTCATCATTTGGCCCAAGCCTATTATCAGCACGCCTGAGACCCGGAGTTATGAGTACAACCAACCTGCAAGTCAAAATCCTTGATCCTCGTATTGGTGACGAGTTCCCCCTGCCCAGCTACGCCACCCCCGGCTCCGCTGGCCTGGACCTGCGCGCCTGCCTGGATGCGCCCCTGACCCTGGAGCCCGGCCAAACCGAACTGATTCCCACCGGTCTGGCGATCTATATTGCTGACCCTAATCTGGCGGCGATGATTCTGCCCCGCTCGGGCCTCGGCCATAAGCACGGGGTAGTATTGGGCAATCTGGTTGGCCTGATTGATTCTGACTACCAGGGCCAGCTGATGGTGTCCTGCTGGAACCGTGGCCACAGCACCTTTGTGGTTGAGCCAGGTGAACGTATTGCCCAGATGATTCTGGTGCCCGTGGTGCAAGCCGAATGGCAAATCGTTGATGAATTTACTGCCAGCGAACGCGGTGCTGGCGGCTTTGGCCATTCTGGCCGTCAATAATCGCTCAAGTTTATTAGGGAACTCGCAATGTCCAGTTACTCCCAGGTTGCCGTTGATCCTTCCATCTTCCGCGCCTATGACATCCGTGGCGTGGTCGATGCCAGCCTGACCCCTGATGTGGTCTTCCAGATTGGTCGTGCCATAGGTGCGGAAGCCGCCAAACGTGGCCAGCAAAGCGTGATTGTCGCCCGTGATGGCCGCCTGTCTGGCCCCGCCTTTGTCGGAGCTTTGAGCGATGGCCTGCGCGCCAGCGGTCGTGATGTGGTGGATGTGGGCATGGTACCCACCCCCGTGCTCTACTTTGCCACCTACAGCCTGGGCATCCCCTCCGGCGTCATGGTCACCGGCAGCCACAACCCAGCGGACTACAACGGCTTTAAAATCGTCTTGGCGGGCCAGACCCTGTCCGGCGATGACATCCAGGATCTGTACCGCCGCATTGCCGAGCAGGACTTCCCTGCCGGGGCCGGTAGCCTACGCCAGGACTGCGTCAAGCAAGCCTATCTGGATCGCATTGCCAAGGATATCCAACCGGCCAAACGCCTGAAGGTAGTGGTCGACTGCGGTAACGGTGTGACCGGTGAACTGGCGCCACAATTACTGGAGCGTCTGGGCTGCGAGATTATCCCGCTGTTTACCGAGATTGATGGCACCTTCCCCAATCACCATCCCGATCCTGGCAAGCCGAAAAACCTGCAAGACTGCATCGCTGCGGTGGCTGAACACCAGGCCGATATCGGTCTGGCTTTTGACGGTGATGGCGACCGCGTCGGCGTGGTAACGAATCAAGGCCATATTATTTACCCTGACCGCCTGCTGATGCTGTTCGCCCAGGATGTCGCCCAGCGTAACCCCGGTGCGCAGATTATCTATGACGTCAAATGCTCACGCCTGCTGGCGCCGGTGATTCAGGCAGCCGGGGGTGAACCCCTGATGTGGAAAACCGGCCACTCCCTGATCAAAGCCAAGATGAAAGAAAGCGGCGCCCTGCTGGCCGGTGAAATGAGCGGTCATATCTTCTTTAAAGAGCGCTGGTTTGGCTTCGATGACGGCCTCTATAGCGCCTGCCGCCTGCTGGAGCTGTTGGCCAGCCATAGCCTGGATGCCGAGGCACTGTTCCACACCTTCCCGGAAGATGTCAGCACCCCGGAGATCAACATCGAAGTGACCGACACCAGCAAGTTCGAGATTGTCAGCGCATTGCAACAACTCGACTACCCCGGTGGTAATGCTTCGATGATCGATGGTGTACGGGTCGACTTCCCCGATGGCTGGGGTTTGATCCGCGCCTCCAATACCACGCCGGTGCTGGTGCTGCGTTTTGAAGCGGAAAACCAGGAAGCGCTGGAGCGCATTCGTGGGCTGTTCCAACAGCGTCTGCATCAGGTTGATCCCAGCCTGGATATCCCCCACCACTAATCCCTGCTATCAGGCACAAGGAGGTGCCATGCTCAGAGCCGCCAGCCCAGATGACTACCCCCTGCTGATTGATATCTGGCTGGCTGCCTCCATACGCGCCTATCCCTTCCTGCCACCCAATTACTGGCCGTTGCAACGCCATACGCTCTACCGTGACTACCTGCCACGGGGGCAAACCTGGCTGTGGGAAGACTATGGCCGCCCCGCGGGTTTTATCTGTGTGGTGGATAACTTTGTTGTCGCCCTCTATGTCCATCCGCTCTACCAAGGGCAAGGCATCGGCACCCGCCTGTTGCAGCAGGTAAAACGCCAACGCCCCCAATTGGGGGCGTTGGTCTATGCCAATAATCAGGCCGCTTACAGCTTCTTCTTACAGCAGGGCTTTATCCACCAGCATAGCCAGCAGGATGAGCGCCACCAGCAATTAGAGTGGTGTTTGCACTGGGCGCAGGCTTAAGCCTGATTCCGTTCCTCGGGCACCCAGGCATAGGCCACGACCTCACACAGCATCTCCTCCCGCGCCAAACCCGCCACCACCATGGCAGCACGATTCGGATAGGGTGGCTGCAAATACTCGGCATAGACCTGGTTAAACACCGGCAGGTAAGCGCGATCGGTCACATAAATCAGCACCTGGGTCAGGGCCTCCATCCCCACCCCTGCCGCCGCCAGGGTGTGTTGCAGATTATCCAGTGTTTGTCTGGCCTGGGCTTCGATTCCCCCCGCCACCACCTGGCCCTGCTGATCAATAGGAATCTGTGCCGTATAGAGTTGTTGGTTAGCCACCACCGCCCATTCCAACGGCGCCTTGGCAGCAAAGAGTTCGGTTTTAACCGCATATTTCATCTAACTGATCTCAATTAAGGCCCCCGCAGGGGCATCGACTTTAAAGCCCCTGCTCATCCGCCATCTGCCGGGCAATCTGAGGTGCCGTCCACAGCGAAGGTAACAAGACCAGAGAGACCGGCACCGCCGTCACCACGATGAAGGATTGCAGCGCCGAGATCCCACCCGCGCCGATGGAGATCAGCAACGCCGCGGTGACCCCCATCATCACCCCCCAAAATACCCGGATACCACTATGTGGATGATCCGTACCGGTCATCACCATGGAAACCGCATAGGTCATGGAGTCACCAGTGGTGGCAACAAAGATGGTGGTCAACACCAGGAAGAGCACGGAAATCAGGAAGCCCAGCGGTAACTGTTCGGTAATCGCCAACAGGGCGGCCGGCAGGTTAAAACCGGTAAAGGGCGTGGAAATCACCCCAGGGTTGGCCAGCTCAAAGGCCAGGCCACTGCCCCCCACCACGGTAAACCAGAAACAGGTGATCGTCGGTGCCACCAGGCTGATCAGCACCACCATCTGCCGCAGGGTGCGGCCACGGGAGATACGGGCAACAAACATCGCCATCAAAGGGCCATAACCGAGAAACCAGCCCCAGAAGAAGACGGTCCACCAATCCAACCAGCCGGGGTTGGCACGAAAGGTAGCCATCGGGATCAGTTGATCCAGGTAGATGCCAAAGCCCTGCAGATAGCCATCAATAATGAAAGCCGTGGGGCCAAACAGCAGAATAAAGCCCATCAACAACGCCGCCAGCAGGACATTGATCTTACTGAGCAGCTGAATCCCCTTGGTCACGCCACTCACCGCCGACAGGGTATAGAGCACAATCAAGCCCAGCAGAATGCTGACTTGGGTGGCATAGGTGTTGGGAATACCAAACAGTTTTTCTAAACCAAAGCTCACCTGTAGGCCAAGAAAACCGATGGGCCCTACCGTTCCGGCCACCACCGCCAGCACACAGCAGGCATCCACCAGGGCACCTAACCAGCCCTGCATCACCCGCTGGCCCAGCACCGGGTAGAGCAGCGTACGGGGTTTAAGGGGCAAACCTTTCTCATAGTGCAGATACATCAGCACGATGCCGGTCAGGCTGCCGAGAATCGCCCAGGCCAAAAAACCCCAGTGCATGAAGCTTTGCGCCAACGCATTGTGGGCCGCCTGCAGGGTGCCGCTATCACCACCAAACAAAGGGGGAGGAGAGGTAAAGTGCGCCATCGGCTCCGCCGCGGCCCAAAACACCCCACCACCCGCCAGCAGGGTACACATAATCACCGAGGTCCATTTGAAGGTCGACATCTCCGGACTGGGTAATCCCCCCAACACCACTCGCCCGGTGCGGCCCAGCGCCAGTAATAAGCCAATCACAAAGGTCAGTAATAACAGCACCTGCCAGTAGGCACCAAAGAGCGCGGTTGAGGTGGCAAAGGCGCTGTTGACCCAGGCAGAGACCAGCGCCAGGTCATACAGCGCCAGCAGCGCGAATACCACCAGGGCTCCGCCACTGAGTAAGAAAACCGGGATGTCGACGCCATTAAGCCAACCCGACTGCGAGGTAGCAGGCGCAACTTTGGCGGCTGCTGTGGATGAACTGCTCATAATGATCTCCTGAGAGTTTTATATTTATTAGTGGCACTCCGGCCCAAAGGATCTCCAAGCACAGACAATTAGGCGGTTTGCGGTAGCAGCCCCTCCTCCAGGATCCGTAACCAGTTCAGGCCCATGATGCGTGCCACCTCGTCATTGCTGAAACCACGCGCCTGTAAGCCAGCCGTTAAATTGGGAAAATCCCGACTATCACGGAACCAGCTCAGCGGACGAGGCCACTCGGCGTTACTGGCGGAGCCTTCACCATAGTCCAGCTCCTTTGACCAGCGGCCATTACGCATCCATTCCAGTACCTGTTGCGGCTGCTGCTGGCACAGGTCTGAACCCAGGCCAATATGCTCCACCCCCATCAATTCCGCAGTGCGCGCAATCATGTCGCAGAACAGCTCCAGGCTGCAGTCCGAGCCGTTGTGCAAATGGAAGGGATAGAGGCTGAAACCGAGTAAACCGCCTGACTCCGCCAGGGCACGCAGTACCCGATCCGACTTATTGCGCTTGGCGGCATGGAAGCTGGCTGGGTTGGCATGGGAAATCACAATGGGGCGGCTGGAGAGTTCGATCGCCTCCAGGGTGCTGCGCTCGCCGCTGTGGCTCATGTCCACCAGCATGCCTACCCGGTTCATTTCCCGGATGACCTGGCGGCCAAAGCGGGTCACGCCACTGTCTTCCTTTTCATAGCAGCCACAGGCGAGCAGGCTTTGGTTGTTATAGGTCAGCTGCATCACCATCAGCCCCAGCTCGCGCATCACCTCCACCATGCCGATGTCATCCTCAATCGGCGAACAGTTTTGCGCTCCCAGCATGATGCCAACCTTACCGCAGGCCTTGGCACGACGAATATCCGTCGCGCTTTTGATCGGCATAATCAGGTCGCCATGCTGCTCAAACAAGCGATTCCACTGGGCGAAACGGCCCAGGGTTTCGCGAATCTGCTCATGGTAGGCCAGGGTGGCATGTACCATGGTGACGCCACCCTGCTGCAACTGCAGGAAGATCTCCCGGCTCCAGTTGGAATACTGTAAGCCGTCGATCACGATCAGTTCGTTATGCATACCCCCTCCTCAGCCCGCACGCAGGTAACAGGTCTTAACGGTGGTATAAAACTCCTTGGCATAGCTGCCCTGCTCACGCGGGCCGAAGCTGGAGGCTTTGCGTCCACCAAAGGGCACGTGGTAGTCGGTGCCGGCGGTGGGTAAGTTGACCATCACACAGCCGGTACGCGCCTGGCGCTTGAAGTCATGGGCATAACGCAAAGACTGGGTGATGATGCCGGCGGTCAAGCCATAGGGGGTGTCGTTGAGGGTATCCACCGCTTCCTGGTAATCCGCCACCTTGATCACACAGGCGATGGGGGCAAACAGTTCTTCCCGGTTAATCCGCATTTGATTATGGGTGTGGGTAAAGAGCGCCGGTTGCAGGTAATAACCCTGGGTTCGCACGTCCGGCACCTGACCACCATAGGCCAACACGGCGCCTTCTTGCTGCGCTAATTGCAGGTAGTACTGGTTCTGCTCAAACTGCTTGGCATCGGCGACGGCGCCAATCTGCACGCCGGCATCCAGGGGGTGCCCCACCACCAGCTGCTGCATACGCTCGATCATCGCCGCCACGAAACGGTCGTGAATACCGGCCGTGACAATTAAACGGGAAGAAGCCGTGCACTTTTGCCCGGTGCCAAAGAAAGCGCCATTCACCGCGCATTCCACCGCCAGCGATAGGTCGGCGTCATCCAACACCACCAGCGCATTCTTGCTGCCCATCTCCAACTGACATTTAACCAGATTCGCCGCTGTGGCGACCGCCACCTTACGCCCGGTCTCCAATGAGCCGGTAAAGGTGAGAGCATCAATCTCCGCGGAGTGGATCAGGGTATCGCCAACGCTGGCTCCTGGCCCCATCACCAGGTTAAAGGTACCGGCCGGCAAGCCCTGACGGGCAATAATTTCGGTCAGCGCCCAGGCGCTGGCAGGCACCTGGTTGGCGGGCTTAAATACCACCGCATTACCAAAGGCCAGGGCGGGAGCAATCTTCCAGGCCGCCGTCGCCATGGGGAAATTCCAGGGGGTAATGATGGCCACCACCCCTACGGGTTCACGGCGGGTATCGATTTCCACCCCTGGGCGAACGGAGTCGGCGCTTTCCCCCATCTGACGCAATACTTCCGCCGCGTAGTAATGGAAAAACTGACCCGAGCGGTACACCTCACCCATGCCCTCGGCCAGGGTTTTACCCTCTTCCCGCGCCAGTACGGTGCCCAGTTCCTCTTTACGCGCGATCAGCTCATCACCAATGGCCATCAACACCGCCTGGCGTTGCTCTAAGCCCTGGCGCTGCCAGTGGGGCTGGGCTGCCTTGGCCGCCGCAATCGCTTGCTCCACCTGAGCTGCATCCGCCTGGGCATAGTGACCTATCACATCACTCAGGTCGGCTGGGCTGACATTGGCCAACAGGTTGACGCCATCCACCCAGTCTCCAGCGATATAGTTAAGAAAACGTGCTTCTGACATGATCACCTCCAAATGCAATTGGAAGCATCATAGAAGCCGTGATTTAATAATAAAAATTAATTAATAAAATCTAACAATAAGCGAAACTTATCATGCTGCCGGAACTGAAAGTCACTCAGCTGCGTCATTTTGTCTGGGTAGCGGAATTAAAGGGTTTTCATGCTGCCGCCCAAAAAGCACACCGCACCCAACCCGCCATCTCCCTGTCGATTCGTGATCTGGAGAGCAAACTCGGCCAGGAGCTATTTGAAAAGCACAGCAGTAAAGCGGCGAAAACCGAGCTGACGCCTTTTGGTCAGCTGTTCCTGCCCAAAGCCAAAGAGCTGATTGCTCACCACGATCGCTTGGCGGAAGACATGGCGCTGCTGGCAGAGCACAAAACCGGGCACCTGCGTCTGGCCTCGGTGCCCTCCATCGCCAGCCGGGTGCTACCGGCCTTATTGCTGCGCTTTGTCGCCACCAGCCCCAATCTGCACATCAGCTTCTATGACGATAACTCCGATGCGGTCATGCGGATGGTGGAAAATCAGCAGGTGGATTTTGGGATTGCCCATCTGTTTCACGAGTATGAGCACAGCGATAAAAGCTTTACCCCCATCTGGGAAGACCGCATCGGTGTGGTCTGCCCCATCCAACACCCGCTGGCCGCCGCAGAGGAATTACACTGGCAGGAGTTGGGCCAGCACCGCCTGATCGCCAACGGCACCTCGCGCCTGCTGGAGGACAGTGAAGCCAAGCCCTTGTTAGGCAAATCACAGTTCTATGTCTCCAACATGATTTCCCTGATTGCGATGCTGGAGGCCGGTTTTGGCATTACCACCCTGCCCTGGTATGCCTTTCCCCAGGACAGCACCACCCTGCGCTTTATACCTTTGCACACCCCCAGGGTGAGCCGGCGCATTGGCATCGTGCAATTACGCAATCGCTCCCTGCCGCCTCCTGCTCAGGCGTTAATCGACTTTATCCTCAGTCAAACCGACAACATTGCAAAGCAAAAATAATACTTTACATACAAAAGATAAGTTCAACTTATCAAACGATATAACCTTTTGATTTGCTGCACTGGCGGCGGCGACGGATGATGGTAATCAACCGGCCGCTATCGACAGTGCAAGGCGGCAACGCAAGAGGACAACAATAATGAATTCAGCGCCGATTCACGCCGAACTCTGGGGGCCCCAACCTCTACCCCTCCGCCCCGCCGAACAAGTGATGCAACTGGAGCGCCTGGGCGCCATGCACCAGAGTCGCCTAAGTTTTATGCGCTCCCTGATACGGCGCATTATGCGCGAGCGCTGGCAGATCAGCCCCAGCCTGTTCGCCCTGGATGAACATGGCTATGGTGAAGTGATCTACCGCATCCAAACCCCACGGGCACTATTCAGTTTTGTCGTGTTCTCCGCCTACCTGGCGCCCGAACAACGTAATGACAGGGTGATTGCCACCCAGTGGGATCTGACCATGGCCCTGGTCGCCGGCGATATTGATGCCAGTACCTTACAGCGACTGCGCGACAATGTCCCCAAGCAAGAGGAAGGGCGCCTGGATGCCAATGTCCTGGTGCTATCCCGCGCCAATCGCAGTGCCCGTAACTTCGACAAGGTGGTGGCAGCCCTGGCTGCTGGCCAACAACCTGACCCGCAGATGCTGGTGAAGGTCGGCTATCTGTACCGCACCACCGCTGTCTATGGCAGTGGCAAAATGGGGATGGCGGACTGGGAAAAAATCCAACTTCGCTACCCCGATTTTGCCCGTCCCTTTGCCGCCGAAATGTTTGTTTGTTTTCTGCTGCGCAGTTTCAGCCTGGCCCAGGCGGAACACATTGCCCGCCAACAGAACCCCCAAACCTTTACCCCCATGCAGGCCGCACTCAAACGCTATATTGGCATTGGCAACTCCACCGGTCTGGGCATGGCGCCTTATCTGATTAATCATCCACAACTAATCAACCGGTGGATGGAAATGCGCGAGCTAGGCCTGGCCAGGGTCAAGACACTGGGGGAGATTAACCCCTCTATCCATCAGCAGTTACAGCAACTATTGCAACGTTGCCACCAACACATTGAACAAACCTTCACCGAGGATGAATGGCAAAGCAGCCAGAACCAGCAGTTGCTGCAAGACCTGGCCCGGCTACAACAGCAATGCCAACAGCCACCCGCAGACTGGCAGACGCTCCTGCAGTGGAGTGAGCAGCACTGCTCTCTCTCCGGACAGGAACTGCTGATTTCCATTGCGCTGGAGCTCTACCCCGCCCTGGTCGATCCCCTGGATGAACACTATCTCTGCGCAGAGCATCAAGACCTTGATGCGGTGATGCCGTTAGCCCAGCTGGTACAGGTCATTGAGCAACGCTATGCCTGGGCCCTGGCAATTGATTTCAACCACCCCGGCACCCGACAAACCTTCTGGTATCGCTCCGAAGAAAAAATGGAACCCCGCCTGGGCCACGCCGAGGAAGAAGAGGGGCAAGACAAGCAGATGGCCCTTGGGATCGCCTATGCAGTACGCCAGTGCTATGACCAGCTCGGCCCCTACCTCAGCCAACATCCCGATCACTCCTGTGCACGCTTCTTGGTGACCCATCCCCAATGGCGCGGCATTATTCGCCGTATCCAGAGCATGAACCTTGGTTACTATGGCGACATCCAGGCCAACTTGCTGGATGCAGACATCCTGCCCATGCACATGCTCAGAGCCAAACTGGCGTTCTTCGGCGTCAGTAAATTTGATCCCCGCTCACGTCTCTGGGTGCGTAACACCATGTTCCAGGGCGCTCCCCTGCTGGAGGATATCGGTCAACCCTTTAGCGATAACTGGTTCATGCCCCTGGCCCCCGCACTGGCTGATTGGCAAGGAGCTCACTAATGCACGTTTCCATGAATGAACTCAAAGCGGCGTTACGCCGCTGTTTTGAAGCCTGCGGCTACTATGTGGGCAACTATGAAGATGCAGCAGCCATGATTCTCTGGCTGGAAAAGCATGGCCTGCAGGGGTTAGACGAACTCCAACGAGTGCTGCCTTATATTCAAGCCGACGCCAATAAAGCCTTCAGTCAGGTGCTTTATGAAGACGATACCTCCGCCGTGATTGATGTGCAGGGGCGCAGCGCCCTCAATTGTCTGGCTGCCTGTGTCGACTTGGCCCATGCCAAAGCCATCAACACCGGTCTGGCGACGGTGAAAGTGCTCAACTGTCACAATCGTATTTTTATTCTCAAAGCCCTGACTGACTGTGGCCGGCGTGGCGCCAGCCTGGCCGCCTATTGGCAAAATGGCAGTCAATCAATCAGGGAGCACTGTGCCGCCATCCACGCTGGTCAACGCTACCCCAGTTATAGTGAAGCCCTGCTCAGCCAGGATGCCGCCCTGGATGCCAAGCAAACCCTGACCATCATCTGCAGCACCCGGATTAACCTCAGCACCGCGTTGCAACCTGAGCAGCCTGTACAACAGGGTTGGCGTTATCTCAGCCCTGAGCAGATCGCCAGCCATAAAAGCCACAGCCTGGATCATGGCTTGCAGATAGCCCCCCAACTCTGGGAGGAAATCAATCGTATTGGCACCGGAGTACTGGTGGCCAACAGCGATCGCTCCAGAATGGGAGCAGGGGGACGTTAAGCTCACCAGCCAGATGGCAGAGGATCGCGCTCTGGCTGGTCTGTTTTCCTTACAATTGCAACATCTTGCGCTCAGTGCTGATTTGCTGCTGTACCCATGGTTGCTCACTAAAGCGTTGCCACAATTGGCAGATACGCGGATACCCTGCTGTATCCACAAAGTCATAACCCGTGTGCAGCAAGCTGATCAAATCCGCTCCCAGGGCAATGTCGGCAATACTGATGGCATCCCCCACACTCCAGCCCTCCGCCGGCAGTAGTGATTCCAGCAAAGCCAACTGGCTGGGGACCAGCTTCTGCTGCAGCTCCTCGATACGCTCAGCATTCGCCTCCTTGCCAAAGAACTTGGCGCTTAAACACTGCTGGAAATACAACCCACTCAAGGCCTCCGCTAACTTGGTATCAGCGTACTCTTCCAACCACAATGCTTTCGCCAGCAAAGCAGGATCAGCGGGATAAAGCGGATAGGCGGGATAGCACCTTTCCAGATAGGCCACAATCACAGATGAATCGGCAAAAGCTGCGCCCGTATCCGTACGCATGGCAGGAATCTTGCCCAGGGGGCTGGCCTCAACAAAAGCAGCATCCTGACTACCGGGTGTTGTCATTACCAACTCATAGGGAAGCTGTTTATAAGCCAAGGCCAGCATGGCTTTACGCGTATAGGGGGAAACAGGCGCACCGTAGAGTTTCATTACTCACCTCCAATATACCAACCAGTCTGTTTTTAACTGGGGCGAAAAAAATGGCAGTGACCTGCCATCGCGTTAAACCGCCTATCGTTGCGGCGGCTGTAGAATCATCCGCACACTACTAAACCAATCATGCAGAGGTTGCAGAGACTGCTCCGCCTTCACTCTGAGTACCGCCCCTTGCCAACTATTAACCAAAAAGTCTGCTAACGACTGGGCTGGCACATGAGTGATAAAACACTGCTGTTGCTGACCCTGGCTAATCACCGCAGCAAAACGATTACTTAATCTGCCTAAGGCCGCTGCCAAATGCTGCTGCATATCCTCATCCATGGCCGCCACTTCCAGGGTCAGGTTGCCAATCGGGCAACCACAAATGACTTCCTGAGCCGAGAACAGCTGCAGAATCTGCTGCTGAAAACCTTCCAGTTGCTGCCAAGGGCTGAGGCTTTGATCCAACAGTGACTTGGCAAACACCTGCCGGAAAAAACCGCCAAAGTGCTCAATCACCGCCAAGGCCAGGGCTTTCTTGTCCTTAAAGTGGAAATAAAACGCCCCCTTGGTTACCCCCGCCTCAGTCAGAATCTGTTGCAGTCCGGTGTAGTGATACCCCTGGCGATGAATCAACTCCGCCGCCACCTCAATAATACGCTGACGAGTTTGGGCACCCTTGGTTGCCAGAGAACTGCTAGTCTGTTGATTAGTGTTTATACTCATAACGGGATAATATACCGACCGGTCTGGTTGTCAAACAGAGATTAAAGTGCCAGGAGGCTTAATGAACACCCTCTCCCCCGAACTTTTTCAGTTTCTACGCGAGCTACGCAGTAACAACAATAAAGAGTGGTTTGCTGACAACAAGACACGTTACCAGGAACAGGTGCAACAACCACTCTGCCAACTGATGGAAGCCCTGCAGGCTCCTTTGGCGCAATTTGCCCCGGAAATCCAGGTCATTGCCAAAGCTCATAACGGCTCGCTGTTCCGCATTTACCGCGATACCCGCTTCAGTAACGATAAAACCCCTTACAAGACCCATGCCGCCTGCCAGTTTCGCCATCGTCTGGGTAAGGATGCCCATGCACCCGGCCTATACCTGCATTTTGATCCTGATGAAGTTTTCTTTGGCGGCGGTTTATGGCTGCCGCCCAGCGCCGAGCTACTCAGGGTGCGCCAACGCATTGCCAAACGCCCGCAAGACTGGCAAGCCGTGCTGGCAGACGATGAATTCCGGCGTTTCTATCCACGTGGAGTGGAGGGCGAACAATTACAGCGCCCACCCAAGGGCTTCAGCAAAGACAGTCCTCAGCTGGAGGATCTCAAGCGTAAGAGCTTCTATGCCATGCGCGGCATGAGCCCAGAAGAGGCGCTGTCAATCGATTTAGTAACTGAGCTGCTGCACAGCTATCGGGCACTGACGCCACTGATGCAGTTCCTCTGCCGCGCGCTGGATGTACCTTACTGATGCCTGCTTCCCTGCCTCCCCGTTTAACCAGTCAACGCATCCAGCTACGCCAGTGGCAACAACAGGATTTGGATGCTTATGCAGCCCTCTTGGCGGATGCGGAAACCGTGCGCTATATCGGCCACGGCCAACCCTACAGCCGTCAAGAAGCCTGGATGAACATGGCGGTACTGGCCGGACATTGGCAGCTACTGGGCTTTGGCATCTGGGCACTCTGCGCGCGTGATAGTGGCGAGCTATTGGGTCGGGTCGGCTTTATTCAACCGGAAGGCTGGCCAGGATTAGAGTTAGCCTGGCTGCTAAAGCGCAGCCACTGGGGCCAGGGCTTAGCCAGCGAGGCGGCCAGCTTGGCGCTTGACTGCGCACGCCAGCATTGGCCTGCCAATACGCCGATTATCAGCCTGATCCATCCGCATAATCAGCGTTCCGCCAGGCTGGCGCAGCGTTTAGGTGCTCTGCCCGGCGAGCCGGTTGTGATGCATGGCCAGCCGGTTGAATGCTTTTTCTATCCAGCCAATGCCCTGCCGTCTTAACGTCCCTGGGGATAACCCAGTTGCCGCCAGGACTCATAAATCGCCACTGCGACGGTATTAGACAGATTCAGGCTACGGCTGCCCTCCAACATCGGCAAACGTAAGCGAGTCTCCCCTGTGAATTGGGCTAATACCTCGGCAGGCAGTCCCCGGCTTTCCGGGCCAAACAACAAAGCATCCCCGGCCTGAAACTGTGCTTCACTGAAACAACGGCTGCCCTTGGTGGTAAAGGCATACAGGGTCGTGGGTTGAATGCGCTCAAGCGCCTCTGCGAGGTTATTGTGCTCCTGCACCTGGGCAAACTCGTGGTAATCCAAACCCGCCCGGCGCAGACGTTTATCATCCAGGACAAAACCATAGGGACGAATTAAATGCAGTTGAAAGCCGGTGTTGGCGCATAGACGGATAATATTGCCAGTATTCGGCGGAATTTCCGGCTGATAAAGAATGATATGCAGCATGACATGCCCCCTGACAGCATCCCCGCTCCTCGCCATGGATGGCGAGGAGCATTACAGGGGAGGCATTGTAATCAGTGTGGCAAGCCTTGACGAGCAAGCGACGGCACGGCCATCAAACCTGAAAACGCTTGAGCACCCGACGCTGAAACTGCGCCAGATCCAGCAGGCTCTGACTACTCTTGCTAGTTTGCTTGGCACCTTCGGCACTGCGCTCAGTGGCCTTATGTATTGCCTGCACACTATCGCTGACCGTTTGCGCCGTTGCACTTTGTTGGTGGGTGGCGCTGGCAATCTGGGTATTCATATCCTGAATCAGTTGAATAGCCGGGCCGATTTTTTCCAGGGTGTGTCCAGCGGTCGCCGCCAGATTGACGCACTGTTCCGTTTGCTGCTGGCTTGACTCCATGGCCTTGGCCACCTCACGAATACGTCCTTGCATCTGCTCAATCATCTGCTGAATTTCGCCCGTCGATTCCTGAGTCCGGCTGGCCAGAGTACGGACTTCATCCGCCACTACCGAAAACCCTCGCCCCTGCTCACCGGCTCGCGCTGCTTCAATCGCAGCATTTAACGCCAACAGATTGGTTTGTGCCGCAATATCGCGGATCGCTTCGAGAATGCTGTCAATCTGCTTACTGTAGGTGTTGAGTTCGCCACTGACCTGGCCACCCCGTTGGATATGCTCAGCCTGCTGGCGAATGCTACTCAGGGTACGCTGCACATGCTGTTTAACCTGCACGCTTAGGCGCTCGGTATCCCCCACCGCCGCCAGCGTTTCTCCGGCACGGTTGGCTACCTCCTGTACGGTGGATTCCATCTGTTGCATGGCGGATGCCGTTGCAGACAGCTGCAACTGCTGCTCATCCACCGCTTGGGTGGTTTGCTGGCTAATTTGGGTATTCTGCTCAGCCAGAGCGGTTAGGCGATCCGCCTCCTGTGCCAATTCCTGCAAGGTATGCTGGAGCGCACTACAGAGTTCGTTCAGGTGTTTACCCAGCTCGGCAAACTCATCCTGACGTTGAATACTCATCCTTATCCGCATATCCCCGGCAGTCATTTGATTGATCGCCGTGCGGAATTGGGTCAAGGGGGAGCGGATACTAACCACCACTCGCCAGCCGATCAGCACTGCAGCCAGAATACCGGCCAAACTAATCGCACTTAACCAGACCCGGCTACTGCTAATCGTCTCGGCCGCAGCGTCTTTCGCCTGCTGTGCAGCGGCATCAGTCAGGCTGGCAAAGCCTTCGGCAGCCGCCAGGGTCGCCTGAATTTGTTGCTCGGCCAAACGTAATGCCTGGCTCATTTGTTGGTGCAGCTGTGACTGGGCTTGAAAAAGCGCAAGCATGCCACGCTCATTATCCAGATTAAAAACTACCTGCTTGACCAGGGTTTGTACTTTTTGTGCTTGTTTGTCGTCGGCTGCCGCAAAAGCCTGGAAGCTCTCCTCAAGCTGCTTGGCTTGCCCCTCTAGCCCGCGCACCAGCTCTACCACATCCTGGTGAACACCAAAGCGCTCAAACTGTTCCATGGTCTGGTTCACCAGCAGCAATACCCGGTTGGAATACTGCTGCGGTCCCCCTTCACCATAGGTTCGCTCGGCTCTTAGGGAGTAATTACGTAGTGCATTATTCAAACTATCGACCTGACGCCCCAATTGCTGACGTTGCTGACGCACCTTCTGGTCCAGCATCAGGCGATCACGGTGCAGCGTCATGAGCTGCCTGGCGGTTTGTTCATAGGCCTGCCCTGCCATACGAGCTTGGTCAAGCTGCGCCGCCAGAGCCGGGCGCTCGGCCAAAAAAGGCTCCAGTGCATCGATGGTCTGCTGATAGCGGGTAATGTCCGCCTCGAATTGAGCCATTTCCTGGTCCAAACGCTCACGCGCTTCCGAGACCAGAAAGTACTGCAGTGCCTTATTGGCCTGCAGCATGCTGATGACCTGCTGCTGTGCCCCCTGGGTTAAAGGATTGGTTTCATCGGTTACCAGCTGCAGCTTAGTGTTAATAGCCTCTGTACTTTGATAACCGCTCAACCCCACTGCCAGCAGCAGGATCAGCAATAAAGCGAAGCCTGCCACAATACGCTGAGTAACGCCTAGAGCCATACATCTATCTCTGTTTCACAGGAATACTGGCCTTGATTATGTGGCGCGAATGCCAAGACGGCCACTAGTCGAGCGAAATTTTTCTGCTATTCGTCCTGGTCATCGTCACTGTCTTCAATCCCTAACTCTTTAATCTTGCGAGTCAGAGTATTACGCCCCCAGCCCAACAGCTCGGCCGCATCTCGTTTACGCCCCAGGGTATGTTTGAGAGCCGTCTCAATCAGAATCCGCTCAAAGCTGGGAATGGCGGTTTGCAAAATGCCACGTTGTCCCCGTGCCAGACTGACATCGACCCATTGCCGGAAAGCTTGCTCCCAACTCACCGCCACCTGGTTCTGTGCCGGTTGCTCATGCAGCAGCTCTGGTGGCAGATCATCGATCAACACTTCCCGTCCGGAGGCCATCACCGTCAACCAGCGGCAGGTGTTTTCCAATTGGCGTACATTACCTGGCCAATTTAGGTGGCTGAGATAGTCTTCCGTTTCCCGGTGCAGGGTCTTGGGCTCCACCGCCAGCTCTTTCGCTGCCTTGCCTAAAAAATGTGCCGCCAGACGGGGGATATCTTCACGCCGCTCCCGCAGGGATGGCAGATGCACCCGAATCACATTCAAACGGTGGAATAGGTCTTCGCGGAAGCGCCCGTCCTTCACCAGGTTTTCCAGGTTTTGGTGAGTGGCGGCGATAATGCGCACATCCACCTTAACCGGGGTGTGCCCCCCAACCCGATAAAATTCACCATCCGCCAACACCCGCAGCAGGCGGGTTTGGGTATCCATCGGCATATCACCGATTTCATCGAGGAACAGGGTGCCGCCATTGGCCTGCTCGAAACGCCCGCGGCGCTGGGTGGCCGCGCCGGTGAAAGCACCCTTTTCGTGACCAAACAATTCAGACTCAATCAGATCCTTGGGAATCGCCGCCATATTGAGGGCAATAAAGGTCTGGTGAGAGCGAGGACTATGACGATGTAAAGCATGGGCCACCAGCTCTTTACCGGTGCCGGACTCACCGTTAATCAACACGGTGATATTAGAATGCGACAGGCGACCTATGGCACGGAACACCTCCTGCATGGCAGGGGCTTCACCAATAATTTCTTTGCCTACCTCTTGGGCGGACACCGGTGCCGCTGCCTTGGATTCCTGGGCATGAGCCAGGGCCCGCTTGACCAGCGCCACCGCCTCATCCACATCAAAGGGTTTAGGCAGATACTCAAACGCCCCTCCCTGATAGGAGGCCACCGCGCTCTCCAGATCCGAGTGAGCGGTCATAATAATCACTGGCACCCCGGGATGCTGGCTTTGCATCTGCTCTAACAGCCCCAATCCATCGGTGCCAGGCATACGAATATCGCTGATCAGTACGCTGGGGCTCTGGCGCCCCAACTGGCGCATAGCCTGATCGGCCGATTCGAAACTCTGGGCCGGCAATCCCGCTTGTCCCAGGGCTTTTTCCAACACCCAACGGATGGAACGATCGTCATCGACAATCCAGACATTAGTGTCGCTGGCCATGATCCTGCTCCAAAGGAATAAAGAGAGTAAATTCGGTTAAGCCGGGCTGACTTTCACACTTAATCAGCCCTTGATGTTGATGCATGATCGCCTGGGCAATTGATAATCCCAGGCCAGTACCGCTAGCGCGGCCACTGATCATCGGATAAAAGATGTTCTCCAGCATCGAATCGGGAATCCCTGGGCCGTTATCGATAATGCTCAGTGAACACACCAGGCGATGCCGCTCGGCCCCCAGGGTAAATTGGCGCACCGTTCTGGTGCGCAGGGTAATTCTGGGGTCATCGGTGCCCGACTCTGTCAGCGCCTGCATGGCATTGCGCATGATATTCAGCACCGCCTGGATCAGTTGTTCTTCATCACCGTCCAGTTCCGGAATGCTGGGGTCATAATCCCGCACCAGGGTCAGACCGCCCTGGGTTTCGGCGTTGATCAGGCCGCAACAGCGCTCAATGATCTGGTGCATATTTACCTTGCGAATCTGCGGCAATACCCGTGGCCCCAGCATGCGATCGACCAGATTACGTAGGCGGTCCGCTTCTTCGATGATGATCTGGGTGTACTCTTTTAACGAGTCATCCGGCAGTGCACGCTCCAGCAACTGGGCTGCACCACGCAACCCCCCCAGGGGGTTTTTAATTTCATGGGCCAGGCCACGAATCAACACCCGCGTGGTTTCCTGCTTGGCGTACATTTCCTCTTCACGGGTAATACGCAGCAAGCGATCACGGGTTTGCAACTCCAAAATCAATGCCTGACCGTCATCCGCCAGCGGCGTCACGCTGTAGTCCGCTACCAGAGTTTGACCGTGGTGTAAGGTCAGGTGAGCCTCCCGCTGGGTAAAGGGGTGACCGGTACGTACCGAGGTCTCCAATACTTCCATCGCTTCAGGCGTATCCTTAAATAAGGCACTGATATGTGCCCCGAGAAAACGACGACCGCTGACCTGCAACAGCATTTCCGCTGCCGGGTTCATGTACTCAAGACGCAGATCCCGATCCAGACGCAATACCGCTGTGGATAGGTTGTCGAGTAGAACACGATAGAGCATGACACCGCCTTGAGTCCGAGCGCCCGAAACGCGCTGCTAGTTAGCTAAATTGAAATGCAAAGCCCATACCCACTTTGCTGCTTGCGCCACTAAAGCGCAGCTGGCCGCTTCAGGCCGGCAGAGAGCAAGTGAGCTCTGGCTAACGGATGGGAATACCCCACGCGTTTTGCACCAAAATAGTGCATTGATATGCACCAAGACAAAATCGGCTGAAAAAAAAGCCCCCGACTCGGCGGGGGCTGTCGATAAGCTGGCAGCAGCCCGCTTATACGGAGTAGTACATGTCGAACTCGACCGGGTGAGTGGTCATGTTCAGGCGCTGTACGTCAGCCTTCTTCAGGTTGATGTAAGCGTCGATCAGATCGTCAGTGAACACGCCACCCTTGGTCAGGAATGCACGGTCTGCATCCAGAGCAGCCAGAGCCTCTTCCAGGCTTGCCGCCACGGTGGGGATCTCTTTGGCTTCTTCTGGGGGCAGATCGTACAGATCCTTGTCCATCGCATCGCCGGGGTGAATCTTGTTCTGGATACCGTCCAGACCCGCCATCAGCAGTGCAGCGAAGCACAGGTAGGGGTTAGCACCGGGATCAGGGAAACGGGTTTCAATACGACGGCCTTTGGGGCTCTGTACGTGAGGAATACGGATAGAAGCAGAACGGTTACGGGCAGAGTAAGCCAGCATAACAGGGGCTTCGAAACCAGGAACCAGACGCTTGTAAGAGTTGGTCAGCGGGTTACAGAAGGCGTTCAGTGCCTTGGCGTGCTTGATGATACCGCCGATGTAATAGATCGCCATTTCAGACAGGCCGCCGTAGCCTTCACCAGCGAACAGGTTAACGCCGTCTTTAGCCAGAGACTGGTGAACGTGCATCCCTGAACCGTTGTCGCCAACGATGGGCTTGGGCATGAAGGTCGCAGTCTTGCCGTACAGGTGGGCAGTGTTGTGCACCACGTACTTCAAAATCTGGGTCTTGTCAGCACGACGCACCATGGTGTCGAACTTGGTACCGATTTCGTTCTGACCAGCGGTAGCGACTTCGTGGTGGTGTACTTCTACTTCTACCCCCATGGCCTCCAGTGCGTTACACATCGCGGTGCGCAGCTCGAACGCAGAGTCAACGGGAGGAACTGGGAAGTAACCGCCTTTAACACGGGGACGGTGACCGGTGTTGCCACCTTCAAACTCTTTGTCGCTGGACCAGTGAGCTTCTTCAGACTTGATCTCATAACGGCAGCCGGACATATCGGCAGCCCAGGTTACGGAGTCAAATACGAAGAACTCGGGCTCAGGACCGAAGTAAGCGGTGTCAGCGATACCGGTGGACTTCAGGTACTCTTCGGCACGACGGGCCAGAGAACGGGGATCACGCTCGTAACCTTCACCAGTGGCAGGCTCGATAACGTCACAGTAAATGATCAGCGTGGGTTCTTCAGTGAAGGGGTCCAGAACAGAGGTGCTGTCGTCTGGACGAATGATCATGTCAGAAGCCTGGATGCCTTTCCAACCAGAGATGGAGGAACCATCGAATGCCTGACCGTTGTCGAAGAAATCTTCATCAACGTATTTGGCCGGAACGGTAACGTGCTGTTCTTTTCCTTTGAAATCAGTGAAGCGCAAATCTACCCACTTCACACCATGTTCTTTGATCAGCTTCAGGGATTGCTCTGACATGATCGGTCTCCGCAGTTTGGGGCGAGGCTTATATGTTGTCCTGTGGTTAACAGCAGGGCTTAAAAAAGGTGGAGGCTTGCGCCTCCATAAGGTTGTTGCTGTCAACTGAGTCGCTTAAGTAAAAGCAACCTCCGTGCCAACTAGCTAAACCCTTGATTCTAAAGGAGTCAGCCATTCCCCCTTGCCAAAGCGGGGCAGGCTAAGCACCAAAACAATGCACAACACCTTACTAGAGCACCAATATAGTGCACAAAGACTATTTTGCCCTGTTTTGGTGAAATTTTAGGGTCAAAAACCGCACCAGTTTGGCGCAACCCAGACAAATCACGGAAAAGTTGGTTAATTTTCCAACAAAAGCCGCGTTAGAGCAGCCAATTAGCGGTAGCTTGAGTATAATGGCCGCCTTCTTTCGACTCAGGCCTTCAACCAGGACGCGTTTAGCCCCCGGTCTCGGCCACCTCCGCCCCGCGGAAACCCAGTTAGCAGGAAATAAGTAGTGATCGAGAATCTACGCAATATTGCCATCATCGCCCACGTTGACCATGGCAAAACCACCCTGGTGGACAAGCTGTTGCAGCAGTCCGGCACCCTGAACCGCCGTGACGAAGGCCAAGAGCGGGTCATGGACTCCAACGACCAGGAAAAAGAGCGCGGTATTACCATTCTGGCGAAAAACACCGCGATCAACTGGAACGGCTATCGCATTAACATCGTTGACACCCCAGGACACGCCGACTTCGGTGGCGAAGTAGAGCGGGTACTGTCGATGGTTGACTCCGTACTGCTGCTGGTTGATGCGGTTGATGGCCCCATGCCTCAGACCCGTTTCGTCACTCAGAAAGCCTTCGCCCGTGGCCTGAAGCCAATCGTGGTGGTCAATAAGGTAGACCGTCCCGGTGCTCGCCCTGACTGGGTTATCGACCAGGTATTCGATCTGTTCGATCGCTTGGGTGCCACCGAAGAACAACTCGATTTCCCGATCATTTACGCTTCTGCCCTGAATGGCGTTGCCGGCCCCGAAGCCGACCAACTGGCCGAAGACATGAGCCCGCTGTTCCAGTCTATCGTTGATCTGGTACCACCTCCTCAGGTTGACCGCGACGGCCCCTTCCAGATGCAAATCTCCGCACTGGACTACAACTCTTATGTTGGCGTTATCGGTATCGGTCGTATCAGCCGTGGCCGGGTCAAGAGCAATACCCCTGTAAAAGTCATCGATCGTGACGGTGCGGTGCGTAATGGCCGTGTCCTCAACATCATGGGTTACTTGGGTCTGGAGCGTGTCGAAGTCGCTGATGCGGCAGCCGGTGATATCGTCTGCGTGACCGGTATGGACGAGCTGAACATCTCCGACACCCTGTGTCAGCCCGATGCCGTTGAGGCGATGCCTGCTCTGACTGTGGACGAGCCCACCGTCAGCATGACCTTCCAGGTTAACGACTCTCCCTTCGCCGGTCGTGAAGGTAAGTTCGTGACCTCACGTAACATTAAAGACCGTCTGGATCGCGAACTGCTGCACAACGTGGCCCTGCGTGTGCGTCAAGGCGATAGCCCCGACCGCTTTATCGTCTCTGGCCGTGGTGAACTACACCTGTCGGTACTGATCGAAACCATGCGCCGTGAAGGCTATGAACTGGCGGTTTCCCGTCCCGAAGTCGTACAGAAAGAAATTGATGGCCAGATCATGGAGCCCTACGAGCAGGTCGTCATTGACTGTGAAGAGGACTACCAAGGGCCGGTGATGGAAGAAATGGGTCGTCGTAAGGGTGACCTGCGCGATATGCAGATGGATGGTAAAGGCCGTGTTCGTCTGGAATACCGCATTCCTTCCCGTGGTCTGATCGGTTTCCGTAACCAGTTCCTGACCCTGACCTCCGGCACCGGCATCATGACCTCCAGCTTTGAAGGTTATGACTCCGTTAAACCCGGCCCGGTTGCCAAGCGCATCAACGGCGTACTGATCTCCAACATCACCGGCAAGAGCCTGGCCTATGCCCTGTTCAGCCTGCAGGAGCGCGGTCGTCTGTTTATTGACCCCAACGTGGAAGTGTATGAAGGCCAGGTCATCGGTCTGCATAGCCGTGGTAACGACCTGACCGTCAACCCCACCAAGGCCAAGCAACTGACCAACGTGCGGGCTTCCGGTAGTGATGAAAACATCCTGCTGACCCCGCCAGTGCGCCACTCTCTGGAGCAGGCACTGGAGTTTATCGAAGACGATGAACTGGTGGAAATCACCCCGAAAAGCATCCGTATTCGTAAGAAGCTGCTGACCGAAAACGAGCGTAAGCGCGCTTCTCGCTCATAAGGATGAGTTAGACTCCCGTCTGACCACGACAAAACGCCCCAATCGGGGCGTTTTTTATTCTTGGCTATACTCAATAGGCTCCCAGCTGCCAAGGAACTGCCATGTATAGCCTTTACCCTGAGCTGTCCCCTTATCAGCAACACTGGCTGGATGTTGGCCAGGGTCACCAACTGTACCTGGAAGAAAGCGGCAATCGCCTGGGCTTACCAGTTTTAGTGATTCATGGTGGGCCCGGCAGTGGCTGCTCCCCTATCTTGCGTCGTTTTTTTGATCCGCAGCGTTATCGCATCATCCTGTTCGATCAACGTGGCTGTGGCCAATCACGCGCCAGCCAAGTGTTAACCGAAAATCACAGTCAGGCTCTGGTTGAAGATATGGAGCGTATTCGCCTCCATCTAGGTATTGAGCAATGGCTGCTCTGGGGGGGCTCCTGGGGCAGTGCTCTGGCGCTTTATTATGGGCAACTGCACCCGCGGCAAATTCTTGGCTTTATTTTGCGCGGTATCTTCCTGGCCCGCCCCCAGGACATCGCCTGGAACTACCAAGCGGGCAATGGCGCCAGTCGGCTTTATCCCAGCCTCTGGCACGAACTCTGTCAGGGTCAGCCACTAATCGATGACTCTCTCTTGGCAACCTATCAGCAGCGCCTCCACTCCAGCAATGAATTAGAACAAATGCAGGCAGCCCGGTTATGGTGGCGCTGGATGGAGCGGGAACAACACCATCAGCTGCCTCAGCCTCATCCGGAGTTACTCAATCGCAGCCGTATTCATTGCCATTATCTGACCCAGCAATGCTTTCTCCAGCAGCATCCTTTGCTGGAGCATATGACTCACCTTGCCCAGCACCCCGCTATTTTGATCCAGGGGGAGCTGGACACCATCTGCCCGGCAGAGCAAGCCTGGCAACTCTATCAGCATTGGCCCAGCGCTGAATTAAACTGGGTAAAAGGGGGGAGACATAGCCCACTAGAGCCTTCAATGGTGGATAATCTGATTCGCGCCAGCCGCCATTTTGCCTTACGCAGCGCCTAATCTTTTACAGATGCATGCAAGCGCCTTTGCCCTTATGCTGTAGCGGCAAAGGAGGATATAGCAGTGAAAGCATTAATACAGCGGGTTAAATCAGCACGAGTCGAAGTAGAGGGCGAAGTCGTCGGTGCGATCGATCAAGGCTTATTGGTATTACTAGGTGTCGAGCGCGACGATACTCCCGCCAGTGCCGATAAACTATTGGAAAAGATATTGAAGTATCGCGTTTTTAGCGACGCTGACGGCAAAATGAATTTAAGCCTGCTCGATATTCAAGGCCAATTACTACTGGTATCGCAATTCACCCTGGTTGCTGATACTCGCAAAGGCTTACGCCCCAGTTTTTCCAGTGGCGCCAACCCTGAATTAGGCCAAGAGCTCTACCAATACACTATTAAACAAGCGAAAAAAACTGGCTTAAAAGTCGAGCAAGGGCGCTTTGCTGCGGATATGCAGGTGCACTTAATTAATGATGGCCCTGTGACATTTTGGTTAGAATCTAACCCCGGGACTTGAAAACAGCCCTATTACAACAATAAATTACAGCATAGAAACAAATAAATGAGTGTTGCCTTATAACTTTCCGCTAGGCAATCGCTATAATTCGGCTACACTTTTGTCACTCCTTAATTATTAGAACGGTTTGAACGATTATGAAACTTGATCTGCAATCCATGTCTTTGGCTGAGCTGCAAGATCTGCAAGCCAGTGTTGAGAAAGCCATTGCCAGCAAAGAACAGCAGGCTGAAATCATTGCCCGCATCAAAGCTCTGGCAGTTGAAAATGGTCTGAGCCTGGATGCTGTTGCCTCTGAGCTGCAAGGCACCGGCCGCAGCAAGGGCTCTAGCATCAAAGCTAAATCTGCTCCTCAGTACTACAATCCAGCCGCCCCTGAGCAAACCTGGACGGGTAAAGGCCGTAAGCCCAAGTGGATTGAAGAAGCACTGGCAGCAGGCCGTGATCTGGAAGAGTTCCGCATCAAGAGCTAAGCGGAATCTCCCCTATAAAAAACGCCAGCCATGCTGGCGTTTTTTTATTACGCCCCCATCCTACTTAATTGTTTTAAAAGAATTGCTTGGCCGAAAGGGTCGCTTTAATCACTTCAACAGGTTTCATCAAATGCGGATGAATCAAGGCTTTCACCGCTACTTTATCCCGAGACAACACCGCCTCTAATAAATCCTGGTGCAAGGCCTTACTCCGCGCTAACGACTCAGCATTCATTAAGGTTTCTTTAAGCCATAGACGTCGATAACGCTCTGCGCGGTCATAAAGAATTTGCCGCACCTGCAATAACTGCACTGAACCGCAGCCTTTTACCATGGCCTGGTGGAAAGCACGATGACGCTCTTCCCATACTTCCAGCAATGTATCAGCGGCATAACTACTGACATCGATTTTAAACAGGCGATGAGCCTCAGCGACTATCTGAGCCTCCCATTGGTCATCCCCACGCTCTAATGCTAACTCCAGTGCCAATGCCTCGATATGCGCCCGAGTTTCATAAATATCGAGTAGCTCATCGCGGGATATCGGGCTCACTTTAAACCCCCGCTGGCTTTGCGCCACCACTAATTGTTCTGACACCAGCTGTGATAAAGCCTCACGGATAGGGCTAACTCCTACCCCATAACGCTCTTTCAAAGCAGACATCAGGAGTTTCTCACCAGGGGCAAAATAACCACGCAATATATCGGCTTTTAAATCCTGCAATATCGCTAGGCCTCTATTTTGCTTGCTATCGACTTCTGCTTTCATGCGCTAGCCTCAGTTGTTCTGCTGCTATTATCCCGCTTTAACTGTTGATGGGAAGGGCAGGATTGACAGGGCCAGGATGGACTGCCAAGGTCAGTGCATGCCAATAGGACAGTCTCTTCATGCTTAGCACCGCACAAAAAAGCCAACGTCTTACCCTGGTATTACAACAGTTACCCAGAGGGCATATCACCAGCTACGGCCAATTGGCCCGCCTGGCCGGACTCGGTCGCCAGGCACGCTGGGTCGGGCGCTGGATGGGGCAGCAGCCGGCCTCAGCGGGCTTACCTTGGTATCGGGTATTACGCAGTGGTGGCCAGCTTCCTTTTCCTTTATCGAGCCCGGCCGGGCAAGCCTTTGCCCAACCCTTACAGGAAGAAGGGGTGATCGTGCAGGGTAGCGGGGTCAACTGGCAGCGTTTCGCCTGGCTGAAAGATCATCAGGAGGAAGAGGCCTGGTTACTTTGGGCCCGACATGCACTGGGTATAGACTGGAACTAAGGCAGACCCGCCACCCTGTACACCCTCATCCTCAAATCATACCCTGGCGTAACCAGTAACTGCTAAGGCTGGCTTTTAGCGACTTGTAATGCTGGGGCCCGAGCATGGTAGTAATACTCAACTCATCACTTAGCGCCCGCTCTACCGGAGTGGGGTAATAGTCGTCCTTATCACTCATCACTGCCGCGACTCTCGGTAAGGGCCCGCGCTTACTACGTGCATAGACCATAGCAACTTCTTCATTACTCAAGCGCACTAAGCTACCCGGTGGAAATAACCCCAGCTCTTTGATGAAAACCTTCACCAATTTAGGATCCATCCCCAGCGCTTCGGCCTGAAACAAATCCCGCAGCGCCTCAAGCGCTAACTTTTGCCGACGATAACCACGGGGGCGAATCATCGCCGTGTAGATATCCGCCAGACCCAGAATACGCGCCCCTTCACTGATTTTGTCCCCAGCCAGACCATCCGGATAACCGCTGCCATCAAGACGCTCATGGTGTTGCAGCACCGCATCCAGCCAGCCTGCATCATGAATACCAGCCGCCACTAATAACGCATGGCCTTTACCTGGATGAGCACGTACCTGTTGCCATTGCTCTTCCGTTAAGGGCTTGCTCTGTTGCAACAGACGCTCCAACAAATCATGGAAGCCTAAGTCATAGGTTAATGCCGCAGCGACTAACTCCAGTCGCTTAAACAATGGCCACTTTAAACGACGACAGGTTAGTTCACAGAGAATGGCGCAGTGGAGTGGCCGGGCAAGGATTTCCGGCATGTCTTTATCCGCCTGCATAGCGCCTAGGAGCACATCTGGGTGCAATTCCGCATGGTGCTGCAGGGTGACGGCGAGATTAAGCAGGTCGGTCCGAAAACGAGAATACTGCTGACGTTCTAAACAGGTGTAGACCTGTTTAAGGGCTTTACTCCATTCAGTCGTTAAAGCAAAGGCGTGGTGCGTTGAAGCCAAGGGTCGGCATCCTATACAACGGGAAGGTGACCACGAAACGACGGCATCCTGCTTCGTGCAACTGGGCGCTAGCTTAGCCTGTGTGACTACCGCTGTGAATCCATCTTCAGGATTAGGAGGCTTTCTAGTCGTAATAAAAATGGGCAGGTTCGCACCTGCCCATTTCTGCTCCTTAACGAGTTATCCCTTACTCTTCGAGATAGGTATAACCCGCCAGTCCCTCTTCCAGGAATGCCAGGCAGTCTGCCTGCAACTCTGCACTCATACTGGAGTTGGCCAGCTGGCGCCGATAGGCTTCGAGGAAGTTCTTCGAATCGAAGTTTACGTAGCGCAGAATCTGCTCCACGCTGTCCCCCATTACCTCATTGGTAATTTGCCATTGGCCATCATCATCGATCTGCACATCCATGGAGTGGGTATCGCCAAAGAGGTTGTGCATATCACCGAGGATTTCCTGGTAAGCCCCTACCAAGAAAAAGCCCATTACATAGGGGTTTTCCGGATTATAGGGCGGCACGGGCAGCGTGCTTTCCACCCCCTGACCATCCACGTAGTGCTCAATGGTGCCATCCGAGTCGCAGGTAATATCCTGAATAATGGCACGATGCGTCGGCTCCTGATCCAGACCGCTGATCGGCAGCACCGGGAATACCTGTTCAATCCCCCACACATCAGGCAAAGACTGAAATACCGAGAAGTTGACGAACAGCTTATCAGCCAGCTTTTCATTCAGCTCATCGATAATTTCACGATGCGCACGGTTTTTCAGACTGAGCCAGGGGCGAATCTGGATACAGATCGCCAGATAAATCTGCTCCGCCTTAGCACGCTCGGTAATAGAGATCATACCGTGGGTATAGAGCGACTGTACCTCGGCAATGTCATAAATAGCATCGTGGTAAATTTCTACCACATTACGCTCATCCGCCTCGGTCAGCGCTTCCTGATAAGCGGCCCAAAGAGAGTGCAGGATCTTTGGATCCGCCGCCCCCGGACGCACAGGCTGCACCTCTTTCGGTGCTTCAATATCAATTACGTTGGCTAGCATCACCGCATGATGAGCAGTAAGCGCACGGCCAGATTCGCTGACGATATTAGGGTGCGGCAAGTTGCTCTCGGCGCACACCTCGGACAGGGCATAGACGACATTACTGGCGTACTCACTCATGGAGTAGTTCGCCGAGCAGGTGCTCTGAGAACGGGTACCCTCATAGTCGATACCCAGACCACCACCCACATCCACGACATCTACCGGTGCCCCGAGCTGACGTAATTCAGCATAGAAGCGCGCGCATTCACGCAGCCCCATTTGAATATCGCGGATATTGGCAATCTGTGAACCCAGGTGAAAGTGCAACAACTGTAAAGAGTCGAGAGAATCCGCTTTTTTCAGCTTTTCCACTACCTGGAGAATCTGGAAAGCCGACAAGCCAAACTTACTCTTTTCTCCACCACTGCTCTGCCACTTGCCCTTACCCTGGGAAGCCAGACGCGCCCGCAGACCAAGACGCGGTTGCACTTTCAGCTCTCGGGCTTCCTGTAAGACCAAATCCAGCTCTGACAGCTTCTCGATAACGATATAAACCTTGTGGCCCAGGGACTCGCCAATCAACGCCAGGCGAATGTATTCCCGGTCTTTATAACCGTTACAGATAATCACCGAGGAATTGGTTTGCTCGGACAACGCCAGTACCGCCATTAACTCTGGCTTGGAGCCTGCTTCCAGGCCCACCCTGGCCAGTGGATCACGACGCTGGCTATCCAGCAGCCCCTCAACCACGCGGCGCTGTTGGTTCACTTTAATCGGGTAAACCGCCGTGTACTGTCCCTTGTACTTGTAATACTGCACCGCATCCTGGAAGGCGCGGCAAAGCGAGTTCACCCGATCATGCAGAATATCGGTAAAACGCACCAAGGCTGGTAAGGCTATCCCCTTCTCGTGCAACTGCCGGCACAACTCGGGCAAACTAACCTCTGCCTCTTTGTCCCGACGTGGACGCACGACCACATCGCCAGTTTCATTGACGTCAAAATAGCCATTACCCCAATAGGGGATGTTATAAAGCTTCAGTGCATCGCGGCTGTTCCACGTGCTCATTGCATCGGTTGCCTTAACAGTAATGGAGATAACCAGCACCAGGCTGGGACACCCGGCGGCTTACACGCCACCGGACTACGAACATTAAGCGAAGATGCCCTCGACAAGACAGCGTCTTGGCTCCGGGCTGAAGGTGCACAATCAGGCGACGCCAACATGCTGTTCCGGCCTGCACACCAGGCTGTGGATACCTGCTTGTTTGAAGCCCTCACGCATCACCTCCAGGGTTACTGGTTCAGATCGGCGCATTTGCCAACACCTCAACCAGATCATGGTGCCTCCTACATAAGTAGGTATGGGGGGAGCATAGAAGCTCTACGCAGTGAAATCCAGTTCAGCTACCCCACCGTCACTTAGGCCCTAAAGCCACTCAAGTAACGGACACACCCGTGATCCTCACTTCTGAGCGTCAACTCAATAAACAAAGCCATGACTAATAGGGTAAGAGCACAAGCAAGGGGGATTCAAGAAAGGCATAGCCTCAGGGGAGCACCCTGCTAACCGTCACTTGTGAAGTGCACGGCCGGCAAGTGCAAAAGCAGACTTGGGGCGTACACTCAGGCCCTGTTAAACATAAGACTCTGATGCGTAGTTGAACACGAGGGGGGGATTTATACGTGATTTTTGCGCAAAGGCAAGATTTTTTTCCGCCAGGTCGCGCTCAGACAAGTCATTAAAATACAGGGAAAAGAAACAAAAAATCCGGCATTAGCCGGACTTTATGGTGCAGATGGTGAGACTCGAACTCACACGTTCTTGCGAACACTAGCACCTGAAGCTAGCGCGTCTACCAATTCCGCCACATCTGCGTAGGGCGTGTTTTGCTTCTACTCGGTTTAAGCACAATATTGGTTTAACCAGAAAGCGAAGCCAGGTGATTTACCTGTTACTTGCGAGCCGGATTTGGTGCAGATGGTGAGACTCGAACTCACACGTTCTTGCGAACACTAGCACCTGAAGCTAGCGCGTCTACCAATTCCGCCACATCTGCATGCGGCTCGCGAAGTGCTGCGTATCTTACGCAAAAATTGTGGCTTTGCAAGCCACCCCATCACAAATTTTCGCAGGCTTTTTCAGCCTTTTGTGATGGTGCCCAGAGGCGGAATCGAACCACCGACACGGGGATTTTCAATCCCCTGCTCTACCGACTGAGCTATCTGGGCATCATGGTGCGGAAGGAGAGACTCGAACTCTCACACCTTGCGGCACTGGAACCTAAATCCAGCGTGTCTACCAATTTCACCACTTCCGCAAGTGGTGCCCAGAGGCGGAATCGAACCACCGACACGGGGATTTTCAATCCCCTGCTCTACCGACTGAGCTATCTGGGCAACGAGGCGCGTATTATAAGGATTGGCAAGTCTCTGTCAATGCCATACGCGTCAAGCGGGCGCAACTCTAACCAGCCGCCTCAAAACTGTCAAGACTCCGGCGGCACGTAGCCTTCAATTTTGGTGAGGTCTTCACCGCTGAAGAAACGCCCCATCTCCTCTTGAATCAACTGTCGCGAGGCGGGATCCATCATATTCAGACGTTTTTCATTGATCAGCATGGTCTGGTGTGCCAGCCATTCCTGCCAAGCTTGCTTGGAAATGTTTTCGTAAATATCCAGCCCTTTCGGCCCTGGGAAAGGCGGACGCTCCAAGCCTTCCAACTGCTGTTGATGCTTACGACAAAATACCTGACGACTCATGCTAACTCCTCCTCTAACCGAGCCAATAGGGCTTTAACCGGTGCAGCCAAGCCCAATTGCGGCGGCGCTTGCAGGTTATACCAAAGCTGCTGACGACCTTCCATGCTTTGCCGCACACTGAGGCCGCGCCACAACCAGGGCTCAATATGCAATTGAAAGTGACTAAAGGTGTGACTCAAGCGTGGCCAACACTGTTGCTGTTCCACCTGCCAAGCCTGTAACCACTGCTCCAAGCTGCTCTGATCGGGAGCTTCCGGAAAGCTCCACAAGCCTCCCCAGATACCGCTCGGCGGACGCTTCTCTAACAACACCTCCCCCCGCTCATTCAGTAGCATCAGCATTTTAGTATGACGCTGGGGTAAAGTTTTACGCGGCTTAGGGTGGGGATATTGACTAGGCTGCCCTTCCGCCAAGCCCTGACAGTGGGTCTGTAATGGGCAGAGCAAACAACTGGGCTTGCTACGAGTGCACAGGGTTGCCCCCAAATCCATCATCGCCTGACTGTAGTCGCCCACCCGTTGCTGAGGGGTATAACGCTCGGCGTAATGCCACAGTTGCTGCTCAACTTTTTTATCCCCAGGCCAACCGGCCAGGGCGTGGAAACGGCACAGCACCCGCTTCACATTACCATCGAGAATCGGCGCCCAAACCCCACGACTGATCGATAAAATCGCCCCGGCGGTTGAACGTCCAATACCCGGTAAGCTCTGCACTTCCTGCAGTGTAGCTGGAAACTCGCCGCCATAGTTCTGCAGCAGAATCTTGGCCGCCTTATGCAGATTCCGCGCCCGGCTGTAATAGCCCAGCCCGGTCCAATAGTGCAACACCTCATCTTCACTCGCCGCAGCTAGCTGCTGCACATCCGCAAAACGCTGGATAAAGCGTTGATAGAACGGGATCACGGTAGCGACCTGGGTTTGTTGCAGCATGATTTCCGAGATCCACACCCGATAAGGTGTTTTATTGAACTGCCACGGCAATTGATGGCGACCATGCTGATCAAACCAGCTCAGCACCGCCTGGGAGAAAGCTTCAGGTGTCACGGTAATAGTTAAGATCTTGTCTAATGTGCCCGCATTATAGGCTGGGCTGGGCTGCCAACGGCAGCCCTTATAAAGGGTTACTGGCCGAACAACCCTTTCAGTAACCCCTTCACCGCCTCACCACCTTCGCCGCCAAGTTGCTCACTCAGTTTATCGGCTTGCTTTTCCAAGGCCCGGTTGACCTCTTTTGCCGCCTTACGCTGAGCCTCACGGGCCGCTAACTGCCCCAGCACCTGGCTAAAGCCAGCTGCATCGGCCTTACACCAACTATCCGGTTGCGCATCTAAGCTGCCCTGACAACGCAGAGGCCAGGCTAAACCCTGAAACTTAGGGTTAATCGTACAGGCCTGCTGACTGGTGTCCCCCTCTACCGTGACCGCAACACCCATATCCAATTGCCGCTGCGGTAGCTGTACCAAGCCTTGCCCCTCAGCACTGGCTCCCTGCAGGCGGGCCTGCAACTGGGTGATCTGTACCTGACCTTGCTGAATTTGACTGCTCAGTTGCGCACCAAGAAAGCGCGTATCCGCACTGGGAGGTGCAGTCAGGGGCTCCTGATTAAGGGTCGCGATGCCCTCACACAGCTGCTGGGTGAGGTTTACTTGTCGCAACCATCCCTCTGCCACACTGGCCTTGGCTTCACCAGCCAGACTGCGGGTCCAGGCAGCTTGGCTATTACCCTGTACATTCAAAGCGGCCCTTAACTGAGCCCGTCCCTCGAACAGGGGCTGTTGCCCCAACAGGCTAAGCACCTGCTCGATCGCCACCTGCTCCGCCTGCAACTGTAAATGACTTTGCATCGGCTGCACCGCTGCCTGTACCTGCGCTTTAGCATGAATGCTGCCGCCCGCTACCTGCAGCGCCAACTGACTGACATCAAGTTTACCCTGGTTAGCCTTGGCCACCAGCTTCACGCCTTGCATCTCAACACCCTGGGTCTGTAGCTTCGCCACCTCCAGATCGAGCATCCATTGCGCCTTAGCCAACCACTGCTGTGGCAGAATTTCAGCCTCAGCCTCCGTCCCCGCCGTGGCCTGGCTGTCATTAGCTGCAGGGGTGGCTGCTGGTGCAGAGGCCTTGTTCGCCGCAGATGCCTGATAGCGGTCTAGATTGAGCTGATCCAGCTTTAACTTAAGCTGGCTCATGCCGCTCTGACTATCCTGACTAAACAGTCCTTGCCCTTGACTGGCATCCAACTGCAAGCGCATGTCCGTCAGGCTCAAACGCCCTTGCTGCCAGGTCCAGGGGCTACGCAGTGCGACTTGTTTGAGGGCTCCCTCAGGCAAATCCTGCACGAATCCCTGGCGCTGTAACCATGCCGCCAAATCAGTGCTGGGCAGCTCCAGTTGCCCCTTACCTTCACCCTGGTCCAATAACCATTCCAACTGCCATTGCAACGGCAGCTGATCAACTTCGAGACGGCCATCATGCAAGGTTAATCGCTGTAGTTTGGCATCAAACTGCAGCTGGGTTGCCAACGATAGGGGCACAGGCTGGGTCAGGACGCCTTCCACCTTGCCTTGCATACGGAGATCTTGCAGTTGATACAGCTGACGCTCCGGATCAAGCAGCACCTGCGCCTGCCACTCGGACTGCAACTGCTGTACCTCCCCTGCTTGCGCCCGACTCAGCGGCAAATTTAACTGAGCCGGAAAGGCCTGCCCCAGACGAATTTGCTCCGCCGTTAAGGCTAACGGCCCTAACTGCAGACGCTGGCCCTGCTGCTGATCATCCAAACTGACCCGTACCTCACGCAATTGCAGCGATTCGATAGCTAGCGCCAGGGGCTGTGCGTCGGTGGTGCTGGCACCTTCCTCCGCCTTTCCTGCGCTAGCGCTGTCGCCAGATGCCGTCTGCGGGGCTTGCCAGTTCGCCTTACCCTGGGCATCACGCACCAGACTGAGCTCCAAACCTTCTACCTGCAGAGCTTGCAAATTGAGCTGGCCATTCAGCAAGGCGGGCAAATCGACCCCGATACGGGCTCGCTGTAAAAACAACAGATTGGCTTGTTGCGGATAACGGCCCTGTACTTCATGCAGCTCCAGTGCCAGGGTAGGAAAAATCGACCAGCCCAAGGGTTGATCTAAGCTGATTTCTAGCCCCGTTTGCCGTTGCAGCTCCTCGCGCAGCTGCTGCCGGTAGTCATTGGGGTCAAAGGCGGTGAACAGATAAACCAATAACAACGCTAACAGGCCAAGGGCCACTGCCAGCAACCAGCCTATTAATTTCGCAATCTTGGCCATGATGATGTCCCTCTACTGCTAAGATCCAGCAGCGATTGTAGCCCAATCGCGCCTTAACCGTTCTCACTGAAAGCGCAAACCTTTATACTTTCGCCTCCAAATTGACCTTTTTCCGTCCAGATCACAGCAGTGGAGAGCCGCATGGCCGAGCGTACCGCCAGCGTTACCCGAAACACCCTGGAAACCCAGATCAGCGTCAGCCTGAACCTCGATGGCACCGGCCAGTTCAAGTGCGTGACCGGGGTTCCCTTCCTCGACCATATGCTGGAGCAGGTTGCCCGTCACGGCCTGATTGACCTGGACATCCATGCCCAGGGCGATCTGCATATTGATGCGCACCATACCGTTGAAGATCTGGGCATCACCCTTGGCCAAGCCTTTACCCAAGCGATTGGCGATAAAAAGGGCATCAGCCGTTATGGCCATGCTTATGTGCCTCTGGATGAGGCACTGTCACGGGTGGTAATAGACTTCTCCGGCCGTCCTGGCCTGCACTTTGCGGTGCCCTTTACCCGTGCCAGTGTTGGCGGTCTGGATACCGAACTCTTTTTCGAATTCTTTCAGGGCTTCGTCAACCATGCCCTGGTGACACTGCATATCGACAACCTCAAGGGTCATAACAGCCATCACCAGGCCGAAACCGTATTCAAGGCCTTTGGCCGAGCATTGCGGATGGCGCTAACAGCAGATGCTCGCATGCAGGGCATTACCCCCTCCACCAAAGGTTGTTTGTAAGGAGCGACTGCCATGGCTAGCGTTGCCGTAATCGACTATGGCATGGGCAACCTGCATTCTGTGGCCAAAGCCCTGGAGCACGTTAAGCCCGGTGAACAGGTGTGGGTGACTAACGATCCTGAGCGCATTCTTGCTGCTGACCGGGTCATTTTGCCCGGCGTAGGTGCCATCCGTGATTGTATGGGCGAAATCCGTCGCCTGGGCTTCGATAAACTGGTGGCCGAGGTTGTGGCTTCTGGTAAACCCTTGCTGGGTATCTGTGTCGGCATTCAACTACTCACCGACTTCAGTGAGGAGAATGGCGGTTATCCCTGTCTTGGTGTACTGCCTGGCAAAGCCCACTTTTTTGGCAATACGCTGCAAGATCAGCAAGGTAATAAGCTCAAAGTGCCCCATATGGGTTGGAACCAGGTCAGCCAAAGCCGCGCCCATCCCCTGTGGCAGGGTATTAGCGATAACAGCCGCTTCTACTTCGTACATAGCTATTATATCCATGCCAGCCAGCCTGAGATGGTCGTGGGCCGTTGCCACTATGGCCTCGACTTCGATGTGGCACTCAGTCACAACAACGTCTTCGCGGTACAGTTCCACCCAGAAAAAAGCCATGACGCCGGCCTCCAACTGCTGCGTAACTTTTTACACTGGGATGGCCAGCCCTAAATTTTGATGTTTAAGGGCAGCCACCTGCCCAAGCTAAAGGTATGAGCATGCTTGTAATTCCTGCGATTGATTTAAAAGATGGCCAGTGTGTGCGCCTGCGTCAGGGACGGATGGATGACTCCACTGTTTTCTCTAACGACCCGGTCGATATGGCCGCCCGCTGGGTAGAGGCTGGTGCCCGCCGCCTGCACCTGGTTGACCTCAACGGCGCCTTTGCGGGGGAACCTGTCAACGGCGAGGTGGTCAAGGCAATTGCCCAGGCCTTCCCTAAGCTACCGATCCAGATTGGTGGCGGCATTCGCTCCGCTGCCATTATTGAGACCTACCTGAAGGCTGGCGTGCAGTACGTCATCATCGGTACCAAGGCGGTGAAAGAGCCTGAATTTGTCAGCCAGATGTGCCGTGAATTCCCCGGTCATATTATTGTCGGCCTGGATGCCCAGGATGGCATGGTCGCCACCGATGGCTGGGCAGAGGTGTCGAATATCAGCGCCATTGAACTGGGCAAGCGCTTCCGTGATGACGGTGTTGACTCCATTGTCTACACCGACATCAGTCGCGATGGCATGATGCAGGGGGTAAATGTTGAAGCCACTGTACAACTGGCGGTGGAGTCTGGATTACCTGTGATTGCCTCCGGCGGCGTCACCAACCTGGCGGATATTGAGGCGCTGGCCAAGGTCGCACACCAGGGTATCTGTGGTGCCATTACCGGTCGCGCCATCTATGAAGGCACGCTCGATGTTCGTGAAGCCCAGGCGCTGTGCGACAAACTGCTGGGCTAAAGCAGTTCTGCTGATATTGATATCAACCCCAAAGGGCCCAAGCGGCTCTTTGGGGTTAGTTTTGCTTAGTTAACTACCATCCTTTGTAGCAACAAGCTAACCCCCTGCTCCTACACCCCATATTCGGCACGATAAGCCTGAATGGCGGCAAGCTGTGTCGCCTCGGCTCCGTTTTGCTGCAAGAATTCGACAATGTGCTCCAGGCTCACAATGCTGGCCACCGGCATCGCATAATCGCGCTCGACCTCTTGGATGGCGGATAACTCTGCCTTACCGCGCTCCTGCCGGTTCAGCGCAATCACCACCCCGGCAGGGGTAGCGCCTGCTTGCTCAATCAAGGTCATCACCTCACGGATCGCCGTGCCGGCGGTGATCACATCATCAATGATTAATACCCGCCCCTGCAGGGGAGCCCCTACCAGATTACCGCCCTCACCATGGGTTTTAGCTTCTTTACGGTTAAATACATAGGGCACGTCGCGGCCATGATGCTCCGCCAGCGCCACCACCGTGGCGGCCGCCAGGGGAATCCCCTTGTAGGCAGGGCCAAGGATCACATCAAACTCAATACCACTATCAACAATGGCCTCAGCATAGTAACGGCCCAGCTTGGCCAGGGCAGCACCAGAGTTAAACAGGCCAGCATTAAAGAAGTAGGGACTGCTACGCCCGGACTTGAGGGTAAACTCCCCAAAACGCAACACCTGCTGACGGATGGCAAATTCAATAAAGTCTCGTTGATAGGCTTGCATGGGGACCTCTTGCGGCTGTGTTCAGAACAGGGGCCTATTGTACTGCCTCCCACCACGCCGCCAACCCCTGGCTCAGGCAGCAATAACGCCAAATTGACGCTAAACCAAAGTCTTATTGACCTAGTTATCAACATTCAAAGCAAGTAAACTTAGCCGCACTCACCGTCAGCAGTTCTGGCGGGGCCCAGCAACTATGGTATGATTAGCGCCCTTTCCGGGGCAGACCAAGTAATAGGATCAGGTCACTGATGCGTGTCATCACTCTCAATGTGCAAGGTATCCAACAAGCAACCGAGCGTGGGCTGTTTGACTGGCTAGTCAAACAGGATGCGGATGTTGTCTGTCTGCAGGATCTGCGCGCCAAGGCATATCAGCTGGACGATGCCAAATATCACCCCCCGGGCTACCAAGCCTTTTTCTTCGATGCGCCTGAAGACAACTACAGCGGCGTAGCTATTTATTGCCGTGCCCAACCTAAGGCAGTGATGACCGGCCTGGGTTTCGAGCTGTGCGATTTTCATGGTCGTTACATCCAGGCTGACTATGAAAAAGTCAGTATTGGCTCCTTACTGCTGCCCTCCGGCGAAAATGACCCGGAGAAGCAAGCCATCAAGGATGAGTTCCTGGAGCATATGATGGCGCACATGAAGAAGACGCTGCGTAAGCGCCGCCAGTTTATCTTTTGCGGTACTTGGAATATTGCCCGCGAACCTCGTGATGTCAGTAACTGGTACGTCAACCAGAAAAACTCCGGTTTCTTGCCGGAAGAACGTGCCTTTATGCGGGAGATGTTCGATGAGCTGGGCTTTGTCGATGCCTTCCGTGAAGTCAATCAGGCCGATCGTCAATTTACCTGGTGGCCTCATTACAATCGCGCCTTCGAACTAAACGAAGGGGCACGCCTGGATTACCAGGTCTGCACCTCGGAGTTTGGCCGTAAAGTAAAAGCTGCCCGTATCCTCAAAGAGCCACGTTTCTCCGACCACGCCGCCGTGGTTATCGACTACGATCACGCGCTGGAAGCCTAAGCTTCCAGCCTTTTCTCTCCTTACGCACTCAAATCCGCCAAAAAAACGCGCTAGTAACACTAGAGCGCTTCCTGACTTTTGTTCATATCTCTAATCGCTATAGTTCCTTTACACCCTAATTATTCGTTGAAAGGAACTGCTTATGCGCTTTTATCAAAACATCACTGTGCGCACCAAGCTCATCCTGTCCGGCTTGCTTCCCCTGATCCTAGTGATCGGCATTGCCATTAGCGCCACCTTAATCATGGCCCGTATCAATGCTGGCGTGACCAGCATTTATAACGATAGGGTTGTTCCCCTACGTGATCTCAAGGTGATTGCCGACCTCTATGCAGTCAATGTGATTGACGCCGTCAATAAAGCTAACGCCGGTATCATGAGCGGTGCTGAAGCCCGTCAGGGTATTGTTGATGCCCGCAGCGTGATTGATCAACGCTGGCGCGCCTATATGCAAACCACCTTGACCCCGACCGAGAGCAAATTGGCAAAAGAAGCAGAAAAACTGTTCGTTGATGCCAACCGCTCCATTGATCAGGTAGAAAAGTTTCTTAGTGCCAACCCCGGCCAGCTCGCTGGCAAAATGCAGGATTATGATGGTCCTCTGTATGACACTATCGATCCTATCAGCAGCAAAATTACCGAACTGATCGAGCTGCAACTGGATGTCGCCAAAGACGAAAGCGAGCTGATTGAATCCCTCTATGCCAGCGCACGCTTCTGGTTCACGCTGGCGGTGGTGCTCGGCATTATCCTCGTACTACTCTTTAGCTGGCTCAACTTTCGCACCATTGTACCGCCCCTCCATTTGCTCCAGCGTACCATGCGCACCATTGCCGCTGACTCCAACCTCAGTCTGCGTGCTAACTATGATGGCCAGGATGAAATTGGCAAAACCGCCAAAGCCTTTGATGGTCTGATGGATCGCCAACAACAGCTGGTCGGCCAAGTTAGTCAGGCAGTGCTCAGCCTCAGCCAAATGGCCAGCGAGATTAACTCCCTCTCCAGCGAATCACGCAGTCATGCTGAGCGCCAACAGGCGGAGACCAATCAGGTAGCCACTGCCATGAATGAGATGTCGGCCACGGTCAACGAAATTTCTCATAATGCGGCCCATGCTGAAGACAACGCCCGCACTGCCAGCACCGAAACCGAACGTGGCAATCAAGTAGTAATGACCGCTGTCAGCCAGATGCGTGAACTGACCGAGTCGGTTGAACAGGCCAACTCCGTGATCCAAACCCTGCAATCTGATAGCGAAAGCATTGGCAAAGTATTGGAAGTAATTAAGAGTATTGCCGAGCAAACCAATCTACTGGCACTCAACGCCGCCATTGAGGCCGCCCGTGCCGGTGAGCAAGGCCGTGGCTTTGCGGTGGTCGCGGATGAGGTCCGCACCCTGGCTCAACGCACCCAAGAATCGACCCAGGAGATTCAGGGCGTTATCCAGACCCTGCGCGATCGTGCCCAACACGCAGTTAAAGTCATGTCCGAAAGCCACGAGCGAGCTCGCTCAGGCGCTGAGCAAGCCGACCGGGCCAGCAATGCGCTGGACACCATCAAACGCTCAGTACAGGATATGTCCGCCATTAATGCCCAAGTCGCCACTGCCGCGGAAGAACAAAGCAGCGTCACCGATGAAATTAACCGCAGCATCATCGCCATTCGCGATATGGCGGCCGAGGTTTACCGTGGCGCCAATGACTCCGCTCAAGCCAGCCGTCAACTGAATGAACTATCACAGCAACTACAACAACAGATTGCCGTGTTTAAACTCTAGCCCTGTCACCCAACACTGACGACAGAAACTAAGAGGGAGCCATTCGGCTCCCTCTGCATTAATAGCATTTATTGCTGCAACAAATGCACTTACTCAGCCAATGCCTGACGTTGCAAACTAATCAGCTCAGCAATACCTTTATCCGCCAACGCCAACATCGCGTCCATTTCAGCTTTAGTAAAGGTCACACCCTCGGCTGTACCCTGCACTTCGACAAAGCCGCCTTCAGAGGTCATCACTACATTCATATCCGTTTCTGCCGCAGAGTCTTCCAAGTAATCCAGATCCAACACTGGCTTACCCTTGTAGATCCCCACCGATACAGCCGCCAACATAAAATTCAGCGGGTCCTTTTTGATGCCAAAGCTCTTATCACCTTGCATCACCCGCAGCGCATCGACCATGGCCACACAGGCACCTGTAATAGACGCGGTACGCGTACCGCCATCAGCCTGGATCACGTCACAGTCAATAGTCAGGGTATTTTCACCCAGTTTGCGCAGATCCACCGCTGCACGCAGTGAACGGCCAATCAGACGCTGAATTTCCAGGGTACGACCACCCTGCTTACCACGGGCCGCTTCACGATCATTGCGAGAACTAGTTGCACGCGGCAGCATGCCATACTCAGCCGTGATCCAGCCCTGGCCCTGGCCTTTGAGGAAGCGAGGCACCCCTTTAATGGCGCTGGCTGTGCAGATCACCTTGGTTTCACCAAACTCCACTAGCACAGAGCCTTCCGCATGTTTGGTGTAATGACGTGTGATGCGCACTGGGCGCATCTGATCCGGGCTGCGGCCACTGGGACGCATGGCATCGATACCCAGTTGCTTCAGCTGATCAGACAAAGATGAACTCATGCACAAATTACCTTGGTTGTCCAAATGGGTGCTTAAGAAATCAGGGATGGGTAGAATACCAGATCATCCACATTTACGCAGTGCCTGAGGTTAGCACCATCATGACTCAAAGCATGACCGCCTTTGCCCGTAAAGAAGTGCAACGCAACTGGGGCAGCCTGGTCTGGGAAATCCGCAGCGTTAATCATCGTTATCTGGAACCCCATTTCCGCCTACCCGATACTCTGCGCGAAATGGAAAGCGCTCTGCGCGAACGCCTGCGCCAACAGCTCTCGCGCGGTAAAGTCGAGTGCAGCCTGCGCTATCAGCTTAACAGTGGTGCCGACAGCCTCAGCATTAACCAAGACCTGTTGGAAAACCTGCTGTTGGTCTGTGACCAGGTACAGGAACTGCTGCCCAAAACCGCCAAGCTGAATCCTTTGGAAGTACTGCAATGGCCAGGCATTCTACAAAGCAGCGAACAAGATATGAGTGAGCTGCTGGAAGACGGTCTGGATGCCTTTGACCTCGCCTTACAGGAGCTGATCGCCAGCCGTAGCCGCGAAGGCCAGGAACTAGCCCAACTGATTCAGCAGCGTCTGGATGCCATGAGCAAAATAGTGGAGAAAGTACGGGATCTGCTCCCTACCATTCTTGAGCGCCAACGCCAGCAATTACTGGATAAATTTGCCGACTTGCAACTGGAGCTTGATCCCCAGCGCCTCGAACAAGAAATGGTCATGCTGGCACAGAAAGCCGATGTCGCCGAAGAGCTGGATCGCTTGGACACCCATATTATCGAAGTACGCAGGGTGCTGCGCCAAAATGGTTCCATTGGCCGCCGGCTCGATTTCTTAATGCAAGAACTCAACCGTGAAGCCAATACCCTGTCCTCTAAATCCATCGTTGCAGAGACCACTCAGCAGGCGGTGGAGCTCAAGGTATTGATCGAACAAATGCGTGAACAGGTGCAGAACATTGAGTAACGGTCGCGGAACCCTGTATATCCTTTCCGCTCCGTCAGGAGCCGGTAAAAGCAGCCTGGCCCGTGCTTTGATGGCACAGGATCATCAGGTGCAGTTCTCTGTTTCCCACACCACCCGCGCCATGCGGCCAGGGGAGGAGAACGGCGTGCATTATCACTTTGTTGATCATGCTGAATTTGAGCGTCTGATCGCAGCGGACGCCTTCCTGGAACATGCTGAGGTCTTCGGTAACTACTATGGCACCTCCAAGCAAGCAGTGGATACGGCCTTAGCGGCCGGACAGGACATCATTCTGGATATCGATTGGCAAGGCGCCCAACAAATTCGTTTGCAACGCCCCGATACCGTCAGCATTTTCATCCTGCCCCCCTCGCAAGAAGCCTTGCAGGAACGTTTGCAGGGACGTGGCCAGGATAGTGCCGAGGTGATTGCCAAACGCATGAGTCAGGCAGTGGCGGAAATGTCACACTATAGTGAATATGACTACCTGATTATTAACGATGACTTTAATCAGGCACTGGGACAGCTTACGGCAATTTTTCAGGCTCAGCGCTGTCGTTTAAATAGCCAGCAGCAACGGCAGCAACAGCTGTTGGCACGGCTCTTGCCAGCATCCTGAGCCTCACGTAAACTTGCGCCTCTTGTACTCAAGCGGTGAAATCGTTCACTTTTTGTTCAACCCTAGATAAATTTAGGTAGACAGCAACACCATGGCACGAGTCACTGTCGAAGATTGTCTGGAAAACGTTGATAACCGTTTTCAATTAGTAATGGTCGCTTCTAAGCGTGCACGTCAGCTCGCCACCGGTGGTCGCGATCCCAAAGTTGCTTGGGAAAACGACAAAGCCACCGTGGTTGCTCTGCGTGAAATCGCCCAAGGTCTGGTTACTCCCAAAACCCAGGACGAGGAAGAGGACGACCTTTAACAAGGAGCCCTCATGTCCACCATTGATGCGCTCGCTGAGCGTTTAGGCAGCTACTTACCGCAGGAGCAAATCCAGCAGGTTTGTCGTGCCTACTTCTACGCTGAGCAAGCGCACGATGGTCAATACCGCAAAAGCGGCGAGCCCTATATTATTCACCCGCTCGCCGTTGCGGATATTCTCGCCTCCATGCAGCTCGACTATCAGACCCTGATGGCCGCCATGCTGCACGATGTCATCGAAGACACCGGCATTCCCAAGAAAGCGCTACATGCACAATTTGGCGAAATCGTCGCCGATTTAGTCGATGGAGTCAGCAAACTCAACAAAATGGAGTTTGCCACCAAGGCTGAAGCCCAGGCGGAAAATTTCCAGAAGATGGTTCTGGCCATGGCGTCGGACATCCGCGTCATTGTCGTTAAGCTGGCTGACCGCTTGCACAATATGCGCACTCTGGGAGCGATGCAGCCTGCCTCCCAGCGCCGCATTGCCCGCGAGACCCTGGATATCTACGCTCCGATTGCTGGGCGTCTGGGCATGCACCTCATGCGGACAGAGCTGGAAGACCTCGCTTTTGCCGCTCATTTTCCTATGCGCTCTAAGCACTTACTGGCGGCGGTCAACAAAACCCGTGAGTCACGCAAAGAGCAAATCGAGCAGGTGCAGCAGAGCATTCATCAGCGTCTGCAAGAGCAAAAACTCAGTGCTCGGGTAGTATGGCGCCAGCGCCATCTCAACAGCATCTACAACAAGATGTACCACGAGCGCAAACGCCTGGTCAGCATTATGGCAACCCAGGTCGTAGCGATCGTCACGGATAAGGTCGATACCTGTTATCGCATCCTTGGGGCATTACATAGCCTGTATAAGCCCGTGCCTGGCACCTTTTCCGATTACATCGCCATTCCCAAGGCCAACGCCTATCAAGCTCTGCACACCACGCTTTTTACCGGTAAAGGTTTCCAGCTTGAGGTCTTGATTCGTACCGAAGAAATGGAAATGGTGGCTAATCTGGGTATTGCGACCCAGTGGAGCAGCAAAAGCCACCAGCAGTTGAGCAGCGACCGCTTACAGGGCAGCCATAGCCGAGCCCAGCGCTGGGTCGCCAACCTGTTGGAAATGCGGGAGCGGGCCGCCTCTTCGCTAGAGTTTATCGAACACGTTAAGGAAGACCTGTTTCCCGACGAGATCTATGTCTTTACCCCCAAAGGCAAAATCATGGAGCTACCGCGAGGTGCGACCCCAGTCGATTTTGCCTATGGCGTGCATACTCAGGTAGGGAATACCTGTGTAGGCTGTTATCTGGATGGCCATTTGGCCGCTTTATCCAGTCCATTACAAAGCGGTCAAACGGTAGAGATCATCACCAAAGAAAACTCTCATCCCAACATGGCTTGGCTGAACTTTGTCGTCACCGGCAAAGCCCGCTCCAGTATTCGTCATTATTTAAAAAACCTGGAGCGGAGCGAGTCCATTGAACTCGGGCGACGCTTGCTAACCCAGGCGGCCAATCAATTTGGCTACAGTCTCGATAGCCGTAGTGAGGTGGCTGAAGCGGAAATCCTGCTGGAGTTTAATTATCCCAACTGGGACACCCTGCTGGAGAATGTCGGCCTAGGCCAGCATACCGCCCATATTCTGGCCCACCGCCTGCGCCCCCGCGACAACGAAGAGCAAAGTACAAGCACCGCTGTCAGTAAAACCACCAACAGCCAGCAAGCACTGACCATTAGCGGCTCCGAGTCCATGCTGGTCAAGTTTGCCCGTTGCTGCTTCCCTATCCCAGGCGATCCTATTCTTGGCCACTTCAGCAGTGGTCATTTGATGGTACATCACGCGCACTGTCGCAATACCCAAGAATGGATGAACAAGGCGGATAAGTGCCTGAATCTCACCTGGGATAGCCATCGTCACCGCGAATTTCCTACCCGTCTTAAGGCCCAGGTACAGTCCCAGCGAGGGATTATTTCTTCCCTGGCGCTGTCCATCAGTCAGGCAGAAGCAAACCTGCTACGGATCGATACCCATGAACAGGCAGGCAATCTGTTGGAAGTGGAAATGGATCTGCAGGTGCGTGATCGCGTCCATTTGGCACGCGTCCTGCGCCGTCTACGCCACCTGAAAACTGTCATTAAGATCCAACGTATTCATAACTGCCAATAAGGCTGGGCTGAACCCTTTTCTTGACGAGAAATTTGCTTGTATAAGCAGAGTAGGGCATAGCTATTAGGTTGCGGTAATGCTGTCAGAGCACTGCTAAACAAGAGAAGGGTATAAAAGGTAGGAGAAAAAAGGGGGAGGGGACAATCCTTGTCTGACCTGTAATCCTTACTTGATCCCTGTGTGCTCTATCCTGAGCGGCCATCCTGGCGGGCTATCCGTCATCGTCCTAAACTCCCCTGAGGCATCCTGCCTACTGCATCCTGCTGGTCATCCTTGGAAACCTATTTTGCCACTCTTTAACAAAAAATAAATAAGAATTTTTCCTATTTTTTACTTTATGTAACCCAACTCTACCAATGTGGCCTGATAACCCTGTCGATAATCGGGATAGTGCAAAACATAACCGCTCTCAATGACAGCATGGTTACGGCAATATTTACTCCCCCCACGACTGCGCAGACCTTTTAAGGTATGCAACTGCACTCCTAACTGCTGGGCCAACCACTGACATACCTCCGCCAAGGGTGCCGGCTCACTGTCCGTTACCAGGTAGCATGGCCGCCAGGGTTGCTGCTGCAGCGCCAGGTTAAGTAGGTGACAGATAAAACCCACCACATCCTGCTGATGAATGCGGTTACTGATATAAGCTGGCTGCTCAGCCTGGCCCACCCCCGCCAACACCTGCTCTAGCAAGTGATTGCGCCCTGCACCATAAATCCCGCTTAGCCGCAGCACGCTGGTCGGGTAAGGGAGGGCCCGCACTAAGGCTTCCGCTTGCAGCAGCACCTGCCCCGCATAACCACTGGGCTGAGTCGGGGATTGTTCATCCACCCATTCCCCTTCGTTCTGGTGATAGACACTGGTGCTGGAAACAAAAAGCAAACGTTGCGGAGGCTGGGACAATCCCTGCAGTAAATGCTGTAGGCCATGAACAAAGGTCGCTCGGTAGCCTGCCTCATCCCGGCTCGCCGGTGTCAACATCACCACTACATAGTCATAGGCTGGTAACGTTGGAACCTGCTGGCACAAGTCGACATAGTGCAGGGGATAAGGCGAATGAAGACGGGGAGTGCGGCACAGGCCAGTCACCTGCCAACCCTGCAGGCTTAACTGCTGCGCCAGGCTACCGCCTAACTTGCCCATGCCGACCAGCAATACACTTGGATTCATAGGATCTTCTCAATGCATGTTCAGATGTCATAGCTGTCGGATCTCATCACCTCTGAGAATCCTTACTCCATAAAAACAGACACTTAGCAGCCTTCGCGTGCACGAAAAACCTCATCAATGTTGCAATGAATCTCACGAAATCTCATAACCAATGAAATGCTTTAAATTTCATGCAGTTACAGATACAGCTAGAAACCACATGGATTACTAGGGGCTACGGCTTATTCTGCAGATGGTGCTGATTCGTTGAAGAGTTTTCCTCCTGCGCCTTGAGGGATTTGCACTGCCTCCGACGCTTGAGCACCTCTTTCGCCCATTGCCCCGCTTGCTTCATTTCATTACGGAGATCTTCGACCTCCTTTTGTGTTAGACGATGGTACTCCATAGACCTCTACCCTAATCCGTCTTCTGCGAGGGATTCCGAGACTCCTGCGCACAATGAGTCGATGATGTTCAATACTGCACTAGGGCACTCATGATTGTGCCAAGTACCAGCGTCTAGTCCGGCTCTTCTATTACGAGAGATTCCGCCGAATACTTCTCCGCGGTACGCTAACGACTATCCGACCCATTACAACACACAAGGAATATTTGCCATGGATGCAGCAGCCCTCAAGATTGTAGCCGACATATTGCCCTGGCTTTCACCAGTTATTTTTACTGCGCTCGCAGCTATCTGGTTCCGGCTGAGAGCGGGAACATCATATGGTCTGCTAAATCGGCTCTACGCCATCGTAATCGGCGGCAAAGAGTTCCATGACAGCAGTGTCGCCGAATACTGGAATGAACGGAAAGACGTTGAGCGTTTCAACGCGCTGTTCAATACGAGAGCCAAGTCTCTCAAAGATATTCAGCGCTTTAGGCTCTGGATAGAGAGGCACGACTTAGACCCCGAACTTTCACAAGCATCCAGCGTTGGTTCGATTTCGAGAAGCGGAAAGTCAAAAAGCTCAATACCTTGAAACTGGCTTTGCCATTGATTGGTACACTCCTATCTGTATTGCTGAGCTCCCCATTAATCCCGCTTGCATCAGCCAGCTCTGCGCTGCTCAAATTCAAAGACGAAGAGCAATGGATGTGGGTATACGAAATAACGGCATCCAGCTTCAGTTACAACCCCTTTCGTGACAAAAGTAGCGATTGGAGGATCTCTCCAGAACTATGCAGTCAATCGACCTTCGATCCTGTCGAGATATCGAAGCAAGTAAAGCTGCAGCCAAAAAATATCCAGATCATCTGCAACTCTTTTGGCGATCCCAAGAGCACCAGTCACATTAATGAGGTCATTGCAGACCAAAGGCTTTTCTGGATTTTCGTAGTTATCTCCTGGATTTTAGCTTTTCACTCCTTCAAAGAGGCAATTCGCAGAGCGGACGCCAATCGTGCTAGGCCCTATCTACTCAACAAGCTACTTTTGGCGCGGCTGCGTAAAGAGCCCGCCACCGGCTCCGACCAGGAATCCAAAACAAAGGCAGCATCACCCAAGACCGCCAGCTAAATACACCTTCTGCCGCAGCTGCTGATCCCAATCAGCGTCAACCGGCTGAATCCCCCGAGAAGCCAAGTCGTTCATCACACTGGCCGAACTCCGACCGGCTTCTCGGGCCAGATCACGCAGCAAGACATACTCCGAAAAGAACTTGTCTATCGAGTTCTGGCTGACCAGCTGCCCCGACGAATGGTTGCTGGAGTGTGTTTCAAGGAGATCAGCATTGGCGAGCTGGTAAGCAAACTCCTGATGTACCCTCATACGCTTCGCGGCTTCAGTTATCGAAAAGAGTTCCTGACCTATCCCCCAAATTTAAGACCATGACGTTGATGAGATTTCCAATACACTGGAGCCAATGGAGATCTCAACATGAAGAAACGTTACACCGAAGAACAAATCATCAAGACCATCAAACAGCATGAGGCAGGGGCAAAGGTCGATGACATTTGCCGAGAGATGGGCATATCCACGGGCACATTCTACAACTGGCGCAGCAAGTATGCGGGGCTGGAAGTAAATGAAGCGAAGCGGCTGAGAGAACTGGAGTCCGAGAACAACAAGCTCAAAAAGATGCTGGCCGACAAGATGTTGGAAGTCGAAGCCATGAAGGATGTGCTGTCAAAAAAGTGGTAACGCCAGCGGCAAAAAATCCTGTTGCTCGACACTTGATTGAAGGTTTCAGTCTCAGTGAGCGTGTGGCCTGCAAGCTGGCTGGGTTGAGCCGGACGGCATTTCGCTATCAACCCAGGACAAAGGCTGACAATGGGCTCAGACAGCGGCTGAAAGCGCTGGCGACGCAATATCCTCGCTATGGATATTTGATGCTGCATGGTTTGCTCAGAGGCGAAGGCTGGGTCAAAAACCGCAAACGAACCTATCGGCTCTATACAGAGGAAGGCTTGCAGGTTAGGACTAAGAAGCGCAAGAAGCTAACCCGGCCAAGGCTACCCATGGAGGTGCCAACTGCACCCAATCAACGTTGGTCGATGGACTTTGTTTCAGACCAACTCAGCAATGGTCGCCGCTTTCGGGTACTGAATGTAGTGGATGATTATTCGCGGGAAATGGTCGGTCAATTAGTCTCTGTTGCCATCAGTGGCAGGCAGGTCGCAAGATTCCTGGACCAGTTGATGGAAGAACGAGGCAAGCCAAGCAAAGTCACCTGCGACAACGGGACAGAGTTTACCAGCAAGGCCATGTTCTTCTGGAGTAAGGAAGTGGGCGTCACACTGGGCTTTATTCAGCCAGGAAAGCCGACGCAAAATGCCTATGTGGAAAGCCTGAATGGCAAATTCCGGAACGAGTGCCTGAACCAGCACTGGTTCAGAACCTTGGACGAAGCGAGATACGAAATCGAGCTATGGCGTGAACACTACAACCATGTTCGCCCACATAGTTCACTGAACTACATGCCGCCTGCTGAGTATGCCAAGCAGGCAGCATAAGCTGGAAAATCTCATCAAGGGATTGATACTAATCTCGGGGAAAGGTCAACAGCTGTCGACGGTGGTCCCTTACGCCCCCTTTCCAGGGTGCTGACATAGCAAGGATTGATTCCCATTAGATCGGCGAGCTGCTTCTGCTGCATGCGGCGGCTCCGCCTGAGATGTTCAAGATAGGTGCCGAAGGGCGTCATAAACACACGGCCTAAAATTGTGCATTTATCGTCCAGGATATAGAAAAGAATGAAGAATGGTCAAACGATAAAGGATAAAAAAGTCCTTTTAAATCAAAAGGATATACTTTGATTATCAAAATATACCATTTTGATTAATGCTTCATCGTTTACGATTGTAATGTCATCTACATATTGATCCCTGCTTTCTTGGTTGCAAAGCGTCGAGCTCCTCTGCAGTCTAAGCATATGGATAGTCCTAAGTTGTTGTCGCCGTAGAGCCACCTATTGCAACCATTAAACCCTTATGGCTTTATTTATCATCAATTCCAGTTCGATCTTTGGACGTAATGATGCCTACACTTCAAGAGCAAATAGAGCAGACACTGGGTGATTTCTGGGATGAGCGGGAGATATCTGTCTCCAGAGATCCAACCTCTATCAATGATCTCGGCGCATCGATGGATTCTCTTACTGCTTGTGAAGCTATGATTGCCATTGATGAACTGGTCGGCAGGACTGTGCCAGTAGATGTTGTAATTAAAAATGGTGGATATGAGTCACGCGATCAATTCATTCAGGAAGTTACCGAGGGGGTACTCACGTACCTAAAGAATGAAGATGGGTGATGCTGAAGCAAAGCTGATTCAAATAGCTGAGCGCCTCAGAGCTGCGCGGGAGTACATGGGTTTTTCTCAAGCAGAGATCGGCCAAATGACGGGGCTAGATAACTCAGCCATTGTCGATATTGAATCGGGGGCTCGGGAGATTGAGACCAAGGAGTTAAATCTTCTATCGAAGATATATAGACGCTCAACCGAATACCTTTTAACCGGGTCTGAGCCAGCTTATTCTGGTCCCGAACAATTTTCTTTCTTGGCACGAGCCACTAAAGGATTAAGCACTAAGGATAAGGAAGAAGTTGCCCTGTTTGCTGAGTTCTTAAGGGCTTCAGACGCCAGCTAGGAGTTAGGATGCTCACCAAAAGTCAGATCCGGACAGTAGCCACTCGCGCCGCAGAAGTCATTAGTGATTCCGGCGCTAAGCGGCGCGTCCAAGAGGGATACACTCGAGTCGATCCATTCCGCATCGCACAATCTGCCGGCGTAATTGTAATGCTGCGCCCATTAGAAAAATTGTTTGGTGCCTTTGTGCGTCAAAAACAGCCCGGTATTTTAGTCAATTCTGAACGCCCCGCCGGGCTCATTCAAATGACCTGCGCACATGAACTCGGACACTTCTTTTTAGGGCATGAAACGACGACAGACGATCAGCTTGATTACGGCTATCGAGCGAATCAAACCGAGTTAGAAGCTGATTGGTTCGCCTACAGCCTAGTTGCTCCGCGCTGGGCGATTGCGAATATCATGCGGAAAAAGAGATGGAGCATCGCTGACCTGTCGCATCCCTTTGTGCTGTATCAACTTTCGCTCAGACTAGGTATTAGTTATCAAGCCACCGCTTGGTCCCTCAATCGCTTGGAATTGATTGAAAAACCTATTGTTGAAAAGCTATTACGTACACAGCCAGCAAAAATTAAAAGCTCGTTGTTGGGCAGACCACTCGAAAACTCTCAACGAGATGTTTGGCTGTTAGATGAGTCAGATCAGGATTTTATTTTGGAACCTCGCGTTGACGACCAAATGCTAGTGCGTTTGAAAAGTCATACTGGTACTGGTTACGTGTGGACTGTGGACGAGACAGCTTCTGAAGGATTTTCCGTCGAGCCCTTGATGCTATCCGCCTCTGAACTATCTGCGGATGATGCACTAATAGCTGGGGGAATTCATTACCAAGATTATCTGGTGTCGAAACCTTCATTAGGACACTCACATCTTCGACTAAGTGAACGGAAGGCCTGGAACCCTCTAGAGCCAGCACTCGATAGTTATAGTACAGAGACGTGCTATGAAAATTTGACGAATGGACTTTCCCCTGTGGCGAAGGAAGCTCTGCTTCAAGGAACTGAAAGCGCGTGATTCAACCGCTCGTTACAATCTCGATGGAAGCGCGTGACCAAGGGCAGCGTGGATCATGTGTCGCATTCGCGATAGCAGGAATTAAGGGCTGCATGACAAATTACATATTGAGTCCAGAGTATGCCTATCTTGCAACTGCTCTTCGGAGCCCAAGTTGGCAACCAAATCAGGGTCTTAGTGTTCAGATTGCGATAGAGTCGACATCGTCAGGGTTACCGGAAGACCACCTCTTTCCTTATCAACATAATGAACCTGAAAGGCCTTTACCTGCATTACCTGCCGAATTACCCCTATTTGGTCCGGATGTGACATTGATGCCACCGGATTTAGCGCAAGTAAAAATCTGGTTAGCCGAAGGGCGACCGGTAGGCACTGTGATAACTCTGACACAATCATTCATGGCTCCGATTGACGGTCTGGTCGCCTTCGAAAAACCGGTTTACCCAGGTCGTCATGCAGTTGTGATCGTTGGCTACGGCAATGATCAGACAGGAAACGAGCACTACCTTATCTGTAATAGTTGGGGCTCATCATGGGGAGTCAACGGCCATGCATGGATACCAGACTCCTATCTTCAATATCACGCCTCTTGTATCTACGGAGTTAACTGATGGCCGAAGTTTTTCAACGATCTCGAGTAGTACAAGCCTGGCTGGCCGGAGCGCGTTACCTGTCAGAACAAAAAAACCTAGATGCACGCAATATAATTCTTGAGATAAACACGCCTCAGCTGATTACTGCTGAGGATCGTGCCGCCATCAACGATGTGAATTGCGCTCTACAGAAAAAAAAATCCACTCGTAGTGTGATGACTGCAGCAGGCACTATCTTTCCGCATCGGATTTATCAGCGCTATGGCCGACCCGAATGGTATAAAAAATATAAAGAAATCATAGGAAGGGGCAAGGTGCCCGGTACATGGGGTACCTATGCTATGCGTATGATTGAACGCAAGGGAGATGGTGACTCGTCGTTCAATCCACTGGATAAAATTATTGAAAAGCTCGCTGCTATGCGAGAAAGAGATAAAAGTTTCTTTAAATCGGCATATGAATTGGGGATATGTGATCCCTCTGAAGATATCGATCACTCATTCAACGGAGAAGGTTTTGAACTACCTACATATGATCCTCGCCTTGATCGTAATAGTTACATGGGATCTCCTTGCCTAAGTCATGTAACCTTTAAGCTGATAGATGGAAAAATAGACCTTACGGCTATATATAGGTCCCATTACTATGCTGAAAGGGCATTAGGTAACCTGATCGGGTTATCCCAACTTCAGGACTATGTTGCAAAGGAGTCTGGCTTCGAACCAGGCGTGATGACGTGTATTTCCACCTATGCAAAGCTAGACGAAGGCTTTGGCGGTATTCGAGCAGCTCGTGAGTTACTAGACTCTTTGCCGATCGACGAATCCCTTACAAAAGAGCTCTCTGCTTGAATGCTCTCACGCCTAGTTTGCTTTCGTGAATGTTGTAGATCCTTTGCATACCAGCTCTGAAATCTTTTACACCACCATAGCTTGGATGACGAACAGTCAAAATTTCGACTCCAAATTCTTCTGCGTACTTAGCGGCATCTTGGCCTATCGCTATGATGCGACGTACTCTTAGCCACTCAATCAACGTGCTGTTAAGCTCCTTCACCATTGCGAGTTCTCTCGCTGTAAATCGTCTATTTGTTAACGGGTCTTTGGCTTCATATGGATGGAATGGAAAAACATTCCATAGCAAAGGGGGAGTATCGATGATTTTTAGGACACCCCAAATTTCCGCAGCTGTACGCTCAGAATAAACAGGGCCTTTCGTAGCTTGCTTAGGAGAACAACCATCGTACAGGCTCCCCATCTCTGATAAGTGGAATTCGTCTGTGAGTGCCAAGCCAGTACGGCGCCCCCCCCGATATCCTAAGTCTCGTCCCATCCAGATAGTGTCGACCCCTATATTTAAGGACGCTTCCAGGTAGGTACGAAGGTTTGTACGACGAATCCTAGGGGCATCTTTGCGATCGTACACGGGACAAGTATCACTGTAGGGGTTGAAAACATTGTCCAGAGATAGACTAGCAAGTTCTTTTACAAATGAGGTCGGTGTCATTTAGAAGGTTTTTTCTCAAGTATAGGTTCGAAAGTTAGATGATGATCCTTCATATTAACTACAACAGAACCTGACCGCTCTTTACGTAGTTGCCGAAACACCTCAAATCCTTTCAAGATGGCACGTTCCCATTGCCACAATGGACACCGGTGAACTTCATATCCTTCTACCATAGAGTGAATTTGCTTGAGCACACCGTACTCCAGTGCACCTTCTTCTATTCCTTCATAGAAATTCCGGCGCTTCGCATGGTTGAAAATCCATGTGGCGATTCCTTCCTCAATGATCATGGCTCTCGCACCATCTTCATTTTCGTCAATGGAGGGCTGGGATTTACGTTTTCTTCTGAGCAAGCCGCGCAGAACTGGCGACCATCCCAAATAAGCCATGTAGGCTAGATGGAAGACATCGTGAAAACGGTAATCATCTGGCTCGTTGCTGTTATCCGTCAAAGGGTCGCCGATAAATACTCCGTTCAACTGTTGGACAACGCAGGTACCATTGGGGCGAGACAACTCCACAAAGTCCATCGTCAGATTTCGAGGCAACTGTTCATAATCTGGGTACTCGGAATCAAAAAATGAAGTGTAATCAGGATGTTCTCCTGGCCAGCGGCTTTTGATCTTTTCTAAGTTACTCCGAGCCACATCTTCAAGGTGCAGGTTAAAGCTCGAGCAACATAGTGCCAACTCCATCAATAGGTTGCCAAAATGTTCAAGTATTGAAGGGGTGGGGCCAGCCTTGAGTTGTGCTTCAGGAATGTTGCAAAAAACGCCAGCGGCATGGGCTAGAGCACCCATCTGCTTGGGCCTATCGATTGTTCCATCGGTGCAGGCATTGATTAAAGAATCTATCTGACGAAACGTTACCGGTGTTCTGTACTGCTGTTCATTCTCGTTGAACTTTTTCCTTAGTGCATCTAAGCAGAAAAAGCCCAAATCGTCCGGCGTGATTTCCAATAAGCTAGCGACAGTAAACAGATACCACAGGGAATCTCCCAACTCCTCAGCTGCCGCAGCACTCTGGGTGTCCTCCAAACGATCACGCTCAGCTTTTTTTACTGAAGATAGAAGACCACCAACTTCTCCAAAAAAACCGAAACGCAGACTCTGTAGCGCTCTCGGGCTGTCCTTGAACTGTGAGGATTCTCTAGCCTTGAGCTCGTACTCCGGAAGAGACAGAGGTGTTATTTGCTGTTTAGCAATACCCGCCATTTAGTCCTCCTTAATCAAACAGCGATTGCTGAAGCATCCTCTGCGCTTGCATCTGTTCACGCATCTGCTTGCAGCATCCAATAATTTTTCTGCGATCAGCATTAATAGCGCCAAGCTGAACTGCTCGGTATCGAACGGAAAGTGTCACATCATAATGGGGGTAAAAGCTTTCACTTTGAAACCACCTGCGTTCCAGGCCTAGTCGCGCAGCGAAGCTATGAAGCTCATCAAGAGAATCTGCTACCAAATGGCACCAAACACGTCCCTTTGAGTGGATTTCTTCTGAATCTACGTAGACTGCCATGGCTAGATTCCTCGTGCACAATGTGCAATTATTATGCATATTATGACCCAAGAACTCAACAAGAACTCTGTCCAAAAACTAGCCAAACTCATCCATGAAAAGCGATTGGAATGCGGCCTTACGCTTGTTGATTTAGGGTCTGCCTGCGATGTCCACCATTCACAACTATCCCGTATTGAACGAGGGAAAGTCGCGAGAGTAAGTAAGAACATAGTAAAAATTTGCACATTTTTGCAAATCGATCCATATACACTCGACAAGGATCGGGATGTTCCGCTTCTAGACCGAGTGGAACGTGTCATTGCCTCATCATCTGCTAGCGCACGAGCGATAGAAAGCTTGGTAACTGCTTTGGAAGAATTGACAGAAAATCGGCCACGCCACACGGATTAAACTATTCGGTAGCGCTCTCCACAAACAGACTTCGAGTCATAGAGGGGCAATCGTGAAGCGCTGATCGGCTAAAAGCATCGTGCAACTACCAATACTTAAAAAGCAAAGGCTCTGCACAATGTTGTGATATGACAAAAAAGCAGCCACGAAGGGCTGCCTCTTTCATTTCATTCTTAATGAGACGTCATTGCAAGCATATGAGACGCCATTTCATTTTGAATGAGATCCGACAATAGCCCTTGGCTATAATGGCAGCTCGGCCCCAGTGCAACAAGCAAGGCCAACTGCCAAGGACTCTGCCATGACCCTGACCGAGCTTAAATACATCGTTACCCTGGCCCAGGAACAACATTTTGGCCGTGCCGCAGATCGCTGCTACGTCAGCCAACCTACCCTCAGTGTGGCCGTCAAAAAGCTTGAGGATGAGCTGGGGGTGCTGCTGTTTGAGCGGAGCAAAAACGCGGTACGGGTAACGGATATGGGTGAACAAATCGTGCGCCAGGCCCAACGCGTATTGGAAGAGAGCGAACGCATCCGTGAGCTGGCCAGTGCCGGCAAGGATCAACTGCGTAGCCCCCTACGGGTGGGTGCCATCTACACCATTGGCCCCTACCTCTTTCCCCATCTGGTACCCCAGCTACAACAGGCGGCTCCCCAGATGCCGCTTTATATAGAAGAAAACTACACCGCCGTACTACGGCGTAAGCTGCGTAATGGTGAGCTGGATGCCATCATCGTTGCCTTACCCTTCACCGAGCCGGATGTGGTGACCTTACCCCTCTACGACGAAGTCTTTGTGATGCTGCTACCAAGCAAGCATCCATTAGCGCAGGAGCAGGAAGTCAAAGCCGACCAACTCAAATGTTCCGACATGCTATTGCTGGGAGAAGGACACTGTTTCCGTGATCAGGTCTTACAGGCCTGTCCCAGTTTAAAGCAGGCCAGCGATCCACAGCAGGCTATCACCGAGGGCAGCTCGCTGGAAACCCTGAGGCACATGGTTGCCTCCGGCTTTGGCGTGACGATACTGCCACAGTCCGCCGCAGGGGAAGGCTTATATGCCCCCGGCTTACTCTGCACCCGGCCCTTTAGCTCTCCGCAGCCGATGCGTACCGTCGCCCTGGCCTGGCGTGCCAGCTTTCCCCGTCCTAAAGCCATCGATGTACTGCGTGACACCATTAAGCAGTGCAACATTCGTCTGTCATGAGTACCCCTGCCAGCCTGGCCGACATCCCTATCAGCGCCTTGCGTGGCGCCGGCCCTGCCGTAGTAGAGCGCTGCCAGCATCTGGGCTTAAGCAGTGTGCAAGATATCCTCTTCCACCTGCCACTGCGCTACCAAGATCGCACCCGCGTCACCCCTTTGGGCAGCCTCCGTCCAGGGGATGAAGTCCTGATTGAAGCAAATATCCGCCTGGCTGATGTGGTCAAAGGTCGACGCCGCAGCCTGCTGGTGAAAGTCCAGGATTTAACCGGTAGCCTGACCCTGCGCTTTTTCCATTTTAGCCAGGCGCAAAAAAACCAGCTGTTAGCGGGTTTGACGCTACGCTGCTTCGGCGAGGTCCGCGTCGGCCCCAGTGGTTTGGAGATGGTGCACCCGGAATACCGCATCCTGCATGACAACAGCGAGCCGCCTAAACTGGAGCAATCCCTCACAGCGATTTACCCCACTACCGAAGGCCTGACCCAACCTCGCTTGCGTCAGCTTAGCGAACAGGCCCTCAGCATGCTGCAACGCCGTGAGGGGGCACTCACCGATTGGCTGCCTGACGAAATTCTGCACCGCTATGGCCTGGGCTCGTTACAGGAGGCACTGTTATTCCTGCATCGCCCACCACCTGGCATACCACAAAGCCAATTGCTGAGTGAACACGAGCCCCATCGCCAGCGTCTGGTCTTCGAGGAACTGCTGGCTCATCACCTCAGCCTGATCCGCGTACGCCAGCAGGCCCAACAGATTGCCGCCCCCATCCTTAAAGGGGATGGCAGCCTACGCCAGCCCCTGTTGGACTCCCTCGGCTTTCATCTTACCCAGGCTCAACAACGGGTGGGCCGTGAAATTGCCGCCGACATTGAGCAAGAACAGCCCATGCTACGCTTAGTGCAGGGCGACGTCGGCTCTGGCAAAACCCTGGTCGCCGCCATGGCGGCATTACAGGCAATTGAAGCTGGTTTTCAGGCTGCGCTGATGGCTCCAACGGAAATCCTGGCGGAGCAGCATTACCACAACTTCAGCCGCTGGCTGGAACCCCTTGGCCTGCAGGTCGCCTGGCTCGCGGGTAAACTGAAGGGCAAAGCCCGTAAGCAAGCACTGGAACAGATCCACAGCGGCGAGGCCGCCATGGTGGTGGGTACCCATGCCCTGTTCCAGGAAGAGGTCAGCTTCGCCAAACTCGGCTTGGTGATTATTGATGAACAACACCGCTTTGGTGTGCATCAACGTTTGTCTCTGCGGGAAAAGGGCCTGCATCAAGGCCGAGCCCCCCATCAATTGATCATGACCGCCACCCCCATTCCCCGTACCCTGGCGATGGTGGCCTATGCCGACCTGGATTGCTCAGTGATTGATGAGTTACCGCCAGGGCGCACGCCGGTGCAAACGGTGGTCATTGCCGATCAACGTCGGGATGAAGTGATTGAGCGCGTCCGAGCCGCCTGCCGCCAGGGACGTCAGGCCTACTGGGTCTGTACCCTGATTGAAGAGTCAGAAGCCCTGGAGTGCCAAGCCGCCGAAGTCACCGCTGCGCAATTGGCCGAGGCCCTGCCAGAGCTACGCATTGGCTTGATACATGGCCGCCTGAAAGCGGCGGAAAAAGCCAGCGTAATGGCGGCCTTTAAAGCAGCCGAGCTGGACTTACTGGTGGCCACCACCGTCATCGAAGTCGGGGTGGATGTGCCCAATGCCAGCGTGATGATTATCGAAAACCCAGAGCGCCTAGGGCTAGCTCAACTGCACCAGCTGCGGGGCCGAGTAGGGCGCGGGGCAGTGGAAAGCTTCTGCGTACTGATGTATCACTCCCCCTTATCCCAGCAAGGAAAGGCTCGTTTGGCCGTCATGCGTGACAGCAGCGATGGCTTTGTCATTGCCGAGAAAGACCTGGAATTACGTGGCCCAGGCGAAGTTCTGGGCACCCGTCAGACCGGTCTGGTTCAGTTTCGCATCGCCAATCTGGAACGCGACCAACACTGGCTGGAACGGGTGCATGAGGCTGGCGATCAGCTGCTACGGCGCTTCCCCGAGCGAGCCGAGCCCTTGATCCGCCGCTGGCTAGGCCAAGCCGAGCGCTATACCCAGGCCTAACAAGCCAGCAGGACCCACCGGCGGCTGTTATAATGGCCGCCTTTTAACCAGCATCCATCGCCATGACCGCTATTGCCACCATCAGTCACGAACATCTCAGCCTTCTGGAACAACAACTGGGCCGTCCACCACGCAGCCTGGATGCCATGGGCGCCGTCAGCGCCAGTGGTATTCCCCTGGTGGTACGGATGCGTCCACTGATGGAAGGCAAACCCTTTCCGACTCTGTACTGGCTCACCAGCCGCGACCTGTTCAAGGCCATTTCCACCATTGAAGCCCAGGGTTATATCAAGCAGCTGGAGGCCCGAGTAGAAGATGACAGCACCTTTCGCCAAGCCCTGTGGGACAGTCATGCCGATTATGCCGCCCAGCGCCTGCACTATATGAACGCAGAAGATAAGGCCCAACTGCAGGCCTTAGATAAACTGGAAGCGATCAACAAGCTGGGGGTAGGGGGGATTGCTGATTGGAGCCGTATTCGCTGCCTGCACACCCACTATGCCCATCACCTCTGCGGCCATAACGTGGTTGGTCAGTGGTTAGAGCAGCAGTTTCAACTGAGTCAGCTGCCCATCACCCTGTAAGTTGGCGCAAACTGGGCTGACATAAACCTTCCGCATCGGCCTGGGTCAAGGGACGTGATAACCAATAGCCCTGTCCCTGTTGGCAACCCATCGCCAGTAAGCACTCACGCTGACTGGCGGTTTCGATCCCCTCCGCTGTGACATCCAGCTCCAGTAACTTGGCCATTAACAGCGTTGCCTCCACCACTACCGCCTTACTGGTGTCATGCTCAATCCGGTTGGTAAAGGAACGATCGATCTTCAACCCCTGTATCGGGTAGGTAACCAAGCGCTCCAAGGAGCTATGCCCCGTACCAAAATCATCAATGTAAATCCGGATCCCTTTAGCCCGGATCTGCTGCAGGTGAGCAATGACTTGCTCTTCGTGCCGGTGAATAGCGCTCTCGGTGATTTCCAGGTGCAGTTGATGCGGCAATAGCCCCTGTTCACGCAAGCCTTGCTGCAGTTCATCGGATAAGCGCGGGTTCAGCAACTGCTGAGGAGAAAGGTTGATATTCATAAACAAGCGCGGGTTGGCACTCAGGCCAATAAAACGCACTGCCTGCGCCATCGCCTGGCGTAACACCCAGCGTCCCAACGGCTCTATTAAACCGGTTTCTTCACAGATGGGGACAAACTCCGCCGGCGAAACCATCCCTAATTGCGGGTGCTGCCAGCGCAGCAGCGCCTCGAAGCCCAACAACTGCAAGCCCGCCAAATCCATAATGGGTTGGTAATGCAACTCGAATTGGTCCTGTTCGAGGGCACTATCCAACGCCAATGCCAAGCGATTGCGGCGCTGCAACTGCAGGCTCATATGCTGATTAAACAGCACAAAGTGCCCCCGTCCTTTCCGCTTTACTTCATATAGAGCCGCATCGGCATTGCTCAGAATCTGATTGGCGCTCTGCCCCTTTTGGCTGATGAGATCAATACCAATGCTGACACTAGCCTTAAATAACTGACCACTGCTAAAACGGAATGGCTGCTCCGCTGCCTGCACAATACGCCTGGCCAGCTGCTGTACCCGCTCACTCGAATCCTGCTGCTGCAACAGCACCGCAAACTCATCGCCGCCAAAACGCGCCACCAGATCCTGCTCCCGCAGACAGGCACGTAAACGACCGGCAAACAGGGTCAATAATTCATCCCCCACCGGATGACCGAGGGTGTCATTCACCAGCTTAAAGCGGTCCAAATCCATGAACAGCACCGCCCCCAGTTTGCCCGTCAGATGGGCAGAGGACAGATAACCCTCCAGCTGCTGAATAAAGGTGGCACGATTAATCAGTCCGGTCAGGGCATCATGCTCCGCCTGATGTTTGAGCAGGAGCTCTGTTTGCTTGCGCTCGGTAATCACACTAATCGAGCCTTCGTAATAGCTCTGCCCCTCGGCGTTCTGACAGAGGTAGGCATTTTCCAACAACCAAATACTGCGCCCATCATGGGTATGGGCTTGCCACTCAAACTGACTGACTTTTCCCTGCTGCCGTAACGACAGCAGAAAGTTGGCGTAGCGGGTCGGATCCCGATGCAGTTGGGCGCCCAGATGTTGCACCTGCTCGGCCAGCGTCTCCATATCGCTGAAACCAAACGTCAGGGCAAAGGCCGGGTTGTAACGTAACAGGCGTCCCTGCAAGTCAGCGCGATAAATACCATCCACCGCTTGCATAAAGAGATTGTGGTATTCGTTCTCAGCACTGATCAGACTACGGGTGCGCAGTTGCACCAGATGACGAATTCGCTGGGTATAGCGCAATGAAGAGTACAGCAACATACCCAGCAATCCCGCCACCAGTAAGGCCGCACTGAGGGCGATATTGGCACGTGACCACCAGCCACTGCCCTGACGCTGTTGCTCATAAAAGCTAAACCGCAACGGTTGCTGGCCAAGTTTGAGGGTTCGGCTCCAGCGCTGTCCCATCTCGCCTTGATAGACACAGGGTTGCTGCAATTGGTTATAGCGGCTTTGGTAAAGTGTCTGACCGCCAGGGGTGGTAATACGTAAGCACAGGGAAGACTGTTTAACCTTGCCACCGATCAGCACATCAATCACTGCTGCCGGCAAAAAGTGACTACTCACCAGCCCCAACACCTGCCCCGAGGGGCTCTTCACCGCTAACAACAGACGATACTCCTCCGCCTCCGAGCCATTGGCAGCAATGCGATGGAGCACCAGCTGCTTTTGCGCCAGCGCCTGGGCTAAAGCCTGACGAAATGCCGGTTTGGTGGCCAAATCCATCCCTGTGGGGGAGCCCATAAAATCCGTGGTATAGCTGTATAGCACAGGGTAATAGGCAGCAAAGTCCGGTGCAGGGGGGTGGCGTAAGGCGAAGTCAAATAACCCCTGCGATTTGGCCAGAGCCGTCACCGCCTGGCGCTCACTGGGGGCAACCCGCGGAATCCACTCAAACTGGGCAATACCATAGTCCGCTAAGGCATGGGCGCTGATAAAGCTGGCAAACTGAGCGCGGCTCAGGGTCGGAGTCTGGCCAATGTAGGCCGCCAGGGAGGTCAAAAACTGACTCAGGTTACCGAAGGTGGACTCCACCACCCGTAAGTGATTTTCACTGCGGGTCGCCAGATCGGCCTGGTACTCCCGCTGTTCCTGAGCTTTCAGATTCTGATAACCCCACCAGCTTAATACCGCCAGTACCAGGGCGACCAACAGGCTGATTACGAGGGCATTCGCGCGGGAGAGTGTGAGCCCCTGGCTAGCGGTCATTCCATGCACACCAAATCAAACGATAATGGTTTGCATTTATACCATCTTTTATATACGCAAATAACCCAACTAAAGAGGTATTTCTTGACGGGGAAGCAGAAACACATCACCCCGCCGTGGCGGGGTGATGTGAGAAGCAGAACAGGCGAGTACTTACTGCGCTTGTTGTTTGGCTGCTTTTTGCTCGGCGTAGAGCGCGTCAAAGTTAACCGGTGCCAGCATCAGTGGCGGGAAGCCGCCTTTGGTCACCAGGTTATCCACCGCTTCACGCGCATAGGGGAAGAGGATATTGGGGCAGAAAGCATTCAGGGTATGATCCAGTGCATCGCCTTCAATGCCACGGGCAATGAACAAGCCTGCCTGCTGTACTTCTACCAGAAATGCCGTGTCATCACCGTTCTTAACCGTGACGGTCACCTGCACCACCACTTCGTACAGACCCTCAGCAATGTGGTTAGCGCCCGCGTTCAGATCCAGCTGTACTTTAGGCTCCCAAGGCTTGGTGAATACCAGGGGTACACCAGGTGCCTCATAGGAAACATCCTTCAGATACAGACGCTGAAGAGCGAACTGGGGTTGTTGTTTTTGCTGTTCGTCTGCCATGGAAAATCCTTAACACTATGAAAATGAACCTGCGTCAGTCTGCCAGCAGCGGATCGAGTTTTCCAGCCCGCTCCAATGCATAGAGATCATCACAGCCGCCCACATGAGTTGTACCTATGAAAATTTGCGGCACCGTATGACGCCCCTGGGCACGCTGCATCATCGCCTGACGCAGCCCCGGCTCACGACCGACATCAATTTCCTGGTAGTCCACCCCTTTAGCCTGCAACAGCTGCTTAGCACGGATGCAGTAAGGGCAGTATTGGGTGGTGTAGATCTCCACTGCTTTCATAACAAGCCTCATCAACCTTAAGAGCGTACCACCGGCAGGTTGGCTGCCTTCCATTCAGTGATGCCACCAGACAGACGGTAAACCTGAGTAAAGCCGGCTTTTTTCAGCTGAGCGGCGGTTGCACCTGCGGTTTGTCCCAGATTGCAGACCACAATAATGGGTTTGTCCTTGTGCTTCTCCAGCTCAGTAAGCTTGTTCGACACCTCAGCCGCTGCAATGTTCAAACTATTGGCAATATGACCGGCGCTGTAATCCTTACGGGCACGAATATCCAGAATCACGGCATCTTCACGGTTAATCAGACGAGTCGCCTGGGAGGTGTTGACCGAAGCCCCACCTTTTTTCTTCTCGCTCCATAACCAGACCGCCAGGGTCAGAATAAACGCGGAGGTCAGTTCCCAATGGTTGATGGTAAATTCAATAAACCTTTCCATTCTCGCATTACACCTTCAGTCAACACGGACGCGCGGGGCGACAGTATACACTGCCACCTACGCCTGCACACCCGCGATCCCGCCTTGGTGAAAGACAAAGGCTGGGGGTACAATGGCCAACAGATGAACACCAAAGCCGCATCCCGAAAGCCGGCCGGGTGGCAGAGAGCCTAGCTGCTCTCTATTCAGGCTCAGTGTGGCCCAGCGCCACTGAGCCCACTAAGTGAGTGAGGGTGAAGACAGCATTATGAGTACTGCACGTAAGCCTGTGGCCTTGATCATTCTTGATGGTTGGGGCGTGCAACACACCGAATCCAGTGCCTTTATTAAAGCCAAGGCTCCCACCTGGGATCGCCTTTGGGGCGAACATCCACATGCCTTCATTGGCACTTCGGGAATGGATGTCGGCCTGCCTGAGGGGCAAATGGGTAACTCCGAAGTAGGGCACATGAACATCGGCGCTGGCCGGGTGGTGTATCAAAACTTTACCCGCATCTCTAAGGCGATCGTGGATGGCGATTTTTTCACCAACCCCGTGTTGGTCGAAGCGGTTGAGCGGGCTGTAGCGGCTAATAAAGCCGTCCATGTGCTGGGGCTGCTTTCCCCCGGCGGGGTGCATAGCCACGAAGAACATCTGGCTGCGACCTGCAAGCTGGCTGCTGAGCGCGGAGCCCAACAGATTTATGTCCATGCCTTCCTGGATGGTCGCGATACTCCCCCCCAGAGTGCCGAAGCCTCTATCCGCTATCTGGAAGCTGAGCTGGCCAAATTGGGCAAAGGTAAAATTGCCAGCCTCTGTGGCCGCTACTTCGCCATGGATCGTGACAATCGCTGGGATCGCGTGCAGAAAGCCTATGATGCGATGACTGGCCACCAAGCCGAATATACCGCCAGCACTGCGCTGGAAGCCCTGCAGGCAGCCTACGAACGCGGTGAAACGGACGAATTCGTCAAACCCACCATCCTGGTGGATGAGCAGGGACAGGCGCTGGGTGCCATTGCCGCCGGCGACAGCCTGATCAACGTTAACTTCCGTCCCGACCGCGCGCGGGAAATCACCCGTGCCCTGGTCGAGGCGGACTTTGACGGCTTCAACCGTGCCCGTTATGTCCCGGTGCACTATGTGATGATGACCGAATACGCGGCCGATATCGCCACCCCCTGCGCCTATCCACCGGAATCCCTTAGCAACACCCTGGGCGAGTACCTGGCTAACCTGGGCAAAACCCAGCTGCGTATTGCCGAAACCGAGAAGTACGCCCACGTTACCTTCTTCTTCAGTGGTGGTCGGGAAGAACCCTATCCGGGCGAAACCCGCATCCTGGTGCCTTCACCCCAGGTCGCGACCTATGACCTGCAGCCGGAAATGAGCGCGCCGGAAGTCACCGACAAGCTCTGCGCCGCCATTCGCTCAGGCGAATTCGACTTTATCGCCTGTAACTTCGCCAATGGCGACATGGTCGGCCACACCGGTGACTATGACGCTGCCGTCAAAGCCATTGAGGCAGTGGATGCCTGTTTAGCCAAGGTGCAGGCCGCTATTGAAGAGGTGGGGGGCGACATGCTGATCACCGCCGATCATGGCAACGTCGAAATGATGCGTGATCCCGAGTCAGGCCAACCCCATACCTCCCATACCAGCTTCCCGGTTGGTCTGGTGTATGCCGGTGGCCGTCAGCAACAAGTACAGCTGCGCAATGGCGTGCTGGCGGACCTCGCCCCCACCATCCTTAAACTGATGGGCCTGCCCCAGCCTGAACAAATGACCGGCAAACCCCTGGTTGATCTGCATTAAGATGACAGGCCTACGCTGGTTTTGGCCTTTACTGTGCTGCCTGTGGTGGGGTATCCCCACCACTGTGCAGGCCGCAGGCGAGCAGGATAAAGCCGCCACTGAGGCGCAAATCAAGCAGCTGAAGCAGGATATCAAGCGCCTGCAGAACTGGCTGCAAGATGCCCAGAGTGAACGTGATACCCTGCTGGAGCAGTTGCGTCGCTCCGAAACCGACATGGGCAAACTGCAAAAGCTGATCCGTGAACAGGAGCAACAGCTCAAACAACTGGATCAACAAATCAAAGCCCTGGAAGGTAAGCAACGGCAACTGGAACAGAGTAAGCTCCAGCAAAAAGATACCCTGGCCCGCCAACTGCGGGCCGCTTACATTAATGGCCAGGGCCATGACCGCCTAAAGATGCTGCTCAGCCAGCAAGACCCGAGCGAAATCGCCCGGCTCTGGCAATACCAAAATTACCTGCACGATGCCCACCTCAGCCAACTGCAGCGCTATCGTCAGTTGCAGAGCGAACTGGAATTGGTCGAAGCAGAACTGCAGCAGGGACGCCACCAGCGCCAGCAACAGCTGCAAGAGCTGCAACAGCGTCAGCAACAGTTGGCGCAAACCCGCGAAAGCCGTAATCAAACCCTGGCCGCCCTGCAAAAGCGCATGGGTAAAGAACAGCAACGCCTGGCAGGTCTAAAGGCCGATGAGCAACGGCTACAAACGGTTCTCAGTGAAATTCAAAAAGCCTTGGCAGCCGCCAAGCTGGCCGAGCAACAGGGTAACTTCCCGCAATACAAAGGGCGCCTGCCATTACCACTGAATGGCCGTATTTTGGCCAGTTATGGCAGCCAGCAAGACTCCGTGCGCAACGATGGTTTAATCATCGCCGGCCAAGCTGGCGACCTAGTCAAAGCCGTTCATGGAGGCCGTGTTGTTTTTGCCGATTGGTTACGAGGTTTCGGTCTGCTCTTGATTCTTGATCACGGACAGGGCTATATGACCCTCTATGGACACAATGAGACTCTGCTCAAGGATACAGGCGACTGGGTACAGGCTGGTGAAGCCCTGGCGACCCTGGGCCGTAGCGGAGGTCAATCCACATCCAGCCTTTACTTTGCGATCCGTTACCATGGTAAACCGACCGATCCCCGCCCCTGGCTCAAACAAGGCTAAGGACGTTACCCGATATTTCTCTCGCTTAGCCCTGCTTGGGCTGTTCAGTCTTGGTAGCAGCCTGAGCCTGGCTCAGCCTCCTGCCGCTGACAACCAGCCGCTGCCGTTGGAGTCACTGCGCCTGTTTGCCGAAGCGCTGGAGCGGATCAAGCAAAACTACGTCAATGAAGTCAGTGACGAGCAGCTGCTGGAGTACGCTATTCAAGGCATGGTGGCCAACCTTGACCCCCACTCCAGCTACCTGCCTCCCCGCGAGTTCCGTGAACTCCAAGAAAGCACCAGTGGTGAATTTGGTGGCCTGGGTATTGAGGTCGATCAGCAGGATGGCTTTATCCGCGTAGTCGCCCCCATTGATGACACCCCCGCCCAGCGGGCCGGCATCCAGAGTGGCGACCATATCATCAAGATTGACGGTAACTCTGTCAGTAGCCTGGGCCTTGATGAAGCGATCAATATGATGCGCGGCAAGCCCGGCAGCAAAGTGACCCTGACCCTGATGCGCGAGGGTCAGCCCAAACCCCTGGAACTGACCCTGGAACGCGCCATCATTCAGGTCAAAAGCGTCAAGCCCAAGGTCTATGAACAGGAGTACGCCTACCTGCGCATCACCCAGTTCCAGGATGATACTGGCACCGAAGTACAGCGTGCCCTGAGCAAAATGCAGAAAGAGCAGCGCTTAAAAGGGGTGGTGCTGGATCTGCGTAATAACCCCGGTGGCGTCCTCCAGGCGGCGGTGGATGTGGCCGATGCCTTCCTACCCCCTGGTTTGGTGGTCTACACCCAGGGTCGGGATAAACAGGATCGTATCGATTTTGAAGCTACCCAGGCAGATCTAAGCAACAACCTGCCGCTAGTGGTGCTGATTAATGGTGGCTCCGCCTCTGCTTCGGAGATCGTCGCAGGCGCCCTGCAGGATCGTAAACGAGCAGTACTGCTGGGTGAACCCAGCTTCGGCAAGGGCTCGGTACAGAGCATTATGCCGCTGGGGGCCGAAGGGGCCTTGAAGATCACTACCGCGCTCTACTTCACCCCCAATGGCCGCTCTATTCAGGCCGAAGGCATTGAACCGGACATTCCCGTTGCCAATGCCAGTGTCACCCGTCTGGAAAACAGCGGGCCCAGTATCCGTGAAGCCGATCTCCGCGGCCACCTGGGCAACGGCGGTGGCAATACCCATAAAGCGGGAGAGTCTATCCAGACGCTGATGGAAAGCGATTACCAGCTGTTTGAAGCCTTCAACCTGCTTAAAGCGCTCTCCCTGGTCAAAGGCAACTAATGCCACCAGTGTGGGCGCGACTACTGCTGGTGTGGGGGCTGTTACTCAGCCACACCAGCCTGGCCGAATCCTGGCCACTGGCCGTACCCTTAGAGGAAGAACCCCAGCCCGTTCTGGCTATCGTGCTGGATGATGTGGGCTATGATGGCCGTGCCGGTGAGCGGGCCCTGGCGCTTAGCCCTCCCATCACCCTGGCTTTTTTACCCCACACTCCCCATGCCCCCCGCTTGGCGCAACAAGCTCGACAACAGGGGCATGGGGTACTCCTGCATGCCCCGATGGCCAATCAACATGCTTATCCCCTGGGTCCAGGCGCCTTGACCCCAGAACTGTCAAAGGCTGAACTGCAGCAGCGTTTACGCCGTGCGTTGGATAGTTTGCCGGCCGTGGATGGCGTCAATAATCACATGGGCAGTTTACTCACTGCGCAGCCTCAACCGATGCAGTGGGTGATGGAAGTGCTGGCGGAGCGACGGCTGTTATTTCTCGATAGCCGCACGACGGCAGCCACCGTGGCGGCGGCCAGTGCCGAGCGCCAGGGCCTGCCCTGGTTACGCCGTGATGTTTTTCTCGATAATGAAGAAGATGAAAGGCATATTCGCCAGCAATTACAGCTGGCAATTGATCTGGCCAAGCGCCAAGGCTATGCGATTGTCATTGGCCACCCTTACTCCAGCACCCTTAGGGTACTGGAGCAGGAGCTGCCTAAGCTGGATGCCCAGGGCATTCGCCGCATGGGGGTACTGCAATTACAACGCTGGCTCAGCACCCCCACTGAGCCACAGATACCCTAGGGTTACTCCGGCAGGTCAAACAACGTCGGTGCCTTCGCCTTGGTTTTTGCCACTTCACGGGCGATCACACCTTTCTCCACCAGCTCCAACAGGCTCTGATCCATGGTCTTCATGCCATGGCTGGCACCGGCCTGGATCACCGAGTACATCTGGGCAATCTTATCTTCACGGATCAGGTTACGTACCGCTGCCGTGCCCACCAGAATCTCATGGGCCGCTACCCGGCCACCATTCTTGCGCTTTAACAGGGTCTGACTGATCACCCCTTCCAACGACTCCGACAGCATGGAGCGGACAATGGCTTTCTCCTGGGCGGGGAACACATCGATAATACGGTCGATGGTCTTGGAGGCAGAGTTAGTATGCAGGGTGCCAAATACCAGGTGGCCTGTCTCCGCCGCCGTCAACGCCAGACGAATGGTTTCCAGATCCCGCATTTCCCCCACCAGAATCACATCCGGGTCTTCCCGCAGGGCAGAGCGCAGGGCATTGGCAAAACTATGGGTATCCCGCCCTAGCTCCCGCTGGTTAATCAGGCTCTTTTTCGGCTCATGGACAAACTCCACCGGATCCTCAATGGTGAGAATATGGTGATGGGAATGTTCATTGATGTAATCCACCATGGCCGCCAGAGTTGTACTCTTACCCGAACCGGTGGGGCCGGTGACCAGTACCAAGCCACGGGGCTTACAGGACAAGTCCTTAAAGATTCCACCTAATCCAAGCGCTTCAAACCCCAGAATCTGACTGGGAATAGTACGAAAGGCGGCCGCACAGCCACGATTTTGATTAAACACGTTGACCCTGAAGCGGGCCAGGTTGGGCACTTCAAAGGAGAAATCCACCTCCAGTTCCTGTTCAAACGTATTACGCTGGCGATCATTCATGATCGAATACACCAGCTCCAATACCTGCTTGTTATCCAACGGATCCATCTTGATCCGACGCACATCCCCATCGACTCGGATTAGCGGTGGTTGTCCAGCCGACAAGTGCAAATCGGAGGCCTTCTGGTTGACGCCAAAAGACAGAAGTTCGGTAATATCCATAACCATCACTTTAATTCAGGGGTTGCACAGGCAATAATACCGCTTCGCCAGCAACCTGGTTGATCCAACTGCTTATGTGTATTGCGGAAAATATAGCGAAGGTTCGCCAACAGATTCAGACCGCCGCTATTAACTGTGGGCGTAATCCAGCCGAGGTGCAACTCCTGGCGGTAAGTAAAACCAAACCCTTGGCTGCCATTCATCAGGCCTATGCCGCCGGGCAACGCCATTTTGGTGAAAACTACGTCCAGGAAGGGGTCGACAAGATTCAGGCCAGTCAGGATCTGAGTGAATGCCACTGGCATTTCATCGGCCCCCTGCAGTCCAATAAGACCCGGGTGGTGGCTGAGCACTTCGACTGGGTGCACAGCATTGAACGCATTAAAATTGCCGAGCGTTTAAGCGCCCAGCGGCCCGCGCACCTTCCACCTCTACAAGTCTGCTTACAGGTTAATATCAGTGGTGAAAACTCCAAGGCGGGGGTGAGCCTGGCAGCACTGCCGGAGCTGGCCAGCCGCGTACTCGACCTGCCTGGCTTACAGCTACGCGGTTTGATGTGTATTCCGGCCCCCTGTCAGGATCCGCAGCTGCAGCGCCAGCCTTTTCTGCAACTGGCGCAAGCGCTGCAGCAGTTACAGCAGGCTCATCCCGCTGCGGGGCTGGATACCCTCTCGATGGGAATGAGTGAGGATCTGGATGCCGCCATCAGTGCTGGCGCCACCTGGGTACGGATCGGCACGGCCATCTTTGGTGCCAGAGCCTACCCCAGCCCCTAAGGATTACCCCGCCAGCCCATTAGCTGGCAGGAATGGCAGTGGACGACCCTAAGGTCGCCGTAACAAGTACAACGATAGGACGGTGGATTGTGAGTCAAGCTACTCTTGCTTTTATCGGCGCTGGCAATATGGCCTCGGCCATCATTGCCGGGCTGGTCAATAATGATTATCCAGCTGAGTTCATTCTTGCCACCAATCGCACTCCGGGTAAGCTGCATGCGCTAAAGGAGCAGTATGGCATCCGTACCGGCAGCGATAACCTCAGCGCCGCACGTGAAGCTCAGGTGGTGGTGCTGTCGGTCAAACCTCAGATCATGCGTGAAGTTGCCTCCTCCCTGCGTGCCGCGCTGAGCCACAAACCCCTGATTATCTCAGTGGCCGCCGGGATTAGCCTGGAGGCCCTCAACCATTGGCTGGGTGAGGACTTACCCATCGTCCGGGCCATGCCCAACACGCCCTCCCAGTTAGGCGTCGGGGCCTGTGGCCTGTATGCCAATCCGCACGCCAGTGCCGTGCAAAAAACCCTGGCAGAACGCATTATGCAGGCGGTGGGCACCACCCTCTGGGTCGATAAGGAAGAGCTGATTGATGCGGTGATTGCCGTTTCCGGCTCAGGCCCCGCCTATTTCTTCCTGTTTATGGAAGCCATGGTGGAAGCGGGGGTAAAGTTAGGCCTGACACAGCAGCAGGCACTGGATCTGGCTGGCCAAACCGCCCTGGGCGCCGCCCGCATGGTGCAAGAAAGCGGTTTACCCCCCGCCGAATTACGCCGCCGGGTCACCTCCCCCAAGGGCACCACCGAACAAGCGATCTTAACATTTGAACAACAGGGCCTTCGTCAACTAACCTTGGAGGCCATGCGCGCCTGCGCCACCCGCGCCAAAACCTTGGCCGCCGAGCTCAGCCATATCCCGACCAGTGAGGAAGAGCATGGGAAATGACCCTATTATTCTGATCGTCCGCACCCTGGGCAGTCTGTTTGTCTTTATCGTGTTGTTGCGCTTTCTGCTCCAGCTAACGCGAGCCGATTTTTATAACCCTATTTCCCAGGCGGTGGTGAAATTCACCAATCCCGCGCTGATCCCGCTACGCCGGGTCATACCGGGCTGGAAGGGGATGGACCTGGCCTCCATCATGCTGGCACTGCTGGTCAAGCTGGTGGTGGTCTTTGTGGTGTTTTACCGCCATGGTGGCATTCCGGATGTCCTCTCCCTGCTGATTTTCTCCAGCGTGGGGGTGCTCTATTCCCTGCTTGATATCTACTTCTGGTCAATCTTGATCATGGTGATTCTCAGCTGGGTCGCACCGAACTCCAGCCATCCGGGGGCCCAGTTGATCTGGCAAATCAGCGAACCGGTTTGCAATCTGGCTCGCAAGGTATTGCCGCCGATTGGTGGATTGGATCTGTCGCCCATTTTGATTTTCCTGGCCATTCAGCTCATTCAGGGCCAGTTACAACCCTTTGCTTTCTAACGAGAGCAAAGGGATGAGCTTTTTCAGCTGGGACCAACAGGCACTGATCCTCAGTTGCCATTTGCAAGCCAAGGCGAGCAAGGATGAAATCGTCGGCTTGCAGGGTGATGCGCTAAAAATCCGCATCACCGCACCGCCGTTGGAGGGCAGAGCCAATGCCCATCTGTGCCGTTTTTTGGCCAAAGCCTTCGGCGTCAAACAACAGGCTGTCCTCATCGAACAGGGTGAGCTCAGCCGCCATAAACGGATTCGGATTCAGGCGCCAGCCCGCATACCTGCGCTGCTGGACGCCATGATGCATGCCTGAACACTCGCGCCTGTCGGCTCGGGTGCCGCTCAGGCGCCCGTAATAGAGAGGATGTGAAGACAGATGCACACGGAGTTCCCCGCCGACAGTGTCGGCCTAGTCAGCCCCCAGCGCCTAGTGTTCGACCAACCCCTGCAGCTCAGCTGTGGCCGTACCCTGGATAGCTATGAGCTGATGGTGGAAACCTATGGCGAGCTGAATGCCAACGCCAGCAACGCCATCCTGATTTGCCATGCTTTGTCCGGTCACCACCATGTTGCCGGTTACCATAGCCCGGACGATCGCAAACCTGGCTGGTGGGATAGTGCCGTTGGCCCTGGCAAACCCATCGATACCAACAAATTCTTTGTCGTCGGCCTCAATAACCTGGGGGGCTGCCATGGCAGCAGTGGCCCCACCAGCATTAACCCCGCCACCGGCAAACCCTATGGCCCGGATTTTCCGATCGTCACCGTACAGGACTGGGTACAGGCCCAGGCGCGACTCGCGGATCGTCTGGGGATTCAACAGTGGGCCGTGATTATCGGCGGCAGCCTCGGCGGCATGCAGGCACTGCAGTGGAGTATCGATTTCCCTGAACGCCTGCGCCATGCCATGGTCATTGCCTCTGCCCCCAAACTCTCGGCACAAAATATTGCCTTTAACGAAGTGGCTCGCCAGGCCATCAGTAAAGATCCGCAGTTTATGCAGGGACGCTATTATGATGCTGACACCTACCCCAAAGTGGGGCTGATGCTGGCACGGATGGTCGGCCACATTACCTATCTCTCCGATGAGGCGATGCGGGCCAAGTTCGGCCGGGAGCTAAAAAAGGGCAAACTTTCCTTCGACTTCGATGTGGATTTCCAGGTTGAGAGTTACCTGCACTATCAGGGTGAGCAGTTCTCCACCTCCTTCGATGCCAACTCTTACCTGCTAATGACCAAGGCGCTGGATTACTTCGACCCTTCCCGCGACTACCAGGACAACCTAGCCCAGGCCCTTAGCCGCGCCCAGTGTGAGTTTATGCTGATGTCCTTTACCACTGACTGGCGCTTCTCGCCGGAACGCTCGCGGGAGATTGTCGAGGCACTGGTGGAGGCTGGTAAATCCGTCAGCTATGCCGAAATCGACGCTCCCCAAGGGCACGATGCTTTCCTGATTCCCATCCCTCGCTACATGGAACTGATGCGCGCCTACCTTGATCGCGTTGCCACTGAAATTGCACAGGAGAGCCCGGCATGCTGAGAGCGGATTTGGACATCATTCAAAACTGGATCGCTCCTTCCAGTCGCGTGCTGGACTTAGCCTGTGGTGATGGCTCCCTGCTGGCACACCTGCGCCAACACAAGGGAGTCAGTGGCTATGGCCTGGAGATCGATCCCGACAAAGTACGGGCCTGCGTTGCCCGTGGTGTCTGCGTGTTGGAGCACAACCTCGATAAAGGGCTGGGGCACTTCCGCGATAACAGCTTCGACTTTGTCATCATGACTCAGGCCCTGCAAACCATGCATCGTCCCGACAAAGTGCTGGAAGAAATGCTACGGGTAGGGCGGCAATGCATTATTACCTTCCCCAACTTTGGTCACTGGCGTAACCGTATGCACCTGATCAGCAAGGGGCGGATGCCGGTATCCAAATTTTTGCCCTATGAGTGGTATGACACCCCCAACATCCACTTCTGCACCTTTCGTGACTTCGAACAGCTCTGCCATGAACGCCAGATTCAAATCTGCGAACGCACCGTAGTGGACTCGGAACACCGGGATACCTGGGCCATGCGTTATTTCCCCAATTTACTTGGGGAAATCGCCATCTACCGCGTCACCCGTTAAACATAAGGAGAGTGTGATGGCCAAGGCGATCTACCACTGGGCCAGGGACATTGTGCAGGTCAGTCTGACCCTGTTCCGTATCCTCATTCCCACCCTGATCGTAATTAAAATCCTGGAAGAACTCGGCGTAGTCGTGTGGATCAGCTGGCTACTCAGTCCGGTGATGAGTGCCGTGGGGCTACCTGAGTCCGCCGCCCTGATTTGGGCCACCACCATGCTGACCAACCTCTATGCCGGCATGGTGATCTTCTTTACCCAAGCCCCCAGTGAAGGCTGGACCGTCGCCCAGGTGAGCGTACTCGCCACCATGATGCTACTGGCCCACAACCTGGTGATTGAAGGACGGATTGCCCAACGCGCTGGTGTGAACCTCGGCTTCACCCTCGGTCTGCGCATCGGTGGCGCACTCGTGCTAGGAGCCTTACTGAACTGGGCCTATCAAAGCGGCGGTTGGTTACAACAACCCAATGTGTTGGCCTGGCAACCAGATCATCCGCAAGACAGCAGTTGGCTGGGCTGGCTGCAGGAGCAGCTACTCAACCTCTGGTATATCTTCCTGGTCATCGCCGCCCTAATCAGCCTGCTACGGCTACTGCGCTGGCTGAAAGTGGAGGCCCTGATGTCCTGGCTGCTGCAGCCCTTACTCCGCTTGCTGGGTATTCGCCCCCAGGCCACCAGCATGACCATTATCGGTATGACCCTTGGCCTGGCCTATGGCGGCGGTTTATTGATTCGTGAGGCAGAACAAGGACAGGTCAACAAGCAGGATGTATTTGCCGCTATCTGTTTGCTCGGCCTGTGCCACAGCCTAATTGAAGATACCCTGTTGATGCTGGCACTGGGGGCAGACCTATCCGCTATTCTCTGGACCCGTCTGGCCTTTTCCCTGGCTATACTGGCCTGGCTGACCCGCTGGGCACAGCGGCGTCCGGAGCCCTTTGTCGAACGCTTCCTGGTGCGCTCCGTCGCCAAGGGTAGCTAAATGTTTAGCCAGCGTCTGAACGATGATCTGCAACTGGCACTATTGATGCCCGAATTTGCGCCCGCTCTGTTTGAGTTAGTGGACCAACATCGGCAGGACCTCGCCATCTGGTTGCCCTGGCCCCCTCAGGTACAGAGGGTCGAGGACAGCCTTGCCTACATTCGTGAGCAGCTGCATAAACTACCTGATCGAGAAGGCTTAGCCCTGGCGCTACTCTGGCAAGGGCAGCTGGCAGGTGTCGTTTCGATTAACTGGGTAGACTGGCGCCTGCAAAGTGGCTATCTAGGCTACTGGCTGGCTCCACCTTACCGTGGTCACGGCCTGATGGGGCAGGCGCTGACATTTCTGATTGACTACGCCTTTAGTCACTGGCAACTGGCCAAACTTGAAATTCGCGCTGCTTGTGAAAATATTGCCAGCCGCCGCCTGGCCGAACGCTTAGGTTTTCAACTCGAAGGGACCATTCGCCGGGCCGAGTGCCTGCACGGTCACTATGTCGATCATGCCCTGTATGGCTTGCTACGCCAGGAGTGGCAACCACGTTCAAGGAGTGCATCATGTTAATTTCACGCTTTCCCGCTCTGGCTCGCAGCCTGACCCTGGCCAGCTGCCTCTTGGCAGGCTGGGCCCAGGCTGAGCAGAAACAAGACTTTGCCGACTACAGCGTACACTACAGCGCCCTGAATACTTCCTTCCTCACCCCAGAGGTTGCCCAGGCCTATGGCATCATCCGTTCCAACAGTCGAGGGCTGCTGAATATCGCTGTACAACACCAGGGCAAGCCCAGCACCGCCTTGGTCAGCGGCCAGGTAACCAACTTAATCGGTCAGATCCGTGAGCTGAGCTTTAAGGAAGTGCGCGAGCAGGACGCCATCTACTACCTCAGTGAGTTTGGCTTCACCAATGACGAACTGCTGACATTCAAGCTATCGATTCAGCCGGACGTCAACGCCAGTGCCCACGAGCTGCAATTTCAGCAACGGTTCTATAGTGACTGAGTTTGGCGCCAACGAGCCTGTACAAGCGGCTTGGCCTCTCTTTACAATGATCTGAACATTTTTTAGCCAATCGCTAAAGATTTATTCGCTCATCTAGTCGAGGTAGGAGGTGGCCGTGGCGCACTCAAGTACACCACCTCAGTCTGTCACCCTGTTAACGCCTGGCGCCGACCTGTTGCTCCAGGCTCACCGCTCATTTAATCGCATTCTGCGTGATCTGGCCCTCAGCCGCGATGCTCAGGCTATTTTCGTCAGCTTGATCGACACGGTAGAAACCCTGTTCCCTGGCCGTACCGCTTCCCTCTTACTGCTCAGTGCCGATGGCCTACATCTGCAAGTCGCCCATGCACCCGGCCTGCCTGACTTTTACAATCAGGCAGTAGAGTCTCTGACCATTGGCCCAGATGTTGGCAGCTGTGGCGCCGCCGCCTACTGGCAACGACCGGTGATCGCGGATGATGTCCATCAGCACCCCAACTGGAAAGCCTATCGTCAATTAGTCGATCAAGTAGGCTTTCGTGCCTGCTGGTCTGTGCCTATCCTCAGCTCGACCGGCCTGACCCTGGGCACCTTTGCCATCTATAGCCATCAGCCTGCCATGCCCAGTCAGCTTGAGCTGGAAATTCTTGATACCGCCGCCAGTGTCGCCAGTGTCGCCATTGAGAAATTTCGCATCGAGCAAGAACTGCACTGGGCCGCCGAGCATGATCCTTTAACCCGCTTACTCAACCGTGCCGAAGTCATGCGGCGGATTGAACATTGGGTCGAGTCAGCGTGGCTGAATGTGCGCCCCTTCACCTTATTATTTCTCGATTTAGACGGCTTCAAAGCCTTTAATGATCAGGCAGGTCATGCGGCGGGAGATACTCTGCTAACCTGCGTCGGCAAACTACTCAAACAGCACTTTCCCGAAGCTATTATTGGCCGCTATGGCGGTGATGAATTTTTACTCGCTATTCCCGCCCAGGCTGACTTTGAGCAACAATTACGCGACTGGTACCAGGCATTTCTACAACAAGCTGATGAACTTGCGCCGGGCATTGCACTTGGTGCGAGCGTAGGAGCGGTCAAAGTGAAGGATATGGTGCACTTGGATGCCCTGATTAATCAGGCTGATCAAGCGATGTATCACGCTAAAGAATCGGGTAAAGCACAACTCTGCTATAGCGACGGGCATTGCTCTCCTCTAAGCTAAAGCCTTCACCCCGCCTGTGACAAGGAGTCCAGCATGCAACGTATTTCCCCCCTCAGCTGGCTGGGTGCCAGCCTGATTCTCAGTATCGGCTTGTTAGGCTTAGGCTATCAGGGGGCGCAAGCACTCCTGGCGGTCAAGGCGTTGGAGCGCACCGTCACCGTGAAAGGACTGGCAGAGCAGGAAGTCACCGCCACCCTGGCAATTTGGCCGATCAAGTTCACTCTGGTGGATAATGATCTCAACCAGCTATATCGCTCGTTACAGGAAAAGAACCAGCAGGTGGAGGAATTCCTGTTACAGCAGGGCTTCAACCAAGCCGAAATCTCTTTAAGTACACCCGCTATCCGTGATCGTCAGGCCCAGGATTATGGCGACCCTAATGCCACCAATTATCGTTTTTCCGCCAGCTCAACGTTAACCGTCTATAGCGAGCGCATTGAGCACGTACGCGCCAGCCAAGCCAAAATGCTGGAGTTGGCCAAACTCGGGATTGCCATCAATGGGGCAGATTACGATGCACGACCTGAGTTTTTATTTAATCAGCTCAATGACATCAAACCCGCCATGGTCGAAGCTGCCACCCGTAATGCCCGTGAAGTAGCAGAGAAGTTTGCCGCCGACTCTGCCAGCCGCCTGGGTAAAATCAAAACGGCCTCCCAGGGGCAGTTCAGTATTGAAGACCGTGACAGCAATAATCCGCACATTAAAAAGGTAAGGGTTGTCTCAACGGTGGAATATTACCTGTCTGATTAATCCCCGCGCTCAACGACTGCAGCAGCTAACAGGCGCCCATGTAAAGCTTCCAGCCACTGCTGCAGTTGGGCGCTCTCACTGCTGCTCCAACAATCCGCCAGCGAATGCTCCTGCTCAATCACCGCCTGCATGGCCTGCTCAATAATCGCCAGCCCGGCCGCGGTTAGCTCCACCAATTGGCTACGGCCATCCTCAGGATTGGCGGGGCGCTCCACCCAGGCTTGCTGTTGCAAACGCTTCAGTACCTTGGTTAAGCCCCCCGAGGTCATAATCAGATAGCGCCTTAGTTCAGTCGGGGTTAACCGATAGGGGGCTCCCTGACTACGTAAGGCAGTCAGGGCCTCAAAGTCCGCGACCTGCAGCCCCACCTGCGCCAAGATACGCTCATGATGGCGGTAAAGAGCATCATGCACCCGATACAGCGATAGCAACGCCGCGTGGGAGCCAGCATAGGCCTGCGGCCAATGGGCCTTCATCTGGGCGAAAAGCTCATCAACGCTGATATGTTCTTGCATGGTCAAACACCTCTACCTCAACAACTAGGCAATCGCAGAATGCAAAAAATTTTGCCATATAGCTTGCCAGAAAGATAAATAAATCTGAGAATTTACCTTCCTGGCAAGCTAAATGGAGTGAAACCTATGAACGCCTGGTGGTTATTAGTCATGGCTGGCTTGGCCGAAGTCGGCTTCACCTACATGCTGAAACTCTCTGACGGTATGAGCCGGATACTGCCAACACTGGGCTTTATCGCCTTTGGTGGCCTCAGCTTCTGGTTGTTGTCGATGGCCATCCGTACGATTCCTCTGAGTACCGCCTATGCGGTTTGGACGGGTCTGGGCATTGTGGGCACCGTCCTGATTGGCACCCTAGTGCTGGGGGAAAGTCTTGGCTTACTGCGGGGGCTCTGCTTGCTCATGCTGCTGGTCAGCCTGGTGGGACTCAAATTACTGCCCAGCTAAGGTTAAAACGGAAGGCTAAAACTGTAAGCGCCGCCTGATCCACTCCAGGCGGACATGCACTAACCCCACACCCAGCAGGGTACAGGCTGCCCCGAGCATAAAGCGCCAGCCAAAGCTTTCCTCCAATAGCCATACTCCCATCGGCACCGCCAGCAAAGGCGATAACAACAACAGTGGAGTAACCAAATTTACGGGATGGCGTTGCAGCAAGTAATACACCACCGCATGGCCAGCCAAGCTGGCCCCCAGGGCAGAGTAGAGGGGTAACAACCATTGCTGCCAACTGGCACTGCTCAGCTTGAGCCATTGATCCTGCTCCAACAGCCAGGACAGCAGCAACAGACAAGGGGTCGCCACCAGGCCAATCCAGGCTTGCAGGGTCATCACCCCCACTCCCTGGAGTTGCTTCATCATGATGGTGGCCACCGCCATCGCTAATGCCGCCAGGGTGACGTAAATCAACGCCTGCCAATAGCTTAATACCTCTGGATCCAGGCCAATCAGCATCACCCCAAGAAAAGCCAGCAGGGTGCCCAGGCCGCGCTGCCAGCTCAAGGGCTCTCGCAGCCACCACCAGGCCAGCAGTGTGGTGAAGGGGACATAGAGCTGGCTGATGACAGCGACTGCACCTACTCCGCCTGCCTTATCCAAACCAATAAAGACCAGGGAGAAATGAATCACCCCCAATACCAGGGCGATACGCAGCACCGGCAGCAACTGCCCAGGGGCTAAGCGTAACCAGGGGAACAGCAACAAGAGTACCGCGGCAAAACGTAAGGCAGTGAAGAGCAGGGGATCAAAATGACTGACTCCCCACTTGCCTACCACCGAATTAAAGGCCCAGGCAGTATTGGCCAGCATCAACAATGCCCAATCCATTAGGGGCATAACCACTCCTTGTCTACTAACTTGTTGTTGGGTGCTGGCACTAAGGCTTAGGCTTTACCGGTTTTACGGGCCTTTAACTTGCTCGGCTTGGGTTTCTTTTTCGCCACTGCCTTGCTGCCTTTTTTGTCTTTTACCTTGGTTTTACGCGGTTTCAGTTTGAGCTTCTTCTTGGGCTCAAGGCCTGCAACCTTCATCCAGGGAATTTCAATATCCTGATAACGCTCCATGCGCCCCAACAGGGGGAAGTCATTGGTATCGATCAAACTCCAGGCGGTGCCCGTTTCCCCGGCACGTCCGGTACGACCAATACGATGCACGTAATCATCCGCCGCGAAGGGGAGATTGTAATTAAGTACATGACTTACCCGGCCAATATCCAGGCCCCGGCTGGCTACATCGGTGGCCACCAGAAAACGGGTTTTACCACGGCGGAAACGGCCAAGAATAAAGCTGCGCCCCTTCTGTGACATTTCACCATGCAAGCCTTCACATTGGTCACCCAGACGGCGCACATGGGCCGCCAAGCTTTCCACCTGCTTACGGGTACTGACAAAAATCAGTGCCTGCTTTACCTCTGGCCGTTTGAGTAACGCTAACAGCAGGTCGAGTTTATGCTGTTCGTTATCCGCCTGAATCGCCCATTGTTGTACGCTGGCCGCTGCATCACTGCGACTAAGAATCACCTCAACCGGTTGTTGCAGGGTCTGTTCACAGAAATCCTCCAACTCCCGGTTATCCAAGGTGGCGGAGCATAGCCAGGTCTGCGGACGCGGGCCCAAACGCTCAATCAGCTCATAGAGTTGATGGGTAAAGCCCATCTCCACCATCCGGTCGGCCTCATCGAGTACCAGCGCCTGGAGTTGGTGCAGCGAGAGATGACCATCCAGTACCAGATCCAGCAAACGTCCAGGGGTCGCAACCAGCACCTGTGGTAACAGCTGTAGACGCTCGATCTGTTCTGTATAGGACACCCCCCCCTGTACCAGCCCGGCATGCATGCCGGCTGCTTCGGCCAATACCCGGGCAATGCGAAACACCTGGGCCGCCAACTCCCGGGTAGGAACCAGAATCAAGCCGCGCAATCCCTCTTCATCACGCTGCGCTGGCGCTTTGTCCATTAGCTGCTGCAATAGCGGGAGCAGGTAGGCCAGGGTTTTACCGGTGCCGGTGTGGGCACAAATCAGCACATCTTCGCCATCCAAACCATGGGGAATCGCAATGCGCTGCACCTCGGTAGGCACCAGCAAACCTTGTTGCTCCAGCGCCATCAGCAGGGCTGGCTCCAGGCCTAACTCGTCGAAGCTACTGATATCCGCCAGATCACGCAGCTCCCCGTCTTCCTGCTGCTCAGCACTTTCCGCTTCAGCTTGCTCAGCTGCCAGCGCCGATTCCTCTGCCTGGGGGGGAAGAGTGATCTCTTCCGAGCCATCTTCCTGTTTGGTATCTGTCTTTTTTCGTTTATTCATGGAGTTATTCAAGTAAGTAAAGACTCACGTATAGAGCTAATCACCTTGGCGGTCTGGGGACGTACCCCGCGCCAAATAAAGAAGGATTGAGCCGCCTGTTCCACCAGCATGCCCAAGCCATCCTGAGCCTGGGCAGCACCCTGGGCCTGGGCCCAACGCATAAATACCGTCGGTTCGGCGCCATACATCATGTCATACACCCTCGCTCCCTGAGCCAAAATACCGGCGGGCAGGGGCGGCAGCTCGCCCTGCAAACTGGCAGAGGTGCCGTTAATCACGATGTCAAAACAGTGGCCTTCCAGGTCGGCGAAGCCACAGCCTACCACCGGGCCCATGTCATCAAAGTCTGCCGCCAGGGCCTGTGCCTTACTGGCGGTTCGGTTGGCAATCACCAGGGTAGCGGGCTGACTGGCCAGTAATGGCATTAACACGCCCCGCACTGCACCGCCGGCACCGAGCAACAGAATGCGCTGGTTATCCAACTGCCAACCCAAGTTATGGCTAAGGTCGCGCACTAGCCCGACCCCATCGGTGTTATCACCCCAAAGCTCACCTTCCTGCTGCCACAGAGTGTTAACCGCCCCCGCCCGCCGCGCACCCTCACTGAGGCGATGGCACAGTGCAAAAGCCTGTTCCTTAAAGGGTAGAGTGACATTCAGCCCTTTGCCGCCCTGAGCAAAGAAAAACTGCATGGCTTCGGCAAAACTGTCTAATGGCGCCAGCAGCGTTTCATAACTCAGTAATTGTCCGGTTTGCTGGGCAAACTGGCTGTGAATACGAGGTGATTTACTATGGCCAATCGGATTGCCGACCACAGCGTAGCGCTCTAATAGCGGCTCAGTCATGTTGCAACTCCAACCAGTCACGTTCGGGTAGGAAATCACTATAAAGCTTGGCTTCGACTGAGCCAGGCTCAGGCTGCCAGTCATAGCCCCAGTTCACTTCAGGCGGTAAGGACATCAGGATCGACTCCGTGCGGCCACCGGACTGCAAACCGAACAGGGTGCCACGGTCATATACCAGGTTAAACTCCACGTAACGTCCGCGCCGGAACTTCTGGAAGGTTTTCTCCCGCTCCCCATAGGGCGTACCCTGACGACGCTGCACAATAGGGCTGTAGGCCGCTAAATAGGCATCACCTACCGCCCGCATAAAGGCAAAGCTTTGCTCGAACCCCAACTCATTGAAGTCGTCAAAAAACAGCCCCCCGACTCCTCGGGCTTCTTGCCGGTGCTTGAGGTAAAAGTACTGGTCACACCACTTTTTAAAACGGGGGTACAGATCCTCACCAAAGGGTGCGCAGGCCTCCGCCGCTACCCGGTGCCAGTGTTGGCAGTCTTCGACAAAACCATAGTAGGGAGTGAGGTCAAAGCCACCGCCAAACCACCACACCGGATCACAACCGGGCTTGGAGGCAATAAAAAAACGCACATTAGCGTGGGAAGTTGGCACATAGGGGTTATGCGGATGCATCACCAGCGAGACCCCCATCGCCTCAAAACTGCGTCCTGCCAGCTCAGGACGATGAGCACTGGCGGAAGGCGGCAAGCTCGCTCCCATCACATGGGAAAAGTTCACTCCACCTTTTTCAAATACCCCACCCTGACTAATCACCCGGGTGCGACCACCACCCCCTTCCTGACGCTGCCAACTGTCTTCGCTAAAGCTTGCCTGACCATCCAGGTGCTGCAACTGTTGGCAAATACGATCCTGCAAATCGAGCAGATAGGTTTTAACGGCTGAGGTATCCAGGGCAGTCATGGGCGGCTCCATAGCTGAGAGAGCCGCCATTGTAACCCATCAACACCAGCAAGACTGTAGCTTATGCCCGCAGTGTGGCGCCGCTCGTCAGATCACGGATCTGTGTCGGCCGAGCCAGACCGCCCAGTTGTCCTGGAACCAAGCCATCGAGGTCAGCGCCAAAGTATTGACGCACCCGTAATGCGGAGCGGGCCGGAGGACGACCGCTGGGATTAGCAGAGGTGGATACCAAGGGCCCACCAAATGCCTGACACAGCTCCTGCACCAGCGGATGTGCGCTCACCCGTACCGCTACCTTAGTGTGTTTACCTTTGATCCAGCTGGGAACCCAGTCCTGTTGATCCGGCAAAATCCAGGTAAAGGGGCCGGGCCAATCGGCCGCTAATGCCTGCTGCTGACTGGCGCTCAGGTCTTGCCACAGTGGCTCAATTTGCGCCATGGAGGCCGCGACCAAAATCACCCCTTTTTCGGGAGGGCGCTGTTTCAGCGCTAAGAGGCGTTGAAACGCCTGAGGATTCCAGGGATCACAACCCAAGCCCCATACCGCTTCCGTGGGATAGGCAATCACCCCCCCTTCACGCAAGGTATGGCAGGCTAGGCGTACATGAATGGCTGCCAAGGTTCTACTCTCCTGTGCTGACAAAGCAACCGTGCAACCCAGAGTACACGGTTAAAATAACCTGCCTAAGCATACACCGCCGCGTAGCAAAAACGACTCAGCCTGACGGCGGGGCGCTCATGTTAAGAGGCTGCTCGCCGACTGTCGAGAGAGGCTAGACGAGGATAGGCGAGTGGGGCATGATCGCCGCCATGAATCCCATCTCTGCACTACTTGATTGGCAACGCCAAGCCGCCGAGCGCGGCATCCGCCTACTGGTTCACTGGCAAGGCAGTGCCTCTGCCTGCCTCAACCAGTTAGCGCCTCTGCTTGCCCAACTTAAGGGGTTACACTTCAGCCTGCACGGCGCCAAGGAGTGGCCACTGACACCGGTCAACGACCTACGCCAGGCCCAACAATACCTGGGACAGGAAGCCCAGTTGCTAGTAGTGGATGCCACCGAACACCTGGATGCAGACGCTCTGGCCGCCTTGGCAGGCACCCTGGTAGGAGGTGGCTTACTGATTCTGATCACTCCGCCACTGCACCACTGGCAGCAGGGTAACCCCTGGCAACAGCGTTTAGCCCGCTTGATACAGGCCAGTTATCAACAACCAGGGCTGATTCGCTGGAGCCCTCAGGAGCTGATAGCCCCAAGCTGGCCCAGCCCCTCTGCCACCCTCGCGCCTGCCCAGCCCCCCTATGCCAGCCAAGAACAGGCACAGGCGGTTAGCGAACTCTGTCGTCATGCGCTAGGACGTCCACGGCGGCCATTGGTGTTAACCGCTGACCGTGGCCGGGGTAAATCCACCGCGCTGGGCCTGGCGTGCCAGCAACTATTAGCCGCCCATCCACTCCACCTGGTGGTGGCGGTGCCGCAACTGGCCAGTGCCACCAGCCTACTCCAACCAGCCTGTAGCGGCTTGGAAGCCCTTACTGCACAGCATTGGCGGGCCCCTCTGGGAGGCAGTCTGCAACTGCTCAGCTTTAGTGAACTGCAGCAGCACTGGCCTCATGCTGATGTGTTACTGGTGGACGAAGCCGCCAGCCTGGCTTTGCCGGTGCTGAAGCGTCTGACCCGACACTATCCTAAGCTGCTGTTTGCCACCACCTTGCAAGGCTATGAGGGTACAGGGCGCAGCTTTGCCCTGCGCTTTAGCCAGTTTTTACGTCAGCACTATCCCCAGGGTAAACAACTGCACTTGCAACAGCCGGTACGTTGGGCCAGTCAGGACCCACTGGAGCCGCTGCTCAATCAATGGTTGCTGTTGGCCGACACCAACGCGGCTAGCGTCGCAGCGGCCTCTACAGCCCCCACCCCAGCAGACTTACACCCCTTAACTGCCAGCGCCCTGGCTAAGGATGAAGCCTCGCTACAGCAGTTCTATGGTTTGCTGGTCCAGGCCCACTACCGCACCCGTCCTTCCGACTTACAACAACTGCTCAGCCAGCCGGGCCTGCAAAGTTATCAGCTGGGAACAGGGCAGGGAGCACTGGTTACCCTCGAAGAAGGGCCACTCGCGGCCGACCTGCAAGAGGCAATCTGGTTAGGTCAACGCCGCCCACCGGGGCAGTTACTGCCACAGAGCCTGAGTTTTCACGGCGGCGCCAAAGAAGCCGGGCAACTGCGTTACCGGCGGATTATGCGGATTGCGGTGCCGCCCCAGCGACGGCGTCAGGGTGGGGGCAGGGCGATGCTGCAGCAACTGGCCCACCTCAGCCAACAACAGCAGATCGATATACTGGGTAGCAGCTTTGGTGCCAGTGCCGAGCTGGTCAGCTTCTGGCTCAGTCAGGGCTACTTACCCCTACGGATGGGGTTGGAGCGGGATGCCAGCAGTGCCGAATACAACCTGCTGGTAGGATTGCCGCTTAGCCCCGCCGGCCAGGCACTTTGCCAACGCCTGACTAAGCGCTTTTGGGCCAAACTCCTGGACTGGCTGCCCGGCCCCCTCTACGACCTGGAGCCGGAGGTACTAAAAGCGCTGGCCCGTACCGCACCCTTGGCACAACGTGCCTGGCAAACCGAGGACAGTCAGGAGCTGGCCATTTTTTGCCACGGCCAGGCAGGCTTAGCGCAGAGCCAGCTGGCACTTCATCACCTCTGCCAACTGGCACTGCCTCAATTGGCACCGGCTCAGTCAGACTACGATGCCATCCTGCGGGCAGCTCTCTATCGCTGGTCGCTGCCTCAATTGCAACAGGAGTATGGCTGGAGCAGTGCCAAGCAGGCCTTACAGCACCTCAGACAGCAGGCCCTGCAATTAGCCACTCAGCTTGCCCTGCCAGCGCCATAAGCAGGGTCGCGCACATAGCCTCCCGGTGCCTGCACCACTCGCCCCAGCAACTCCCACTCCAATAACTGGCTTAAGATTTCCTGCAAGGGTTGGCCACTCAAGGCCGCCAACTCATCGGGGCTGCGTGGTAACTCATCTAGCACTCGCCACAGCGGCTGGGTGGCCGCCTCCTCTGTCTGGGCATCCGCGCCGTGCTGCTGCAGGCGCTGTTGCAACACCTGGCGCTGGTGACCCAGTAAGGGGGCTAATTCCTGCAAAACCTGTTCAATCTCCTCCAGCAAAATCGCCCCCTGACGAATCAGCGCATGGCAACCCCGGCTTTGTGGTTGATGGATAGAACCAGGTACAGCAAAGAGCGGGCGATTCTGTCCCAGCGCATGGCTGGCAGTGGATAAAGAGCCACTCTTCAGTGCCGCCTCCACCACAATCACAGCGGCACTCAAACCACTGATCAGGCGGTTACGTTTGGGAAAGTTACCGGCCAATGGCCCTGTGCCCAGAGGCAACTCCGACACCAGCGCGCCCCCGGCTGCCAGTATTTGCTCTGCCAGGGCTTGATTGCGGGCCGGATAGAGTCGATCAATGCCGGTGCCAAGCACTGCAATAGTGGTGGCGTCTTGATTGCTACTCCCTTTTAAAGCGCCCTGGTGCGCAGCGGTATCAATCCCCAGGGCTAGACCACTGGTCACACTTAATCCCTGCCGAGTCAGTTCACGGGCAAAGCTATGCGCAGTATGCAATCCCTGCACACTGGCATGACGGCTACCCACCAAGGCCACCTGGGGTAAGGCCAAAGCCGCTGCCCGACCTTTGACATAGAGTAACAGCGGAGCCCCCTCCACCTCTGCCAGCAAGGGTGGGTAGAGCGGGTCATCCTGACTCAACACACTATGTAAAGGGGAAGCCGCCAACCAGTCCTGCAGCCGCTGCCACTGCTGCTCGGTTTGTTGCTGGATACTGGACCATCGCTCCCGCGCAGTGGCGGGCAACCATTGCAAGCAGGCAGGTTGAGAGGTCAGTAACGGAGTCGGCCAATCAGGCCAACGTTGGGCAGCCTGCTGCCAGCGCTTCGGCCCACAGCCAGGCAGGGCCTGCCAGAGTAGCAAGGCCTGATAGGTGGCCGTCGCCACCGGGGAAAGTGCATCCATAAACCGTCCTGATTCACTGGCTGCAATAACAGGCCATTACTTGCCGACAACCTCCTGAGTAGGTAATGGCCTGCCAAGGTTAAGACTGGGGTACGACGACCTTATCCCCAACCCGAATGGTTTTTTCTGCCTTCAGCACCAAGGCGTAACTGGTGCGGTCGAAGGTCTTAAACACCATCAACATCCCTGCCCGACTATCCGGCATCTGTAGCACTTCATTAGTAACAGGGTCTTTGACCTTCTGTCCCTGATTCCGCACCTCCAGAATGTGGCCGGCACGCAGGCCATCCAACTCTCCCAGACTCAGAATCTGAATATCAAAACGGCCGGAGTAAGCCACGCCCTCCGGCACAGCCAGGATCAACCCCTCCAGATAACGATCGGACGGATACCCCGGCTCAAAACTAGCAGGATAGGGGGACTCATCAACACTGAGGAGGCGATCACCAGCGCTGACCTCCTGACGCACCTTCAACACCCGGAATGCATGGATATCGCCTTGCTCCGCCTCCTGCTCTAAGCGCAGGGTGGCGATATACATGCCTTCCTGGCCATATACCACTTCCTTATCCTCGGCCAGCTCCTGCTTGAGCATGCGCGCAGGACGATACAACCGCCATTCCCGCTCCTTGTAAGGTAAGGGACCTCGCACATAAATCAGATCACCCGGGCCGCTGAGTAACTTTTTACTTTCACTGCCCACCACATAGGGAGCCTGCAAAAAGGTACTGGGATCATCAATCAGGCTATCGCGCAAAAACGGACCAATGGTCGACAAGGGCAGGGTGGGCACCGGGATCAATTCACTGACCTTAGTCTGCGCCAATAACTTAGCATTGCTATCGCCCCGCTTAAGCACTAAACGCGGCTGGCCATTAACCTTAACCAAGTGAATTTGATCGCCAGGGTAAATCAGGTGCGGGTTGGCAATTTGCGGATTTTTCGCCCATAACTGCGGCCACAGCCAGGGGTTACTAAAAAAACGTCCGGTGATATGCCAGAGGGTATCGCCCTTCACCACAGTGTAGTGCTGGGGGGCATCCCCTTTAAGTTGTGGCGTCTCCGCCTGAACGACGAGGGCCCAACAGGCCAGCAACGCCACCATCAGCAATCTGAACATGGTCTATCCTTAATCACGCCACCGCCGGGTGTAATGTCGGCAGGCTGTCGATATAATAGGAACTAATCATTTTTTCGCCAACTCGTGGCAGTTTATGCCTGAATAGGTAAGAAGTTCATGGCTTTGTTGGAAATTTTGGAGTTCCCGGATGCACGTCTGCGTACAGTGGCTAAACCACTGACCGCCGAGGAGCTCAAAGACCCCGCGTTACAAACGCAAATCGATAACATGTTTGAAACCATGTACCAAGCGCCAGGCATTGGTTTGGCCGCTTCACAGGTCAATTACCATAAACGCTTGGTGGTGATTGATGTTTCGGAAGATAAATCCGAGCCTCTGGTACTGATCAACCCAGAAGTCACCCCCCTAACCGATGAGCTGGAGTCCATGCAGGAAGGCTGCCTATCCGTTCCCGGCTTCTACGAGGAAGTGGTGCGTCCCGAGCGCGTTAAGCTCAAAGCACTGGATCGTCACGGCAAACCCTATGAGTTAATCGCCGAAGGCCTACTGGCCGTGTGCATTCAGCACGAACTGGATCACCTCAACGGTAAACTCTTTGTCGATTACCTGTCGCCGCTGAAGCGTAATCGGATTCGTAAAAAGCTAGAGAAGCAACATCGCCAGGTAGGCTGAGCCAATGCGAGCACTCCTGGATGACCTCGTCCGCCATGATGCTCTTACCGCTAGCCTGCTGGCTCCATTTCTTGGCCCTATCCGGCTAAGGTTCAACTGGCATCCATTAACGAGCAGGTTTACCTTGGAACAGCATCGAAGTCCCTGGGTAAACCTGTTTGTGTTTATAGAGCAAGATGACACCACAACAACCCCTGCGCATTCTGTTCGCTGGCACGCCTGAGTTCGCTGCCCAGCATCTGCAAGCCTTGTTGGATAGTCCCTATCAGGTGATTGGCGTCTATACCCAACCCGATCGCCCCGCCGGACGTGGGCAGAAACTGACCCCCAGCCCAGTGAAAAAGCTGGCGTTGGAGCATCAGTTGCCGGTCTATCAACCCGTCAGCCTGCGCCAGGCTGAAGCCCAGCAGCAACTGGCCAGCCTGGATGCCGACCTGATGATCGTCGTCGCCTATGGCCTGATTTTGCCGCAGGTGGTGCTGGATACCCCGCGCCTGGGCTGCATTAACGTGCACGCCTCCCTGTTGCCACGCTGGCGCGGTGCCGCACCCATACATCGTGCGCTGCTGGCGGGGGATCAGCAAACTGGGGTGACCATTATGCAGATGGAAGCTGGGCTCGATACTGGGCCAATGCTCTATACCCTGGAAACCCCCATTCTGCCCCGTGATACCAGTGGCAGTCTGCATGACCGGCTGGCCACCCTCGGCGCCAAAGCCCTGATTGCCTGCCTTGATCGCCTGCAACAGGGCCCAGTGGTCGGCGAACCCCAGGATGACAGCCTCGCCACCTATGCCCATAAGCTGGATAAGAGCGAAGGGGACCTCGACTGGTCGCAAAGCGCCAGCGCTCTCGACACCCTGGTACGCGGCCTGCAGCCTGGCCCAATGGCCTACACCTACCTGGGGGATCAGCGCATCCGTCTTTGGCAGGCAGAACCCGCCGTGAACCCCAATAGCGGGGCAGCGCCTGGCACCCTGATACGGGCAGATAAACGCGGTTTGCTGGTGGCCTGCGGGGAAGATGCCTTACTCATCACCCAGCTCCAGTGGCCCGGTAGTAAGGCTATGAGCGCCGCTGACTTACTGAACTCCCGTGCTGATCAGCTGCAACCCGGTATTCGCTTTCACCCTGCGCCCGCCGACGAGGATAGCGCTTCATGAGTACCCGCCTACTGGCTATCGATACCCTGGTGTGCGTATTACAACAGCAGCAATCCCTCAGTCAGGCGCTGCAGCCAGCACTAGAGCAGGTCAGCCCACGGGATAAAGGGTTACTACAGGAGTTGTGCTATGGCGTCTTACGCTGGCAGCCCCAGCTCGACAAAATTGCCAAGCACCTGCTGCAAAAACCCTTCAAAAAGCATGATTACGATGTGCATATTCTCATCATGCTCGGCCTCTATCAGCTGCTCTACACCCGTATTCCCCCCCATGCGGCGATTGGTGAATCGGTCGAAACAGCCAAGTTGATGGAGAAAGACTGGGCCACCGGTTTGGTCAATGGTGTGTTGCGCCGCTTTCAGCGCGAGCAGGAGGAGATCAGCACCGCCCTGCAAGGGAAAGCAGAATACCTCCATGCACACCCCCAATGGCTGCTGGCCAAGCTACAACACAACTGGCCCGAGCACTGGCAACAGATCGTCAGCGCCAATAATGCTTACCCGCCGATGACACTAAGGGTCAATCAGCAACAACAGAGCCGTGACGCCTATCTGCAAACACTGATCCAAGCCGGTATCGCCGCCCATGCCACTCCTTTCAGCCCCTGGGGCATTACCCTTGAGCAGGCGCAGGATGTGCAAGTGCTACCCGGCTTTTTCGAGGGCAGTGTCAGTGTGCAGGATGAAGCCGCCCAACTGGCTGCTACTTTGCTGGCTCCACAGGCAGGTGAGCACTTACTGGATGCCTGCTGCGCACCCGGCGGTAAAACCGCCCACCTGCTAGAGTCCTGCCCCGAGGCCCGCATTACCGCGCTGGATCTGGATTACCAGCGTCAGCAGCGCACCCGCGCCACCCTCAGTCGGCTCGGCTTGGCAGCCCAGGTATTGCAAGGTGACGCCAGTCAACAAAACTGGTGGGATGGGCAATTGTTTGATGCCATTCTAGCAGATGTGCCTTGCTCCGCCACCGGCGTCATTCGCCGTCATCCCGATATCAAACACCTGCGTACCAGTGAAGACATTGTTGCACTGGCAGAGCTACAGCTCGCCATTCTGAGTAACCTGTGGCAGATGCTCAAACCCGGTGGCCGTCTGCTTTATGCCACCTGTTCGGTACTGCCGCAGGAAAATAACCGTATCGTAGAGCGCTTCCTCAAGCAGCAACCCGAGGCCCAGATTATACCGCTGGACGTCCCCTGGGGACTGCCCCAATCCTGCGGTCGTCAGCTGCTGCCACAGCCTGGTGGGCATGATGGCTTCTTCTATGCGCTCCTAACCAAAGTGGTCTGAATCCGATGAAAATCATCATACTCGGCGCCGGTCAGGTAGGGGGAACCCTCGCGGAGAACCTCGCCAGCGAGGCCAACGACATCACCATCGTCGATACCGATGCCGCCCGTCTGCGTGAATTGCAGGACCGCCTGGACATTCGCACGGTGGAGGGCAAAGCCTCCCACCCCAGCGTTTTAACCCAGGCAGGCGGGGAAGACGCCGATATGCTGATTGCGGTGACCAACTCAGATGAAATCAACATCATGGCCTGCGCCGTGGCCAAAACCCTGTTCAAGACGCCAAAGAAGATTTGCCGGGTGCGGGAAGTAGACTATCTACTCGCTCGGGAGGCACTCTTCCATGACAAGGCACTGCCGGTCGATGTCCTGATCAGCCCGGAACAGGAGGTGACCCGTCATATTTACCGGATGATTCAGCACCCCGGCTCCTTGCAGGTGCTGGACTTCGCCGATGGTAAAGTGATGCTGGTGGCAGTGAAGGCTTACTACGGTGGCCCCCTGGTCGGCAATGAAATTGCCCAACTGCGCCAACACATGCCCCATGTGGACACCCGGGTAGCTGCGATTTTCCGCCGTGGCGCCCCCATTATTCCCCAGGGCAGCACCATTATTGAGGCTGATGATGAAGTGTTCTTTATCGCCGCGCGGGAAAACATCCGTGCGGTGATGAGTGAAATGCGCCGTCTGGATCGCCCTTACCGCAAAATCATCATCGCCGGTGGCGGTAACATCGGCGCTCGCCTGGCCGAACTGCTGGAGCATAACTATACGGTCAAAATGATCGAACGCTCCCTCGACCGTTGCCGCACCCTGACTCACAAGTTGAATAAAACCATCGTGCTGCATGGCAGTGCCTCCGACCGCCAGCTACTCATGGATGAAAACATTGAGGACTGTGACGTCTTTTGTGCCCTGACCAACTCCGACGAGGCCAACGTGATGGCCTCAATGTTGGCCAAACGTCTGGGGGCCCGTACGGTGATGACACTGATTAACAATCCCGCCTACGTTGACCTGGTGCAGGGTGGGGCCATCGACGTGGCCATCTCACCCCAGCAGACCACCATCGGCACCCTGCTTACCCATGTGCGTCGTCACGATGTTGCCGCCGTGCACTCACTGCGCCGCGGTGCCGCCGAGGCAATGGAAGCCATCGCCCATGGTGATCGTTACTCCTCCAAGGTGGTGGGACGCGCCATTGGCGAACTGCGTTTACCCCCCGGCACCACTATCGGTGCCCTGGTACGCGGGGATGAAGTTCTGATTGCCCATGACGATGTGGTGATTGAGAACGATGACCACGTCATCCTGTTCTTGGTCGATAAAAAATACATTCAAGACGTGGAGCGTCTGTTCCAAGTCGACTTCACCTTCTTCTGAGTCAGCTATGCATTGGCGAATCATTCTGCGTATTCTCGGCATCCTGTTGATGCTGTTCAGCTTCACCATGCTGCCCCCCATGGTGGTGTCCGCCTTTGCGGGTGACCAGACCCATTCCCCCTTTCTCTACGGCTTTTTGATTACCCTGCTCACCGGCTTCTTTAGCTGGCTGCCTGTGGCCCGGGTGAGAGGCGAGCTGCGCACCCGTGATGGCTTCGTGATCACCGTGCTGTTCTGGTTGGTACTGGGGGTATTCGGTGCCATTCCCCTGGCGCTGTCAGTGACCCCTCATCTTTCTATTACCGATGCCGTATTTGAGTCCCTCTCGGGTCTCACCACCACCGGCGCCACGGTGATCACCGGTATTGATGAACTACCTGCCTCAATTCTGTTTTACCGCCAACAACTGCAATGGTTAGGCGGCATGGGGATCATCGTGTTAGCCGTCGCTATTCTGCCAATGCTCGGCATCGGCGGAATGCAGCTGTACCGCGCCGAGGCGCCAGGGCCGGTAAAAGACACCAAACTCACCCCGCGCATCACTGAAACAGCCAAAACCCTGTGGCTAATCTATCTGTACCTGACCATTGCCTGTGCGCTGGCATTCTGGGCGGCAGGGATGAGCTTTTTCGATGCCATCGGCCATAGCTTTTCCACCGTTGCCATTGGCGGCTTCTCTACCCACGATGCCAGCATCGGCTACTTCGATAGCCCCCTGATTGAAGCCATCTGCGTGGTTTTTATGATCATTTCTGCCGCCAACTTCAGCCTGCATTTCGTAGCCTGGCGCAATCGTAGCCTCAAACACTATCTGCAGGACTCCGAGTTCAAATTCTTTATTTTCCTGCTGGTGGTGATCAGTGCCATTACCGTCTTTGTGCTCACCATTTCCAAAACCTATCCGCCGCTAGAAGCCTTCCGCCGCGGCGTGTTCGAAGTGGTATCGGTAGCCACCACCACCGGCTTTGCCACCGCTGACTTTGCCCACTGGCCCAGCCTGCTGCCCTTTATGCTGTTTGTCGCCGCCTTTGCCGGAGGCTGCGCCGGCTCGACCGGGGGCGGGATGAAGGTGATCCGGGTACTGATTATTCTTAAGCAGGGCCTACGGGAGATTCATCGACTGATCCACCCTAATGCCGTCATGCAGATCAAATTGGGACGGAACCCCATCTCCGACCGAGTGGTTGAAGCGGTATGGGGCTTTTTCTCCGTTTATATGATTGTGTTTGTCTTGCTACTGCTGGCTTTGCTCGCCACCGGCCTGGATCAGGTCACCGCCTGGTCCGCTGTCGGCGCCACCCTCAATAACCTGGGCCCAGGCCTGGGGCAAGTATCCGCTCACTTTGGTGATATTCCGGCGGTGGCAAAGTGGATTCTCTGCGTCTCCATGATTTTAGGGCGCTTAGAAGTCTTCACCCTGCTGGTACTCTTCACTCCGATGTTCTGGAGGCATTGATGACCCCAGCAATCAAAAGCATGGAACAAGCCAAACTGAGCTTTAGCATCCATAGCTACGAGCATGACCCCAAGGCGCCGGCATATGGCTTGGAAGCCGCAGAGAAGCTCGGTCTATCGCCTGAGCAGGTATTTAAGACCCTGATTATCAAGGTGGACGCCAAGCAACTGGCGGTGGCGGTGATTCCGGTGGCGAAACAACTGGATTTAAAGGCGGCTGCAGCGGCATTGAAGGGCAAGAAAGCAGAGATGGCCCCCGTGCCCGAGGCCGAGCGCGCCACCGGCTATATCGTCGGTGGCATCAGCCCACTGGGGCAGAAGAAGCGTCTCCCCCTGCTACTCGATCATAGCGCCCTGACACAAGATAAAATCTATATCAGCGCCGGCCGGCGTGGCTTAGAGATCGCCCTGGCCGCTAACGATTTACTCAAGCTAAGTGCCGGGCAGGCCGCTGCACTGACACGTTAATGCACAGCGTTATAACCGCTCCCTGCCCGTACGTATCTGCCAACCCACCTGCCTTACACTGAACTGCCGGCAATCTTCACCCCCAGCAGAATCAGAATGCCGCCCATAATCCGCTCAAACCAGTGCCCCAGGCGCTTAAACCAGCCGCGCACCCGTGCACCGCTGAACAACAGAGACACCAGGATAAACCACAGGGTCGTGGCCACCGCCATGTAGATACCGTAAGCCAACTGTACCTCCAGCGGAGTAGTGGGGGAGATCACCGCGGTAAACAGCGACAGGAAAAACAGCGTCGCCTTGGGGTTCAGACCATTGGTTAAAAAGCCACTAAACCAGGCCTGGCGAGCACTCGGTAAGGTCTGTTGTTGAGCCTGTTGCAAGGCATCCAGATTCTGCGGACGGGCCCGCAAGGCCTTATAGCCCACATAGATCAGGTAGGCGGCAGCCGCGTATTTCATCAGATTAAACAGCAGCACCGATTGCGACACGATCACCCCTATCCCCAGCAGGGAATAGGCCACATGCAGCATGATCGCCATCCCCACCCCCACACTGCTGATAATGGCAACCCGCCGGCCATATTGAATACTCTGGCGCAAGATCAAGGCAAAGTCCGGTCCTGGACTCGCCACCGCCAACAGATGAATCCCAGCAATAATCAGCCATTCAGACCAATATAATTCCCACATCAGCCATCCTCCTTTTTGCAGGACAACAGCAATACGCCGGTTAACCAAGAAGATCAAGCCTTTCCCTTGCGCTCAGCAGGACTCCCAGCTAACCCCCATTCAACCCACAACTTATCCACATAAAAACGCTGTCATTCTCAGCTTAATACCTTGATTTTATTGGGATACAGCGCAAAACACTGTATCCATATCCAAAGCTGTGTATGAATCCAGGTAGATGAAATGGTTGTGGATAACAATCCACATAAGCACCTGACTCGTCCGCTGCACGACCGTTTCGCAATCAGGATTTTCGCCGCACTTGTTGTATACTTGGCCCACTTTTTTTGCCGAACCTGTTTGGATGGTGATTCCGTGAGCAACCCTGCCACCCCTGATATCAGTACTTTCCAGGGCCTGATTCTGGCCCTGCAGCAGTACTGGGCCGACCAAGGCTGTGTAATTGTTCAGCCCCTCGATATGGAAGTCGGTGCCGGTACCTTCCACCCTGCCACCTTCCTGCGCTCCATTGGCCCTGAAACCTGGCGCTCTGCCTATGTGCAACCCAGCCGCCGCCCCACCGATGGTCGTTACGGGGAAAACCCCAACCGCCTGCAGCACTATTATCAGTTCCAGGTGGTGATGAAGCCTTCCCCCAGCAACCTGCAAGAGCTGTACTTGGGCTCCCTGCGTGCCCTGGGCCTGGATACCCAGATCCACGATGTACGCTTTGTCGAAGACAACTGGGAATCCCCCACCCTGGGCGCCTGGGGTCTCGGTTGGGAAGTCTGGTTGAACGGTATGGAAGTCACCCAGTTCACCTATTTCCAACAAGCAGGTGGCCTAGAGTGCTACCCGGTAACCGGTGAGATCACTTATGGTCTGGAGCGTCTGGCCATGTATCTGCAGGGCGTTGACTCCGTCTACGACCTGATCTGGTGTCGCTACCCGGATGGCAATGTGGTGACCTACGGCGATGTGTTCCATCAAAACGAGGTGGAGATGTCCACCTACAACTTTGAACACGCCGACGTACCTACCCTGTTCCGCAACTTTGATCACTACGAAGCAGAGTGCACCAAACTGCTGGAGGCCAAGCTGCCCCTGCCAGCCTATGAAATGGTGCTGAAGGCCTCCCATACCTTCAACCTGCTGGATGCCCGCCATGCCATCTCCGTCACCGAGCGCCAGCGCTATATCCTGCGCGTCCGTACCCTGGCGCGGAACGTGGCCCATGCCTACTTCCATGCACGCCGTGCCCTGGGCTTCCCCCTGGCCGAGCCCAGCATTCGTGATGAAGTTCTAGCCCAATACACTGAGGAGGCCTAAGCGTGGCAGCCCTGGATTTTCTAGTTGAGTTGGGAACCGAAGAACTCCCACCTAAAGCCCTCAAGACTCTGAGTGACGCCTTTACCCAAGGGATTGTGGAAGGTCTGGCCCAGGCCGGCATCCCCCATGGCGAAGTAAAAGCCTATGCTGCTCCCCGTCGCCTGGCAGTGTTGATCCGCCAGTTAGCCACCGCCCAGCCTGATCGCCAGGTCGAGAAACGTGGCCCCGCCACCAGCGCACCGGAAAAAGCGGTAGAGGGCTTTGCCCGCTCCTGCGGTGCCACGGTAGCAGAGCTGGAGCAAGTCGATACCGGCAAAGGCTTCTATTACATTTACCGCAGCCTGGAACAGGGCAAGGCCAGCGCCAGCCTGCTACCCGAGATTGTGCAAACCTCACTGGATAAACTGCCGATTCCCAAGCGCATGCGCTGGGGAGCCTCCCGGGTTGAATTCGTACGTCCCGTGCAATGGCTGGTGATGCTGTTAGGTGATGAAGTGGTACCCGCCAGTATTCTGGGCCTGCAAGCTGGTCGCCATAGTCGTGGCCATCGCTTCCATCATCCTGAACAAGTTGAAATCACTCAGCCTGGGGCTTATCAGCAAAGCCTGCGTGCCGCCTATGTGATGGCGGATTTTGACGAACGTAAAGAGCTGATTCGTCAGCAAGTACTGGCTGAAGCCGCCAAGGTACAGGGTCAGGCAAAAATGGATGAGGCCCTGTTGGAGGAAGTCACAGCCCTCAACGAGTGGCCCGTGGCCCTAATGGGCCGCTTCGAAGAGCACTTCCTGCAAGTCCCCGCCGAAGCCCTGATCTCCACCATGGAAGGCAACCAGAAGTATTTCCCGCTGCTTGATCCTAACGGCAAGCTGCTGCCTTACTTCATCACCATCGCCAACCTGGAGTCCAAAGACCCCGCCCAGGTGATTGCCGGTAACGAAAAGGTCGTGCGTCCGCGCCTGACCGATGCGGCCTTCTTCTTCGAAACAGACAAGAAGCAGCCTTTGGCAGCCAGCCAGGAAAAACTGGAATCCATCGTCTTCCAGAAAGACCTCGGTACCCTGGCCGACAAGAGCAAACGTGTCGCGGCAGTGGCCCGTCAGTTAAGTGAGCAATTAGGAGGCAACCCCGACTGGGCCGAGCGCGCCGCCCTGCTGGCCAAGTGTGACCTGGTCAGCAACATGGTGCTGGAATTCCCCGAACTGCAGGGCCTGATGGGCTACCACTATGCCCTGCACGATGGCGAAGCGGAAGAAGTGGCCCTGGCTCAGAACGAGCAGTACATGCCGCGCTTTGCCGGTGACCAGCTACCCAGCAGCCTGACCGGGGCTACCCTGGCCATTGCTGATCGTCTGGATACCCTGACCGGCCTATTTGGCATTAATCAGCCCCCCACCGGTTCCAAAGATCCTTTCGCCCTGCGCCGTGCCGCCCTGGGTGTGCTGCGTATCCTGGTGGAGAAAGAGCTGGATGTCGACCTGCGCCAGTTACTGCAATTCGCCGCCAGCCAGCACCCCAACCTGCCCGCCGCGGATGGTCTGGCTGACACCGTGCTGGACTTTATGCTGGAGCGCTTCCGCGCCTGGTTTGAAGACGACGGCATTGCCGCTGAAGTCTATCTGGCGGTGCTGGCGGTGCGTCCCACTCGTCCGCTCGACTTTGTCCGCCGGGTGAAGGCAGTGAACAGCTTCCGCCAACTGGCTGCTGCTGAATCCCTGGCCGCCGCCAACAAGAGGGTTTCCAACCTGTTGTCCAAGCAAGAAGGTGAGGGCAGTAGTGAAGTTAATCCCGCCCTGTTGCAGGAAGCAGCCGAAAAAGCGCTTTACGCTCAGCTGCAACAGCTGGCCACCAGCGTGCAACCGCTGTTTGCCAAGGCGGATTACAGCGCAGCCTTAGCTGAACTGGCCACTCTGCGTGAAGCCGTCGACAGCTTCTTTGAAGATGTGATGGTGATGAGTGATGACCTGGCCCTGCGCACTAACCGCCTGGCACTGCTGGCGCAACTGCGTCAGTTGTTCCTGCAGGTGGCGGATATTTCTGCCCTGAACGGCTAAACCGCCTGCTTGGCACGATAAACAAGCCCGCTTCGGCGGGCTTGTTTATCGTGCCCCCGCTTGTGCTGCTCAGCTTTTAACCCAGGGGCTGATCCTGGGCAAAGGGCAGGCTGAGTTTGCAGCAGAGTGCGATGGGCTATGCTAGGCTCAATAGCAACAGTAGCCCTGTAGGCTACTCGGTGTGCAGGAGGACCTATGCCACTTAGCTCTGAACTCGTTGATGAAATCCGTATTCTGGCGCAATACCGTCTGGACTCAGATCATGTCGGGCTGAAAGTGCATCACGATGCCGAACCCGCCCTGATTAACGCCACTCAACGCCTGTTTGAAAAGGGCCTGATTTCCCAAGCCGATGGTGGCTACCTCACCGATTTAGGCCGTGATGCCGCTGAGCATGCTCAGGATCTGTTATTTATTCTGCGCTCTAAATAGCTGCGCCGACGCAGCATAGTCATGCTAAAGCCGGGCAAATGCCCGGCTCCTTACTTTTCAATACTGTAAAAAACGTCGGCACCGCTGGCATTGGTGCCTGTTTGGGATTCAAAACTGATGTTGTCGGTCAGTTTATAGCGAATCAAAAACTGACTGGCGGGTTCCAGTAAGCCCACCCCGTATTTGATATACAGCTGCGGCGACAGGTATTTACCAATAAAGAAAGCCGCTTCTCCCAGGCCTTCACCGCCATCAAAACCCAGCTCATCCACATTCAAGTTAGTCGCTATTTTCTGGGTAATGGAGTTGCCACCCTTCATGGTCAGGGCCATCGCCGCCCGCAGCAGCATGCTTTGCTCAGCACCACTGGAGGTGCCTGGCGCCCGTCCCAGCAGCAGATAAGAGAGGATACTGGCATCCGGCATACTGGGCTGCGAAATCAGCTTCAGACTGGGCTGACGTAGCGTGCCACTTACCAGTGCCCCCACTTCAACCTGTTCCACCTGACGCAAAGCCCGAATATCGAGTCCAGGGTTATCGAGGGGCCCGCCGGTATACACCAGCCCCCCCCGGCTAATAGAGAGCTTCTGCCCATAGAGTTCGTATTCACCACTGGCCACCTCAATGGTGCCAGTACCCCGGGGCCCACGACCCCGCTCGCGAACTTCCAACTCCCCCTGCAAACGCCCATTAAAGCCAAAGGCGTCCACCCAGACCTGATCCCCCAAACGCAAACGGATCTCGACATCCAAACGGCTGCTCTCGCCCCGCACCTCAGGGGTGGAGCCATCCACAATCACCGTATCGCTGGAGGAGGTGGTGGCGCTGCTGAGATCCGGTGGACTGATCATCGCCTTGGGAATCAGCAGCTCACCGCGCACCAGGGTTAACTGCGGTTGCCAGTCCAGGCGCAGGTTAGGGCTGATCCAAGCTTGAATATCCTGGGTAGCGTAGGCCTGGAAGTCCTCTCCCTGCAGCGTCAACCACCCCCGACTGGCTTGTGGCTCTAACTCCCCATGCAGGCGTACCAGCCCCTGTCCAGAGCGGGCCTGCCCCTGCAACTGCAAGGTGGCGGAACCCGGTGTCACTGGCGCTAAAGTCAAACCTAGCTCCTGCAATACCAAGCCCGCTTGAGGGATTTCCAATAACCCCTGATAAAGCCCCAGCTGCCCTTGGATGAGGGGCGCCTGTAGACGTCCTGCCAATTGCAGATCCGCGGCCAGATAGCCTTGCTTGATCTGTACCTGGGGTGCTAATACCGATACCAGCCCCAAATCATCCAGCCGGGCCAGCACTTCACCCTGGAGTTTGGCTTCCCGGCTCAGACCTTTAACACTGAAGGTGGCATTCAGATTACCGCCCACATCCGGCAACTTAAGCGCCAGCTGTGCATCAACATTGTCCTGACTGCCCTGCACACTCAGCCGGGTTTGCGCCAGGGCAACCTGCAGCTTGGGGTCGGTCAGCTTAAAGCGACTCGGACTGAGTTGTAGTTGAGCCTGATAGCGGGGAGCCTGGCCTGCCTGCTGCTGCAAATCCGCCGTCATACTCAATTCGCCCTCAATGGCGGTCGAGCCGGGCAAATATGGACTGAGCAAGCTCAATGGCAGGGCGCTTAAACCCAGTTTGGCCTGACTGCCCTCGGCGACAGACCATTGCCCTTCCAGGCACAGCCGCGCAGCGGAGGCAGGTCGCAAGGGGAGCAAGCACAGGGGCTGCTGTAATCCGGCTTGGGCAGCACTGGCCTTGATTGTCACCGCCTGTGCCAACGACCATTGCCCCATATCCGCACTCTGCAACTGCCATTGCTGCAACTGTCCCTGCCACTGTTGTTGTTGCCAACCACCCGTAGCATGCAACTGCGTGGTTAAGGGTTCCCCCTGCAGCATCAGCTTAATTTGATGCTGCTCCAGGGTACCCTGCATATCCAAACTAAGTTGTTGCCAGCGCTCGCCTGCCAAAATCAGCTTATTGGCCACCAATTGCACATTAGCCGGTTGCCCAGGGCGCATATCGAGAGCGACATTGGCACTCAGCTGCTGTAACTGCTGACCGCTGATCACCAGCTTCTGTCCATCCACCTGCGCCTGCAGATGAGGGGCCTGTTGGCTGCCGGTCAGCTTGCCTGAAGCCTGCAACTGTCCCGCCATCTGCGGTAATACCTTAGCTAACGAGGGTGCCTGGAGCTGCCACTGCAATGCCCACTGCTGCTCCAAACGACCATGGGCCGCCAATTTAGTCTGCCCCAGGGCAAGGTCAAGCTGCTCAATCCTGAGGCCACCAGGGTGATAGTGCAGTAAACCACGACCACTAAGCGGCTGTTTCTGCCATTCCCCCTGTAACTCCACGATCTCCAGACTCGCCTCGACGCCCTCAGTTGCCAGCTTACCCTGGGTCAGCAAGCGCCCCCCCAGGGTGCCGGATAACTCCGGCCAGTGCTTGCCAGGTTGCAGCTGGCTCAGCTCCAACTGTTGCTGCCATGCCAGTTGCGGTTGCCAGCTGACACTGCCACGGGATTGCAGCTGCCCCCCCAGGGTATCGACTTGCAATTGCATCCTGTTCAGCCCGCTCGTGTCCCCTTGCCCCTGCCAACTGAGCTTGGCCTCTGGCAAGTCAGTCGCCGCCACGACCGCCTCCAGAGAGGCCTCAAATTGCTGCAGGCTACCCGTCAGCTGCCAACGTCCACTGGCGCTGCGGTACAACGGCTCGGCCAGGGGATAGCCCAACTGTTGCCACTGCCCCTGTAATTGCAGCTGTGGCTCAGTATCCAAGCCCTGTAGCTGTCCCTGCGCCAGTAAACGGGCAGGGGAGTCCGCCAGGGTCACTAACAGCTGTTGCAGTTGCAGTTGCTGGCTATCTCCCTGTAATTCGACCTGCAGCTGGCTCGGCCCCACTTCCGGCAGGATGGCCTGGGCCTGCAGTTCCGCCTGGTACTGGTGCAGATCACCTTCCGCCAGCAATTTCAGCTGTGCCTGGGACTCGGCCAACTGCGGAGCCAACTTGGCCCAGTCCAGCTCTTGCAGGCTGGCGTTGACTTGCCAACTGGGCTCAGCCAAGGGGTGATAAAGCTGTAGCCATAAACTGGCCTGAGCCAAGCCCTCGAGTTGCTGGCTAAGGGTTAACTGTTGCGCCAAGGTACCTTGCAGCTGACCATGTCCCTGTAATTGACCTTGTGCGGCTAAATCCAGCTGCCAGCTTAGTTGCGCCTGCAGGGGATAGTCCTGCCAGGGTTGTAACTCGGCCTGTAACTGCGCTTGCAGGGGAGGGTAGTCCAGCTGCAGTTGCTGGATCAGTAAACCCTGTTGATCGAAGGCCGCGCGCAGCTGCGCGGAACGCAAATAGAGCGGCTGCGCCGCCGCGGGGTACAGGGTGACTTCGGCCAATTGCAGCCGCTGTAAATCGAGGCGCAGGGGTAACTGGATCGCTGGCAACGTCAGGGGCGTGTCCGGCTCCGCAGCCGGACTATCCGCCAGCTGCAGCCTTGCTCCACGCAGGCTTATTTCGTCAATGCGAACTTGGCCATAGAGTAATTGCCAGGGTTGCCAGCTGACGATCAGCTCGTCAATTTCCCCCTCCACCTCTGGACGCTGCAGCTGCAATTGCCGCAACACCAAACGACCCAGCAGATGTCCCTCGACCTCAGCTGCCTGCACTCCTTCGCTTGCCGCCCACACCAAGATTTGCTGCGCACCGCTACGGCTGCCCAACAACCAGCCCAATGCCAGCACCGATATCAACACTAAGCAGAGTAGCAAGATGGCCAGGCGCTTACTCCAGCGCCCTAATAGTCCTTTCATCACAGATCTGGCCCTAAGGAGAAGTGAATACGGAAGGCTTTATCGTCATTGAGGGGTTTAGCCAGATCAATCCGCACCGGCCCCACCGGAGACTGCCAGCGCAATCCCAGACCCACCCCGGTACTGATCGCCTCCGTCGGCTGATTGAAGGCATTACCGGCATCAATAAAACTGGCCAGGCTCCAGCTATCGTTAAAGCGATAATCCACCTCGGCACTCAATACCGCCTTGTATTTACCGCCAATGACCTTGCCGCTGGCACTGGTAGGGCCAAGGGATTTATAGCCATACCCCCGCACACTGTTATCGCCACCGGCAAAGAAACGTAAAGATGAAGGAATTTTGTCAAAGTCCCCAGCCCAGGATCCCCCCAGTTCTGCCCGGCTGAGTAAACGCCAACGCTCTCCCAGACTCAGCACATGCTTACCACTGGCTTTAATCTGCACAAAGTGGGTATCCGATAGCAGCCCTTCCGCAGCAGCCCGCGCCTCTAGACTAAAGCGATAGCCCTCACGGGGATTAAGACGATCATCCGTTTCCAAGGTACTGAAGCTGGCGTAGGGCAACAGCAGCTGGGTATCCAGGCTTTGCTCATCTAAACGATAGCTTTCACGCTGCCAATCAATGCCATATTTACGTTGCCAAGCACCACTTTGTCGCTGCCAACCGGCACCCAGAACATAGGCTTGGCTATCCGTAGTAAGGGAGTTTTCCGTGTTGATGGCTGCTTTTATCTGAAACTGGTCTTGAACCGGGTTAGAGCCAGGAATGCCATAGCTGATCGCTACATCATTCTTCACCTGGGACAACCGTGCCTGGATATCGAGGGTATGGCCATAGGAGTTTAGCCAGCGTCTTTTCTGATCAAAGCGCAACCGCGCTCCGGTATCGGTACCGTAGCCCACACCAAAACGATAGCTGGTGCGTTTATTCGGCTCCAACACTACCTGCACCGGCACCTGTTGCTGGTTTGCCTCTGCCCAGAGCGGTTGCACCTCGACCCGGCTAAAGTAATCGGTATCCACTAAGGCGGTCTGTAACTCCAACAAACGCTTGGTCGATACCGGTGCCTGCTGAGGGAACTGCACATAACGATGTAGCAGCTCCTGACGGATAGGCGTTTCGCTAAAGCGTACTTCGCCAATACGATAACGCGCCCCAGTATCCAGCACGAGCTGGACGCTAGCTCGATACTGGAGCAGATCCACCTCCAGCCGCTGCTCGACGAAGCGGGCATCATAGTAGCCACGCTCCGCCGCTAACGAGGTCAGGGTCGCCTTGAGCTGATCATAATCGGCATGGAGTAAAGGCTGACCAGGTTGCAGCGGGTGCTCGGCCAACACTTTGCGAAAGTTCACATCCTCCGCAGCTTCCCCGATCACCCGAATATCCACCTCAGCCAAGGTAATACGCGGCCCTGGATCAATGCGGTAGCGAGCTAGCCAATGATCGCCTTCCAGTTCCAGAATGGCGTCAACCTGCACCTGGTAATAGCCATAAGGTGCCAACGCGGCGGCAATTTCTTTGCTCGCCTGACGGTGTAAAAAGCCCAAACGGCTGGCGGTCGGGGCTGTCTCTTTAGGTAAGCGAGCCAGACTCAGAAACTGACGCACATTATCCAGCTGCTCACCCTTGACGCCCTGAATACTGACCCGCACCGGCAGGCTGGGCTGCTCAGCAGCAGCTGCTACCCCTCCATCATGGCTCTCGGCCAGGGCCAGCCCAGGCAGCAACCAGGCTAACCCTGCGCTTAGTATCCATCCTGTGAGTCTGTGTCGTTTCACTGACTTTCCTCATTCCATCCATCTCGCTGCAACGATCCAACGGATGGCAGCGCTTGCCTAAGCATACCTTGGCCAGCCAAGGCTTCGAAGCCAAAAGCCCAACCAAAGCCGCCTTTTCTGTGACAGTTTTGCTCAGGGGAACTCCGCAGAGACGAAGTAGTCTGAGTAGCATGGAGTTAGCCAAGGAGAATCGCCATGTGTAGCACTCCCAAAAGCATCCATACCCGTGATTGGCACACCAGCCTGGATCATGTGCAAACAGAACTAACCATCGCCCAATATGCCGCCATGGCACGGGTACAATCCAAGCCTAAACCCCAAGCCAAGATGGCAGAGGCCTTGAGGCCGCTCCCGCAGAGCGATGCCCAATCCATCAAACAGGCTGCACAGCCGTTATCCCAGCATTGGTGGTGGCGCCTGTGGCACGCCCTTGTCTAAGCCAACCTAATGAGGCCACAAGAGCGACACAGCCAAAAGTGAAGGGGGTTAAAACGACTCAACCCCGCCAAGGCGGGGTTGAGTACAGAGGACGAGTCTAAGTCAGCGTTAGTCTTGACGACGACGCGGCTTGGGACCAGAGAAGCTGCGGCCACCACGACCACCTTCGCGACCACCCTCACGGCCACCTTCACGCTCAAAGCGACCACCACCGGAGCGGGGGGGACGACCACGGAACTGACGGTTGCCTTCATCAGCGTCCTGATTTTCACACAGGCTCAGCTTCATCGGCTGCTGACGAATGCTGCAGTTAGACAAGGCAGCACGCTGAGCAGGCTTCAGGCTTTCAGGCAGATAAACGGTAGAGTGGCTGCCGAACAAGCGGATGTGACCGATGCGGCTGCCAGGAATACCAGCTTCGTTAGCAATGGCGCCAACGATGTCACGCGGCTCAACACGCTGCTCACGGCCCAGCTCTAAGCGATAACGCAGCATTGGCTCAGTGTCACGCTCGTTACGATCACGACGGCCGCGCTCGGGGCGCTCACCACGCTCAGGGCGTTCGCCACGGGCACGCTGCTGGATTGGAGTAATATCGGCTACTTTGGATACTGGCTGCTCACCATAGGCTTGCATGTACAGCACTGCTGCCAACATCGCAGGCTTAACCTGCAGGCCATCACACAGCTGCTGCACGCTTTCTAACGCTTGTTCCAGATCGGTTTCTTGCAGTTGCTTAGCCAGCTTCTGCACGAAACGCTGTTCCTGCAGCTTCGCCAGAGCTGCCTGGTCAGGCAGTTGGTGACGCTCCAGACGGTGGCCGATATGACGCTCCAAACCTTGCAGCGCACGACGGTCACGGGGAGTAATCAGGGCAAAGGCACGACCTTCACGACCGGCGCGGCCAGTACGGCCAACCCGGTGGACATAGGCTTCACGATCCATTGGCAGATCGTAGTTGACCACGTGGGTGATACGCTCAACGTCCAGACCACGGGCCGCCACATCGGTAGCCACGATAATATCAATTTGACGCTGCTTCAGGCGGTTAACCACCTGCTCACGCAGTGGCTGGCTCAAATCACCGTGCAGAGCGGCCACACGGTAGCCAAACTGCTCCAGCTGATCGGCCACTTCCTGGGTGGTGCTACGGGTACGGGCAAAAATAATCACCCCATCGGTCTCTTCGCTTTCCAGCAGACGTACCAGCGCCTGGGGCTTTTGCTCACCCAGTACTTCAATGTGCAGCTGAGTAATGGCATCAACGGTAGCACGCTGAGCCTGAATTTTGACACGTACCGCATCACGCTGATGGCGCTCGGCAACATCACGAATGATAGGGGGCATGGTGGCGGAGAACAGGGCAATCTGACGCTCGGCAGGAGTACGCTCCAGAATCCACTCAACGTCATCGATAAAGCCCATCTTCAGCATTTCATCGGCTTCATCCAGTACCAGTACCTGCAGCTGCTCCAACTGCATGGAGCCACGCTCCATATGGTCCATCACCCGGCCAGGAGTACCTACTACCACCTGTGCGCCCAGACGCAGACCACGCAGCTGGGTACGGTAGTCCTGACCACCGTATACCGCCAGAATGTTCAGCTCAGGCATTTCGGCCGCATATTGCTCCAGAGCCTGGGTCACTTGCAGCGCCAGCTCACGGGTAGGGGTCAGAATCAATGCCTGGGTGGCAGGATTGCTGGCATCAATACGTGCCAGTAAGGGCAGGGCGAAAGCGGCAGTTTTACCGGTGCCGGTTTGTGCCTGGCCAAGTACATCCTTGCCGCTCAGCAGTACGGGAATAGCTTCTGCCTGAATGGGAGAAGGAGTCTCATAGCCCAGCTTGGTCAGAGCGTTGAGCAAAAACTGGGGAAGCCCCAGCGCCTCAAAAGTCGGGGTCGATGCAGTCATGACGGTTCCGATTAGTACAAATTAAGCCCAGAGGGCCACAAAGGATATATCGGAACTCGCCAAAGGACCGGTCAGCATCAGTGCTGTTTCAGCTGTGCGTCTGGAGATAAACAGACGATTCAGGAGGGCAGAGCGAAGTCTCTGCGGGGCCGGACAAACTCGTGAGTGCGATACATCAGAGGGCGCGAACTATACCAGAAAGCAGCAGGAGCGCAAGAACTGTTTATAAAATAATCAATGTTAAGTGCGCAGAATTGCCTTCATGGCGGCGCTAGTCGACAATGCGGCATCTTTGTGATGAAACCGGAATACTGCTATGCCGATCTGGGTTGATGCCGATGCCTGCCCCAAGGTGATTAAAGAAATTCTGTTTCGCGCCGCCGAGCGCACCCAAACGCAGCTCACTCTGGTCGCCAATCAGTATATTGCCACTCCCCCCTCGCGTTGGATCAAATCGATACAGGTCAGTCAGGGTTTTGATGTCGCCGACAACAAGATTGTGCAACTGGCCCAACCTGGGGACCTGGTGATTACCGCTGACATTCCGCTGGCAGCGGAGGTCATGGCCAAGGGAGCCGCCGCCCTTAACCCTCGTGGCGAGCGCTACAGCTCAGAGACGATTAAGCAAAAACTGGGGATGCGGGATTTTTTCGATACCCTGCGCAGCTCCGGTATTCAAACCGGTGGCCCTGCGCCCTTAGGCCAGCAGGAGCGCAAAGCCTTTGCCGACGCGCTGGATGCCTGGTTAGCCAGTCAACGTTAACCGGTTTGGGCAGAGGGTAGGCTGAGATAAGGCAACAGCGCCTGCATTGGCATGGGATGGCCGTAGAAGTAGCCCTGGGCCTCGTCACAATTCAGTTTCAGAATACACTCATGCTCAGGCGCGGACTCTATCCCTTCCGCCACCACTCTGGCTCCAAGGCGATGGGCCAACTCCACCATCGACTGCACAAAGAACTGTTGCAACGGATCATGCTGCAAGCTACGGATAAAGCTTTTGTCGATCTTGAGGGTGTTGATTGGCAACGAACGTAAGTACGACAGGGACGAGTATCCCGTACCAAAATCATCCAAAGCCAGTCGATAACCGAGTGCACGCAAACGCTCAATAATGGTCTGGCAACCACGCATATCCAGCATCAGAATATTCTCGGTGATTTCCAGCACCAACTGCTGTGGCGCCAAGCCTAAAGCATTGACTCTTTCCGTCATCCACTGAGGCAGGTTTTGATTAAACAGTGACGGCGATAGGTTAATGGCAACGTACAGTTGATCCCGTACCTGGCTGGGCAGACGGTGCAACTCTTTGGCAACCCGCTGCAATACCCAAGCGGCCAGGTCATGACCAAGTTCATTATTTTCCGCAATTTCCACCGCTTCCATCGGTGACACCGGCCCCAGCTCAGGGTGGCTCCAACGTAGTAGCGCTTCCATCCCACGACTATGCTGATTACTGCTGCTCACAATGGGCTGATAGTACATCTGCAAGGCAGTGGATTCAGGGTTGGCCAACTCCGTCCGCAGGTCTTTAAGTAAACGGCGCGAGCGCTGCAGCTGTGAAGCCATTATCGGCGAGTAAACCGCAATTTTATTACGCCCTTTCTGCCGTGCATGTTGCAGGGCCAACTCGGCCTGCACATAGAGCTTATCCGCATCTTTGGCATAATCCGGGAACAGGCTCACCCCCACACTGGCTTCCAGATGATAGGCCTTACCTTCCGCCATAAAGTCGATGCTCAGGCTTTCACACAGACGCCGTACCTGGCTTTCCACCGACTCTTCTTTGGGATTGGTCTGTAAAATCAGGGCGAACTCATTACCATCCAGGCGGGCAATCATGTCTCCCTCCTGCACAATTTCACGCAGGCGTTTGGCCATTCCCACTAAAATCTGATCGCCAAAGCTATAGCCCAGGGTATCGTTTACATCCTTAAAACGATTGAGATTGAGTAGGCAAAGAACACGCGGCTGATGACGCTGGGATTCCTGACACCAGTTCGCCAGTTGCTGACGGAAATAGGTACGGTTAGGCAAGCCGGTCAATGGATCATGTAACGACAGGGATTTATTGCGCTGATTTTCGCGAATCAATGCCATCAACAGCATCAAACCGGTGATAAACAGCCCCATCAGCAGCAATGCCACCTTCTGCTGCGAAGCAAAGATGGCATCAATCGCTGCCTTGGCTTCTGGGCCAGTGTTGACCTTGATCATCAACACCCGCAAATCATCCAACAGCGGCTGCAGGGCAGCAATCATGCCCTCAGCTTGCGGCGGCTGTTTTTTCATTTGCTCCAAGCGCTGTTCGTGCTCTTTCAGCACATCAAAAATACGCTCAGCCAGCTCCCCCGCGCCATAGCTCTGGCGCACCCGCTTACTTTCATCCGAAACCAGAAAGATACTGAGGCGGTTCCACAAGAGATCATAGGTCAGGGCGACCTCATCAAAACTAATCGCCCCAGCCCGGTACAGACGCAAGTTGTTATATAACTTACGGCTCTCCAGCTCCAATAAACTCAATGACCAACTCGATAGCTGCACATGGGTGGCTACCAAGCGGGAGCTCTGATTGTTGCTGTACCAGGACGCCACACTGCTGGCCAAAAACACCAGCGTGATCAGTACCAGGACAATGAGCCGCAGCTTACTTTTTAGCAACGAGCGTACCTCTATCTCACCTCAAGTGACTTCACTTGCCAGACCATCAGGTTGTGATAAGCCGTCACATTTAATTCCGGGCGGGTTCCCAAAGGATAGAGTACCCAGATGGGTCCCTTATTGCGTCGCGACATGACATTGCCATCTTCTCGGGTGGCTAACAACACGTCATAGTCAAAGGCGTCTTTAAAGGGTAGAACGGCTTGGTAGTCATTCAAGGCTGCAGCCACGACTTCACCACCCCAGGCGCCCAGATGATCGAGCAACTCGCGCAGCATCACCCCACTGTAACGGTGATCTTCTTCGGTCCAGGGGGTTTTCATGGTCATATCGACCTGGGCCAACTGATCCAGCATCGCCAAATCAAAGTGGGCCTCATTACCTACATTGGTTTTTTTCAGGTTGCCCTTTACCACCAGCACCACCTCACCGGTTGGCACAGCCAATTCAGCCTGGGCCAATGGTAACCAGGATAGCCACCCCATCAGCAGCATGCATAACCACTTGATACGCATTGTTGTTCTCCTAGAGCACGGCTTGCTCAGTATCCTAACTAAGCCTGAACCGCTACAAGATAGCCTTGGATTCCCCCCAAAGGACTCGTAACCCAATCAATAGCAGCCATCAGGCGCAGGAACAAGTAGCAAAGCTATAAACGAAAAGGCCTCCACAGAGGAGGCCTTCGTTCGCCAAGCGATTTAACGGGTAACCGCAGCAATCGCAGCCGTTACTGCATCAATATTGCCGTCATTAAGAGCAGCCACACAAATACGGCCACTGCTGACTGCATAGATGCCAAACTCATTTTTCAGGCGCTCCACCTGTTCAGCAGTCAGCCCTGAATAGGAGAACATGCCACGCTGACGGGCCACAAAACTGAAGTCACGGGCCGCACCCTGCTCAGCCAGTTTACGCACCATCGCTTCACGCATGGCTTTGATCCGCTCACGCATTTGCGCCAGCTCGTCTTCCCACAGCCCACGCAGCTCAGCACTGTTGAGTACCGTTGCCACCACCATTGCTCCATGAGTCGGCGGATTAGAGTAGTTGGTACGAATGACGCGCTTCACTTGCGACAGTACCCGGCTGCTTTCCTCGGCATTGGCAGTTACCAGCGACAGGGCACCTACCCGCTCACCGTAGAGGGAGAAGGACTTGGAGAAAGAGCTGGAAACCAGGAAGTTCAAACCCGACTCGGCAAACAGACGTACCGCAAAGGCATCTTCATCAATACCAGCACCAAAGCCCTGATAAGCGATATCAAGGAAGGGCACCAATTGGCGCTCTTTCACTACTTCCAGCACTTTTTGCCAGCCAGCCAAATCCAGATCCACGCCGGTGGGGTTATGGCAACAAGCATGCAACACCACAATGGAGCCAGCGGGCAGGGCAGCTAAATCTGCCAACATGCCAGCCTCATTTACCCCCTGGGTAGTGGCGTCGTAGTAGCTGTAGTTCACCACTTCAAAACCTGCAGACTCAAACAGGGCACGGTGGTTTTCCCAGCTGGGATTACTGATGGCCACCTTGGCGCCGGGCAGCAAACGCTTGAGATAGTCTGCGCCAATTTTCAGCGCGCCGGTGCCCCCCAGTGCCTGGGTAGTGACCACACGGCCAGCCTGCAAGAGCGCAGAGTCCGCGCCAAACAACAACTTTTGCACCGCCTGATCATAGGCAGCGACGCCTTCAATGGGCAGATAGGAGCGGGGCGCCTGCTGGGCAACGCGCTGTTGCTCGGCTTGCTGTACCGCCTTTAACAACGGAATCTTGCCCGCTTCGTCGTAGTACACACCCACACCCAAATTCACCTTGGTCGTGCGCGTATCGGCATTAAAGGCTTCGTTCAAACCGAGGATGGGATCACGGGGGGCCATTTCAACTTGGGCAAACAGACTCATAGCGGCATTCGCTCAGTGCATATCCAATGGATGGGTGGGGAGAAGTGAGCCCCTTACCAGGGCTGCTCAACTGCTGATCATTATAATGAGCCAAGGTGAATTGGCTACGGCAAATATGCTTTTGCTGCTGGATCCAACGGAATCAATAGCAGGAAATAGCCTGACCATCCCCTTAAGCACGAAAGATCGGGCTTTCCTCAATAATTTGGGCCAGGCGCGAAGTAGCAATATTCACCTGATCCGCCACAAATAAGGTGGTCTCTGTTTGCGGTAATCCAGGAAAGCCTTCAGCCATCACAATCAAGCCCGCCTCCAACGCACTCGCTGGCATCACCCCAATGCCAATGCCTGCCCTGATCGCCGCCATGACGCCTGCACGGCTATGACTGGTAAAGGCAATGCGATAGGGCTGACCACTACGCTGCAAGGCTTTAAGGGCTGATTCACGATAGAAACACCCTTCTGGAAATACCGCCAAGTTAACCAGCTCATTAGGAGCAGGAACATGGGCCTCCCCTCGGACCCAGACTAAGCTATCCCGATAAAGGCGAGTCCCCCCATCGGATAAGGCGGGCATTTCCACCAAGGCAATATCTAACCGGCCCTCATGCACCAAGGAGGCCAAATAACCTGGCCGGTGATCACAGATAACCTCTAGCTGTGCTTCGGGATAACACAGGGTATAGCTCTCCAGTAAGGGAGTCAGCGCCCGGGTAATGTACAGATCATGGGTGCCCAAGCGGACTTTCCCGCCGATATCAGCATGTTGAATCCCGCCAACAATTTTATCGTTCAGCACCAGCAACTGCTGCGCCTGCAAATAAAGTTGTTCGCCCGCCAAAGTGAGCCTCACACCATACTGCCCACGCTGTAATAAGGGCACGCCAAGTCCCTCTTCTAACCGGCTAATTTGCATACTGACCGTAGAAGGGGCCCGATGCAGCCGATTAGCGGCTGTCGTCAGGTTGAGGGTTTCAGCCACCACAATAAAGGTGCGTAGTAGGGTTATCGACAGATCAGCCATGGCCAGAATTCGCTATTTCCGAACGTAGAACTCAATTTATATCGATTTCGTAAAAACTGGCAAAGAATTAATCTGACCCCGTGGTAGATGACCAAACGATCATTAGGCAGGGAGTCATAGTATGCGGATGGCTGTTATTTTCGGTATGAACCAAGTCGTCAGTCATGGCTTTGGGATGTTCCTCTTTGCCGCTGTTGTCCCCTTAATGCGTGATAGCACAGGGCTCAACCACTGGCATTTAGCGCTGGTAGGAGCCTTAACACAGCTTGCCTACCTAGCCGGCGCCCTGGCTCTTGGCGTGCTTGGTCCCAAACTTAGTATGCGGCACCTAGCCCGCATCACTGGCATGCTGACCGCCTCATTACTGTGGTTGATGCCTCATCTCCAACAACCCAGCCAGATTATTCTGGCCTTGGTTGTCATGGCGGCCAGCGCCGCCATGAGCTGGGGGGCGATTGTAGAAATCGTCAGTCACTATGCTCCCCTTAACCAACGTGCAACCTATTTATCCACTGCTGCCAGTGGTACCGCCTGGGGATATGGCCTGAGTGGGCTGATGCTGCTATGGATTGTTCCCAGCTGGGGCTGGCAGAGCAGCTGGCAGCTGGCTGGGCTGTTTGCCATGTTGGTCATTGCTGTAACCTGGCAACTACTACGCAGCCTGCCCACTCCCCAACCGCACACCAACCCAACCAGCCAAGCCATCTCCCCCCGCCAACTGCTTAAGCTGATCCTGACGGATCGCACTGCCTTTTATGCCTGCTTTATTTGTTTTCTGGTGGGTTTTTGCACCATGCCTTTTTCCAACTGGCTCAATACCTATTTATTGGAACTGCAGCTCCCCAGTGCCTGGGGCGGATATAGCTGGTTTAGCGTCGGACTCACCGGCATGCTGGCGGGGGTGGTGGCAGGCAAGCTGGCAGATCAGCAAGGGCACGTCAAAGCATTACTCTTTATCTTCAGCCTCTATGCCGTGGGTCAGCTGGCCTTTGCTTACCATCCTTGGATGGTGTTATTTGCCAGCATCACTTATGGACTGATGTACTTCCCGATGTGGGGGATTGTGGCCGGCTGGATTAATCAAACTCATTCCCCCACGGCCACCATGCAAATCAGCGGTATCTGTATGGTGACCTTTGGCTTAGGGGGAACGCTGGGCAACCTGATTCTTGGCTTTATTCACGATTACAGCGGTAGGTTACAGCCAGGATTCCTTATGTTAGCTGCTGTTTCCTGCGTCCTGGTGGGCCTAAGCCGCTATCTACAGCAGCGCCAAAGAACCACGCTAGCGACTGACCTTAGCAACCCAGTTACCCACTTGGATCCCCACCCCTGATTGCATCGCTACTTCAAGCGCAAACGGCCGGGCAACAACTGCTCCGGCCAATCTCGCCGGGTCAGTACCTGGCCCTGCTGACGCACGCGTTGCCAGCGCTCAGGCTGCCAGTTCACTAACAACCACTGGCTTTGTTCAGGGCACAGGCTGGCGCTTTGGGCCACCACGCCATCAGCCGGTAAGCCATAATCCGGTGGGCCATAGAGGGCGGCCCGTCCAATGTTGTCATCCACCGCCGGTGACCAGGCCGCTTTCCCTACCGTGGGTGCCTGCAAGACTGCAATTTGATTCTCCAGCGCCCGTGCCTGGGCGCCAATGCGTACCCGGTGGTAGCCCGCCTCGGTGTCAGTACAGGAGGGAGCCAGGATCAATTCAACTCCTGCTTCGGCGAGCTGACGAGCCAACAACGGAAACTCATTGTCATAGCAGATCAGAATACCCAGCTTGCCCAACTCCGTCGCAAACACCTGTAACCCCTCACCGTGCTGGATATACCACTGCTCACGTTCAAAGCGGGTCATGATCAGTTTGTCCTGACTGCCCAGGCAGCCCTCGGGGCCAAATAGCCAACTGCGATTACGGTAGCAGCCGTCCTCATCCAGCACCGGGGCTGAGCCAGGGCAGAGGTAAATCTGCCAGCGCCGGGCTAAAGCTTCGTTTAGCGCCAGCCACTGGGGCAAAAAGCGTTGCAACCCAAGAATTGAGGCCTGCAGATCGGCACATTCATCCTCTGCTAACAGAGCGGTTAAGCCCATCGCCGCATATTCAGGTAGCAGCAACAACTGCGCCCCCTGGCTGACGGCCTGCTCTATCAGGGCACACCAGTGCGCCTCATAGGTTGCCCAATCGGGCAGCGCCTCAAAGTGATATTGGCAGGCGGCTAAGTGAACACTCACCATCATGGCTCCAACTGCTTTAACCAGAAAGACATCGGTTTAGGGCTGGCCTGACTTTCACCCAGCTCTTTCCAGGAATAATAGGTCTGTAATTGCGGATAATGCCGGTAACCACGCTTCTGCCAAAAGGCGTTAAGCGGGCGATACCCCGGGGGACGACAGGGGTGATCCCGTGGCCGCTCCACCGCGCAAAAGGCGGCCCAGGCAAACCCCTGCTGGCGCGCATGGGCTTCCCGCTCCTGTAAAAAGCGCCCCCCCCAACCCTGACCACGGTAGGCTGGCAACAGCACCGACTCGCCGTAGTAAAAAATCTGTTCCGGCTGCCAACCCGCCTGGATAAACGGCCGTTTAAACTCCGGTGTTTCATCCGCCATTGGCACCCCGGTAGCCACCCCCACTACCTGACCCTGATCCAGGGCCAGCACAAAGAAACTGGCCGGTGAGGCGGCGTAGGTGTGTAAATACTGGGACTCGTAAGCCAAGTCACCAATGTAGAGATAGGGATACTCCCGAAAGACCTGAATACGCAACCGGGCCAAGTCAGCAATATAAGGCTGAATGGCCTGGCCGCTCAGTGTTTGTAACTCCACCACGTTCTATCCCCGCTTAATAACTTTGCCCACCTTAATTCACCGCTCAGGCCTCTGTTAACTCCAGACGACCTGGAGCTAGGCAATTCCGCCGCGCTGGCTGTTAGCTGCCGCCTAATTAGGGTATATGCCCTGACAATCAGCCTTTTGCAGGAGAACAACCGATGAGCCACGCCAAGACTGCCGCCCTGATCGCCCGCTACTACCAGGCCTTTAATGAGGGTGATATGCACACCTTTCTCAGCCTGCTGCATGATGACGTGGTACACGACGTCAATCAGGGTGAGCGGCGCCAGGGCAAAGCCCGCTTCGCCGAGTTTATGAGCCATATGAACCACTGCTACCAGGAGCAAATTCGTGATCTGGTGATTATGGTGAGTGAAGATGGCCGTCGCGCCAGTGCCGAGTTCTGCGTGCATGGCCGTTATCTCAATAGCGATAGCGATTTGCCCGCCGCCCAGGGCCAGCAATATGTGTTACCGGCTGGCGCTTTCTTTGCCATTCATCAGGGACAGATTGCCCGTATTACCAACTACTACAACCTGCAGGACTGGTTGCAGCAGGTCAGCGCCTAAGCCAGAAGAGGGATTGCAATCAGGTGGCAAGCCAGTATGTTGATCCCTCTATCCTTGGGAGCCTCGTGATGTTTGCCCTGCGTCCATTTCACCCCAGTGACTTACCCGCACTGTATCGGATTTGTCTGCAAACCGGCGCCACCGGGCAGGATGCCAGTCATCTCTATCGCGATGCTGAGCTACTTGGCCACTATTATGCGGGCCCCTATGCCTGCCTGGAGCCTGAGCTTTGCTGGGTGCTGACCCATGCGGGTGAGCCCTGTGGCTATATTCTCGGCTGCGCCGACTCCCAAACCTTTGCCCAACAAAGTGAACAACACTGGTTTCAACAGCTGCGCCAACGCTATCCCCTCGAACCTCAACGGGCAGAGGCGGATCAGGCACTGGTCAGGCTTATCCATCAGGGCTATCAGCTCCCCCCTCTGCAGGGCGAATTACTGGCTGCCTATCCTGCCCACCTACACATCGACTTACTCCCCATCGCTCAGGGACAAGGACAAGGCCGGAGCATGATCGATACCCTGCTCAATGCCTTGCGTAAGCGCCAGGTACCCGGCATACACCTGGGAGTAAGCAATGCCAACAGTGGCGCACTGGCCTTTTACCAACGTCTGGGCTTTGCCCCACTGTACCAGGGCGAAGATTGGCAATTGCTGGGTAAAAGCTTGTAAACAAAGCCAAGCTAAGGATTACCCGAACTCACTAAAGTAGGCTGGCAACCCTGTGCAAAATCTATACAATCTGCCGCTTTATTGATCAGTCTGCTGGCCATTACACCGCCAGCACCGCGTCTGCGCAGGTTTGACTCCCAGACGCCGTTGTACGAGTTGAGGTATGTATGCAGCGCCGTTACGCGTTATTCCTGACCCTGAGTGTGCTGGTGATCAGCCTGGGTGTCATCAGTAGCGAATGCTTACAGGGCCAATTGCCCAGTTATCCCGCCGCCATGCTAAGTGCCTGGTTGATGGTGGGTAACTGGCAGGGCTATCACCGCTTGCGTCGTCAGCCTCCCAGCTCCAAACGTTGCTGGCTCGGCTGGTTAAGTACGGTTGGACGCGGGCCCTTTAATGCCCGCCAAACCTTTAAACCAAAGCGCTAGCGCAACCAAGATAAGAAGGGGCCAAACGGCCCCTTACTTATTCATCCCAGCAACTATCCCACCTAACGCAAGCCCACCTAACGCAAGAACAGCCGATAGGTCAGGTTGTCGCTCTCATCCCAGTAGGGATAACCAATTTCATCCAGGTAACGCAGCAGGGTAGTGCGCTCCGCGGTTGGCACCTGCATCCCCACCAATACCCGGCCACTGGCCGCACCGTGATTACGGTAATGGAACATGGAAATATTCCAGCGACTGCCCAGCTTATTCAGGAAACGCAGCAGGGCACCGGGACGCTCAGGAAATTCAAAGCGATACACCACTTCGTCCTCCACCTGGGGAGCCCGTCCTCCCACCATGTAACGAATGTGCAGCTTGGCCATCTCGTCATCAGTGAGGTCCAACACCTCGAAGCCGGCTTCGCGCAGCTCTCGCAGCAGCTCCTCCTTGCCATGGCCATTGGCGCCAATCTGTACCCCGGCAAACACATGGGCTTCATTGGTATCGGCGAAACGGTAGTTAAACTCGGTCACATTACGCTTACCCAGGGTCTGGCAGAAATGACGGAAGCTACCGGGCTTTTCCGCCAATTTCACCGCAATAATCGCCTCGGTTTTTTCACCCAGGTCAGTACGCTCTGCCACATGACGCAAACGGGAAAAGTTCATGTTGGCGCCGGAATCGATCGCAATCAGGGTTTCCCCTTCAACCCGCTCACGGTCGATGTACTTCTTCATACCAGCCAGAGCCAAGGCACCAGCGGGTTCGGTGATTGAGCGGGTATCGTCAAAGATGTCTTTGATCGCCGCGCAGATTTCATCGGTGCTTACCGTGATCACCTCATCGACATACTGGCGGCAGAGTTCAAAGGTGTTTTCACCTATCTGCGCCACCGCCACCCCATCGGCAAAAATCCCCACCTGGGGCAACACCACCCGCTCATCTGCCTCCATGGCTGCTTTCAGGCAAGCAGACTCATCCGACTCCACCGCAATAATACGAATCTCCGGACGCAGGTATTTAATGTAGACCGCGATGCCCGCCGCCAGGCCACCGCCGCCTACCGGCACAAAAATACTGTGAATCGGGCCAGACTCCTGCCGCAGGATTTCCATTCCCACCGTGCCCTGACCGGCAATCACATCCACATCATCATAGGGGTGGATAAACACATAGCCTTTTTCATCCACCAGCTTAAGGGCATGGGCCAAAGCATCGGGGAAGGCATCGCCATGCAGCACCACCTTGCCACCGCGGGCCCGCACCGAGTTGACCTTAATGTCTGGCGTGGTCTTGGGCATCACAATAGTGGCTTTTACCCCCATAATGCTGGCTGCCATCGCCAAACCCTGGGCATGGTTGCCGGCAGAGGCACAAATCACCCCACGTCCCCGTTCCTCATCGGTGAGTTGGGCCATCTTGTTATAGGCACCACGAATCTTGAAAGAATGCACCGGTTGCAGGTCTTCACGCTTGAGTAAAATACGGTTTTTCAAGCGCGTGCTGAGGTTAGTGGCTTCTTCCAGGGGCGTCTCCACGGCGGCATCGTATACACGCGCCGAGAGGATCTTTTTGATGTATTTCTCTGGCATGGGGTCTCACTTAACTGTCTTACAGGCGGCTAACCCATTCGCGTCGTGCTGGCTATCCTGCCCAGTACCCGAATGGGGGGAACCCATTTAACCACAAGCTTTGTGGGTTTCCATACCGAAGGGGCATCAATCCGTTATAATGGCGTCCTTTCCCCGCAAGTTGTGGACCTGCCCCATGAATCAAGACCAGCTCAAACAGCAAGTGGCCAAGGCCGCCCTCGACTACATCCTGCCGCATCTGGAAGACGATACCATTCTGGGCATAGGCACAGGCTCCACTGCCAACTTCTTTATCGATGCCCTGGCCCAGTATAAAACCCACTTCGATGGGGCCGTAGCCAGTTCCGCCGCCACGGCCGAGCGTCTGAAAAGCCACGGCATCCCGGTTTATGACCTGAACTCCGTCAGCCAACTGCCTTTCTATGTCGATGGTGCCGATGAGTTTGACCCTCATCTGAACCTGATCAAAGGCGGTGGTGCGGCCCTTACCCGGGAGAAGATCGTCGCCGCCGTGAGTAAAGAGTTCGTTTGCATCGTGGATCAAAGCAAACAGGTCGATGTGCTGGGTGCCTTCCCCTTACCGGTTGAGGTGATCCCCATGGCACGCTCCTACGTCGCCCGTGAGCTGGTCAAACTCGGCGGCGATCCCGAGTACCGTGAAGGGGTGGTGACGGATAACGGTAACGTGATTCTGGATGTGTATAACCTGCAGATCACCAACCCCCGTGAACTGGAGCAGAAGATCAATATGCTCACTGGGGTCGTGACCAATGGCCTCTTCGCCCATCGTCCGGCGGATCTGGTGCTGATGGGCTGTGCCGAAGGGGTGAAAACCCTGAAAGCCGGTTAAGCCTCACACTGAATAAAACAAAAAGCCCCACTCTTTACCGAGGGGGCTTTTTTATAACCTTTAACTGTTACTTTTAACCTTCAATGGGCGATTACAGCGCTTGCAGTTTGGCCATCGACAGTATCAGCCATTTACTGCCGACATCATCAAAGTTGACCTCTACCCGCGCCTGGGGGCCCTGACCCTCAAAGTTAATCAATACCCCTTCACCAAAGATGGCATGACGCACCCGCTGACCAAGCTGAAACTGTGTCGCCGGTACCTCAGCCTGCCATTGGCGCGCCACGCTAGTAGTGGGACGCTGAAAACTCAGGGGACGACGAATACTGGCACCAATGCGCACCTCTTCCAGCAGCTGCTCAGGAATCTCAGTGAGAAAACGCGAATGCCGCCCCGGCATTTCCTTGCCATACAGGCGACGCGATTCGGCCCAGGTAATCATCAGTTTTTGCCGTGCCCGGGTAATGCCGACATAGCACAGGCGCCGTTCTTCCTGCAGACGCTCTGGATCTTCCATCGACATCGAGTGGGGGAACAGCCCTTCCTCCATGCCGGTAATAAACACCAACGGGAACTCCAAGCCCTTGGCGGAGTGCAGGGTCATTAACTGCACTGAGTCGCTGAATTCTTCTGCCTGGGCATCACCGGCATCCAGCGCCGCCTGATCAAGGAAGTCTGCCAAAATGCCACGGTTGGCGTTTTCTTCATCCACTGTCCAGTTTTGCTCGTACTGACGGGCGGCACTGACCAGTTCCTGCAAGTTCTCCACCCGCGCTTCACCCTTGTCCTTATCTTTCTCATGGTGATCAAGCAGGCCACTATGGGTAAGCACATGCTCACATACTTCTGACAACCCCAGGTCTTCGGTCTGCTGATGCAAACTGTTGATCAATTCAATAAAGCTCTGCAGACAGCTGGCTGCCCGGCCACTGAGCAGGCGCAGGCCGAGCGCCTCATTACTGGCCTGCCAGAGTGAGATCGACTGGCCACGCGCCAGGTCGCGAATGGTTTCCAGGGTTTTGCTGCCGATACCGCGGGTGGGTACATTGATAATCCGCTCCAGCGCGGCATCGTCATGGCGATTCTGTAGCAGACGCAAATAGGCGAGGGCATTGCGGATTTCCAACCGGTCATAAAAACGCTGACCGCCATAAATACGATAGGGCATGGAGGCACGAATCAGCGCTTCCTCTAATACCCGTGATTGGGCATTGGAGCGATAGAGCAGGGCGCAATCCTGACGCTGCCCCCCGTTGCTGACCCATTTATCGATTTGCTCGACGATAAAACGAGCTTCTTCCTGCTCATTAAAGGCACTGTAAACCTGAATCGGATCGCCATCGCCCGAATCCGTCCATAACTCCTTGCCCATTCGCCCGGCGTTATTGGCGATCAGGGCATTGGCTGCCTTCAGAATGGTGCCGGTGGAGCGATAATTTTGCTCCAGACGGATGGTGTCACAGCCAGGGAAGTCCTGTACAAACTGTTGAATATTCTCCACCCGCGCTCCGCGCCAGCCATAAATCGACTGATCATCGTCACCGACGGCCATCACCGGCACCTCATCGCCGGACAACATCCGCAGCCAGGCATACTGCACCTTGTTGGTATCCTGGAACTCGTCCACCAGCAGAGCCTGAAAGCGCTGTTGATAATGACGTAGCAACACCGGTTGCTCTAACCACAGCTCGTGGGAACGCAGCAGCAGTTCACCAAAGTCGACCATGCCACCCCGGGCACAGGCATCCTCATAGTTTTGATAGACCTGAATACGGGTTTGCCAGTTGGCATCGCCATAGGCATCGAGGTGACGCGGGCGTAGCCCTTCATCTTTCTGCGCATTGATAAACCATTGCAGCTCTTTCGGATCCCAGCGCTTTTCATCCAGATTCATCTCCCGGCAAACCCGTTTCACCAGTCGCAGCTGGTCATCGGAGTCGAGAATCTGAAAGTTTTCCGGCAGACCAGCCTCCTGCCAATGGGCGCGCAGGAGTCGATGCGCCAGACCATGGAAGGTGCCCACCCACATGCCACGCGGAGTCAGTCCCAGCAGGGCCTCAATCCGCATCCGCATCTCTTTGGCGGCCTTATTGGTAAAGGTCACTGCCATGATGGCATAGGGGGATACCCGCTCAACCTGAATCAACCAGGCAATACGGTGCACCAGCACCCGGGTTTTACCGGAACCGGCACCGGCCAACACTAAACGGCTTTGCAAAGGCGCACTAACCGCTTCGCGCTGGGGGGGGTTAAGGCGATCAAGTAAGTGGGATACATCCATGGAAAAGGGGTCTCAAGTCACAATAAAACAAACATTAATTTCAATATTTTCAACAAGTGTGCAACTTGTCTGACCAATTGTTGAAAATAGTTGATAAGGGCATACCTTCTCGGCACACTCTGACAGTCCTCACTGAAGACAGCATGACGATCATGAATAACGAGAATAAATCACTGACTATGCTGGTCAATGCTATCGACCAGTTCAGCGAGTGGACAGGACGCTGTATCTCCTGGCTGACGCTGGGCATGGTGGTGGTCACCTTTATCATTGTGGTGATGCGCTATCTGTTCAATGTCGGCAACGTGGCTTTACAGGAATCCGTTGTCTACATGCACTCCTTTGTTTTCCTGTTAGGCGCTGCCTACACCCTTAAACACGATGGCCATGTGCGGGTCGATATCTTTTATCGCCCCCTGTCCGAAAAGGGTAAAGCCATTGTAAACCTGATCGGCAACCTCGTGTTGCTGATGCCGGTGTCGATCTTCATCCTCTGGATGTCCTGGGATTATGTCGCGGCCTCTTGGTCGATCTTTGAAGGCTCACAAGAGTCGGGGGGGATTCCCGCCCGTTTCATCTTGAAGTCTGCCCTGATCGCTATGCCAGCGATGATGATTCTACAGGGGATTGCAGAGTTTCTGCGTGACATCCTGGTGTTAAGCGGTAAAGCCCATCTGGTGCAGGAGGAGCACGTATTATGACCGAGTATTTATCTCTGCTGCTGTTTGCCGCAGCCGTTGTGATCTTGCTGCTCGGTTATTCGGTTGCTTTCTCCCTGGCTGGAGCGGGCTTAATCTTTGCCGGCATGGGGATTGCTTTTGATTGGTTTGATCCAGTCTTCCTCGAAGCCGCGCCCAACCGCATCTTCGGCATCATGGGTAATGACACCCTGATTGCCGTGCCCCTGTTCGTCTTTATGGGGGTGATGCTGGAGCGCTCGAAGATAGCCGAAGAGCTGCTCGATACCATGGCACTGCTATTTGGCCCACTGCGCGGTGGCTTAGGCATTTCCGTGTGCTTAGTGGGGATGCTACTCGCTGCCAGTACCGGCATCGTTGGCGCCACGGTGGTCACTATGGGCCTGCTGTCACTGCCGACCATGCTTAAGCGCGGTTATGATCCTCGCGTTGCCACTGGGGTTATCTGTGCCTCTGGTACCCTGGGACAGATTATTCCGCCCTCCATCGTCCTGGTATTGCTAGGGGACGTGATCTCTTCTGCCTATCAGCAAGCTCAGTTGGATATGGGTATTTACTCGCCGGAAACCGTTACCGTGGGTGATCTCTTCCTCGGCGCCCTGATTCCCGGTTTGCTGCTGGTCGCACTCTATGTGCTCTACCTGGTGTTCAAAGCCATCGTTAGTCCCAAGAGTGTTCCTGCCATCCCTGCCAACGAGCGAGCTAAGGTGGACGACCTCGGCAGCCGTGTCATTAAGGTGCTGATTCCGCCTTTATTATTGGTGGTGCTGGTATTGGGCTCCATTCTCGGTGGCTTAGCCACCCCGACTGAAGCCGCCTCCGTCGGTGCCATTGGGGCCATGGTGCTCGCAGCCATGCGTAAGAGCCTTAACCTGACTACTCTGCGTGAAGTCATGCGCTCCACCACCCAGGTCAGCTCCATGGTGTTTATGATCCTGGTGGGGGCCTCGATCTTCTCCCTGGTATTCCGCGGCTACGGCGGTGACGACCTGGTACGGGAGTTCCTTGAAGGGATGCCCGGCGGTAAAGTCGGCGCGATGATTGTGGTCATGCTGGTGATGTTCCTGCTTGGCTTCTTCCTCGACTTTATTGAAATCACCTTTGTGGTGGTACCCATCGTCGCCCCGATTCTGTTGATGATGGATATCGACCCGATCTGGTTGGGGATTATGTTTGCCATTAACCTGCAAACATCCTTCCTGACCCCACCCTTTGGCTTTGCCCTGTTCTATCTACGCGGGGTCGCACCGGCGACCATCAGCACCGGACAGATCTATCGGGGGGTGGTGCCCTTCATTCTGATCCAGATGGCAATGCTGGGTATCCTCGCGGTGTGGCCTGCACTGGCAACCTGGTTACCCCACTTTGTCTATGGTTGAGGTCTGATCGACTGGCAAAAGGGCTGCTTCGGCGGCCCTTTTGCTTTTATACTCGCGCCTCCTGAGCTGATAAACGAGAACTGGGCGTGGCCTCACTCTACTTCTATTATTCGGCGATGAATGCCGGCAAAACCACCACGCTGCTGCAAGCGGCCTATAACTACCGTGAACGGGGGATGGAGCCTTTCCTACTCGCCCCACAGTTTGATAATCGCTTTGCTGAAGGTAATGCAGAGCAAGCCTGGATAGCCTCACGGATCGGCCTGAAAAGCCCTGCAGCCGCTTTTAATGGTGAATCTGACCTCTTTGCCTTAGTCACCCAGGCTCATCAGCGTCAGCCGCTTGCCTGTGTACTGGTGGACGAAGCGCAATTTTTGAGTCAAACCCAGGTGTGGGCACTGTCTGACGTGGTGGATCAGCTCAATATCCCGGTACTCTGCTATGGCTTGCGTACTGATGCTTTCGGCCAGCCCTTTCTGGGCAGCCAAACCCTGCTCGCCATTGCTGACCACCTGGAGGAAATCAAAACCGTCTGTGACTGTGGCCGTAAAGCCACCATGGTGGCGCGCCTGGATGCGGAGGGCAGGGCAGTGAAGGCAGGAGAACAGATTGCCATCGGCGGCAATGACCGCTACCTGTCACTGTGCCGCAAGCACTATAAAGAGATGGTTAAGGCTATAGAGGATTAGGGGAAAGGCAAACAGCGGCTGCCGCTAATGACAGCCGCCATGCAGCAACTTAAAGGCTGGCCATAAAGCCACGCACGCCACTTAATACAATCTGGGATGCCATCGCCGCCAGCACCAGACCGGTAATCTTACTCAGGATATTTAATCCCGTACGTCCCAGAATACGCTCAACCGCCGAACTCAGGTGCAAAATCACCAGCAGGCAACCCAGTGCCAGTCCCAGTGCAGCAATGCCGATTAGTAAGTCCCAACCCTTGAACTCCGCACCATAAACCAGAATCGCACCGATTGTCGCCGGGCCAATAATGGTAGGAATAGCCAGCGGCACCACGGAAATATCATCACGCTCCTCTGCCGGCATACCAGTGGCATGGGTGCGAACCCCATCCCGTACCAGGCTGATAGCGGATAAGAACAGCAAAATACCCGCACCGATGCGGAAAGAGTCGAGGGTAATACCGAGAATTTCGAACAGGGTGCCGCCAAAAAACAACAACACCAAACTAATCAGCAATGAAGCCATCACCGCACGATTAGCCACCCGTCGCCGTTCACGGGGCTGCTCGCCGCGGGTTAACGCCAAAAACATGGACACCACAAAGAAAGGGGCAAAGAGGAAGAAAAACTTAATCCAGGTGGAGATCAGCAGGCTCATGGGGGCACTCCTTAATAATGGCGCGCATCATAGAAGCTTCACCCCCTGGCTGCAACCAACGGTCTCATCAACGATCGGCTAGGACAGGGATAAGGTACCCAGGCTTCCTGTGAGCTTTTTGCAGTCAGCAAGGAAGCCTATCAAGATTGATATACAGGACGACTAGACCCTAATCGAAGACGTAATCTTCCACCTGTTGTTGGAGGCACTTTTCTTCCTGACGACGCTCAATGGAACGTCTGGCCTCAAGTAATTTTTGGCGACTGGTACGATGGCGTTTGGACTGTGCCTCACGCTCCAAGCTAGCAAACACATCAAACAACTGAGCCTGAACTTCAATAAGGCGTTCTGACTGGCGCATGAAGTATCCTCCCTAGACTTAGACAAGACCTGCTAAGTTTAGTCTGTCTCGCGCCAATGTCAGGGAGATGTCGTTTTGATTACTCTTTTTTGACGGGACGACGCTCGTTCTGGCGGAGTGAACGCAAACCTCGGCGTATCACTTTGAGATGATCAATCAGAGTAGGCCCTAAGCGCATTGCCACCCCTACCGCCAACACATCCATTACCACTAAGTGCACCACTCGGGACGACATCAGGGTATTCAGATCTTTGTCTTCCGCCAGATCAATATGAATCGCAATACTGGCTAAGTCCGCCAAAGGGGTAGTGCCAGGACAGAGCGTAATTACCGTGGCTCCAGCCTCCTGTACCAAACGCACAGAGTGCAGCAAATCCTTGGTGCGGCCGGTTTGTGAAATCGCCACGACGACATCTCCCTCACTCAACGTCAAAGCAGAAATAGTCTGCATATGAGGATCAGAAAGAGCACTGGAGGAAATCATCAAACGATAAAACTTGTGCTGGGCATCGGCCGCCACTGCCGCTGAGGCACCAAAGCCCCAAAATTCGACTCGCTTGGCCTTGGCCAAAGCATCAATGGCTTGCTCCAGGGTATCTGGATTTAGACTGTCACGGATATTGATCAGATTGCCGACGGTGGATTCAAAAATCTTATGTTTGAACTCCGTCACCGTATCCTGATTATTAAGTGCAAACTGCTCAAAATTCGTATTGCTGGCCAACACCTGCGCCAGACAAAGTTTAAAGTCCTGAAAGCCATCAAAGTTCAGCGCTCGGCAAAAGCGCACTACGGTTGGCTCACTGACCTTTGCCTCTGCGGCCAGGTCCACAATACGCATATGTATCACATCCTGGGGATGTTCCAGAACATAGTCCGCGACCTTTTGCTCCGACTTACGCATCAAGGGCTTGGACTCACCGATATGCTTTAGCAGGTTAGGGTGTTGCAAGGACAGCTTCCTGATTCAGACCTGGGCAAGGGCCCATTATACATGGGCAAGGGGGCTTCTAAAGTGGTAGAGATCAGCTTTTAACCGAGATTGCAGGGCTGCAGCGGGCATGCTACCTTCAACGAGCAAATTGCCATCCCTAATATAAAAATTTCGATGTAAGAGAGGGAGATTCCTGTGAAACGTCGCGAGCTAATCAAAGCTTTGGGAGCGGGTGCCGCTGCCTCCGTAATGGCCGGTGCTGCTACTGTCGCCAAAGCTGAAGAAAAAAAATATAAGTGGAAGATGGTAACCACCTGGCCCAAGAACTTTCCTGGCCTGGGTGCTGGCGCTAACCATCTTGCCGACCTGATCGGTAAGATGACCGGTGGCCGTGTAGAAGTAAAAGTCTATGGTGCCAACGAACTGGTCGGCGCTTTGGAAATTTTTGATGCCGTATCCCGCGGCACCGCTGAAATGGGTCACGGCGCCTCCTATTACTGGAAGGGTAAATCCGTTGCAGCCCAGTTCTTTGCAGCCGTTCCCTTCGGTCTAACCGCCCAGGAAATGAATGGTTGGTTGTACCATGGCGGCGGTATGGAACTGTGGAAAGAAGTCTATGCGCCCTTTGGCCTGGTGCCCACTGCAGCCGGTAACACCGGTGTACAAATGGGTGGCTGGTTCAACAAAGAGATCAACACTGCTGAAGACCTGAAAGGTCTGAAGATGCGTATTCCTGGTCTGGGTGGTGAAGTACTCAAGCGTGCCGGCGGTACTCCTGTACTGCTGCCAGGTGGAGAAATCTTCCCCTCACTGCAATCCGGTGCCATTGATGCAACCGAGTGGGTAGGTCCCTACAACGATCTGGCCTTCGGCCTGCATAAAGCAGCTAAGTTCTACTACTACCCCGGCTGGCATGAGCCCGGCACGACTCTGGAATGCTTTATCAACAAGAAAGCACTGGAAGAGCTGCCCGCCGATCTGCAGGAAATCGTGATTCAAGCTTGCCGTGTAGCCAACCAGGATATGCTGGATGACTTCACTGCCAAGAACAACTCCGCCCTGCAGGAACTGGTCGAGAAGCACAATGTTGAACTGCGTCGCTTCCCAGACGAAGTTCTGGCCACCCTGAAGAAACTGTCTGATGAAGTGGTTGCTGAAGAAGCTGCCGCCGATCCGATGACTAAGAAGGTATTCGACTCCTTCGTTGCCTTCCGTGACCAGGCAATCAAGTGGCATGCCATTTCTGAGCAGGCCTATCTGAACGCCCGTTCACCCGAAACCAAATAAGGTTTCACCCTCCATAAAAGGCAGGTTAATCCTGCCTTTTTTATTGCCGTTTTTTCCTCTTTGCCCGGTGACAGCCTCTCTAAAGCACTCTAGTATCTGGCTTCCCCATTGGCTCTAGCACAATAGAGGCTGCACATGTTGAACGTAAATGAATACTTTGATGGCAAGGTAAAATCCATTGGCTTTCCCAGTGCTGAAGGACGCTGCACCGTGGGTGTCATGGTTCCCGGCGACTATACCTTTGGCACCGAACAGGCTGAAGAAATGCAAGTCGTAAGTGGTGCACTTACCGTCAAATTGCCCGAGGCAGATGAGTGGGAAACCTTTAATGAAGGTGAAGCCTTCTATGTTCCCGCTAACAGCAAATTTGACCTCAAGGTAGAGGTAGCCACTGCCTACCTGTGCAAGTATCTGTAAGCCACCTAGGCCAGCTTAATGCTGGCCTAGTTCAAGCAGGAGCCTCAGATGAAGCTAGTCATTCTCGACCGTGATGGTGTCATCAACCAGGACTCGGATGAGTATGTCAAATCAGTGGACGAGTGGATTCCGCTACCTGGTTCTATCGAAGCCATCGCCAAACTTTGCCACCATGGTTTTCGCATTGCCATCGCGACTAACCAATCCGGGTTAGCACGTGGTTACTTCGACCTAGCCACCCTGGATGCAATGCACGAAAAACTGCAACAGTTGGTTGAAGCTGCCGGTGGCTCTATTCACTACTTGGTTTATTGCCCGCATGGCCCCGATGATCACTGCCACTGTCGCAAACCCTTACCCGGCATGTTTGAACAAATTCGGGACGCTTTCGCCCTGGCAGATCTTCATGAAGTAGCTGTAATAGGTGATAGCCTGCGAGACCTGGAAGCTGGAATGAGCTTAGGTTGCCAGCCTTTTCTGGTAAAAACAGGTAAAGGTGAGCGCACTCTTGCCAAAGGTAATTTACCCGCAGCAACTCGGGTATTTGCCGACTTAGCAGCCGCTGCCGATTACCTCTGTAGCCAACCTGAACCAGTGTAATTTGGCGCACAGATAACCGGACTGATAAGATGCGCAAGTCTTCTCAGTTCGGAGTTTCACGTGAAACAGGATGCTTCTCTGCCTCTGGTATACCACCCCATCTATAGCATCCCTTTTCCAGCACAACATCGCTTTCCCATGGCAAAGTTTCAGCTGCTCTATCAACAGCTTTGCCAACAAGGGATTGCTACCACACAGAATTGCTTTTCTCCCTCAGCACCCGCGCCATTATCAATACTGCAATTAGCCCATTGCCCTCAGTACATTCAACAATTTTGCCAAGGGGAATTAGATGCCAAAGCATTACGAGAAATAGGATTACCCTGGTCACCCTTGCTCGTGCAACGTACTTGCACTGCAGTGGCTGGTACTATCCTAACGGCAGAATTAGCTAAACGTTATGGCCTTGCCTGTCATTTAGCCGGTGGCACCCACCATGCGTTTTACCGCCATGGCGCGGGATTTTGTATCTTCAATGATCTAGCGGTCTGTGCGCGTTATTTAGTACAGAACGGTTTAGCGAAGCAGGTATTAATTATCGACTGTGATGTTCATCAGGGTGACGGCACGGCTGCTATCCTGCAGCAGGATGCCAATATTCATACCTGCTCTTTTCATAGCGCCCTTAACTATCCCTTTACTAAAATGCATTCTGACTGGGATATTGAAATTGAAGATGACTGCGGTGATAGCGACTATCTCGCCATCTTGCAGCAGCACTTACCGAGTATTTTGGCGTGTTTACAGCCCGACTTTATCCTCTACGATGCTGGCTCAGATGTACATCAAGACGATCGCCTGGGGCGTTTAAAACTAACTGACCAAGGCATTCGACAGCGTGATAACTACATTATTCAACTCGCCCACCAACACAATATTGCTATTGCCTGCGTGATTGGGGGCGGTTACGACCGCGACCATGCAGAAGTTGCCAGGCGTCATAGCCTCCTGCATCAACAAGCAAACCTCCTGTTTAATCAGCTGTATCGCTAACTGACCTAGCCACTCAAACCGAGGTTTCACGTGGAACAAAAAAGGGCAGCGAAAACGCTGCCCTTTTTAGCCATACACAGAACGAACCAATTAAATATCCAGGTTGGTTACCTTCAGTGCATTACTCTCGATAAAGGCACGGCGCGGCTCAACATCATCCCCCATCAGGGTTGAGAACATCTGATCCGCTGCAATAGCATCCTCAATCGAAACACGCAACATACGGCGAACTTCAGGATCCATAGTGGTTTCCCAAAGTTGGTCGGGGTTCATTTCACCCAGACCCTTATAGCGTTGAATGCTGTAACCACGCTTCGCCTCATGAGTTAGCCAATCCAATGCTTCTTCGAAGGAGCGCACCTTACGCTGCTTCTCTCCGCGTGCAACATAGGCTCCCTCTTCGATCAGTCCTTGTAGTTTTGCCCCCAGATTCACGGTCGCTTTGTATTCACCAGACATGAAGAATTCATGGTTAAAGCGATACTCGGTGGGAATGCCATGGGCAATCACGATGAAGGTCGGTAGGTATTCCTGGCGCTCCGCATCCAGGCTTACTTGGTACTCATAGCGAGTGCCATTCATGCCACCTTGCTCAAGGCGCTCCAGAATACTCTGCGCCCAGCCCTCCACCTTAGCCTGCTCTTTCAGATCAGCTAGGGTCAACGCAGGGGCATAGATCGCTTGTTTTAACACTTCCTGGGGATAAATCCGTGATAGGCGCTGACCAATGTTCATCACCGCACGGTATTCACTCACTAGTGTCTCTAAGCCCTCACCACTGATGCCAGGCGCGGTCTCATTAACATGCAGACTGGCCTCTTCTAATGCCGCTTGCGTCATAAAGGCATCCATTGCGGCATCATCTTTCAGATACTGCTCTTGCTTACCCTTTTTGATTTTATACAGCGGTGGTTGGGCAATGTAGACATGACCACGCTCAATGATCTCAGGCATCTGACGGAAGAAGAAGGTCAGCAGCAGCGTGCGAATGTGTGAACCATCCACATCCGCATCGGTCATGATGATAATGCTGTGGTAACGTAATTTATCGGGATTAAATTCTTCTCGACCAATACCACAACCTAAGGCAGTAATCAGGGTTCCTACTTCGGCAGAGCTAAGCATCTTGTCAAAGCGAGCCTTTTCGACGTTAAGGATTTTACCCTTCAACGGCAGAATCGCTTGAGTCTTACGATCACGCCCTTGCTTGGCAGAACCACCCGCGGAATCACCCTCCACCAGGTAAAGTTCAGATAGTGCAGGATCTTTTTCCTGACAATCCGCCAGCTTACCCGGCAAGCCCGCAATATCCAGCGCCCCTTTCCGGCGGGTCATTTCCCGGGCTTTGCGTGCCGCTTCACGAGCACGGGCAGCATCAATCATCTTGCCAACAATGCTTTTGGCATCATTGGGGAATTCCTGTAGGAAATCAGAGAAATAGCGCCCCATTTGCTGCTCGACCGCCGTCTTCACCTCAGAAGAAACCAATTTGTCTTTGGTCTGAGAGGAGAACTTGGGATCCGGCACCTTAACTGAAATAATCGCCGTTAACCCCTCACGGGCGTCATCTCCAGAGGTAGCCACCTTGGCTTTCTTAAGAATGGCTTCGCTTTCAATGTAGGTATTCAGGCTACGCGTCAGGGCTGCACGGAAGCCTGACAAGTGGGTTCCACCATCACGCTGGGGAATATTGTTGGTAAAGCAATGGATGCTTTCCTGGAAACCATCATTCCACTGCATGGCAACTTCAACCCCAATACCATCTTCAGTATCAGCGCTGAAGTGAAATACCTTGCTCAGTGGGGTGCGGTTTTTGTTGAGGTACTCAACGAATGCCTGCAAACCACCCTCATAGTGGAAGATATCTTCTCGGCCACTGCGCTCATCCTTCAGGCTAATCCGGACTCCGGAGTTGAGGAATGACAACTCACGCAGACGTTTCGCCAGAATGTCGTACTGGAACAAAATATTGGAGAAAGTTTTAGCTGATGGATGAAAGCGAACACTGGTGCCGGACTTATCCGTTTCACCAATCTGTTTGAGTGGCTCTTCTGGCACACCATCGTGGTAAATTTGCTCAAAAACCTTATTGTCCCGACGAATGGTCAGATGCAACGTTTCTGACAAGGCGTTAACAACTGACACCCCTACACCGTGCAAACCACCCGATACCTTATAGGTATTGTCATCAAACTTTCCTCCAGCATGGAGTACCGTCATGATAACTTCTGCGGCTGATACCCCCTCTTCAGGGTGAATATCGGTGGGAATCCCACGACCATTATCCGCGACGCTTACGGACTCATCCGGATGAATAATGACATCTATCTGGGAGCAATATCCTGCCAGGGCTTCGTCAATGGAGTTGTCCACCAGCTCAAACACCATATGATGCAAACCGGTACCATCATCGGTATCGCCGATATACATACCAGGACGCTTGCGGACTGCATCCAGCCCCTTAAGGACTTTAATGCTTGAAGAGTCGTAAGTTGTGCCACTCATAGATCACTCCCGTTCCGGGGTGGAGCAAATTCAGTCTTCCCTGATTTGCCCCTGTTCCACGTGAAACTGTTTTAACTCAGTGTCTGCCAACCAGCAGGAAGCTAAGGGTGCAGCCTCCACTGAGGTAATAAAAATTTGACTGCCCAACTCCTGTAGGAGTGCGCAGAATGCCTGACGATGCTGGGCATCCAGCTCGGCAGGTAAGTCATCAATCAGGTATAGCGGGGCTTGTTCCCCCTGAGCACGCAGCACCTGTCCCTGCGCTAACTTTAATGCGCTGACCACTAGCTTTTGTTGGCCACGAGACAGAATATCCGCCGCCAGGCGCCCACCTAATTTAATGCGAAGATCAGCACGATGTGGACCGGCCTGAGTAAACCCCTGCTCTTGATCCCGTGCCAATCCCTCTACTAACACTTCCTCCAGGCTACGCTTGGCATCCCAACCACAATAGTAATGAATCTTAATATCATCTACTTGTGTTAGAGCTGTGAGATAGCGCTGAAATAAAGGTGTCAGCAAGGTCAAATAAGCCTGACGCCAGCGGTGAATTTGCTCTGCCTGTTGGCAAAGCTCATGCTCCCAGGGCGCCCGCATAAGGGGGTCGATTTTAGCATATTTCAGTAGGCTATTGCGCTGTTTAAGCGCTCGCTGGTAACGCTGCCAGGCCTGTAAAAATTCGGACTGATAATGAAATACGCCCCAATCGAGAAACTGTCTGCGCTCACTTGGCCCCCCCTCTAGCAACCGGAAAGCATCAGGGTTAATCAACTGTAGTGGCAGGGTTCGGGCCAGCTCTGCTAACGAGCATCCCTGCTGGTTGCCAATACGCAGGCGCATTTCACCATCGAGGCTACGCTCAACTCCTAAGGCGAGCTTAGGGCTCTGTGGCCGCTGTAACTCGGCATAGAGCGTACAACGCGGTTGCTCATGACGAACCACCGTACGGATTTTATGACTACGAAAGGAGCGTCCCAGGCCAAGCAGATGAATGGCCTCCAGCACACTGGTTTTGCCACTACCATTCTGGCCAAGAAAAAGATTCACGCCAGCTGCAAGATGCAAGCTGGCGTGTTCTATATTGCGAACCTGATGAATATCCAGGCGGGTTAATTGCATTCGAATTAATGCGCCTGTGTATAACTCTGTGAATTGCTGTGCATAACAGCGCTTAGAGGCGCATCGGCATGATCACATAGAGAGCATCGCCGCCATCCGCTTCCTGTACCAAGGCACTGGAGTTGGGGTCTGACAGGGTAAACTGCACCTGTTCCTGACTCAGGGCATTAAGGACATCCAGCACGTAATTGACGTTAAAGCCAATCTCCAGCGGATCATACTGATAGTCCACCTGCAATGACTCTTCTGCCTCTTCCTGTTCAGGATTATTGGCAAACACCTGCAACTGCCCAGGCTGCATATTTAAACGCACACCGCGGTATTTTTCGTTGGATAGAATCGCCGCACGCTGCAGCACCAAACGCAGCTCCTGGCGATCCGCTACCAGCAATTTATCGCCGTTACGGGGCACAACACGTTCGTAATCAGGGAAGCGACCATCTACCAGCTTGGAGGTAAAGACAAAGTCACCTACATGAGCCCGAATGTGATTAGTACCCACCACCATCCGTACCTGGGCCTCTCCTTCTGTCAGCAGACGCACCAGTTCCAACACCCCTTTACGCGGCAGGATTACTTGCTGCTTCCCTTCAGGGTTCACTTCCAGATCCAATGCACAGGTCGCCAGACGGTGGCCATCGGTTGCCACCATCCGTACTCGCCCGCTGATTACCTCCAACAGCATGCCATTGAGGTAATAACGAACATCCTGCTGTGCCATCGCAAATGCGGTGCGATCAATCAGGCGCTTTAATTGCTGCTGCTCAAGGGTGAATTCGAAGGAGCGCGGGCTATCTTCCACACTGGGGAACTCGCTGGCAGGCAGAGTAGAGAGGGTGAAACGGCTACGGCCGGATCTTAACGTCATCTTCTGCTCTTGCACTTCCATCTCCAGGACGGACTGATCCGGCAGCGACTTACAGATATCCATTAATTTGCGCGCCGGTACCGTAATGGATCCGGCAACGGCTGGCTGCTCCAGATGAGCACGGCCAATTAGCTCGACTTCCAGGTCTGTGCCTGTCAGCGACAAACGGTCGCCTTCAGCAACCAGTAGCACATTGGATAACACAGGCAGGGTCTGTCTGCGCTCAACAACACCGGCAACCAGTTGCAGCGGTCTTAGCAAGGCTTCGCGGGAAATGACAAATTTCATCTCAGGCTTCCGTGACTATTCCGTGACTAAGGGGTGGTTAACGGCTGCGTAAGGCCTTTAGGCCGTCAAAGAACGCAGCAGGTTCTGATAATCTTCGCGAATTTCCGCATCTTCTTCCCGCAGCTCGCTAATCTTGCGACAAGCATGCAATACGGTAGTGTGGTCACGACCGCCAAAGGCGTCACCAATCTCAGGCAAGCTGTGGTTGGTAATTTCTTTCGCCAGCGCCATCGCCACCTGACGAGGACGTGCCACCGAACGGCTACGGCGCTTAGAGAGCAGATCCGCAACCTTAATCTTGTAGTACTCAGCAACAACACGCTGGATGTTATCGATGCTGATTTGTTTGTCCTGCAAGGCTAGCAGGTCTTTCAGTGATTCTCTAATAAAAGGCAGTGTAATCGCGCTACCGGTAAAGTGGGCATTAGCGATGACTCGCTTCAAGGCCCCTTCGAGTTCACGGACGTTGGAGCGAATCTTCTGGGCAATAAAGAAGGCAGCATCATCCGGCAGCAAAATCTGAGCTTCATCGGCTTTCTTTTTCAGAATCGCCACTCGGGTTTCCAACTCCGGCGGCTCCACCGCCACTGTCAGTCCCCAACCAAAGCGGGATTTTAACCGCTCTTCCAGGCCACTAATCTCCTTTGGATAACGGTCGCAGGTCAGAATCATCTGCTGACCACCTTCCAAAAGCGCATTAAAAGTATGGAAAAACTCTTCCTGGGAACGCTCTTTACCGGCAAAAAACTGAATGTCGTCAATCAAGAGCGCATCGACGGAGCGATAATAGCGTTTAAAGTCATTAATGGCGTTCAGCTGCAGAGCCTTGATCATATCGGCAACAAAGCGCTCAGAATGCAGATAGACAATCTTGGCATTCGGATTACGCTCCAGCATTGCCAATCCCACCGCATGCATCAAGTGGGTTTTACCCAGACCCACACCGCCATATAAAAACAGTGGGTTATAGGAGCCCCCAGGATTATCCGCTACCTGTCTTGCCGCCGCCAGCGCCAACTGGTTCGATTTACCCTGAACAAAAGAAGCAAAGGTAAAAGCCTTATTTAAATGGCTCTGGTGACGAATCCCACCTTCCACATCCACCGTGCGCTCATTGTTATCCTGGTAGCCCATTTCTTCGGCTAACTCAGCCGCTTTGGCAGGATGACTGGCACTGGTGTGAATAGCTGGAGCAGCCACTAACGTAGCGACAGGTGCAACGGCAGGCTCAACCTGGGGAGCAGCGGCTTCATGCAGTTGGGGGCGGCGAGCACTGGTTGGCTCCTGTGAGCGAGCACTCAAACTGGTGGGACGTACCTGAGTACTACCCATAAAAGCACCACGACGAGCTTGTACGACATCAAGATAAAGGCTGAGATTCTGCCCCGAGCTGATGTCTTTGAAGACTTCTTTAATAAGGTGCAGGTACTTATCTGAAACCCAGTCCATGACAAAACGATTAGGTGCCAGCAATTTTAGCTGCCCACTCTCATCTTGCTGAGCCTGCAAAGGACGTATCCAGGTATTAAATTGCTGAACTGGCAACTCTTCCTGTAAGCGGGCCAGACAGCGCTGCCAAAGCTCAAGCACCACAGTACCCATCCCTCATTTAAATGCCGCTATTAGAGTACAAAGCCCACCTTCGTACCTTCAAAACCTTCCGTGCCCTTTGAGAGCAGAGAAAACAGCCGAAGGATTCTACTGCAGCCCCCTCCAGTTATCCACAAAAGAGGCTAAAAAATTAGCTTAAGCTTTGTCGATACCCTGGGTGTGGATAATTAAGTAACGTGTGCATAACTGTGTTGTCGGATATCTCTGTGGGTAAGGGCACTTTTTACTCACAGGCTGTGGACATCCATTCCTCAATTCAGCAACCTTATCCACATAAACTTACCAACACCCGCAAAAACAGGGTTTTTCTAGGCTTGAGCGAGTTATCAACAGGACAGGACTCCCCTTATAGTTATCAACATCACTATCCTAAAAGAACTATTTTTCTAATTTATATGCTTATCAAAAATGATTGGTCAGATGAGTGATTAGAATTTTTTACCGATTCGAACAGAGCTGTAGCTGCCATAAAGAACGATTAAAACCAGACTCTTTTGCTAGATTGAAACAAATGACGATTGATCAAGGTTTGAACTCAAGGGGGTTTTTCACTAGAATTCCGCTCTTACCAAAAAGGGAGGGGGTAACTTCGTCCTTTTACTGGTAAACCTCGAACCTAGGTTTAAGTGCATTTAGTGGATTTCCGATCATGAAAAGAACGTTTCAACCCAGCGTGTTAAAGCGCAAGCGTACCCACGGTTTCCGTGCACGCATGGCTACCAAAAATGGCCGCAAAGTACTGGCTGCTCGTCGTGCCAAAGGCCGTAAGCGTCTGTGCGTATAACATAGGCTGCCACGACAAGACCCAAACGGATTGATGTCTACTTACAGTTTTCCCCGCACGGCACGTCTGTTGACCCCGGGGGACTACCGTCAGGTTTTTAACGGCACCTGCTTTAAGGCGTCCGATCAAGGCCTGTTGGTATTGGCTATTGCCAATGGTGGAGATCGATCACGTCTGGGTCTGGTCATAGCCAAAAAGCATGTACGACGAGCTAACCAACGTAACCGGGTGAAGCGTCTGATCCGCGAAAGCTTCAGACATCACCAGCATGAGTTGGCTGCGCTGGATCTCGTCGTCATTGCCCGGCCAGGTTTAGGGGACATTGAGAACCCGCAGCTCCACACTATGTTGGGCAAAATCTGGCAACGAATTCAGAAGAAAGCCTCGGCTCCTGTCTCGTCACCAGCCCCCAAAGGGCGGCGTCAACCTTCTAGCAATAGCAGGTAGCCAGCACCTCTCAGACTGATTTAACCCGACCATTGGCGATTGAACGATGGATGTACAACGGATTCTCTTGGTGGGTGCACTGGCACTCATTTCCTACCTGATGGTATTGCAGTGGAACCAGGACTACGGCCAACCAGCCACCCCGCAAAGTGCTGCCGTTACCCAATCCAGCAGTGAACTGCCCAGTGGTCAAGCGACTCAAGCAAGTCAAGCGGACTTACCTCAGGCTCAGGGTGTTGCTCAAACTGCCAGTCAGGCGGTGAGCAATGAGCTGATCAAGGTGAAAACCGATGCACTGGAGCTGCGCATTGATCCTCGTGGTGGTGATGTGCTCTATGCTGCGCTGAATGATTACGCCACCAGTGTCCAGACTCCTGAACAAGCCTTTGTTCTGCTTGAGCAAAATGGCAGCCGTACTTATGTTGCTCAAAGTGGCTTGATTGGTCCGCAAGGGCCTGATGCTAGTGCTGAAGGTCGCCCGCAATACAGTGCCGCCAGCAATTCTTTTGTCATGGCGCCCGATAAAGATGAACTACTGGTTGATCTGCAAAGCAGCACTGCTGCGGGTGTGCAGATTACCAAGCGCTTCCGCTTCCAACGCGGTTCGCACCTGGTTGAAGTCAGCTACCTGATTAACAACCAGAGCAATGAAGCCTTCAACGTTAACTTCTTCGGTCAACTCAAACGTGATGGCTCCGCTGATCCCAGCTTGCAAAACTCCATGGGCATGAGCTCATACCTGGGCCCTGTATTCTCTACTCAAACCGAGAATTACAAGAAAGTGGCCTTTGGCGATTTGGATGATGGCGACCGCTTCAAGGCTGAAAGTAACCAAGGCTGGGTAGCGATGCTGCAGCACTACTTTATCAGTGCTTGGGTGCCTCCTACTGAAGGGCAAAATCTATTTGAAGCCCGTAAGAGCAATGGCAACTACATCGCCGGCTTTGTCAGTGCTCCTTTGAGTGTGGCTGCAGGCCAGCAGGCTGAAGTCAGCGCTAAGCTGTACATGGGTCCCAAAGTCCAGGATGTATTGGAGCAGATTGCACCTAACCTGGAACTGACGGTGGATTACGGTTGGTTGTGGTTTATCGGTCAACCGCTGTTTGCCATGCTGAAGTTCTTTGAAAGCCTGGTAGGCAACTGGGGCGTGGCCATCATTATGGTCACCATCGTGGTTAAGTTGCTGTTCTTCTATCCTTCGGCAATGAGCTACCGCTCCATGGCCAAGATGCGTAAGTTCGGCCCAGAAATGCAGCGTCTGAAAGAGCTGTATGGCGATGATCGCCAGAAAATGTCCCAGGCGATGATGGAACTGTATCGCAAAGAGAAGATTAATCCCCTGGGGGGCTGCTTACCCATCCTGATTCAGATGCCAGTATTTATTGCCCTGTACTGGGTACTGCTGGAATCGGTGGAACTGCGCCATGCGCCGTTCTTCGGCTGGATTGTGGATATGTCGGTGATGGATCCCTACTTCGTATTGCCGCTGATCATGGGCGCCACCATGTATGTGCAGCAGCTGTTGAACCCAACTCCGCCCGATCCCATGCAGGCTAAAGTAATGAAGATGCTGCCTGTTATCTTCACCTTCTTCTTCCTGTGGTTCCCGGCTGGTCTGGTGCTCTACTGGTGTGTGAACAACCTGCTGTCTATTGCTCAGCAATGGGTGATCACCCGTCAGATTGAAAATGAAGGCACTCCGGCCAAGGCCTGATCCTGTTGTGGATAAAAGTGTTGGATAAAGGCCCTTTGGGGCCTTTATTCGTTGTGGGTAAACAGGGTGGCTCAAACGCCGACTCACTGCCAGCTAGCAAAGAGGCACGTTATGCATAACGACACCATTGTCGCTCAAGCCACCCCCCCTGGCCGCGGCGGCGTCGGTATTCTTCGAGTATCAGGACCCATGGCACAAACCCTGGCACAGCAACTGCTAGGCTTTGTTCCTAAACCTCGTTATGCCCATTACTGTCCTTTTTACGGCAGTGAAGGTCAGCAACTTGATCAGGGGATTGCGCTGTACTTTCCTGGTCCTCACTCCTTTACCGGCGAAGATGTATTAGAGCTACAGGGCCACGGTGGTCCCATTCTGCTTGATATGTTGATGCGCCAGTTACTGCAGCTGGGGGCCAGAATGGCTCGTCCGGGCGAGTTTTCTGAGCGGGCCTTTTTGAATGACAAGTTGGATCTGGCCCAGGCGGAAGCCATCGCCGATTTGATTGATGCTGCCTCCGAACAAGCTGCGCGCTCGGCGCTACGCTCATTGCAGGGAGAATTCTCCCGGCGAGTACAACAGCTGGTAGAAGGCTTAATTGAACTGCGTATTTACGTTGAGGCGGCAATCGACTTTCCTGAAGAGGAAATCGATTTCCTGGCGGATGGTCATGTTGCCAATCAACTCCAGCAGCTACGTCAGGACTTAGCAGCCATCTTTAAAGAGGCTAACCAGGGAGCCCTGTTGCGGGAAGGAATGACAGTGGTGATTGCCGGCCGGCCCAATGCGGGAAAGTCCAGCCTGCTTAATGCCTTATCCGGACGGGAAACCGCAATTGTGACCGACATTGAAGGTACCACCCGCGATATCCTCAAGGAACATATTCAGATTGATGGCATGCCACTGCATATCATCGATACTGCTGGTTTGCGTGATACCGAGGATAAAGTCGAGCAAATCGGTGTAGAGCGGGCCTGGCATGCGATAAAACAAGCCGACCGGGTATTACTGATGGTGGATGCCAGCCGCACCACTGCCCTCAATCCTGAGCAAATTTGGCCAGAGTTTGTGCAACAGCTGCCTGACGCCAGCCGTGTTACCCTGATTCGCAATAAAGTTGATCTGACTGGCGAGCAGCCGGGCATGAGCGAAGAAAAAGGGCAGATACTGGTTCGTTTGAGCGCCAAAGATGGCCAGGGAATCCACGCCCTGCGTGAGCATCTGAAAGCCTGTATGGGCTTTGATAGCACTACCGAAGGCGGCTTTAGCGCCCGTCGTCGTCATCTGGATGCCTTGGAGCGGGCAGCCAGCCTACTGGATAACGGCATGTTGCAGCTGCAGGGGTACGGTGCTGGTGAGTTGCTAGCGGAAGATCTACGCCAGGCCCAGGAAGCACTGGGGGAGATTACCGGTGAGTTCCGCTCCGACGACTTGCTTGGCCGTATCTTTAGCTCGTTTTGTATCGGTAAATAATGTCGTTAACCAGGCTGGCCTATGCCTGCCTGGTCTTGCTGGACTTTAGCTTGTGCAGCACTCAATACCTCTGGATACAACTCAGTAAATAAGCCATTCAGCTCCTCATAGCCTTTGACGAGATAGGGGAAGCAACGGCTGAGTTCCTCCATTCTTGTTCGGCGCTGGGATATTTGTTGTAGGGCCAGTTCGATATTGTCGAGTTGGCGATAAGACTCCAGCCAGCGCTCACGCCACATGTACTTTTCCATCTGTAAGTAGCGACTGGGGATATCCCCTTGTTGCTGCTGGCGTATCTGGTGTTCGGCCTGCTGACAAAACCTCGCCAGGGGGAGGGGGTGAAACTCTTGCCAACGCTTGGCCAAGCAATGATCCCAAAACATGTCTAATGCAATAGGAGCAAAGCGGCGGGCGCTGCCGGAAAACACCTGTTTGGCGGTTTGGGTAAGGGGATGGTGATCACTATAGGAATCGACAAAGCGATGCAGTCTCACCCCTGCGGCCAAGTCCGGCATCAGTTGGCTATGGGGATCTCCTTTGATGAAGTCACCAAGGAGGTTGCCGAGCAGGCTGCTTTGGCAGTGATCGGCAATATGCAGATGGGCGAGGAAGTTCATGGGGAGTAGATAAGGGCAGTTATAGGCTTATCAATAGAGCAGGCAGGCGGCGATGATCCCTGGTCTACACTAGGCAACAGGCATCCAACTGGCACGCAGACAAAGGGGAAGAGTAATGAGTACAACCGCGATGCGTCTGATTCAGGCACAGAATAAAGACTTAGGCGGCTTTCAGGTACGACGCTGTTTGCCATTAAAGGGATGTAAACAGGTGGGCCCTTGGGTGTTTTTTGATCATATGGGCCCAGCTCAATTTGCCGCGGGGCAGGGAGTGGATGTGCGCCCACATCCCCATATAGGGTTAGCCACGGTGACCTATTTATTGGCCGGCGAGATGCTTCACCGTGACTCCCTTGGTACTGAGCAGCTGATCAAACCAGGGGAAATTAATTTGATGGTGGCAGGAAGGGGGATCGTCCATTCCGAGCGTCAGCGGCAAGAGGTTAAGGCCGCTCCCCATTCCTTACATGGTTTGCAGCTGTGGTTGGCTTTGCCGACGGAGCAGGAACAGTGTCCGCCGGCGTTTTATCACTATGGCGCTGTCGAATTACCGCTGTTGGAGGAGCCTGGTCGTCTAATTAAAGTCCTGATCGGCCAGGCTTACGGTATGCACTCACCGGTTAAAACCTTTACCGAAACGCTTTATCTCGAGGTGCAGTTGGCCGCACAGCAGGAGTTAACCTTGCCGGATGCCGAGGAGTTGGCACTCTATGTATTGCAGGGCGGGGTCAAGATCGGGGATGTCCAGGTACCTCAGCACTGTATGGCGGTGTTGACGCCACAACAACGGGCCAGGCTTTATGCCGAGCAGGATAGCTTGCTGGTGTTGTTAGGAGGAGCGGCATTGGCGCGGCGCTATCTTGATTGGAACTTTGTTGCGAGTGATCCCGCACTCTTGCAGCAGGCCAAACAGGATTGGCAAAGCGGCCGCTTTGCCAAGGTGCCCGGTGATGAGGAGGAGTTTATTCCTTATCCGGGTTAGGGAGGGGGGCGCTCTGTTGGCGCAAGTGACGCTCCAGAATGGCGAGGATATCTGCTTCAGGTAACGAATATACCGCCAAGTTACAAACGGCTATGCCTTCACCTAATAACGCACGGCTTAGCTGATGCTGCCAGTTGGACTTGGCGTATTGACGGTCATCGACAAAGTGTATTTTTAGCCAGGTTGTATTTTGTCGCTGTCCAATTCGTCGCTGTTCAGTGGAAAAGCCGACAATGTCTGTCCAGGGGAGTGGTGCTGGGCGGAAGTCTTCGATCAACAGGTAGTCGGGCTCAATCTGTATTTTTTTATTGCAACTACGCCGTACTAACCAGGCAAGCAGGGCGAATAGCGTGCCTATGGGGGTGAAGATCGACGCCATGATGAGGCCGTCTTCAGTCAAACCCTGACTAACTGGCCCGGCTAAGAGAGAGGCAATGGCCAGTACGCTCATGGTGCGCCACAGTGTGCCTAATAACCCCTGGTTTTTGCGAATAATCATGCCGGAACCACTGTTGGGAGAGGAACTCACAGTCTAGCGGTTTGCTTGGCAAAGCACAGATGTTTACCAGAATAGGGTAGCCTTGGCAGGCTACCCTGGCCTAGGGTTACTTTTTCAGCGCCAGGCGTTGATCAATATCGGCGGCACTATGGCGTTCTGCCAGTTGTTCGTTTTCCTCCCCCCATACTCGGTTGACGATACGGCCACGAATAACCGCTGGGCGAGCAGCAATATTGTCGGCCCAACGTTGCAGGTGGGGGTATTCGTGCACGGAGAGGAATTCGGCGGCATTGTAGACCAGTCCCTGCACCAGGGCGCCATACCAGGGGTAGATGGCAATATCGGCAATGCTGTATTCCTCTCCAGCCATATAGGTGTTTTCCGCCAGGTGGCGATTGAGTACATCAAGCTGGCGCTTGGCTTCCATCGCAAAGCGATTGATTGGGTATTCCAGTTTTTCTGGAGCGTACACATAGAAGTGACCAAAGCCCCCACCCAGATAGGGCGCTGAGCCCATTTGCCAGAATAACCAGTTCAGGGCTTGGGTACGTTTAGCTGGGTCTTGTGGCAGTAATGCACCAAACTTCTCTGCCAAATAGAGCAGGATGGAGCCAGACTCAAATACGCGCACCGGTTCGCTGCCGCTTAGATCCAGCAAGGCGGGGATCTTCGAGTTCGGGTTGATCTCAACAAAGCCAGAGGAAAATTGATCCCCTTCACCAATACGAATTAGCCAGGCATCGTACTCAGCGCCTGTGTGACCAAGGGCAAGTAGCTCTTCCAGCATAATGGTGGCTTTTACGCCATTGGGGGTGGCCATGGAGTACAGCTGCAGGGGGTGTTTGCCCTGTGGCAGCGCTTTGTCATGGGTGGGGCCGGCGATGGGACGGTTAATGCTGGCAAAGTGGCCGCCGCTGGGTTGTTCCCAGGTCCAGACTTTGGGAGGTGTATAGGGTTGGCTGCTCATAAGTGTTGCTCCTTCACTTGGGCTAAACGCGAATCTCTGATGTGGGGATGCTGTGGCTGTCTGACAAGCTGCACAACAGATTGTTCAATCCTAGTTGAGTCGCCTTTTTCTTGCTCCCGGTAGAATGGCCAACTAGACTTGTGCTCCCTGGTGAATACTGGTTGCTTGTCCAGTTTTCGTTTGAGTGTTGCGGTAAGGATGCTGCAAACGCCCTCCGTTTGCTTCTTGCTTGCACCCTTGGATACCTTCGAGGTTCCTATGTCATTGTTTTTGCAGTTACGTTGGTTTTTCCGCCTGCATTGGCGTACTTACCTATTGGCATTGCTGATGCTGGCAGGGGTGGCACTGCTGAATATGGGGGTGCCCTATTTAATTGGCCGCAGTGTGGATGCCATTGTCAGTGGTCAGTTGCAGCAGCAACAGCTATGGGGCTACCTGCTCGGTTTATTTGGCCTGGGCCTTGGGGTGTATGTGTTGCGCTATGGCTGGCGGGTGTTGCTATACGGCACTTCCTATCGGCTGGGTACCCAGCTGCGCCAGGATTATTACCAGCGTTTAACCCGTTTGGGGCCGCAGTTCTATCAGCAGCACAATACCGGTGATCTGATGGCCAGAGCCACCAATGACATTGATGCGGTCGAGATGGCAGCCGGTGAAGGAGTGCTATCTGGTTTCGATGGATTGCTCACCTTTGTACTGGTGTTGGTGATGATGTTTGCCGTTATCGATTGGCGCTTGGCCTGTATTGCCCTGTTGCCCTTTCCGGTAATGGGCATCGGGTTTTATAAAATTTCCCGCATTTTGCACCATCACTTTAATGAATCCCTGCAGCGTTTCTCTGAGTTGAATGACAAAACCCAGGAGGCGCTTTCCGGTATTCGGCTATTGAAAGCCATGGGCTTGGAGCAACAACAGGCCCAGGCGTTTAACGCTATTGCCGAACGCTCTGCCCAGGCTAATTATCAGGTGCAGCGGGCGGAGGCCTGGTATGACCCGGTGATTTTTCTGGCGCTGTCGGCAGCCTTTCTGCTTAGCCTGGGCTTTGGTGCCTGGCTGATTTATCAACAGGAACTCAGCGTGGGAATGCTCACCAGCTTTACCATGTACCTGGGCCAATTGGTGTGGCCGATGTTTGCCTTTGGTTGGTTGCTGAACATCATTGAGCGTGGCAGTGCGGCACTGAAAAGGGTGAATAGTCTGTTAGAACAGCCGGATACCTTTACCAATCAGGGGCAGTTACAGCAGTTGGCACAGCCGGATATTGCGGTAGAGCAGCTTAGTTTTCATTATCCCCAGCAGGCTCAGCCTACTCTGGATCGGCTGAGTTTTAGCCTCCAGGCAGGGCAGTTGTTGGGTATTGTGGGGCCTACTGGCAGTGGCAAAACCACCTTACTGCGGGTGCTGATGCGCCAGTATGAAGGCTTTACCGGGCAGATTTACTTAGGTGGTGAACCTCTTGCTGCTTATCGTTTGAAAGCGTTACGGGGATACTTTGCTTATGTTCCCCAGGATGCCTTTTTATTCACCGCTTCCATCGCGGAAAACATTGCCCTGGGGCGACCTGAGGCTAGCCGTGAGGAGATTGAAGCGGTAGCCAAACTGGCGGCAATCGATACCGATATCCGCCGTTTTCCCCAGGGCTATGACACCCTGGTGGGGGAGCGGGGCATGACCCTTTCTGGTGGCCAGCGCCAACGGATCGCCATTGCCAGAGCCTTGCTGTTGGATGCCCCTATCCTGGTGTTGGATGATGCTCTCTCGGCGGTGGATGTGCATACCGAACAGCAAATTTTGCAGCACCTGCGTGAGGCCCGTCATGGACGCACCACCTTGGTGGTGAGCCACCGCTTATCCGCAGTGCAGGAGGCGGAACAAATCCTGGTGCTGAATCATGGCCAGATTCGTGAGCGCGGTAATCATCAACAGCTACTGGCAGAACAGGGCTGGTACGCGCGGATGTGGACTTATCAACAGCTGGAGGCCAGTCTCGATGAAGCCGAATAATCAACAGGATGCCTTTCGCCTGCTGCTTGGCTATGTCTACCGTGACCGGCCATTACTGGTCAAAGCAATGCTGTTGTTGCTGTTGGCAACGGCGGCGGATGTAGCGGGGCCTTATCTGGCCAAGGTCTTTATTGATGATTACCTGATGCATGCCCGTTTTGAGTGGCAGGCGTTGCTCGGCCTGTTACTTGGCTATTTGTTTACTCAGGTGGCGGCGGCGATTTTACGTTATCAACAGACGCTGAAATTCAGTGAAATGGCGCTGGCAGCGGTGCTGGATATCCGTAAGCAGGTATTTGCCCGGGTGCTACGGTTACCCCAGAGTTATTTTGATACCGCCGTTACGGGTCAACTGGTCAGCCGTATCACTAACGATACCGAAGCGATTAAAGACCTCTATGTGCAATTTCTCTCCAGTGTGTTGGCCAATGCCATTTTGCTGCTGGGGATTCTGATTGCGATGGCATTACTGGATCTGCGCCTGATGTTAATCAGCCTGACCCTGATTCCGGCGGTGGTGGGGATTATTCTGATTTACCAGCGCAAAAGTGGGCCGGCGGTGGAGCAAGCTCGCCAGCTGCGCTCCGATATCAACGCCAACCTAGGGGAGTCGGTGGCGGGGATGAGTGTGATCCAGGCGGCTAATCAGCAGGCGCGTTTCCGCCAGCGTTTTGCCCAAACCAATGAAGGTTATTACGCGGCCAAGATGAGTACCATCCGGGTCGGTGCGGCCTTACTGCGTCCGGCAATCGACTTCCTCAGTGTGTTGATTCTGGTCGCTATTCTATGGGGCTTTGGCAGCCAAGCCGTCAGTGGGGTGGCAGAGGTGGGGATTCTTTACGCCTTTGTCAGTTACCTGGGACGCTTTACCGAGCCATTAATCGAGATCACCCAGAAGTTTAATCTTTATCAACAGGCGATGGTGGCTGGTGGTCGGGTTTATCAACTGTTGCATCGGCAAGAGGTGGATTACGGCCATTATCAACAGCCGATTAGCCGGGGGGAGATCAGTATTGAACAGCTGAGCTTTAGCTACGATGGCCAGCACCCGGTATTGCGTGAGCTCAATATTCAGGTTCGTGCCGGTGAGTGGTTGGCCATTGTCGGCCATACCGGTAGTGGTAAGAGTACCCTGCTCAGTTTGTTGTTAGGGTTTTATCACCCCACAGCCGGGCAGATCCGCTTGGATGGGGTGGCGCTGCAGGACTATCAGCAAACCACCCTGCGCACTGGTATTGGTTTGATCCCACAAGAGCCCTTTGTGCTGGCGGATACGTTGTTTGCCAATATTGATATGGGCCGTGGTCTTAGCCAACAGCAGGTTGAACAGGCTGCCAAGGATGCTCACCTGCATGACACCATCATGCAGATGGCGGACGGCTATCAGAGTGTATTGGGGGAGCGTGGTACCCGTTTATCCACCGGCCAGCGTCAACAACTGGCGATTGCTCGGGCACTGGCCAGTCATCCACAGATACTGTTGTTGGATGAAGCCACCGCCAATATTGACAGTGAGACCGAGCAGGTCGTCCAGCGGGCTCTGACTGCATTACGTGGCAAGGTGACTCTGGTGGTGGTGGCACACCGTTTATCCACCATCAAGGAAGCGGATCGGATCCTGGTACTGCATCAGGGCGAAGTGGTAGAAGAAGGCAGCCACCAGCAGCTAATGGCGCTAGAGGATGGCCGCTATCAACGCATGTATCTATTGCAAATGCAGGCCCAGGCGCTGCATCAGCTGGAAGTGGCCAAGGATCTGGATTGACCACCATGAGCGGGTGCGGCACCTAAAGACCAAAGAAAGGCTGCAATAGGCGTGGAACAATGCCTTTGAACTTCAGCGGTGCGTCGGTGGCGATCAGACAGATGCAATCTTCATCACGATCGGCAATTGGCTGATGCTCCACCTGAGGGTCGAGGTCGGCCAGATCACCGGATTGGAAGCGGCCAATTTCATCCGAATAGGAACCACGCAGCACAAGCGTCAGTTCACTACCGCTATGGGAATGAATGGGCATGCTGGTGCCAGGGGCAATGCGCAGCAGGCGCAGATTACCCTCAGCGATATCCAATTTGATCTGACGCAGACCTGGTGCCAGGCTGCGCCAGGGCAGTTGTTGATAACTCTGTCCGGCCAGCCAGGGAGCCAAGGCTGTGGGTAATTGTTGGCGCAGATCAATCGCTTGATTATCCACAACCTCCTGACGGGACTGATTACTGGGACAAAGCTGTGGTGTTTGTTCCAATAGATCCAACATGGTTGAACGTTGCTGTGGATTGAGCTTGGCAGGAGCCTGATTCGCCAGCAGACCACCAGCTAATTGCAGGCTATGTTGTAGCCGTTGGCGGCATACTGGACAGGCCTGTAAATGACAGGCCACCACCACGCTGAGGGCGGCGGGTAGGGCTCCGCTGGTGTAGGAGAACAGGGTAGCGTCATCGGGGTGGTGATGAATATTCATTGCGGGCCTCCCAGTGCTTGACGCAACTTCTGAAAAGCCAGACGCAAACTTGATTTAACGCTGCCAAGGGGTAGGTCCATGTCGGCGGCAATTTCACTGTGGCTTTTGCTTTCAAAAAACGATTTATACACAACCTGAGCCTGTTGATTGGGTAACGACTCCATCGCGGCTTTGATTCTGGCTTCCACCAGATGATCATCTCCCCCTTCTAGCAGAGGGGAATCGAAGCTTTCCTGCTGTTCATATTGATCGTCCCATTCCACTAATAACATGCGTTGACGCCTAAGGCTGTCGATGTAGAGATTGCGGGCAATGCGAAAAATCCAGGTACTAAGGGCAGCTTTATCGGCTTGGTAGAGAGGTGCCTTGCGCCAGACATTCAGCATGGCCTCCTGGGCCAGTTCTTCGGCCTGGGCGGTGGAGGCTCCCTGCGCCTGTAAATAGGACACCAAGCGGGGAGCAAAGTGATCATAAATCTGCATAAAAGCCTGCTTATCGCCATGCTCGACGACCGCTGCCATCAGTACAGGCCAGTCACTTTGTTGCAGAGAATCTTCAATCATCAGGGCAGCCACCATTTTGCACCCCATCCACCCGTCTTGTTTAGGTGAAGTTCTATACGCCAAGGAGTGGGGGTTGGATCAGTGTAGCGGGAGCAATAAGGATCGGTAAGTCTGTGATCCAGCTACTTGGCCCTGGCGTATATAAGGCAAAGCTCAGGAAACGGCGGGATAGCCATGAAAAAGCAAAAAATTGCCGTGATAGGTTCAGGAATTACCGGGCTCTCCTGTGCCTGGTGGTTGAGTCGCTTCCACGATGTCACTCTGTTTGAGAAGGATGACCGCTTTGGTGGTCACAGTAACACCGTGGATGTGCAAGGGGTGCCGGTGGATACAGGATTTATTGTTTTCAACGAACGTTGCTACCCCAATTTGGTACAGCTGTTTAAGCAGCTGGGGGTGCAGACGCAGCCGACAACAATGTCCTTTTCCGTTTCCATGCAGCTTGCCAATCAGCATGGGGCATTGGAGTACGCTGGCACTAACTTGGCGGGCTTGTTTGCCCAACCCAGTTTGGCATTTAAGCCTGCTTACTGGCGTATGTTGCGCGATATTCTGCGTTTTTATAAAGAGGCTGACTGGTGGCGCCAATCTTTGCCGGAAGAGGTCACCCTGGGAATGCTGTTGCAACAGGGTAAGTACGGTGAATGGTTCCGGGATGCCCACTTGATCCCAATGGGGGCGGCGATCTGGTCGACCCCCGCGGCTAAGATGCTCGACTACCCTGCTCAGACCTTCCTGCGTTTCTGTGAGAACCATGGTTTGTTGCAGCTAAAGGATCGTCCCCAGTGGCATACGGTGGTAGGGGGCAGTCGCAGTTATGTGCAGGCCATTTTGCAGCAGTTAGGAGACACGGCGCGCTGCAACCGTGGAGTACGTCGGGTACGTCGCTTGCCGGGCAAGGTGTTGGTGGAGGACTGGCAGGGAGATCAATGGCATTTCGATCAGGTAGTGATGGCTTGCCATGCCGATCAGTCCTTACAGTTGCTGGAAGATGTGACCTTGGAAGAACGCCAGGTATTGGCGCCATTCAAGTACGAACGCAACCTGGCCATTTTGCATTCCGATAGCCGTTTGATGCCTAAGCGCCAGAAAGCCTGGGCCAGCTGGAATTATCTGGGACAAGGGCAGGGTGAGGAGGCCAAGGTGGCGGTCACCTATTGGATGAATGCGCTACAACATCTGCCTAGCCACGAGCCACTGCTGGTGACGCTTAATCCACCAGAAGAACCTCGCCGAGTTCATGCCAGCTTTCTGTATGACCATCCGCTATTTGATCGCCATGCTTTGCGTGCCCAACCGCGCCTGTGGGATGTGCAGGGGCTGCACCGTACCTGGTTCTGTGGCGCTTGGTGTGGTTATGGTTTCCATGAGGATGGTTTACAGGCTGGTTTGGCAGTAGCTGAAGCCATCAGTGGTCAGCAACGACCCTGGGCCCATCGGCCTGAGCAGGATCGTATTCAATTGCCGGCTGACTGGCATCAGCGTTTTGTTGAGCATGCAGCATGAGCAGTGCGCTGCAATCTTGCCTCTATCGTGGTTGGGTGATGCACCATCGCTGGCGGCCCCGTACCCACCGGTTTCAGTATCAGGTTTGTTCTTGGCTGGTGGATTTGGATGAGCTGACAGAGCTGGATCGTCTTAGTCCCTGGCTGGCGGTGAATCGTTGGGCACCCTTTAGCTTTCATGAAGCTGATCATGGCGATGGTTCTGTACATCCCCTGCGTGTCCAGGTCGAAAGGCTGCTGGCAGAAGCAGGCTTGGCTAAACCCGCACGGATTAAGCTGCTCTGTTATCCCAGAATCTGGGGATATGTCTTTAACCCTATCAGTATTTATTTCTGTGAGGATGAAGCGGGTCAGCTACTGGCGACGCTGCATGAGGTGAATAACACCTTGGGGGAGCGGCATCTGTATCTGATTGATCAACCCCAAGCTGGCGCATTACAGCGCCAGCAGGCGGGCAAACGCATGTATGTGTCCCCTTTTACCCCGATGCAGAGTCACTACCGTTTTCGCATTCAGTTACCGGGCTCGCAACTGCGGGTAGGGATTTTGCAGTTGGATGAGCAGGGGCCGTTATTGCACGCCCAATTTTATGGACAGCGTGTCCCCCTGAGTTCGCCCCAATTAAGGCGCCAATTAATGGCCATGCCCCTGATGACCCTGAAGGTGATAGCAGCTATTCACTGGCAAGCACTGCGTTTGTGGTGGAAGGGTGTACCGGTGTTTCGTCATCAAGCCAGCCGTCCCTGGGCTTGGAGCCGGGGACAGGCGTCAGTGAGTGCCAGAGAGTCTACACAGGAGAAGTCCGCATGATGCCGCCAAGTAGTCGTTCCGAACAATCGCAGCAAAATCTTAGCCTGCCTGAGCGTGCACCCTGGCTAGTGTCCTGGTTATTACGCCGTTTGCAGTCTAGCCCCCTTACCCGTTTGCATTTGAGTTGGCGTGGGCAGCATTGGCAATTGGGGCACATTCAGGCTGGGGTAGTGGTTCCTCATGTGCATTTGCATTCGCAAAAAGCCGTGTGGCGCGTTTTACAGGGGGGAGTGCTGGGGTGGGCTGAGGCCTACATGCAGCAGGAGTGGGACAGTGAAGACCTGCTACAACTGACGGATTGGGCAATGCATAACGAGCAGGCGTTGGAGCAGATTTTTCAGGGGAATCGCCTGAGCCGTAGCCTGAGCCGTTTGCTTCATCTGTTTAATGCCAATACCAAGCGGGGGAGCCGCCGCAATATTGCCTATCACTATGATCTGGGCAATGACTTCTACCAGCACTGGCTGGATAGCAGCATGACCTACTCCTCTGCTCGCTATGTGCAGGCAGAGATGAGCTTGGAACAAGCCCAGCAAGCTAAATACCAGCAGATTTTACAACTGTTGGAGCCGCATCCAGGTCAACGAGTATTGGAAATAGGCTGTGGTTGGGGTGGTATGGGTGAGCACTTGCTTACTCGATACCCCAGTTCTATCTGGAATGGTGTCACATTATCGGAGGAGCAATTAGCCTATTGCCAGCAGCGTTTACAGGTCTTTGAGCAGCAGGCGCAAGCCAGTCTGACGGATTACCGTGATGTGCAGGGGCAGTATCAGCGCATTGTGTCGATTGAAATGTTCGAAGCAGTAGGCGAAGAAAACTGGCCGCGTTATTTCGCCAAATTAAAGCAGTTATTGGCTGCGGATGGTGTGGCGGTATTACAGGTAATTACGATTGATGAGCGCCGCTTCCCACGTTATCGCCGTGGTTGTGATTTTATTCAGCGCTATATCTTTCCAGGGGGAATGCTACCCAGCCATCAGCGCATGCAGGAAGAAATTGACCGTGCGGGTTTGCAACTGAGCCACACGGAGGCGTTTGGTCAGGATTACGCCAGCACACTGGCTGCCTGGCATCAGCGTTTTGACCAAGCTTGGCAGCAGATTGAATCGCTGGGCTTTGACGAACGTTTCCGCCGGATGTGGAAATACTATCTGGCTTACTGTGAGAGTGGCTTTAAGCACGGCTCGATCAATGTGCGCTTCTACCAACTTCGCCACCGTCAGCCATGAGGGTACCGGCCTGTGCGCTAGTATCCCTGGCTGTTGTGGGTGATCTACCTCTGCATACTCCGCGTACTGGAAGAGAGTGACAGCCTGACAGGGACGGAATGAGCCGTTCAACTGACCAAGGCGAGTGGATTAACGATGGTGATGGGGTGCAGTGCCATGCAGCTAGAGGAGGTTGCCTTACCTCAGCCTGCTTTGCGGATAGAAGAGTATTTTCAGGGCCAAACCTGGGCGTGGGGCTTGTTTGAGGATCGTTTTGGCAAAGTTCGGCGACAGTTTCAGGTGCTGATTGAGGGGCAATATCAGCAAGGTCAGCTGCATCTGGATGAACACTTCATTTATAACGATGGAGAGACTCAGCAACGCAGCTGGATGCTGCAACCTCAGGTAAAGGGCCGTTATCAGGGACAGGCAGCCGATGTCATTGGAGAAGCCAAGGGACAAGTCAGTGGTAATGCTTTTAACTGGCATTATGAGATGTGGCTTCCCCTGGGTGAGGGGCAGTATCGGGTGCGCTTTAATGATTGGATGTATTTGCAACCGGGGCTGGTACTGATTAATACGGCTAGGGTGCGTAAATGGGGGGTGGAGCTGGGAAGAGTCACGCTGTTTTTTACCAAGCACGCACCGGCAGATAGGCACACCTGGTTGGATTATAGGCCGCCTAACCACGCCAAACAGGGCTGGGGTGGCAATGACTAAATACCTGTTAGGCCTCGGTCTATTGCTGCTCAGCCCATGGAGTGTGGCGAGCCTAGCGCACTGGCAGCAACTCTATGGCAGCACCGTTTGGGATTTCTCTGTCCTGCGTAAGGGACAACAGGTTGGTCAGTATCGCTTGCAGTTTGTCGGTGGGGAGAATGACTGGCAGGTGATATCCGAGTTGGATATGAACATAGCCATTCTCTGGTGGCACTATGACTATCACTACCAAGCAGTCGAGCAATGGCAGGGTGAACAACTGCAAAGCTTGAGGATAACCATTAATGACAATGGTGAGCAGAGCAGCCAGCTATGGCAGCGTCAGGGTGAGGTATTACAAGGGCCAGATGGGCGACAATTAGCCTTACCGCTTTGGCTTAGTCACCATTACGATCGGCGAGTGTTAGAGCAAACCCAGTTATTCAATACTCTGACGGGGCGCCTCAACCGGTTTCAACTAGGGCCCATCTCGCTTGCGGCTGTGCATAGCAATGGACAATCCTTAGAGGCTCAAGGTTTTGCTTATGAGGGAGAGCTGCACGATACCCAGGTTTGGTATGACCAGCGGGGGCGCTGGGTAGGGCTGAGATTCAAAGCTCGGGATGCTAGCTGGATTGAACTGCGCTGCCGGCGTTGCCAGGTGGAGCCATGAAGCGCGCGTGGATAACTGGCGCTAGCCAGGGGATCGGCCGGGCACTGGCCTGTGAGTTAGCGAAGCAGGGTTGGTTGGTGGCGGTCAGTGCCCGTAACCAGGCTGCTTTGCAACAGTTGGCTGAACAGCAGCCTGGTATTACTCCTTTTGCGGTGGATGTGACGGATAGGCAGGGGTTACAGCAATGCTATCAACGCTTAAAAAGCGAGTGGGGGATGCCAGATTGGGTGATTCTCAACGCGGGCACTCATATTCCTACTCCCCTTGCCCACTTTAGTGGCGAGTCAGTACGGCAGTTATTTAACTTGAATGTGCTGGCCACCCTGGAGTTACTGGCTTGGGTCTTGGCGGATATGCGTGAACGCAATCAGGGACGGATCGGTGTGATGGGCTCACTCTCCAGTTATCGGGGTTTGCCCAGCGCAGCGGCCTATGGTGCCGGTAAAGCAGCGCTACATCATGCCTGCGAGGCATTACAGTTGGAGCTGATGGGATCAGGAGTCAGTCTGAAGATTATTCATCCCGGTTTTGTCGAAACCCCTTTGACGGCGCGCAATCCTTTTCCGATGCCATTTTTAATCTCCGCCGAAGAGGCTGCCAGGCGCATTGTGCGGGGAATGCAGCGTCAATCTTTACAGATCGTATTCCCACGCCGGTTAGCCTGGCCGCTGGCATTGTTGCGTCTGTTACCTTATCGCTGCTATGCCACCTTAATCCGGTGGTTTACCGGTTATGGATAAAGATGATGGAAAAACATAGCGATCCGCGTTTACAGGCAGGCCTGGACGCTTATCTGGATTTTTTTCAACGACTGGACCAGCCATGGCCGCCACTAGCGAGCCTGGTAACTGAGCAGGTCTATTTTGCCGATCCCTTTAATCAGGTGCAGGGAAGACAGGCGCTGCAGCGGGTGTTAGCGCATTTTGTCGCTAATGTGCAGCAGCCGCGTTTCACTATTCTTAATCAAGCTTGGAGTGGCAATCGCTGCCTGTTGTTGTGGCGTTTTCAAGGCCAGGCTGGTCGTTTAGGGGGGTGGGATTTTCAGGGCACCAGTGTGCTGGATTTTGCTGAGGATGGTCGAGTTAGTCGACATCAGGATTTTTGGGATGCTGGTGAACCCTTTTATTGGCGCTTGCCGTTACTGGGTTGGCTAATACGACGTGTGCTGGCAAGATTAGCGCCTTAATCTGATTAAAAAGTGTTCAAATCGGCTTGACGCTCTGCCAGCCTTTGCCCATGATTGGCGCTTTTTTTAGCGGTTAGCCCTATGCAAGATCGAATTTACGCCGAGCCTCAACAAAGGGTCAGCCAGTTTGCCTTTGATGAGGCGGTGGCCCGGGTTTTTCCGGATATGATTCGGCGCTCAGTGCCCGGTTACACCACCATTATCCCCATGATTGAGTTGATCAGTGCGCGTTATGCACAGGCGGGTACCAATCTTTATGATTTGGGTTGCTCGTTGGGAGCCTCTACCCTGGCGATGCGCCATGGGGTCAAGGATAAAGCCTGTCAGATTATTGGTGTGGATAACTCGGAAGCGATGCTTAATCAGTGTCGCCAATATGTGCAGGAAGATAGCGCCAGTGCACCGGTTGAGTTGGTGTTGGGGGATATTCGCCAGCAGCCAATCGAAAATGCCTCCCTGGTCACCCTGAATTTTACCCTGCAGTTTTTGCCACCGGCGGACCGTGGTCCCTTGTTGGCGTCTATTTATGCTGGCTTGCAGCCCGGTGGCGTCCTGTTGCTCTCGGAGAAGGTGTGCTTCCCCGAGCCTGAGCAGAGTTTGCAAGAGGTGTTGCACCACGACTTTAAGCGGGCCAATGGCTATTCCGATCTGGAGATCAGTCAAAAGCGCAATGCGCTAGAAAATGTGCTGATCACTGAAAGCCTGGACACCCATAAAGAACGTCTGCGTCAGTTGGGCTTTGCCCAGGTATGGGTGTGGTATCAGTGTTTTAATTTTGTCTCGATGTTAGCGGTAAAACTTTAATGGCTGTGTCTGCCGAATCTCTTAGTCCCCCTATGTTCTCACCGATGGAGTGGTTTGATCCCCTGTTAGCCCAGTGGCGGCAGGGGCCATTGGCGTCCTGGGCTACCCAGTTACAGCCGTTGCTGAGCGCCAAGTTGGTGCAACAGCCCCATGGCGACTGGGCTCGTTGGCAACAGGCATGGCAAAGCTTGCCCCAGGTAGCCGCACAGGTAGACGCCAGTCAGGATACCTTGCTGGTCCATGCCGATCAGCCATTAACCCCTGCCCAGCAGCAGCAAGCGAGGGAAGCACTATGGGGGTTGCGGCCTTGGCGCAAGGGGCCATTTCAGATACTCGATACCTTTATTGATACCGAGTGGCGCTCGGACTGGAAATGGCAGCGGGTCGCGCCCCATATTGCCGATTTGACCGGTCGTAAGGTATTGGATGTTGGCTGTGGCTCTGGTTATCACTGTTGGCGGATGTGGGGAGCGGGTGCCGCAGAGGTGATAGGGATCGATCCCTCGTTGCTGTTCTTATTACAGTTCCAGGCGGTGAAACACTATGCCCCCACGGCTCCAGTACATTTGCTGCCGGTGAGGATGGAAGACGTGCCGCCGCAATTGGAGTATTTCGATACCACCTTTTCCATGGGGGTGCTCTACCATCGCCGTGATCCGCTTGAGCATATTCAGCAGTTGCTGGGTACCCTGGTGCCGGGTGGCGAGCTGGTCCTGGAAACCCTGGTGGTGGAAGGGGATGAAAATACCCTGCTGATGCCCGAAGATCGCTACGCCATGATGCGTAATGTCTGGTTTTTGCCTTCGGTGCCGATGTTGCTGCGTTGGTTGCGCCGTTTGGGTGTGGCCGATGCGCGGGTGGTGGATGTCACTGCTACCCGTTGTGAAGAGCAACGTAGTACGGAGTGGATGCCCTTCCAATCATTAGCGGACTTTTTGGATCCCGAGGATGCCAGTAAAACGATTGAAGGTTATCCGGCACCCTTACGTGCCACCTTTTGTATTCGTAAACGCTAAGCCTAGAGGCTGAACGATCAGGCACCGCGCTTTGGCGCTGGTGCCTTTTTTGTGCCTGTTAGTTAGTCAGGTTTTTGTACCAGCATGTGCACATAGCGTCCTAACTCCCGGTACGGGGGGCGACGGGCAAAGTGGCGCTCGGTTTGTAGCACTTCATCATAGTCGAGTTTGGGCTTTAAGGGCCGGGGCACATGGTCATAAACGCAGCGGATACCGGTCCAGGCTTTCATGTTAAGCCCTGCCTGCTCTAGCCAGGCCGCCACTTCATAGGGGTCGAGGGGCCCGGGAGGGGTGAGCGAGTCGGGTTTGGTTTGCACCTGCTCCTGCATCGCCAGGGCAAATTGATTACTGGTGAGATAGCGCCAGTTGAGGGCATGGCGGTTATAAAACATCACCGACAGATGACCGCCAGGACGCAATAGCTCCAACAATTGCTGCAAGGCCTGATAAGGCTGCTGTAGCCACTCCATCACCGCATGAAATAACACCAGATCATAGTCATGCCCGGCTAATAGCTGAGGCAAATCCTGAATGGCAGCCTGCAGAAAGCGAGGCTCGGCTGCTGGGGCTTGTTCAGCAAAGTTGCTACGGGCACCGGCGAGCATTTCCGCTGAAATATCACAGAGGGTGATACGGTGTCCTTGGCCTGCCAAGCGGGCGCTGAGCTGCCCCATCCCTCCCCCAGCATCAAGGATATCCAGCGGCTGGTTCCAGTCTGGCCCCTGGTTAAACAGGTCTTCTTCCAGCAATGCCAAGCGTAGCCGTCCTTTATCGGTGGCATAAATGTGCTGACTGAACTTGTTACTTAAGCCATCAAAACTGCGATCTGCCATGGGCCTGCTCTGTGCTGAAAAGGCGGCATTTTACCCTGCTGTTTTAGCCTATGTGTATAAGGCATAAAAAATTATCCACAGTACCTTGTTGTGCATAGCTTGCGTTAGTAGCGGTGATCACTGTTATAGCGATAAGGGATAACCTTGTGGATAGTAAAACTAGGCTAGTTTGCGCTATGTGGGTAAAACTGTGATTAGTGTGCATATCTCTTATGCGTAAATGTCAGGATAATTCTGGGGTGTGTATAACTAAAGCATCTATATCAAGGTTATCAATGGCTTAGCAAGGGGATGCCCTGACCTATCAAACAGAGTTGTTAATGATTTAATGTGTTGATTTTGTTTATATTTTTTCTGTTATCAACAGATTTTTTCCACAACATTATAGTCATCATCACTAAAAAGATACTGTGAATGTTTGATTGTTATAGTCAGGCAAGTAAATGTGGATGATTCAGCTTTAGCAGTGGACAAGCTATAATTGGCCACCTTTGCCTGGGCCCAGGCGTGAATTGAAAGAGTAGTGAGGTAGAGCGGTGGATTTTCCCAAGCGTTTTGATGTGATCGTAATCGGTGGCGGCCATGCCGGTACTGAAGCGGCACTGGCGGCAGCCCGAGCTGGCGTGCAAACGCTGTTATTGACCCATAACATCGAAACCCTGGGACAAATGTCCTGTAACCCGGCGATTGGCGGAATTGGTAAGAGCCACCTGGTGAAGGAAATCGACGCCCTGGATGGCGCCATGGCCAGAGCAACGGACAAGGCAGGTATTCAGTTCCGTGTACTTAACTCACGTAAAGGCCCTGCTGTACGAGCTACCCGTGCTCAAGCCGACCGTATTCTGTACAAGGCTGCTATCCGTGAAATGTTGGAAAACCAGCCCAATCTTACCCTGTTCCAACAGGCGGCAGATGACCTGATCGTTGAAGGTCAGCAGGTGAAAGGGGTCGTCACCCAGATGGGCCTCAAGTTCTTTGCTGATCAGGTGGTGTTGACGGCGGGTACCTTCCTCGGCGGGCGCATCCATATTGGCTTGGAAAACTATGCCGGTGGCCGGGCAGGGGATCCGCCCTCTATTCGCCTGGCGGACCGTTTACGGGAGTTACCCCTGCGGGTTGCCCGCTTAAAAACCGGTACCCCTCCACGTATTGATGCCCGTACCGTCGATTTCTCGGTGATGGAAGCCCAACCTGGAGATACCCCCTTACCGGTGATGTCTTACCTAGGCTCGGTCGCTGAACATCCGCGGCAGATCAATTGCTATATCACCCATACCAATGAGCGTACCCATGAGGTAATTCGCGCTAATCTTAGCCGCTCGCCCATGTATGCCGGGGTGATTGAGGGGATTGGTCCCCGCTACTGCCCCTCGATTGAAGACAAGGTGGTGCGTTTTGCCGATAAAGAAACCCATCAGGTCTTTATTGAGCCGGAAGGCTTAACTACCCATGAGCTCTACCCGAACGGTATCTCCACCAGTTTGCCTTTTGATGTACAACTGCAGATCGTGCGCTCCCTGCGCGGAATGGAAAATGCCCATATCCTCCGCCCTGGATATGCAATCGAGTACGACTTCTTTAATCCGCAGGATTTGCAGCCTACCTTAGAAACCAAGGTGATTGACGGGCTCTATTTTGCTGGTCAGATCAATGGCACTACCGGCTACGAAGAGGCCGGTGCCCAGGGCTTACTGGCGGGTTTGAATGCGGCGTTACGCGCCCAGGGTAAAACCGGTTGGTCCCCCCGCCGTGATGAAGCCTATCTGGGGGTACTGGTAGATGATCTCATCACCCAGGGCACCAGTGAGCCCTATCGCATGTTTACTTCGCGGGCGGAATATCGTCTGCTCCTGCGGGAAGATAATGCTGACCTGCGGTTGACCGAAATAGGCTACCAGTTGGGGGTAGTGGGTGAAGAGCGTTGGCGTGCTTTCAGTGAAAAACGTGAAGCCATTGAACGTGAGCGCCAGCGTTTGAAAGATATCTGGGTACAGCCTGGCACGCCGATGGCTAAAGCCCTGGAACCCTGGTTGTTGCAGCCCCTTAGCCGAGAGCATAACTTACACGATCTGATTAAGCGTCCCGAGCTGGACTATCCCAAGGTAGCCGGTGTGACGGGTCAGTTAGTGGAAGACACACAGGTGGCTGAGCAGGTGGAAATCGATATCAAGTACGCCGGTTATATTGACCGCCAGCGTGACGAGATTGAGAAACTGCGCAGGAACGAAAACACCCCCCTGCCGGTGGAACTGGACTACAACGCCATTGCCGGGTTATCCAATGAAATCCGCAGCAAACTCTTGGCTGTGCGCCCAGCTACCATTGCCCAGGCTTCCCGTATTCCCGGGGTGACACCGGCGGCGATCTCGCTGCTGCTGATTCACCTGAAAAAACGCCAAAGCCTGAAGAACAGCGCCTGATTTATGAGTTATGCCACTGAGTTAGCCACTGGCCTGACAGCCTTGAAGGTTGTCGCCAGTGCCGAGCAACAACAACAGCTGCTCGACTATCTGGACTTATTAATTAAATGGAATCAGGCCTATAATCTCACCGCAGTACGAGATCCACGGGAAATGGTTTCCCGCCACCTGCTCGATAGCCTGAGCGTGCACCCCTACCTGCAGGGGCAACGTTTGATCGATGTAGGAACGGGAGCAGGCTTGCCTGGTATTCCCTTGGCGATTCTGAACCCGGATAAGGCGTTTAGCCTGTTGGACTCTAACGGCAAGCGCACCCGTTTTTTGACTCAGGTAAAAATGACGCTGGGTCTGCAAAATGTGGAAGTGCTCAATACCCGGGTGGAGTCCTGGCAACCGCCGCAACCGTTCGATACGGTATTGTCGCGGGCCTTTGCCTCCATGCAGGATATGGTCAAGGTGACTAGCCACCTGCTGAAACCCGGAGGGCTGTTTATGGCCATGAAAGGGCTGTATCCAGAGCAGGAAATCGCGGCGTTACCCGCCAGTTTGCAGTTGGAACAGGCACTGGCTTTGCAAGTGCCTGGTTGTGAAGCAGAACGCCATTTGGTGATCGTACGCCAACCCTGAAGCACCACAAGGGAGCATGAGAGTGACGCGCATACTGGCCATTACTAATCAGAAGGGTGGCGTGGGTAAGACCACCACCTGTGTCAATCTGGCCGCATCCCTGGCCGCCACCAAACGCCGGGTGCTGCTGGTGGATCTCGATCCCCAGGGCAATGCCACCATGGGCAGTGGGGTGGATAAGCACGCTATTCAAGAAACGGTATACGATGTACTGGTGGGTCTTAATGAGGCTGGCCAGGTACGGGTGCGGCAAACTCCAGGCGGCTTTGACTTGTTGCCAAGCAATGCAGATTTAACCGCCGCAGAAGTGGAGTTACTCGACCTGGACAACAAAGAAAAACGCCTTAAGCAGGCCTTGGCGCCTATTATGGCGGAGTATGACTACATCCTGGTGGACTGCCCGCCCTCGCTTAACATGCTTACCGTCAATGCTTTGGCTGCCGCTGATGGCGTGTTGATTCCGATGCAGTGTGAATACTATGCCCTGGAGGGGATCAGTGCCCTGCTCAATACGGTTGAGCAGATCCGTGGGGCGGTTAACCCTGGACTGCGGGTCGAAGGCATTTTACGTACCATGTATGATCCTCGCACCAGCCTGACCAATGAAGTCTCGACCCAATTGGTGCAGCACTTCTCTGATCAGGTTTACCACACGGTCATTCCCCGTAATATCCGTTTGGCTGAAGCCCCCAGTCACGGCTTGCCGGCCTTACTCTACGATAAACAGTCTCGGGGAGCGGTGGCTTACTTAGCGCTGGCGGGTGAAATTAACCGCCGTCAGCAGCAACACACCAAGCTGGCCAGCTAGGAAAACCGGCATGAGTCAAAAAAAGCGCGGTCTGGGCCGAGGGTTAGATGCCCTCTTGGGTGCGGGCAAACAAAGTGTCAGCATTGATGAGCCACAGATTGAAACCTGGCTAAAAGAGCCAGAGGCCGCTGAAGGATTAAAATTTATTGCCCTGGAGCAGATCCGCCCAGGTATGGCTCAACCTCGCCAGGTAATGGATCCGGATGCGTTAGAGCAGCTAGCTTCATCGATTCGCCAACAAGGGGTGATGCAGCCCGTTGTGGTGCGCCCCAGTGGTGAAGGTTATGAACTGATTGCCGGTGAACGACGCTGGCGTGCCAGCCAATTGGCAGGGTTAGAAAAAATTCCAGCGTTGGTGCGGGAAGTCAGTGATCAGGATGCACTGATTCTGGCGTTAGTGGAAAACATCCAGCGTGAAGACCTGAACCCACTGGAGCAAGCCCAGGCGCTGGAGCGCTTACAGCAGAGCCAACAGCTGACACAGCAGGAGTTGGCTGATATTGTCGGCAAGTCTCGCAGCGCAGTGGCGAACTTGTTGCGCTTGTTGCAGTTAGATGCGCAGGTGAAGTTACGCTTAGAGCACGGCGATTTGGAAATGGGGCATGCTCGGGCGTTGTTGGCTTTGCCTGCCGAACACCAAGCGGATGCTGCGGAAGAGGTAGTCGCAAAAGGCTTATCGGTACGTCAAACCGAAGCCTTGGTGAAGCGTTTCGGCTCGGCAGCGGCATCACAACAGATTGAAACACCTGATACGGTTAACCCCTGGCAACAACGTCAGAGTCAATTAAGTGACTATTTGGGAGTAGGGGTGCAGATACGCCAGAACGCCAAAGGGCGCGGCAAAATGGTGATTGAGTTCCAGGATCCACAACAGTTAGAGCGTATTCTGGCTTATTTCCAACAGGACTAAACTTAGTGCTTCTTTAGTATCGGATGCCCTGTTTGGGGGCATAATCGTATTTTTGCAAGTTGATCACCTTAGGGGGAGGCAATATAATGCCCCCCGCTTAAGGTTGGGTAATTTTTGTGCGAGCCAAACCAGCAGTGTACATATGAACAGGCGACATCCACGGCAACAACGTATAGCGCCTGTTAAGCGTATTTTAATGGTGCAACTGCTGATGAGTCTGGTGCCAGGTTTGGCCCTGACGCTGTTTACTTCTTTGGCTCATGCCACCGCCTGGACACTCGGCGGACTGATTTGTTTAGTGCCGAACCTCTACTTTGCGTATCGGCTGTTTTCTGTGCAGGGTGCAGGCGCAAGCCGCCAAATAGCACAGGCCATGTATAAAGGCGAAGCTGGCAAACTGGTCCTCACCATGGGGTTATTTGCTCTGGTGTTCAGTACCTACCCTGATGTTCAGGTGCTGATGCTGTTTGCGGGCTTCGTAAGTGTTCAAAGTATGAACTGGGTAGCGCCTTTGCTTAATCGCAGAGCCTCCCCCGGGAAATAGGCGAAAACTTATGGCGAGCGGAAACGTAACTGCATCAGAATATATTTCGCACCACCTGCAGAACCTGACCTTTGGGTATCTGCCGGAACAAGGGTGGAAAATTGCGGAAACTGCACAAGAAGCATCAGCAATGGGCTTCTGGGCTATTCACTTGGACTCCATGTTTTTCTCAGTGGCGTTGGGTGTTCTCTTCCTGTGGTTGTTTAGTAAAGCAGCCAAATCTGTGACAACCGGCGTACCTGGTTGCCTGCAAAACTTTGTCGAACTGATGGTTGAGTTCGTCGATAAGAGTGTGAAAGAGACTTTCCATGGCCGTAATGCCGTGATTGCGCCCTTGGCACTGACGATCTTCTGCTGGATTTTCCTGATGAACCTGATGGACTTGGTGCCGGTAGACTTCCTGCCGCGTCTGGCGTCTGAGATGGGCATCCACTTCATGAAGGTTGTACCCACTACTGACCCTAACGTCACCCTGGGTATGTCCGTCTCCGTATTCTTCCTGATTATTTACTACTCCATCAAAGTGAAAGGCATTGGCGGCTTCGTTGGCGAGCTGACCCTGCATCCCTTTGGTAAGTGGATGATCCCCTTTAACTTCCTGCTCGAAGGTGTAGGTCTGATCGCGAAGCCCATTTCTCTGGCGCTGCGTTTGTTCGGTAACCTCTATGCTGGCGAGCTGATCTTTATCCTGATTGCTCTGTTGCCATGGTTTGCTCAGTTCTTCCTGTCTGTACCCTGGGCGATCTTCCACATTCTGGTAATCGTATTGCAGGCCTTCATCTTCATGATGTTGACCATCGTTTACCTGAGTATGGCGCATGAGGATAACCACTAAGGCTTGCCCTTAGTGGAGTACCGCAGTTTTTCGATAACCTTAAATTAACTTAAAACCTTAACTGGGAGTCTTAAAATGGAACAAGTAGTAGGTTTGACTGCTATCGCTGTAGCTCTGCTGATCGGTCTGGGTGCTCTGGGTACCGCTATCGGCTTCGGTATCCTGGGTGGCAAGTTCCTGGAAGGCGCTGCGCGTCAGCCAGAAATGGTACCCATGCTGCAGGTCAAGATGTTCATCGTTGCGGGTCTGTTGGACGCAGTGACCATGATCGGTGTGGGTATTGCACTGTTCTTCACCTTTGCTAACCCCTTCGTTGCTCAGGTAGCTGGTTAATCCTTCAGTCTTCTGAGCTAACGACTTTACTTAACTCAAAAGGCGAGGGGTGACGGCGTGAACCTAAATGCGACTCTGATTGGCCAAGCCATCGCATTTGCGATCTTCGTCATCTTCTGCATGAAGTATGTGTGGCCGCCGATTACTGCGGCCCTGGCAGAACGTCAGAAGAAGATTGCCGAAGGCTTGGACGCTGCTGAGCGTGCTGGTCGTGACCTGGAACTGGCGCAGGAGAAAGCTGCCCAGAACCTGCGCGAGAGCAAAGAGCAGGCGGCCCAAATTATTGAACAAGCCAACAAACGGGCTAACCAGATTATTGAAGAAGCTAAAGAGCAGGCACGCGCCGAAGGCGAGCGTCTGAAAGCTGCAGCTCAGGCTGAAATTGAGCAGGATGTGAATCGTGCCAAAGAAAGTCTGCGCACTCAGGTAGCGGTACTTGCCGTAGCCGGTGCGGAAAAAATCCTGGAAGCCTCAGTCGACGGCAAAGCCCATAGTGAGCTGGTCAGCAAACTGGCAGCTGAACTCTAAGCGAGGTGTGCGATGGCCGAATTAACGACATTCGCCCGGCCTTATGCTAAAGCTGCTTTTGCGTTCGCCCTGGACAAGGGCGAACTGTCTAAATGGTCGGAAATGCTTGCCCTGGCGGCGGTGGTCTGCGAAGACCGTGCCTTCCGTGCAGCGTTAACTAATCCGGCCTTGACTGCTGAACAGCAAGCTCAGGCTGTCATTGACGTCTGTGCCGACAAATTGACCGAAGGTGGTCGTGAATTCTTCCAAGCGCTTGCGTTAAACAAGCGCCTGGTGCTGATTCCTGAAGTTTCTAAGCTCTATGAAGCCTTAAAAGCAGATCAGGAGCAAAGTGCAGAGGTACAGGTTATTTCTGCATTTGAGCTTTCTTCTAGTGAACAAGAGCAACTCGCTCAATCACTGAAGACACGACTAAAGCGCAGTATCACCATGTCTTGCATTGTAGATAAGACATTGATCGGCGGCTTGATTATTCGCGCTGGCGATATGGTGATCGACGGGTCCGTACGCGGCAAACTGGCGAAAATGGCCGAGGCGATCCATTCCTGATTGTGAGGGATAGAGCATGCAGCAACTGAATCCATCTGAGATCAGCGAGATCATCAAAAAGCGGATCGAAGGTCTCAATTTAAAATCTGAAGCCCGTAATGAGGGCACAGTCGTTGGCGTATCCGATGGTATCGTACAGATCCACGGTTTGGCCGACGTGATGTACGGCGAAATGATTGAATTCGCCGGCGGTGTTTTTGGTATGGCACTGAACCTGGAGCGTGACTCTGTTGGTGCTGTAGTACTGGGTGACTACCAGGGTATTTCTGAAGGCCACACTGTTCAGTGTACTGGCCGTGTATTGGAAGTGCCTGTTGGTAACGAGCTGCTGGGTCGTGTAGTGGACGCCCTGGGTAACCCCATCGACGGTAAAGGCCCGCTGAATGCTAGCCAGTTCGAGCCGATCGAAAAGGTTGCTCCTGGTGTTATCTGGCGTAAGTCAGTAGACCAGCCCGTACAGACTGGTTATAAAGCGGTTGACTCCATGGTGCCCATCGGCCGTGGTCAGCGTGAGCTGATCATCGGTGACCGTCAGACCGGTAAAACCGCGTTGGCGATCGACACCATCATCAACCAGAAGGGCTCTGGTATTAAGTGTATCTACGTTGCTATTGGTCAGAAACAGTCCACTATTGCTAACGTAGTGCGCAAGCTGGAAGAGCACGGTGCGATGGATCACACCATCGTGGTTGCCGCGGGCGCTGCTGATCCTGCTTCTATGCAGTTCATCGCCGCTTACGCTGGTTGCACCATGGGTGAATACTTCCGTGACAACGGCCAAGATGCCCTGATTATTTATGATGACCTGACCAAGCAGGCTTGGGCCTACCGTCAGATCTCCCTGTTGTTGAAGCGTCCTCCTGGCCGTGAAGCTTACCCCGGTGATGTATTCTATCTACACTCCCGTCTGCTCGAGCGTGCCGCTCGCGTCAGTGCTGAGTACGTAGAGAAGTACACCGAAGGTAAAGTGACTGGACAAACCGGTTCTCTGACCGCGCTGCCCATCATCGAAACCCAGGCTGGTGACGTATCTGCGTTCGTACCCACTAACGTAATCTCTATCACCGATGGTCAGATCTTCCTGGAAACCAACCTGTTCAACTCAGGCATTCGTCCTGCGATGAACGCGGGTATCTCCGTATCCCGTGTAGGTGGTGCAGCTCAGACCAAGATCATCAAAAAGCTCGGCGGTGGTATTCGTCTGGCTCTGGCTCAGTACCGTGAACTGGCAGCATTTGCTCAGTTTGCTTCTGATCTGGACGAGGCGACCCGTAAGCAGCTTGAGCACGGTCAGCGCGTAACTGAACTGATGAAACAGAAACAGTTCCTGCCGATGTCCGTTGCGGAAATGGGTGTTGTTCTTTATGCCGCTAACGAAGGTTACCTGAACGATGTGCCTGTCAATAAAGTAGGTGCATTCGAAGCCGCGCTGCTGTCTTACTTCAACAGTGAGCACGCTGCGCTGGTGGCCAAGGTTAATGAAGCGGGCGATTACAACGACGCCATTGCTGCTGAAATCAAAGCCGGTATCGAGAAATTCAAGGCGACTCAAACCTGGTAATCCGGGGCGGCAGGCTTAGTGCCTGCCGCAGTCGCTGAACGCTTGAGGCAGAGATTATGGCAGTCGGAAAAGAGATTAAGACGCAGATTGCGAGCATTAAAAGCACGCAAAAGATCACCAGCGCCATGGAAATGGTGGCGGTATCTAAAATGCGCAAAGCCCAGGAGCGCATGGCTGCCAGTCGCCCTTATGCGGAGCGTATCCGTGATGTAATCGGGCACCTGGCTAATGCCACTCCTGAATATAAGCATCTGTACCTGCAAGAGCGTGACGTAAAGCGTGTTGGCTATATCGTCGTATCTACTGATCGTGGCCTGTGCGGTGGTTTGAACATCAACGCCTTTAAAGCCATGGTCAAGTCGATGAAGGCCTACGCTGATCAGAACGTGGGTATTGATATCTGCACTGTCGGCACCAAAGCGGCTTCTTTCTTCCGTAGTTATGGCGGTAATGTGGTTGCCCACGTTAACCACCTGGGAGATGCACCCGAAGCCAGTTCGTTGATTGGTGTGGTCAAGGTGATGCTTGATGCCTTTGAACAAGGCAAGATTGATCGCCTTTATGTGGTGTCCAACAAGTTTGTGAACACCATGACCCAGCAGCCGACCGTAATGCAGATGCTGCCCTTGCAGGCAGAAGAAAATGCAAGTCTGAAGCACCATTGGGATTACCTCTATGAGCCAGATGCCAAGGCTCTGTTGGATGGTCTGTTGGTTCGCTATGTGGAATCACTGGTGTATCAGGCTGTGGTGGAAAACGTCGCCTGTGAGCAGGCTGCACGGATGATCGCGATGAAGAATGCGACCGATAACGCCGGTAACTTCATCAAAGATTTGCAGCTGGTTTACAACAAGGCACGTCAGGCGGCCATCACCCAGGAAATCGCCGAGATCGTCGGCGGTGCCGCTGCGGTGTAACCACCCATTACAGGCTTTCAAGATTTAAGAGGATCCGAACATGAGTAGCGGACGTATTGTACAAATCATCGGTGCGGTGGTTGACGTGGAGTTTCCACGTGACTCCGTACCCAAGGTATATGATGCCTTGACTATCGATGGTAAAGAGCTGGTGCTGGAAGTGCAGCAGCAGCTGGGTGACGGTGTTGTGCGTAGCATCGCGATGGGCTCCAGTGAGGGTCTGTGCCGCGGTCTGGAAGTGAAGAACACCGGCGCTGCGGTTTCTGTACCCGTTGGTAAGGCCACTCTGGGTCGTATCATGGACGTACTGGGTAACCCCATCGACGAAGCTGGCCCCATCGGTGAAGAAGAGCGTATGCCTATCCACCGTAAGGCGCCTACCTATGCCGACCAAGCAGCGACTAACGAACTGCTGGAAACTGGTATCAAGGTAATCGACTTGGTTTGCCCCTTCGCTAAGGGCGGTAAAGTAGGTCTGTTCGGTGGTGCCGGTGTAGGTAAAACCGTAAACATGATGGAGCTGATCCGTAACATCGCGATCGAGCACTCCGGTTTCTCCGTATTCGCTGGTGTAGGTGAGCGGACTCGTGAAGGTAACGACTTCTACCACGAGATGAAAGACTCCAACGTATTGGACAAAGTATCTCTGGTATACGGTCAGATGAACGAGCCGCCCGGTAACCGTCTGCGTGTTGCTCTGACTGGTTTGACCATGGCAGAGAAGTTCCGTGACGAAGGCCGTGATGTTCTGTTCTTCGTGGACAACATCTATCGTTACACCCTGGCTGGTACTGAAGTATCCGCTCTGTTGGGTCGTATGCCTTCTGCGGTAGGTTATCAGCCGACTCTGGCGGAAGAGATGGGCGTTCTGCAAGAGCGTATTACCTCTACTAAAGTGGGTTCTATCACTTCTATCCAAGCGGTATACGTACCTGCGGACGACTTGACTGACCCCAGTCCTGCGACCACCTTCTCTCACTTGGACGCGACTGTAGTACTGTCTCGTGATATCGCTGCTCTGGGTATCTACCCTGCAGTAGATCCGCTGGACTCTACTTCTCGTCAGCTCGACCCGCTGGTTGTTGGTCAAGAGCACTATGACGTTGCCCGTGGCGTACAGTCCACTCTGCAGCGTTACAAGGAACTGAAGGACATCATCGCGATTCTGGGTATGGACGAACTGTCTGAAGAAGACAAGTTGGTAGTAACCCGTGCGCGTAAGATCCAGCGCTTCCTGTCTCAACCCTTCTTCGTAGCGGAAGTATTTACCGGTTCTCCTGGTAAGTATGTGTCCCTGAAAGACACTATCAGTGGCTTCAAGGGCATCCTGAATGGCGACTATGACAGCATGCCTGAGCAGGCTTTCTACATGGTTGGCAGCATCGACGAAGCTGTTGAGAAGGCGAAGAAGCTGTAACCGTCTTTAGCTAGACGGCTATCGTTAACGTTAGGCTAAAGAGGTACACCATGGCTATGACAGTTCACTGTGATATCGTCAGTGCCGAAGAATCTATCTTCTCCGGCCTGGTTGAACATGTCGTTGCCGCTGGGACACTCGGTGACCTGGGCATTTTCCCCGGTCACGCTCCGCTCCTGACCCAGCTTAAGCCGGGTCCGGTTCGGATTAAAAAGCAGGATGGCCAGGAAGAAATCATCTATGTAACAGGTGGTTATCTGGAAGTTCAGCCCAATGCCGTAACGGTATTGGCTGATACGGCTGTTCGTGCGGTTGATCTGGACGAAGCGGCAGCCCTGGAAGCGAAGAAAGAAGCTGAACAGGCGCTGGCCAATCAGACTGCGGAGTTTGAGTACTCCCGTGCTGCAGCCCAATTGGCTGAAGCAGCGGCGCAGTTGCGTGTGCTGGAGCAGTTGCGTAAGCAACGCCGTTAAGCACTGCGCAGTGCACAAAAAAGGCAGCCTAGGCTGCCTTTTTTATTGATCTGAAATGGATGTAAGTATTCACTTACTATAGTAACTGCCAGAGTGTATTGAAAATGATCTGCTGTGCTAGGGCAATTTCCTCAGACTCGATCACCACTGCTACTGGGTAGTTTGCCGAAGCCAGGGAGATCATCGCCACCTTCGGTGGATAGATGGCTATATAGCTGGCGTCCACCTCGCCCTGAGTACTGATCCATTTACGCTGGGAGAGCTCGGCATCTTCCCCCCCTTCACCCAAGGCAATGACTCGTACTTGGATGCCCTTTTTAATGCGTTGTTTGGTGTAGTTGGGAAAAGGGCGATAGAGGTGATGTCGAATTGCTTTCGATGAGAAGACTGCATAGTCCCGCTGTTGCTGCTTAGCAACGGTATTCAGAATATCTTTCAGTACAAACTCAATGCCATCATCGCCTTCGTAAAAGCGCACATTGCCTGCACTGAAATCGGGTTTGAGGTGATGTAAGCCGGGAATCACATCGGTCTTTAAACGTCCGATCAAGCCCTGCAGTTGGCTACGTTTCTCTTCTGCCAGTTGTAACAAACGATCCGGACTTTCGGCGGCAAAAAAGCGTCTCTTGCCCTTCGGTTGATAGCTGACAATTCCCTTCGCTTGTAAGGCTTTCAGGGTTTCATAGGTAGTGCCGCGATTGATGCCTGCCTGGGCGGCGATATCGCGAATGGAAGCAGGCCCCAATGAGAGTAAGGATTTGTAAATCTGATACTCGCGTTGGTTGAGGTCTAACAGACCAAGGAGTTGCTCGTCCATTTTGTCAATTTATCCCTGACAAATGCTATTGCTTGCAAATTAATATCGTCTAAATTGCTTGCCAAATATATTAATGTCAATTTTTTAACTGACATTGCTAACAGAATAGAAAGGATAAATGCCCATGCAGCTGGATGTGGTGATTTTAGCCGCCGGTCAAGGGACCCGGATGCGTTCAAGTTTACCCAAGGTGTTACATAAATTAGCGGGTAAGCCTCTGGTACAGCATGTTATTGAAAGCGCATTAAGTTTGGCCAATGCCCAGGTGCACGTGGTGGTAGGCCATGGTGGTGAGCAAGTCAAAGCACAGTTACAGCATTTGCCGGTGAACTGGACTTGGCAGCATGAACAAAAAGGCACCGGTCATGCCGTGGCCCAGGCGTTGCCTGGCTTACAGGTTGCTGGGGTGACTTTGGTACTTTATGGTGATGTGCCATTAATTCAGCCCAGCACATTGCAGGCGCTGCTGGATTTGGTGAATGCAGAGCAGATGGGATTATTAACCGTTACTCTGCCGGACCCTGCTGGCTATGGCCGCATTGTTCGCAATGACCAAGGTGAGGCAGTAGCTATCGTTGAGCATAAAGATGCCAGCGAGGCGGAACGCCAGATCAATGAAATCAATACTGGCATCATGGCCCTCTCCAGTGATCACTTACAGCAGTGGTTGCCCAAGTTATCGGCTAATAATGCCCAGGGCGAGTACTACCTGACGGATGTGATTGCTATGGCGGTGGCAGAGGGCGTAAAGGTCGCCACCTTGCAGCCTAGCGCGGCGACTGAAGTTGAAGGGGTGAATAACCGCCTGCAACTGGCGCAGTTGGAGCGTGCTTATCAACAAGCCCAGGCGCAAACCTTGCTGTTAGCTGGGGTGACTCTAGCGGACCCTGCGCGGGTGGATGTGCGCGGTCAGGTTGAGGTGGAGCAGGATATCTTTATCGATGTGAACGTGGTGCTGGAAGGCCAGGTAAAAATAGAAGCAGGGGTGGTGATTGAGCCCAATTGCATTATTCGCGATGCAATTCTCCGTGCTGGCTGCCACATCAAAGCCAATTCCCTGGTAGAAGGGGCAGAGGTTGGGGTAGGGGCAGAAGTCGGTCCCTTTGCGCGTTTGCGCCCAGGCACTCAATTGGCGGCCAACAGCCGTATTGGTAATTTCGTTGAGACCAAGAATGCCCAGATAGGCCAGGGCTCTAAGGTTAACCATCTGAGTTACATCGGCGATGCAGAGATTGGTAAGAATGTGAATATAGGTGCGGGTACCATTACCTGTAATTATGACGGCGCCAATAAGTTTAAGACCGCAATCGCCGATAACGTCTTTGTTGGCTCTAACAGTGCGTTGGTTGCACCGTTGCAGATTGAGGCTGGCGCAACGATTGGTGCTGGCTCAACTATTACCAAGAATGTTCCCTCTGATACTTTGGCGGTGGCTCGTGGCCGCCAGGCGATGGTGAGCGGTTGGACCCGTCCCAGCAAACAGGTGAAGGAGTAAGCTCATGTGTGGAATTGTTGGGGCGATTGCTGAGCGTGCGGTCAGTGCCATTCTATTAGAGGGTTTGAGTCGTCTAGAGTACCGTGGCTATGACTCGGCTGGAATGGCGGTATTGGAGACAGAAGGGCTACGCCGTCTGCGCCGGGTTGGAAAAGTTAAATATTTAGTTGATGCTTTGAAGGATGAGTCGTTAAAAGGTCATCTGGGTATTGCCCATACCCGTTGGGCGACCCATGGCCAACCCACTGAAGCCAATGCTCATCCTCATATTTCTGGCAGTCAGCTAGCGGTGGTGCATAACGGCATCATTGAAAACTACGAGAGCATCAAAGCCAGCCTGCAAGCCAAGGGATATGTGTTTAGTTCAGAAACCGATACTGAAGTTATTGCCCACTTACTGGCTGATGTTTTAAAACAGCAGGATTTAGATTTTTTTGCCGCTTTTCAGCAGGTGGTCGAGCAGTTGCATGGCGCCTTTGCCCTGGGGGTCATTCATAGTGACTACCCTGACCAGCTACTCTGTGCCCGTAAAGGTAGCCCACTAGTGATTGGTGTGGGGATGGGGGAACATTTTATTGGCTCTGATCCCCTGGCACTGCTGCAGGTGACTGACCGCTTTATCTACCTGAACGAAGGGGATATGGCCCGCCTGACCCTGACCGATATCGAGATTCGCAACGCTGCCGGTGAGACAGTGGAATATCCGGTCAAGCGTTTTGAGCACGGTGCCCAGGCTGCCGATAAGGGCGAGTACAAGCACTATATGCTCAAAGAGATCTATGAGCAGCCTCGGGCGCTACAGGCCACCCTTGAGGGGCGTTTGCAGGGCAACCGGGTGAATCGTCAGCTACTGGGTGAGCAAGGTCGTGCGTTACTGAGCCAGGTGCAGGCGGTGCAGATTATTGCCTGCGGCACCAGCTATCATGCGGGAATGGTGGCGCGTTATTGGTTTGAAGAGCTGACCGGCTTGCCTTGCCTGGTTGAGATTGCCTCGGAATACCGTTATCGGCGCAGTGTGACCCTGCCGGGCACCCTGTTTGTTACCTTATCGCAGTCGGGTGAAACCGCTGATACCCTGGCCGCACTACGGGTGGCAAAAGAGCGTGGCGTACTGGCCAGCCTGAGTATTTGTAATGTGCCTGGCAGCTCCCTAGTACGGGAGTCTGATCTCTGCCTGATGACCCTGGCGGGACCGGAAATTGGCGTCGCCTCCACCAAAGCCTTCACTACCCAGCTGGAAGCGCTGATGCTACTGACCCTGCTCCTAGGCGAAGCCAAGGGGGCGATCAGTGAGGCACAGGAGGAGCGGATTGTCACCGCTTTGCGCCAGTTGCCGGCCAAGGTAGAAGAAGCGCTCCTTTTGGCGCCGCAAATTGAGGCGTTGGCCGAGCAGTTTGCCGAGAAGCACCATAGTCTATTCCTCGGTCGGGGCGCGCTCTATCCGATTGCCATGGAAGGGGCACTGAAACTGAAGGAAATTTCCTATATTCATGCCGAAGCCTATCCCGCTGGCGAGTTAAAACATGGCCCTCTGGCCCTGGTGGATAAGGATATGCCGGTGATTACCGTAGCCCCCGGTAATGAGCTGCTGGATAAGGTGAAGTCTAATATGCAGGAAGTTCGCGCCCGTGGCGGCGAGCTCTATGTGTTTGCCGACCAACAGGCTGCTTTGGTCAATCAGGAAGGTTACCAAGTGCTTAACCTGCCCAGTGTCGATCCTTTGCTGGAGCCGATTCTCTACACCCTGCCGTTACAACTGCTGTCCTACTATGTGGCAGTGATTCGTGGCACCGACGTAGATCAACCCCGTAACCTCGCCAAAAGCGTGACGGTGGAGTAAGTCGCTGCACACTAGGCCCCAATGGGGCCTAGTGTATTGAGCACATTAATCCCATTGAGGGGCAAAATCTGGATTGGCAATCCGCTCCCCTTTATCGAGTTGTGCAATCGCCTGCATGTCTTGTGCACTGAGGCGCAGTGTTAAGGCCTGTTGATTAGCCAGTAGATTGGCTCGACGGGTGGAGGATGGAATCGTCACTAATCCCTGTTGTAACTGCCAAGCGATGGCAACCGCTGCAGCAGAAACCTGATGTGCTTCGGCAATCTGGCCTAGCAGTGGATCCCTCATCACTTTACTCACGGCAAGAGGCATGTAGCCCGTTACCTGAATTCCCAGTTGCTGACAATGCTCAATCACCTGACGATTGTGAAGGTAGGGGTGCACTTCTACCTGATTGGTCAAAATCATATCCGCGCCCAGAATAGATACCGCTTGGCTGAGCTGGGCATTGGTGAAGTTAGAGACGCCGATATGCTGGCTTAATCCTCGTTGTTTTGCCTCGGCTAACCGCTCGAGATAAGTCTCCATTGCTAGCTGTCCACTACTATCTGGCCAATGGATCAGGAGAAGATCGACAGCATCAACTTGTAGCTTGGCTAGACTCTCTTCCACACTGCTGAGAAAAGTGTGAGGGTGTAGGTTATCCAACCACACCTTGGTGGTGAGAAAGACTTCTTGCCGAGCGACTCCACTGTCTTGTAGCGCTTGCCCTACCTCTGCTTCATTGGCATAGATTTGGGCGGTATCCAGATGGCGATAACCACAGTCAAGCGCAGTAAGCACAGCTTGATAGGCCTGTTGACCTGCAAGGCGGAAAGTCCCCATACCGAGGGAAGGAATGGCAGTCATGATAGAAACTCCTGGTGCAGCGGCAGAGAGAACTCTGCCGAGATGAAAAATGGATGGTTAAGGCAGAGCGAGATGAGCTTGTTTGCCCTCACGCTGATCCAAATGAGCAGAGAGTCGTGTCAGTATCAGCGCCAGGAAAACGATCAGAGCGCCTATCCAGGGCAAGTCGAGCAAGGACAGGTGTTCAATAATCAAACCACCGAATAGCGCACCCAAGGCAATCCCCACATTAAACGCAGCGATATTCAAACCTGAGGCAACATCCACGGCTTGTGGGGTATAGCGTTGTGCTAGCTGCACCACATACACCTGTAGGCCAGGTACATTACCGAAGGCAAAGGCACCCCAGAATAAAATCGTTAGCAGTGCACTCAGGGGATGGGGGGCAGTAAAGGTAAATAGCAGCAGTATTAACGCCAGGATGGCGAAGATGATCGTCAGGGCTGGTAGTGGGCCTAAGTGGTCGGCCAGTTTACCGCCACCGATATTGCCTGCCGCCACCGATACACCGTACACCAGCATGATCAAACCGATGGTATTAGGCGCAAAGCCGGAGACTTGTTCCAAAATCGGTGCAAGAAAGGTAAAGGCGACAAAAGTACCGCCATAGCCAACCGCTGTCATCGCATAGACCAGCAGTAACCGAGGATGGGTTAATACTTGTAGCTGCTCTACCAAGCGGGCGGCTGGCTGTTGTTTGAGGTGATGAGGGATCAATATGGCGCTGCCGATTAAAGCAAGCAGTCCTAATCCAGCTACGGCCATAAAGGTGGCTCGCCACCCGAAGTGCTGACCTATCCAGGTGCCCAGTGGCACGCCTGTTACCAAAGCAACGGTTAGCCCAGTGAACATAATTGCAATGGCGCTTGCCTCCTTGTCACGGGGGACCAGGCTGGTGGCGATGGTAGAGCCGATTGAGAAAAATACGCCATGTGCTAATCCAGTCAGTACTCTGGCACTGATTAAGGAGTAATAGTCAGGAGCCAGCCAAGCCAGCAGATTGCCCAGTACAAACAGAGACATCAGTGTCAGTAGGACACGTTTGCGCTGCCAGCGGGCGGTCATGGCGGTTAATAAAGGAGCACCAATGGCTACACCAAGGGCGTAAAGGCTGACGAGTAAACCTGCAGAGGGCAAAGACACACCCAAATCCTGCGCAATGGTAGGGACTAGCCCGACAATGACGAACTCGGTAGTGCCGATAGCAAAGGCGCTCAGTGTCAGCGCCAATAGAGCAAGAGGCATAGTAGTTTCCACAGTAGTGAGGTTGCGGCGCAGTATGCCAAGGGGTACTTTTAGTAAAAACAGCAAAAGAACCAAAAGAATTTTGCAAAAATGGCAATAGTGTCGCGTATAGAAGATCTACAAATACTGTTAACCGTGGTGGACAGTGGCAGCTTATCGTTAGCCGCCAAGGTACTGGATATACAGGTGGCCAAGGTATCTCGTGCTCTGAGTCGCCTAGAACAAGAGTTGGATTGCACCCTGCTTAACCGTACTACCCGCAAGTTGGAACTCACCGAAGAGGGGCGTGTATTTATCAACGCGGTGAGAGGAGGGCTGGATCAGTTGGCCCAGGCGGAAGAGCAGTTACGGCTACTAAAAGGAACGCCAACGGGAAGGTTGCGAGTGGACGCGGCCACGCCTTTTATTCTGCACCAGCTTGTCCCCTTGGTAGCGGGTTTTCGCCAATGTTATCCACAGATCCAACTGGAGCTGGTGGCGAACGAAAATATCATTGATTTGATTGAGCGCCGCACGGATTTGGCGATCAGGATTGGAGCCTTGCAGGACTCTAATCTCCATGCCCGTTTGTTAGGACGTAGTCCATTGCATCTTGTGGCGGCGCCCGCTTACTTAGAGCGCTTTGGTGTTCCGACCAGTCTCGGCGAATTGGCGCAGCATCAATTGTTAGGTTTTAGTGATGCGCCTCATCTGAATCGCTGGCCCCTGACAGCCCCTTTTACTTTTACTCCTGTACTGGCGAGCAGTAGCGGAGAAGCACTACGGCAACTCTGTTTGGCGGGGCATGGGGTGACCTTGCTATCAGAGTTCATGATTGGTGACGATTTACGTTGTGGCAGATTAGTGAAGATCCTGGCGGAGTCTGTGCGTTCACCTAATGATCGGGAATTGGTACACGGGGTGTACTACCGCAACACAGCGCTTTCCAGCCGTATTAAGGCGTTTTTGCACTACATAGCTCCACGTTTGCAGTTACGACAGCAGGCCTAAAGGGCAGCCTGGCTGCCCTGTTATCGGTTAGCGGTTTTAAAGTTGCCCGCGTTTAAACTGCCATTGCTTCACCAGGGCATAGAGAGCGGGAATCACCCCTAGGGTCAGTACGGTGGAGGACAGCATGCCGCCCACCATGGGGGCAGCGATGCGGCTCATGACTTCTGAGCCGGTGCCGCTGCTCCACATAATCGGCAGCAGGCCGGCAATAATCGCCACCACCGTCATCATTTTCGGTCTAACCCGCTCTACTGCCCCTTCCATAATGGCGTGGTAAAGGTCTTCAAGGCTGGGCTGATGACCTTCGGCTAGGCGTTTGGCTTTGATTTCCTCCCAGGCCTGATCGAGGTAGATCAGCATGATCACGCCGGTTTCTGCGGCGACCCCCGCCAGCGCAATAAAGCCCACTACCACCGCCACACTGAGGTTGTAGCCTAACCACCAGATCAACCAGATACCTCCGACCAGTGCAAAGGGCACAGACAGCATCACAATCAGGGTTTCACTGAGACGGCGGAAGTTGAGGTACAGCAGCACAAAGATAATGCCCAGGGTGACCGGCACCACGATCTTGAGCTTGGCTTTGGCCCGTTCCATATATTCGAACTGACCCGACCAGGTGGCGTAATAGCCGGGCGGGAAGGCAACCTGTTCTGCCACTGCCTGCTGGGCATCGGCGACGTAAGAGCCAATATCGCGGTCACGAATATCGACAAAGATATAGGCAACCAAGAGGGCGTTTTCGGTTTTCAGGGCGGGGGGGCCGTTAACCAGTTTGACCTCGGCCAGCTGTCCCAGGGGTAACATGCCGGCGCTACTGGGGACATAGACTTCGCTGGCAATCTTCTGTGGATCATCACGGTTAGCGCGAGGATAGCGCACGCTGATGTTATAGCGTTCCAGGCCTTCGACGGCGGTGGTCACAGGTGCACCACCGAGGGCGGTTTCAACCACGCGTTGGAATTCACCAATGGTGATGCCATAGCGGGCCAGTTGTTCACGCTTGGGTTTGATATCCAGGTAATAACCGCCGGTGACCCGTTCTGCATAGGCACTGGAGGTGCCGGGTACCTTGCGTACTACCTGCTCAATCTGGCGTGCCAGTTGTTCGATTTGCTCCAGGTTTTGGCCAAATACCTTGATACCAACAGGGGTACGGATACCGGTGGAGAGCATGTCGATCCGCGCTTTGATGGGCATCGTCCAGGAGTTGGCAATCCCCGGAAACTGCAAGGCGGCATCCATTTCAGCAATCAGTTTGTCCACCGTCATCTCAGGCCGCCATTGGCTGGGATCTTTCAGGTTGATAACGGTTTCGAACATCTCCAGCGGTGCGGGGTCGGTGGCGCTATCGGCTCGGCCAGCTTTGCCATAAACGGACTCAACTTCCGGAAAGGTTTTGATAATCCGGTTAGTGGTTTGCAGTAGGCGACCGGCCTCGGTGATCGACATGCCGGGTAAGGAAGCGGGCATGTAGAAGATTGCCCCTTCATTCAGGGTCGGCATAAACTCGGAGCCGATGCGGTTGGCGGGATAGATGGTCGCCGCCATGCCCGCCAGCGCTAACACCAGGGTCAAAATCTTGTGACGCATCACCGCGAGGATCAGCGGGCGATACAGCCAAATCAGCAGGCGGTTAACCGGGTTTTTCTGCTCCGGCATAATTCGCCCCCGCACAAAAAACAGCATCAGTACCGGCACCAGGGTGACGGACAGCAGGGCCGCACCGGCCATAGCAAAGGTTTTGGTGAAAGCCAGGGGGCTGAACAGGCGCCCCTCCTGTCCTTCCAGGGTAAATACCGGCAGGAAGGAGACGGTAATAATCAGCAGGGAGAAGAACAGCGCCGGCCCCACTTCCTGACAGGCGCTAATCAGGGTGGCGGCTCGCTGCTTGGCGTCTGCCTCGGCAGGCAGGTGTTCCAGCCGTTTATGGGCGTTCTCAATCATCACGATGGCGGCATCCACCATCGCTCCAATGGCGATCGCAATGCCACCAAGGCTCATGATATTGCTGCCCATATCCATCGCCCGCATGGCGATAAAGGCTACCAGAATGCCGATGGGCAGGGTGATGATGGCCACCAGCGCACTGCGAACATGCATCAGGAAGATGATACAGACGGCGGCAACGATCAGGCTTTCCTCCAAGAGGGTGAACTTGAGGTTGGCAATCGCCCGTTCAATCAGCGGGGCACGGTCATAGACGGGAACAATTTCGGTGCCCTCGGGTAAACCGGCGCTGAGTTCTGCAATTTTGGCTTTGCTGTTGGCGATCACATCCAGGGTATTTTCGCCATAACGGGCCATGACGATGCCGGAGGCAACCTCGCCTTCACCATTAAGCTCGGTCAGGCCACGGCGTTCGGCGGGTACTAGCTCCACTTTGGCGACATCCCTGACCAGCACCGGAGTGCCGCCTTCGCTTTTCAGTACCAGCTGTTCGATATCCTCGCTGCCTTGCAGATAGCCCAGGCCGCGGATCATGAATTCCTTCTCGGCCAGCTCCAGCACCCGGCCCCCCACATCCTGGTTGGATTCGCGGATGACCTGGGCCAGACGCTCCAGGCTGACGCCGTAGGAATTCAGGCGATGGGGATCAACCGTGACCTGGTACTCTTTGACAAAGCCACCGAGGCTGGCGACTTCTGCCACCCCTTCGGCCTTGGTCAGTTGATAGCGCACATACCAGTCCTGCAGGGAGCGTAAATCCGCCAGGGACTGATCTTTGCCGGTGAGGGCATACTGGAAGACCCAGCCTACACCGGTGGCATCGGGGCCCAGTTGCGGGTTGACCCCGGCAGGTAGCTTGCCCTGGGCGGAGCTCAAGTACTCCAGTACCCGGGAGCGGGCCCAGTAGAGGTCAGTACTGTCCTCAAAGATGATGTAAATGTAGGAGGCGCCAAACATGGAGAAGCCCCGCACCACCTTGGCCTTGGGCACCGCGAGCATGGCGGTGGTCAAGGGATAGGTGACCTGGTCTTCCACCACCTGGGGGGCTTGGCCCGGATAGGGGGTATAGACAATCACCTGTACATCGGACAAGTCCGGCAGGGCATCGAGAGGGGTCTGCTTGAGGGCGTAGAGTCCGCCCCCCACCAGGCCGAGGGTCAGCAGTAACATCAGGAAGACATTACGCGCAGACCAGGCAATGATCTTTGCCAGCATCTTAGTGTCCTCCGTGACCGTTTTCCGCGCTCATACTGGTAATCACAAACTCGCCATCACCTCGATCTTCAAAGCTGAAAGTAATGGGTTGTCCTGGCAGTAAGCCTTCACTAACTTTTTCTGAGTCGAGTTGGAAGTCCATGGTCATGCCCGGCCACTGTAGCTCGGCAATGGGCTCATGGGTCAGGGTGACGGACAGGGAGGCGAGATCGACTGACTCCAGCACGCCCTTGGCCTGATACTGCGGGAAGGCACTGGCAGGGGCTTCGTTAAATTGTGCCAGGGCGGCTTTCAGGTTGCTTTCTGCATCAATCAGGAAGTTGGCGGCGGTGACCACTTCGGTGCCAGCCTCCAGGCCAGAGAGAATCTCCACCGCGTCCTTGCCCCGCAAGCCAAGCTGCACCGGTTGGGGCTGGAACTTACCGGCCTCCAGTACCTTCAGCACCACCTGGCGTTCACCGGTATCGATCACGGCGGACTTAGGTACCGTCAGCCGTGGTTGCTGGCCGCTAGCGGCCAGCTCGACATGGGCAAACATGCCAGGACGCAGGATACCCTCGCTGTTATCCAGCTCCAGACGTACCGGTGTGGTGCGGGTAGGGGTGTTTAGGGTGGGGTAGAGATAGGTGATGGTGGCGTTAAACTGGCGACCGGGATAGGCATCCAGGCTCACCTGGGCGGCTTCTCCTACTTTGATACGGGCCAAATCCTGTTCGTACACATCGGCCAGCACCCAGACATGGGACAGGTCAGCTAACTGATACAGGGGAGTGCCAGGGCTAAAGCCCATGCCGGCCACGGCGCTCTTGCTCAGCACTACACCATTTAGCGGCGACACCATCACCAGACGGCCCTGCTCGACCTTGACCTGCCAATTGGCCAGGCGTTGTGAGGCGGCTTGGCGTAAGGCCTGAGCCCCGGCTTTGGCTTGGGCCTGGGCCGGGTCGAGTTGGCGGGCAATGGCGATTTCACCCAGGGTCGCTTCCAGCTCGGGACTATAAAGGCTGAACAGGGGCTGACCCTGTTTGACCGGATCGCCATTGGCATTGACGTAGAGTTGCTCAATCCAGCCGCTGAAACGTGGAGACAGGCTATAAACCAGACGTTCGTTAATCTCCACCCGACCGACCGCGCGGATCGCCGCATCCAGGGTTTGCATCTGTGCCTTAGCGGTCTTTACCCCTAGCGTTTGCAGGCGTGCCGGGCTGACCTTGACCACCCCGGAATCACTGGGCTCGTCATCGGCGTAAACCGGAATATAGTCCATGCCCATGGAGTCCTTTTTCGGCACCGGCGAGGTGTCAGGCAAACCCATGGGGTTACGGTAATAAAGGGGTTTACGCTCGCCATCGTTGGTATGGTTGTCGGCGCTGGCAGGCAGAGGAGCAAGCCATAGCAGGGTGCTCAGGCTGGCGCTGAGGAAAAGATAGGGACGGATCACAGTGTCGCTCCCAGATAGCGTTCCAGTTCAGCCAGGGCCAGGGTAATGGCGGCCTCGGCTTCGGTGAGGTTTAGACGCACACTCAGCACCTGCAATTCGGCATTGAGTACTTCAGCAAAGGGCTGGCGGTTATGGCTATAACCCAATCGTGCTGCGGCCGCAGCGGCTTCAGCCTGGGGTAGCAGGGTGTCACGGAGCAATTGGGCTTTTTGTTGATTGGCGCTGAGACTGGCATAGGCGCTGCCGAGTTCGGCGTGCAGCTGGCTTTGACTCAGTTGCAGTAGCTGGTAAGCGGAAGTGACCATCGCCTCAGCTTCGGCCTCTTCCGCTCGGCGGCGGCCCTGTTGCAAGGGCAGATTAAGCTCCAGCATCAGTCCCCAGGAGTCCTGTCCCTGACGGGGGCGGTTATTCGATAGCCTGAGCGAAAAGTCGGGGTAGCGCTCCAAATAGGCCAGTTCCCGTGCTTTTTGCGCGGCATCAAGACCGGCTCGACTGCCTGCCAGCTGAGGGTGCTGAGCGGCACGGGCCAGCAGGTTATCCAGACTGGGCAGTGTGGCAGGCGGTTGACTGGCTTGCGGTTGGGGCAATTCGGCATGGGGTGGACGCAGTAGCAGGCCATTGATATTGGCTTGGGCGCGCTGGCGCAGGCGTTGTTGCTCAAGCAGATCCAGTTGCAAGCGGGTGATTTCAGCCTGGGCGCGAATGACGTCGCTTTGGCTGGCCAGACCCAGCCCATAGTTACGGGTCAGGGTTTGGTTGAGGGCATCAAGCCAGCCGAGGGATTCTTGCAGAATATGCTGTTGCTGATAGGCCAGCAGGTATTCGCTGTAGCCTTGTTGTAACTGGCTACGCAGGTTGAGGGCTTCGACTTCGACCCCGGCCTGGCGTTGATCCGCCAGGGCATTGAGTTGGGCTTCACGTCCGGCCAGTTTGCCGGGAAAAGGTAATGCCTGGGTCAGCTGATAATTGGTTTGTCCTACCTGCCCCGGCAGGAGAGAGAGCTGACCATCGCCCATGGTGTTGGTGATATCCATTAACTCAATGCCGACCATGGGGTCGGGCAGGTTATTGGCTGCCAGGGCGCGCTGACGCACGGCGTTGACCTCTGCCTGGCCGGCTAACAGGGCGGGATGGTGACGCTGCAGATACTGTAACAGGGTGGCAAGATCGGCTTGCGCGGGCAGAGCATCATCCGCCAGGGCGTGCCCGGCAACCAGAGTCAGGCTGGCAAGGGCCACTCGCCAAGGGGACGAAAAAGCAAACATGTTGGCTCATCCTCATGGAGGAATGCGCCTCACCCGGGGGCGAGGCGGCAGGGTGGATGTTGGGTTAGCTTTTGGGTTTTAGCTCAGTGACCAGCATCGTGCTGCCATCCATCACCGCTTTAAATTCGATTTCACTGCCAGCCTCTAGCTGTTCCAGGTTGATCTCTGGGGCGACCTGAAAACCCATGGTCATGGCGGGCATGTTGAGATGGGTGAGAGGTTGGTGCTTGATGGTGATCTTTTGCGCGCTGGCATCTACTTTCTTCACCATGCCCTGTACCCAGGGGGTATCGCTATCCGCCAGGGCGGACAAACTGAAAGAAGCACCCAGTACGCTGGCAGCCAACCAGCCCAGAACCGATTTTTTCATGCTTGAGCATCCTTAATAACAGGCTTTAGTGAGAGTGTTGGCTATGTTAGAGGGTGGCAACCGTCACCAAGCTGACAGCCAGATTACAAAATTGTTATGTTGGCCGGAGAAGAGGGGGAACGAGGTAAGATGACGCAAAATGTGTCCCACCAGCCTGAGCTGGTGGGACAAGAGGGGGGTTAGTGCCAGCTGCCGGCTCCGCTATTGGGAGCATGCTGATGGGACTCAGGTTGAGTGGCGGGTGGCGTACTCTGGCTAGCGTTGGCAATGCGATTGCGGATTTCCAGCTGATGCTCATCCGCTTGGGCGGACAGACTGAAGGTGCTAGCGAGCAGCAGGCCGGTCAGCAGAGTAGTGGTCATTTTCATGTTGAAGTCTCCTTGTGAGTGAATGAGGAGAGCTTAGTGGGCTGACCCCGTCAGCAAGATGACCTGGTCATTACAATGCTGTAAATGAAAGAGGCAGGGCCATTATGAAAATCCTGATCATCGAAGATGAAGGCAAAACCGGCGAATACCTCTGCCAGGGGTTGAGGGAGGCAGGCTATGTGGCCGACTGGGTCGCCAATGGTTTGGATGGCCTGCACCAGGCGCTGCAGGATGACTATGCGCTGGTGATTCTGGATGTGATGTTGCCGGGTTTGGATGGCTGGCAGGTCATGGAGCGTTTGCGCGCCAGTGGTCGCGAGCAGCCGGTATTGTTCTTATCCGCACGGGATCAGATAGAGGATCGGGTGCGGGGATTGGAGCTGGGGGCGGATGATTATCTGGTCAAGCCTTTTGCTTTTGCCGAGCTATTGGCACGGGTACGCACCCTGTTGCGTCGTGGACGGGCCAGCCTCGAGCCCACGATCCTGAGCCTGGCGGATCTGGAAATGGACTTACTCAAGCGGCGGGTGAGCCGGGCGGGTAAACGGATCGACCTGACCGCTAAAGAGTTTGCCCTGCTGGAACTGATGCTAAGGCGCAGTGGTGAAGTGTTGCCCCGTTCGTTGATTGCCTCCCAGGTGTGGGATATGAACTTTGACAGTGACACCAATGTGATCGAGGTGGCGATGCGTCGCCTGCGTACCAAGCTGGATGATCCCTATGAACTCAAACTGCTGCATACCGTGCGCGGGATGGGCTATGTGCTAGAGGTACCGCAATCCTGATGGGCCGTTTATCTCTTACCTGGCGGCTGACGCTGCTGTTTGTGCTGGTCTCGACCTCGGTGCTACTGGTGCTGAACTGGATTATTCAGGTGGCGATTGAGAGACACTTTATTGAACAGGACCGACAGTTGCTGGATAGCAAAGCCAGCATTGTGCAGGCACTGGTGGAGCGGGTACAGCACCCCCAGGATTTGCCCCGCCTACAGGCGGATCTGAACGCTTTCTTTGGTAATGACCATATGCTGGGGGTGCGGGTTGAGGTGGCCTCCCAGGTGTTGTTTAACCACGGGGTGGAGGACTTCCCGGATCAGGTGAACAAGGAATATGACCAGGATGGTCAGTCAACCTTGTTTGAATGGCGTCAGCAGGGGCGGGATTACCGTGGCCGGGTGCTGACCCTATGGCGTGCCCTGCCAGAGGATACGCCGATCCGGGTATTACTGGCCTCGGATATTCAGCACCACCAACAGTTTAGTCAGGCGTTTTCCCGCACCCTGGTGTTCTATGTGCTGGCGGCGGCGCTGGTGTCCGGCTTATTGGGTTGGTTGGCGGTCAGGGGTGGTTTGGCGCCCTTGCGGGTGATGCAGGCACGTGCCGCGGTGTTGACCGCCAACCGGCTGGATCACCGCCTGCCGGAAAAGGCGGTGCCGGTGGAGTTGGCGGGCTTGGCTCAGGAGCTGAATCAGATGTTGGCGCGGCTGGAGGATGCCTTCCGGCGACTGTCGGACTTTTCCTCTGATCTGGCCCATGAGCTGCGCACCCCGATCAGTAACCTGATGACACAGACCCAGGTCACCCTTTCCCAGAGTCGTGATGCGGCAGCCTACCGTGATGCCCTGGCCTCCAATGCCGAAGAACTGGAGCGTCTGGCACGCATCATCAGCGACATGCTGTTTTTGGCCAAGGCCGAGCATGGTTTGATGCTGCCCTCCTGTAGCGAGTTGCAACTGGAACAGGAAGTGGCGGAGTTACTGGAGTTCTATGATGCCCTGGCCGAAGCCAGTGATATCCAGTTAAGCCAGCAGGGGCAGGGCAGCCTGCAGGGGGATCGCCTGATGCTGCGCCGTGCCCTGAGTAATTTGCTGGCCAATGCCCTGCGTTATACCCCGGCGGGCGGTCAGGTGGTGGTACGCATTAGCAGTGATGAGCTGGGGGTGCAGCTGGAGGTGGAAAACCAAGGGGAAACCATTGCCGCCGAGGCGTTGCCGCACCTGTTTGAGCGTTTTTATCGTGCTGATCCGGCACGCAGTCATGGGCAAACGGAGGGGGCCGGGTTAGGGCTGGCCATCACCCAGGCGATTGTGCAGGCTCATCAGGGCCAGATCAGCGTCCGCTCGGCAGCGGGGCTGACCTGTTTCTGTATGCGTTTTCCACGCCTGTTTCAGGCTGGCTAATCTATTAGTAAAGGCTAATCAGGTAGACGGTGCTTGCTCCACAGCAAACCACCTAAGACCAATAGGGCCAGGGGCGCGAGGATGGTGGTGGCGGTACTGGCATCCACATCCAGTCCCAGGCTGTGCAGTCCTTCCAGCCCTAGCTTGAACAGACTGAGCAGGTAATAGCTGATGGCGATGATGGAAAAGCCCTCAACCGCTTTTTGAATGCGGATCTGTGAGGCGGCATGGCGGTTTAAGCTGTGCAGAATGGCCGAGTTTTGTTCCTCAACCTCCAGCTGAATGCGGGTGCGGAGCAGATCACTCAGGTCTGCCACCTGTTGCTGCAGGCGCAGCAGGCGTTGCTCGGTCGCATGGCAGTAGCGTACCGAGGGTTTAAAGCGCCGTTCGATAAACACCCCTAGCCGTTGGCATTCGCCGATGCGGCTTTCCCGGAGTTCGGTAATGCGCTCAAACACCAGGCGGGCATAGGCCTCTGTGGCGCTAAAGCGTTGGCTGCTGGTTTGCGCACAGTGATTGAGTTCGGCGGATAGCTCCGACAAGTCGCGTAACAGGGCTTTGTCCTGGGCCGGATTGAGTTCGGCATTGCGGGCACTGAGGGCCGTCAACTGTTGCTCATAGTGTTTCAGCTGCTGGCTTTGCTGGCGTGCCATGGGCAGGGCCAGGCTGGCCATCATGCGGTAGGTTTCGATCTCCAGTACCCGTCTTAGCATCCGCCCCAGGCGATAGGCATTGAGATGGCGGTTAAGCAGCAAGAAGGGGGTAAGACCGCTGGGCAGCAGACGAAAGTCACTCCACAGGCGGGCATCTTCGCCACCAATGTAAGAACCAGCCGGATCTTTAAAACCATAGGCTTGGGGACTGCCACGCCATTGGCTTTCGTGTTCTACCCGGATCAGGCAGGCATTGATGATCTGCTGGCGATGGCTGTCCAGCCAGGGTTGCAGCCAGGCGGGAGCGGCGGGCCACTCCTGTTGTTCATCCTCTCGTGGGCACACCAGGGTAAAGGTGACAAATTCGGTGTGGCGTTCCCACTTGGCCAGATAGCCCTGCCAGGCTAAAAAACCCTGTACCTGGCTGGGTTGATACGGCTGCTGTAATTGTGCGCAGAGTGTGGCCAGCCAGTGTTCACTGTGTTGCTGCTCATCCAACAGGGCAAAGTGATACACCCAGGCCGGGGCATCGAAGTAAATCGACGGGCGCGAGTGGAGTTCATTGTGCAACGCATGGTGTAAAGGGTGCATGAAGTCTTCCTGCAAGCCTAGGAGAGCAACAGCCTAGCAGTGAGTCGATGACAGGCCTATGGCGAAGACTGCCATAGTTAAGCCCAGGTCGCCTATTGGCCACTAGTGCCAAAAAAGTCGACAAGAAGAGGAGGGTCGTTGGCTGTGCAAAGGGAGGATAGTGACAAGCAGCCAAATACTGGCCAAATGGCGGCAGGAGTACTTGAGTACTATTGAATTTAGCGGTTTGAGCTTCAGGAAAGAGTATGTAAGTCGATATTTTAGTCAGGCAAGCAGGCTCGACGTAGCAATCCAGAGGAGGGCCACCGCATGCGTAGATACCATCGTTTTATGTTAGAAGTGCCCATCGAGATCGATACCCCTGAGTATGCGATTGCCCTGGATCAACACAGCTACAACCTCAGTCAGGGTGGGCTGGCCTTTATCTCCGAAGTCCCCTTACCCGCAGGTACCCTGGTACAAGTACGAATACCTCTGGTGGACCCTGTCTTTGAGTGTGAGGCAGAGGTTAAGCACTGTTGCCGTCAAGGCAGTCGTTATGAGGTGGGGTTGATGTTTACTGACCCCGATGATGCCTACCGCTCCCGTATGGTGGAGCAGATGTGCTGCATCGAAATCTACAAGAAGCGGGTCTGGCAGGAAGAGGGGCGACAACTGAGCACCGAAGCCGCTGCCGCCGAATGGATTGGCCGCTATGCTGCGGACTTTGCCGCCGGGGTGCGTCCCTGAGGGGGGCGCATCGCCAGACTGACACCGACAATCACCAAGCCCATCGCCAATAGATGCCAGAGACTGAAGGGCTCATCCAATAGTTGCACCGCCAAGACACTGGTGATCACCGGGCCACAGGTGCCGGTGAGGGCGGTTTTGCTGGAGCCGAGCCGGGCAATCGCCGCACTGACCATAAAGGATGGCAGCAGGGTACAGACCACTGCGATGGCAGCCGCATAGGCCCAGATAGGCCAGCTGATGCTGGCCAGGCTGACACTTTGGCTGAGGCTGCTGTGCAGGAAGATCGCCAGACTGGCGGCACTCATGGCGACACAGGTAAATAGCCGACTGCCCAGTAATTGGGTGGGCGCCTTGGCCAGCACCACATAGGCGGCAAAGGCAACCGCAGCGCCCAGCACCAGCCCTCCCCCGAACAAAACCTCCGTACCCAGCTGTTGCAGATCCTGAATAAAGAGGGTGGCAATACCGCAGTAGGTCAGCAGCAGTGCTAGCCAAATCCCCGCTTGAGGCCGTTGACCCTGCCACCACCATACCAATAAGACGGTCAGGGTGGGGTAAGCAAACAGGATCAAGCGCTCCAGCTGGGCGCTGATGTACTCCAAGCCCCACATATCCAGCAGGCTGGCCAGGTAGTAGCCCAGGATGCCGACCAAGGCAGCCACCGGTAAGCCACGCCATTGGGCGGGCTGTAAAGGCTGGCGCCAGAGTAGCCAGCCACCTATCAGCAGGTAAAAGGGCAAGGCAAGCAACATCCGTAGCTCCAGCAGGGTGACGCTGGTGGCGCCGGCGGCATAGGCAAACTTGATAAAAATCGGCTTGGTGGAAAACAGTGCCGCGCCCCCTAATGCCAGGGCAATACCGGGATAGTCGATGGACGAATCAGAGGTTTGCATAACGCCTCCTGGGGTTCCTTGACGTGGAGGTAAAGGCGGAGGCAAAAGCGGCGGGGTGGCGACGTTTTACCGCCGCCGAATAAATGACTCAGCAGCGTGCTAGGAGTAGGTCTAGTTGCCAGTTATGGCGGTGCGACTGAGTCATGGTATGTCCGATAACAGATTGATAAGAGTGAGTACCTTAGGCTTTTTTACTGCTGCCCTCAAGCTGCCAGAGGCGCAACAAGGCGGCTTTGGCGCTGCTCATAAAGGGCGGTTGCAGCATATCCAGCTCGGGGGCGTGGACGCCACGACGCTGGTGGGTGGGGTGCGACAGTTGCCATAAGCCTAACAACAGGGCGTAGGTTTGCAGCAGCATATGCACCACTGCACTGGTTTTGCGGCCATCTTGAAACAAGGGCTGCAAGGCTTCGGCGGTAGCGGCAATTTCATCTGCCATGGTTTTTTTATAGTTATACAGCTGCTCTTCGGTCACGTTGGGCTCCAGCACATTACTGCTGAGGCTGGCCAACTGCATCAGGCGGGGCTTGGCATCCAGGTGGTTACAGAGTGCATCTACCACGGTGGTGAGTTCGCCGGTTTGTTCCGCCACTTCACGCAGGCGGGCGAGCCACTGGCGCTGGGCACTTTCCAGCAAGGCCAGGAAGATTGCCTCCTTGCTTTCGAAGTAGATATACACCGTGCCCTTGGCCAGCTCACAAAGTTGGCTGATCTCCGCCACAGTGGGCAGCACAGAAGGATGAGCAGCAAACAGCTGGTCCGCCGCGTCGAGAATGTTTTGACGACGAATGGCTTTGCTGGAGGCACTGCGCGCGCGTTTTTGAGGGATGGGTGCAGGCATGGTCTTAGCGGGTATTGTTATGATCGTTGGCGCCTGACGTTACCCCCTTGTGCCAAGCAAGTCCAGCCCGCTTATGCTGCCAGGCACTGCTTTCAGCTCCAATTCACACTGGGTCGCCATCCTGTTGAGCCATTGATAGGCGCATTAGCAAAAAACAGGAGTGATTGATTAATGAACAAAGCAATCTTGATCAGTGGTTTAGTGGCCTTGGCGGTGAGCAATCTGAGTTGGGCTGGGGGCACCCATGGTAGTCAGCATCAGAATGCCGAAGCTAAGGTGGACCGGGAAATCCAGGTGGAGGCGAAAGACATTCGTTTTGCCCAGGACAAGCTGGAGTTACGTCAGGGTGAAACCGTGCGTTTTGTGGTCACTAACACTGGCCAGATTCCCCATGAGTTCATCTTGGGTAGTAAAGAGATGCAGGATGAGCATCGTCAGATGATGGCGGCGATGGCCGCTGCCGGTCATGGTGACCATGCCCATGATATGGGGGAAATGGTGGGGGTCACAGTGGCGCCGGGAGAAACCCAGTCTTTTGTCTGGACGGCGACGGAAGCAGGCCAGTTGCACTATGCTTGCAACATTCCCGGTCATTATGAAGCTGGGATGCACGGGCAGTTACAGGTGCAGTAAGACAGGCTGCCTTGATTGATCAAGGTGGTGATGGAAAGAGGGTGATTGGGCACAGATGCGGCTGTTATTAGTAGAGGACGATAGCCTGTTAGCGGACTCCCTCAGTCAGGCGTTGGAGTTGCAGGGCTATAGTGTCGATGTAGCGGCCAATGGCCAGCTGGCTGAGCAGTTGGGACGGCAGGAAGCCTATCAGCTGGCTATTCTTGACCTGGGCCTGCCGGATCGTAATGGTCTGGAGGTCATGCAAAGCTGGCGTCGTGCCCAACTCGCTTTCCCTATCTTGGTGTTGACCGCCCGGGATGATTGGCAAGATAAGGTGTTGGCCCTGAGCCAGGGCGCGGATGACTATCTGTGTAAGCCTTTTCATCCCCAGGAGCTGTTTGCCCGTTTGCAGGTGCTGATCCGGCGCCGGCATGGGCAACTGCAGGCGGGTTTAAGGGTCGGTGAAATCGAGCTGGATGAGCAGCGCCAGCAAGTGCGTCAGGGCCAGGCAGAGTGGCAAAGTCTGACCGGTACGGAATTCAAGCTGCTCCGCTACCTGATGTTGCATCCGGGACTGGTGCTGTCGAAAGAGCAGTTATTTGAGCAGATCTATAACCTGGACACTCATCCCGATTCGAATCTTATCGAGGTTTATATTCGCCGTTTACGCCATAAGGTGGGGGCGGAGCGTATTCGCACCCAACGAGGGCAAGGCTATGTTTTTCAGTGCTAAAGGCTCGGAGACGAAGCACTACGACATTAAATCCCGCCTGCTGTGGAGCCTGGCCATTCCCGCCAGCTTGTTGATGTTGCTGCTCTGGCTGGGCCATGGCCTGTTTATGGAGCGTCTGGCACGGGAGCAATCGGGAGAACGTCTGCAGCAGGAAGCGGACTATCTGATTCAACGTTTGGACTGGCAACAGTCCCCGCCACAGTTAGATGACTCCCTACTTCGCTCCGGTTATTACCAGGATATTTACCACCATTTCTATGTGGTACGTATTGGTAAGGACTTGCTTACCACACACCCCAAATGGCATGAGGCAATAGCTAGCCTGGAGAATGTAATAGGGCTGGATGAGGTGCGCTTGAGTCAAGGCCAGCGTTTGCTGGTCTATGGGGTGGTATTGCAACCCCCGCTAGGGGTGAAGGTGGCCCAGCCGGCGATGCTGTGGGTGGCGGAAGACATTACTGCCCTGTCCCAGGGGCTCTGGCAGTTACATGGTTGGGTGGGGGGGATCGCCCTGGTGTTGCTGGTTGTGCTGTTAACGGTTAATGGCTGGCTGGTGGCACGTGGCCTGGCCCCCTTGCGCCAGATTGCGGCTGAACTGCAGGCATTGCAGCAGGGGCAACGGGTTAGTCTCAGTGCGCAGGTGCCTGAGGAAGTGAAGGGACTGGTTGATGAGATCAATTTGCTGGTCAGCCATTTGCAGCAGCGGATTGAGCAGTATCGCCATCAGCAGGCGGATCTTTCCCATGGTTTGAAAACCCCGCTGGCGGCAATGATGCAGGCTCTGCAGGTCGATACCCAGTTAGCTCCAGAACGCCGTCAGCAACTATTACAGCGTTGCCAGTGGATGAACGATCATATCCAGGCAGCGCTTAAACGCTCCCGCCTGAGTGGGCCACGGGTGGGGGCACCGGCCTTGTCTTTGGCCACCCTGGTGCCGCCCTTGTGGCAGACCATGCAGTCGCTCTATCAGGATCGTCCCCAGTTGCAATGGCAGCTACAGCTGCCGCCTGGCCTGGCCCTGCGCATGGATCAACAGGATGCCTTGGAGTTGCTGGGTAACCTGCTCGATAACGCCGGTAAATGGGCGCACCAGCGGATTCGTTTGCGGGCCTGTGGGGAGCAACAGTCGTTATGTTTGGAATTAGAGGATGATGGCCCGGGGGTCGCAGCCGAACGTTGGGCTGAGCTGGGTCAACGTGGCGCCCGTCTGGACGAGTCGCGCCCTGGTCAGGGGTTGGGATTAGCCATTGCCAAGGAAATTCTGCAGCTGTATGGCGCGGACTGGCAGTTTGGTCAGAGTGAGTGGGGAGGGTTGAGGGTGCGCCTGTACTTGCCATTGCAGCGAACCGATGCAGCCCCTTCTGCCAACCTGGGCTAACCTATACTGGTTAAGCGGAAGTCTAGGTAGGCCATGTGGGTAAACTTCTGTAACATAAGCCCACATCGGCTGGCTAACTGGAGTCGTATAGACTATAGACTTTTGCCGCCAGGATACGCGTTCCGCCTGGAGGTCGATGGGCTTACGCTGAGTCGTGAGCATGGCGGTGACAGGGGCGCACTAGGAAGAGTTCCCAGGGGGAGTGGGTATGAGTCAGACCAGCGTCGAGCTGATTGAGTGTGAAGTGGTGAACCTCTTTGGTGAGCGTAGTCGCCGCTATATTCACGAGGATGTTTTTCAGCTCTGGCAATACATGATGTATCACCGTCATGGTTTTTTGGTGGAACGGCCGAAAAGCTGCGTTTGGACGGATACTCGCCCAGCACCGACAGAGCCGGTGGTGCCGGTTAACCGGGTACAGATCAAACGCTGGGATGGAGCGCTGCAAAAAGAGCAAGCCACCGAGCGCTTTGTCAGTATTGATGACACCTCCAAGGTATGTGAGTTGCTGAAGAAGCACTATGACCCGGCTAACTTGGATGGCCATCCGCTGGAATTGCGCATCGATCCAGGGTTCATTCTCTATACCAAGTAAGCGTGAGAGTCAGAGTCAGGGTGATCATAACGCTGACTCATCTTCATCTTCCCGTTGCTCCAACACATAGCCCATACCCCGTACAGTGTGAATCAGTTTATCGGCAAAGGGATCATCCACTTTTTGCCGTAAACGCCGCACCGCCACCTCAATCACATTGGTGTCACTGTCAAAGTTCATATCCCACACCTGCGACGCTATCAGGGAGCGGGACAGCACCTCGCCTTGACGTCTTAACAGCAGTTCCAGCAGGGCAAACTCCTTAGCGGTCAGTTCAATGCGTTTGCCGCTACGCGTGACCCGTCGTCGTAACAAATCCAGGCTTAAATCGGCCAGGTTTAACAGCGTGGGCTCGCTCCCACTGCGGCCGCGGCGTAACAGGGTACGGACCCGAGCCAGCAGTTCGGCAAAGGCAAAGGGTTTGACCAGGTAATCATCGGCCCCGAGTTCCAACCCCTTAACCCTGTCCTCGACCTGATCTTTGGCGGTGAGCAACAGTATAGGGCGATCGATCCCCTGTTGACGCAGCTGCTGTAATACTTGCCAGCCAGATAAGCCCGGCAGCATGACATCCAGAATCAATAAGTCCTGGTATTCATTCAGTGCCTGGTGCAGGCCATCCTTGCCATTACGTACCAGATCGGTGCTGAAGCCGGCCTCCCGCAGTCCCTGGCACAGATAGTCGCCAGTTTTTATTTCATCCTCTATCACAAGTATTTTCATGGGCTCTCCTGCTGGTCGGGCTGGGCTTGCAGGTGAGTAGTGTGCCAGGGTAATGGCGGGATGGCGGAAGCTGACGAGAATGTAATGCAGATGTCAGCCTGCTGACAGCCAGCCTGCCCCAGACTGTGACAAAGATCAGCGAATGGGGAGCATGATGGCTGTGGATAAAAGAATGAGAATCGGGGCGTCGGGCTTAAGCCGTCGCCGCTTTGTCCAGGGGGTGGCGGCTGGAGGTGTCCTGGCGGCGTTACCGGCTTTAGGGCAAGCGGGGAAGTTAACCACCTTGACGGCGCAAACCGGGCAGGCTCCAGTCTTAACCGGCAGCGAGATTGACTTAGTGGTCGCTGAGTCCTGGGTCAACTTTACCGGCCAGCTGCGCTTGGCCACCACCATCAATGGCTCGATTCCCGCTCCTACCCTGAGGCTTCGGCAAGGGGATACCGTCACTATTCGGGTGACCAATAAACTGGCCGAGGCAACCTCCATCCACTGGCATGGCATCATCCTGCCTTACCAAATGGATGGCGTGCCAGGTATCAGCTTTGCGGGCATTGCCCCCGGCGAAACCTTCACCTACCGCTTTAAGCTAGAGCAGTCAGGCACCTATTGGTACCACTCCCATTCCGGCATGCAGGAGTTAACCGGCATGTATGGTGCGCTGATCATTGAACCCCGCGAGGGCGAAATGGTACGCAGCGATCGGGATTATGAAGTATTGCTCTCGGATTGGACGGACGAAGATCCGATGCGAGTGTTTAGTCGTCTGAAAACCCAGGGCGATTACTACAACTACAACCAGCCGACGGTGGTGGACTTCTTCCGTGATGTCTCCACTGAGGGCATGCGTGCGGCGCTGAGCAAACGCCAGATGTGGAATGCCATGCGCATGAGCCCGACGGATTTGGCGGACCTCTCCGCTGCCACCATGACCTATCTACTCAACGGCAGCAGTCCGGCAGCGAACTGGACTGGCTTGTTCCAACCAGGGGAAAGAGTGCGGCTGCGCTTTATCAATGGTGCCAGTAATACCTTTTATGACGTGCGCATTCCCGGCTTGAAGATGACGGTTATTCAGGCGGATGGCGTTGATGTGGCGCCAGTGACTGTGGATGAGTTTCGCTTTGGCCCGGGGGAAACCTACGACGTGGTGGTGAGCCCCCAGGACGATGCCTACACCCTGTTTGCTCAGAGTATGGACCGCAGTGGTTATGCGCGCGGTACGCTGGCGGTGCGGCCTGGTTTGACGGCAGCGGTGCCAGCACTGGATAAAATTGAGTGGCTGAGCATGACCGACATGATGGGGGCGATGGATCACAGTCAAATGAACATGGCCGGTATGGACCACAGCCAAATGAATATGGCGGGCATGGACCATAGCAAGATGAATATGGCCGGTATGGACCATAGCAAGATGAATATGGCGGGTATGGATCATAGTCAGCATGCGATGGCGGCTGCGGCCAAGCCCCCTGCTGTGCAGGTGCGCCATGCCCGCAGTGAATATGGCGCCAGCACCGATATGCGAGTGGATACCCCACGTACCAATCTGGACGACCCCGGTATTGGTCTGCGCAACAATGGTCGCCGGGTACTCACTCTGGCGGATCTGGTCACCCTGGGTGGGCCTTTGGATAAACGTGGTCCCGAACGGGAAATCGAGCTGCATCTGACCGGCAATATGGAACGCTATACCTGGTCTTTCGATGGGCTGGAATATGGTCAGTCAACCCCGATCCAGTTCAAGTATGGCGAGCGTTTAAGAGTCATCCTGCATAACGACACCATGATGACCCATCCGATGCATCTGCACGGCATGTGGAGCGAACTGGAAACGGCGGAGGGTAAATTTCAAGCGCGACGTCACACCTTGCCGGTACAGCCTGCCCAACGCTTGAGTTTCTTGGTCACCGCCGATGCGTTGGGGCGTTGGGCCTGGCACTGTCACCTGATGTTTCATATGGATGCGGGCATGTTCCGCGAGGTCGTGGTGGTATGAACAGGATAAAGCTGAAATATGGCGCGACTGCCGCGTTGGGTTGGGTAGGCCTGAGCCTGCTGCCGATAACCGCGCTGGCTGCCCAGGATAATGGCCATGCTGGTATGCAAATGCAGGGCGGTAGTGCTGCACCTGTTGATGCACGGGATCCCCATGCCTACTCAGGAGGTCTGAACTTGGGTGCAGGGCCCTATGCCCTACCGGGTGGGCGCCAGCTACGTCTGGCGGATGAACACAGCCTGCTCAGTGTGCGGGTTGATCGCTTGCAGCAGGTGCGTGATAAGCGTAATAGCTGGGGGGCAGTGGATGCCCAGCTGCGGATTGGTCGTGATTACGATGCCTTCCTGCTGAAGCTGGAAGGTGACTATGACCGTGGCAGTGTGCAGGAAGCACAGAGCGACTGGCTATGGAGTCATGCGGTCAGCAGCTATTGGAATACCCAGTTGGGACTGCGCTATGACTTTGGCAAGGAAGGTGAGCGAAGCTGGCTGGCATTGGGATTACAGGGCCTGGCCCCCTACTGGATCGAAGTGGATGCCAATGCCTATGTGACAGAGCAGGGACAGGCTGAGCTGAATCTGGAGCTGGAATATGACCTCTCCTTGACGCAGCAGTGGATTTTACAGCCCAGTGTGGCCGTTAACCTGACCGGCAAAGATGACCCCCAGCGAGAGCGGGCCAAGGGGCTCAGTGATGCCAGTGTGGGCCTGACCCTGCGCTACGAGATTAACCGCCAGTTTGCCCCCTATGTTGGGGTGGAATGGCGGCGCAAGTTTGGCCGAACCGCCGACTGGGCCAGGGCAGAAGGGCATCCTGTCAGCAGCCGTGAGTTGAGCATGGGGGTCAGCTTCTGGTTTTAAGCGCGGGGGCCGCCATGCCACCTCAGTAGGGTCCTTATGCTAAGGTAAAGGACGACTGAGAAAAGGACTGGCTTAAAATGAAAGACTTAGTTGCCACCAGCATCAAGTACGAGCAAGGGCGCCTATGGCTATTGGATCAGCGTCAGCTGCCTCAGCAGCAGTGTTGGTTAGCCTGTGATACTGTGGCCAACCTGGTGGAGATGATCCAGGCGGCACAGATACAGGGAGCGAGTTTGCTGGGGGTCAGCGCCAGCTTATTGTTGGCGCACTTGGCCAGCCAGGGAGCGGATCGGGAACAGTTGGTGGCGGCGGCTGAGCAACTTGCCCACGCCAACCAGACAGCGGTGGCCATGGAGCACTGCCTGCGGCGGATGCTGGCGGCGCTGGAGACTGGTGATCGGCTGCAGCTGATCCGCACCGCCGAGCAGATTTTTGCCGAGGACGTACAGCTCTGTGAGCAGTTGGCCAGCCAGGGGGCGGCGTTGTTGCACTCCGGTGAGCGCATCCTCACCCAGGGGCACAGTGGCAGCCTGAGCTGTGCAGGTATGGGCACGGCGTTAGCGGTGGTGGCCAGGGCACAGCAGCAGGGCAAGCGTCCCTTTGTCTGGCTGGCGGAGAGCCGACCGCTTGAACAGGGACAGCTGAGTAGCTGGGAGCTGAGCCAGTTGGGGGTCGAGCACGGCCTCCTGTGCGATAACCTGGCCGCCAGCCTGATGCAACAGGGTAAGGTGGATAAGGTATTGCTGGCGGCGGAGGGTATCAGCCGCGATGGACAGGTGATCAGCCAGGCTGGTGCCTATGCTTTGGTCGTGTTAGCCCGGCATCATCAACTGCCCTGTTATGTGGTCGCACCCTCTATCAGTCTGGAGCATGCAGAGGCGGCGGAGCCCTGGCAGCCAGCCACGACACCAGCCACGACACAGACAGGCACAGTGCTGCGTTATCAGCCGCTGGTGGACAGGTTGCCAGCGGAGTTAATCAGCGCCTGGATTTTTGAGCATGCCGTATATGACCGCCAACAGGTGCAACAAGGCTGTCTGGCGCAGATACGGGATGGGCGAGTGCGCTAAAGCCATCTCTCGACCGCTGGCAGCCGCAGCGGTTGTCGCAGTCATTATCGCAGCAGCTGTCGATAATGACTGGGGGTTAGTCCCATCAGGGCTTTGAAATCTTTGCTGCCGTGGGCCTGGTCGTAATAGCCACAGCTGAGCATGGCCGCCAGGGTGTCGAGCTGAGGCTGCTGCTTGAACAGCAGTCGCAGCTGCTTAACCCGCAGGATGCGTTGATACTGGCGTGGGGATAAACCAATCCAGCTCTTAAATTGCCGCTCCATCTGACGCAGGCTCAGTCCACTGATTTCACTCCAATCCTGAATCGACAGCTGCGGTTGCAGTTGCGCCAAGCCGCGCGTCAGCGCGCGGTGTTGATTGGGCCCCGCCTGCAGATGACGGCTTAGCCAAGCCTGGAGCAACGCGAGACGTTGTGTTGCCTGGGGAAGGGCCTGTAATTGCTGATAGAGTGCCGGTAGGCCTAAACGTTGCCATTGTTGGGGAGGGAGTTCGGTAGCAATGCTGTGATTGGCCAGCGGTGTCTGCAGCAGTGGGAATAACCCCGCCGGATGAAAACGAATCCCTACACTATCGGTAGCGGGATTGACTAACAGCGGCTGACTGCCGAGATGAGGCCCATCCAGTTGAATGGCATGGCCGTGATGTAAGGGTTGCAGCGTGTGCAGCTGTAGATAACAGGGCTTGCTGGCCAAATGAAATGTCAGCCCCGTGCCGGTATCGCAAGGGGCAAAATCCAGCTGTGGCGCCGCCCCTGCTGGATTGCTCAGCATCCAAAAGTGGCGGATGTAGGGTGCCAGTTCCGCCTTGGGTGGAAATAGGCGTAACTGGCAGGGGGCCTTAAAGGCCATGGACAGGGTCCTTGGCTTGAGTATTAACCCAGACTGCCAACTTGATAGCCTCCTACTGGGCTTTTAAAAGCACGTTCAAGACGATTCCAGCTGTTGATTGCCGTGATCGCCAAGCTTAGGTGCACCAGGCTTTCTCCAGGAAAGTGGGCGGCGACACGCTGATAGGTTTCATCATCCACTCGTCCCTCCGTTAGTGTTAAGGCTTCTGCCCACTCCAACGCAGCGCATTCCTGAGCACTGTAATAGGGGGTATCCCGCCAGACTTGGGTGCCATACAGGCGCTGTTCGCTTTCACCATGGTGGCGGGCTTCTTTGCTGTGCATATCAATACAGAAGGCGCAGCCGTTTAAGCTGGAAACGCGATAGCGTACCAACTCCAGCAGGGGGAAGGATAGCTGTGGATGTGCCTGGCTGCACTGCTGTAGCTGCTGTTCCAGTTGTACAAGCGGGGTTAACAGGCTGTTGAACAACTGCTGGTAAGGGAAACGTGACATAACAAGCTCCTTAGCTGGCTGAGTGATGGTTCACCAGTCTAAGGAGCGAGGTAGGTTTGGCCTTGTAAGAAAGCGACGTTTTAGCTGACTTTGAAGCGCTCAGACATCTTGCTTAACTGACGTGCCTGCTCGGCCAGCTGGGTACTGATCTGGGCGCTTTGTTCTGCTTTGTCACGGGTGTGGATCGACAGATCTTTAATGTGCACCACGTTTTTATTGATATCACCAGCGACCTGGCTCTGTTCATCGCAGGCGGTAGCGATTTGGGTATTCATCTCGGTCAAGGCGGTCACGCTGGAGGTGATGGTCTGCAAGGATTGCCCGGCCCGTTCGGTATGCTCGATACCATGCTGGGCTGTTTGTTCGGTTTTACCCATCACCTGCACGATGTTACGAATCCCCTGCTGCAGATTCTCAATCATGCTTTGAATTTCCTGGGTGGATTCCTGGGTACGCTGAGCCAGCGAGCGAACTTCATCCGCAACCACCGCAAAGCCACGGCCCATTTCGCCAGCACGGGCGGCTTCAATCGCGGCATTTAGCGCCAACAGGTTAGTTTGGTCGGCAATGCCGCGAATCGTATCGAGAATACCGCTGATTTTTTCACTCTCATGGCTGATGTTCTGCACCACTTTGCCGGCTTCGGTGACATCATTAACCAGGGTTTGAATGGCTTGAATACTCTGCTGTACCACTTGGCGACCGGATTCGGCCTGGTCATCGGCACTATTGGTAGCATCGGCTGCCAGCTTGGCGTGGTTGGCGACTTCATGGACGGAGTGAGCCATTTCATTCATGGCCGTAGCCACCATTTCCGTCTGACGCTGTTGATCGGCCAGGGTACGCAGGGTGTCTTGGCTATTGTGGGTCAGCTGTTTGGCCGAGCCGTCTAAATGACCTGCCAGATTGCGAATCTGACCAATCATCTCGCCTAAGGACTGTTGCAGTAAGCGGGCGCTTTTCGCCAGGCTGCCCAGCTCATCCTGAGAGGCATGGGCAATGCTGCCGGTAAAGTCACCTTCTGCCAGCTGGCGCAGGTTGGCTTCCAGCCCGGTGATGGGCTTCACCAGGGTACGTTGGGCAATCACCAGGGTAATCACCAGTACCCCAATCACCAGTAGCAGAGTCAGACTAATGGCAGCAATCAGGCTGTTGCGGGCATCGTCATAGGTGAGGCTGGAGTAGGTGGTCATGGCCTGGTCGATGGCATCCATCGCTTCGGCCAGCAACTTGGTTGGCTCACGATCAATGCCTTTTACGGCTTTATCTCCGGCAACATGATCAGCCTGAGCGGCGACAAAGGCATCTTTGCCCTGACGGTAGGCAACGCCCATTTCCTGGTGGCGTTGAATGAACTCGCGCAGTAGCTTGGCCACGCCGGTTTCGGCAAATTGCGGACGGTTTTGCTGGGTATAGCGCTCAATTCGCTCTAACAGGGCGGTGGCTTTGCTTTGCACTTCCGCTTCGGCCTTGACGAAACCTTGCCAATATTTATCCAGTGCTTCGCCATCTTTGCCACGTAGCAGGACGTTTTTCCATTCCTGTACCTGACGGCGGAAGTGGCCGTCGACTACGGCGACTTCATGTTGGAAGTTGGCCTGGTTATCCAGCAGACGTTGGTAGCTGACCACCCCTTGCCAGAGGGTCCAGAGTGCCACTGCAAAGCAGAGGGAAACGGCAACCAGGCTGGCGATTAACAGCAGCCCCAGTTTTTGGCGGATGGAATTCAACATGCTAGGCCTCACCGCAAGCAAAGAAGGGTGCCAGCGGGGTGGCTGGCTATCATTGTTTTATATGTGTAGCGAGCTTACTGGCATTCGCCAAGGGACTGCAGGGGCAGAGGCGGGGCACGGCAGGGTTGGGGCAAAACTTGGCTTTAAAGAGTGGGCGAGCATCACTTTTGTAGGCCTAGTCCTACAGAGCCCAGGCCAGGGGATTGCTACACTAGGTGGGCATAAATCAACCACTGGTCGATGCAGAGATGTCCGTTATCAAAGTCTATCTGATTGAAGACAGCCCTATTATTCGCGCTAATTTAATTGCCGCCCTGGAAGAAATGGCGCCGGTGCAGGTGGTGGGTTGGGCAGAGCAGGCGAAGGATGCGATTGCGTGGTTACAGCAGGGAGGTGACTGCCAGCTTGTGATTGTCGATATTTTTTTACGGCAGGGTTCGGGTCTGGAGGTGTTACAGGCCTTAACTACCCAGGCCACACCACCACGGGCACTGGTGTTAACCAATTACGCCACCCCCAGTGTGCGCCAGCAGTGCCAGGCACTGGGGGCGGTGCAGGTATTGGATAAATCCAGCGAGCTGGACACTTTGTTTGATTACTGCCAGCAGTTAGCCGCAGAGCTTACTGAATCAGGCCGTGCTTAAGGGCGTAATAGGTCAGTTCACTGTTGGACTGTAAACCCAGTTTTTCCAATACCCGCGAGCGATAGGTGCTGACGGTTTTGACACTGAGGAAAATCGCTTCGGCAATCTGGCTGACGGTTTCACCCTTAGCTAGGCGTAAAAATACCTGTAATTCGCGCTCGCTCAGGCTTTCATGGGCGGGACGTTCCAGGTTGCCACTTAAGCCATCGGCCAGCAGCTCTGCCACCGAGGCAGGAATATAGCGACGACCTTTGGCCAGGGTGCGGATGGCGGTCACGATTTCGTCCGGGTCACACTCTTTATTAAGGTAACCACTGGCGCCTTTGCTAAGCAACGTGGTGGCATAGTGAGCCTCCGGAAAGCCGCTGAGGATCAGCACCGGCAAATCTGGGCAACGGGCTTTAATCGCCACCAGGGCATCCACGCCACTTTGATCGGGCATGGAAATATCCAATAACAACACATCCACCTGTTGTTGGCGGGCAATGTCCAAGGCTTCACGCCCGCTGGCGGCCTCGGCAGTGATGGTAAGATCTCCCTGCTCCTGCAGGAATTGGCGCAAACCGGCGCGGACAATCGCGTGGTCATCGACTATACCAACACGAATCATGGAATCCTCCTGATCCAAGCGAACGAAGAAGGAGCTTACACAATGTACCGGCTGTTGCGCCATCTGCAATCTTTGCCCATTAACCGCCTGGTAGGACCGCTGGCGGTGGCATTGGCGATCATGGTGCTGGTGATTACCGAGATGGGTATTCGTAACGCCACCCAACTGGAGCAAAACCGGGAGGCGGCGTTGGGGTTAAGGTTAGAGCTGGTTAGTCTGCGCCGTCATCTGTTGTTGGTGGAGTCATCATTACTGCGCTATCTACTGACCCCCAGTTTTCTGTTGCGTGATCGCTACGAGGACAACATGGAGCGGGTTAGCGCCTCCTTAGCCAGTCTGCGCCAGCTTATGGAGCAGCAGCGGGAGCAACATCCCACCCTGGAGGAGTTGTTGGAGCTGGCCAATATCCGTGCGCGGGAAATGCAGGAAGTGATCCGCTTGGTGGATGCCAGCAAACAGCCTGCGGCGATTAACCTGCTGCTGAACGACATGGATCAGGCCTATCTGAAACGATTCTATGAGCTGGCAGACAGCATCAATGAGCGTGAGCATCTGCTGTTTCGGGCGGCGGGAGTGGAACGGGTGCGGGTGATGCGCTGGACCAGAATCGGCGTGGTTACTTTGGTCATCCTGTGGTTATGGGCGATTTTTGCCATGCTCAAAGTCGGGCGTGAACGGGAACGGGAGCGTCAGCAATACCTGCGTGATCTACAGGCGGAACGGGATAAGCTTGAGTCCGAGGTAGAAAAGCGTATGGCGGAGCTCACCGACCTGGCGCGGCACCTGCAACGGGTGCGTGAGCATGAGCGTAGCCACCTGGCCCGTGAGCTGCATGATGAGCTGGGGGGCTTGCTAACCGCCGCCAAACTGGATGTGGCGCGGCTAAAAAAACCGTTACAGAGCACGTTGCCAGACTTAGTGGAGCGCCTGAGCCACTTAAGCTCGTTGCTTGATCAGGGTATTGCACTCAAGCGGCGCATCATTGAAGACCTGCGGCCTTCCTCATTAAGCACCCTGGGATTATCCCGTGCGCTGGAAATTCTCTGTCAGGAGTTTGCTCAGCGCTCAGAGTTGCAGCTGCAATTGGATATTGAAGAGGTGCAGATGGAGGCAGAGGCTGCCCTCAGTCTCTATCGCCTGGTGCAGGAAGCACTGACCAACATTGCCAAATACGCCCAGGCTAGACAGGTGCACGTCAGCTTGCATCAAGAGGAAGCCTGGGTGCGGGTAAGGGTGCGCGATGATGGCCAGGGATTTGACCCTACTCAGCTGCGTCCTGGGACCCATGGCTTACAGGGAATGCGTTTTCGGGTGCGTTCCTGTGCTGGCCAGTTCCGTCTCTATAGCCGCCCCGGTGAGGGCACCACCATCGAAGCCTTGCTACCACGCCAATAAGGCGTGTCAGTTTTCTCCTACACCCTCCCTCTCCTGACTCTGACAAGCCGACGCGGCGCCCACCCACTGCCGGGGTGAGCGCGGCTCGGTAGTCTTATCTCCATCGAAACACACCACAGGAGAGACCCCATGCTGTATTACGCCCTTGTGTTTTTCCTGATTGCACTGGTAGCCGCCTTATTTGGTTTTGGCGGTATTGCTGCCGGGGCGGTCAGCATTGCGAAGGTACTGTTTTTTATTTTCTTACTGATGGCAGTGATCAGCTTTATCGCCGGTTTAGTCAAACGCTAAACGGTGATGGCATTACCCCAAAAAAGGAGGATGAAAGGATGAGTAAAACCTCAACCAATCAAATTGCGGAACAGGAAGCACTGAGCCAACTGAAACAGCGAGGCGTGCGCCAGTGGCGTCAGATGCGTAAGCAACTGCGTGCCAAGGGTGAGCAAACCCGCGAATACATTGCTGCAGAACCGGTCAAATCCGTTCTGATTGCTACGGCAGCCGGTGCTCTGATTGGCGCATTGGCGGGGCGCAAGAGTCGCCGCCACTAAGGGATGGGCGCCGTGATGCGATCTGGCGGTGGATGACACCGCCACTTTACAGGAGTGATTGAGATGAACCAGCACACCCACTTTGCTTTGTTATTTGCCGTTACCCTTGGCGCCGCATCGGTCGCCATGGCCGAGACCCCGCTCCCTGGAATCAGCGAGCAGGACTATCTCAATGGCAAGGCAGAAATCGCCCAGGCCTATCAGGAAAACAAGCGTCGTTGTGACGAGTTGAGCGGTAATACCAAGGATATCTGCGTCAAAGAAGCCGATGGCCGTGCCGCAATCGCGATGGCGCAGTTGGATGCCGCCTTTACCCCCAGTACTGCGACGGAACGCAAGGTGGGGGAGGCCAAGGCCGCGGCGGAATATGCCCTGGCCCTGGAGCAGTGCGATGACTATTCCGGCCAGCAGCAAGCGGATTGCCAGGCCGAGGCAGAAGCCGACTACGCCAGAGCCCAGGCGAATTTAACCCCGGCTCCTAGCAACACCGAACCCACCCAGCAGACACCACTGCTGGAGCAACAGGCCAAGGCCGCCGAGCGTTGTGAGGCGCTACCGGTTGCTGAGCAGGAGCTGTGCATGGCGGAAATTCGCCTGCGCTTTGATTCTTGATTTCACGAGTGAGACCCCTGGTGCTGCGACACCCTTGACCCGCCCTGGCGGGTCTTTTTTTCAGTGGGGTTGGTGCACCCTGAGCTTGGAGTAGAACCATGAAAAATCTATCCCTTGATTGGCTGGCAGGCTTGCCCTGGCGCACCAGTGCGCCCCAATACTGGCAACTTTTGCAGGCGGAGCTGGCTTATGCCCGTTGGTTACTCAGGCAGCGCACACTGGCGTTGTTGTTAACGCTGGTGAGCCTCAGTTCAGCCCTGACGTTGTCCGGTATCGCTTTACTGTTGGCGCCACTCTATGGTGAGCCTGGTTGGCTGCTGTGGTTGATTCCGCTGTTACCTTGGTTGTTGTTTGCTGTCAGTGGCTACCTGTTACTGCGCCCTGCCAGCTTGCAGCCCTTTGCCACCCTGCAACAGCAGCTTGGCCAGGATTGGCGTGACTGGCAGGAAAGAGTGCAGGAGGTGGATCATGAACGCTGAACATCCAGCCTTGCAGGTACATCTGCAGGCGCAGGCATTGGAGTTAAGCCGACAAGCCAGGCGACAGGCCGCTTGCCCACCGTCATCTCCCGGATGGGTGTCAACCCTGCATCAATTCGCGCATTGGCAGCCACAGCTGGAGCGCTTTGCCAAGCGTCATCCCTGGTTGCTGGTATGTGCAGCCGCTGGGTTAGCGGCCTATTGTGTGCAACGGCCGCAAGCCTTACCAGTCTGGATACAGCAGTCGGAATGGTTGTTGAGCTGGCTTGAGGAGGAGGAACCATGAAGGTCGCCGCCTATTATCTCAGTGCTGCCCTGTTGCTGGGGCTGTTGGCCAGTGGCCTGCCAATCTGGCTGGCCTGGATCGGTTGGTGGAGTGCTGCTTCCTGTCTGGCGGTCAGCCTCGCCTATGCGTTGAACCGGCCACAGATTTTCCGTAAACGTCAGGGCCGTATTCCCCGCTCTATTCGTTGGCTGTTTATGCCGGTGCTAGTGATGGCTGCTCTCTATAATCGCTGGGCACGGCGGCGGGATCCGTTACCGCCGCTACAGCAAATTGAGCCCGGCCTTTGGCTAGGCAGCCGTCTTGGTCAGGGAGATCGGCAATGGCTCGAACAAGCCCAGATTGAGGCCATCCTTGATGTGACCGCTGAGTTCGATGCCCTGGACTGGTCCAGCAGCGGTCTGCAAATCGACTATCTCAATATTCCTATTCTCGACCATAGCGTGCCTACCCCCAGTCAGTGTACGCAAGCGCTTAACTGGCTCCACCGCCAACATCAGCAGGGCAAGCGGGTACTAGTGCACTGTGCGTTGGGCCGTGGGCGCTCGGCGTTGATACTGGCGGCCTATCTGCTCGCCAAGAGTGGGCAAGAAGACGAGCAGCAAGTATTGGCCCGCTTGCAGCAAACCCGCACCAGCGTGCGTCTCAATGGTCGTCAGTGGCGTTGCTTAAGGTTGCTGAAACGACGTGGCTTATTACGCCTGCGCCACCGTGCCTGTCTGATCGCCAATCCGGTAGCGGGGGGTGGTAAATGGCAACACATAGGGCCGGCGTTAATCGCGCAAATCCAACCCTATTTGCAGCTTGATGTGCGTTTGACCAGTCCGGAACAGAGTGCTTTCGAGTTGGCGAAACAGGCACGGCAGGAAGGCTTTCCGTTGGTGATTGCTGCCGGTGGCGATGGCACCCTCAATGAGGTGGCATCAGCCTTGACTGATTCGGAGGTGCGTTTAGGGATTGTGCCCCTGGGTACCGCTAATGCGCTGTGTCATCAGCTCTGGGGTTGGCAGAGCAAGCTTGATCCACTGCAGCAGGCTTGTGCCAGTCTGTTAAGCGGACAGGTGGCGCGGATTGATACGGCCCGCTGTAATGGCCGGTTGGTGTTGTTGCTAGTGGGGATTGGGTTGGAGCAGGGCATGATTGCCGCCGCTGACCGCAGTAGTAAGGATGCCAAGGGACAGTTGGCCTATGTGCAGGGGCTATGGCAGGCCCTGCTGCAACAGCAAAGCTTAAGTTTGCAGCTATGCATGGATAACCATCAGCAATGCCTGTTACACACTTCCAGTCTGGTGATTGCCAATGCAGCTCCGGCCACAACGGTGTTGGCCCAGGGGCACGGCAGACCGGATTTAGCCGACGGCAAGCTCGATCTTACCTGGCTGAGTCCTAGTACTCATCCTGGTCAGCAACTACTCACTCTAGCGGATTTGATGCGTGCTGGACTGGCGGATCAGCCGGCCCAGGTTAAGGGAGTGGAACACTGCCAAGCCAGGGAAGTGTGGATCAAGGCGGATCATCCCATCGACTATGTCATTGATGGTGAGCCCTACCAGGATGACAGTCTGTATATTCGCGTCCAGCCTGCCTCGTTGCAGGTTCTCGTACCACCCCCTGCGGCCTAGTCCTACAAAAGCAGGTTCCGCAGGCTGACAGCCTGACCTGGATGTGGGCATTAAGCTGCTTAGTGAGTCATCCATAACGTTGACTCCTATTCTTAATAGTGAAAGGAGAAAGCCATGAACTGGGATCGTATTGAAGGTAACTGGAAGCAATTTGCTGGCAAAGTGCAGGAAAACTGGGGCAAGTTGACTGATGATGACTTGGATCGTATCCGTGGCCGTCGTCAGCAGTTGCTTGGCAAGATTCAGGAGCGCTATGGCCTGGCCAAGGAGGAAGCGGAAATCCAGCTGAGCCAATGGGAGCGTCAAGTGATTGCCCTGGAGCAACAGCGCCATGCCCGCTAGAGGCATGCCCCTTGTGATCAACGCCACCTGCGGGTGGCGTTTTTGTTGCTGGCATTCAGTCAGGCCGGGTTCTGTCAGTTTTGTCTGACACGCGAAGGGGAACTTGGCCGACCGACAGCCCTAAGACAGCGGGATAAGCTGAGCACACTGATAACACATCAGTTCACCCGGCCAACCAAGGCCCGGTTAAGGATGAAGACAACTGAGGAGAAATAACATGATTAAGCACATCACTACTCACAACCTGGCTAAGCGTACTCAAAAACTGCTGACTCTGGGCCTGCTCAGTTCAGCTGTGTTGCTGACCGCCTGTAGTGAAAGCACGGCGCAGGAGCAAACCGCTGGGCAAAAAGTAGATGCGGCGATTAATCAGGTTGAACAGAGCACGGCTCAAGCCAGTAACAAACTTGAGCAGGGTGCGAGCGAGTTGAAACAGGACGTGACGGATGCCGCTGCTGCGGTTAAGGCCGAGGTGGAAGATGCCGCCATCACCGCCGCTATTAATGCCGAGCTGGCCCGGGATGCGGAGCTGAATGCCTGGAATATCGATGTGGATACCGAGGATGGCAAGGTGGTGCTCAGTGGTAAGGCACCCAATGATCAGGCTCGTGAGCGTGCCACCCGTATTGCCGCCCAGGTAGAGGGGGTGATGAAGGTCGAAAACCGTCTCACCCTGGAACAGTCTTAATCTGAGCAACAGGAGGATGGCACCATGAATCGCATCAAGGAAAACCCCCACAAACAGGCATTGGCATTGGACCAACAGGCTTTGCAGGCCGCGCGGGAGGGGATGGAGCAAGGTGCCATCACCCCCGCTTATGGGCCCTGGCGTGAGGCCGTGGTACAGCTGTTGAATCAGGCGTTGGCCACCGAGCTGGTCTGTGTGCTGCGCTACCGTCGCCATCACTTTACCGCGGCGGGCATGGATGCAGTCAGTATTGCTGACGAGTTTCTCGTCCATGCCAATCAGGAGCTGGCCCACGCCGATCGCTTGGCCGAGCGGATTGTCCAACTGGGTGGTGAGCCTGACTTTAATCCGGCGGCGCTACTCCCCCAGGCCCATGCGGATTATGACGACAGCCTGGAGTTAACCGCGATGATAGAGGCCAACCTGGCTGCTGAGCGGGTGGCAGTGGAAGCCTATCGGCAAATGATTGAGCGGGTGGCGGATAAAGACCCCACTACCCGGCGCCTGCTGGAAAGTATTCTGGCGGAAGAAGAACAGCATGCAGACGAGCTTAGCGACTGGTTGAACCGCTGAGCCAAGGAGGGAAAGCAATGAAATACTCGGCGTTATTACTGACTGCGTTGTTATCGGCGGGAGCCCTGGTGAGTACCGGCTGTTCGGTAGTACGGGAACAGCAAACAGTGGGTTCCTATATTGATGATGCCACCTTGACCACCCGGGTGAAGGCGCGCTTTGCTGAAGATAAAACGGTTAGCGCCCTGGCAATCAAGGTGGAAACCCTGGAGGGGGTGGTACAGCTTTCCGGCTTTGCCAAAACCGAGGCAGAGCGACAGCGAGCTCGCCAACTGGCCCAAGCCGTGCCGGGGGTCAAAGGCGTGCAGAACGATATCCTACTGCGGCCATAGTGCGCAGCTTGTTGGGGGGCCTTAGTGCCCCCCTTTTTTGTTGCTGCTTTCAGTCCAGTTGAATGGCGTGAAAGTCGGGGCTGCTGGGGTGACGCCCGCAGGCGGGCTGTTGATCACGGCGCAGTTCCCAGGTTGCCAGGCCAACCTGGGCGGCGGCATCCAGGGCGGTGACATTGGCACTGATCAACAGCAGTTGTGCGGGGGCCAGCTCCAGGGTAGCGGCGATGCCTTTGTAGCTGCGAGGCTCCTGCTGTGGGCCGCTGGTTTGGTCAAAGTGGCCCGCCAGCCAGGGTAACAGGTTGCCATATTGGCTATGGCTCAGCAGTAATTGTTGCTCGGCCATCGGCAGTGGACTAAAGAGATAGAGTTTCCGTCCCTGCTGTTGCCAACGCTGCAGCGCCTGATGGGCATCGGCATAGAGCTGACTATGCAGATCCCCATTGTGATAGGCCGCCCGCCACAGCAGTTGTTGCAAGGCCTGGAGTGCTGGCTCCGGCCGTCCATCTTCCTGCCAGCGCACTAAGACTTCGCTCAGGGTCTGGGTATCGGCCTCGGCCCAGCCGATGGCACCCCGTACATCATTGAGGTAGACCTGCACCTCGGCATCATGTTGATAGCGGTGGATAAATTCGGCCAGGTGCTGTCTGGCATAGGGCAGCAGTTGTTGTTGGGGGTAGTCACTGGCAATAAGGGTATCGGTCAGGTCACAGAGAATTGCGTGAATGGTCATGGCGGGCCTCCCTGATGCGGTTCTGCGCGAGTGCGGCGGCTTATTGTAGGGCAGGAAAGGGCGGGGAACAGACTAGTCGCTAAAAACAGCGCTAAAAAACAACCCTGGGCCTGACAGGTTTAAAAGGCCCAGGGTTGAGGAAAGGGAACTTAACGTTTCAGCGGACGGGGATTGACCATATTGGCCGGTTGCAGGATGTCTGCCAGCAGGCTTTCATCCAGCAGTTGATGCTCACGCACCAGTTCCAGCACGCTCTTGCCCGTGCGCAGGGCTTCCTTGGCCAGTCGGGTGGAGGCTTCGTAACCGATGTAGGGGTTGAGGGCGGTCACCAGACCAATGGAATTTTCCACCAGTTCCCGGCAACGCTCTTCATTGGCGGTAATGCCTGTTACACAGCGTTCACGCAACATGTCCATCGCCCTCTTTAACAAGCGCATGGAGTCAAAGATCTTGTAGGCGATCAGCGGCTCCATCACGTTCAGTTGCAGCTGGCCGTTTTCGGCCGCCATGGTGATGGCCATGTCGTTACCGACCACGTGATAGGCCACCTGGTTGACCGCCTCCGGAATCACCGGATTGACCTTGCCGGGCATAATCGAGGAGCCGGGCTGCTGGGGCGGTAGGTTGATTTCGTTAAAGCCGGTGCGGGGGCCGCTGGAGAGCAGGCGCAGGTCATTACAGATCTTCGACAGCTTGACCGCCAGACGCTTGGTCATGCCGGAGAAGAGCACGAAGGCGCCCATATCGGAGGTGGCTTCAATCAAGTCACCGGCCAGGCGCATCGGATGACCGCACACCTCAGACAGCTTGGCCACCGCCAGGGCGGCATAGCGGGGATCCGCATTGATGCCGGTGCCAATCGCCGTACCACCGAGGTTAACCTCACGCAGCAGATCATAGAGGCCGGCAATTCGCTCAATATCTTCCCCCAGGGTGGTGGCATAGGCGCCAAACTCCTGCCCCAGGGTCATGGGTACCGCATCCTGCAACTGGGTGCGGCCCATCTTGATCACCCCTTTAAACTCCTGTGCCTTGGCGGCAAAGGCCTGTTGCAGTTGAGCCAGGCTATCGACCAGCTCGGCATGCAGCAGCTGCAAGCCAACGCGGATGGCAGTGGGGTAGGCATCGTTGGTGGACTGGGACATATTCACATCGTTGTTGGGATGCAAATACTGGTACTCACCGCGCTGATGGCCGAGGTATTCCAGACCGATATTGGCGATCACCTCGTTGGCGTTCATGTTGGTGGAGGTGCCGGCTCCGCCCTGGATCATGTCCACCACGAATTCCTGATGGAAGTCACCGCTGATAATGCGCTGGCAGGCATAAACGATGGCATCGCACTTGTGTGCATCCAGGAGTCCCAGCTCCTGGTTAGCCAGCGCAGCAGCCTGCTTCACCATGGCTAAGCCAATGATAAATTTGGGAAAGTGGGACAGGGGGACGCCGGTGAGTTTGAAGTTATCCAGCGCCCGTTGGGTCTGGACGCCGTAGTAGGCCTGGGCGGGGACATCCAGGGTCCCCAGCAGGTCATATTCTTGACGGACAGCTTGGCCGCCCTTAGGGGCGTGCTCATTAGTAATTTGCATAATAGACTCAGTTGACAGCAACGTCTGGTAACCAGCAGCAAGCTGGATGCCCATAAATTTATTGCCTTGATAGCCACTTTGGCCAATGCTGTTGGAATCTAAGGTATACCGATCTTGCATAGGTAGAGGGGAGGGCGTGATGAATCTGGAAGTAAAGTGGTTAGAGGATTTTTTGCTTCTGGCCGCCACCCGCAGTTTTTCTCAGGCGGCCCAGCGTCGCTTTGTCACCCAACCGGCATTTAGCCGCCGTATTCGGGCACTAGAGGAGGAGGTTGGGGTACAGCTGGTAGATCGTTCCACCACCCCGGTGGAGCTGACCGCCGAAGGTCAGGTGTTTTTACTGACGGCCCGCAATGTGGTGGAGCAGCTCAAGGCCAGTGTGCAGCACTTGCGTGGCTTGCAGCCGGGGGAGTCACAGCTGGTGGAGATGGTGGTGGCCCACTCCCTGGCCCTGAGTTTTGTGCCGAACTGGCTGAGTTCATTGCAGGTACAGTTGCAAGGCCTCTGTGTACGGGTGGTGGCGATGAATGTGGGGGATGCCATCCATGCCCTGCGGGAGGGGCAGTTTGATCTGATGCTGATCTATGCCGACCCCCAGGCGGCTCTGCAGTTGGACCCGGAGTTATTTCCCTCGTTGCAACTGGCGGCCACCGAGATGGTACCGGTGTCGCGGGTGCAGGAGGGGGAGCTGCTGTTCGATCTTAATCAGCAGAGCGCCCCCTTGCCGCTGCTGGCCTATACCCAGGGGGCCTTTCTGGAGCGTTCGCTGCGGATGTTGATCAAGCATCAGGATTTACAGCTGCGCTTGCGTACCGTCTATGAGACGGCAATGGCGGAAGGGTTAAAGGGCATGGCTGTCGCCGGTTTAGGCTTGGCCTGGCTGCCGTTAATTAGCGTTGAGCAAGAATTAGCCAATGGCACTTTGGCGGTGTGTGAGGGGGAGCAGTGGCGGATTCCGCTGCAGGTGCGTTTATACCGCTGTGCACCCTTGCATAAACCCAGCGTAGAGCAGCTATGGCGCCACCTGCAGCGTCAGGCACCACGAGGCCAGTGACGGCTTTGCATGTGGCGTAAACGACTCAGCGTACGTTGAAACGGTGCCTGTAGATAACCTTGTGTATAGATGTGGATAAGTTCGACTTCAGCCTCGATATACAGGGGCACGCCACGGTCATAACACTCATCCACCAGGGCGATAAAACGCCGCGCAGCGTCATCCAAACGGCTCAAGGGCGGTAATTGGCGCTGGCCGGCGCTGACTAACTGGGGGCCATCTTCGGTGCCGCGGGCGATGGGGTTGAGGCGGCTTGTGCTGCTTAATGCCGGTAATCCAGACAGCAGGATCACCGCAAAACGGTCACAGAGCGCGATGTAATCCTGGCTGGCGCGCGGGTCCTGGCACAGGCTGGCAAAGTCGGTCCAAAGCAGTTGTTGGCTGCGGCGTATCACCGGCAATGCGCGACCATTGATGCTCAGTGGCTCCGTTTGCCAGGGCTGCTCCCCGTTGAGCTGCTTGAAGCAGGCCAGCAGTGGGCTGGGGGTGGCAGGCGAATGCTGTGGGGGCGGGTGGACAAAATAACGTGGCTGGTCCATGGCGCCGAGCTGGCGAAAATCCTGGCCCCCGGCTAAATCCACCACCTCAATATGTTGACGTAGCAACGCTAGTGCCGGCAGAAAGCGATCCCGGTGCAGGCCATCGGCATAGAGCTGCGCTGGCGGAATATTGGAGGTGGCGACCCACACCACCCGCTGTGCCAACAGCTGGCTGAGCAGGCGTCCCAGTAGCATGGCATCGCCAATGTCCTGCACAAAGAACTCATCGAAACAGAGTACCCGTACCTCCGCCGCCAGTTCTTTGGCCAGGGCCAACAGCGGCTCAGGGGTACCCCGTAGCTGAAACAGACGGCGATGAACCCAAGCCATAAAGTGATGAAAATGCTGACGGTGTTTGGGCAGGGTCACACTTTGATAAAAAGCATCCATTAGCCAGGTTTTGCCACGTCCCACCGGCCCCCACAAATACAGACCCTTGGGTGGGGTGCGCCAGCGTGGCCCAGGCCAGCTCTGCCACTTTAGCAGTTGCTCATGTAATAACTGCAGTCGTTGTGCCGCCTGCTCTTGGGCCTGATCGGCCTGCCAGTGCGGTTGTTGCAGGGCTTGCTGATAGGCCTGCCAGGGGGAGGGAGTTGTCAAATGCGCCTGCCGGGTCAATGATGATGCGGGTACGGACAGAGTGTGAGGAGGCAGACTATGTTAGCGATGGAAGCTTGGCAATGGTGGATTTTGGCTGGACTGGTATTAGCCCTGGCGGAATTGTTGGGGGCCGCTTTCGTTGCCTTGGCCCTGGGGCTGGCCTGTGGTTTTGGTGCCCTGGCGGCCTGGCTGGATGCCTCGTTTAAAGTGCAGTTGTTAAGCATGGCGGTGGCTGCAGCGCTGTTGATTCCGCTGGCGATTCGTCTTTATCGTCAACGCCAGCAGCATTGGCAGAGCCGTCAGCAGGCCGGTATTGTCGGTGAAAGTGGCCAGCATTGGCGCGCCCAGGTATGTGAATACGGTGGTCGCCTGGGGGTGCGGGTGGAGGGTAATTTCTATCCGTTGGGGCCCGGTGACTGGCAGCCGGGAGAGTGGTTGGAAGTACAGGGTTTTGACGGTATCACCCCGCGGGTGACGCGGGTAACAGACTAAGGAGAGGGTAGATGGACATGTTACTGGAAGGCGGACTGGTGCTTACCCTGGCGGTGGCAGCGGTGATGATCGTGTTGGTGGTCAAGGGTTTGACCATCGTGCAGCAGTCTGAAGCGGTGGTGGTGGAGCGCCTGGGTAGCTATCTACGTACCCTGGAGCCGGGAATTAATTGGGTGGTGCCCTTTATCGATGTGGCCCGCACCATCAAGGTGAAGCGCTATGTGGGGGACAGCGCCTCGGCCATTGTGGTGGAAACCCACCGCATTGACCGGCGGGAAACGGTGCTGGACTTTCCCAGCCAGCAGGTGATTACCTCAGACAACGTCACCGTGATGATTAATGGCGTGCTCTACTACCAGATTATCGACCCGCAGCGGGCGGTGTATCAGGTGGAAAACCTGATCCAGTCGATTGAGGTGCTGGCCAAAACCACCCTGCGTTCGGAAATCGGCAAGATGGAGCTGGATAAACTGTTCGAGTCACGTCAGGAGATCAACGCCAGCCTGGAGGCGGTGCTGGATGATGCCGCCAACAAATGGGGGGTGAAGGTGACCCGGGTGGAAATCCAGGACATTTCCATCCCGGAAGAAATTCAGGAAGCGATGCGCAAGCAGATGACCGCCGAGCGTGAGCGTCGCGCCACGGTGCGTCGTGCCGAAGGGGAAAAACAGGCCGCGATTGAAACCGCCGAGGGGGAGAAGCAGGCCTCGATTCTGCGCGCTGAAGGTGAGCGTCAGGCGGCGATTCTGATGGCGGAAGGGCAACAGCAGGCCATTAACCTGCTGGCGGAAGCCCTCGGCGAGGGCGCGGATAAAGACAAGGTCATCGCCTACCTGATTGCCAAGGATTACCTCGATACCCTGCCCCATATTGCCAAAGACGGTGAGCGGGTGTTCTTGCCCTATGAGGCCAACGCTGCCCTGGGGAGTCTGGGGGCGGTACAGGCGCTGTTTGGTAAAAACTAAATCAAGGATTGTGTATGCGACTGCATCTGAATACGCCCTTGCTTGCGGCGCCCTATCTGGCTCGCGAGGGGCAACAGGTCTGGCTGAAGATGGATGCCCTGCAACCCAGTGGCTCCTTTAAAACCCGGGGAGTGGGCTTTGCCTGCCAGGCCTATCAGGCCAGAGGCGCCAAGCGGCTGGTGTCATCCTCCGGCGGCAATGCCGGTTTGGCGGTGGCCTATAGTGGCCGCCGGCTTGGCCTGCCGGTTGTGGTGGTAGTGCCGGAAACCACCACGAGCAGAGCCATCGAGCTGATTCGCCAACAGGGGGCCGAAGTGCAGATCGTCGGCGAAAACTGGAATGCCGCCCATGCCCATGCCATGCAATTGCTGGATGAGCACAGCGCCTATATCCACCCCTTTGATGACCCCCTGCTGTGGCAAGGGCATGCCAGCCTGATTGAGGAAGTGGCCGAGGCGGGAGTGCAACCGGATGCGGTGGTGCTCTCGGTGGGTGGCGGTGGTTTGCTCTGTGGAGTGGTGCAAGGCCTGCAGGCGCAGGGTTGGCAGGTGCCGATCTATGCAATGGAAACGGCAGGGGCTGCCTCCCTGGCGCTGGCAGCAGAGCAGGGGCCAGAGGCCAGCCTCGCTGCCATTAACAGCATTGCCACCAGCCTGGGGGCCAAGCAGGTAGCGGCACAGGCTTACCGCTATCTGCAGGATTACCCGATTCACCCGCGTCAGGTGACGGATGCACAGGCGCTGGCGGCCTGCCAGCGTTTTTTGGATGACCAGCGGGTGCTGGTGGAGCCCGCCTGCGGCGCCAGTTTAGCGGCACTCTATCAGGGCTTGCCTGAGCTGGAGGATAAACGCTCGGTACTCGTGGTGGTCTGTGGTGGAGCCGGGGTCAGTCTGGCTCAGTTGGCCCAGTGGCAGCAGCAGGTGGCAGCAGGCTAAGGTGGATGACCGCGCCAGGGGAGGTTTTCCCCTGGCGAGTTTGGTGCACCTTAGCGACGTGCCAGACGTACCACCTCCTGTACCAGACGGTTGATCCCGCTGGCGGCTTCGCTGATGGAGTTGGCTAGCATATAGGCGGGAGTGCTAACCACTTTGTGCTGTTCATCAACGACAAACTCACTGACCGGACAACTTTGGTGCTGTCCTCCCATCTGCTCAATCGCAGCGGCGGTGTCGGCATCTGTACCTATTGTCAGACGGCTGCCAGGGCCGAAAATACGAGGAATCATGGCTGGAGCAATGCAGATAAAGCCGAGGGGTTTGGCTTGTGCTGCGATGGCCTGACAAAAATCCAGTACCTCGGGCAGCACCTCACAATCACTGCCTTTGAAAGCAAAATCGCAGAGATTTTTAGCGGCACCAAAACCACCGGGCAGAATGACAGCATCGTAATCCTCGGCACGAGCGTTGGCCAAGGACTGAATCTGTCCCCGTGCAATGCGCGCCGCTTCCACCAGTACATTGCGACTTTCTGTCATGGCTTCACCAGTGAGGTGATTAATTACCTGGGCTTGAGGGCGGTCAGGGGCCAGACACTGGTACTGACAGCCGGCTTGCTCCAGCGCCAGCAGTGTGAGGACGCTTTCATGGATCTCTGCACCATCAAAGACACCACAACCAGATAGAATGACGGCTACCTTCATCGGATTCTCCTTCCCTTTCTTTGCGTTCAATGCCTAGGCTGGCCAGAATAGCCCAAGCCAGAACGTTTTGCGTACTGCCCCTGTGACTGTCAGCCGGGAAAGCCGATGCCCTATCAGATTAAGACGTTAACCCCCGAGCATGCCCAAGCCTATAGCCGTTTGATGTTGGAGGCATTGGCGCTGGAGCCCCTGGCCTTTACCTCCAGCGTGCAGGAGCGTGCCAGCCTGCCGCCGGCCTGGTGGCGCCAGCGTCTGGCGGGCTTTGCCCAGGCGGGGGAGCAGATTCTGGGCCTTTACTGTGATGAGGAGCTGGTAGGTTGTGTGGGGCTGGTTCTGCAGGCGCGTCAGCGTATTCGCCATAAAGCGCTGGTGTCGGGGCTGTATGTGGCGCCAGGGCACCGTGGGCAGGGTGGGGCGCGCCAGTTAATGCAGGCACTCTTGCAGTTGGCCAGCACTCGGCCGGAGCTACGTTTGCTGCAACTCACCGTGACAGCGGGTAATCACGGGGCGGAGCGTTTGTATCAGCAGCTTGGCTTCCAATGTTATGGCGAAGAGCCGGAAGCAGTGCGCTTAGGCGAGGGGTTTGTCAGTAAAAAGCTGATGTGGCGGCGGTTGAGTACGCCTAAGGAGTCTGGTCATGCAGGCACTTAAACACTGGTTAGCCCAGCATCCTGAAGGGACGGAGTTGATTCGTTTGCGGCGTCAGGTACGGCTGCGGCAAGTGCCTTTCTATCAACCCTGTCTGATCCTGGTGCTAAGTGGCTATAAGCGTTTTGATGGTGAGCACGGTTATGTGCAGGCCGAGGCGGGGCAGGGGGTGGCACTGGCAGCCCCGCAGAGTCTAACGGTATTAAATCGTCCGCCTGCTGGCGGGCAGTATCAGGCATTGCTGCTGCCGTTTAGCTATCAGCAACTGCAGCAGTTGCAGCAATGGTACGGCTTGGCGGTGGACAGGGCGCCTCCGGTGAGCATGTTGCCCTGGCAACTGGATACCGCGCTGGAGCAGAGCCTGTTGCGCTATTTGCAGGCACCGGCGGGAGTGTTACGCCAGCACCGTTGGCTGGAGGTGCTGTTGTTATTGCTACAGCAGCAACCGGGGATATTGCAGTTGAGTTATCAACAGCCCAGTCGCAGTGGAGGGCTGCGGGCGCTGCTGAGTGAGGACTTGAGCAAAGAGTGGACCCTGGCCCAGGTTTGCGACAGGTTGGCGACTTCGGAAAGCACCCTGCGCCGTCAACTGCAGCGTGAACAAACCAGTTTTCGCCAGCTGTTGGCGGAGTTGCGCTTGAGTGCTGCCCTGAACCGCCTGTTGCAGAGTGAAGATCCTATCTATCAGGTGGCGGCAGACTGTGGCTTCCAGTCGGTGTCGCGTTTTAGCAGTAACTTTCGCAAGCGCTTTGGTTTGCCGCCAAGCAGTATGCGCCAGCAGCAAGAAAGCGGACACTAATTGACGGTTAGCGGACAAGTGCCTTCTGAGTGGCGGGCTAGGATAAGGGCTCCTTCACGTAACAGGAGCAACGTATGCGCTATGCCATCCTTAGTTTACTCAGTGCCAGCCTGTGCCAACCGGCCTGGGCAGAGTTACAGCTACAGAGCGAGACCTGGCAGCCCGGACAGCAGGTGGAGGCGGCTCAGGTGTTCCAGGGCTTCGGTTGCAGCGGTGACAACCTATCACCCCAGTTGAGCTGGAGTGGCGCCCCCGCCGCAACCCGTAGCTTTGCGGTCACCCTCTATGATCCAGATGCCCCCACCGGCAGTGGTTGGTGGCATTGGCTGGTGTTCAACCTGCCTGCCTCACAGCAATCTTTGCCGGCGGGAGCGGGTAATCTTGATCTGCAATTGGCCCCCGCCGGGAGTGTGCAGAGCCGGACTGACTTTGCCAGCAATGGTTATGGTGGCCCCTGTCCACCCCAGGGGGATGCAGCGCATCGCTATCAGTTGAAGGTATTTGCGCTGGATGTCGAGAGCTTGCCATTGGGGGCGGATAGTCCGGCGGCGATGGTGGGTTATTTCCTCAACCAGCATAAGCTGGCCGAGGCAATGCTGGAGGTGCAATACAGTCGCTGACCAAGCCTGACTATACCCTGACAGACCTCTGGCTTAAGCTGGGGGCCTGTCAGCACAGGTTAGGAGAGGCAGATGCGGATTCTGCTGGTGGAAGATGATCAGGCCCTGGCGGAGCAGTTAAGTGCTGCACTGCGCCAAGCGGCACAGCGAGTCGACTGGGTCGGTAAAGGCGAGCAGGCCCGCATTGCCCTGGGGTTGGAAGGCTATGAGGTGGTGATTCTCGACCTGGGGTTGCCTGATATGGAGGGGTTGCAGTTATTACCACTGATCCAACAACTGGCGCAGCCTCCGCGAGTGCTGATACTGACCGCTCGGGATGAGCTGGAGCAGCGGGTGCAGGGGCTGGATGCCGGAGCCGATGACTACCTGAGCAAACCCTTTGAGCTGGATGAATTACTGGCCCGCTTACGGGCACTTGGCCGGCGGCAGACTGGTTTTACCCAAGCCAAGGTAGTGCAGGGTGGGTTGAGCCTGGATTTGGCTCAGCTGCAGGCCAGCTGGCAGGGGCAGCCACTGGAGTTGAGCCGGCGCGAGTTCATGCTCTTACGTGCCTTGGCGGAACGTCCCGGTCAGGTGAAAACCCGTGCCAGTCTGGAAGCGGATTTATATGGCTGGGGGGAGGAGGTGGAGAGCAATGCGCTGGAGGTGCACATTCATCATTTGCGCCGCAAGTTAGGTAAAGAGCGTATCCGCACCCTCAGAGGCATCGGTTACAGCCTGGAGCTTGGCGATGACGGTTAAAGGTAAACCCAATTGGAGCCTGCAACGTCTGTTATTAGCCTGGGTGCTGGGGTTGGTGGTACTGGGGCAGATGGCCAGCCTATGGTGGATTCTCGATCAGCTGGAGGTGGAGGTTGAAGAGGTACTGGATGCCAATCTGCTGACCCAGGCCAGTTGGGTTCAATTGTGGCTGGATAATGCTGATCCCCAAGTCTTGATGCGGGATGGCGTGGCCTTGCCCCCACTACCGGTGGCCGCTGCCTGGCCAACGGATATCCCCCCTATTCAAATTCAATTATGGCAACCCGAGCAACAACGCTGGTGGCCGGCCACCTTGCCGCAGGTACAGATAGAGCAACCGGGTTTTAGTTGGCGTTACCATCAAGGCCATGCTTGGCGTACCTATGATTTGCTCAGTCCCAGTGGTTTGCGGGCACGGTTGTGGCAGAGCCTGGATATTCGGCAGGTGGTGGTGGAGGAGGTGCTGGAAGCTACCCTGATTCCTAACCTGGTGGTACTCGCTTTGTTACTGGGTATCTTAACCCTGGTGATTCGTACTTCCTTGCGACCCTTACAGCGTCTGGCCGAACATTTGGCACAGCGGCGGGCAGATCAACTGGCACCTTTGCAGCTACCCGGTGCAAGGGCCGAGGTGGCACAGTTGAATGAGGCGTTGAACTCCTGGCTGGTACGTCTGCAGCAGACGTTGGAGCGTGAGCGTGGCCTGGCCAGTGATATCGCCCATGAACTCCGTACCCCCCTGACGGTGATGCAATTACAGGCCCGACAATTGGTGGATGAGCAGCAGCGCCTGCAATGGCAAAACCAGTTGGGGCGAATGCAGCGGGTGATTGAGCAATTGCTCAATCTTGCCCGGGTCGAAAACCGCATCGCCACCCTCAGTTGCCAACGGCTGGAGCTGCTACCGTTACTACAAAACCTACTGGCTCAGCTGGCGTCTTTGCCGGAGGGGCGTCAGCATCAATTCAGCCTAGAGGGGGAGCAGCCCGTGCCGTTATGGAGTGAGCCGGTCCTGTTGGAGTTGTTGCTGCACAACCTGTTGCACAACAGCTTGCGTTATAGCCCGGCTGATTCCCTCATCAGTCTGCAGTTACTGCCTCAGCCGCAGGCTTTGCAGCTGATTTTGCGTGATCAGGGGCCGGGGATAGCCGTGGATCAACGTGAGCAGGTATGCCAGCGCTTTAATCGCTTAGATCAGCGTCAGGCAGGCACCGGCTTGGGCTTGGCTCTGGTACAGCGGATTGCCCAGGTACTGGCCATTCGCTGGCAACTCGAGGACAGGGATGATGGTTTGCCTGGGTTGCAGATCAGTCTGTGGTTACCGCTGGCCGAAGCCTAGTGTCGATCGAGCGGTTGGTTAAGCTTGGCTTAAGTCTCCCTTAAGTTTCTGTCTGTAGCCTCGCTGCCAGTTTGATACTGGGAGCGAGTTCATGTCTTACGCTGTAGGTGCCCGAGGCTGGCGCCGTCTGTTGCATGCCAGCCGTTATTCCTATCAGGGCCTGAAAGCCGCCTGGAAAACCCAGGCCGCCATTCGCCAGGAAGTGGTACTGCTACTGCTTGGCCTGCCTGTTGTTTTTATCCTGTCGCTGACAGCGGTCGAGCGGGCATTGCTGCTGTTTAGCCTGCTGATGGTACTGATTGTCGAGCTGCTCAATTCCGCCATAGAGGCGGCCATCGACCGGATTGGCTTAGAGTCACATCCCCTCAGTGGCCAGGCCAAGGATATGGGTTCGGCTGCAGTGCTGGTGAGTTTGGTGGCGGCGGCGGGGGTGTGGTTATGCGTGCTGTGGTAAACCCCGCGCAGTCTCAGGTGTACCTGTGGGTAGGTATGGTGTTGTTGCTCTTGCTGGTCTTGCTACCCGCCGGTGATTGGCCACTGGCGAGTTGGTTGTATCAGCTGGGTGGGGAGGGATGGCAATGGCGCCATGCCGGTTGGAGTCAGTTTTGGTTACATGATGTTTTGCGCGTGCCTTTGCAGTTAGCGGTGTTGCTGCTGTGGGGGCTAACGCTGGCCTGTCATTTGCCCTGGGTACGGCGGTGGGTGTGCCGTTACCTGCCTGGCGGCCCTTCTGCTTTGCGCTACCTCAGCCTGAGTCTGATGCTATCGGCCTTATTGGTGCAATGGGGTAAGCATAGTCTGGGGGTGGACTGCCCCTGGGACTTGCAGGGCCTGGGCGGGGTGCGTCTAGCCCATGAGTGGTGGCAACCCCTGCCAGTGGGGCAGGAGCCGGGACAATGCTTTCCGGCTGGCCATGCCAGTCTCGGTTATATGTGGTTAGGGCTGTATTTTGTTCTCGCCCACTATCGGCCACAGTGGCGCTATCCGGCTTTGGGGTTGATCATCGCGCTGGCCCTAGTGCTCGGTGCAGTACAGCAATTACGCGGTGCACACTTCTTATCCCACGATGTGGCCACGGCGGCATTGTGCTGGTGGGTGGCTTGGGGATTGGCAAGGTTATGGCGCTGGCCATCAGTGGGCCAGGGGGGTGAGTCATGACTAATCCCTTGCTTGAGCAAGCCTTACCCTTGGCACGCAGTCGATGGTGGCAGCTGGGGTGTTCCCCCTGGTGGTTAGTGGTAGGGGTGAGCCTGCTCTGGACCCTGCTGTTTAATCAGCCCTTTCTCCAGGCGGCGGCTCAGGTGATGCCCGCACAGCCACTGTTTATGGTTAATTTAGGCTTACTGCTAACGGCGTTACAGGCTTGGCTGCTAACCCTGTTGTGTTGGCCGCGGCTGTTTAAGCCAGGGCTGATGCTATTGTGGATGATGGCGGCCGGGGCCAGTTATTTTATCCACAGCTATGGCATTGTGATTGATCGGGGCATGCTGCAAAACGCCTTGGCCACCGATAGTCGAGAAGTGCAGGGGCTGTTAACCAGCAAGATGCTATGGTGGATGCTTGGCTTGGGATTGTTGCCGGCATTGGGATTGGGGCTACTGCCTTTACGCTTTGCCCCCTGGCCGCGCCATCTGCGTGTTTGGCTGAGTCTGGTGGTGGGGTGGTTATTGCTGCTGGTGTTGCTGCTATTGATGGCGAATCAGCATTACGCTTCTTTTTTGCGCAACCATAAGGAAGTACGGCAGCTGGCTACCCCGGTGAATGTGGTCTATGCCGCCTATTCCCTGGCCCGGCAACACTGGCAGGGGCAAGGCTTGCCCTATCGTCAGCTGGGGTTGGATGCCAGGCAGTCGCTGCCTTTAGCCAAGCGTAGTAAGCCGAGTCTGTTGGTGCTGGTGGTTGGGGAAACCGCCCGAGCCGATCACTTTAGCCTGAATGGCTACCCTCGTCAGACCAATCCGCAGTTAGCGCAGTTACCTCTGCTCAGTTTTAGTCAGGTGAGCTCCTGTGGCACGGCAACGGCTGTGTCGGTGCCCTGTATGTTTTCGCTGCAAAACCGGCAGGAGTACGACGAACCCCGTGCCCTGCGGCAGGATAATCTGTTGGATATTCTCCAGCGTGCCGGTCTGGAAGTCTGGTGGTTGGATAACAACTCCGGCTGTAAAGGCGTCTGTGAGCGCATCCGCAGTATCCCGTTGCCCGAGCAGCGTTGTGAGGGGGAGTGTCGGGATGAGTTGATGACAGCGGTATTAATGGAACAGTTGCAGCAGGCGCCGCAACGGGATCGGGTGGTGGTGTTACATCAGTTGGGCAGCCATGGCCCGGACTATAGCAAGCGTTATCCGGCGCAGGCAGCGCACTTCGGCCCGGCCTGTCAAACCAGTCAGCTACAGGAATGCAGCCAGGAGGAGGTGATTAACGCCTATGACAACACCCTGGTGTATAGCGATCAGGTGCTGGCGCAACTCATTCGTGCCTTACAGCAGCAGGGTGACTATGACAGTGCACTGCTCTATGTGTCTGACCATGGAGAGTCGCTGGGGGAGAATGGCCTCTATCTGCATGGCATGCCTTATTTATTGGCACCTCAGGCACAGAAGCATGTGCCCATGCTGTTGTGGTTATCTCCGGGTTATCAGCGTAGCTATGGCCTGGATCAGGCCTGCTTGCAACAACAGCGTCAGCAGCCCTGGAGCCATGACAATCTGGTGCACTCGGTGCTGGGTATGAGCCGGGTCGAAACCTCGGTGTATCAGCCGCAGTGGGATTGGAACCGGCCCTGTTATCGTTAGGCCATAAACGACTCACCCCCGCAGTGCGGGGGTGAGGGAGGTCAGCAAGTATGGCTTAAGCCTGTTCAGGCGCAGCGGATACTTCCTCAGTACGGGTGGCGGCGGCCTGCTTTTGCTGGCGCTTTACCCAGAAGTCAGCATTCTTGATACCCAGCTTTTCCGGATGGAACACAGGGTCCACACCCGCTTGTTTCTGGGCTTCATAGTCTTTCAGCGCCAAGAGTGCGGGTTTCTGCAGCAGCAGAATGGCGACAATGTTGAGCCAGGCCATCAGACCCACGCCGATATCACCCAGGCCCCAGGCCACGTCTGCAGTTTTCACAGCGCCGTAGAGAACGGAAGCCATCAGCGCCACTTTCAACACAAACATCAGCCAAGGCTGCTTCAGCGCACGGTTGATGTAAGCCACGTTGGTTTCGGCGATGTAGTAGTAGGCAATGATGGTGGTAAAGGCGAAGAAGAACAGCGCAATGGCCACGAAGATGCTACCAAAGCCCGGCAGCACGGTTTCCACCGCGTTCTGGGTGTAGGCGGGGCCAGCGGCAATACCGGCCAGACCCTGTACCAGGAAGCTGCCATCGGCGGCCTGTACGTTGTAGTTGCCGGTGATCAGGATCATAAAGGCGGTGGCGGTACAGACGAATAGGGTGTCGACATAGACGGAGAAGCCCTGTACCAGACCCTGCTTGGCGGGGTGAGAAACCTCAGCAGCGGCGGCGGGGTGGGGGCCAGTACCCTGACCAGCTTCGTTGGAGTAAACCCCACGTTTTACCCCCCACATCACTGCCAGACCCAGAATGGCACCGAAGCCTGCTTCCAGACCAAAGGCACTCTTGATGATCAGGGTGACAATGGCGGGCAGTTGATCGATATGCAGGGCGATGATCACTGACGCGACCAGGATGTAACCCAGCGCCATAAAGGGCACTACCACTTCAGCAAAGGAGGCGATCCGCTTTACCCCACCAAAGATGATCAGGCCAAGCAGGATAACCACCAGGGTGGCAGTCACGGTGGTGGGAATGCCAAAGGCATTCTCGATGCCGGAGGCGATGGAGTTGGCCTGTACGCCAGGCAGCAGCAGACCGGTGCCGAGAATGGTGGCGAAGGCGAAGATCCAGGCATACCACTTCATGCCCAGGCCTTTTTCGATGTAGTAAGCGGGACCACCACGGTACTGACCGTCTTCCTGCTCTTTATAAATCTGTGCCAGGGTGGATTCGATAAAGGCAGTACTGGCGCCAAGGAAGGCCACCGCCCACATCCAGAAAATCGCACCAGGGCCACCAAAGGTGATGGCGGTAGCTACACCGGCGATGTTACCGGTACCGACGCGGCCAGACAGAGAAATCGTCAGGGCCTGGAAGGAGGACACACCCTTGTCAGAAGGCTTGCCTTCAAACATCAGCTTGACCATCTCTTTGACGTGACGGATTTGCAGGAAACGAGTGCGCAGGGAGAAATACAGACCAACACCCAGGCAAAGATAGATGAGCGCCGGGCTCCAGATATAGCCGTTGAGGCTATCGACCAGCTCTTTCATTGGTGGATTCCTTTATATGGTTATTATGTGGACTCTGCATGCCTTATAGCCAAGGCGAGCTCAGTGACAGCTTATGCAGGCCGAGCACCTTAATGGTGGGCTGATAACGAAGCAAGCTGGACGCACTGGCTATAAGTATTTTGCATGGCATATACCTGAAATAAGGGAGGTAATCCCAGGTAGTGGCATGGCAGCGGCAGGAAATTACTCCTGCCCTGCAGGGGGCGCAAGCGGGCAATGGAGTAGATTTGCTAATGTGTTTGTTAATTTTGTTAAACGATTTTGTCAAATATTGAGCATTTTCAAAGCGCTAGTGGGTGAGCGGCGCTACCCTTTGCTGAGGGTTGAAGAGGAGACTGAGATGAAGCAACACGCCAAACTGGGGATAGCCTTGGGCAGTGGGGCAGCTAAAGGTTGGGCGCATATTGGTGTGCTGAAGGCGCTGGCGCGGTTAGGAATTTACCCCGATGTGGTGGCGGGCTGCTCGATCGGGGCCTTGGTCGGTGCGGCCTATGCCTGTGGCCAGCTGGGTCAGATGGAAACCTGGGTACGTGGTTTTACCCGTCTGCAGGTGATGAAGCTGCTCGACTGGCGCCTGGATGGCCGTGGCCTGGTGCGGGGTGAGCGGGTATTTAACCAGATTGCCAAGGGGATGAGGTTTAAAAGTTTTGAGGAGCTACAGCTGCCCTTTGGTGTGGTGGCGACTGAGTTTCATACCGGACGGGAGCTGTGGTTGCAGCAGGGGGAAATGATCCCGGCGGTACGCGCCTCCTGTGCCATGCCGGGGTTGTTTGTGCCGGTGCATTATCAGGGGCAGTTGTTGATTGATGGTGCGGTGGTGAATCCGGTGCCGGTTACCCTGGCCCGGGCGCTGGGGGCGGATGTGGTGATTGCGGTCAATCTGGCGGCGGATATGCGGGGTTATCGCCCTGATGAGCTGGTGGAGGAGGAAATCGCCGAGGAAAGCAATGTGATCAGCCAGTGGTTTGGTCGTCTGCTGCCAGAGCGAGAGGCGGAGGCCCCCATTCCTTCAATGTGGAACGTCATGGGCGGGGCCATCGATATTATGCAGCAGCGCATCACCCGTACCCGGATGGCGGGGGAGCCACCGGAGGTGGAGCTGCGGCCCCGGTTGGCGGATATCAGCATTATGGAGTTTCATCGGGCGGAAGAGGCGATTATGGAAGGAGAGCGCTGTGTCGAGCGGATGGCGGACTTTCTGTTAGGGGAGTTGGCATTTTTGGGCATCAAGCCCAGGCCCCCCTTGAGCACTGGCTAAGTCGGGAGAGGCTATCCGGTGAGGGCACCGGATAGCCAGAGCGATGGCCGCAAGCGGCCAAGGGTTAGTGCATCATCAGTGAATTTTCGTGGCATCCAGGCTATCGAATAGCTTGATAACCTGGACGTCCTCCTCCCGCACCGCCGGGCCACTCTGGTTAACCCGGGTGGGTAACTCGGCCTGGGTATCGGGCTGGCCATCCAGGCGCAGGGAGTCGCTGAAATCACAGGCGATACATTCCCGGTATTCCCGCTCCTCATCGCGGTACATGCGCAGGGTGTCTTGTTTGGCACAGCGCGGGCACACCGCACCGGCAATAAAGCGTTTAATCGGTGTCATGCGGCCTCCTTGGGGGTCAGACCACAGTGGCGGAGCAGCGCATCAATGCTGGGCTCACGACCACGGAAGGCTTTGAATAGCTCCATCGCCGGACGACTGCCACCCTGCTCAAGAATATTCTGCAAGAAGCGTTGCCCGGTGGCGGGGTTGAAGATGCCTTCTTCTTCAAAGGCGGCAAAGGCATCGGCGGACAACACCTCTGCCCATTTATAGCTGTAATAGCCTGCCGCATAACCGCCGGCGAAGATGTGGCTAAAGGCATGGGCGAAGCGGTTGTAGCCGGGGGGCAGCAGGACGGCAACCTGGGCCCGCACCTGCTCCAGCAGGGCTTGGATGGAGGTCTTGCCTGCTTGGTAATCACGGTGCAGGAGGAAGTCGAACAGGGCGAATTCCAGCTGGCGCAGCATCATCAAGGCAGCGTGGAAGTTTTTCGCCGCTAACATTTTGTCGAGCAGCGCCTGGGGCAGGGGCTCGCCGGTTTGGTAGTGGCCGGCAATCAATGCCAGGCCTTCCGGTTCCCAGCAGAAGTTTTCCATAAACTGGCTGGGCAGTTCCACCGCATCCCAGGCCACTCCGTTAATACCGGAGACACTGGCAACCTCAACCTGGGTCAGCATATGGTGCAAGCCATGGCCGAACTCATGGAACAGGGTGGTGACTTCATCATGGGTCAGTAAGGCCGGTTTATCCCCCACTGGCGGGGTAAAGTTGCAGACCAGGTAGGCAACCGGCAACTGCAGGCTGCCATCCGCCAGACGCCGCCGCACTCGGCACTCATCCATCCAGGCGCCGCCACGTTTATTGGCGCGGGCATAGAGGTCAAGGTAGAAGTAGCCAAGGGGATGCCCCTGGCGGCGCAGTTCAAAGAAACGCACATCGGGGTGGTAAAGATCGACGTCAGCGACCTGATGGATCTCGACCCCATAGAGTTTGTGAATCACGCTAAACAGCCCCTGGACCACTCGAGGGGCCGGGAAGTAAGGACGGACTTCTTCCTGTGACAGGGCGTAGCGCTGCAGGCGTAGTTTCTCGCCGGCATAGCCAAGATCCCAGGCCTGCAGGTCATCAATGCCCAGTTCATCCCGGGCAAAGGCGCGTACTTCGGCCAGCTCGGCCAGGGCAGCGGGTTTGGCTACTTCCGCCAGTTGCTCCAGGAAGCTCACTACTTGATCCGTGCTCTCGGCCATCTTGGTGGCCAGCGACAGCTCGGCATAGTTGTTAAAGCCAAGCAGTTTGGCTTCCTCCTGGCGCAGGCTGAGGATTTCTTCCATCAGGCTGCTGTTATCAAACTCACCGGCATTGGGCCCTTGTTCGGAGGCGCGGGTGCAGTAAGCGGTGTAGACCTCTTCACGCAGGGCGCGATTATCACAGTAGGTCAGTACCGGGTAGTAGCTGGGGAAGTCGAGGCTGATGAGCCAGCCTTCCAAGCCCGCTTGTTCAGCTTGCTGACGCAGGACGCCGAGGCCGGATTCGGGGATGCCAGCCAGCAGTTGCACATCGGTGATGTGTTTTTTCCAGGCTTGGGTGGCATCCAACACATTATTGGAGAACTGGCTGGACAATTCGGACAGGCGACTGCTGATCTGGGCAAAACGCTGTTGCTGTTCAGCGGGCAAGTCGATACCACTGAGGCGGAAATCGAGCAGGGCGTCGTCCAGGGCTTTTTGCTGGGCGGGGCTCAGTGTCTCGTAGTACTTGGCTTTGAGGCTTTGATAGGCCCGAAACAAGCCTTGGTGCTGACCCAGGCGGGTGCCGTAATCGGAGAGCTTGGGTAGCGCGGCGTTGTAAGCTTCCCGCAGCTCTGGGCTGTTCATCACCGAGTTAAGGTGGCTCACCGGTGACCAGGCTTGGTTAAGGCGATCATTGGCCTGTTCCAGCGGCAGGATAAAGCTTTGCCAACTGGGGTCGGCTTGCTCGGCCAGGGCATCAATCTGCTCAAGGTTACTACGGATCAGCTCTTCGACAGCAGGCAGTACTTGCTCAGGACGAATGGCACTGAACGGTGGAAGAGAGTGCGGAGTCAGCAGAGGGTGGCTCATGAAAGGTCCTGTCGCTGGGTGAACGAGAATAGCTATATAAGGGCAAGGGTCGGCTTTTCCAGAGGTCGAATAGAGTTTTAGCCGCCGCCAGGGATAGAATAACGCCATTGTCCCTGGCGGCGCCAACTGCTGCTGTCAGTCTGTGAATTAAGGAGGCTAAACAATGCCGATACGTTCCTTTCAGGGTATGAGTCCGAAGCTGGGTGAGCGTGCCTGGGTAGACCCCATGGCTTTAGTGCTGGGTGATGTGGAGCTGGGGGAGGATGTCTCGGTATGGCCCATGGCGGTGATTCGGGGTGATATGCACCGCATTCGGGTTGGCGCCCGTACCAGCGTGCAGGATGGTGCCGTGCTGCACATTACCCATGCCAGCAACTATAACCCCGGCGGTTATCCCCTCATGATTGGTGAGGATGTCACCATTGGCCATCAGGCCATGTTGCACGGCTGCACCGTTGGCAATCGGGTATTAATCGGCATGGGGGCCACCATTCTGGATGGCGCGGTGGTGGAGGATGAGGTCATCATCGGCGCCGGTTCGCTGGTGCCGCCGGGTAAGGTGCTGGAGTCCGGGTATCTCTATGTTGGCAGCCCAGTGAAGCAGGCGCGGCCGCTGTCGGAAAAAGAGCGTAGTTTCTTTAAATACACGGCGGCCAATTACGTCAAACTGAAGGATCAGCACCAGGCTGAAGGGTATCAGGCCTAGACGCTTTGACCATGGGCGATGTGCTACACTAAGGCGCTTTCAAACCTCTCGGCTGGATTTTGGAGTTGGCTATGAGTCATTCCCCGTACAACATGGATTACCCGGTCTCCTGGGAAGAGCTGCACCGTAATGCCCGTGCCCTGTCCTGGCGTTTGCTCGATAAGGGGCCCTGGAAGGGCATTATTGCCATTACCCGTGGCGGCCTGGTACCGGCGGCGATTATTGCCCGGGAGCTGGATGTACGCCTGATCGATACCATCTGTATTGTCAGCTATGGCAGCCATGGAGAAGGGGAAGCGGCGCAGCAGCAGGGTGAGTTGAATATCCTCAAGGGCGTGGCGGGTGACGGTGAGGGTATGCTGTTAGTCGATGACCTGGTCGACACCGGTAAAACCGCCAAGGCGGTACGGGATATGCTACCCAAGGCGCATTTTGCCACCATTTATGCTAAGCCTGCCGGTAAGCCGCTGGTGGACACCTTTATTACCGAAGTTAGCCAGGACACCTGGATTCGTTTCCCCTGGGATATGGAATACACCTTCTCTACGCCGCTGGCGGATCGTCAACGCTAAGCGATTGCTCTTTGTAAAGTAAAGCGCCGTTCAGATTCTGTGCTGAGCGGCGCTTTTTTATTGCCGCTATTGTTTCTCTTCTACGTCTTTCCTGCTTGGTTTGCGCTGTCTGTTGAGCCTGTTCTTGCACCTTTCATGGGCATGCACAGGGTATGTTGAGCAATCTTGCCCTCCTCTTCTGCACTTTCTTCTTTTCGCTTTCTAATGGTTATTTAGGCATCTCACCCGATATTACCGGCAGATGACGAGAGGTTTATGTTTTGATTAAAAGTGATTAATGCTGGATGTTTTTTGACCTTTGTGCTGAGGTTTGCTAGGGTTGCGCCTGAAATTTAATAGAGCACTAAATATTCGTGTTCTTTTTATTTAAGGAGGAGTCATAGCGCCATGTGTGGTCTAGCCGGCGAAGTTCGTTTTCATGATGGTAACGGTGAGCTCGATACCATTGCCCGCATGAATGAGCGCCATCAACCCCGTGGCCCTCATTCCGAGGGTATTTTCAGCCAAGACAGAATCACCTTTGGCCATCGCCGCTTGAAGGTGATGGACCTATCGGAGGCTTCCCAGCAGCCGATGTTTGATCCAGCGCTGGGCTTGGCGGTGGTTTTTAATGGTGCCCTGTATAACTATCCGCAGCTGCGGGATGAGCTCCGTGGTCTGGGCTATCAGTTTTTCTCCGATGGGGATACTGAGGTCATCCTCAAGGCCTACCACGCCTGGGGAGAAAAGTGCCTGCAGCGCTTTAATGGCATGTTTGCTCTGGCGGTATGGCAGCGTGATAGCGGAGAGGTCTGGCTGGCGCGTGACCGGCTGGGAATCAAGCCTCTGTATTACACCTGCAATAGTCAGCGTTTGCTGTTTTCTTCTACGTTGCCAGCCTTGCTGGAGTCACCCCAGGTATCCCGCGAGTTAGACCCGACAGGCTTGCACTATTACCTGCACTTCCATTCGGTGGTACCGGCGCCCCATACCCTGTTTAAGCAGATCCACAAACTAGAGCCGGGCCATTGGTTGAAGATCAGCCGCGATGGCGCGCAACAAAAGGCCTGCTGGTGGCAATTGAATTTTGGCGCCCAGGGTGAGGAGCAACACTGGGATGCACGGCAGTGGGAAGATGCGCTGTTGACCCAGCTGCGTCAGGCCGTACAGCGCCGTAATCTGGCGGCGGTGGATGTGGGGGTGTTGCTGTCCGGCGGGGTGGACTCCAGCCTGTTGGTGGCCCTGCTGCATGAGATCAACCCGGAGCTGTCCACTTTCTCGATTGGATTTGAGGCGGTGAACGGTGAGCAGGGCGATGAGTTCCGTTATTCCGATCTGATTGCCAAGCATTTCTCTACCCGACATCACCGCATGATGATTCCTTCCAGCGAGATGTTGGCGGCCTTGCCCAATGCGATTGCGGCGATGCCCGAGCCGATGGTGAGCCATGACTGCGTGGCCTTTTATATGCTGTCGCAGGAGGTCTCCAAGCATTGTCGGGTGGTGCAAAGTGGTCAGGGTGCGGATGAGGTGTTTGCCGGCTATCACTGGTATCCACCGATGCAGGGCAGCACGAATCCGTTGCAGTCTTACCGCGAGGCGTTCTTCGATCGTCAGCCGTTGGAGTATGTGCAAACCGTGCAGCCTGCCTGGCTGACGGAGGGCGATGTGGCGGGGGAATTTGTCCGTCAACACTTTGCCCAGGCGGGGGCTAGTCATCCGGTGGATAAGGCGCTGCGTTTGGATACCCAGGTGATGCTGGTGGAAGATCCGGTCAAGCGGGTGGATACCATGACCATGGCCCATAGCCTGGAGGCGCGGGTACCTTTCCTTGATCACGAGCTGGTGGAGTTTGCCGCACGTATTCCTGCGCAGTTGAAACTGGATCAGGGAGGTAAAGGCATCCTCAAGCAGGTGGCCCGGCGTTTGATTCCAGCCGAGGTGATTGATCGTCCGAAGGGCTATTTCCCGGTGCCGGCGTTGAAGTATTTACGCGGGCCGGTGCTGCAACAGGTGCAGGATGCCTTGAGTAGCCAGGCTGCCCGTCAGCGTGGCCTGTTCCAGCCGGCGTATCTGGATACCCTGTTGACGGATCCCGAGGCGCATTTGACTCCCTTGCGTGGCTCTAAGCTGTGGCAGTTGGGCTTACTGGAGCTGTGGTTACAGCAGCTGGAGGGATAAAGATGAGCATTCGTGAGCGGGTAAGACGCAAGCGTCAGCCCTCTTATGCCCAGTTGCAGGCCGAGCGGTTACGGGAAGATTTACCGGATGTGCAGCACCACGTCAGCGTGCACTGTGGTTGGGGGCGGTTGTTATTTGGCCATACCTTTCCAGATGAACAGAGTCTGGCCCAGGCACTGTTAGAGGAGGGGCAGGGAGAGCGGGATATCGCCTTCTATGTGGCTCGGCCTCAGGTGGTGGTCAGTCTGGCACCGCAGCGCTTATTTCTCGATCCCTCCGATAGCTATCGTCTGTGGCTGAATGAATATCAGCCCCGGCGCGATTCCGTAACAGGGGTCAATGTGCGCCGTATTAGTACGGAGGAGGATGTGCAGGCAGTCAATGCCATCTACCTCAAGTGCCGGATGCAGCCGCTGGACCCGCAGGTGGTGCTGGGCCAACGCCGCTCACGGGCGCGAGTGTTTTTGCTGGCGGAAGACCAGGACAGTGGCCAGGTGCTGGGTGCGGTGCTGGGGTTGGATCATCAGCGTTTGTTTGCTGATCCAGAGCGTGGTGCAAGCCTGTGGAGCCTGGCGGTAGCGCCGGATGCCAGCCGTCCGCGGGTCGGGGAGGCGCTGGTGCGTTATCTGGCCGAGCGCATGCACACCCGTGGTTGTCACTATCTCGATTTATCGGTGCTGCACAGCAATGATTCCGCCAAGCAGTTGTATGAAAAACTGGGCTTTCGTCTGTTCCAGACCTTTGCGGTCAAGCGCCGTAATGCCATCAACGAGGCGCTCTATACCGAGCCCCAGGCGGATGAAGGCCTGAATCCTTATGCCCGTATCATCGTCGATGAGGCCAGTAGCCGCGGGATTCAGGTCGAGATAGAGGATAGTGAGGCCAATATTTTTACCCTGGCCTTAGGCGGTAGCCGGATTCGTTGCCATGAAAGCCTGACCGCTTTAACCCCAGCAACGGCGATGACCTTGTGTCAAAACAAGTGGCTGACCCACCGTTGCCTTGATCGTGCCGGTTTGCCGGTGCCCAAGGCGGAGTTATGGCAGGCGGGGATGGATTACCAGGCCCTGTTGCAACGCTGCAATGGTCGGGTGGTGGTCAAGCCGATTGACTCGGAGCAGGGCAAGGGGATTGCGGTCGATGTGCGCAGCCCAGAGGCGCTGGAGCAGGCGGTGGCCCAAGCGCGGCAGATCTCGGCCCAGGTGTTACTGGAGCCCTATTACCCCGGGGACGATGTGCGGGTACTGGTGATTAATGACGAAGTGGTCGCTGCAGCCGTGCGACGACCCGCCACGGTGGTGGGGGACGGTAAAAGTACCCTGGAGCAATTGATCCATCATTACAGCCGTCGTCGTGCGGCGGCTACCGGTGGTGAAAGCCGCATTCCGCTGGATCAGGAAACCCTGCGCACCATCCGTGATGCCGGTTATGGGCGGGAGTCGGTGCTGCCAGCCGGTGAACGCCTGGCGGTGCGTAAAACCGCCAACTTGCACACCGGCGGTACCCTGGAAGATGTGACCGATCAGCTTCATCCGCAATTGGCACAGGCGGCAATTGAAGCCGCTCGGGCGTTGAATATACCGGTAACAGGCATTGATATGCTGGTGCCCGATGTGACCGCCCCCCACTTTGTCATTATCGAGGCGAATGAGCGGCCAGGCTTGGCTAATCATGAGCCCCATCCCACCGCAGAACGCTTCATCGATCTGCTTTTTCCCACCACTATCAGGAGCCGTTTGTAATGTCCCTGCCTAGCCTACCTGTGATCGATAGTCAGTATTTAGCCAAGCAATTACAGGCCATGCTGGAGATTCCTTCCCCCACCGGGATGACCGACGCCATCGTCTATTACGTCGGCCAGCAACTGGATGAGTTGGGGGTGCCCTATCGCTTGAGTCGCCGTGGCACCCTGATTGCCGAGCTGGGTGGACGCCGTCCTGGCCCCAAGCGTGCACTGGTGACCCATCTGGACACCATCGGTGCGATGGTGCGTGAGCTCAAGCCTAATGGTCGTTTGGCAATTACTCCCTTGGGGCATTGGTCCAGCCGTTTTGCTGAGGGGGCACGGGTCACCATTTTTACCGAGCAGGGCAGCTTGCGTGGCAGTGTGCTGCCGCTGATGGCGGCGGGGCATGCTTTTAATGAGGCGGTGGATACCCAGCCGGTCAATTGGGATCAGGTAGAAGTCCGGGTCGATGCGGTAGTGGATAGTGCCGATGCCCTACGTGAAGCAGGGTTGGAAGTAGGGGACTTCGTTGCCTTTGACTCCCAGCCGGAATTTACCGATACCGGCTTTATCGTTGCCCGCCATCTGGATAACAAAGCAGGTACGGCGGCCATTTTAGCAACGCTGGAAGCGATGCAGCGCGAAGGGATAGAGGCGGCGGTACCGGCGCAGATTATCTTCACCCTGTCGGAGGAGGTAGGTTCCGGTGCGGGCCATGCACTGGATCAGGACACGGCGGAATTTGTCGGTATCGATATTGGCCCGGTGGCCAGCGGTCAGAATGCCAGAGAAACGGGCGTGACGCTGGCGATGAAGGACTCCAGCGGTCCCTTTGATTACCACCTCAGCCAACACCTGATTAACCTGTGTCGTCATCATCAGATTCCCTGGCAGCGTGATGTGTTCCGCTTTTATTACAGCGATGCGGTGTCGGCGGTGCAGGCCGGGCATGACATTCGTCCGGCACTCATTACCTTCGGTACCGATGCTACCCATGGTTATGAGCGTACCCACATGCATGCGTTGCAGAGCTGTGCCAGTCTGATGCTGGCCTATCTGGAAAGTGACCTGGCCTGGCGGGCCGATCGGCAGGAATCGATCTCCCTGGGGGAATTTGCTCAGCAAATTGACGTCATCAGTTAGGTTCTATATTAAGCTTGGACGCCTGTTCCTGGCCTATACTGCTGGAACAGGACCTCGGGCAACGTCAGGAGGAGGCGTCCATGTCGGTAGAGAACCTATTTAGTAACGTGTACAACCTGCCCAGCATTCCCAAAGTAGTGCAGGAGCTGGTAGCCAGTTTTAATTCCAATACCGCCAACGCGGACGAAATTGCCAGTAAGATTTCCAAGGATCAGGCTTTTGCCGCCAAGGTACTGCGTCTGGGCAACTCTGCCCGTTACGGGGTAGGACGCAAGATTGCTTCTATTAATGCGGCGGTGGTGCTACTGGGGGTGGATGCCCTGCGTACCCTGGTGGTGGCTTCCGGCGTCACTTCGGCCTTCGTGGAAGTGCCGGGGATGGATAAGCGCCAGTTCTGGAAGGATACCTTCACCGTTGCCAGTATCGCCAAAATGCTGGCTAAGCACGCGCGGGTGGATAAAGAGGTGGCCTTTACCTGCGGTATGTTGCACTCCATCGGCGAATTGTTAATCCATATGGGGGAGTCAGACATTGCCGTGCGTATTGATGCACAGGTGACCAAGGGCGCCAATCGGGTGCAGTTGCAGCAGAACCAACTTGGCTATGACTTCACTGAAGTCGGAGAAGAGCTAGCCCGACGCTGGAAGTTCCCAGAAGAAATCCAGGATGCGATTCGCAACCAGGTGGAACCCCTGGGTGAGCCCTTCTCCCCCTATGCTGCTCTGATTGCCCTGGCGGTTTATATCAACGAGAGTGAAAAGGCTGGTAAGAGCCGTGAAGAGCAGTTGGCGGCCTTCCCCAATGAGCTTGCGCAGCGCTTACAGTTGGATTTGCTTAAGGTGTTTGAGTCCTGGGATCAACTCAAGGATGAAGAAGACGATATTGATGCGCTGCTTGGCTAATAAGTGAGCGTTATGACCTCGAAGCCCCCTTGATTGGGGGCTTTTGCATTCAGGGATTAACAGCGAATTCCCAGGCGGCTGAGTAAATGATGCACCACCCAAGCTGGGCCGATTAACAGAAAAGCCAGATCCTGAAAGAAAGACGGCTTCTTACCTTCAATATGATGGCCAATAAACTGGGCGATCCACAGCAGCACAAACAGGCTTAAGGCGACTTCCAGCAAAGGCAGGTGTTGGCTGGCCCAGGAGACCAGCATCAGACACAGAGCGAGCAAGATGATCATGCTAAAGCCCAGCACCCGTGATAGGCGTAAGTAAAACAGCGCGGCGGGTACCACCGCCAGGGTTGCCCAGTTCAGGCTGGGATCTTGCCAGGGAGTGGGCAGCCACCAGAGTAGCGCCACCACGGTCAGCAGGATACCGGGCACGGCGACCCAGTGGATGCGCTTGTTGGTGGGGTGTTGGTGGCTTTGAGCATAGAGATCTAGCCATTGTTGCAGACTGCGCATTGCCGGCTCCTGTTTGGATGAGAGGCTTCCTGGCTGCCGAGCGAACCGCACCCAAGAGGGGCAGTGGGCTCGCTTGAACAGCAGAAGTACTTATCAGTTGGTGGTGGAATTTTTAGCTGAGTTGAGTTCGCTAAAGCTAGAAAGGGGCAGTCCGGTTGTCAAATAGACCCTGTCAGCAGGCGCCGGCTGACTAGCGTCACGCCGGCAGAACGGGCCAGATAAAACAGCCAAAAAGCTAACCATAGTCCCTGGTTACCGAGACTTTGACTGAAGTACCAGCTGAGCAGGTAGACCAGGGTGGCGATCAGCATCGTATCGCGCATCAAACGGATTTGACCGGTACCAATCAGCACCCCGTCATACAGGTAGCTCCACACCGCAATTAACGGCAGCCCCCATAGCCAGGGGAGATAGCTCTGGCAGAGGGCCAGGACCTCAGGTTGGCTGGTTAATAGGCGGATGCCGTATTCTCCCGCCAGCCAGAACACCAGGCTCCAAGCCAAGGCCGTCAGCAGGGATAACTGGGTAGCGGCACGTACCAGGGCGCGCAGCTCGTCTTTTTTGCCTCGTCCCCAGGCGGCGCCGCAGAGTGATTCCAGGGCATGGGCAAAACCATCAAGGACATAAGCCGTCAGGTGCAGGCCCTGCAGCAAAATGGCATTGGCGGCAACGACGGAGGCACCCAATAAACTGCCTTGGCGGCTAAACCACAGCAGTGAACCAAGCAGGCACAGGGTGCGGATAAAAAGGTCACGATTGGTACGCAGCAAACGGCTCCAGGACAGCTGGCGCCATTGTTGCCAGCTTGGCCAGTGGCCCCCCAGGCTGGCCAGGGGCTGGCGCAGCAGATAGAGGCCGGTGGCAGCACCGAGGTATTCGGCCACCAGGCTGGCCCAGGCGACTCCAGCGCTGAAGCCTTGCCAGTGCACAGCAAAGAGCCAATCGAGAGCAATATTACTAAGGTTGATACTGAGCAGAATCAGCACAGGAGCACGGGCCTGCTGCAGCGCTAACAGCGCACCGAGCAGGCTGTAATTAAGCAGGGTGGCGGGGGCGCTCCAGATACGGATCTGGCAATACTCCTGCACCAGTGGCAGCAGCTCAGTAGCGGGGGCGAGAATCCAGATCCCCAGGTCTAAGATGGCACCCTGCGCCAGGATCAGGGCACTGCCCAGTCCCACGGCCAGGCTGATGCTTTGCAGCAGGGCGCCGCGCAGCAGGACATGATCCTCACGGCCATAGGCCTGGGCAAGGATGCTGGTGGTACCCATCCGCAAGAAACCAAAGGCCCAGAACACCAGGCTGAACAAGCTGGCACCCAAGGCCACGGCGGCGAGATGACGGCCATCATCGAGGTGGCCCACCACTGCAGTATCCACCAGGCCCAGCAGGGGCACGCTGGCATTGCTGAGCATGATCGGCCAGGCCAGACGCCAGAGCCGACGGTGGGCGCTGGTTTCAGCTGGCACGGGCGGTTTTGAAGGGCAGCAGGGTGGCGAGCAGGAACAGGCTAAAGGCGCTAACCACCACTGAGGGGCCCGCCGGGGTATCCTGATACCAGGACAGCGCCAGCCCCAGACAGACCGCCAGACAGCCGATCAAACTGGCTAGCACGGCCATTTGTTCTGGCGTGTGGGCAAAGCGGCGGGCGCAGGCAGCAGGAATAATCATCAGGGAGGTGATCAGCAGCACGCCAACGATCTTCATGGCCACGGCGATCACGATCGCCACCAGTAACATCAGCGCCAGCCGCACGGCGGCGACCGGCACGCCTTCTACCTGGGCTAATTCTTCGTTGACGGTAATGGCCAGTAAGGGGGTCCATAGCCAGGCCAGGCAGGCCAGTACCAGGCCGCCGCCAGCATAAATCCAGTACAGATCAGCCGGTAATACGGCCAGCAGATCACCAAACAGGTAGGCCATCAGATCGACCCGCACATTATCCAGCAGGCTGACGGCCACCAAGCCCAGGGAGAGGCTGGTGTGGGCCAGGATACCGAGCAGGGTATCGGTGGCAATCCAGCGCTTTTGTTGCAGGCTGACCAGCAGTAACGCCAAGACGATACAGCCGGCAATGACGCTGAGGGTCAGATTGACCTCCAACAGTAAGCCCAGCGCCACTCCCAGCAGGGCAGAATGGGCCAGGGTGTCGCCAAAATAAGCCATGCGCCGCCATACCACGAAGGAACCCAGGGGGCCGGCAACCAGTGCTACCCCCAGGCCGCCTAACAGGGCGTAGAGCAGAAAAGCATCCATAAATATTAACTCTCGGGCTGACAGCAGCCGTCCTGATGACGATGAGGACGGTTGAGAATGACATTGCCATGTACATCGTGTTGATGGTCATGGTGGTGGTTATAGAGTGCCAGGGTATTGGCGGCACGGTGGCCAAACAGAGCAATGAAAGAAGGATCATTGCTGACCTGGGCCGGGCTGCCGGAGCAACACATATGCTTGTTCAGGCACACAACCTGATCGGTATCCGCCATCACCAGGTGCAAGTCATGGGACACCATTAGCACCGCGCAGCCCAACTCTTGGCGCAGGCGGCTGATCAAACTGTAGAGTTCCACCTGGCCATTGACATCCACCCCCTGCACCGGCTCATCCAGCACCAGTAAATTGGGCTGTTGCAGCAGTGCTCGGGCCAGTAACACCCGCTGGGTTTCACCACCGGATAGGCCCTGCATCGGATGCTTCAGCAAATGACTGGCACCGACGCGGCTAAGGGCTTCCAGCAGGGATGCATGGTCTTTACAGCGGGTCAGCTGCAAAAAGCGTTGGACCGTTAGCGGTAAGGTGGCATCCAGTTGCAGTTTCTGCGGCATGTAGCCAATTTTTAATCCTGCTTGGCGCCAGACTTGCCCTTGCTGGGGCTTCAGCAGACCGAGGACTACCCGCACCAGCGTGGTTTTGCCTGCGCCGTTGGGGCCAATCAGGGTGGTGATCTGTCCCGGCTGCAATTCCAGGCTGATGTTGTCGAGCACGCGTTCCTGACGGAAATTGAGGCTGACGTGTTGAAGCTGTAACAGGCTGCTCATGTAGGGGACTGACACTCCGGGCAAAGCCCGACTATTTCCAGGGTTTGGTTTTCAATCTTGAAATGTTGGTTGGCTGCTTCCAGGGCGATAGCATCGGTCAGTGCCTGAGTATTCACTTCCAGCGCCACGCCACAGTCTCGACAGAGTAAAAAGTAGCCGCTGTGGTGCTGAGCCGGTTCGCAACAGCCAACAAAAGCATTGAGCGAGGCAATCCGATGAATCAGCCCCTGCTCTAGTAAAAACTCCAGGGCGCGGTAAACCGTCGGTGGAGCGGAATTATAGCCATCCGCTGCCAGTTGCGGTAACAGCTCATAAGCACCGAGAGGTTTATGGCTTTGCCAGATTAACTCCAGCACCCGTTCACGCACCGGGGTCAGACGCACGCCACGCTGCTGGCAGAGTAGTCTGGCGGTATTTAGGGCGCTGTGGATACAACGTTGGTGATTATGGGGAGTAAAGCTGGCCACTTGCATGCGTTTATCCCTTGCAATTTTGAAACATTATAACATTTAATACGCGATCTACCCCAAGACTTTACCCAAGGGTGGCCGGAATAGCTATGTTCCAGCCATTCGGAGCGGATCCAAGAGGATCCTGGACCAGGACCAAGGAGTATAAGTGATGCGTGTTTCCCCCCTAGCGACGGCTGTATTGGCTGTGGCCTTTGCTTCTCCGCTGGCGGCAACGGCAGCCCCCGAGGTGGTAACCAGTATCAAGCCACTGCAACTTATCGCCGCGGCGATTACCGAGGGTGTTAGCCAGCCGCAAGTGTTGATTGATGGAGGTATGTCACCCCATGACTACGCCCTTAAACCCTCAGACCGCCGTACCCTGGATCAGGCCGGTCTGGTGTTGTGGGTAGGGGAAGAGCTGGAACCCTTTATGCACAAGCCGTTGTCGGCAAAGGCGGCACAGCAGGTGCTCACCCTGCGTGAAGTGTTGCAGCTGGCTGCTGGCGAGCACGCAGAGCATGATGAACACCAAGAAGCGCACCATGATGAACACCAAGAAGCGCACCATGATGAACATGCTAAGCATGAAGAGGCACATCAGGACCATGAGCACGACAAGCACGAGGAGCATGGTGATCACGCTAAGCACGATGAGGATGAACATCATCACAGCTATGATCCCCATGTTTGGATGAGCCCCGCCTACGGTAAACAGATTGCGGTAGCCTTGAGTGAGCGCCTGGGGCAGCTGGATGAAGCGAATCGGGCTCAGTATCAGGCCAATCTGGAGCGCTTTGTCAGTCAGTTAGAGCAAACCGATCAGCAGATTCGTAACCAATTAACGAGTGTGCAGCAGCAGGGCTATTACGTGTTCCATGATGCCTATGGCTATTTTGAGCAACATTATGGGCTGAAGCATCTGGGCGCCTTTACGCTGAATCCCGAGCAAAAGCCGGGAGCGAAAAAACTGGGCAAGATTCGCGCGTCCTTAGAGCAGCAACAGGCGAAGTGTGTGTTTGCCGAACCACAGTTCAAACCGGCGGTGGTTGACGCCGTAGTACAGGGTACCCAGGTGCGCCAAGGGGTGCTGGATCCATTGGCGATGGAAATCGCCGTCAATGCGCAGGGATATTCCCAGTACCTGCAGCAATTGGCAGGTGCATTTCACCGCTGCTTAGCTGAATAAAGCCTCAGGGCTGCCTGTTATGGGCAGCCCTTTGCATCCGCTATAACACCGGCAAGGGGGCTTCAGGTCCCTGTAGCAATAATTGGCGCAAACGCTGTAGCGCTTGTTCCAACTGCGCGCTAGAGGGGGGCTGGCTTAATGCCAGCCGTACCCCATGCATACCGGGCCAACGCCCACAGCTAAAGGTATCCCGCCCCAGTACCCGTACCCCCTGTTGCGCGGCAGCTTCCACAAAACTATGACTGAGCCAGGGCTCAGGCAAGGGCAGCCAGGCGTGTAGCGCTTGAGGGGCACCTTCTAATTGCCATTCCCCCAGTAGCTGCTGGGCCAGAGCCTGACGCTCCTGCATGGCCTGGCGCTGGCGAGTCAGTAATTCATCCGCGATTGGTGAGTTCAACCACTCACATGCTAGGGCGGCTCCTAGCGGGCTGGCCATCCAACAACTGGCCCGCATGGCCCGTCGGGCTTGATCCCGTAGTGAGGGGGGCACCACCAGAGAGCCGATACGTAACCCAGCGGCTAGGGATTTGGACAGGCTACCAATATGCAAGACCTGTTCAGGTGCTAGTGCGGCCAGAGGCTGAGGGCGATTCACGGGCAGCCAGCCGTTTACATCATCTTCAATGATCCATACTCCATGACGCTGACAGAGCTGAATCAGGGCTTGGCGTCGGGCCAGGCTAAGGGTACGGCTGGTGGGGTTTTGCAGGGTAGGGGTGAGGTAGAGCACCTTGGGTGGCCGTTCTTTACAGAGGGCGGCAAAGGATTCCACCGTTACCCCTTCCTGATCCAGTGGCAGCCCCTGCAGGCGCAGGTGTAATTGCTGGGCCAAGCCAAGTAGGCCGGGGTAGGTCAGGGCTTCACAGGCCAGGGTGTCCCCCGGTTCACAGCAGCTGAGCAATGCCAACAGCAAACCATGCTGACCACCATTGGTAATGAACAGCTGTTCTGGATCGGGTTGCCAATCCAGCCGTCTTAACCAATTTGCCATGATTTCACGATGCTGCAGCAATCCCTGTTCCGGCTGATAGGCCAAGAGTGGGTTCAGCTCCAGTTGTTTACGCTGTAAGTCCGCCAAAGCCTGTTGCAATTGCGGTGAACGATCATTGGGAACCGGCAGGTTCAGTGTCAGTTCAGTCAGATGCGAGGGCTGGCTGCCGATCTGGAATGGGCTGCTGGGATCAAGGTGAGTGCGGCTGCTGATATAGGTGCCACTACCGACCCGTGCCTCGACCAACCCTCGCCGTTCTGCCTCGGCATAGGCTCGGGTGATGGTGCCAACCGTGAGTCCTAACTGCTCTGCCAGGGCGCGGTGGGTTGGCAGGCGCGTGCCAGGGTTGAGTTCACCCAGGCTGATGGCATCGGCCAGCGCCGAGGCGATTGCCTGATAGCGCGGTCCGCTGTAGGCCGAGAGATCGGGTTTCCAGATTGTCATGGGACAATAAATTCCTTGACGATTTTTGTCTCTAAATTATGCTGCTTAAATCGATACATTTAAAGTAATTGTTATTAAATTGTATCGATATTTTTGAGTTCAAATAGAGACAATTTGTGCCCCTAATGGGTTCAGGAGCTTAGCATGAATCTGCCCAGCCTGGAGGTATGGTTACCCATCCTCACCTTCGCCTTTGTCACCGCCGGGACTCCCGGCCCCAATAACCTGTTGCTGACTGCCTCGGGGGCGCGCTTTGGTCTGGCCCGCAGCTGGCCGCATATTGTCGGCATTATGCTGGGAGTGGTGGTGATGGTGGCGCTAAGCGGCATGGGTTTGGCACAGGTCTTTATCCGTTGGCCGCTGGTGCAGTGGCTGTTGAAGGGAATCGGCTGTGGGTATTTGTTATGGCTGGCGTGGAAACTATTGAAGGCGAAAAACGGTGAACAGGCATTGCCGTTGCTGGATCGCCCCTGGCGGGTACATGAGGCGCTGCTGTTCCAGGGGGTGAACCCTAAGGCGTGGATGATGGCAACCAGTGCGATCAGCCTGTTTGTTCCAGATCCCAGTCAGACCCTGGAAATCACGGTTGTCATCTGTCTGAGCTTTATTATGGTCAATATGATTACCGGCAGCAGCTGGGTGTTATTGGGACAGAGTCTGCGTATTTGGTTGCAATCACCCACCAATGAGCGTTGGTTTAATGGCGGCCTGGCGGCGTCTTTAGTCGGCTGTGTGCTGTGGCTGCTGGTATAGCGGGGCCCTGGTGATGCTAGAGCAGATGACTCCCAGACTGGCACAAGCCCGCTTACTGCAGGCAGGTGGTGAGCGCTTTATCGAACTGTTTCGCCACGGTTCATTGCAACTGGAATATTACCGACCCCAGGGGGTGGATCGGCAGCAGCCGCATCGACGCGATGAGGTGTATGTGATCATCAGTGGTCGGGGTGATTTCATCCAACAGGGTCATTGTCAGTCGGTAGAACCGGGTCAGGTATTGATGGTGCCCGCCGGCAAGGAGCACCGTTTCGTTAATTTCAGCGATGATTTTGCCACCTGGGTGCTGTTCTATGGCCCGGACGGAGGAGAGCAGGCATGAAAACACTCGGTGTGTTAGGCGGCATGAGCTGGGAAAGTACCGCTCTTTATTATCGCTGGCTCAATGAAGGGGTGCGCCAGCGTTTGGGTGGTCTGCATTCCGCGCCCTTACTGCTATGGTCCTGTGATTTTGCCCAAATTGCGCAGTGGCAACAGCAGGGCCAGTGGCAGTTGGGTGGACAGGCACTGGCCCAGGCGGCTAGACAATTGCAGCAGGCGGGGGCAGAGGGGTTGCTGTTAGCCACCAACACCATGCACAAGGTGGCGCAGGAGATTGAGGCAGCGGTGGATATCCCGCTACTGCACATTGCCGATGCCACCGGTCAGGCCTTGGTTGCCCAAGGCATCCGGCAGCCACTGTTACTGGCAACGGCCTATACCATGGAACAGGACTTTTATCGTCAGCATCTTCGCCAGCACTGGGGCATTGAGGTGCAGGTGCCAGAGGCAACAGAGCGGGCAGAAATCCAGCGGATCATCTTTGCGGAACTCTGTCAGGGGGTGATAGCGCCCTCGTCACAGGATTGGGCCAGGCAGCTGGTCGCACAGCAGCAGACGGATGGGCTGATTCTGGGTTGCACGGAGTTGGGCTTACTGTTGCCGCCGGAGCAGCAGGCGTTACCGGTCTTGGATTCGGCCCGCCTGCATGTGCAGGCGGCCTTGGATTGGATGCTGGATTAGGGTAGCAGGCCCGGATCGGCCAGGCGTGCCCGCAGCACATCGCGGAAATGGGTGGGATCTTTCATATAGCTGCCATCAGGGTTGATTTGTTCTAAGCGTGATAGCCAGAAGCGCATCGCCGCCGTACGGACAACCACAGGCCAAGCTTCCCGCTCACCAGCGGTGAAGGGGCGCAATTCTGCATAAGCCTGTAAAAGGGCCTGCAGGCGCGCCTGATCCCATTGACCGTTACTCTGGATGCACCAGTCATTGGCGGTAATGGCCAGGTCGTAAAGCCAGTAACTGCTGCTGGCATTGTAGATATCGATAATGGCGGTCAGCTGCCCCTCGGCGAACAGGGCGTTGTCATGGAAGAGATCGCCATGCACGACTCCCAGAGGGAGTTCCAGCTCACCCCTTTGCTGACGTTGTTGGATCTGATCAAACTCCGCGACGGTTGCTAGTAACAGTTGAGCTTCGTCAGGGGGAAGTTGCTGGGCACGAATACCGGATTCGCGTCGCCACCAGAACAGCCCGCGATGGGCTTGGCGCTGCATAAAGAAGTCTGCCGCCCCCAGATGGAAGCGAGCCAGCATGCTGCCAATGGTGGCGCAATGGGTGGGGCTGAGTTCTGCTTTGCTCAGATGTTGGCCGGCAAAGCGTGGCAGTAGTAATGCCGGGCGACGATTCAGCTGATGCAGGGCGATGCCATTGCGGTCTTGTAGCGGTGCCGGTACGGGTACACCACGCTCAGCCAGCCAAGTGGTGAGCTCGACAAAAAAAGGCATCTCCTCATAGCTGAGGTCTTCGAACAGGGTGAGCACAAAATGCTGTTGGCCCTGCTGATTTTCGGTGGTAACGAAGTAATTGGTGTTCTCCACCCCTCCCTCAATTCCCTTGAGGGCAACGGCTTTACCCAGATCAAATCCGGCCAGAAAGCCTTCCAGCTGCTCAAAACTTACCGGCGTGAAAACGGCCATGAAAACCCCTGTTTACCACTGAAAAATAACCCACTTAGGAATACGCAGACTGGATTCGTCCCGGCGAACCAGTCCCTTACCCTGTAACGGAACCAGATAATAAGGCTTACCCTCTTTGGGCACGACCTTGATTTCAACCACCTCACCATTGACGCGATATTCGTAGAAGGTTTTGTCCTCACTATGGGAGATGACAATCTTCGGCTCATCAATGGCTTCATCCGCCACCGCCACGACACTGCTACAAGCCAGCAAGGCGGCAAATAATAAAGTACGCATAGTGCAGTCCTTCTGAATGCTGGAAACGGATGCCTCCGTGCAGGGGCAATCCGCATGAGTGGCGGGTAGCCTGCACTGGGCCGGTCACCGGGGTAGGGTGGCGGCTCCTTTTTGAACGGCAGGGAATTCTTTATGATGGGAGCCTCATTCTTGACAGAGTTGGAAGCTGCCCATGTCCCAGCCCGAGCATAGCGCGCCGCTTATTCTAGTGGATGGCTCTTCGTATTTATACCGTGCCTACCACGCCTTGCCACCGTTGACCACGGCTGAGGGTCAGCCCACCGGGGCGATTAAAGGGGTGCTCAATATGTTACGGGCCCTGCAGCAAAGCTACCCTCATGCTTTGACTGTGGTGGTGTTTGATGCCAAGGGCAAGACGTTCCGGGATGACCTTTATCCGGAATACAAAGCCAATCGCCCGCCAATGCCGGATGATCTGCGGTCACAAATTGAGCCGTTACATGAAGCCATTCGCCTGCTGGGGTATCCGCTGTTAGCCATTCCTGGCGTAGAGGCTGACGATGTTATTGGCACCCTGGCGACCCAAGCATGGCAACGGGGTCAACCTACCCTGATCTCCACTGGCGATAAGGATATGGCGCAGTTGGTTAATCAGCATGTGACCCTGGTTAACACCATGACGGACACGGTGATGGATCCCCAGGGAGTGGTGGATAAGTTTGGGGTACCGCCTGAGCTGATCATCGATTATCTGGCCTTAATGGGCGATAAGGTCGATAACGTGCCGGGGGTGCCCGGTGTAGGGCCGAAAACGGCAGTGAAATGGTTGCTGGAATACGGCAGCCTGGATGCCATTCTGGCGCAGGCCGAGCAAATCAAAGGCAAAGTAGGTGAGCGGTTGCGGGAATTTGCACCACAGTTGCCGCTGTCTAAACAGTTGGTGACTATCCGCTGTGATCTGGAGTTACCGGTGCCGCTTGCGTCTTTGCAGGCGCAACCCTTGCAGAGTGAAGCTTTACTGGCGCTATTCCGTAAGCTGGAGTTTCGTGGCTGGGTAAAAGAGCTGGAAAGTGGCCGTTTTGTGCAGAGCGCAACGCCATCCACCGCTGCAGCGCCAGTGGCTGCCCAGCCAGAGGCGCCGACGGAACTACGCTATAGCTGCATTACTGACGAGGACGAGTTTGCCCGCTGGTTGGACAAACTGAGCCAGGCTCCCTTGTTTGCTTTTGATACTGAAACCACCGGTTTGGACTACATGAGTGCAGAGCTGGTGGGCGTATCCTTTGCCGTCAGCCCAGGGGAAGCAGCCTATGTGCCCTTGGCCCATGATTATCTGGGGGCGCCTGCGCAGTTGTCGCGGGAGTGGGTATTAGCACAGCTCAAACCGCTGCTGGAAGCGAGTCTGCCGGCTAAAGTGGGGCAAAATCTAAAGTTTGATATGGCAATACTGGCACGCTACGGCGTGCAGTTGCAGGGTATTGCCAACGACACCATGCTGGCGTCTTACGTCCTGAATAGCACTGCCACCCGCCATGATATGGACAGCTTGGCGCAACATTACTTGGGCCTCTCGACCACAAGCTTTGAAGATATCGCCGGTAAGGGCGCCAAACAGTTGACCTTTAACCAGATCGAATTGGACAAAGCGGTGCCCTATGCCTGTGAAGATGCCGACATTACCCTGCGTCTGCATCTGCACCTGAGTGAGCAACTGCAGCTACAACCTGAGCTGGCGACCCTGTTACAAGAGCTGGAGTTACCCCTGATTCCGGTGCTGGCGGATATTGAAAGCACCGGTGCCCTGGTGGATGCCCGCCAGTTGCATCAGCAAAGCCAGGAACTGGCACAGCGGATGCGAGAGTTGGAGCAAGCCGCTTATGAATTGGCTGGTGCTGAATTTAACCTGGGCTCCACCAAGCAATTGGGGGAGGTGCTGTATGAGCGGATGAAACTGCCGGTACTGAAGAAAACCCCGAAAGGACAGCCCTCAACGGCGGAAGAAGTCCTGGCGGAGCTGGCATTGGACTACCCCTTACCCAAGCTGATTCTGGAATACCGTAGCCTGAGTAAGCTGAAATCCACCTATACCGATAAACTACCGGAGCAGATCCATCCCCATACGGGACGGATTCATACCTCTTATCACCAGGCTGTAACGGCGACGGGGCGTTTATCCTCCTCTGATCCTAACCTGCAGAATATTCCGGTGCGCACTGAAGAAGGGCGGCGGATTCGTCATGCCTTCATTGCGCCGCCTGGTTATGTGTTGATGGCGGCGGATTACTCCCAGATTGAACTGCGAATCATGGCCCATCTGTCCGATGACGAAGGACTGCTACAGGCTTTCGCCAAGGGTGATGACATTCATCGTGCCACGGCGGCGGAGGTGTTTGGGGTGGAGTTAGAGGGCGTTAGCAGTGACCAGCGCCGTAGTGCTAAGGCGATTAACTTTGGCTTGATTTACGGCATGTCTGCCTTTGGTCTGGCGCGTCAGTTGGGCATTGGCCGTAATGAGGCGCAGCTGTACATCGACCGCTATTTTGCCCGTTACCCCGGGGTAAAGCGTTATATGGATCGTACCCGCAGTGAGGCAGCGGAGAAGGGCTATGTGGAGACCCTGTTTGGTCGTCGTCTCTACCTGCCTGAGATTAAGTCCAGCAATGGCATGCGTCGTCAGGCGGCAGAGCGTACTGCCATCAACGCGCCAATGCAGGGAAGTGCTGCTGATATTATCAAGCGTGCGATGCTAGGGGTGCGGGACTGGCTGGCCAGCAGCGGCCTGGATGCCCGCATGATTATGCAGGTGCATGACGAACTGGTATTGGAAGTTGCCAACGAGGCGGTGGACGCCGTGCGCACTGGTTTACAGCAGGCGATGAGTGCCGCCGCTAGCCTGAAAGTGCCGCTATTGGTCGAGGTGGGAGTGGGTCATAGCTGGGATGAAGCCCACTGATCACAGTGGACGATAATGTGGTTGGTGCTAGGGGAGCTGCGGCTCCCCTCGTTTTTCAGCACTGAAGAAGCCGATCAGGCGTCCTGCTGCTCATCTTCTTCCTGCAGCGGGCCGAGCAACCAGGTATCCAGGCGGTGGCTTAACTGATCCACCCCGGTTTTCTTGCTGGCAGAAAAAATCTGTGCGCTGCCAAGTTCCCCCAGGCGCTGACTTAACTCTTTGCGTACCTGATTTAGGGTCTGGGTGGCGGGGCCGCGGGACAGCTTGTCCGCTTTGGTCAGCAAGACATGCAGCGGCAGCTGGGCATTGGCACACCAGTCAATCAGCACCTGATCATACTCGGTGAGGGGGTGACGAATATCCATCACCAACACCAGACCTTTCAGACACTGACGCTCAGCCAGGTAGTCACTGATATGGGCCTGCCAATCCAGTTTCATCGCTACGGGTACCTTGGCATAGCCATAACCAGGCAAATCCACTAAACGGCAGTCTTCCTGCTTCAGGCTGAAAAAATTCAGCAACTGGGTGCGACCAGGAGTTTTGGAGGTGCGGGCCAGCTTAGATTGCTGGGTCAGGGCGTTAATCGCACTGGACTTACCCGCGTTGGAACGCCCGGCAAATGCCACCTCGGCACCACTGTCAGCAGGGCACTGACTAAGTTTGGCGGCGCTGATCAGATAGCGGGCGGTGTGGTAGTTAATCCGGGAATCTTGCATAGACTTTGATCGAACTCAAGCTAGGGAACAGGGAAGAAGCATTCCAGTTCATAGGGTTATTGATTATAATGCCGCAAAATTTCGGCTGCTTACAGGCAGTCAGCACTAACACCTCATAAATAGTTGTCGCTCTCTCGGGCAACCATAAAGACACAACTTCCGCAAGAAACGGATTGGTCCATGAACAAACTACTGATTAGCTTACTGGTGAGTGCAGGTTTTGCCGGTTTCGCCCACGCTGGCGGCGACGCTGCAGCCGGAGAACCTTTGACCGCAGTCTGTGCGGCCTGTCACGGTGCAGATGGTAATGCCATGGCACCTAATTTCCCCAAACTGGCTGGCCAGGGAGAAGCTTACCTGCTCAAGCAGATGAAAGATATCAAGTCTGGCGAGCGCAAGGTCGTGGAGATGACCGGTCTGCTGGATAATCTCAGCGATCAGGATATGGCCAACATCGCTGCCTTCTTTGCTAGCAAGAGCACTTCTTTGGGTGCTGCTAAGCCAGAATTGGCCGAGCTGGGTGAAAGTATTTATGTGGGCGGTATTGCTGAGAAAGGTGTTGCAGCCTGTGCCGCGTGCCACTCTCCCACCGGCGAAGGTAATTCATTGGCGAAATTCCCCAAGCTGGCGGGTCAGCATGCTGCTTACACCGAAGCTCAGTTGAAGGCGTTTCGTAATGAGCTGCGGGTTAATGATCCTCAGCGTATGATGCGTGACACCGCTAGCCGTCTGAGCGATAAAGAGATTGAAGCCGTATCCAGTTACATCCAAGGTCTGCGCCACGCAGAATAAGCTTGTAACAGTTCACAAAAGGCAGCTTTAAGCTGCCTTTTGTATTATGGGCTGCAGTCGGGAACTTTTGTGCGAGGCAAACGTCCCACACTCTGATGTAAGTATGGAGACCCCAAAATGCTAAAGATGTTGCGCGTAGCCGTGGTAGCGGCCTGTTTACCGGTGTTGGCCTGGGCCCAGAGCTTTGAGGCGGGTAAAGACTATACTGAGCTGGCGACCCCCATTCGTACGGCTAATCCTGACAAAATTGAAGTGCTGGAGTTCTTTAGCTACGGCTGCCCACACTGTAATAATTTCGACCCTATGGTCAGTGCCTGGCATGCTCAGTTAGCTGAGGATGTGAGTTTCGATAATGTACCAGTGGTGTTTAACCGTTCCTGGGAAGCGCTGGCGCGGACTTACTATGCCGCGACGGAGCTGAAAGTCGAAGAAAAGGTACATCGCCCCATCTTTGATGCCTTGCATGTCGATAAGAAGCGCCTCTTTACTGAAGATGCAGTGGCAGAGTTTATGGCCGAGCAAGGTATTGATGAACAGGCCTTCCGTAAAGCCTATACTTCGTTCGCGACTGAAATGCGGATGAAAAAGGCGGAAGCCTTGTTGCGTGGCGCCGACATTCAAGGCGTGCCTAACTTAGTGGTAAATGGTAAGTACAAAATTGACCCTGCTATGGCGGGTGGTCTGGCGCGGATGTTAGAAATTGCCGACTACCTGATTGAGAAAGAGCGCGCAGCGAAAAACTGACGCTTTCCTCTGTTTCTGCGTCAAGCGCGCTTGTCTTGACGTCAGCAGGCTTATACTCAGGCGAATATCCCTATATAAATAGGGATATTCGCTTTTCTGCTAATTAGAGGTGCCCTTTGAGCAAAGCTGAGGATGCCAATTGGAAAGGCAAGTACTACGACTTGCTATCCGAATTAAATGAGCTGGAACTGGGGCTAGAGAAGCGTATCCAGTTGCAGTTGTCATTATGTCGCAAACTGGTGCAGTTACTGGCTGTCCAGGATGAAGGCAATCCCCATTGGCCGAAGTTGCAAAAGGTATTGCAGCAGGCACCTGATGAGGCGGTGCTGCAGCAGTGGCTAGAGCAGATTGATGTGCCAGTACCAGTTGGTGCAGAAAGTGCAGCGGCGCGTAAAAGTGTAGGTATTGAGCCATTGGAGGCAGCATCCACTGCTGCCAGCGATGCTTATATGCGCTTGCGCACTTGGTTGCTGGAAAAAGTGCGGCCGTTGCTTGATGAGCTTAAAGAGTACCCGAGCCTAGGGCAGCTGTTGCAGCAGCTACAGCATCATCAAACTCCTGAACAGATCGAGCAAACCTTGCAGACCATGTTGTTAACCCTGCTGGAGCAGTTAGGGAAACAAGATGACCTCGTTGCTTATCTGGAAGATATCAACAAACACCTGCAATCGGTGCAGCAGTTTGTGGGTATGGCCAATACTCAGCAGCAGGAAGCCAGCGCCGAACGTCAGCGTTTTGATCAGAACATGAAGCGTAGCATGCAGGGGTTGCAGCAGGATGTACGCCAGGCGGTGAGTTTGGATACGTTGAAGACCCAGGTCGAGGGACGGTTGGGGCAGCTATCGCAAACGCTGGGGGAATTTAAACTGCAGCAGGACGCGCGGGCTCAACATTGGCAACAGCGCTGTCAGCAACTTGAGCAGCAAATGCAGCAACTCAGTGCCGATCACGCCAGCCTGCAAACCAAAATGCAGCAGCAAGAACATAAAATCCAGACTGATAACCTCACCGGTCTACCTAATCGCAGCGCTTATGAGGTGCGTTTGCAGCAATTGATTCTGGATAATCAGCGTAAAGGTCTGCCCTTTGCGCTAGTGGTAGCCGATCTTGATCACTTTAAGGGAATTAACGATCAGTATGGCCACTTGGCGGGTGATAAAGTCCTGAAGATTATTGCCAAAGCCTTACGTAATCAGCTGCGGCGTGAGGATATGCTTGCTCGTTTTGGCGGGGAAGAGTTTGTACTGTTGCTACCAGGCTTATCTTTGCTGGAAGCGGCACAGGTAGCGGAAAAGCTACGTCAGGCGGCGATGGCAACGGGGTTCCACTTTCGAGGTTCAAGGGTGCAGGTGACGGTATCCTTGGGTGTGGCGAGTTACCGTCAGGGCGAGCCAGTGGAAGAATTGTTTGAGCGTGCCGACCAGGCTCTGTATGAAGCTAAACATTCCGGACGTAACCGAGTATCCCTCGAGAGAGTCACAGACAAAGCCTAACCCAGCCGTTAGAATGGTGCGCCTGGCTGGTTAGGAAGCTTTATCGGTGAACCGTCTTCTGCGCTTTTTTACCATCATCCGGGTCATCGCTCAGTATCGACTCGATGAATTCTTCGCATTGCCAAATATGCCCTGGTTATTACGCCTGGGCTTATGGCTATTGCCTTGGCGTTGGTATCGAAACCATCAACCACGGGGAGAAAGGCTGCGCCAAGCATTGGAGCAGTTGGGTCCGGTGTTTGTGAAGTTCGGTCAAGTCTTATCCACTCGCCGTGATTTACTTCCGGCCGATATCGCTAATGAATTGCAGAAGCTGCAGGATCGGGTGCCTCCTTTTGCGGGAGAGCAGGCGCGCCAATTGATTGAAAAATCCTTAGGCCTGTCAATCGCTCAGGTATTTAGCCAGTTTGAGATTACCCCTTTAGCTTCCGCCTCCGTTGCTCAGGTGCACAGTGCTACGCTGCACAGTGGTGAACAGGTAGTGGTGAAGGTAATCCGCCCAGGCATCGCCAAGGTGATGAAGCAAGATATTGCCCTGATGCTGATGTTGGCTCATTTGCTCACTCGTTTTTCTGCCGATGGCCGGCGCCTGCGGCCGGTGGAAGTGGTGCGTGATTATGAACGTACCCTGATGGATGAGCTGGATCTGCAGCGTGAAGCCGCCAATGCAGCACAAATCCGTCGTCATTTTGAGCAGGATGCCGCTCTTTATGTGCCCCAGGTGTACTGGGATTACACCCGTCATAACGTTATGGTGATGGAGCGTATTAGCGGTATCCCAGTGGCGGATGTGGAGGCTTTACAGGCGCAAGGCACCGATATGCGCAAGTTGGCGGCGCGGGGGGTAGAAATCTTCTTCACCCAGGTGTTTCGCGACAATTTTTTTCATGCAGATATGCATCCGGGCAATATCTTTGTCTCTCGTGAGCATCCACAGGATCCACAATACATTGCGGTCGACTTTGGTATTGTCGGCTCGTTGACGCCACAGGATCAGCAATACCTGGCGCGTAATTTGTTGGCTTTCTTTAAGCGCGATTACCGTCAGGTGGCACAATTGCATGTGGACTCCGGCTGGGTGCCGGCAGACACGCCGGTACATGAGTTTGAAGCGGCGATTCGTACTGTCTGTGAGCCCATTTTCCAGAAGCCTCTGAAGGACATCTCCTTCGGTCATGTCCTCATTGGTTTGTTTCAGACCGCTCGGCGTTTCAATATGGAAGTGCAGCCGCAACTGGTATTGCTGGAAAAAACCCTGCTCAATATTGAAGGGCTGGGGCGGCAGCTCTATCCAGATTTGGATCTGTGGGAAACCGCTAAACCCTTTCTGGAGCGTTGGATGCAGCAGCGGGTGGGGGTGCGTGGCTTATATCGTCGTGCACGTAAAGAGCTGCCGGATTTACTCGATCAGTTACCCTATGTTCCCCAGCTCACCCTGGATGCACTTCAGCAGGTGAAAAATTTAGAGCATAGTTTAAAGCAACAGCCCTCTCGGTCTGTGTCTTGGTCCCGCCGCTGGAGTACAAGGGTTGGTGGATTGGCGCTAGTGATAGGGGGCATAACGGCCTGGCAAGGTGACTGGCAGTGGCTAGTGCAGATGCCAGTTGAGGCGGCGGTATTGCTGGCCCTTGGGGCGATGTTACTGTGGAGCGATAGATCATGAGCCAAGCATGGCTGGAACAAGTGAAGTGGAATGCGGATGGGCTGGTCGCGGCGATTGCCCAGGATGTGCACAGTGGCAAAGTGCTGATGATGGCCTGGATGAATGCTGAGGCTCTACAGTTGACGGTACAGGAAGGACGAGCCATCTATTGGTCTCGCTCCCGTAATAAATTGTGGCGTAAAGGGGAAGACTCCGGTCACGTGCAGAAGCTGCACGATATTCGCCTCGACTGTGATGGCGATTGCCTGCTGCTGCAGGTTGAACAGCTAGGCGGTGTTGCCTGCCATACCGGGCGTGAGCATTGTTTCTACTTCCAATGGCAAGATGCCCAATGGGTGCCGGTTGAGCCGGTGCGTAAAGATCCCAAAGACATTTATGGTTAATACAATGGATACACTGGCGCAGCTAGATCAGGTACTAGAGGCACGTAAACAGGCGGCAGCGGATTCGTCTTATGTAGCTTCGCTCTATGCTAAAGGCCTGAATAAGATTCTGGAAAAAGTAGGGGAAGAAGCCACCGAAACTATTTTGGCCGCCAAGGATGCTGCTGTGAGTGGTGAGCAACAGGATCTGATCTATGAAACCGCTGATCTTTGGTTTCATACCCTGGTGATGCTTCACCACCAAGGGCTCAGTTCAGAACAGGTGTTGCAGGAACTGGCTCGCCGCTTCAACTTGTCTGGCTTGGTTGAAAAAGCCAATCGCCAGGATAAGGGCGAGTGAGCTGCATTTTCTGTGACATCGCCCAAGGACGGGCGCCAGCACAAATTTTCTATCAGGATGAGTGGATTCTGGCTTTTGCTGATCAGCATCCCAGGGCTCCCATTCACATCCTTGTCATACCAAGGCGGCATATTGCCAACCTCTATCAGATCAGCGAAGATGACCGCGACCTGCTAGGCCATATCCTCTTGAAAGTTCCGCAAATTGCGCACGCGCAAGGACTCCAAGCAGGCTTTAAATTACAAGTGAATACTGGCCCTGCAGGAGGCCAGGAAATCTATCACCTGCATCTACACCTAACGGGTAGTGCGCGCACTACTCCCTAGACTGGAGAGTATTCATGCTTAGTGGCATCAGCATTTGGCAACTGTTAATCATTCTGGGCATCATCATTTTGTTGTTCGGTACCAAGAAACTACGCAACATTGGCAGTGACTTGGGCAATGCGGTTAAAGGCTTCAAAAAAGCGGTTAACGATGGTGAAGAAGAGTCCAGCAAGCCCAATGAACAAGCCAAGCTGGGACAAAAGGATGCCGACTTTACTGCTCCCAATCAGGATGCAGTGAAAAAAGAACAGCACAAAGACGCCTGAGAATAAATCATGTTTGATGTGGGCTTTACCGAGCTACTACTCGTAGGTCTAGTGGCGCTACTGGTACTGGGGCCTGAGCGCCTGCCGGTGGCTGCTCGTACCGTAGGCCTATGGGTCGGCCGGATAAAACGCACCGTCAATAATGTGCAGCGGGAAATTAACGAAGAGCTCCGGGTGGATGAAATGCGTCGCCAAGCTGAACGCAATAAAGAAAACCTGGATAAGTTCCAGCAGGATTTGCAAGGCATGAGCAAGGCAGATCCGCTGGAAACCCCACAGCCCCCTGCTTCATCCTCTTCAACACCTGCAAAACATGACTGATACCTCATCACACCAGGAAGAAATGCCGCTTATCTCCCACTTGATTGAGCTGCGCAATCGCCTGCTCAAGTGTGTGGTACTGATACTGTTAATCTTTCTGGCGTTGTTCTACTTTGCCAATGATCTTTATCTCTATGTTTCTGAACCGCTGCGAGCCATGTTGCCGCCGGGTTCAAGCATGATAGCGACAGAGGTCGCTTCCCCCTTTCTAGCACCTTTTAAGCTGACGCTGGTGATGTCTATCCTGGTGGCGGTTCCCTTTATACTGCATCAAGCCTGGGCTTTTATTGCGCCAGGCTTGTATCAGCATGAAAAGCGTCTGGCCGTGCCCTTACTGGCTTCCAGTATTTTTCTGTTTTATGCCGGTATGGCATTTGCCTACTATGTTGTCTTCCCCCTTCTATTTGCCTTCTTTACCACCACTGGTCCAGAAGGGGTGGCGGTGATGACCGACATTAATAAGTACCTCGACTTCGTGTTGAAGCTGTTTTTTGCTTTTGGTGTCGTCTTTGAAATTCCGATTGCAACCCTGTTGCTGATTTGGTCTGGCATTGCCACACCCGCCAGCTTGGCAGCAAAGCGTCCCTATATTGTTGTGGGTTGCTTTGTGATTGGCATGTTGCTGACGCCACCTGATGTGATTTCCCAAACCCTATTGGCGGTGCCAATGTGGATGCTATATGAAGTGGGGATCTTCTTTGGTCGCTTTGTGAAAGCGCGCCAGCAAGACGAGGCGGAAGAGACCGAAGAAGTAGAATCTTAAATTATTTTGCGCAGAGGGGTTGACGCTCAGTCAGGGATCTCTATAATGCGCCTCCACCAACGGCGACGTTGGCTCCGGTTGAAAACTTAGTACTGATAACTCACTGATAAATAAACACTTTTGATTCTTAAGAGTCTGAAGTGATCAGCGAAAACAGTCAGGCTAAGAGAGTGATCCTGGTTTCTCGCATCACTCAGCACTGCCAAAAACGGTGCTTGACAACGGGATCGAGGCTGGTAAGATGTGCGCCTCGTTTCGATGCTCTTTAAAAATTTGATCAGGTAATTCGTGTGGGCGTTTGTCCTGGTATCACCAAAGATATTCAGAGACAAATACCTCAATTCATTGAATTATTTCAGTAATTGATTATTGCGTCTTTGAGCCAAGCTTAGACACTTATTCCAGTGTCGAATGATTTAAACTGAAGAGTTTGATCATGGCTCAGATTGAACGCTGGCGGCAGGCCT
>NZ_JHUZ01000004.1 GCF_000619885.1 Balneatrix alpica DSM 16621 | reverse complement strand
GGGGCTATAGCTCAGCTGGGAGAGCGCCTGCTTTGCACGCAGGAGGTCAGCGGTTCGATCCCGCTTAGCTCCACCAAATCCTCAGTCATGTTGTCTGCCTAAGCGAAAACGCTTAAGCCAGAAGACATCACTGAGTGTTTGAAAACAACACTCCATGCTCTTTAAAAATTTGGATCTTCTTCAAAGTAGTTGAATGTAATAAACGACATCTCAAGCGTTTATTCGGCATAACGTTGATACCAGGTCACTCGGTTATATGGCCAAGTGACTAAGCGTACACGGTGGATGCCTTGGCAGTCAGAGGCGATGAAGGACGTGGTAGCCTGCGAAAAGGCTCGGGGAGGTGGCAAACGACCTTTGATCCGGGCATGTCCGAATGGGGAAACCCACCTGATTTATCAGGTATCCCTTACTGAATACATAGGTAAGGCGAAGCGAACCGGGAGAACTGAAACATCTAAGTAACCCGAGGAAAAGAAATCAACCGAGATTCCCCAAGTAGTGGCGAGCGAACGGGGACCAGCCCTTAAGCACTTTGAGTTTTAACAGAAGCGTCTGGAAAGTCGCGCCATAGTGGGTGATAGCCCCGTATGTGAAAAGGCTCTTAGTGTGAAATCGAGTAGGACGGGACACGTGTAATCCTGTCTGAATATGGGGGGACCATCCTCCAAGGCTAAATACTCCTGACTGACCGATAGCGAACCAGTACCGTGAGGGAAAGGCGAAAAGAACCCCGGAGAGGGGAGTGAAATAGACCCTGAAACCGTGTACGTACAAGCAGTGGGAGCCCTTCGGGGTGACTGCGTACCTTTTGTATAATGGGTCAGCGACTTATTGTTAGTGGCAAGCTTAACCGAATAGGGGAGGCGTAGGGAAACCGAGTCTTAATAGGGCGTCCAGTCGCTAGCAGTAGACCCGAAACCGAGCGATCTATCCATGGGCAGGTTGAAGGTGCAGTAACATGCACTGGAGGACCGAACCGACTCCCGTTGTAAAGGTAGCGGATGACCTGTGGATCGGAGTGAAAGGCTAATCAAGCTCGGAGATAGCTGGTTCTCCTCGAAAGCTATTTAGGTAGCGCCTCGGACGAATACTACTGGGGGTAGAGCACTGTTTCGGCTAGGGGGTCATCCCGACTTACCAACCCGATGCAAACTCCGAATACCAGTAAGTACTATCCGGGAGACACACGGCGGGTGCTAACGTCCGTCGTGAAAAGGGAAACAACCCAGACCGCCAGCTAAGGTCCCAAAGTTCTAGTTAAGTGGGAAACGATGTGGGAAGGCTCAGACAGCTAGGAGGTTGGCTTAGAAGCAGCCACCCTTTAAAGAAAGCGTAATAGCTCACTAGTCGAGTCGGCCTGCGCGGAAGATATAACGGGGCTAAAACTAGACACCGAAGCTGCGGGTGCATCTTAGGATGCGCGGTAGAGGAGCGTTCTGTAAGTCTGTGAAGGTGAGTTGTAAAGCTTGCTGGAGATATCAGAAGTGCGAATGCTGACATGAGTAACGTTAAAGGGAGTGAAAAGCTCCCTCGCCGAAAGACCAAGGGTTCCTGTCCAACGTTAATCGGGGCAGGGTGAGTCGACCCCTAAGGCGAGGCCGAAAGGCGTAGTCGATGGGAAGCAGGTTAATATTCCTGCACCTGTGTTTACTGCGATGGGGGGACGGAGAAGGCTAGGCCAGCAAGGCGTTGGTTGTCCTTGTTTAAGGTCGTAGGCTGAGACGGTAGGCAAATCCGCTGTCTTAAAGCTGAGAACTGATGACGAGTCTGCTTGCAGACGAAGTGGTTGATGCCATGCTTCCAGGAAAAGCCTCTAAGCTTCAGGTAAACACAGATCGTACCCCAAACCGACACTGGTGGTCGGGTAGAGAATACCAAGGCGCTTGAGAGAACTCGGGTGAAGGAACTAGGCAAAATGGCACCGTAACTTCGGGAGAAGGTGCGCCGGCATGCCGTGAAAGCCCTCGCGGCTGGAGCGGAAACCGGTCGAAGATACCAGGCCGCTGCGACTGTTTATCAAAAACACAGCACTCTGCAAACACGAAAGTGGACGTATAGGGTGTGACGCCTGCCCGGTGCCGGAAGGTTAATTGATGGGGTTAGCGCAAGCGAAGCTCTTGATCGAAGCCCCGGTAAACGGCGGCCGTAACTATAACGGTCCTAAGGTAGCGAAATTCCTTGTCGGGTAAGTTCCGACCTGCACGAATGGCGTAACGATGGCGGCACTGTCTCCACCCGAGACTCAGTGAAATTGAAATCGCTGTGAAGATGCAGCGTATCCGCGGCTAGACGGAAAGACCCCGTGAACCTTTACTATAGCTTCACACTGGACTTTGATGCTGCTTGTGTAGGATAGGTGGGAGGCTTTGAAGCGAGGACGCCAGTTCTCGTGGAGCCAACCTTGAAATACCACCCTGGCATCATTGAGGTTCTAACTCAGGTCCGTTATCCGGATCGAGGACAGTGTGTGGTGGGTAGTTTGACTGGGGCGGTCTCCTCCCAAAGAGTAACGGAGGAGCGCGAAGGTACCCTCAGGCTGGTCGGAAATCAGCCAATGAGTGCAAGCGTAGAAGGGTGCTTAACTGCGAGACAGACACGTCGAGCAGGTACGAAAGTAGGTGCTAGTGATCCGGTGGTTCTGTATGGAAGGGCCATCGCTCAACGGATAAAAGGTACTCCGGGGATAACAGGCTGATACCGCCCAAGAGTTCACATCGACGGCGGTGTTTGGCACCTCGATGTCGGCTCATCACATCCTGGGGCTGAAGCCGGTCCCAAGGGTATGGCTGTTCGCCATTTAAAGTGGTACGCGAGCTGGGTTCAGAACGTCGTGAGACAGTTCGGTCCCTATCTGCCGTGGACGTTGGAGACTTGAGAAGAGCTGCTCCTAGTACGAGAGGACCGGAGTGGACGAACCTCTGGTGTTCGGGTTGTGATGCCAATCGCATTGCCCGGTAGCTATGTTCGGACGGGATAACCGCTGAAAGCATCTAAGCGGGAAGCCCCCTTCAAGATGAGGTCTCCCTGAGGACTTGATCCTCCTGTAGGGCCCTTAAAGACCATGAGGTTGATAGGCTGGGTGTGTAAGCGTTGTGAGGCGTTGAGCTAACCAGTACTAATTGCCCGTGTGGCTTGGCCATATAACCCAGTGATCTGGGACACGTTGACGAATGAACGTGAGATGTTGTGATGACGACAACGAACTGAAGACGATCCAGAATTTAGGTAAACCTGCGGTCACAGCGTGACATAAGACAGAGAGACCTGAACCGAATTGCTTGGCGACCATAGCGAGTTGGAACCACCTGATTCCATCCCGAACTCAGAAGTGAAACGACTCAGCGCCGATGGTAGTGTGGGGTTTCCCCATGTGAGAGTAGGTCATCGCCAAGCGCCTAATA
>NZ_JHUZ01000003.1 GCF_000619885.1 Balneatrix alpica DSM 16621 | reverse complement strand
TCGGTATGCATTCCCACGCAGGAGCGTGGGAACGAGCCCCCCCTAACCAAACACCCCCTGCTAGCTGAGCCAACAGGGGGTGTTTAAGGGCGCTATCCACAGCAGGCTGTGGGGGGGCTGGGTTAGAGCACCTGAGACAGGAACTTCTGCAAGCGTGGGTGGCTGGGGTTGTCGAAGAAGTTGGCGGGGGTGTCTTCCACCAGCAGTTCGCCGTCTTCCATAAAGAGCACCCGGTCTGCCACTTCTTTGGCAAAGCCCATTTCGTGGGTGACCACCACCATGGTCATGCCTTCTTTGGCCAGGCTTTTCATCACGTCCAGTACTTCACCGACCATTTCCGGGTCGAGGGCGGAGGTGGGTTCGTCAAACAGCATGATGGCGGGTTTCATGCACAGGGCGCGGGCAATGGCGACCCGTTGTTGTTGCCCACCGGAGAGCTGGCTGGGGTAGTTGTGCATGCGCTCGGCCAGGCCCACTTTTTTCATCAGGGCTTCGGCGTGCTCACGCACTTCGCTGGCTTGGCGTTTGGAGACTTTGAGCGGGGCGAGCATGACGTTTTCCAGCGCGGTTTTATGCGGGAAGAGGTTGAAGCTCTGAAACACCATGCCAACGTGTTCACGCAGTTTGTTGATGTTGGTGCTTTTGGCGTACATGTCGGTGCCATCGATGTGGATGGTGCCGCTGCTGATGGTTTCCAGTTGGTTGAGGGTACGCAGGAAGGTGGATTTACCGGATCCGGAGGGGCCGATAATCACCACGACTTCGCCGCGTTTGATTTGGGTGCCAACCTTTTTCAAAGCATGGCAGCCATTGGGGTAAATCTTGTCGACGGCTTCGGCAACGATGATGTTGTCTGCGTTGTTAAGTTTCATCGCGGGCTCCTTAATCACTGGCGGCCAGTTTCTTTTCCAGACGCTGGATGGCCCAGCTCAGACCACCGGTCAGCACCAGATAGAGCAGGGCGACGGTGAACCAGACTTCGAAGGGGGCAAAGGTGGCGGAGACCACTTCACGCCCGGCTTTGGTCAGATCGGTAATGGAGATCACCGAGACCAGGGAGGAGTCTTTGATCAGGTTGATAAACTGACCGGCCATCGGTGGCAGGGTGCGCTTGAAGGCCTGGGGCAGGATGACGTACACCATCGCCTGCACGTAGCTCATGCCGAGGGAGCGGGCCGCTTCCATCTGACCGGGGGGAATCGACTGAATACCGGCACGGACAATCTCCGCCACATAGGCCGCGGTAAACACCGCCAGGGCCGCCACACCAGCAGTAAAGCGATCCAGTTCCAGTACGGTGCCGATAAAGAAGTAGAAGATGAAAATCTGCACCAGCAGGGGGGTGCCACGAATAATCTCGATATAGGTGATGGAGAGATTACGGATGGCGGGGTTACGGGCAATACGGCCTAAACCAATAAAGAGGCCGAGGATGACGGCAAAGATCAGGGAGACCACGGAGATCTTCAGGGTCATGATCATGCCTTCGGTGATGGGGCCAATGCGCCAGTCACCTTGGGCGGCGATCACATCGCCTTCAAAAATCAGGTCGCCGGAGGATACTCGCAGTTCCGTGAACTTCTGCACCACAAAGGGCTCATCGCCGGAATCGGCTTCGATGGTCAGTACCTTGCCGTTTTCGCTGACCCGGGCGGTGCCATCGAAGGGTGAACGAATGGAGCTGGGTTCGGTATTGATGATGTAAGGCAGGACGCGTTCCCAGCGCCAGGTGTAGTCGATCCCTTTACTGGCAAGGTAGGTGGCGTAGCCGAACAGAAGCAGGATAACAACAAAAACGCCGTTCCATAGCAGCCGATTGGGGGTTTGCATGGGTATTTAGTCTCCGCAAAAACAATCGACCCCGGTTGCCCGGGGTCGTTTCGTCAGCCCAGCTTATTGTACGCTGGACAGCCACTCGTCGCTTTCGAACCATTTCTGGTAGAAGCGATCGTAGGTTCCATCACCTTTCACCTGACGCAGGAAGTTGTTCAGGAAGTTGAGGAAGTCGGGGTCGCCTTTACGAATGGCCCAGCCCAGGGGCTCATAGGTGAAGGGCTCGGCAACGTGGACCAGTTTGTCTTTGTTCTGGGCGCTGTAGATGGCGTTAAAGGGCAGGTCATAGACGAAGGCATCGGCCTTGCCATTGATTACTTCCAGCGCACCTTCAGACTCGGTTTCAAACAGGCGGATGTTGGCCTGGCCGATCAGTTTCTTGGTGGCGATGTCGCCGGTGGTGCCCAGCTTGGTGACCACGGTGTACTTGGGATCGTTCAGGTCTTTGTAGGATTTGATCTGGCCAGCCAGTTCAGGCTTGAGCAGGATGGATTGACCGACCACGATGTAGGGGTCAGCGAAGTTTACTTTCAGGTTACGCTCGGCGGTGACGGTCATGCCGGACATCAGGATGTCGCACTTGTCGGTCAGCAGCGCGGGGATGATACCGTCCCAGGCGGTGTTGACCGGGGTGAATTTGACGCCCATGGATTTGGCCATGGTTTTGGCCATGTCGATATCAAAACCGACGTATTCACCTTTTTTGTTCTTCATTTCGAAGGGCATGTAACCCGCTTCGAAGCACACCCGCAGTTCACCTGCGCTGATGACTTTGTTCAGGGTAGATTTTTCCCACAGCGCATTGTCATTGGCCATGGCGGCTTGGCTGCACAGGCCAACGGCCAGGCCCAGGGTCATCAGAAGTTTCTTCATGTTGTACCTCTTATTGGTTTAGCACGACACCCATTGTTATTTACAGCCAGGGGTGGTGAGTCACGCCTGGGCTGCCTGTCTTCTACTGGGTGCTGCGAAGCGGACTAAGCCTAATCCGACCTGCAAGTGTTTGCAAATCTTAAGCCAGGTGTCAAAAAACTTACGAATCCTAAGCCTGAGGTTAAAAAAACGGTCGCTTTAAAAGAAAAGACCAGGTTTTGTGCAAGGGTGAACACGTTCAGGCTAGGCAGCGGTTGCACTCGGATGGCGCAGGGGTGTTACCTGAGGGGGCAATTGGGGCAGACGAGTGGGGGGAGGGTTACCTGAGGAAGCACTGGCAGTGGCGGGCACTGCCAGGGAGGCGCTTGGTTAGCCGCTAAGCGGCCTGATGCCTGGCGCTTAGAGGGCGTCGCTGCCGGTTTCACCGGTACGAATACGGATTGCCTGTTCCAGCTGGGTAACAAAAATCTTACCGTCGCCAATTTTGCCCGTGTGGGCAGCTTTGCTGATGGAGTCGATCACTTGGTCGAGCAGGGCATCATCCACGGCGACTTCAATTTTGACCTTGGGCAGGAAGTCCACCACGTACTCTGCACCACGGTACAGCTCGGTGTGGCCCTTTTGACGACCAAAGCCTTTGACTTCGGTGACGGTAATGCCCTGAATGCCGATTTCCGACAGGGATTCGCGGACGTCATCCAGTTTGAAAGGTTTAATTACGGCGGTTACGAGTTTCATCTCAGTCTCCCTTCACAAGCGGTCAGAACCAGTTGGGGTACCAGTATACTCAAAGCGTCCCGCCTTACCATGCAGGATACATGCAGGATAAAAAAAGCGGCGCACGAGGCGCCGCTTGGGTGAAGCCGATCAGGCTTAAACTTATTTGGATTTGAACTCGGGGTAGGCTTCCATCCCGCATTCGTGGATATCCACACCTTCGTACTCTTCTTCTTCGCTGACACGGATACCCATGATGGCCTTGAGTACACCCCACACCAGCAGGGAGGCACCGAAGCTCCAGGCGAAGATGGCGCCGATACCCAGCAGCTGAGCACCCAGGCTGGAGTCAGCGTTAGTCAGGGTGACGGCCAGCAGACCCCAGATACCGCAGACGCCGTGGACAGAGATGGCACCAACGGGGTCGTCGATACGCAGCTTGTCCAGGGTGATGATGGAGAACACCACCAGGATGCCGGCTACAGCGCCGATCAGGGTGGCTTCCAGCGCAGTGGGGGTCAGGGGCTCGGCGGTGATACCGACCAGGCCAGCCAGGGCACCGTTGAGGGCCATGGTCAGGTCAGCCTTTTTGAACCACAGACGAGCGGTGATTAGGGCGGCAATCACACCACCGGCAGCGGCGGCATTGGTGTTCACGAAGATCTGGGAGACGGCATTGGCTTCGCCGACGTCAGACATTTTCAGCTCGGAACCACCGTTAAAGCCGAACCAGCCCAACCACAGGATCAGGGTGCCCAGGGTAGCCAGCGGCAGGTTGGCACCGGGGATGGCGTTGATCTGGCCATTGGCACCGTATTTACCCTTACGTGGGCCAAGCAGCAGCACACCAGCCAGGGCCGCAGCGGCACCCGCCATGTGGACGATACCGGAACCGGCAAAGTCGAGGAAACCGGCTTCATCGAGGAAACCACCACCCCACTTCCAGTAACCTTCAACGGGGTAGATGACGCCAGTCATCACCACGGCGAAAGCCAGGAAGGCCCACAGCTTCATGCGCTCAGCCACGGCACCGGAGACGATAGACATGGCAGTGGCAACGAAGACCACCTGGAAGAAGAAGTCGGAACGGGCAGAGTAGTAGGGGGCATCATCGCCACCGGCCAGCACGCTCTCAACGCTGTTTTCGTCACCGATCAGGCTGCCCAGGGAGGGCAGGATGCCGCCGGCTTCGCTGGAGTACATCAGGCTGTAGCCGCACAGCAGGTACATGGTACAGGCGATGGCATACAGGGCGACGTTTTTGGTCAGAATCTCGGTGGTGTTTTTGGCTCGCACCAAACCGGCTTCCAGCATGGCAAAGCCGGCTGCCATCCACATAACCAGAGCGCCACAGACCAGGAAGTAGAAAGTGTCTAGGGCGTACTTGAGCTGCGTGACGTCCGCAGCGGTGCTTTGAATGAGTTCTTCCACGGGATAACCCTCCTCAGTACGAACTTAGAGCGCGTCTTCGCCGGCTTCGCCGGTGCGGATGCGGATGACTTGTTCCAGGCTGGCGACGAAAATCTTGCCATCGCCAATTTTGCCGGTATGGGCGGCCTTGCTGACTACCTCGATGACTTGATCGACCAGGGTGTCCGCCACGGCGACTTCGATTTTGACTTTGGGCAGGAAGTCCACCACGTACTCGGCGCCGCGATAGAGTTCGGTATGGCCCTTCTGACGGCCAAAACCCTTCACTTCGGTAACGGTGATACCTTGTACGCCGATTTCGGACAGGGCTTCCCGCACATCATCCAGCTTGAATGGCTTAATAATTGCCGTGACCAGTTTCATTGCTGTTCCCCTTGGCTGGTGGGCCTGACGTTGCAGGCAGAAAATAATGTGATCTGCGGTCACTAAAGCAGGGGACGTGCCAGTTTTTGTTTTTTGTTTAAAAACAAAGGTTTAATTGGTTTTTGTGTGGGTTGGGAAGTCGTTGAAGGAGGAAAATGCCCCGCATTGGTGCGTGATCCAAAAGTGTGCAAAAAATATGCACCAAGACGAAACCCAAGGCGGTGTAGCCCTGCCGTGGCGCTGGTTGGGAGCCAGGCAAAATGCAGGTATAGTGTGGCTCTAACCCTGATGAAAGGATCCCTTGCCATGATCAATGCCAAGCTGCTGGAAACCCTGCAACAGCAACTCAGCCAGGGCTTGTCCAGCCTGCCCTTGCCCCATGAGGAAATCCAGAAGCTGGTGCGCCAGGCGTTGCAGCAAACCTTTGCTAAGCTGGAGCTGGTTACCCGTGAGGAATTTGAGGTGCAAACCGAAGTGCTGTCACGCACCCGCGCCCGTCTGGAAGCGCTGGAAATGCGTCTGAATGCCCTGGAGCACGGCAGTGCCGCACCGGATGCCAGTGTTGAACAGCAGGGTGCCATCCAGGTGAATCCTGGCGTAGAAGGCGGTGCTGATAAACTGAACTAATCTGCCAGGCATCAGCCTGTTGCTGATACCTGTTGCTAAGCCCGGAGCCAGGCAGTACCGGCCGATAAAGGTGGATACAATGAGCCTGGCTTTGGTGAACTGCCGTGCCCTGTTGGGAGTGGATGCACCGCCTGTGGTGGTGGAAGTGCACATCGCTCCCGGACTCCCTTCTTTTACCCTGGTAGGCTTGCCGGAAACCGCCGTGCGTGAGGCCCGCGAACGGGTGCGTTCAGCCCTGCTAACCAGTCGTTTCGAATTCCCATTGGGACGGATTACCGTCAACCTGGCCCCGGCTGATTTGCCGAAAAGTGGCGGTCGTTATGACTTGGCCATTGCCCTCGGTATTCTGGCGGCTTCCGGGCAGCTGGCGGCCACGACGTTAGCCGAGTACGAGTGTATTGGTGAGCTGGCACTGGATGGTCAGTTGCGCTCGGTGCCGGGGGCGCTGATGAGTGCCCACGCCTGTCGGGAGCAGGGACGCAGGTTACTCTTGCCCCTGGCGAATGCGCCCCGTGCCGCCTTGGTGGAGGGGGTGGCCTTGTATCCGGCGGACTCATTATTGGCGGTGGTGGCTCATTTGCAGCAGCAGACCTTGTTACCCCGTTATCAGCAGCGCCCTGCTGCACCGGCCTTGCAACACTATGGTGACTTGCAGGAGGTACACGGCCAACCCCAGGCCAAGCGGGCGTTGGAGTTGGCGGCCAGTGGTGGTCATAACCTGTTGTTATTTGGCCCGCCTGGTACGGGCAAAACCCTACTGGCCAGTCGTTTGCCCGGCATTTTGCCCGCTTTGGCAGAAGAGGAGGCGCTGGAAGTGGCGGCGCTGGAATCCTTACTGGGGCAGGATGATTTACCCACCTGGCCGTTGCGGCCCTTCCGTGCCCCTCATCACACCGCGTCAGCGGCGGCCCTGGTGGGGGGCGGTAGTGATCCCAAACCTGGGGATATTTCCCTCGCCCATGCCGGGGTGTTGTTTCTCGATGAGTTGCCGGAGTTTGACCGCAAGGTACTGGAGGTGCTGCGGGAGCCACTGGAATCGGGGCGGGTCAGTGTGTCCCGGGCGCGGGCCAAGGTGACCTTTCCGGCCCGTTTTCAATTGGTGGCGGCGATGAATCCTTGTCCCTGTGGTTATTGGGGGGATGCCAGTGGCCGCTGTCAGTGCAGCCCGGAGCAGGTCAAGCGTTATCGTGGCCGTCTGTCTGGCCCTTTGCTTGATCGGATTGATCTGCACCTGCAGGTGCAGACGCCACGTTGGGCGGATTTGCAGCAAACCACGCCAGAGGGGGAAAGCTCCAGTCAGGTGCGTCAGCGGGTGAGTGCCTGCCGTCAGTTGCAGTTGGCGCGGCAGGGTTGTCTGAATGCGCAATTACAGGGCCAAGCTCTGTTGCAGCAATGTCAGTTGAGTGAGGAGTTGAGCCTGTTGTTACAGCAGGCAGTTGAGCGCCTGGGGCTCTCGGCGCGGGCTTATCATCGGGTCTTGCGGGTTAGCCGCACCCTGGCCGATATGCAGGGCTTGGCTAAGTTGGGTAAGGCTCAGGTGCTGGAGGCGTTGTCTTATCGGCAGTTGGATCGGGGCCAGGTTGGTGGCTAGAGCTGTTCTAGCCAGCCATGTTGGTGTAAACGCTCACGCCAGTCGCCCTGCAGTGGCTCCAGTTGCCAGTAGCCTTGCTCCGGGTCTGGCGGCAGCACCAGCAGAGGGGTGGCGTTATCCACCCGTTGCCCTAAAGGACTACCCAGAGTGAGGCCACGAATCACCCGATAGGTGCCAGAATGGGCCACGATCAACGGCAGATGATGTTGCTCAAGAATCTGGTTAAGGGCGGTGCTGACCCTCTGACTGAAATCCTGCCAACTCTCACCACCGGCTGGGGTCTCCAGACAAGACTCTGGCAGATGGTGGTAGCTCTTACCTTCCAGTTCGCCCCAATTACGCTCACGCAGGGCGGCTAGGCCGCATACCGGCTGTCCTGGCACCGCCAATTGGGCGGTTTGGCGGGCGCGGCTAAGATCGCTGCTGAAAATGGCGCTCCAACGATGATGCTTCAACAAGGGCGCATTGGCACTGGCCTGCTGGCGCCCCCGTTCGTTGAGGGGGGCTTCCAGATGGCCACCAATGATACGTGCAGCATTAAAGGTGGTTTCACCATGGCGCAGGTAAACAAAGGGACGGGGCAGGAGTTCAGTTGGCTGCATTAACGACTCACCCCCCGTGCGGTTAAGTAGGCATCGTAATCCGGAACCTTGTAGTCATAGGCTTGGCGCATCAGTGGTGAGGTGATCAAAAAGTCGGCGCTGGAGCGACTGCAGGCCACCGGAATGTTCCACACCGCTGCTACACGCAGCAGGGCTTTGATGTCTGGGTCATGGGGCATCGGCTCGAATGGGTCCCAGAAGAAGATCAGCATATCGACTTTCTGTTCGGTGACGAGTCCACCAATTTGCTGGTCACCGCCCAACGGGCCGCTGATCAGTTTATTGACGGGGATATTCAGCGCTTTTTCTAAGACCCGGCCAGTGGTGCCGGTGGCATAGAGTTGGTGGCCGTCTAGGGCGCTCAGGTGGGTTTGGCACCAGTGCAGGAGTTCATCCTTGCGATTGTCGTGGGCGATCAGGGCAATACGCTTGCTGGCGGGCATGCGGATGCTTTTTTCCGGGATCATGGTCACTCCTGAACAAGATGGGATCGAAGGCTTGGGCAGGTTTCAGCATGGCCCAGGGGGGCGCTGGAGGCAAGGGCTAAGGTGGACGTCAGCGTCCGGGTAAGGCGCAGGGACGCTAGAGGACGGAAAACTGGCGGAATTCCTGGCTGCTAATCAGGCGGCACAGATCTTCAAAGGTTTGCGGGCGACCAAACAGGAAGCCTTGGGCCTGATCGCAGCGATATTGACGCAGGAACAGCAGCTGCTCGTTTTGCTCTACCCCTTCGGCCACCACTTGCATGCGCAGGTTATGAGCCAGACTGATCATGGCACGGACGATGGTGGCGTTGTCCTGGCTGTTGGTCGATTCCTTGACGAAGGATTTGTCGATCTTCAGGCGAGACAGGGGCAGGCGCTGCAGGTGGGCGAAGGAGGAGTAACCGGTACCGAAGTCATCCAGGGCAAAGCAGGAGCCCGCCGCTGATAATTCTTCGATGCACTGGGCGGTTTGCTGCTCGTTTTTCATCATCGCCGATTCGGTCAGCTCAAATTCGATTGAGCGTGGATCGGCCTGGGTGGTATCGAAGATACGCTTAATGGTGCGAGTCAGCATGGGATCGCTGAACTGGCGGAAGGACAGGTTAATACTCAGCTGAATATGCTGCAGACGCTGTTGTCGTAAATGGTTGGTGTCCAAGCAGGCTTGGTGAATCACCCAGTAGCCCATTGGCACGATTAAGCCGGTACGCTCCGCCATGGGGATAAACTCATTAGGCATCAGTAGCCCGCGAGTGGGGTGTTGCCAGCGAATTAAGCCTTCGGCGGCGACGACCTTCTCTGAGCGCACATCGACCCTTGGCTGATAGTACAGTCGTAGCTCATTACGGCGCAGGGCGCGGCGGAAGTCGGCTTCCAGGCTGAAGGCTTCGGAGGTCTTCGAGTCTAGCCCGGGTTCAAAGATATGGTGGCTGACACCGGGCTGGCGTTTGGCCTCGTGCATGGCAATCCCAGCCTGGCGTACTAAATCGTCCAGGCTATGGGCTGTATCCGGGAAAAAGCTGACCCCGATCGAGCACCCCAGGCTAACCTGACCACTGGGGAGCAAATAGGGCTGGGCAAACAGGCGTTGCAGTTGGTACAGCACTGGCATGGCCTGCTGGCGGCTCTCCAGCTCCGGCAACATGATGGCGAACTGGTCGCCATTCATACGGGCTAACTGCTCTCCGGAAGGCAGGCAGAGCTGTAGCCGCTGCACTGTTTCAGTGACGATCTGATCACCAATATGATGACCTAAAGAGTCGTTGATCTTCTTGAAACCGTCGAGGTTTAACATTAATAGACCCAGACGGCGCTGATGCGCATCCGCCTGATGCAGGCCCTGTTGCAGGCGTTGCATAAAGAGCTGGCGGTTGGCTGCTCCGGTTACCGGGTCATGGTGACTCAATTGATGCAGGATGGAGCGGTGCTGCTGGCGCTCCTGGGCGGTGTAAATTGCCCGTTCAAAGGCATCGATGCTGAGTTGCAGAATAGAAAGATAATCTGCCGCGCCCGCTTGATTGATTAGCTGCCGTCCAACGGAGCTTTTCAGCTGACGTCCGACCACGACCACAGGAACAGGGTGGCCATCGTTGGAGTGGAGTTTCAGTTGATCGAGAGACTGGTTTTGACGCAACGGGTTGTGAAGCAGGATCACATCGATGCTATGCAAGGCAAGCAGCTCCCGGGCGCTGTCTAAATCACAGCACCAACTGAGCTCGTAAGCCCCTTCTGCCCGCATGATCAGTAGCTGAAACAGCTTATGGGCGTTGATGTTAGGGTGTACCAGCAGGATGCGAACAGGACGTTCGGCTAACTGCTGGCCATCAATTGTCATGCACGATGACTCCAGACCACATCTATTAGAATTCTGAAGCAAGATTTAGACGCTGAGGCCAGCCTGCTTTTGACCGGATTTCAACGGCTTATCCAGTTACACTCGGCCTAGCTTAGCCTAAATCTAGGTTCTTATGTCAAATAATTACAAGAAAACACAGCGCCTAGACAGGGGGGCTTTTGCTAAAATGCATCACCCTGAGCAAATTCGGCATGGTTTCGTCTGTGAGTCAGCTTAATCCACGGCAAAAAGAAGCCGTTCTTTACATTAGTGGCCCTTTATTGGTGCTGGCTGGCGCCGGTAGCGGCAAGACCAGTGTGATTACGCGTAAAATTGCGTATCTGATCGAGCAGTGTGGTTACAAGGCGGCGAATATCTTCGCGGTGACCTTTACCAATAAAGCGGCCCGAGAAATGAAAGAGCGGGTTAGTAAACTGGTGAAGGGCAAGGCCGCACGTGGCTTGACCGTTTCGACCTTTCATAACCTGGGGCTGAACATTATCCGCAAAGAGCACAAGGTGCTGGGATACAAGCCGGGTTTCTCTATTTTTGATCAGCAGGATGCTTTAGCGCTGATTAAAGACATTATTGCCCAGCATTTTCAGCAAGAGGTCGACATTGCCGATTATGTGCAGCATCAGATATCTAACTGGAAAAACGACCTGACTCCCCCCGCCTGGGTGATCAGTCATGCCAAGGATAAGGATGAGGAGGCTGCCGGACGTATTTATGCCGAATATAACCGCTTGTTGCATGCCTACAATGCGGTGGATTTTGATGACTTGATTCGGCTACCGACCGAGCTGTTTCAGCAGTATCCAGAGGTGCTAGAGCGCTGGCAGAGCAAGGTGCACTACATGCTGGTGGATGAGTACCAGGACACTAACCTGAGTCAGTATCTGCTGGTAAAGCAGTTGGTAGGCAAGCGCAGTCAATTCACCGTGGTAGGGGACGATGACCAGTCCATCTATGCTTGGCGGGGAGCGCGGCCGGAAAACCTCAGCCAGTTGAAGCAGGATTTTCCCAGCTTGAAACTGGTCAAGTTGGAGCAGAACTACCGTTCTACCGGCCGTATCCTAAAAGCCGCTAACGAACTCATCGCTAACAATCCCCATGAGTTCACCAAACAGCTGTGGAGCGATAAGGGCTTTGGTGAGCCGATCCGTATCCTGATGTGCCGTAATGAGGATCATGAAGCGGAACGGGTGGCCACAGAGATTCTCGATCAAAAACTGCGTAAACGGACAGAGTTTCGTGATTACGCCATCCTCTATCGTGGTAATCATCAAGCCCGTTTGATCGAGACTAAACTCCAGGCGTATCAGATTCCCTACAAACTCAGTGGCGGCACGTCCTTCTTCTCCCGGGCTGAAATTAAGGATGTGATGGCTTACCTGAAGGTGTTGATCAACCCGGATGATGACAATGCCTTCCTACGGATTATCAATGTGCCGCGGCGTGAAATTGGCCCCAGCACCCTGGAAAAACTATCCGCTTATGCTGGTCAGCGTAAGGTGAGTCTGTTTGCAGCCTGTGCAGAGCTTGGCCTGGCGGAGCATCTGCCGGACAAGGCGTTGGAGAAATTACGCCGGTTCCATGCCTGGATGGAGGCGCTGGAGCAGCGCTGTCAGCAGGATGACCCGATTGCGGCGATTCGGCAAATGGTGCTGGATATCGACTTTCCTGGTTGGCTGCAGCAGCATTCTGCCAGCCCGACGGCGGCGGAGCGGCGCATGGAGAACGTCTGGTTTCTGTTGGATTCGTTGCGCTCAACCTATGAAAAACTGCAGGAAGAAGATCCTGAACTGGGCATTCGTGATGCCATTAATCGCCTGATTTTGCTTGATTTGCTTGAGCGGCAAGAGGAAGAGGATGACTCAGACCGGGTGCAGTTAATGACGCTACATGCGGCCAAGGGTTTGGAGTTTCCCCATGTGTTTTTGATCGGCATGGAGGAGGAGTTGCTGCCGCACCGTAACTCGATTGAGGCTGATACTATCGAGGAAGAGCGGCGCTTAGCCTATGTGGGGGTGACCCGAGCGCGGGAAACCCTGACCCTTACCCTGGCCCGTCAGCGCAAACAGTTTGGTGAAAAAATAGACTGTTTGCCGAGCCGTTTCCTTGATGAGTTACCGCAAGAAGATGTGGTGTGGGAAGGGCGTGATCAGGCCAGTGTTGAGGTGCGTCAGGCCAAAGCACGGGAAACCCTGGCCAGCTTAAAGAGCTTGTTGCTGGATTAATGGTGGAGCGCACTCAATCGGTAAAACAAAAAGGCCCGTGATAGGGCCTTTTTGCTAAGGTGGTGGGCAGTTAAGCCGGCTTAGCGGCGGCGATTATCCACCAACGCACGTACATCGGCATCCATCGGCAGGCGGAAGTCTTCCCCCGCCAGAATGCGGTTATCACTGGCGCGCACTAAACGACTACTGACATAGACATGCTGGCGGCCAACGGCATAGGTACCAACTAGCACCGCTTGTGCCTGATGGGTTTGGCTCAGATGCTGCAGTTCCCGCGAGAGCATAAATTCGCCGCCATTTTGTTGGATAAAAAGGCTATCACGCATTTTTAGCTCGACAACGGGCAAGCCTTGACGGGTTAAGCCAGAAGCCATCTGCTCGGCCAAAATCCGTCCCAGGGTAGAGGACTCTTCCAGTTTGTCCACATTGACAAAACTGGCGACCAGTACCGTTTGGCCGGGATTAGGCTGGCTGGCAAGCTGTTTCACCAGGGCGTCTGTAGCCGCATAGGCGGTGGCGACCAGATCAGTGGTCGCAGCTTGCTGGGGTTTGACCTCATTGCTCTGACAGCCGGTCAGCAGTAAGGCAGCAGAGGCAAGGCCGATCAGGGCGAGTTTTCTCATTTGTCCACCACCTGAATCAGTTTGCCAGGATTAAGTGCTTGGGCAGTGTAATGGTCCTCACCGCCGGCATTGATGTAATAGAGGTTGGAATCTGACATTAGCAGACGGTTGCCGTAATTCATGCTGGTGGTGATCAGCACTTCACGGTCTTCGGCACTCGTGCTGCGTCCTACTGCCCAGTCGGCAGCCAAGCCTGCCAAGGGCAGTGCGGCATAGCCGTGGGTCCAGCCATTCTTAATGGCATTACGTGCCACCACTAGACCCGCCCCGAGCGCGGTCAGGTTGCCTGGAGCAGGACGGGGACGGTCAATGCCCTGATGCTTGATTAGCAACACATCGTACTTCACCTCGGCCACGCCGGCGGCAGGCTCCAGGGCGACAAGTGCGCCTTGGCGTAATAGCTGCTCGGTCAGTAAGCGTTGGAAGGCCTGATTAAAGGTAGTCTGCCCTGGTGCGGAAACGTACAGAGACAGGCTCTTATCCGGCAAGGCATCGACCAAGCGCGTGGCCATATCGCTGGCGAGCAACTCCCAGTGGTGGGCCGTCTGCATTTTTTGTTGGGTGGTATAGGGATAGGTTGCTGCTGCTGGAGTGGCAGATTTCAAATCCAGCTGGGGGTTATTACCGATGGATTGGCAACCCGCCAGGAGTAATGCAGCTGCGCTCAGGGTAAGAGGAGCAAGCCAGGGTCGCATCATGTGGCCATCCTTATCTGTGCCGTGGCAAGGGGATGCAGGTCCTATCCCTGTAAGTACAGGCTAGGGAAGACCCTTTCCGTAACAAAAGTGCTAATGAGGATAAAACAAAATCACCCACCTTGCACACTTTGCCAATGGGCTTACTTGGCGGGAGGTCGGCGCTCATCCCGCAGACGGCGTTCCAGGTCACGCCAGGGGCCGATGCGGTCAGCACTATTACTGACCTTTTGGGCGGAGTTTTTCTTATTTATCCACAACCCCGAGCCGTTAAAACTGTATACGGGCAACAGGTCATTACGGGTATTGGCGGGGCGAATATCCGGGATCAGGTTATCCAACACCAGGGGTACCGCATTGGCAGAAGGGTAATACAGCAGCACCATGTGTGCCTGATTGAGCTTTAAGGCTTTAACGTACATCAGGCGCATTTTGCTTTCAGGGATGCCAAGTTCCAGCAGGGTCAGGTATTTGGCGATGGAGTAGTCTTCACAGTCGCCGGCATTGCGGGACAGAAATTCCAATGGTGTGGCCCAGTAGTCCTGCTGTCCCCATACGGTAATGTCATCAAGAAAGCGGTTTTGGTTAAAAAAGTTATTAACCCGTTTGAGCTTTTCCTGGTCACTGGCTTGCTTGAGGTTAGGGTCGACCATCAGGTTTTCCCAGCTTTCTACCCGCTTGCGGGCCGGGAGACCAAACTGGCTCTCTAAGCGTTGCAGGATGCTTTCGGCAAAGCCCTGATATTCCGCCAGCAACCATCCGCTGGGGAATAACAAGCACAGGCTGAGACTGAGCAGAGTGCGCTTGAGCATGAGGGCCTCGTGTTAATAGAGGTGGATCATGCCACCTCTAGGGTCGATCGGCAGTGTAATGCAGATAAGTATAGGGTGTCTGCAGGCTGCGCAACCTTAGGCAAAGTGTGAGCGCCCCAGCGGCTAGATCAGCGGCGCTCTTCCCCTGTCTTTATAGACGCATTTCAATGCCGCGTTCCTGCATGTAGTGCTTGGCTTCGGCAATGCTGTATTCATTGAAGTGGAAGATGGAGGCGGCAAGAACGGCATCAGCCTTACCTTGCAGGACACCATCTACCAGATGATCCAGATTACCGACGCCACCTGAGGCGATCACCGGCACGGGCACCGCTTCACTCACCGCACGGGTGACCCCCAGATCAAAACCATTTTTGGTGCCATCGGCATCCATGCTGGTGAGCAGGATTTCGCCAGCGCCATAAGCCACCATTTTCTTTGCCCACTCAATGACATCCAGGCCGGTGGCGCGGCGGCCGCCATGGGTGAAAACTTCCCAACGCTCAGGCTCACCAGGCTGGCTGACTTTCTTCGAGTCAATGGCGACGACGATGCACTGGGCACCGAAGCGTTCGGAGGCCTCGCGGACAAACTCGGGGTTGTGCACGGCGGCGGTATTGATCGAGACCTTATCGGCACCGGCATTGAGCATGCGGCGAATATCCTCACAGCTGCGGATGCCACCGCCAACGGTGAGGGGGATAAACACCTGGCCGGCAATGGCTTCTACCACATGCACCATGGTGTCACGGTCTTCATGGCTGGCAGTAATATCGAGGAAGGTGATCTCATCGGCACCCTGCTCGTTATAGCGTTTAGCGACCTCGACCGGGTCACCTGCATCACGGATATCCACAAATTGGACGCCTTTGACAACCCGACCGTTATCCACATCCAGGCAGGGAATGATGCGCTTTGCCAATGCCATTGCCGTTTACTCCAGCTAGAAATCGATGGCTCATTGTAACAGCCTTGTGCAGGCGCGGCAGCCGTAGAAACGGCCAGCGCCTGAGCAAAAAGGATTGGTGGGGCTGCGGTTGTCAGGCAGGCTTACTGGCTTCGGCTTCGGCTTCGGCTTCGGCTTCGGCTTCGGCTTCGGCTTCGGCTTCGGCTTCGGCTTCGGCTTCGGCTTCGGCTTCGGCTTCGGCTT
>NZ_JHUZ01000002.1 GCF_000619885.1 Balneatrix alpica DSM 16621 | reverse complement strand
TCGGTATGCATTCCCACGCAGGAGCGTGGGAACGAGCCCCCCCTAACCAAACACCCCCTGCTAGCTGAGCCAACAGGGGGTGTTTAAGGGCGCTATCCACAGCAGGCTGTGGGGGGGCTGGGTTAGAGCACCTGAGACAGGAACTTCTGCAAGCGTGGGTGGCTGGGGTTGTCGAAGAAGTTGGCGGGGGTGTCTTCCACCAGCAGTTCGCCGTCTTCCATAAAGAGCACCCGGTCTGCCACTTCTTTGGCAAAGCCCATTTCGTGGGTGACCACCACCATGGTCATGCCTTCTTTGGCCAGGCTTTTCATCACGTCCAGTACTTCACCGACCATTTCCGGGTCGAGGGCGGAGGTGGGTTCGTCAAACAGCATGATGGCGGGTTTCATGCACAGGGCGCGGGCAATGGCGACCCGTTGTTGTTGCCCACCGGAGAGCTGGCTGGGGTAGTTGTGCATGCGCTCGGCCAGGCCCACTTTTTTCATCAGGGCTTCGGCGTGCTCACGCACTTCGCTGGCTTGGCGTTTGGAGACTTTGAGCGGGGCGAGCATGACGTTTTCCAGCGCGGTTTTATGCGGGAAGAGGTTGAAGCTCTGAAACACCATGCCAACGTGTTCACGCAGTTTGTTGATGTTGGTGCTTTTGGCGTACATGTCGGTGCCATCGATGTGGATGGTGCCGCTGCTGATGGTTTCCAGTTGGTTGAGGGTACGCAGGAAGGTGGATTTACCGGATCCGGAGGGGCCGATAATCACCACGACTTCGCCGCGTTTGATTTGGGTGCCAACCTTTTTCAAAGCATGGCAGCCATTGGGGTAAATCTTGTCGACGGCTTCGGCAACGATGATGTTGTCTGCGTTGTTAAGTTTCATCGCGGGCTCCTTAATCACTGGCGGCCAGTTTCTTTTCCAGACGCTGGATGGCCCAGCTCAGACCACCGGTCAGCACCAGATAGAGCAGGGCGACGGTGAACCAGACTTCGAAGGGGGCAAAGGTGGCGGAGACCACTTCACGCCCGGCTTTGGTCAGATCGGTAATGGAGATCACCGAGACCAGGGAGGAGTCTTTGATCAGGTTGATAAACTGACCGGCCATCGGTGGCAGGGTGCGCTTGAAGGCCTGGGGCAGGATGACGTACACCATCGCCTGCACGTAGCTCATGCCGAGGGAGCGGGCCGCTTCCATCTGACCGGGGGGAATCGACTGAATACCGGCACGGACAATCTCCGCCACATAGGCCGCGGTAAACACCGCCAGGGCCGCCACACCAGCAGTAAAGCGATCCAGTTCCAGTACGGTGCCGATAAAGAAGTAGAAGATGAAAATCTGCACCAGCAGGGGGGTGCCACGAATAATCTCGATATAGGTGATGGAGAGATTACGGATGGCGGGGTTACGGGCAATACGGCCTAAACCAATAAAGAGGCCGAGGATGACGGCAAAGATCAGGGAGACCACGGAGATCTTCAGGGTCATGATCATGCCTTCGGTGATGGGGCCAATGCGCCAGTCACCTTGGGCGGCGATCACATCGCCTTCAAAAATCAGGTCGCCGGAGGATACTCGCAGTTCCGTGAACTTCTGCACCACAAAGGGCTCGGCGCCGGAGTCGGCTTCGATGGTCAGTACCTTGCCGTTTTCGCTGACCCGGGCGGTGCCATCGAAGGGGGCGCGAATGGAGCTGGGTTCGGTATTGATGATGTAAGGCAGGACGCGTTCCCAGCGCCAGGTGTAGTCGATCCCTTTACTGGCAAGGTAGGTGGCGTAGCCGAACATAACGAGTATGACGACAAACAGCCCATGCCATAACCATTGCTTGGGTTGAGTTTGCATGACTGCGAATCCCCTAATGCTGACCGAGTGGCCGTTGCTCTGCACCAGGCAGAGCCTGTTATCGTTATAAAACGGCAGGAGCACTGGGGCTCCTGCCGAGGCGCCGAAGCGCTGACTGCATTACTGCACCTGGTTTAACCAGGCATCGCTTTCAAACCACTTCTCATAGAAGCGATCGTAGGTACCGTCACCCTTAATCTGACGCATGAAGTTGTTGATAAAGTTCATGAAGTCAGGATCACCCTTGCGGATGGCAAAGCCCAGGGGCTCATAGGTGAAGGGCTCGCCCAGGTGGAACACGGAGCCTTTGTTCTGTTGCACATAGATGGCGTTAAAGGGCAGGTCATACACAAAAGCATCGGCGTTGCCGTTTACCACTTCCAGGGCAGCGTCGGACTCGGTTTCAAACAGACGAATCTCGGCTTTGTTCAGGTAACGCTCAGCGGCCAGCTGACCAGTGGTACCCAGCTTGGCGGTCACTTTGAAGTCACCGCTGTTCAGGTCTTTGTAGGTTTTGACTTTGCCTTCCAGATCCTTACGCACTACCAGACTCTGGCCGATAACCAGATAGGGGTCGGCAAAGTTGACCTGCAGGTTACGCTCGGCGGTGATGGTCATGCCGCCCATGATGATGTCGAACTTGTCGGTCAGCAGCGCCGGGATAATACCGTCCCAGGCGGTGTTGACGATGGTCAGTTTAACCCCCATGGCCTTGGCCATGGCTTTGGCGATATCCACATCAAAACCAATGATGTCGCCATTTTTGTTTTTCATTTCGAAGGGCATGTAACCCACATCCAGACCCACACGGAGTTCACCGCGCTGCAGAATCTGGTTCAGAGTGGACTTTTCCCACAGGGCATTGTCATTGGCACTAACGGCACCGGCCAAACCCAGCCAAGAGACAACCGTCAACGCGGCTGCGGCAAGCAGTTTTTTCATTATTCTCTCCATGTGCATCCAGATGAGACTGCCGGCAAAAGAACGCCAAGGCTCCTGAGTCGTTCTGTGCCAAGTCAGTGGCTTTAGTATTGAAAAATCCACTAAGGCAGGGAAAGCCATACTCTTGCGGGGTGACGACCCCCTTTTGCCAGCAACGGACATTTTGGCTATTCGCTGTACAGCGGCAGAATTTTTTTCCGGCCCTGTTCGCCCTCTTGTAATGCGTCAGGGCGGCTACACTTATGCACAAGACTCCGCTGCAAAGAGCGGAATCCCTTCTCCGCAGCCACGAGGATCGTCATGAGCCCTAAAGTGCGCATTCGTCTCTGTGAGCGTCAGCCTCTTTCTTCCCGTACTTGGCTGTTGCGCTATGAGCGCAGTGATCAACAACCCATCACCTATGTGCCAGGGCAGTTTTTCTCCCTGCATTTCCCGGCTGAACAGGGCAACCAGACCCGCAGCTATTCCATCGCCACCCGCAGTGAGGATGTACGCCTGAATCGCTCTCTGGAATTTGCGATTACCGAGGTGGAAGGTGGCGCCGCCAGTCGTTACTTTCCCCAGGCGGAGCTTGGCAGTGAAATTGAAATGAGCGGCCCCTTTGGTGCCTTGATTTTACCGCCGCTGGAACAGCCCAAACGCTTGCTATTAGTCGCCACCGGTACCGGCGTGGCACCCTATCGTTCGATGCTGCCGGAGCTACACCGCCGCCTGCTGCAACAGCCCACCCTGCAGATTGAGTTGTTATTAGGAGTACGCGAGCCCAGCGAGTTGCTGTGGGGGGAGGAGTTTATTGCCTTTGCCAAGCGCCACCCCGGCTTTAACTTTACCGCCTGTTATAGCCGTCAGATGCCCACCGAGCCCCTGCCTTTTGAGCGTGCAGGGCGGGTGATCGCCCAACTCGACTCACTGGCGCCGCAGGCCGACGAGGCTACCCTGGTGTACCTCTGTGGCCATCCGGAGATGATTGATGAGGGCTGGGCGCTGTTACAACAACGCGGCTTTGGGGTGCGTCAGGTCAAGCGCGAGAAGTATCTACTTAGCGGCCACTAATTGACCGCCAAGTACAGCTAAGAGTCGATTAACGCCGATCGGAGGCCAGCTCCACTGAAAAGCCCATGCCACCGGGACGGGTGCGGTTGTTGCGCTCTTCCCGCGGGGTAATGCCGAAGTGATTACGGTAGGTGGTACTGAAATGTGAGGCGGAGGAGAAACCGCAGGCCAAACCCACCTGCACCACCGATTTGTCGGTTTGCTGCAGCATTTGCCGCGCGCGCTCCAGGCGTAACTCCAGGTAGAACTTGGAGGGCACGGTATCCAGATGCTTTTTAAACAAACGCTCCAGATGACGCCGTGACACCCCGACGTGCATGGCCAGATCATCAGGGCTGAGGGGCTCTTCAACGTTAGCTTCCATCAGCGTCACCGCTTCAATCAGCTTCGGTTGCGCGACCCCCAAACGGGACTTGAGGGGCACCCGTTGCGGGTCTTCATGGCTGCGAATCCGCTCACAGACAAACTGTTCAGAGATCGCCGCCGCCAAGTCCAGCCCATGCTGCTGCCCAATCACGTAGAGCATCATGTCCATCGCCGCCGTACCGCCGGAGCAGGTAAAGCGATTACGGTCGATCTCAAACAGATTGGTGGTCAAACGGGTATTGGGAAAAGCCTCCCGCAGGTGGTTCAAGTCCCACCAGTGAATAGTGGCCTTGGCCCCATCCAGCAAGCCAGCCTTGGCCAGCAAATAACTACCGGTACCAATGCCTCCTACCGCTGGCAGGCGCTTGCCATAACCCCGTAGCCAGCTGATCACCGCATCGTGACCGGTTTTGGCAATGGGGCTGGCGCCACAGACCAGCAGCATATCCAGTGGAGGTTGATTCTGCAGGCTGAAATCCACCTGCATGGTAGAACCCACACTGGCGGCCACGCTCAGGCCATCGTGGCTGAGGGTGACGTATTCATACAGGGTCTGGCCACTGATCCAGTTGGCCATGCGTAACGGCTCCACCGCCGAGGAGAATCCCAGCAGGGAGAAGTTGGGTAACAACAGAAAGCCAAAACGCACCGGCCGCTGACGGTGGCTCTGGCGACTGAGTAAGTTTTCCACAGTGACACTCAGACCGGTCGTAGCAACAACCTCCTGCTCGAAGGCCGGTTCATCTGGGAGCAGGGGTTAACGAGCTGCTATGCAGCTAGTTTCAGCCGGATCAGCCATGCGCCCTAGGGCGTCGCCAGCTGTCGCGGCACTGTAATAGTTATGCTTTTGGGTACTTATTAGCCACAGCGCAATCCCGACTGAGCTATAACAGGTCGCCTTTAAGCAACTTCCTTGCCTGGGACAAACTGCTGTGGGATCACGCTGCTTCAAGCCTAGATCACCCTGGCCAGTCCGCCAGGGGATCACATAAAGGTGCGAGATTGTAAGGAGATTAGGGCACGATGCAAGGTGCCCCACTGCTCGTCTTATGAGCGCGTACCGCGCCAGGGCGCGAACAGCGGACGGCGCATAATCACCACCTGCACAAACCAGCCAACGACCGCCAAAATCAGCAAGGCCCGACCGAGGTGGAGCAAGACATAATTATGTAAGCGATAACGCTCAAAGGGAGCGACCATAACCCTGGCTTGCCAGGTCTCGGCCCCACGCCAGTGCAATTGCCACTGGTATTCCTGGGCGGCCTCAGCATTAAAGCTGGCAAGGTAAGTCAAACGACCTGGCTCCTTCCAGCGGGTTTGGTCAAACAGGTCATAGGCATTTTCCCGTACGACTTGCTCACCCTGGCGCAATTGCCATTGCAGGTCGTCCGCCGCTTCCGGATCGCTTAGCAACTGAATCCACAGGCTATGCTCACCGGCATAGCGAGGTGTGGCTTGTCCCTGCCACTGCTGGCCAGGCTCAAGCGTGAGTGCCTCCACCAGCAAGGGACGGCTGTAATAGTCAATCAAGTAGACACTAGCAATCGCCAGTACACCCAAGATCGCGCAGAGACGGGTTCCCCAACGCAGCATGTTCACATCCTCAATTAAGTTGTGTGAAGGTGGCGCGAATGCTGAGCCCCCCTTCTGCACGGTTTACTACCTGAACCTGGGCACCATGGTGACGCAACACCCGCTCGACAATGGCCAGGCCAATACCATAACCCTTGCCACTGGTGCGCGCCTGATCGGCCCGGAAAAAAGGCTTAAATAAATGTTCCAGCGCTTGTGGCTCTACCCCTGGCCCCTGATCCCAGACCTCCAGCTCTGCCCCCTGTTGCAGGGGTTGCAGGCGAATCCCAACCTGGGTCCCCGCCGGGCTGTATTGGAGCGCATTGCGGATCAGGTTGTCCAGCGCCCGCCCTAGCCAACGGCTTTGTCCGGTCAGCCGTAATCCCTCACTTAGATCGCTGCACAGGGTCACTCCCGCCTGCTCCGCCTCCAACTGGGCCAGCTCCAAGCGCTGGCGACAGAGTTGGGCCAGGTCGATGGTTTCCGGTTCATCCTGCGGCTGTCCGGCCCGCACCAGGGTCAGCACCTCATCAATGAGTTCATTGAGGCTGTCGCCTTCCTGCTCGATGCGATCCAGTTCTTTATCCGCCTGCCCTTGAGTACGGTGGCGCGCCAGCTCTAAGGCGATCTGTAAGCGAGCCAGCGGGGTGCGTAGTTCATGGGAGACATCACGCAGCAGTTGTTGCTGATCTTCCAGCAGTTGCTGAATACGCTCCGCCATCTGGTTAAAGTCTTGCGCTAACTGCCCCAGTTCATCCCGTCTTTTACACAGCCCCGGACTGACTCGGGTAGTTAACTGCCCCGCCGCCAGCCCCCGTGCTGCCTGACTCAGGGCACGCAGTGGACGGGTGAGGTAGGCGGTCAGCAGCAAACAGATCAATGCCACCAACGTGATTGATACTAGAACATGTAAGGGAAACAGTGCTTTATGCTGGCGTAGCTGTTGACGCTCGGTGTTGACCACCAGCCAATAGGGCGGATTAAAGCTATCCAACCGCACTACCCGCCAGTCATCACGCAGACGGGCACGTTCGCCATGCTGACGCAGGTTGCGCTCCAGACTACGGGCTACCCCAGGGGGAATAGGTGCAGGGGTCAGCAGGCGAAAGTCCGGCCCCACTAGGAACAGACCTTCGCGCTTACCGATATGGCGCAGAAATTCCGCTCCTTCCTCTGGCCCTTCTTCCTGCCAACGTTCAACCAGGTAGGCCCCTTCGCTCTGCCAGCGGGTACGCATCTGCCGTTCGTCCCAGTTCAGCTCGCTCAGTTGGCGGGCCAGCCAGAAACTGGTCAACCCCACCAGCAGCATGGTGCCCAATACAGCCAGCAGGATTTTCCAATACAGTCGCCTCACTTCAATTCTCCCTCGGGCAGATAGAGGTAACCTTGGCCACGCATGGTTTCAATCTTGGGTAAGCCTTCGCCCTCCCCCAGCTTGCGGCGCAAATTACTGACGTGCATATCGAGGCTACGGTCAAAGGGTTGCAGGCGCTTATGCAATACCTCTTTGCTGAGGAACTCACGACTCAGTAGCTCGCCCGGATGCTGACTCAGCACTTCAAGCAAGCTGAATTCTGTACCTGTTAATGGCAAAGGTTGGCCATCCAACAATGCCTGACGGGCGCGAAGGTTCAACTGCAGGCGGTCATTCGTCAGTTCTTCCGCCACAGGGGATGAAAGCGTGCTGTGCTGACGTTCCAGCTCCACCCGCCGCAACAGGGCACGAATCCGTGCCAGGAGCTCGCGCGGGCTACAGGGTTTGGGCAAGTAATCGTCGGCACCGATTTCCAAGCCAACGATACGGTCCACCTCCTCTCCTCGCGCCGTCAGCATAATCACAGGGGTAGCACGCTGCTGGCGTAGCTCGCGCAGTAGGTCAAAACCATTTTTTTTCGGCAGCATGATATCGAGAATGATCAGGTCAAAGACCTGTTGCTGGGCCAGTGCCAACCCTTGTTCGCCATCGGCGGCACGCTCCAACTCAAACCCTTCTAACTGCAATAGTTCGCTGAGTAGACTGGCCAGTCCTTCATCATCTTCAACTAATAATAAACGTGGCATAGGTACTCCTCGGACGCGCAAACGCCAACCGGCGTTGCAATAATTAGCGTTGATGGGGCTATTGTGGCATAGCCTTGCCCCCCTGCCAGTGCCCGGAAACAACCTTTACCCTGCCTTTACAGTGACCTGACGCTGCTTTACCGAGGGCTCCCTAAACTAGCTTCCATCGACATAACGCAAACGATGGAGAGCAAAACATGAAAGCACTCAGCAAAATTTTACTGGTCGGCACCTTGGCTCTGGGCACCCTGGGAATGGCTCAAGCAGCACCCTTTGGCGGCGGCAAGCATGGCGATAACCCTGAAAAACATCTAAGCAAGATGCAAGAGCATCTGAACCTCAGCGAGGAGCAGGTCGCCCAGATCAAGACCATTATGGAGTCACGCCGGGGCGAGATGGATGCCCTGCGGGAACAACATCAGCAACTGCGGGAGCAGATGCAGGGGGATATCAGCAAAATCCTTAATGATGAGCAAAAAGCCAAGATGCAGTCCATGATGGAAAAACGTAAAGAACGCCACGAAAAGCGTGAAGAAAGACGCAAAGAGCGCCAGTCTTCCAATCTAAACGACAATGGCTAAGCGCCAACATCCTTGCCCAGGACGCACACGGACCTACACCAGGCAGACTCTTCTGCCTGGTGCTCTTTTTATACACGACCGCGCCTTATCACTTATCTCGATTTTGCATATAAATCTGATTAAATATTCTTGGACAGTATAAGCCAGCTTCCCTAGGCTTTAGCCGGTTACAGGTTCCCGTGGGAGTTGGTTAAGATGCTGTCGCCTGTTCTGCAGCAAGTGTTAGTGGTACTGGTACTCGTCTGGGTGCTGTTCGCCTTTGTACGCGAACGCCTGGGGCCGGATGTCGTCGCCGGGACCGCCGTCTGCGTGCTGCTGTTGAGCGGTATTCTCGACTCCAAAGAAGTCCTGAGCGTCTTTAGTAACTCCGCACCTGTCACCATTGCCTGTATGTTTGTCCTTAGTGCGGCCTTGGAGCGTACTGGCTGTGTCGCCTGGCTGGCGGATTGGCTAAGCCGGATCTGTGGCCCCAGTGTGCGCTCTACCCTGTTGGGTTTGATGGTTGTGGCAGTGGCGCTATCTGCCTTTATTAACAATACCCCGGTGGTAGCGATCTTTACCCCTGTTGCCATCGCCCTGGCCCGCAGTCGTGGCATTTCCCCGTCAAAGCTGCTGATCCCGCTATCCTATGCCACCATTATGGGCGGCACCCTGACCATGATCGGCACCTCCACTAACATCCTGGTGGATGGTGTGGCACGCAAGATGGGATTAGCAGCCTTTGGTATCTTTGAAATCACGGCGCTGGGCTTGATTACCGCCGCGGTGGGGATGAGCTTTGTGCTGTTCTTTGCCCCTCGTTTACTGCCCGCACGGGAGACCCTGTCGCAGCAATTACAGCCAGGCAGTGACCGGGTATTTATGTCTGAGGTAATGATCCCCCATGACTCTACCGTTATCGGCCAAAACCTCTCCCAGGCCGGCCTCAACGGCGGTAGCGGGGTGCAGGTATTGAAGGTGTTCCGTGATGAGGAAGAACTGACTCAGCCCCTCAGCAGTACCGTCCTCTTAGCTGGCGACCGTTTGATTCTGCACACCTCCGTGCAGGATATGCTGGAGCTGCGTGCTGATGGCCGCCTAGCCTTTGCCCGCTCCGGCCAAGATAAGTTTGAAACCCTGAAAGCCCACGATGTACCCCTGGTGGAAGTGATTGTCGGCCGTCACTCCCGTTATACCGACCGCCCGATGGCGGACCTGAACCTGACTGCCCGTTATGGCATTCACGTGTTGGCGGTGCATCGTAAAGATCAAAACATTCGCGACAACCTGGAGCAGGTGCAGCTGGAGTTTGGTGACGTACTCCTGGTGGAGGGGACCCCGGCCCAGGTGCGTAAGTTTGCCGAAAACGGCGACCTGATCATCCTCAACACCGTGCAAGAACGCCCCTACAAGCGTGAGAAGGCTCCCATCGCTATTGGTGCCATTATCGGCGTCATTGCCCTGGCGGCCTTTGGCGTCATGCCGATCGAAGGCCTGGCCATGGTGGCGGCCATTGCCGTTATTCTCAGCGGTTGCTTGAGTGTCGATGAGGCCTACAAAGCGGTGGAATGGCGCATTTTGCTGATGATTTTTGGCATGCTGGCCATCAGTCAGGCGATGGATAAAACCGGTTTGGTCAGCGCCATTGTGCAGAATATCACCCCGATCGTTGATATCGCCGGGCCCTGGATGATGCTGTCGTTACTGTACCTGTTGACCTCGGTGCTCACTGAGATGCTAAGCAACAACGCTGTTGCAGTGTTGATTGCCCCCATTGCCATTGGCATGGCGCAACAACTGGGGCTGGACCCTCGCCCCTTTGCTATCGCGGTGATGTTTGCCGCCAGCGCCAGCTTTGCCACTCCGATCGGCTACCAAACCAACACCTTTGTCTACAGTGCCGGCGGCTATCGCTTCAGTGACTTCCTGAGCCTAGGCTTACCGATGAATATCCTGCTGTGGATCGTCGCCAGCATCGCTATTCCACTCCTGTGGCCACTAACCCCGCAATAATGCCCTGCTAAGCCTACGGGTGCCGATGGCACCCGTAGGCTTAGCACGCTTCAGCACACAACCCAGGTATAGCCCATACCACCCACGCATTAGCCTCCCTCTGTGCTAGCCTCTAGAATAGCCGCACTGGTCTGTACTGGAGTCTGTATGAGTAAGCGTTTATATCTCGCCTATACCGGCGGCACCTTGGGCATGCGCCCCAGCGCCCAGGGTTATGTCCCGGCACCGGGTTTTCTTAGCGAGCTGATGGGGCAGCTGGCCCCTCTGTTACCCACTGACTGGCAGCTGACTCTGGCAGAGTACCCACGGCTGATTGACTCCTCCAATGCTACCCCGGCTGACTGGCTCTATCTGGCCCAGGACATTGCGGCCAACTATGAGCAGCATGATGGCTTTGTCATTCTGCATGGCACCGATACGATGGCGTATTCGGCTGCGGCTTTATCGTTCTGGCTACAGGGACTGGATAAACCGGTGATTATCACCGGCTCACAGATTCCTGCCTGCGAGGCTCGCTCGGATGCTAACAATAATGTGCTGGCTGCCTTGCATTGGGCCGCTCAAGATGACCTCTGTGAAGTCGCCATCGCCTTTGCTGATCGCCTGATTCGCGGTAATCGCAGTACCAAGGTCAAGGCCACTGCATTGGATGCCTTTGACTCCCCCAGTTACCCCTGGCTTGGACAAGTAGGTATTCACTTACAGCTACAGCCCCAGTGGCTGTTGCCTAAACCCAGCCAAGCGCCGATTTGGCACCTGCCCAAACAGGTTGAGAGCAATGTCCAGTGCTTACGTTTATTCCCCGGCATCAGTGCGGACTTAGTCGAAGCAGTCCTTGCCTTACCTTATCAAGGGCTGGTGCTGCAGAGCTTTGGCGTAGGCAATGCGCCGGATCAGGATGCCCGTTTACTGGAGGTATTAGAGCAGGCGACGAAGGCAGGCAAAACCATTCTCAATGTTTCCCAATGTCTGCAAGCCGAGGTCGACCCTGCCTACGCAACGGGTTCACGCCTGGCTCAGGCAGGAGTAATTGCCGGGGGTAGCATGACCATCGAAGCCGCCATGACCAAGTTGCATGTTCTCCTTGCCCAGGGTTTGCAAGGGGATGCACTGCGCACTCAACTGGAACGCAATCTGGCCGGGGAGCGTTAAGTCTGTGGATAAAAAAACCGCCCCGAGGGGCGGTGAAAAAAGGTGAGGGCACAAACCTCCACCAATGCAAAGCAATAACGGAACTGCATAACTGCCCTGGGGACTCCCCCAGGGCCCACTGCCTTACTTGTAGCCGTTCAATTGATCCAGATACTCCGGCAAGAACAGCGAGATTTGCGGGATGTAGGTGATCAACATCAGGAAGCCCAGCAGCAGTAACATCCAGGGCAACACAGCGCGGATCACCCAGAGCATGCTCTTACCGGTAATCCCCGAGGTGACAAATAGGTTGAGTCCCACCGGCGGCGTCAGCATACCGATCTCCATGTTGACCACCATGATGATACCCAGGTGGATCGGGTCGATACCCAGCTGCATCGCAATCGGGAACAGAATCGGCGCCATAATCAGCAGGATGGCCGAAGGCTCCATGAAGTTACCGGCGATCAGCAGCAGAATGTTCACCACAATCAGGAAGCCCCAAGCGGGTAAGCCCCAGTTGGTGATCACTTCGGCAATAGAGTGAGGAATACGCTCAGTGGTCAATACATGGGCAAACAACATGGCGTTAGCGATGATAAACAGCAGCATGATGCTGACTTTGGTTGCCTCCAATACCACTTTGCGCACCTCAGGGTGGACAAAGCTCTTAGGCAGACCAATTACCACCTGATACAGGTTACGCACCCCTGCACTGGCCAGGTTTTCACCCTCATTGCGCCAGGCAATGCCTTTCAAGGGGCCGATATCGCGATAGCCAAACACCGAGACCAGGTAAGCGTAAATGGCTGCCACCGCCGCTGCCTCGGTCGGACTGGCGACCCCACCATAGATGGAACCCAGGACGATAAAGATCAGCATCATCCCGCCCAGAGCGATAAAGAAGCTCTTACCCAAAGCGAGGAAGCCAGGGAAAGGCAGAGCCGGCAAGTTTTTGATGCGTGCCGTGATGTAGATGGCAACCATCAGCATCACACCCATCATCAGGCCCGGAATCACCCCGGCCATAAACATTCGCCCGGCGGAGACTTCAGTCGCCGCGGCGTACACCAGCATGACGATAGAAGGTGGAATCAAAATCCCCAGTGTCCCTGCGGTGGTGATCACCCCTGCAGCAAACTTTTCTGGGTAGCCTGAACGAATCATCCCGGCAATCACAATGGTACCAATCGCCGCAACCGTAGCAGGAGAGGAACCTGAGACCGCAGCAAACAGCATACAGGCCAATACCGATGCCATTGCCAAACCACCCCGGACATGGCCAACCGCATCGATTGCGAAGTCAATCAAACGCTTCGCCACTCCACCTGTGGATAAAAAGGCTGACGATAGGATAAAGAAGGGGATCGCCAGCAAGGTGTAATGCTCAGAAGTGGCCTCGTAGAGTTTGAGGGAAATCGAAGCCAGAGAGTCATTAGAAAACAATAAAATCGTAGTCACACTGGATAGACCCAGCGCCACCGCAATCGGCATGCCAAGCAGCATGCAGGCAAATAACAGAATAAAGAGGGCTGCCGTGGTCATGAACGCTTCTCCTGGTCAGCCACTTCCTTGGCCAGATGCATGGACTCTTTGGCTTCATCAGCGAGGCTGAAGCTGTCAGTTTGGCCAGTAATCACCTGCCAACCCACTTGCAGAAAGCGAATCGCCAGCAGCACAAAACCAATCAACAGCACGCTGGCAGCCAACCATTTAGGCAGCGGTAAATCTGCCATCTCCAGGCCAATCAGATGCATCTTTTTCAGGTAGACCCAGGCGCCATAGCTAAAGAGTCCGCAATAGAACAGGCACAATGCCACTGCAACCAGAGTCAGGATACGACGCCCATTCGCTGGCAGCATCTTCACAAAAGCATCCACACCTATGTGTGATCCCACCTTGACACCATAGGAGGCACCAAATAGTACCAACCAGGTAGAGATCAGCAGGGTTAACTCCTGCATCCAGATAAAGCCGGTATTAAAACCAAAGCGTAAAACCACCTCGACGAAGACCAGCAGGGTCATGGCGACCAGCAACAGGCAGAGGATGTCCTCTTCGAGACGGGCTATTAATCGTCCCAACATAAGATTTGCACCGGATTAAGTTACTGAAACAAGGGTGGCGGTTAACCGCCACCCCCTGACTGGCTTACTGGTTTGCTGCCAGCGCAGCCTCAATCAGCTCCTTGCCGATTTCATGTTCAAACTTGGCCCATACCGGCTTCATCGCATCAACCCACTGCTGACGCTCAGCATCGGTCAGCTGCAATACCTGGGAGCGGCCAGAGTCGATAATCGCCTGACGGTCACTTTCAGCTTGCTTGGCAGCGATTTCATTACCATAGGCAACGGCCTCATCCAGAGCAGCAGTCAGTTCGCTACGTACATCGCTATCCAAACCGTTCCAGAACTCCGCGGAGGTCACCACCAGGTAATCGAGCACACCGTGGTTAGACTCGGTGATATGGCTCTGCACCTCATGGAACTTCTTGGAATAGATGTTAGACCAGGGGTTTTCAGAACCGTCGATGGCCTTGGTTTGCATCAGAGTGAACACTTCAGAGAAAGGCTTCTTCAGCGGCGTGCCCCCTACTGCTTCAAACTGTGCAGCCAAAACATTGGATTCCTGGATGCGGAACTTTTTACCTTTAGCATCGGCAGGAGTGCGCAGCGGATCATTAGCAGACAGCTGCTTCATACCATTGTGCAGGTAACCCAGACCAATCAGACCTTTGCTCTCCATCGCGTTGAGCAGGTCACGACCTTCTTTCGACTTCTGGAAACGATCCACAGCGGCCATATCCTTGAACAGGAAAGGCAAATCAAATACCAGATACTGGGGGGTGTATTTTTCAAACTTGGACAGGGAGGGGGCAGCTAGCTGGACATCACCCAGCAGCATAGCTTCCAGAACCTTATCATCGTTGAACAGCTGGGAGTTGGGATAAACAGATACGTTTACCATTCCCGGCAGACGCTCTTCGGCCAACTCCTTAAACTTCAGGGCCATCTGTCCCTTAGGAGTATTCTCTGCCACTACGTGGGAGAATTTAATATCGATGGTGTCGGCAAAAGCGCTTGTGCCCATGGCCAAGGCAACGGCTGCCACGGCTGCTTTAAGTAGACGCATGTTGATCTCCTGTTAGCATTGTCTTTATCGTTCATCGTCTATGCGTACCGTCGATGACGGCTCAATAGCTATAAAGCAAAGCTCAGGCCAAGTTTTTATTTTCTTTAAAATCAACAAGTTACTAGTTAGCCCCGAAAAACAGGCATAAAAAATGGCGGATTACCGCCATTCGATAAAGAGGAAATGGGGGAATTCCGCCATCCTGACGACTATAAGGGACGCAGACGCTGTAAAGCCAAATACATCTGCCGCACATCATGCCCAGCCCAAGGCGCAAGCCATCCGCAGAGGCGATATACCCAATTCATTGAGCGGGCAATCTGTCCTACGCCCCGCCAGACCGCCTCAGGTGCCTGTGTTAAATAGGCGCCCAAACAGGCGTCAATCCAAGGATGGTTCTCCGGAAGATAGCGATACAAACCGTGGACAAAAACGAATAAGTCTCTCTGCATCGCCTCAAGGGGCGACAGCACAGCAGCAAGATCTTCCTCAAAATCAACAAACACCGGGCCCTGTTCAGTCCAGAGCAAATCCCGCAGTGCCGGACGCCCATGCCAACAACCGCGACGATGTATCTGCGCCAGCTCGCTGGCAGTGCGGCATAATGCCTGTTCTTTTAAACTATCACTCAGCTGAGGGTCTGTTAGCACATCCTTCAGGGTGCGCCCGCCCAAATCAGCCATCACAAACCAGCCACACCCTTCTGCGACCACCGGCGGCACCGCCACGCCTTTACCTAATAAAGTACGCAAACGCCTGGCCTCATCTGCAAGCGCCTGATCGCCACCTTCACTCACTGTGGGCATGTAGATAGGATTATCCGACAGCTTAGCTACAATGGCTGCCAGGCGGTGCCAGTGGGTTTTCTCAGCAGGAATCGAACGCTTCGCCCAAAACTCACGACCTTCCCAACTCAGTTTAAAGGTTCGCTTGGCACCAGCCGCAATTCGCGTTTGCACGAGCTCCGCTAGGCCAGCAGAGTCTTGAATCGGAGGTACTTGAGTCAGGTAATCTGCCATCTATCGATCCTCTACCTGTCAGCTGCACATTCATCAATCGCTATGCGATCTGGGATAAGCTTCATACGATATGCACCGACAACTTCGCAGCCATTCGCTAGCTGATTCCGAGGGAAGACTCGGGTGCATCAGCCGCCAAGCACAACGTCAAAACTAAACTCCAAAATCCAAAAAGCAAAAACCCCTGCCAGATGTCTGACAGGGGTTTCGCGTATTAGGCGCTTGGCGATGACCTACTCTCACATGGGGAAACCCCACACTACCATCGGCGCTGAGTCGTTTCACTTCTGAGTTCGGGATGGAATCAGGTGGTTCCAACTCGCTATGGTCGCCAAGCAATTCGGTTCAGGTCTCTCTGTCTTATGTCACGCTGTGACCGCAGGTTTACCTAAATTCTGGATCGTCTTCAGTTCGTTGTCGTCATCACAACATCTCACGTTCATTCGTCAACGTGTCCCAGATCACTGGGTTATATGGCCAAGCCACACGGGCAATTAGTACTGGTT
>NZ_JHUZ01000001.1 GCF_000619885.1 Balneatrix alpica DSM 16621 | reverse complement strand
CGTTCAATCTGAGCCATGATCAAACTCTTCAGTTTAAATCATTCGACACTGGAATAAGTGTCTAAGCTTGGCTCAAAGACGCAATAATCAATTACTGAAATAATTCAATGAATTGAGGTATTTGTCTCTGAATATCTTTGGTGATACCAGGACAAACGCCCACACGAATTACCTGATCAAATTTTTAAAGAGCATCGAAACGAGGCGCACATCTTACCAGCCTCGATCCTGTTGTCAAGCACCGTTTTTGGCAGTGCTGAGTGATTCGAGAAACCAGGATCACTCTCTTAGCCTGACTGCTCTCGCTGATCACTTCAGACTCTTAAGAATCAAAAAAGTGTTTATTTATCAGTGAGTTATCAGTGCTAAGTTTTCAACCGGAGCCAACATCGCCGTTGGTGGAGGCGCATTATAGAGATCAGAAAAACTTCGTCAACTCTTTTTTGCCTCTCATTTTCAACGATCTTTAGGATGGTTGAAAATGGCGGAGAGTGAGGGATTCGAACCCTCGATAGAGTTTCCCCTATACACCCTTAGCAGGGGTGCGCCTTCAGCCTCTCGGCCAACTCTCCACAAGGCGCGCTACTTTATCAGTCTTTCAGATAAAAGCAAGACTAATCAACTAATTGGGCGTTTTCGTTGCTTTTACTCTCTTCGGCATTCCCAACCACAAGCTAGCAAGAATTACTCCGCCGCCCACCCAATGATACCAACGCATTAATTCACCCAGCAGCAGAATAGACACCAATACCGCCGCTACTGGTATCATAGCTGTGAACAGTCCCGCATACTGCGCAGGAACATCACGCACCCCCGAATACCACAGCACAAGGGAAATAACGCTAGCCGTTAAGCTGTAATAGATCATCCAGCCCCACATTTCTGCCGAAACGGCCAATAGATTGCTTAGCGTTATTTCACCCCAGGCCAGAGGCAAGAAGAGCAAAAAACCCAGCAAGTTGACTGCTAAGGCCATTTTCAACGGAGATAAACGATTACTTAGCTTCTTTGCAAAGATGGTATAGAGGGCTTCACCTGCAACCGCGATCAGAATCAAGCTATTGCCTAGTAAGGGCGCACTACTCTGCTCGCTACCATTCACTTGAGAGTTAAGGATAAGAGTCCCCACAATTGCCAGGACAATTGCTAGGACAATTTTTCCACGCAACACTTCACGCAGTAGTAGCCACGAAAAAATTGCCACCATCGCAGGCAACGTACTCGTCAAGATCCCCGCATTAATTGCCGAGGTGTACTGTACGCCGTACAACATACACAGGTGAAAAACAAACACCCCAAAAAAGGCCTGTAAGAATAAGCTGGCGTGCTCGCCTCTCGTCAAGCTCCAGTGCCGTGAATCAAATAAAAAAACCAACGGTAAGAGCGTTAGTACAGCAATCGCAAAACGCAAAATTGAAAACAAAAAGATACTGACTTCTGCGATGATGACTTTACCAAGAGCGACATTGGCACCGACCATCGCCATTGCTGTCATCAGCTTAAGCACAGCCCATCCTTTACGCTTAGCTTCCACAACCCTTCCTTACTGAAATGCATGCAAAAAAGAACCCTGCCGAAGCAGGGTTCTTTTACAACAAAGCTAGATAGCTCAGGCTTACATCATGCCCATGCCACCCATACCGCCCATGCCACCCATATCAGGTGCAGCAGGCTTCTCTTCAGGGATTTCAGCAACCATTGCTTCAGTAGTAATCATCAGACCAGCAACAGAAGCAGCCGCCTGCAGAGCAGAACGGGTTACCTTGGCAGGATCCAGGATGCCCATTTCGATCATATCGCCATACTCACCAGTAGCCGCGTTATAACCGAAATTGCCTTCACCCTGCTTGATCTTATCAACTACAACAGAGGCTTCATCACCTGCGTTAGCAACGATCTGACGCAGAGGCGCTTCCATCGCACGCAGAGCCAGCTGAATACCGATAGTTTGATCGTGGTTAGCACCTTCTAGACCTGCAACAGTGCTCAGCGCACGGATCAGCGCCACACCACCACCAGGTACTACACCCTCTTCAACGGCCGCACGAGTAGCATGCAGAGCATCTTCTACACGAGCTTTCTTCTCTTTCATTTCAACTTCAGAAGCGGCGCCTACTTTAATAACTGCCACACCACCAGCCAGCTTGGCCACACGCTCTTGCAGTTTTTCTTTGTCGTAGTCGCTAGTAGATTGCTCAATTTCACGACGAATTTGCTCAACACGCGCTTTGATATCATCAGCGCTGCCAGCACCATCAACAATAGTGGTTTCTTCTTTGGTCAGCGTTACGCGCTTAGCAGTACCCAGGTGCTCCAGAGTAGTAGTATCCAGAGACAGACCTACTTCTTCAGAGATCACGGTACCACCAGTCAGGATAGCGATATCCTGCAGCATTGCCTTACGACGATCACCAAAGCCAGGCGCTTTAGCAGCAGCCACTTTGATAATGCCACGCATATTGTTCACAACCAGGGTCGCCAGAGCTTCGCCTTCAACATCTTCAGCGATAATCAGCAGGGGCTTACCTGCCTTCGCTACACCTTCCAGCACGGGCAGCAGGTCACGGATGTTGGAGATCTTCTTGTCCACCAGCAGGATGTAAGGACTATCCAGCTCAGCAGACATATTTTCCTGGTTGTTGATGAAGTAAGGAGACAGGTAGCCGCGGTCAAACTGCATACCCTCAACAACATCCAGCTCGTTCTCGAAACTGTTACCTTCCTCAACAGTGATCACACCTTCTTTGCCTACCTTTTCCATCGCACGCGCGATGATTTCACCGATAGACTCGTCACCGTTAGCAGAAATAGTACCAACCTGCGCAATGGCTTTAGTATCAGTGCAGGGCTTGGCCAGGGTCTTCAGCTGCTCAACTACCGCTGCAGCGGCTTTGTCGATACCACGCTTCAGATCCATCGGGTTCATGCCTGCAGCCACAGACTTCAAACCTTCATTAACAATTGCCTGTGCCAACACAGTAGCAGTGGTAGTACCGTCACCCGCGTTGTCATTCGCTTGGGACGCTACTTCTTTAACCATTTGCGCACCCATGTTCTCGAACTTATCTTTCAGCTCGATCTCTTTGGCAACAGATACGCCATCCTTAGTGACAGTAGGAGCACCAAAGGACTTGTCCAAAACAACGTTACGGCCCTTAGGACCCAGAGTCACCTTAACGGCATCTGCCAGGATATTAACGCCCGCCTGCATCTTGGCGCGGGCAGATTGACCGAATTTAACTTCTTTAGCTGCCATAGTGATTAATCCTAAATCTGTCTTAACGTATTGAAATCAATGAGAGTGGCGACGTTTACTTCTCAATAACAGCGTAAATTTCGCTTTCTTTCAGAATCAGCAGCTCTTCACCATCAATTTTAACGGTGTTGCTGAAAGGCCCGAAAAGTACGATGTCACCAACTTTAACATCCAGAGATTGGAGCTCTCCATTCTCCAGACGACGGCCATTACCCACTGCAATTACTTCGCCCTGATTAGGCTTTTCCGCAGCGCTACCCGGCAGCACGATGCCACCTGCAGACTTGGTTTCTTCTTCTTTGCGGCGGACTACCACACGATCATGCAAAGGACGAATGTTCATGCTTTAGCTCTCCTGATAGACATCAACATAGTCTAACGTTTTTGACTTCCCGGAGTTTCACCGGAACCTTGGTTGCCAGCCAAGATGGGGACAGCCAAATACATTTCAACACCCAGCCACAAAAAAATTACTCTTTTCGTTCAAAATCACCCTCTAGGGTGTTTTGAGCATGAGGACGTGCTCGAATCTCTTCACGCCAAGACTCCGCTTGTGGCGCGGAAGCCGAGTCCTGCCCAAACGCATGACGCTGAGCAGAAGCGCCTCCCATCACTTTAACCCTTCTACTCAGCTGTCGAATCAATCCTTTTCGGATCCCTGGCAACATACAGAGCAACCCAAATGAGTCCGTCACTAGGCCTGGGGTCAACAACAATACTCCCCCCACTGCCAAGACAATGCCCTCTAACATCTCTTGAGCAGGGATCTCTCCATGGTGCAAACGTTGCTGTGCACGCAAGAGCGTATTAAGCCCCTGGGTACGAAGCATGTAAGCTCCCCAAATCGCAGTGAAAACAATAAGCCCAAGCGTTGGCCACAACCCCATCCACTGCCCAACCTGAATCAATAGGGCGATTTCAATAATGGGCATGGCGATAAATAGCGGTATAAGAATACGCATACATTCCGTCCTATAACTGACTCTCCCAGAATAAAAGATTGGTCTTTCAACGTCTGTTACAAATCCGCACCTCCGCCGTTACGTTTTAAGGCTTGGATTTAACCCAACCGCCCCATATGATGCACTGCACAATAACTAGAACTGGCGCTATTGATGTCGCTAACAACAAGATTACGGGAGACTTACTATGCAAGTGCACAATAACGTGATTGCCATAACTGGTGGTGCACAGGGGCTAGGTTTAGCCATTGCGGAACATCTTGCCCAACAGGGTGCTAAGTTAGCACTCATTGACTTAAATGCCGGCCAGTTGGAAGCTGCAAGTGCCAAACTGGCCGATTACCAAACTGAAATCCGCATTTATGCAGCCAATGTTGCCGATGAGGCTCAGGTTGAACAAACCTTTAATCAGATCCAACAGGACTTCGGTCAGCTGCACGCTCTTATCAATAATGCTGGCATCACACGTGATGGCATGTTCATCAAGGCAAAAGATGGGGTTGTCAGCCAGAAAATGTCACTTTCACAGTGGCAAAGCGTAATTGATGTAAATTTAACAGGCACCTTTCTCTGCGGCCGTGAGGCTGCTTGCAAGATGATTGAGAATGCTCAACCAGGATGCATTATCAACATCTCCAGCATCTCTCGCGCTGGCAACATAGGTCAAACAAACTATTCAGCGAGCAAGGCTGGGGTAGCCGCCATGACTGTTACCTGGGCCAAGGAGTTAGCGCGCTTTGGCATCCGCAGTGTTGCTATCGCTCCTGGTTTTATTGGTACTGACATGGTGCTCAGCATGAAGCCAGAGGCTTTGAGCAAGATTGAAGGAATGATTCCAGCAGGACGTTTAGGCACACCACAAGAAATTGCCCATACAGTGGCCTACCTGCTAGAAAATGATTATATGAATGGCCGTGTTATTGAAATGGATGGTGGTTTACGTTTGTAAGGGTATCAAGCTGGACTGATGACCTTTTAGTAATCAGTCCAGCTGCTGCACTATAGTTTTCGCTCAAGCTGCTGCCCCCAAGGGGCCACTTTGAGCAGTAGCAACATACCAGGCAACGCCAACACGGCACATAGAATAAAAAACCACGTCCAGCCTACTGCCTCAACAATGTATCCAGTGGTGGCGTTAGCAAAAGTACGAGGCAACGCAGATAGTGCGGTAAATAATGCAAACTGCGTTGCGGCAAACACAACGCTGGTTTCTCGCGCAATAAATGCTGTAAAGGCTGCGGTTCCTAAACCCACCCCCAAGTACTCCATACTAATCACAACTGCCAGCAGCCAAACATTTGCTCCTACTTCAGCTTGCAGAGCAAACCCTAAAATAGTGACCAGCTGCACTGCACCAAATATCCAAAGCGCTCGATTAATCCCCAATTTAAGCATCCACAACCCACCTAGAATCCCTCCAACAATTGAGGCCCACAAGGCTGAGGTTTTTGCAACAACACCTATTTCACTTAATGAGAAACCTAAATCAATATAGAACGGGGTAGAGAGTGCCGTAGCCATGTTATCACCCAGTTTATAGAGAAACATAAAGCTCAAAATAAGCAATGCAGCCTGCCAGTTGTTTCGAGTAAGAAACTCTCTAAAGGGTTCTACTACAGCCTGTCGCAACGTTCCCGGCACCTTAACTTGTTCATTAGGCTCCTTAACACATAAGGTCAAAGCAATCCCCAATCCCATAAAAGCTGCAATAATCATAAACACTTGATTCCAGGGCAAATGATCAGCCAAGATCAACCCCAGCGCACCAGGTACCAGCCCTGATACACGATACGCTTGTACATGAACCGAATTCCCCCACCCCAGCTCTTGCTCAGGTAGCAACTCACGTCGATATGCATCTAATACAATATCTTGACTAGCACTAAAAAAAGCCACTGCAAAAGCAACGTACGCAACAGACGCAATTGAATACTGAGGATTCAAAAATCCTATATAACCGATGGATAGTAACAAGCACAACTGGGTAATTAGCATCCACCCTCGGCGCCTCCCTAAAAAAGGAGGAATATATCTATCCATAACTGGAGACCAAATAAACTTCCATGTGTAAGGAAACGTCACCAGAGCAAATAGTCCTATTTCTTTAACACCAATTCCTTGCTTACTTAAAAATGCAGGTAGTAACTGAAACAAAACATACAGCGGCATACCCGAGGCAAAGCCAGTAAAAACACAAATTAAGGTTCGTTTATTAAATATTGTTTGCCAACGCTCACTGCCGAACATAAAGGCTACCCTTGACCTAACACCAAGATTGATACACTCATGGTTGCATATATAAAAAATGCGGGCATAACCCGCATTTCACTGACTACTATCAATCCCTAAAGTTAGTAAACTGCAAAGGCAGCTCAATGTCTTCAGCCGCACGCAACAACGCGATCACTTCCTGGAGGTCGTCGCGTTTTTTCCCCGTTACTCGAACTTGCTCGCCCTGCACTTGTGTCTGCACCTTTAATTTGGCGTCTTTAACCATTTTGCTGATTTTTTTCGCTAACGGCTGATCCAACCCCTGCTTCAACTTCACTGTCTGACGCGCACGTAAGTTAGCGACGACCACATCACCCACTTCCAAACAACGTACATCAATATTGCGCTTAACCAGCTTACTCTTAAGTACTTCCAGCATCTGTTGGAGCTGAAACTCCACCTCCGCCATTAACAGCACTTCTTCATCTTTCAGCTCAATATCAGAGTCCACCCCTTTGAAGTCATAGCGAGTGCTGATCTCACGCTTAGCTTGATCCACCGCATTGGTGACTTCATGCATATCTAACTCGGATACGATGTCAAAAGACGGCATACTAGTTTCCTTCGATACTATGGCTAAAAATTTTACGCATTCTACTGAATCCAGGATATGGCTCCAAATACCACACTATGGCCAATATTGGGCGCAGGCTCCATGGGCTGTTTATTAGCTTGCATGACTCCTCAACCTGCTAGCTTCTTGCTCCGCCCGGGGCAATCAGCTCCCAATCACATCATCTATACCAATGACCAACGAGAGCACCAGGTCACCTTAGGCTCCCTACCTGATCGGCATCCACCACTCTCCCATCTGATCCTGGCTTGCAAAACCTATGACACCCAAGCAGCGCTAGAGCCCTGGCTACCGATTATTGCGCCTGACTGTCAAATTCTTTGCCTACAAAATGGAATGGGGCATGAAGAGCGCATTCTTCCCTTACTCCCTAAGGCACAAATACTCTATGCCAGCATGACCCATGGGGCTTATCGCCTGGCTCCTTTTAGCGTTTTCCATGCAGGTCAAGGGCAATTACTATTTGGTAATGGACACCCTACGCCCTCTACACCCTGGCAACAGCTATGTAGTGAGCAATGGGCAATCCATTGGCGTGCTGATATTCACACCCTGCTCTGGCATAAGCTGGCTGTCAATGCCGTCATTAACCCCCTCACAGCCCTAAGCGGCGAAACGAATGGGCAGTTACTGCAGCAGCCCAGACTACAGGCCTGGCTCCTTCCTTTATGCCGGGAGATTGAAAGCGTGTTAATCACACTGAGCATTCCCCTTCCCCAGCAAGGTTTGCAACAGCTGGTTGGGCAGGTTGCCCAAGCCACCAGCGCAAATCGTTCATCCATGTTACAAGATCGACAAGCTAAACGAAGGACAGAAGTGGATGCTATTTTGGGTCACCTGTTACGCCAAGGACAACTGCATGGCCTGCAGCTACCGACATGCAGTTGGCTCGCACAGCAGTTACAGATATTACCTGCAGGAAAATTTTTAACGCCCTGGCCGCTGCCTCCCGGCTGATATGGATCAGTATTTTGCCTGACACTTCTTTGTAAGCTGAGTGCAGTCTAATCACTAAGAAGGAGAAGCATCATGGCGAAACACGGAGACAATCCACAAGGCTATCAGGAAACCATGTCCCCATGGGTGTGGATCCCGCTACTCCTGGTTGCCTTCATTCTCTGCTTGGCTCCCGCTTGGATTGCGATCGCTATGCTGTTCTAACCCAGCACTGTGTCTAGCTAAGCCGAACATGCGCTCCACACTGAGCAGGAGCGCATCCCCTCCCTCCTCAAAGTGTAAATAACCTGCTTCTAAGCTTGCCTCATCCGCGGGTAAAGGCTGTAGCTGCTCAGTGTGATACTCGGTAATTCCTTCAATTTGCTCCAGGCGTAACGCGAACCAGGGTTTAAGGCCGTCCTGGCTAAGATAAAGCAATACTGGGCGATCCAACTGACGAACATCATCTTGCAGATTATTTAATAAATGTTGGCAAAACTGTAAGTGAGTACGTTTAAGCAGGCGCCATTCAAACTCCAAGGCAGACAGCTGCTGCCCCTGGCGCAAGCTATCCAACTTGACCACATGCTCACCCAATTCGATTACTGCCTGCTGTAATGGCTGCCAATTTAACTCTATGTGGCCCGTTGCCTGCTGCCACCCCTGAATCAACTGCCCTAGTCTAGGTAATGGCAACGGTTGGTTGCCTTTCAGCTGTTGCTCTAGCTCTTGTCCATATTCCCGCAGCGTAGCCTGGGCGGCGCCAAGCTGTTCAGTCAAGGTCGACAGGGTTACACTGTCGCCACGCGCAAGTATGCACGCACTGTCATAGACTTTGACAGCCACGGAGCGAAAGTAAACATAGCCCAACAATGCCGCACCGCCCTGACCCAGCTGTACCTTGGGTAAATCATCGGCGATCGACAACACATAGCTCACATCAATCGCATAGCGATGGCGCCCTAAACGGAAAGTCAGCACTCGTTGGTTTTCCAGGGATGCTGCTTTGCCCAGATTGCGAGCCCGCGAGGCTCCGGTGGCTGCTTGACTCATAAAAGATGTCCGCTCCTTTGTCTGGGGCAAGTATAGAGTATCGGCCAGGGATTATCGTTGATCATGCGGAGTCTGTTCTACCCTCTTGTCACCTCTCCCCACGCACGTCAGCATGCCCTAGGGTGGCTGCTGGCTCTCATGTGGTTAGGCTACCTTGCCAGCCTCTTCACCTCCCTTAGCCTCTGGCCAAGCATTATTCTGGCTTGGCTAGCGCTCTGCCTAAGCTGGCCTTGGCTTGCCAAAAATAATCAACGCCAGAGCCTCATATTAGCCCTCATTGGCTTAGGCTGTACCCTCTGGGCTTACCAGCGTGGCGCCGTGCTAGAGCCCGCCAAATTGCTGGGTAATTACGTCCCACTCCTTTCTATGCTTGTGGCCGTCAGTTTCTTACGCCTACTCGGCAGTCAACGCCCACACCATAGCCCAGAGGGAGCCCGCGCCCTGCTAAGCACCTACACAGCGGTGCACCTACTAGGGGCCATCCTCAACTTATCCATTCTGGTGATTATGGGTGACCGGATGCAGAAACAAGGCCGTTTAACTCCTCTACAAGGGGTAGTACTCAGCCGCGGCTTTGCACTTGCCGCTTTTTGGTCGCCTTTCTTTGTAGCCATGGGGGTAGCCTTAGTTGCGGCTCCGGGTATGAACCTATGGCAGGTACTACCGGTAGGTGTCCTGATGGCCCTCGTGGCCACACTACTGAGCTATCTGCAGCTGAAAGACCACGCTCAAACCTTTAGTGGCTATCCACTGAGCCCCCGCCATTTACTGTTACCTTTTAGCTTGGCGACCTTGGTGCTGATACTGCATCACTTCTTTCCAGAGTGGTCTGTCATTCTGATTATTACCTGCCTGGCACCTGCACTGGCCCTGTGCTATGTCGGTTTACGTTATCGTTCTCTACAACCTATGCAGGAGCATCTACACAGCAATCTGGGAAAGATGGGGAGTGAGCTAGGCCTTTTTCTCGCCGCAGGCTTGCTTACAACAGGTATGAACATGCTCAGCCAAAGTGGCTTATTACGCTTACCCTTAACCACCTTTGGCGCCTGGGAGGCAGGACTGATCTTCCCGTTATGTCTGGTACTAGCTTGGCTAGGGGTTCATGCCATGATTACCATTGCTATTTTGAGCCCGCTGCTACTCCCCCTTCAACCAGACCCTAACTTACTAGGCATGCTATTCCTCGGCATCTGGGCGCTAGGCTCCAGCTCTTCACCGCTATCGGGCATGAATATGATGCTAGCCAGCCGTTATGCCCTCTCCGGACGGGCGCTCTGGCGGGCCAACGCACCTTTCGCTTTATTGCTCTGGCCCCTGTTCTGGCTGCTTCTTTGGCTCTATGAACAGCTGTAATAGCTGACACTCTCAGCAACTGGCGAACAAACTGTTATGGCAAATTAAGAAAAAACTGTATCTACTCAATAACAGTTGTCGCCAGTAGAGTGAAAGCAAGCCGTTAGGAGTACGCTGTATGAACGATGCTTTCTACACTCATATCCAACAACAAATCACCGACATCCAAGCCGCTGGACTCTATAAACAAGAGCGAGCTATCACCACTGCCCAGGATGCCGCCATTCAAACCAATCAAAGCGGCCGAGTGATTAACCTCTGTGCCAACAATTATCTTGGCCTTGCCAACCATCCTGTCCTCATCCAAGCAGCCCAACAGGCCCTGAGCGAATATGGCTATGGCATGGCCTCGGTGCGCTTTATTTGTGGCACCCAAAGCCTGCATCAACAGCTTGAGCAGGCGCTAAGCCAATTTTTGGGGATGGAAGACACTATCCTCTACTCCTCCTGTTTTGATGCCAATGGCGGGTTATTTGAAACCCTGCTGGGACCTGAAGATGCTGTTATTTCCGATAGTTTGAACCATGCCAGCATCATCGACGGCATTCGTCTGTGTAAAGCCCAGCGTTTTCGTTATGCCAACAACGATCTGGCTGATCTGGAGCACCAGCTGCAGGCGGCACAAAACTGTCGCTTCCGCTTGATCGCCACCGATGGTGTCTTTTCCATGGATGGCATCATTGCCAACCTCAAGGGTATTTGTGACTTGGCCGAACGTTATGATGCCCTGGTGATGGTGGATGACTCCCACGCGGTCGGTTTTCTCGGTGAACAAGGCCGTGGCAGTCATGAATACTGCCAAGTGATGGGTCGTGTCGATATTCTTACCGGTACCCTGGGTAAAGCCTTAGGGGGCGCATCCGGTGGCTATATCAGCGCTCGCAAGCCTGTTGTCGAACTCCTACGCCAACGCTCACGGCCTTATCTGTTTTCCAATAGCCTCGCACCAATGATCACCGCAGCCTCTCTGGCAGCATTACAGCTGCTGGAACAAGGAGAAGATCTGCGCCGTCAGCTTAAGATCAATACCCAATACTTTCGCCAGGGATTAGCTGCACTTGGCTTCACCCTCGTACCGGGAGAGCATCCTATTATTCCGGTGATGCTCGGCGATGTCGTGTTAGCCCAACAGATGGCGGAACAGCTGTTAGCCGAAGGTATTTATGTTGTAGGCTTCTCCTACCCTGTTGTTCCTAAAGGCCAAGCGCGCATCCGCACCCAGATGTCCGCAGCACTCAACCGAGAACAGCTTGATCAGGCCCTGGCCGCCTTTGCTAAGGTTGGCCGCCAACTCAAGGTCATCAACTAAGGAATTGCGATGAAAACCCTGGCGAAACTCCATGCTGCTCCTGGTCTCTGGTTACATGATGCACCGCTGCCAGAACTGGGGAATAACGACATCCTGATCAAAATTCGCAAAACCGCGATCTGTGGCACCGATATGCATATCTGGCACTGGGATGAATGGGCGCAAAAAACTATTCCTGTTCCTATGCATGTGGGCCATGAATATGTCGGTACGGTAGCAGCACTTGGCAATGATGTTACGGGCTTCCAACTGGGAGATCGTGTATCGGGCGAGGGGCACATCACCTGCGGCCTTTGTCGTAATTGTCGCGCTGGCAAGCGCCATCTGTGTCGTGAGACCTTGGGAGTCGGCGTAAACCGGCCAGGGGCTTTTGCCGAATATTTAGTTATTCCTGCCGAGAATGCTTTTAAGCTGCCGGATAATGTCTCCGATGATTTAGCCGCTATTCTCGACCCGCTGGGTAACGCTGCTCATACAGCGCTCTCTTTTGACTTGGTCGGCGAGGATGTACTCATTACCGGCGCAGGCCCCATTGGCATTATGGCGGCCGCTATCTGCCGCCATGTCGGCGCCCGCCACGTGGTAATCACCGACGTCAACCCCTACCGCCTCAGCCTGGCGGAAAAAATGGGGGCCACTCGGGCAGTGAATGTCAGCACCACGCGCCTGCCTGATGTTATGCAAGCATTAGGAATGACCGAAGGCTTTGATGTTGGCCTGGAGATGTCAGGCGTCCCTGCTGCTTTTCGCGACATGCTGCACCACATGAATCATGGTGGCAAAATCGCCATGCTCGGCATTCCCTCCCAGGAAATGGCTATTGACTGGAGTGAGGTCATCTTCAAGGGGCTGGTTATCAAGGGTATCTATGGTCGGGAAATGTTTGAAACCTGGTACAAAATGGTGGCCATGTTACAGAGCGGGCTCGACTTAAGCCCAATCATCACCCACCACTTCCCAGTGAACGAATTTGAGCAAGGCTTTGCAGTGATGGGCTCCGGCCAATCCGGCAAAGTCATTCTGGACTGGGAGTAAGCGCCAATACGGCCCACTCAGTCGCACTGGGTGGGCAATCACAATACCTGTTGCAATGCTCTGGCAAACTCAGGCCATTGGGGCGTCTTGACCGCCACACTCAAACGTAAACAGTGCTGAAAATGCTCGGTACCCGAAAACAAATGCCCTGGCATCACACTGACCCCTTGCTCCAAGAGACGCTGATACACCTGCATTGCATCCTGCGCTGAAGCAAGCTGCAACCACAGCAAAAAACCACCACGAGGCAATTGCCAATGCACAGGTAAATGTTCTGCTGCCAAGGCCTCCCCAGCAGCTTGCATTTGCTGGCGATAACTACGACGAATGCGTCTTAAATGACGATCATACTCACCACGAGCAAGGTATTCGGCGATAACCCGCTGCGATAGCGCATGCCCCGCTAGAGCGGTTACCGTAAACAAACGCTGTAAAGTCGCTTGAAAGCGTCCTGCCACCAACCATCCCACCCGGAAACCAGGGGCAAGAGTCTTAGAAAACGCACTGCAATACAGTACCCACCCCTCTCTATCCCAACTTTTTAGTGGACGAGGACGGCGACTACCATGGGTAAGATCGCCATAGGTATCATCTTCAATCAACGGAATCTGTGCTGCACTTATCAACGCCACTAAACGTGCTTTAGCTTCATCCGGCATCAGACTGCCGCTTGGATTGGAAAAGTTAGCGGACACCACACAGGCTTTCACTGGCCACTGGCCCAAGGCTCGCGCGAGCGCCTCCACATCTAACCCATCCTGGGGATGACAGGGAATTTCCAAGGCTCGTAGTCCCAATGCCTCAATCGCCTGGAGTAAGCCATGATAGGCAGGGGACTCAATCGCTATAATGTCACCAGGCTTAGCAAGCGCCCGCAAGCAAAGGCTCAATGCCTCCTGGCACCCCTGGGTAATCAGCACATCCTCTTTATCAATCTGACAGCCCACCAACTGCATACGCTGGCTGATCTGGCGACGCAGCTCCTCATCTCCCGGCGCAAAGGCATAGTCCGTTAATAAAGAAGGTTGCTCACGTAAGCAGCGAGCACTAATACGCTTTAATGCATCCAAGGGCAAATAACAGGGTTCGGGTACCGCTGCCCCCAAATGCATTAACCCAGGCTGATGTGACTGCTGCAATACTCGACTAATCAGTGCATAACGCTCCACAGCAGCTGGAGCAGGCTCCGTTTGCTGTTGGATTTTAGGCAATGACAATGAGCGGGCACGTACGTAATAACCAGAGCGAGGCCTGGCCTCAATCAGCCCTTGCGCTTCTAATAGCCCTAAAGCTGCCAGGGCAGTACTGAAGCTGACCTGCCATTCTTGATGCAAGCGCCTGACAGAGGGCAATCGCTCCCCCTCTACATAAGCTCCAGACTGAATTGCTTTAGCCAAACGCTCGGCCACTTGTTGATAGAGCACCCTTTCCTCCCTTCCCCCATATGAAAAAGGCCGCTCCAAGGAGCGGCCAACTTCAGGCAAAGCGTGGGTCTTTACCTATTAGAGCAACATACGGCGTACGTCACTTAACACACTGGTGATGTAGGTCAGGAAACGACCAGCATCAGCACCGTTAATCGCACGGTGGTCATAAGACAGGCACAGTGGCAGCATCGTACGCGGCTCAAACTCCTTACCATTCCAACGTGGCTTCACATCAGCACGAGATACCCCCAGAATCGCTACCTCAGGGGTATTCACGATAGGAGTAAAACCAGTACCACCGATGGCACCCAGGCTGGAAATAGTAAAGCATGCGCCCTGCATTTCGGCTGGCTTAAGCTTCTTCTCCTGCGCCTTCTTGGCCAACTCATTGGCCTCGCGAGACAGTTCATACAGGCTCTTTTTATCCGCATCACGGATAACAGGCACCACCAGACCAGCAGGCGTATCAACCGCCAAACCAATGTGTACATACTTCTTGTAGACGATGTGTTCACCATCGGCATGCAGAGAAGCATTGAACTTCTGGTTGGCCTTCAAAGCCAAAGCACAGGCCTTGATCAGGAAAGGCAGCGGAGTCAGCTTAACGCCAGCTTTTTCAGCTTCAGCCTTCACTTCTTTACGGAAAACTTCCAGATCAGTGATATCGGCATCATCAAACTGAGTCACATGAGGCACATTCAACCAGGCACGGCTCATGTTAAAGGCCGTGACCTTGTGAATTTTGCTCATCGGCTGCAGCTCAATTTCACCAAATTGGCTGAAATCGATCTCCGGAACCTGCGGAATCCCGGCTCCAGCAGCAACCGCCGCACCTTCACTGGCACGTGGCTTAGCCAATTCCTGCTTAACGAAGCTCTGCACATCCTCTTTAAGGATACGACCACGGGGGCCGGTCGGGGTAACCTTGGTCAGGTCAACACCAAACTCACGTGCAATCATACGCACCGCAGGGCCCGCGTGAACCTTCACTCCTGCTACGCCGGTAGCAGCGGCAGGAGCCGCAACAGGAGCACTGGCCGCAGGAGCCGCAGCACTCGCAACAGGAGCGGCGGCAGGCACAGGTGCCGCACTGCCAGCTACTTCCAATTCCAGGATCAGGTCACCTTCAGAAACCTTAGCCCCTTCTTTCAGAGCGACAGACTTCACAACCCCGGCCTTAGGTGCAGGCACTTCCATTGAAGCCTTATCAGTCTCCAATACGATCAGGGAATCACCTTCCTCAATCTGCTGGCCGACTTTGACACAGACTTCAATTACATCAACGCCTTCACTACCACCGATGTCAGGCACCTTCACAGTCTCCACCCCACCCGCGACAGGTGCGGGGACGGGAGCTGTAACGGGGGCAGATGCGGCAGCAGGGGCTGATTCCGCTTTGGCAGTGGACTCAATGGGTGTTGCCTGAGCAGGACCAGAAGCGACTTCCAGCTCAAGAATCACATCACCTTCCGAGACTTTCGCCCCTTCAGCGATCGCAATGGATTTCACTACACCACCTTTGGGTGCAGGTACTTCCATCGAAGCCTTGTCAGATTCCAGCACCAGCAGAGAGTCCCCTTCTGCTACGGTTTGCCCGACCTTAACGCACACTTCAATTACGTCAACGCCTTCACTACCGCCAATATCTGGCACCTTCACTACTTCGGTTGCGACGCCGCCGGCAGCAGCCGGTGCTGGCGCAGCAGGAGCAGGAGCAGGAGCAGGAGCAGGAGCAGCAACCTCTGCCTCAGGTGTCGCTGCAACAGCGCCCGCCACCTCTAACTCGACAATCAGGGTTCCTTCAGCCGCCTTGTCACCCTCTTTAACAAGCACCGCTTTAACTGTGCCAGCCATAGGTGAGGGAACATCCATTGAAGCCTTATCAGACTCCAACACAATCAGGGAATCCCCTTCGCCGACTTGGTCACCGACCTTGACGCAGATTTCAATTACATCGACTTCATCGCTGGTGCCGATATCCGGCACTTTAATCATTTCTGTAGTCATGGAATGTCCTCAGAGTCCGTCGGCTTAAACAGTTACCGGATTGGGCTTGTTCGGGTTAATGCCAAACATCTTAATCGCCCGGGACACTTCGCTTACATCGATGCGCCCTTCTTCTGCCAAGGCTTTCAGCGCTGCCACAGTTACGAAGTAACGATCCACTTCGAAGAAGTGACGCAGCTTCTGACGGGTATCGCTACGACCAAAGCCGTCAGTACCCAGCACACGGTAACGGTGCGGCACAAACTCACGCAACTGATCAGCATACAGCTTCATGTAGTCGGTAGAAGCCACAACTGGGCCGTCGAACTTCTGCAGGCACTCAGTAACATAAGGCACTTTAACCGGTTCTTCCGGATGCAACAGATTCCAACGCTGGCAATCCAATGCCTCACGGCGCAGCTCGTTGATACTGGTCGCACTCCAAATATGAGACTCCACCCCAAAGTGTTCGCGCAGCAACTCAGCTGCTGCCTCAACTTCACGCAGAATGGCGCCAGAGCCCATCAGCTGCACGCTCAGTTTGGCATCTGCCTTTCCTTCGGATAGCAGGTACATCCCTTTAATGATGCCTTCCTCAGCACCAGCAGGCATTTCAGGATGCGGGTAGTTCTCGTTCATCGTGGTGATGTAGTAGAACTTGTTCTCTTTATCATGGAACATCCGCTTGATGCCGTCCTGAATGATCACCGCCAGCTCATAGCTATAGGTAGGATCATAGGTCACACAGTTCGGAATAGTTGAAGCCAAAATGTGGCTATGGCCATCCTGGTGCTGCAAACCTTCACCATTCAGAGTGGTACGGCCAGACGTTGCCCCAATCAGGAAACCACGCGCCTGCATATCCCCTGCTGCCCATGCCAGGTCACCAATACGCTGAAAACCAAACATGGAATAATAGATATAGAAGGGAATCATCGGGCAATTGAAGTTGCTGTACGCTGTCGCACACGCCATCCAGGCCGCCATCGCGCCCGCTTCGTTAATCCCTTCTTCCAGGATCTGACCGTCTTTGGACTCTTTATAGAACATGATCTGATCACGATCATGCGGGGTATAACGCTGACCAGCAGAGGAATAAATCCCCAACTGACGGAACATCCCCTCCATCCCGAAGGTACGCGCCTCGTCAGGTACGATAGGTACAATACGAGGACCAATGTTCTTATCTTTCACCAGGGTGGAAAGAATACGAACAAACGCCATGGTGCTGGAAATTTCCCGATCACCCGAGCTCTTCAGCTGTGCAGACAAAGCATCCAGTGGCGGTGTTTCCAACGCCTCAAAATCTTTGCGACGGACAGGATAGAAACCACCCAAGCTGGCGCGACGCTCCAGCATATACTTCATTTCAGCGCTATCAGGCGCCGGACGATAGTAGGGCACTGACTCTAATTGCTCATCGGTCAGCGGGATATTGAAACGATCACGGAAGATCTTCAAATCTTCCAGCTGCACTTTCTTCAGAGAGTGCGTATCGTTTTTCGCCTCACCAGATTTACCCGTGCCGTAACCTTTAACTGTTTGAGCCAGAATAACGGTAGGCTGACCTTTATGATTCACCGCCGCATGATAGGCTGCATAAACCTTGTAGGGGTCATGGCCACCACGGTTAAGGTTCATAATGTCCTGATCAGACAAGTCATTGACCATGTCCTTCAGCTCAGGATATTTACCGAAGAAATGCTCGCGAGTATAACCACCGCCATTAGCCTTGTAGTTTTGTAGCTCGCCATCAACCACTTCATTCATACGCTTCTGCAACAAGCCTTGCTGATCACGCTCAAACAGCGGATCCCAATGACGGCCCCAGAGCACCTTGATCACGTTCCAGCCAGCACCACGGAAGATGCCTTCCAGCTCTTGTACGATCTTACCGTTACCCCGCACCGGTCCATCCAGGCGCTGCAGGTTACAGTTGATGACGAAAATTAGGTTCTCCAGCTGTTCACGACCAGCCAGAGAGATCGCCCCCAGGGTTTCTGGCTCATCACACTCACCATCTCCCAGGAATGCCCATACTTTGCGGTCGCCACGCTTGGCCAGGCCACGGGCAGACATGTAACGCATGATATGTGCTTGGTAAATCGCTTGAATCGGTCCCAAGCCCATGGAAACGGTTGGGAACTGCCAGAAGTCCGGCATTAACCAGGGGTGAGGATAAGAGGAGAGACCGTTACCATCTACTTCGCGACGGAAGTTATCCAACTGTTCTTCCGTCAGACGCCCTTCCAGATAAGCACGGGCATAAATTCCCGGTGAAATATGGCCCTGGAAGAACACCATGTCAGCTTCTTGCTCGCCTTCATTGCCACGGAAGAAGTAGTTAAAGCCGATGTCATACAGTGTGGCTGAAGAGGAGAAGGAGGAAATGTGACCACCTAATCCTTCATTATTGTTGTTGGCACGCATAACCATCGCCATGGCGTTCCAACGAATGAAGGAGCGGATACGACGCTCCATAAACAGGTCACCCGGCATCCGGGCTTCATCACGCGGCGAAATAGTGTTGACATAAGGAGTGGTTAAACCACCGACTCCATCAACCCCCATTTCACGGGCACGCTGCCCTAGCTGACCTAATAAAAACTTAGCGCGATCCTTACCTTCGTTATTGGCGACTGAGCCTAACGCATCAAGCCATTCTTGGGTTTCAATTGGATCGATATCATCAATAAAGTCTTGCACTATGAATTCCCCACGTTGAATTCTCATTCCTGACATCTCTGTATATTTGCTACAAAGACGCTCCCTATTGTGCATTGCAACAGGCGTATGGTTGTTATTTTTGTAGTAATACTACAAAAGCGGACTACAAAAATCCACTTTCGACTCAAGCAGATGGCATCCTCCCATGCAAATAGGAAGGATTCATGACAACAACAAGCTAAAACTCGTTGATTTACGAAGACTCCGGCTTCTCAGTGTCCGGTGTCGTAAAGAGTTCAGCACGGCGCAGGGATCGTTGCAAGCGGGTTTTTTCTTTACCGTACTCCAGCAACACATCCTCAACATAGGCTAGATGATCGTGAGCCGCCCGTCTGGCCTGCTCTGGATTGCCCTGACAAATCGCTTCCAACAACAGACCATGCTGGTCGTGAATGCGGTTACGATAGTCTGGCTTAGGGTAGATTTGGCTGAGGTTGCCAAAAATGTGTTTCCGCAATAAAGCGAACAATGCCCTCATGGTGTGTAGCAGCACCATATTGTGGGCAGCTTCAGCAATGGCCAGGTGGAAATCCACATCCGCTTCCACCTCTTTCTCAAACTGCTTACCCGCATGATAAAGCTGTAGCGCCTGATACTTACGCTTGAGGTTTTCTCGGTCGGCATCGGTACTGCGTAGTGCGGCATAGTACGCAGAGACCCCCTCTAACGCATGCCGAAACTCCAAAAGGTCGTACTGTGCTTCTGGATGATTAGCAAATAACTCTAACAATGGATCGGAGAATGAACTTCCCAGATTCTCTACTACGTAAGTGCCGCCTCCTTGGCGACTATAGAGCAACCCTTTCGCCACTAACTTTTGCACAGCCTCTCGCAATGAGGGGCGAGATACGTCAAACTCCTTTGCCAGCTCTCGCTCAGGCGGCAAACGCTGCCCGGGCTTCAGCGCACCATCTAAAATCATGGACTCTAACTGCACCATGATGACGTCCGACAGCTTTGGCTGCTTTACCCGCTGATACCCCATAGCCGACATTTACCTCTGCAAAAAAGAACATTGGTAATACCAATCAATTCTTTGCCACTATAGTGAGCCCAGCCCCCTAGGGTCAACCTTCACGCCCTCATAGCCAGCCCTTTTTCTTCACATCATTAGACCAAAGTCTATTTATAAATTCTAAAGCCCCTACTAGGGTTGACAGTATTCATCCTCACGAGTAGCTTAAAAAACAGTCATAGGGTAATTGGTATTACCAATATTCAAACCCATTGATCAACTGGCTGCCCCAAGAAAGCCTGCTAGACTCCAAAGGCAGCCCCTTCGGACTCTCCGAAGACCGACTATAAAAATAAACCTACTCCTGAGGGAAAGGCATGAAGCAATTCACTAAAACCGCAGTCACTGCGGCGATCCTGACTGCATCCATCGCATCTGTTTCCACCTCCGCTTTTGCTGCTGAGAAAGTACTACTCAAGACCCCTGTGGCCTTTGGTACCAACTTGCCTGCGTTGGGCTCCCCCATTCTGGGAGTAGCCGATAACCTGGATAAGCTGAGTGGCGGCACCATTAAGATGAAGGTCTATGAGCCTGGTAAATTGGTTGCTCCACCCGAAATTCTGGATGCTGTATCAACCGGCAAGGTCAATGCTGGTTATGCCACTGCCGGCTACTGGCAAGGCAAAATGCCTGCGGCCGCCCTTTTCTCCGCCATCCCCTTCGGTCCTGAAGCGGGTGAATACCTAGCATGGTTGTTCCACGGCAACGGTCTGAGCCTGTATCAGGAAATGTATGACCGCGCCGGCTACAACGTACACACTGTTCCCTGTGCTATTTCTCCTCCCGAAACTTCCGGCTGGTTTACCAAGCCCATCGAAACGCCTGAAGACTTGAAAGGTCTGAACATGCGCTTCTTTGGCCTGGGCGCTAAGGTCATGGAAAAAATGGGGGTAGGTACCGTTCAGCTGCCTGGCGGGGAAATCTTTGGCGCTCTGGAGAAAGGCGCGATCGACGCCACCGAATTCTCTCTACCTCAGGTTGACCAAACGTTGGGCTTGCACAAAATCGCCAAGTACAACTATTTCCCTGGCTGGCATCAGCAAGCCACAGTCTTTGAACTGCTGATCAACAAAGACACCTGGAACAAAATGGACGATCAGCAAAAGACTGTAGTCGAGGTTACCTGTAAAGCCTCTCTGCTAGATTCCTATGCAGAAGGCGAAGCCAAACAGTTCCCGGTACTGGCTGACTCAAAAGAGAAAGGCGTCGAGATCCGTTACTGGAACGACACCATGCTGACTGCCTTCAAAACCGCATGGGACGAGGTAGTGGTTGAACAGACCCAAGATGAGTTCTTCAAGAAAGTATGGGATGACATGAGCGGCTTCCGCTCTGGTTACGACCTCTGGGAGGCTAACGCCTACCTGCCCCGCAATCGTAACACCAACTAAGGCCTTATATTTGGTCTGACCAATCAGGCACCTCCCGGGGTGCCTGATTTGCCAATACCCGTAGTATTCAGAGGGACCCCATCGTGACCCCTACCCAAGAACAAGCCCAACCCAGGGTTGCTATTGCTGATGCTATTGATGGATTTATCCGTCGTAGTGGCCTCTGTATTGCCTGGGTCTACGTCCTCCTGGTGGCTGTTATTGTGCTCCAGGTTACTTTGCGCAAAGGATTTTCCAGCGGGTTAATCGCGCTGGAAGAACTGCAATGGCACCTCTACGCCATAGGGGTGATGTTTGGCATGGCCTATGCCCAAGTCACTGACTCTCATGTCCGTGTCGATTTGCTCTACAGCAACTTCCGTCAACGTACGAAACGTATTGTGGAAATCTTTGCCATCGTTGTCTTCGCTTTGCCCTTTTTATATGTGGTCTTCGATCACAGTCTCGATTTCGTGGCGGACTCTTGGCGCATTGATGAGCGCTCCAGCGCTCCCTCCGGCCTGCCCTATCGCTGGGCAATTAAAGCGGTGATGCCGGTTAGCGTGGCCTATTTAGCACTGGCGATGGTGTCACGTTTGATTCGTGAAGTTGTACTGCTCAAGCGCGGAGAATAATCGATGGAAGCCAATGAAATCCTCGTAATAGGGATGTTCTTAAGTTTTATTGTTCTATTGTTTACCGGCATCCCCGTCGCCTGGATTTTGGGCGGAGTTGGGGTCATTTTTGCCGGCTTAGGCTATCTGTCGGATATCTACTTCGACACCATTACCGGTATTGACTACCTCACCCTGGGTCTGGTGGTTAACCGTCTCTACAAGATCATGGATAACTGGATTTTGGTGGCGCTGCCGATGTTCATCTTTATGGGCATCATGCTGGACAAGTCCGGCGTGGCAGAAAAACTGATGGAGTCCATGCAAGAACTCTTTGGCAAAGTCCGTGGTGGCCTTGCCATTACAGTCACCACCATCGGCATTATTCTCGCCGCTTCTACCGGCATTGTCGGTGCCTCTGTGGTGTTGCTGGCAGTGATGTCGCTCCCTGCCATGTTAGCGCAGGGCTACAGTCGTCCCTTGGCGCTTGGCACCATCGCCTCCGCTGGCACCCTGGGCATCTTAATCCCCCCCTCTATCATGCTGGTTATCATGGCGGATCAGCTGGCCTTATCGGTTGGTGATCTGTTTATGGGGGCGGTGATTCCTGGGCTCATGCTGGGGGCCTTCTACATTATTTATATTGCCGGAGTCGGTATCGTTTCGCCCAAATCCGCGCCACTTCCCAAAGACGCCAAACCTGTCACCATTTGGACCGTACTCAAAGTCTTTAAGAGCACCCTGCCTACTTTGGCTTTGATCGTGATGGTACTAGGCTCAATCTTCGTTGGTATTGCCACTCCCACCGAGGCCTCAGGGGTAGGTGCACTTGGGGCTACTTTGTTGGCTTGGTACAACAAACGCCTGAACTTCGACGTTTTGAAAGATGTGATTAAAGGCTCCTTTAATACCACAGCTTATATCTTTGCCATCTTTATCGGTGCCACTTGCTTCTCCCTGGTTATGCGTGAACTGGGAGGTGACGAGCTGATCGAGTCCTTCCTTACCGGCTTACCCTTTGGCACCTACGGCATTATTGCCTTTATTCTCGGGGTGATTTTCATACTCGGCTTCTTCCTTGACTGGATTGAAATCACACTGATCGTCCTCCCCTTGCTGGCGCCTGTCGTTAAAGCCTTGGGAATCGATATTGATGGCTATGGGGTAGTCGATAACCCTGAGTTGGTGTGGTTTGTCATGCTGGTGGCCATGACCCTGCAGACCTCTTTCCTCACTCCTCCGGTAGGCTTCTCATTGTTCTACCTAAAGGGAGTCTGCCCTCCCACTATCAAACTGGTAGAAATCTATAAGGGTGTCATTCCCTTCATCATCATCCAGCTGATTGCTTTGTTGCTGTTGGTGGTGTGGCCTGATTTGGTCGTTTGGTTACCTGCGCAAACCTATGCCAAGTAGCCCTTGAGGGGGATTAACCCTCCCCCTTTTTTCTTCAGGCGGGCGCGGCCACTGCGCCCGCCACTCCAACCCTGTACGCAGGCTCCAGGACAAGGATTCACTGGCGCAATAACAGCAACAATAACAGCAGCGCAGGGAAACGGCTGGCCGCACAGTGCGTCCACCCAGACTGACCTATAGCAATGTGATGACAACATAAAGCTATTTGAGCTTTAACTGTGAGAAGACATCGATGAAACCCCAATACCGTGCCTGCCACCAAGCCCTGGCCGCTGTGATTCCGGCTGAGCGTTTGTTCGACGATCCCTTGCACAATTTGGCTTATGGAACCGATGCCAGTTTCTATCGCTTAATTCCACAGATAATTGTCAGAATCGAGTCCGTGCAGGAGCTGCAACAGGTACTAGCCATTACCCATCAGTTTGGCCTGCCTGTCACCTTCCGCGCAGCAGGAACCAGCCTCTCGGGACAAGCGATTACGGACTCCATCCTGATTTTGCTAGGCGACAACTGGAAGGGGCACCGCATCCATGAACAGGGAGCACGCATCAGCCTGCAACCTGGTGTCATTGGCGCCCAGGCAAATAAGTATTTAGCGCCCTTTAAGAAAAAAATCGGCCCCGATCCTGCGTCGATTAATGCCGCCATGATTGGGGGGATCGCTGCCAACAATGCCAGCGGTATGTGCTGTGGCACCGCACACAATTCCTATCGCACCCTCGACAGCATGAAGCTCGTCCTGGCTGATGGTACCTACCTCGACACAGCGGATCAGCAAAGTCGTCAAGCGTTTGCCGTATCCCATGCAGCCCTATTGCAGCACCTGAACCAGTTAGCGCAACAAACCCGCAATAATGAAGCCTTGGCAGCGCGTATTCGTCATAAATACCGCCTCAAAAACACCACTGGCTATGCACTCAACGCCCTGGTGGACTATAGCGACCCTATCGATATTCTCCAGCACTTGATGATTGGCTCCGAAGGCACCTTGGGCTTTATCGCTGAGATCACCTACAAGACCGTCGATGAACATCCTCACAAAGCCTCAGCGCTGATCTTTTTCGATAACCTGGAGGCCACCTGCCAAGCTGTAGCCGTCTTGAAAAACACCCCTGTGTCTGCTGTCGAGCTGATGGATCGGGCAGGCTTAGCCTCTGTGGCCAGCAAGCCCGGCATGCCTGCCTTTGTCAGCGAGCTAGGGGAGGACGCCGCTGCCTTACTGGTCGAAACCCGCGCCCCGGATGCCAGCACACTCTGGCAACAAGTCGAGCAGATCAGCCAAACATTGGCGGATGCTCAGCTAACCCCCATCGAGCCCATTCAGTTTAGTGACCAAGCCTCTGTTTATAATCAATATTGGGCGATTCGTAAGGGACTATTCCCTGCCGTGGGTGCTGTCCGCCTTACGGGAACCACCGTGATTATTGAAGATGTGGCCTTCCCAGTGCCCCGTCTGGCTGAAGCAGTACAGGATTTGCACCAACTATTTATTAAATGGCACTACCATGAAGCGCTGATTTTCGGACACGCGCTAGAGGGCAATCTGCACTTTGTCTTCACCCAGAGCTTCGATACCCAGGCCGAAGTGGATCGCTATGAAGGATTGATGGAAGACGTCGCCACCCTGGTAGTGGATAAATACGATGGCTCACTCAAAGCCGAACACGGCACTGGCCGCAATATGGCTCCCTTTGTCGAAAAAGAATGGGGAACAGAAGGCTACGCCCTGATGCAGCAGATCAAGCAATTACTTGATCCGCAAAACCTGCTCAACCCCGGCGTGATTCTCAATGCTAACCCTCGGGTGCACCTGGAAAACCTGAAACCCCTGCCCCCCGCCGAGGAGCTGGTCGACAAGTGCATTGAGTGTGGCTTTTGTGAGCCCAGCTGCCCTTCCCGCGCCCTGACCTTAAGCCCACGCCAACGCATTGTAATCTGGCGCGAAATAGCCCGGTTGAAGCGCAGTGGTGAAGACCCCGCTCGTTTAGCCCAATTAGAACAAGAATACCGCTACCAAGGCACAGACACCTGTGCCGCCTGCGGCCTGTGCTCCACCGCCTGTCCGGTCGGTATCAATACCGGTGACCTGACCCGCTTGATCCGCTCACGCCAGAATGCCGCCCACCAAGGCAAAGCCCAATGGTGCGCAGAGCACTTTGCCGGCCTGACCCGCGCCACCCGCTTAACCTTGCGCAGTGCCCACTTTGCCCGGCGCCTGCTAGGCGATAAAAGCATGAGTGTCGGCGCTCGCTTACTCAAGCGGATGACAGCCGGCATGATTGGTTACTGGAGCCCCAGCATGCCCACCGCCGTCAGCTACCAGCCACGCTCTGATGTGGCAGCACCGGGACGCACGGTCGTGTACTTCCCCAGCTGCGCTACGCGCAACCTTGGTCCCAGTGCCCAAAGCAGTAATCCAGAGTCCTTGCTGGAGCAAACGGAGCGCTTGATCCATAAAGCCGGCTATCGCCTGCTATACCCTGACAACCTTGCCGCGCTTTGTTGTGGCATGCCCTTTGAAAGCAAAGGCATGTTTGAGCAAGCCGAGCAAAAACGCCAGGAAGTCACCGCCGCCTTACTGACAGCCTCCAACTACGGCGAATACCCTATTTTGTTGGATACCAGTCCCTGTGCATTACGCATGCTCAGCCAGCTTGATGTACGCCTGAAGCTGTATGACCCGATCGCCTTTGTCCACGATGTGCTCGCCCCTGAATTAGAATTCAGCCCTGTTGAGGAGCCAGTCATGCTGCATATTACCTGTAGCGCTACTCGCATGGGGGTCGCAGACAAGCTGGTTAATATTGCCAAGCGTTGTGCCAAACAGGTGGTGATTCCAGAACATATCAGCTGCTGTGGTTTTGCCGGTGACAAGGGGTTCTCCACCCCAGAACTGAATGCCTCAGCACTGCGCCATCTTGCCGCCCAGGTACCCAGCGGCTGCCATGAAGGCTTCTCCACCAGCCGTACCTGCGAAATAGGCCTCAGTCATCACAGCCAGGTGGATTACAAATCGATTTTCTACTTGGTAGATCGCTGTAGCAAAGCTAAAAAATAGCACTAACTAATCAGCGCCCGGCCTAGCCGGGCATGCATGAGGTTAATAACAACAATAACAGGGGTTGTCCTATGCAAATTGAGATGGCTTTCAAACGTAAACTGTTTTTGATCGTGTTCATTGCCCTACTAGGAGTGGGGCTCTCCACACTGGTTACCCTCTGGAGTAGCACTGCCCAGAGCCAGTCCGCCACGGTGCTTAACTGGTATGCCAGCAGTGGCGAATCACTGCTCAATCTACGCCTGGATTTGCTCAGTCAAGAAGCTAAGGCACGCCAGCGTCAAGCCGATGAGTTGATAGCAGAACTGCAAAGCTGGAGCCAACAGCAGCAACAGCAACTGGGCCAGCTGCAACAGCAAAGCCCTTCAACCATACTCGCAGGACAGCTACAACAGTTGCAGCAACAGCTGCAAAATTACCAACTCAGCTTCGAGCAGCAACTGGCCGCCCGCAGTCAACTGGGTATGAGCGGTGGAGGCCAACGTCAGCAGGTGGAGCAACAAGCGGCAGCCTTAGAAGAAAAGGCCTCAATTTTCAGTATGCTCGCCGCTCGCTTTACCGAAGTACGCAAGCTGGAAAAAGACTATTTATTGGAGTTCAACCCCGCTACCGGCCAAGCCTTACAAGAAGCCATGCAAGGTTTTATTGAACATGTGAAAGAAATGGATTTTCTGGATCACTTCGGCGACAGCATTCCCTTGTATCAGCAATCCCTTGCCAAACTCACTGAACAAGCCGCAGCCCTCAACCAAGCCAACCAACATCTGCAAAGCACACGTCAGACCCTGTTAGATCAAATCGCAGCTAGCCGTTCATTATTACAGGAACAACTACTACCACCGGCCCGCCTCGCCGCCGAAACAGCTAGCCAGCGCGCACGCCAGGCTAGCATCGGCGTCAACGCCGCCGTCGCCGTGCTCGTCACCTTACTGATTATCTGGATTGGCCAGGGAGTACGTCGAGATGTCCATATTTTGCTCAGAGGCTTAGGAGAGGTCAGTCAGGGCAACCTGCAATACCGTCTCAAGCTGCCTAGTCATCAGGATCAGTTCACCCAAATGCGTCAAGCTGTTAACCAAATGAGTGAAGACTTAGGTTCGCTGGTTGAACAGGTCGTACAGGTCACTCAGCGTTTGCAGACGCAAACCCACCAGGTGACCGAGCTGTCGGATCGAATGGCGCAAGAAAATAGCCAAATTAGCAATCAAACGAACTCATTGGCCTCCGCCACAGAGGAAATCTCCGCGACAGTTGAGCATGTCAGCAGTACGACTCATAACCTCACTGAAGTGGCCGCTGAAGCCCTGAGCGTTGCGCACAATGGCGGTAAAGTCATTGCTCAGGCGCTTGATGGATTGGGGGGCATTACCGAAACCGTCGATAACACCAACCGCTGCTTGCAAGAGCTCGGCACCCAATCAGAGCGCATCGACACGGTGATCGATATGATCAACGGCCTAGCCAGTCAAACCAATCTACTCGCCCTGAATGCCGCCATTGAGGCAGCCCGCGCCGGTGAGGCAGGCCGTGGTTTTGCTGTGGTCGCCGATGAAGTCCGCAACCTCGCTGCCAAAACGGTACAGGCTACTGAGGAAATCACCCACATCGTGCACAGTCTGCAAGATCAAACCAAGGCCGCACAACAGGCTATTAATGTGGGCTTGGAGCAGGTGCAGCGCGTTCGGACCCTCGGCACTGAAGCCACCCAGGCGGTGCGGGAGATCCAGCAGCGCTCGCAATCCACCCGGGATGCCGGTGATCAAATTAGCCAGGCGGTGGCAGAAGTAGCCACTACCACCCGCAGTATGGCCGCCAATATGGAAGGCATTGCCCATGCCCTGGCCGAAAACCGTCAGCGCTATGGCGAGCTAGTCAAGGTTGTGCATGCGGTGGATCAGCAGACCCATACTCTCAGCACCCTCACTGCTAAATTCCAATTAACGCTCAAGGAGCAATCATGAGCGCCCCCGCGATTAAAACCCTGGTCTACGCCACCTCTTTGGGCAAGCATACCCGCCCTGTTTTTCGCCATGCCGTCAGCCTGGCCAAGCTCTATAATGCGCGCATTATCATGCTGCACGCCATCGAGCCCATGGCTGAGCTTGGCAAGGAGATGATTCGTGCCTATGTCGACGAAAAGACCCTACAACGCATCCACGATGAAGGCATTCAGGATATTCAGCAGACCATGCTGCAACGGGTAAAAACCTTCTGTGAAGAAGAGCTGGATGCACTTCCTGGCATAATTGAGTTGGATATTGAACCTGTAGTCGTCGAAGGGAATCATACCGATGCCATTCTCAATACCGCCAAGCGCTATCAAGCAGACTTGATCGTGATGGGAGCACAGAATAAAAGCGGTCATCATAGCCACACTACGCAACAGGTCACGCGCTATGCCCAGGTTCCTGTGTTAGTGGTGCCTACCGAATAGTTACCTTAGCCTAGGTTCCCCTAGTACTATCGCCTAGGGGCACTCTTTTTTACTCGACTGGAACGGACGCCGGAGGCAGCATGTTTGAGCGTATCGCCCTCACCGTAGTACCCGTGGCCGCAGTGGTGTTGGTTGGCTTTTTATATGGCCGTGCACGCAAGCCCGACTTAAGGGTGGCCAATCAGCTCAATATGGAGTTGTTTGTTCCTGCACTGCTAGTCAGTGTACTGGCTGGCAAGAACTTTGAATTGAGTGCCTATGCTGGACTCTCCCTCGGCGCCAGCTTAGTCGTGCTGGGCTCGGGGCTGTTATTACTGCCCCTCTGCCTACTCCCCAGTATCCGCTTTAAAACCTTTATCCCACCGATGATGTTTAATAACACCGGCAACATGGGTATTCCCCTGCTAGTGTTAGCCTTCGGCGAACAAGCCCTACCGGCAGCCATCGTTTTATTCATTATCGAAATGATCTGGCACTTTACCCTGGGGATTTACCTGCTTGATCCTCGTACTTCCCCCTGGCAGCTATTACGCATGTCTATCATTCAAGCCACCTTGATTGGTTTAGTGTTTAGCTTTGCCGGTTGGCAGCTTCCCCCCTTAATTGCTACCCCCTTGGATATGCTGGGACAAATTGCCGTGCCCCTGATGCTGTTCACCTTGGGAGTACGCCTGACCAGCGTCAACCTCAGTGACTGGAAAATTGGCCTTCTCGGGGCGATTGCCTGCCCGGCCTCAGGTATTGCCCTCGCTTGGAGCTACCAGTGGTTATGGCCATTACCCGCTGAACATTTCCACTACCTACTGGTGTTTGGTGCCCTCCCTCCTGCCGTACTCAACTACATGCTGGCCGAGCAATATCAGCAGGAACCCGGCAAAGTGGCCTCCATTGTGATGATGGGGAATCTGGGCAGCCTTATCGTTATTCCTCTGACCTTGGCTTGGATTCTACATACGGGCTAGTCATCAATTGATAATAATTATTAATTGCATTAATATCCTCTCCCTATTCACAGGCTAGGTAGAGGGATATGGCCAGTATCGCCGATGAAGGTATTTTCCATTATCACCTGCAACAGGGTCACCAAGCCCTGATTGCTTGCCAATACCCCCAAGCTCGAGACCACTACGAACAGGCCTATCAAGCCGCCTTTCGTCTTTTCTATGCCAAAGATTATCCGTGCCAAAAAATTGAGCCTGTCGCCGCCTATGCGCAAAGCTGCTTGGCCTTAGCACGCTACTATCACACCCTGGAAGATATTCAAGCTCAGGAAGATTACCTGCTGCAGGCACATGAAAGCTTAATGGCCGCCAGTACCGACTATGACCGCTCCGCAGCCTTTCGCCGCCAATGCTTTGACTGGTTACAGCAAACACTACACTTATTACTCGCCTTCTACGGCCCGGGACAACAAGCGGAAGCACAAGCCAACTTAATTAGTAACCTGGAAGTTTTAACCTGCTATTTCGCTCCTGACTTACATCAAGCTTCTGGCTAAAAAAGTAAAGACGGAATTGACATCGTACAAATAATAAGAATAATTCGCAGTCATTCATTAAAATGATTATCAACAACACACTCATCGAAGGAAGCAACATGCGAGCTCTGAAGTCCCTGACCCTGGCAGTATTAGTAGGCAGCGCCTCCACTGCTATGGCCGCAGAAGAAGTCAATGTGTATTCCTACCGCGCCCCTTTCCTGATCCAACCCATGTTTGACAGTTTCAGCAAAGAAACCGGTATCAAGGTCAACGTGGTCTACGCTGACAAAGGCCTGATTGAGCGTTTGGAAAGCGAAGGCGCTAACAGCCCTGCCGACCTGATCATGAGTGTGGACATTGGCATGGTCAACGACGTAAAGGTCAAAGGCCTGGCCCAAGCAGTTGAGAGCGAAACCATCGCTGCTAACATCCCTGCCCAATTCCGTGATCCTGACAATCAGTGGTTTGGTCTGACTACCCGTGCCCGTATTGTTTACGCTTCCAAAGAGCGAGTAAAAGAAGGCGAAATCACTTCCTATGAAGATCTGGCCGATCCCAAGTGGCAGGGTCGTATCTGTACTCGCAGCGGTAAGCACACCTACAACCTGGGCCTGATTGCATCCATGATCGAGCACCACGGTGAAGCCGAAGCCGAACAATGGCTGACCGCACTGAAGTCTAACCTGGCGCGCAAGCCTGAAGGTAATGACCGTGCACAGGTTAAAGCCATCAAAGAAGGACAGTGCGATCTGGCCATCGGAAACTCCTACTACTTCTTCAAGATGCTGACTAACAAAGAGAATCCTGAAGAAATCGAATGGGCTGAATCCGTCAACCTGGTATTCCCCAATCAGGCTGACCGCGGTACCCACATGAACATCTCTGGCGTATCCTTGACCAAACATGCGCCTAACAAAGACAACGCCATCAAACTGATGGAATTCCTCAGCGGTGAAGAAGCTCAGTACCTCTACGCCCAGGAAAACTACGAGTTCCCCGTACGTCCCGGCACTAAGCTCTCTGAACTGGTAGGCAAGCACATGGGCGAGTTCAAGAAAGACGACCTTTCCCTGGCACGCATTGCCGAACTGCGTGAAACCGCCTCCAAGCTGGTTGATAAAGTGGGCTTCGACAACTAAGTCTTGACCCGCCACAGGAAAACGGCAGCTTCGGCTGCCGTTTTTGTCTTTTTCCGTTATGCTAGCAACCCGCTTACGCAGTCTGAGTCGAATAAGGCATGAGAAGCCTGATTGCCCGTTTTACCCAAGCTTCATCTCATCGTGGCTGGCTAGTTAATGCCAGTATTGCCGCCGCCCTGGTCACACTGCCGGTGCTTTCAGTGTTCTGGCTGGCCCTGTTTCCCAGCAAAAACATCTGGCCCCATCTCATTGAAACCGTCCTACCCCACTACATCCTGACCACTCTTGGTTTGATGACAGGAGTCGGCATCCTGGCTGCCTCCATGGGTATTCTCTGTGCCTGGCTGGTCAGTACTTATCACTTTCCTGGACGCCGCTTATTCGAATGGGCGCTGTTGCTACCCTTGGCGATGCCAGCGTATGTCATTGCTTATGTCTACACCGATATTCTTGAATATGCGGGCCCTATTCAGGGGGCATTACGTGAGCTTTTTGGTTGGAAAACACCCCGCGACTATTGGTTCCCCCCTATTCGCAGTTTAGGGGGGGCCATCTGGATGCTGGGATTAGTTCTTTATCCCTATGTCTACATGCTCACCCGCGCCAGCTTTCTCGAGCAATCCCTCAATATTCGGGATGCCAGCCGCACCCTTGGCTGCTCCTCCTTACAAAGCTTTTGGCGCATTTCCTTACCCATGGCCCGCCCCGCTATTGCCGTTGGCTTAGCCTTGGTGCTGATGGAAACCCTGAATGATTTTGGCACCGTAGATTATTTTGCGGTCAAAACCCTTACCGCCGGCATCTATGACACCTGGCTTAATATGAGCAACCTTGGTGGTGCAGCTCAAATTGCCAGTTTAATGATGCTGTTTGTTGTGGTGCTTATCGTGCTGGAGCGTTATGCACGCCAACGCCAACGCCAGTTTCAACAAGGCGATCGCTTTAAAGCCCTACCGCTGACCGCACTGCGTGGCTGGCCTAAATGGCTTGCCACTCTGGCCTGCATCCTGCCTATTATTTTTGGCTTTCTCATTCCCCTGGCGATTTTACTGCGCTACGCCATCCGCAACTTCGAGAAAAGCTGGACGCCGGACTTTATCAACCACGCGCTACACAGCTTTGGTTTATCCATCACCGCCGCCCTGCTGTGCGTTTTACTGGGTTTGCTGATCACCTATGCCAAGCGCCTACATCAACACCCTTTACTAAACAGCCTGTCGCAAATTGCCACCCTGGGCTACGCCATGCCCAGCGCGGTGCTCGCCATCGGTGTAATGATCCCGTTCAGCACCTTTGATAACGCCTTAGACGCCTGGATGCGCCAGACTTTCAACGTTTCCACCGGATTGCTGCTGAGCGGCTCGTTGGTCGCAGTCCTCTTCGCTTATTCAGTGCGCTTTTTAGCCGTTGCCGCCGGCAGCCTGGAATCCAGCCTGGGCAAGATCACCCCCTCAATGGACATGGCTGCCCGCTCGCTAGGCCATAACAGTTTGACCACTCTTTACCGGGTTCACCTGCCCTTGATCAAAGGGGGATTACTCACCGGCATGCTGGTGGTGTTTGTCGACTGTATGAAGGAACTGCCCGCTACCTTAATCCTGCGTCCCTTTAACTTTGATACCCTGGCCACCCATGTTTACCAATATGCCTCCGATGAACGCCTGCCCGAAGCATCCTTAGCCGCCTTGCTAATTGTGTTGGTGGGGATTATTCCAGTCGCCCTGCTAAGTCGCACCATTGCCGCCACCCGGGAGCATCAAATCATTCAGCTACCCCATACTGGCAAGTAAGCAGACTCTGTCTTCAAGGATGGATAAGGTTATGGCGTGGGAAGAGAAAAGTAGAACGGGCAAGACAGCGATAAGCTCGTCTTGCCCTGAGCAGGACGCTTAAGCGGCAAAGGTCACCGCATGAGGGGGGCGCAGGCAAACCCGCACCCGAGCACCTTCATGCAGATCAATATGACTATCCAAGGCAGCACTTAACTGGCGACCATTCTCCAACCCTAGGGTATAGAGGGTTACCGTGCCTAGAAATTCCTTTTTCAACACCTGTGCCTCAACTTGCCCTTGCTGTCCCGGCACGATTTCATTCGGCCGGATAAATAGCTGTACCTGCTGCCCATCCTCATGGGCTACCGCCGCGCCATTGAGGGGAACAGGGCCAATCTCAGTATGCACCATGCCCTGCTCCACTCGGCCCGGAATAAACTCCCCCTTGCCAACAAAGGCGGCCACACGTGGATTAGCTGGGTGATAGTAGAGATTGTAGGGTGTGTCCCATTGCTGCAATCCGCCATCCGCCAGCACCCCGACATAGTCCGAGAAGGCAAAGGCCTCTTCTTGGTCATGGGTGACCAACACTGCAGAAATAGACTGCTGTTTGAGAATATCCCGCACTTCACGGGCCAGATGGCGACGCAGGTCGGTATCAAGATTGGAGAAAGGCTCATCCATCAGCAGCAACTCCGGCTCAGGGGCAAGTGCTCGGGCAAGTGCCACCCGTTGTTGTTGCCCGCCGGAAAGCTCATGGGGATATCGCTGTCCTAGGCCCTGCAGATGCACTAACTCCAACAGCGATTGCACCTTGGCACTCTGCTTCGCCTTAGGCCAACCACGTAAACCAAAGGCGATGTTATCCACCACATTCAGGTGAGGAAAGAGCGCATAGTCCTGAAACACCATTCCAATGCGCCGCTGCTCGGGAGCAACGAAGTGATCTGGCGCAGATAATAAGCGCTGATTGAGGCTGACCCGCCCCTGCAATACCGGATTAAAACCCGCCAAGGTACGCAGCACTGTGGTTTTACCACAGCCACTTGGCCCCAGCAGGCAGGCAATATTACCCTGCCCCAAACTGAAGCTGACATTCTCAACCACCGCCCGCTGCTGATAACCGCAGCTGAGGTGTTCTACTACCAGAATGTCGGTCATGCTTTACCTTCGCTCTTGTGCACTATTTGATAGTCGGGAGGAAATTATAAAAGCTAAGTATTCTCGTTAGCAAAAAATCCTCACGCTTCTTGACCCTTATCAAGCCTCGTAGCTAATGCTTGACGATAGCGCTGCCAATCAAAATAGGGGCCGGGATCGGTTTTGCGCCCCGGGGCAATATCCTCATGGCCACAGATATGCTCGGGCTTGAGCAACGGATAGTGACGCAATAGCAGAGTGGTCACCTCAAGCAGCTGCTCATACTGTGCGGAGGTAAAGGGTTCAAAGTCACACCCCTCTAACTCAATACCAATAGAGAAGTCATTACACTGAACACGCTGCCCATAGCACGACTGCCCGGCGTGCCAGGCCCGCTTATCAAAGGGGACAAACTGCACCAGCTCCCCATCTCGCCGAATCAGTAAATGTGCTGAAACCTGCAGATGTGCAATCTCAGCAAAAAAAGGATGCTCATCCGCATTCAAGCAATTAGTAAAAAGCTGCTCAATATAGGGACCACCATAGTTTCGAGGAGGCAAGCTTATGTTGTGAATCACCAGCAAGCTGACTTCTGCTGCTGGGCGTTCGTTGTAATTAGGCGAGGGCACCCGGCGACAGGGCTGCACCCAACCATTCTCCAGCGTAAGCAAAGACACTGTACAGGAACTCCATACCAGCATGGCTGCAACGGGGCTAGCTTGTTAAGATAGGCCCCTCTTTGGAGGTGCAAGCATATCATGACTCTACGATTGGACATTCACGCCTGCGTAGCACGGGCGTTAGCCGAAGACATCGGTGAAGGCGATATTACCGCCGCACTTATTCCCGCTGACAAACTCGCCAACGCTCAAGTAATTACCCGCGAGGCTGCCACTATCTGCGGGCGCCCCTATGTCGATGAGGTATTTCGCCAAGTTGATCCCCGCATCGAAATTAACTGGCTAGTGACAGAAGGCCAGCAAGTGAGCGCTAATGCGCCCTTATTTAACCTCAGCGGCCCAGCTCGCAGCCTGCTGACCGCCGAACGCAGTGCGTTAAACTTCTTGCAGACATTATCAGGCACCGCCACCCTGTGCCGGCGCTATGCCGATCTGGTGGCAGACTTGCCGGTAAAACTACTGGATACCCGCAAAACCTTACCGGGGCTACGTTTGGCACAAAAGTACGCTGTCACTCAAGGTGGCTGTTACAACCATCGCATCGGTTTATATGATGCTTATCTGATCAAAGAGAACCACATTATGGCCTGCGGCTCGATAGCGGCAGCCGTGGCAGAGGCCAAGCGCCTCGCCCCCGGTAAACCCGTCGAGGTCGAGGTGGAATCACTGGAAGAGCTGAATCAGGCTCTAACAGCAGGTAGCGACATTATTATGCTGGACAACTTCAGTCTGGACATGATGCGCGAAGGAGTCAGTTTTGCCCAAGGACGCGCCAAGCTAGAAGCCTCCGGCGGCGTGGATCAACACAGTCTGCGTGCCATCGCGGAAACAGGGGTCGACTTTATCTCCATCGGCGCACTGACCAAAGACTGTAAGTCCATTGATCTGTCGATGCGTTTTCAATAAATCAAGCACACTCATTGGTTCTGCCCCTGGAAATACCAGGGGCCGCCGCGGGTTTGCTAAGTCTTAGCAAACCATCCTTGGCTCCACTAACTTTCAGCCTGACAACGCACATAAGCCAGAGAATGCCAGTCTTCAGTGGCGGCAAACTTCACCACATCAACCACATCGATATAAATACGACCGATGCCCAGACGCTGACAAAGTTGGGTGGCAAAGCCCAAGGGATCAACCACTTGTTCCGGCACTACTCCCACCGCCAAGCGATCATCATTCCAGACATAAGAACGAATCAGCGGCTCAGCACCCAGGTGCTGCCCTGCCTGTTGCAACACCTCTGCACTTAACCTCGGCTTTTGCCATTCGATATAGAGAGTCACCAGCACCGAGGCTGCTATTAGTAAAAACATCAGTGCACGCTTATCCATACTCGTCCTTCATATTCCGGTTCTGTATTAGCAATGCCTTCATCATACCCTGCCAGATTAACTCCCCCATTACGACTAAGGGCGTATGCCCGATACTCAGATACTCGCTCCGAAAATGTTTTTTGCATTGCACAAAAAAATTATTTGACACCCCCCAATGGCTGGCTAAAATTCAATCAAAGACAAATTGTGCAACGCACAAAAAAACGAGGTGAGTAATATGTACAAGAGCATGATGGAAGATCTGAAGAAAACCTATCAGCCCCTGGTTGAGCTGAATGAAATTAACAAGCAAGTTTGGGAAAGCCTGTTCAAACAATCCAGCGAGTATTCACGCGAACTACTCAGCAACAGTCTGAGCCAAGTGAAAACCCTGGCGGCAAGCAAAGACATGTTCAGCCTGCTGGACAATCAAGCCGTGTTTGTTAAAAACCTGGATGCCTCCTTGGTATCCCTGGCACAAAAGCAAACCTCCACTTTACTGGAAGCCCGTGAGGCCTCCACTAAGGTGATGGACGAACTGGCTGACACCTACAGTAGCGCTCTGAAAAACTGGGGCAATCAGTTCAAATCCTAATTGAGTTGAACACTGGACAAGTCGAGCAATCGATGGGGCAGGAAGCCGGGGTACAAAGATCAGGTGTCGGGGCCCTCACTCACCACGCAGTGGCACCTGATCAACCACTCCCCGACAAGTCAGTCCTGCTGACTTTTCATTGATGAGGTCTCTAGCGCTTTACGTTCAAACCCACGGAGTTGGCAACACTTGTATGTTCTAGGCAGTGACGTAACGGAACAGTGGCAAAGGCAATGGGGATCGGCTCAGGAGGTGAGTTCCATACCGATCCGCAACTGTAGTGGAAGAGTTAGCTAACTCGCATATTGACCCGGCCCCCCGCCGGGTCCTTTTTTACGCAGGCGATAACAAGCGTTCAGCCAAATACCCAAGTTGCGGCCATATTTCATCGGCCCAGGGCAACAGCTCCGCCGTCCGACTCGGACCGGTTAACACTCCCACCGCCCGACCTGCGGCAAAAGTCTTTGCCATCTGTAAGTCACGTGGATGATCTCCCACTACCGCTACCTGATAAGGCTCTACTTGGGCCTGCTGTGCCACCTGTGCAAGCATTGCCACATCAGGCTTGGCTGCCAACCCCTGATCACTCCCCAGGGCCCAATCCACCCAAGGGCTGATCTGCAGAGCTTGCACAGCCTGTTCAGCAAAATACTGACTATCTGAGGTCAGTAAAGCTACCTTCACCCCTCGTGCTTGCACTGCCTGTAACAACGAGGGCAACGGACAAGGGGGTCGTAGCGTCTGCAAATAATGTTGTGCGAAGAAAGCATCGGTCTGTTGCTGTAGCTGCGCCAACGTCATGGTCGGCAACACCTGTTGCCAGCAAGCTAAAATCTGTGTGGGTGTGGCATGCACCAAAGGAGAATCAGCGGCCAACTGCCCCTCCGCCGAGAAGCCACTGACCGCCAGGAGGGCAGCGAAGCATTGGGCATCCCCTCCACTTAGGTGGCGTAGCACACCAAAGTACAACGGCGTCCAGGTGGGATAAAAGTCGACTAACGTGCCGTCTTTATCCAGCACCAGTAGTTTGATTTCAGACCAGGGGGTTGGGACCATCGCCCGGAATCACTACCTGCAGCTGCGGAAACAATGCCTGTACCTGCGGCTGCTGCTGTTGGCTAAAAATCAACTTTAGATTGGGCCCTGCATCCATGGTGAAATACAGCGCCAAGCCCTCAGCCCGCGCCTGCCAAACCTGCTGCATGGCTGCTACCGACTCAGGTAGCCAATATAATAACGGCGGCCAGGTGGCAATCATGGTGGCATGCATACTCAAGGCATTATGTTCAGCAGTTTCACCAAGCAACTTCAAATCCCGCTCGGCAAAGGCTTGCTTAAGTAAACGAAGATCACGCGCCGCCTGAGCCGGCCACTGCTGGTACAGCAAGCAGGTATCGGTTGTACGGTTCATGCCTGCTCTGGAGTCAACTTTCTTTTCCTCCTGAGTCAGAGCCAACACCCCCAGGCGCAGCTCTGGCCAATGCCATTGCAAAGGCTCCGCATAGGAGTCCAACCCATCCTCTCGTTCACCGGCATGCCACTCCACCAAGCCTTGGAACAAAGAACGGCACGCACTGCCACTGCCCAAACGGGCCATAGCGGAGAGATGGCTATAGGGTAGCTGCAAGCCATATAAGCGGGATAACGCCAGCGTCAAGGCTGCAAAGCCCGAGGCGGAAGAAGCCAACCCTGCCGCAGTTGGAATAGTATTGCGGGTGTCGACCACCAATGCCTGTCCTTGGGGCCCGCGGAACAGATCAATAAATTGACTGACTTTCGTAGCAAAGCGACTGTCCGCTGCCAACCGCCGCCCATTCAGAATGACCTGATCTTCCTTCGCCTCTGCAACCCGTACCTGAGTATGGGTACCCAGTTCACCTAAGCTAAGCGACAGACTGGCATTCATCGGTAGATTAAGCGCCGCTTGGCGCTTACCCCAATATTTGCACAGGGCAATATTACTAGGCGCAAAGGCACTCGCCTGGGACTGTTGTGGTTGTAGTGCCTGCTGCTGCAAATACAGCGCGGCAGCCTGCTCAATGGCAATCATCAACACTCACTCCCTTCTGACTCAAACGAACTGGGATGCTGAGATACTCAGCACTCCTGTGTTCGGCGCCGATCGCTAAAACCGAGTCCCCTAACCCTGAGCCTGATATTTTGGCCCCGAGCACGCCTGACAACCCTCGCAAGCGATATACCATGGCGGCCAAGGTCGCATCACAGACACCCAATGTATCCAGCAAGCCATGCTGGTGATTCATATAGTGCCCCAGTGCATACCAGTCCTGTTGCAGACAAGCCTGCACCGCTAATTCGGTGGTGCTGCCCATTAACTCATATAACTGCTTTAACCATTGAGGATGGCTCTGATGGGTTTGGCGTACCCATTCAATCACCTGAGGTGTGGGGGTTTTATAACCTGCATACCAGAGCGACAGGGGGCAATCTAAAGGCAAAGACTCAACCTGATAGCCAAGCGGTTGGTAGGCAAGTAAGCCACCATAACAACTTGCCGCTAAATCCGATCCAGACCCCCGTCCCTGCACCTGCAGCACCACTTGATGTGCCTCACGTAACAGCTGTGGCGGAGACAACTCCTGCCCCTGTAATACAGCCAGCGCCTGTAAGCAGGCCAAGGTGACCGCCGCCGATGATCCCAAGCCAACCTGATGACTAAAGTCAGAATGGATATGCAGGGCAACCCCATGCTGCAACTGACGTTGCTGCACAGCGGCTAAGATAAAACGAAAAGATGGATCGGGCTGAAGCTGAGAGAGGGGCTGCTGATAGTGCCCCAATTGAGAGTGAATCTGTAGTTCTGGCTGCGGGAGTAGCCGCGCCTTCACTTGCACTCGTTGATCCACGGCTAAGACCAGTGCACGCTGCCCATGTAGTACAGCGTGCTCACCCATTAGCATTAAACTTCCAGGGGCTGAAACCTCAACCTGCTGCCACATGGGCGCCATCCTGCTCGCCTTGTAATGCAGTGCAGCGATACCCTGCTGCCAACGCCAAATCGCTCGGATCAACGCCATAGACCAGTACGGCACCGGCTTGATCTCCTCGGATAGCCCCCGCACCACATACCTTGGCAGCCCCACCCTTCGCTTCTAGCTGACGGATAAACTGCTGCACCGGTGCCGGCACGACGCCAATTTGCTCAAGCAAACGCTGATTAGCACTGATGGCGCTTATAATCCCGGCCTGATCGTGTTCAAGCAGTGCCTGCCGTAATCCCTGGGTGACCTGACTGAATGTTTGCCACAGGCTGGAATCAGCAAATTGCTGACGCACCTGGCTAACACACTCCCCTGTTGAGCATTGGGGCTGTCCACTATGAACAAGCCACCAGGGTCCTTGTAACGGCGCCAAGGTTTCAACTTGATCCTGATGCAAATACAACACCCCACCCTGGACTACCGTGGTAGCGTCAATCGCACTGCCACGCCCATGCTGCAATCGCTCAACAAAGCGTGTCAACGCAATCAACTGTGAGGCATCCATCGGTTCGCCATAGAATTGCGCCAAGGCACTGGCTACGGCCGCAATAGTTGCCGCCGAGGAGCCTAATCCAGCACCAATAGGAATGGCCGAATCCAGCTCAATTTTGACCCCTTGCCGGCTGTCAGGTTGGAGCCACTGTGCTGCCAGATAAAAAAACAGCTGACGACCACTTTCCAGGACATCCTGAATTTCCAGCTCACCATCAAGAAAGGCTTCATGGGCATCATCCAGATCTGCCTGCATATCCAGGCAATCCAAGATACTTAAACGCTGTTCAATACCATCTAACAACAAGACCACTTCAGGCTTCGGCAGCTCACTAACCCGCACCTGAGCACGGGGGCTTACCGCAGCGGCTAGGGCTGGAGCGCCATACACCACTGCATGCTCACCACTTAAAATCAACTTTGCTGGAGCGCTGGCGCTAATCATCATACGGCCTGGTAAATTCGCTTATGTTGGTTAATCGCAGCCAGACGGAAAGGACCTGTGGTTTCCGCAGCGATGTTATGTTCTTGTCCATCCACCGGATTGGGATAGGCGTACAGGCGACGATAGGTTTGATAATCCACCTGCTGACGATTAGCCAACAATTGCTGATGCTCGTGTTTGCGCAACCACTGCTGATATCCCGGCACAACCCGGCCTGCATAAAACTCTGCCACGCACCCTGATCCATAGCTGAAAAAGCCAATCAACTTCTCACTGATATCTTCACGGGCATTTTCCAGCAAAGAAGCCAAACCAATGTACATTGAAGCCGTGTAGCTATTACCGATGCGCTTGTTGTATTGCAGGGTGTCTGTAATCTGTGCTTCTGCTTCTGCTGCAGTCAACTCAGCGCTTTCCAATTTCAGCAGATGAGCATGAGCCTTCTGTGCCATCCGAGTAAAGGGCAGGTGATAGCAGAAAAAAGCAAATTCACGCAGAGAGCGCCCGCCTTGCTGGCGATAGTGCTGCCACGCCGATTTAAGGGACTTCAAATAAATTTTGGTGGAATACTTACCATCCACTAATGCGGTAGAGCGATAGTTGGGACGCCAGAAGTCCATCACATCCTCGGTGTGCAAACCAGACAGTGGTTCTATTTCAACCAAGCGAGGATTAGCGGCAATCAATAAAGCCACGGCTCCGCAGCCCTGGGTTGGCTCACCGGACGAATCAAGGTCATAACGGGCAATGTCAGAGGCAATTACCAGCACCCGCTGCTGTGGTTGGCGCGCAACTAAAGCACAAGCCATCTGGATTGCGGCGGTAGCGCTATAGCAAGCCTGCTTCAGCTCCACCACCCGGCAGGTCGCTGGCAAGCCCAGCAATTGGTGAGCAAACACCCCGGCAGACTTCGACTGATCAATGCCGCTTTCAGTGGCAAATAACAGGGTGCTAATCGATTCCGGCTGCTCCAACTGACGAACGATAGGCAAGGCCGCAGCGGCCCCCATCGTGACAACATCCTCATCAGGCGCAGGCATGCCCATTTGTTCCTGGCCAATACCAACGTAGTACTTCTCTACATCAATATTGTGCACCTCGGCCAACGTGCGCAGGTCCAGGTAATAGTTGGAGGTGTAAAAACTAATATCGTCAATGCCAACCTTCATAGAGGGACTCAATTCCTATTACCCGTCCAGAACAGCTCATCACGCAGATACAGCTGCTCCACATTAGTTATACCCAGCAAAAACATTGCCGTCACAAACTCACGCTTAATGGATTCTATGACCCTAATTACCGCTTCAGGCGACTCCATGGCCGGGCGCAGAAATGGCGCCGCCATCCCACACACCGAGCCGCCGAGTATAACAGATTTGACCATATCGATACCGCTGCGAATTCCCCCACTGGCGAGAAACACAGCCTTGCCCTGATAAGGGCGTAATTGTTGCAATGCCAGCGGCGTAGGCAAGCCCCAATCCTGAAAAGCCAAGCCCAAATCACCCTGTTGACAACGATGGTGCTCAATCCGGCTCCAGGAAGTACCACCACTACCCGCCACATCGAAATAGCGCACTCCGGCTGCCAAGCCTAGCTCAACATCCGCAGCCGATAAGCCACATCCTACTTCTTTCAAGATTAGCGGGCAGCTCAACTGCGGGGCCAGCGTCTGTATTTTGCCAGCCAAACCTGCAAATTGCGTATCCCCCTCTGGTTGTATCGCTTCCTGCAAGGGGTTGAGATGCAGATAAAGCGCATCCGCATCCAATACGCTGACTGCCTCTTCACACTCCGCCAGGCCAAAGCCCTTATTCAGTTGCACCGCACCGATGTTGGCAAGCAGGGGCACACTCGGTGCCAGCGTACGTAGCGCAAAGCTCGCTCGTGCCTGGGGGTGGGTAAACATCACCCGCTGTGATCCTACTCCCATCGCTACGCCAGTCGCCTCGGCAGCCAACGCCAGATTACGATTAATCGTTAGCAACAGAGCGTGATCTCCACCCGTCATGGAAGAAATCAATAGAGGAAAGCTCAGGCGTTTACCGAGAAACTCGATCGATGGATCAACATCAGCCAAGTCGATTTCAGGCAACGCGCGGTGGCGCAAGCGTAACTGATCAAAGTAGGCGCCCTGACGATCCGTTGCTGGGTCTTGTTCGATGACACGAATATGCTCCAGCTTACGGTCATTAGTTTGCTCGCTCATCCGCGCTCCAACTGTAAGTGAGCCTGCATCAGTTCGCCCGGATTAGTCTGGGCTGCCAGCAATGACAACTCTCCACAGAGCACCGTGGCTGCACAGATCACCGCTAAACGCTGAGCATTGGCACCAGGCTCGCGCTCTTCACGACACCCCAGCTGGCGCAGGTTGTCCTCGACAAAATCAAGCCCTTTACCATTGCCGACGGTACCCACGATCAGATTAGGTAGATTACAAGCAAAATAGAGATCGCCATCACGTACTTCAGCTTGTGTCACCCCTTGCGAGCCTTCCACAATATTCGCCGCGTCCTGCCCCGTCGCCAAGTAGAAAGCCAATAGCATATTGGCGTAGTGGGCATTAGCAGAGCGCAACCCACCGGCGAGCAAGGTTCCTAGCAGGTTTTTCTTAATATTCAGATCCACGACTTTTTCTGGCGTGGTTTTTAGCCGTCGTGCACAGAGCTCACGGGGAATCAGAATTTCCGCCACCACATTTTTACCGCGACCAAGAATGCCGTTTACTGCGGTGGCCTTTTTATCTGAACAATAATTGCCGGAGATGGAGCCATAGCTCAGCTGGGGATACTGTTGCAATAACCAGCGGATCAAATGATCAGCTGCATTGGTTACCATGTTATGTCCAGAAGCATCGCCGGTACGGAACTCCAGACGCAAAAATAATAAGTTACCGGCAATTTGGTGATGAATATCAATTAACTTGGCAAAACGACTGCTTTGTCCAACCACCGCCTGCATTTCCTGCTGGCGAGTCAGAATAGACTGCAAAGCCAATAACGCATCACCAGCGTGGGCCGCTTCTAACAGAATGGAACGGCTCATGCGTTCATCAATCAGAGTCGCGCGAATACCCTGCTCACACAGCATGGATACACGCGCACCACGACCGACAGAAGGCCACAACGGGCTTTCATAGGTCGCAAGAGGAACCGACACGGACTCCTCCATAATATTTCCACTGATTTTAACTGGCCCAACCCAACGCATGGGCACAGGCGCAGAGGCAATTTTATGAGCTTTCATAGTTTGCTTAGTCAGCTACAAAAAAGGGTTGCCTTCGCAACCCCTTGATAATTCTCCAAGACAAACAATGCCTTGCGCAAAATAAGGTGCGGCAATTTTAGCGATGCCCCCTGGCAAATGCAATCTGCCTAAAGCGGTAGGGAATCCTCATCATCTCCGCCCAAAATGCCGCCTTTGTTTTTCAATACGGTACGAATACGTTTGCGGCTCACCAGTTTTTTCTGAGCTTCACTGGGAAGCTCGGTAAACATCAACACGCCTTTATCGATCAATAAATCGATGACATCCTCCAGTACTCGCTGCAGCTCTAAGTCTGACTGACGCAGCAACCTTTGGGTTGAGTCCACATCTTGATGCAAAAAAGACTTTAACTCAGGAGAGTCAGGATCAATTTGCTCATTGGCCTGCGACTGAGCAGTCGCATAAACCGCTACAATTGCGCCGCTGGCATCCCTTTCAACATAAGGCATAACTCGCCCCTCCCCTTGCGTTTAGTGCCCACGATACCCGCCACCCAAGCTTAACGCAACTGACTGCAACTGCACGGAGTTTGCAGCCAGGAACAGGGCCTAGGTAGAATGGCCGATCTGTATTTTTGACTTATAAAAATAGGTACGGGGTTTGTTCACCTATGGCATTCGGATTCGTCACATCAGCACCCATCAGCGCAGGTCAGTCTAAGCGACTATTAAGCACTTCTTTAGCCACAGCGCTATTCAGCTTTAGCAGTTTGAGCTGGGCACAAAGCGATGCCTCTATACCGGCCCACATTTTTACCAGGGATGCAGAAAATCGCACCTCTATCTTGGTGGATAAAAAAGGCAAAACCGCCTATCTGATTGACTTTCAAAATGACATGCCAACTCTGAGCCGTCGCTATGACAACTTATTATTTGGCGAAAATGATGGCGATAAAGAGTATGAAGGTGACAAGCGCACCCCGGAAGGGGTTTACCGCATCACTCACTTTATCCCGGGCGAAACGCTCCCCCCTCTTTATGGCACAGGGGCTTTTCCTATCGACTACCCCAATCCCCTGGATAGAATCGAAGGTCGTAATGGCAGCGGCATTTGGCTGCATGGCAAAGATGACAATGATCCCAGCAAGAATGTCACCCTCGGCTGCGTTGCCTTTGACAATACAGAAATTACTGAACTCAACGGCATGATCGGCAAAGGCACTAATGTGGTCATTGCTCCTAAAGCAGATTTCCTTACTCCAGAAGCCTACGCCAAAGAGCGCGACAAAATTCTGCAAGAGCTCGACACCTTTATTACCTCCTGGGAAGGCGGTGATATTGATACCTTAGCCAGTATGCTCCACCCTGCCTTTCAAGGACCGGGGGGTATCAAACGGCAAGCCTGGCTAGAACGCAAACGTCGCCTAGCAGAGCTCTACCCAGAAAAGCGTATTGCTACCAATAACGTGTATGCCTACCGTGAAGACGGTGACCAAGTCGTCTATGACTTCGAACAGCTTTATTGTGCCAGCAACCTAGTTTCTCTTGACCATAAACGCTTGTTCTTTAAACGTGACAACGATCGCCTGCGCCTGGTTGCTGAAGATATTACCGAGCAAGCTACTGCCCCCTTCGTAAATCGCAGTATTGAGCAGTTCGTCAATTCCTGGCTCAGCTCCTGGAATGCCGGCAATGTTGATGCCTATGTGGGCCACTATGGCAATGACTTTACCGATGAGCGTGGACGGGACTTGTTAGCCTGGACACTCTATAAAAAAGGCATTTTCCAAGAGCGCCCCAATCAGCGTATTACCATAGAAAACCTACAAATTTCACCCATTCAAGGCAACCAGTACCAGATCCGCTTTAAACAGGATTATCGCAGCCAAAGCTATGCCGACCTGGGCATGAAGACGCTCATTATTCGAGGCTGTCCTGGTGAATATCAAATTATGGCGGAGCGCTGGTCAGCCCTATGAAACTCTTTTCCCTGATAAGTCTGGCTACGCTGCTACTGGCCAGTAACGCCGTTTGGAGTGCCCCCGGCACCCAACACCAAATCTTTTTTGAAGGCTCCGATTACGAGCTGAATGTTTATCATGTCAAAGGCCGCCAGCCAGGTAAAACCCTGCTGATTATTGGTGGTATCCAGGGTGATGAGCCTGGCGCCTACCTCTCGGCTGACCTTTATCCTGATCTGATGCTAAAACAAGGCAACCTGATCGTGGTTCCCCGTGCCAATCTCAAATCCGTTATCCTCGGTGAGCGTGGCCCCGATGGCGACATGAATCGACAATTTCACGATGAAGCCGAACCCGGCCCAATGACCGAAGTGGTTAGCAAACTGAAAGAGCTCATGGGCCAGGCTGACCTTTTCCTACACCTTCATGATGGCTGGGGTTTTCACTCACCCACATATATCAATGAGCAGCGCAATCCCCAGCGTTATGGTCAATCTCTGATCGTTGATACCGAGCAATTTCAATGTGATAACGGCCAAACCCTACCGCTAGGGGAACTGGCTCGCACCGTTCTTAAACAAGTCAATCAAGGAATTGATAATCAGGATCATCACCTTACCTTCTTCAATACCCGTACCGCGGATCCTGATACGCCCTACACCGCTATGCGCAAAACGGCCACCTATTACGCCATGCGCCAACATTGCTTACCGGCATTCGGAGTAGAGGCCTCAAAAAACTTACCCTCCACCGAACTCAAAGTGCTGTATCACAACCTGGTAATTAATGAGTTTATGCAGCAGTTAGGGATCGTGCCTGAAACGCCACGCATTCTAGTTTCAACACCTCGTATTCAGTTTGCTGAGCTAGAAGTCAATGGTGAATCACGCATTGTTAAACCTGGCGATACCCTCATCGTCGATAAAGGTGCCAATCTCAAAGTGCGTCACATCAGTAGCGATTACCAACGAGGTATTACCTGCGATGTACTCGATCACGGTGGGCTCAATGATGGCAAACATGAACTGGTTATTGAAAAAGACACCCGCCTACTCTTTCGCAAAGAAAGTGCTGAAATTGCCTCTATTGGCATTCGCGTTCGTGAAGCCAGCCCCCAGGCAGGCGCAGTGCTAACACCGGCGGCTCTACCCAGCGGTCGCGTGTTCCTAATCAGCCTCAACAATACCTGGAAACTGCTGCCTGCCGGCGCCACGCTACCCCTGGGCAAAAGTGACAGCCTCCGCCTCATTAGCAGTTTCGAAGCGGGAGGAGCTTATGAAGAGCCTAAGCTTAACTTTAAGGGGTGGGTATCACATCCAGGTGATAATTCAGGTGACGATCGCGGCCATGAAATCATCCCCAAACGCACCGAATTCCTGGCTAAATACTCCATCGATGGCAAGGGCAGCATTTATCCGGTAACCGCAGTCAACAAGGATGGCGAAGAAATCGCCCGCATCCTGATCAAGCTGACTCCTTGACCAGCACCCTAAAAGCAAACAGCGGGCCGCAACCCGCTGTTTGTATTTAGAGCAACCTATCTGTTAAAGCACATTCTCTTCAACAATCTTCCACTCACCATTCTCTTTCTGTAGGCGCAGTTGTTTGGTAACGACATCACTATAATGATTTGCCTTATAGCTCTGAGTGAAGCTTACTGTCGCCATCGTATCCACCACTGCTACCGCAGGCTCAGTGATATCTACTTGAATCCACTGAGGTGAACTGACTGCTTTACGACGTTGTGCTTGCCAAACATCTACACTGCCCTTGCTCGGTTTAAACTCAGACGAATACTGCGCTAGATAACCATCAATATCCTGACCAGCCCAAGCCTGACGCCAGCTTTCAATCGCCGCCATCACTTCCTGGTAATCCGCTGAAGCATCAACAGGTTGAGCCTCAACAGGGTCAGACACATAAGCTGTACTTGCCGTGAAAGACTGATCATCCATACTGGCTAACAACTTACTGGATGCCGCTAGGATACGATATTGGGCCAAACGATAGGCCGCCTGTGCTCCGAGCAGGTTATTGCGGGCTTCAAAGAGTTCATTTTCAGAGTCCAGCAAATCCAATAAGGAACGCTGACCAATATTAAACTGCTGCTTATAAAGCTCACGGGTTTGCTGGGCAGAACCTACTTGGCGGTCCAAGTAATTAACCTGCTCCCCTAAAAGCTCATAGGCGGACCAAGCTAGCTGCATCGTTTCTGTCACTTCGCGATGGGTTTGATCCCGAATGGCTTTGGCTTTGCTCAACTGCTCACGCGCCTGCTGCTGACGAGAGCGATCAGCCCCACCATTAAAGATGTTGTAATTCAGACGTACCATTGCCTCCCAGTCGGAGTTACGCCCTTCATTACCATCAAGGTTTTTATCCAGGCTGGTTTTCGCCTCAAAAGTCACCCGCGGCATAAACAAACTATTACGAGTTTCTATTTGCGCTTGAGCTTCGCCAATGTCGGAGGTCGCAGCCTTCAGGATGGCATTATTCTCTAAAGCCATTTCTACCGCCGCATCGATCGATGCTGGTAATAAAGCTGAGTTAAAGTCAGGGAAACTCACTTCGTCTGCAGCCTGCCCTACCATTAACTGATAACGGGCTTCAACATCCTTAAGATTATTACGTGCTGCAATCGTATTGGATTGAGCCAATGCTAACCGGCTTTCCGCCTGGGCTAACTCAGCTTGGGAGGCAATACCGGATTGGCGCCGGATCTGAATCTGATCATAGATGCTCTGGTGCTTCGTCAGATTTTCTTCCGCTAGGCGCAGCAACTCACGCTCGCGATAAACATCTAGATAGGCCCGAGCAACTTCTAACCCTACCCGTTCTGTTTCACCCGCCAACATCCATGCTGCCGCATCAGCACGCGCTTCTTGCCGCGCCACCTCTGCCTGAGTGCCAAAGCCATCAAACAACACTTGTGTTAAAGCCAACTCTGACTCACGGCGAGTCAGGGTCTTATTAATACTTTGCCCTGCCCGATCCTTAGTGTGCTCTCGACCAATCCCCATCCGCAAATCCAGGCTGGGTAAGTATCCTGCACGTGCTTCTTTGACTGCTTGCTCAAAGGTTTGTTTATCGAAGCGCGCCTGCTCTACCAAGGGGCTGCTTTGCACAGCCTCCTTTACAACTTCCGGTAAAGGCTTGGCCCACACTGTTGCCGACCCCGCCACCGCTAGGGCAATCAAGGTCTGGGAAAAACGTTTGCCGCTGCTCATACCACCACCTGTTAATTTATCTGTCTTCTTCTTTCGTTGACATACAAGGCTAAAGATAGCCTATCTTTCACCCCCAGTTTGCGATACAGCTGGCTTAACTGGTTTTTCACTGTTTGCTCAGAGAGATTCAGCTCACTGGCAATTTGCTGATTGCTCATGCCATTAGCGACACAAGCAACTAATAAATCTTCCCGCTCATTCAAGTCGCCCTGCACAGCGACAGGTTTGTCACTCTGCAACCCAGGCACCTTAGCCAAATGTTTGACCATCTCGGTGATCAATGCCTCTCCCAGCCAAACCTGCCCCATGCGTACTGTTTGGCCTGCTTGCTGTAACACCTCTGCCCGAGCATGGGCGTTTAAATAACCCCGCGCTCCCTGCATTGTCACCATCAAGCCTTGATCCAGCTGAGGAATATTACTCAAGACTAATAACTTCGCATGAGCGAAACGCTGCTGAATACTGGGCAGCAACCTGTCCAAATCCTGGTTCGCATGTAACCAAATCAGTTCAGGCTCTACTTCAGGCATCCGCTCCTCCGCCCATACCAACTCATTAGGAGCCAAAGCTGACGAAAGGCGCAGGTATAAGCTTCTGCTATGACTAAGCAGTAAATCCATGATTATCGCTCTCGTAAGGCGGTTTCTTTGGCCCGATAAACTGGCTTCAGTAAGTAGTCGAGCACGGTCTTTTTACCGGTCATAATGTCCACCGTCACCACCATCCCAGGGATAATAGGCAGAGGTTTTTCCTCTGAGCCCAAGTGAGTTGCTTTAGTGGCCAAACGCACCATGTAAAAATCTTCTCTAGTTTGCTCATCATGGACAGTATCAGGACTGATATGGGTCAGTTCCGCTTCCAAACCTCCATAAATGGCAAAGTCATAAGCCGAGAAGCGCACCACTGCTTGCTGCCCAGGGTGCAAATAGGCGATATCGGAAGGCTTAATCTTCGCCTCCACAATCAGCAAATCTTTAATAGGCACTAATTCAATCAGGCTCATGCCAGGCTGAACCACCCCTCCACGGGTATTCACCAGCAGCCGTTGTACACGGCCATCTACCGGCGCCCGTACCGCCGTACGCTTTACCTGATCATCCAGTGCCTTTAATAGTTCAGATAAGCTTTTATGCTCCGTTGAGGTTTCCGTCAGTTCAGCCCTTGCTTCACGGCGGAAGTTAATCTGTGCTTCGGAACGCTTTTGCTTTGCTTCTTCTATCGCTGCCTGCAATCTTGGAATGGTGATACGCAAGCTACTGAGCTCACCACGGATATCGTTAACCTCACGTTCTAAACGCAGCAACTCAACTTCCGATACTACCCCCGACTTGGCTAAGGGGCGCGTCATGGTTAACTCACGCTCAACTAAGTTAAGGCCACGCTGCACCTGAGCCTCTCGGCTTTTTGACTCATCTAGCTCTCGTTCGCGCTGACGAATCTGCGACTCCAAGATACCGATTTGCTCTTGCAACGAGCGTAAGCGTATTTGGTACAGGCTATATTCCTGACGAAGATAAGGATTATTTGTTTCAGCCGTAATATCAGGGGCAAACTCTTTACCCTCTGCCTCCGCTTGTAGACGTGCTATTTTGGCTTCTAAAGCCAAAAAACGTTGCTGATTTTCTTCAAAGGAAGCATTGAAGCGGGTGTCATCAATACGTAGTAACACCTGCCCAGCGGTCACCATCTCCCCTTCTTTCACGAGGATCTCCGAGACAATCCCCCCCTCTAGATTCTGTACGACCTGCAGTTGGTTAGAAGGAATCACCTTGCCCGTCCCTCGGGTAATTTCATCCAATTCGGCCCAATAAGCCCAAGTAATCACCACTAACAGCATGGCAATAATCAGCCAAAACAAGCCACGCCAACGTTGTACTTGCTGGTTATAAAGTGCTTCTTTAAGGTCAGCTGCAAAGGCTAAATCCTGATCACTCATACGTTCTTTCATCTCAGGACACCTTCAACCGGCCTTGTTTTAAAGCTTCTAGCACTGCTTCTTTTGGTCCATCTGCCACAATACGTCCTTGATGCACGACAATCAGACGATTCACCAGTGTTAATAATGAGGCTTTATGTGTCACCAAAATCAGGGTTTTACCTTGACTCCACTCCTGTAAGCGCTGTTTAAAACGCTCCTCAGTACTAAAGTCCATTGAATTGGTTGGCTCATCCAACAACAGCACATTCGGCTTGTGAATCAACGCCCTCGCAATACCAATACATTGACGCTGCCCACCCGATAACCCTTCACCACGCTCGCCGATCATCATGTCAAAACCACGCGGGTGTTGATTAGCAAAGTCGGTTACTCCACTTAAGTCTGCCGCCTGCAAGATGGCCTCATCATCCGCCAGAGGTGCCCCTAGCAGCAGGTTTTCTTTCAAACTACCGGAAAACAGCACAACATCCTGAGGCACATAACCAATATGCGAACGCAAATCGGACAAACTCAGTTGTTTAACGTCAATATCATCCAAACGAATCGAGCCCGATTCAGGTGCATATAAGCCCAACACCAACTTACTAATAGTGGATTTACCCGAGCCTATCTTGCCAATTATTCCGACATGTTCACCGGCATTAATTTTGACACTGACTTTTTCCAGCGCATTCATCTCTTGCCCCGGATACTTAAAAGTCACCTCTTTAAACTCGATATTGCCATTAAACGTCTGCCGCTGAACATATTGACGCTTGGCATCTCGCTCAACCGGACGTGCCATAATATCGTTCAGGCCTTTTAGAGCTAATGCAGTCTGTTGATAGGAGGCTAATAGGCCTGCGGCCTGAGCCATGGGAGCTATGGCTCGACTTGTTAAAATCACACATGCAATCAAGCCCCCCATACTCAGCTCTTGTTCTGCGATCAGGTACACCCCAACCACAACGGTAGCAATAGATGCAATTTGCTGAATAATGGCCGATACATGAGCAATGGAGACCGTCCAGTTCTTTAACTTAATCCCCCATTTACCCGCGTAGGCAACAGCATTTTCCCATTTTCTCTGCGCCCAATACTCTGCACCTAATACTCGCAGTGTTTCCATCCCCGCCAGGGACTCAATCAATACGGCATTTTTCTGCGCGCTCGCACCATAAACATGCTCCACCGACTTCATAATCGGTAGGGTTGCGATATAGCTGTAAATAAACAGCAGAGGCATAGCGATAATCGGCACCCACATCATCGGCAAACCAATCCAAGCGATGGTGATTAAAGCAAGGATGGCAAAGGGAAAATCAATCAAGGTCACCATCGTCGCCGATGTAAAGAAGTTCCGTACTGAGTCAAACTCTTTTAGATTAGAAGCGTAACTACCTATCGATGTAGGTTTCACCTCCATGCGTAAATTTAGAGTTTGCTCAAACAGTCGGGAAGATAAAATAATATCGATTTTTTTTGCCCGTTACTTCCAGATAATAGGCCCGTAGCGACTTTAAAATAAAATCGAGCACATAAGCCACACCTATCCCTATTGCTAACACCCAGAGTGTTTCAAATGCCTGATTAGGCACCACTCTGTCGTAAACATTCATAGTAAATAAAGGACTAAGTAGGGCCAGTAGGTTAATAAAGAAACTGGCAATAAGCACATCACGAAAGATGGGTAAAAACTTAGTTAAGGTTCCCCAAAACCAATGTTCATTCTTAGCATGATGAATATCTTTATTTGTAGGATCCGGCTTATATTCTGGCTTAACCAATACAACAAAGCCGCTGTGGCGCTGACTAAGTTCAGCCAAAGGCAGGCGGGTCTTAGCATCACCTAACTCCGGCAGAATCACTTCCGCCTGATCGCCTTCTAACGTCAGGAGGATACAGGCTCCTCCTCCTTGCAGCAGGAGTACACAAGGAAGCAATAACGAAGACAGTTGAGTTAAAGGACGCTCCGCCAGCTTACTGGATAAGCCTACGCGGGAAAGCGCCCTTTCAATTAAGCTAGGCGTTAAGCGATTATCGGCCAAAGGCAGTCCTGCGACCAATTGCTCAGCCGTCACAGAAATCCCCAAGAGCTTGCACTGAATTAGCAAAGCAGACAGCAATTCATCTTCTTGTCGCCCACCGCCATTTACTTTACTTAACAATTCAGCATCATCCATTACATACACCCCTAGCTATGGCGACCCAAGACTATGCAAAAAAACGTTATACATCAACCAATAAGGGGTTGTTTTAACTATTTTGCTTTAATTTCAGCAGATATTGCTTATTTCAAATCCCTCAGCACAACAAAAAATCACACAAAACAAACAGTACAAAAACAATAAAGCCCGCAAAGATGCGGGCTTTATTAGCGGCTGAATAACTCAATACTTTACTGATCGACGATCAACTGCCCCTTACTAAGCAGGTCATTGATGATGTCTTGATCAGAACCCGACAAGCTCACTCCTTTGAGGGTAATGACCTGATCTTCCACAGCCGCCACATTGGAGGCAGCACCGTTGATCTGCCCTTTACTGCTAACATGAACGAGGGTATCGCTACCAGATTGTTCAAAGTGCAGGTATTGGGTCAAGTTACCGCTATTCTCACCTTGCAACAGATCACGCAGGTCTAGCACGTCTTTTTCGGCCGTAGTGCTCTTGAAATCAAGCACTTGGTCATGGGCTGGAGCACCCGCACTGCCCTGATCACCATCCAACCAGCGGAAGGTATCAATGCCCTTACCGCCATGCAGAATGTCATTACCTTTGCCACCGATAAGAATGTCATTACCACCCTGACCAAAGATGATGTCATCACCCTCTCCACCAGTCAGAATGTCATTACCACCACGATCCTCATTACCTTTCAAGGCATTGTAGTTGGTGGTGATGTAGTCTTTCAGCTGCTGTTGAGAGGGAGCGGCACCTCCATTCACTGCATGTTTTAAGTACTCAACCAGGCCTTTAAAGCCCATACCATCATGACTACCCGCACTATAGGACACGCCATTGTCGGTCCAGGACAGGTGATCGGTGTTGATGCTATCACCGAAGATGATGTCCGCACCGGCTCCACCAGTCAGGGTATCGTCGCCATAGGGTAAGGGGTTGGATTGCAAGAAAGCATTCTGCAATGCCAGGCTCAACTCCGACGCAGAGCTGATAATCTGCGGATTACCATAGGGCACATTCGTCATACCATTGTAGGTAGTAGTACCGGCAATACTCGTATTGTCGAAGTACTTCATATTGTTGACGTCATTTCCTGAGCCAATGCCAATGGCATGCAGATTGATGTTATTAGCACCACTAAAGCTGCCCGTTCCCTTCATCATGCTGGAAGCGGCTTTAATCGCTTCTGTCATCGACTCCGTAGTACTACCTGAGGCCACAGAACCATCCGAGTCCTTCAAATAGCGATTAGGCGCCCCATCGGTAATAAAGAAGGCATTATTCACAAAGTTCGCCGCACCATTACTGCCGGCATCAACAACCGATTTCAACCAAGCGGAGCCTGACGTCAGACCAGCATCATAGTTAGTCCATCCATCCGCAGTCATATTGTTGATGACATTCTGGATCGTGCTGGCATTGCTATTATTCAGGTTAGTCACATTGACATTCTGCACTATCCCTGTCGAGAAAGTGACCAGCTGAATATTCACCACACCTTCATGGGCTTTAAGCTGGTTCAGCAGATTAGTCAGCGACTGCTTCATCGTCGCCATCTGGCTACTCATACTGCCCGAAACATCAACCATCAGAGAGATGTTGTAATTCTTGGCTGGCACCAGCAGCACACTGGAGCCCGCTGGATCACCGATCAGCACATCATTACCACCGCCACTAACTTTAGTATTACCGTCAGTAGTACCAACATAGAGGCTGTCAACACCCGTATTAATCAGCAGATTAGCGGTATCCTGATCGCCATCTGCATCCTTCATGGTGTAGGTAAAGCTTTCCTGAGCAGCCCCTTCGCTAACAGTGTATTTAAACTCAGCTATGCGGAACTCTTCATTGGTATTACCAGCATCTAAGCTCACTACCATATAGGTGAAGGCTTTAGTCATACTTGGCCAGAAGACAATATTATTACCATTGCCTGTCTCAACCCCTTCAGAGCGCGTGCCTGACTCCAGGAAGTTACCGTTGCTGTCGAAGGTCTTCCAGATAATGGGGTCACCATCATTGGCATTGATAAGCTTGATCGAGACATTAGAAGCCCCCTCATCAAACTTCACCACCAAAGCTTCTGTCTGCCCTTGTTTGTTACGCTCAATCGGGTTGCTATTACCACCCGTACCGACACCGATACCTGCCGTTTCAGTAATGGCTGCCTGGAAAGTAGTGTTATTTAGCTTAGCTAAATCCAAACCACCACCCGCTGTCAGGTAGCTCGCTCCCAAACCAAAGCCGTACATATTGACGCCATTGGTACCGTTAGCCGTACCGGCGGTAAAGGTCTTCTCAAACGCTGCTTGATCAGAGGTGTAGGTGTAAGAGCCATCACGATTCACTGTGATAACGCCATATTGGGTGTCAATGGTCAGAGTGTTCTGCCCATTGGCAAAGGTATACACCGTACCCTTATGGCTAACACTCAGAACCTGTCCTGCGGTATCCACAATAATGTCGTTGGCAAGCACATTACCAGTAACCTGCTTACCGATACGGACAAAAGCTGAATCATCCAGTGCATCAGGATTGGTATCACTTACCTTAATCGTTGCCTTGGTCCAGGAGGCCGTCGCCAAGCCATCGGAAGCCTGATAATAGAAGGCATCCTCAATGACATCGCTACTGCTGTGATTCAATACGGGGGCTTTATAGGAGAAAGTACCATCAGCATTGATGGTTACCGTACCGCCCAGGGCCGTGGTCAGTGTTGCTGCGCCATTGACAATAGTCGCAGTACCACCATTGGTCTGAGAGACTGCCGCCACCTTCAAAGCTCCGCCATGGTCGGCAGAATCATTTGTCAGCACACTGGCTTGATTGGTAGTACTACCCTCAATCACCGCATAGTTATCCGCTGCCACATTAAAGTCCGTCACCGGCGTAACATGGAGGAATACTGTCGCGGTATCACGGTTGCCATGACCATCATCGATGGTGTAGTCAAACTGCGCAGGGCCGTGGTAGTTAGCCGCCGGGGTAAAGACAACCTTGTTCCCCACCAACTGCACCGTACCATTCTGCGGGTTACTGACACTCACTACGGTCAAGCTATCACCATCAGGATCACTGTCATTGGCCAGAATGGCCGCAACAGGGATATCCAGCGCCGTATCTTCTGGCGTCACCAGGGAGCGGAAGGCCTGAGTGCCATCAAAAACTTGGTAGCCATTATTGCCCTGCTGAATTTCCGCCTTGAACTGATAATACCCACCTTGCTCCCAGTAAACGACTTCCAACTTGTGATAGCCGCCTTCAGCAATAGTAAAAGCGCTATGAGTGGTAGTGGTCGGTGATTGGTTTTTATTCACCTCTGCAACCACTTTGCCATCTATCAAAATGCTGTAGCCATCATCCGACGCAATCCGGAAATTATAAGTACCGGGATCAAGCTTAACGTAACCATGCATGTGGATGATGGCATCCGACGAATCTGCCGGATCATTCGACAAACTGGCAGCATCGTGATCCAAGAAGGACTGCAGGTTAGTCCCCATCCCCAGGCTACCGCTACCCAGTTTGTAATCGAGCTTGGTTGCGGTGAAGGTCGCACTAGGGTTATGCGTATCAATAAAGTTACGAACTTGAGTCACATTAGACAGGTTCGAACCGTCTGGCCCTTCACGGTAACTAAAGAAGGAAGCATGCAGACCGGACAGACCATAATCATCCACCGCTACAGGAGGATGGTCGTCATCCAAAATGGTACCTGTGCCGGAAGCGTTATAGTTCGTGCCGTTCGAATTGAGGGTCGCATTCAGGGTGAAGTTTTCAGTAGGTTCAATTTTGCCATCCTCTACCGTAGACACCCGTACCAGCACTTGGCTGACGCCAGCACTGAGGGTCAGGGCACTGCTGTAGGCGGTCCAGTTGGCACCACCGTCGGTGCTGACTTCGAAGGCG